>JAQBOZ010000024.1 GCA_028287785.1 Chlorobiota bacterium
CGCGATGCCGAACCGTCGGCACCAGCTCCTGATCAGAGCATCCGACCATCGTCGACAACACAGCAGGCTGCGTAACGATCGTCAGCCTGGTTACTCAACACTCGTCTACTTTATCGGGGCAATTCCAGTCTCGGGCGGTGGAACAGGTGCGATCAGGAAGTAGTTCGGGTTGACGACGAGTACCTGCATCTACCCGATGCGTTCACCAATACGCACTGGCTACGGGCAATTGAGCTTCTGCAATCAGATGATCCCGCCGTGGAGCTATGCTGGAACGGGGCATACCAGGCCGCGCTTGCCATGGGATATTCGCGCGTCGCCGAAGCAATCGCATATGCGTCCGTGGAACTGTGGCTTATGCCGGTGGGCAATCATCACTTCTTCCTCGATATGATGCCGTGGATCCGGGATGGACACTGGCCCTGCGGGTGGGATGAAGCAGCCGGAAAGCTGATCGTCCTGTGATCCGATCATCAGCGAGCTGATCGATGTGAAGTTCCCCCGCTTTAGTAGAGCTGTGAGTGACGAGTTAGCTGTGAGTGACGAGTCAGCTGTGAGTGACGAGTCAGCTGTGTGCTGACGTTCAAACTGGTCGGGGCTGAGATAGCCCAGTGTCGAGTGTTGACGTTCATGGTTGTAGAAGCCCTCGATGTACTCGAAGATGCTCTTACGAGCCTTGGCACGGCTGTGATACCGCTGGGGATAGACCAGCTCCACCTTCAATGTGCGCTGCCACGATTCGATCACCGCAAGGCTCGGGAGCGCCACTCATTGGGCGGGAACAATACTCATCCTTTCGGGTCGTGGCGCGCGTAGTCGATGCAGTCCCCGTGAAAATGTTCGAGGCCTGGTACTTCATTCCCCATATTTTAGAAGGCGAGCATCCAGAGGCAAACGCCAGAGCTGTCAGACCAACAGGGCAGGCATGTAAAGCTGGATGAGGTAGATCGAAAACATCGAATCAACTACGGAGGATGAATCCAATGCGGATGAACAGTACATCGACGGTCGCCGTCCTGTTGCTCTCAGTTATCTTCCTGCCAGGCTGCGGCAAGTCCTCCGACAAAGCAGACTCCGGCCGAACCACCGACACAAGCAGGAACTCGACCGGCAACGAAACGACCCGCGTGAAGCCGAACGACGACGGCACAATCCCCTCAGGCACGGGCGTGGAGAAGGAAAAGCCGGCGCCGGGCACGGGTAATGTGCAGGGGAAAGTCCTTTACAATGGCAAGCCCGCCGAGGGGATCGAGGTGAAGCTCTGCGAAAAGTTCAGCCAGTATCTGGACGGATGCAGCGGCGAATCCTATACCACCAGGACGGATGGCAACGGCGAATACCTTATCAAGAATGTAGTGCCAAAGATGTACGAAGCTCTCACGGCGAAGGTTTTCGATACACCATTCTATGTCTTCGCCACCTCGGGTTACATCTCGGCCGCCAAGTACAGGATCGAGGCTGATAAGACCTACTTCGCACCGATCAATAATCTCTTCAAGAACGATCTGAAGCTCCTGAGTCCCAAAGCCGGGTCGAAAGTCGGTTCGAGCAACACGGAGGTGAAGTGGGCGGAGTATCCGGATGCGGCCTACTACAAGTTCAGCATTAACGCGGGCATCTCCGGCGGAGGGGAGACAGAGTACGACTATATCAACAAGCGCGTTGACGGGCTCTCGTATACTCTGGATAAGCCGCTCAAGCCCGGCACGTATTCCTGTACTGTTTCCGCCTTCAACGGTAACGACATCAAACTGGCCCAGAGTCCCGACGACATAGAGTTCACCGTTACGAGCGCAGCAGGGAAGTAAAGCGGGATTGTGAAAAATCAACAGAGATGGGCAGATATGAAGAAAGCCTCGGTTCGCCGGGGCTTTTCAGTATGGGAGGCGCTCCGGCGGTTAATGCTCGGAATTGACCGAGCATTATTCTTCAGAGCGATGGACTGAACCATAAATACGGGAATTATCTATTCCTTTCACTGACTATTTATTGATGCCTGACACGCTCTACGCCTATTTACAGTACGCCAATTCGATAACCGTCAATGGCGCTGTCAATTTTTCTACCTTCTTGATTCCGCGCGATTCGCGGAGGATTTTGTGCCATTTGCAACGCGAGTGCAAACTATTCCCGTTTCCCAACGGGCATATTGGGGTACACGCGGGCTGGAGATCGATTATCAGGGTGAGTATACGCTCTGTGACAGCATTATCGACTTTACGTTCACTGCAATGCTCGGCCACGTCGCGTCGGGGGCCGTGAGAGTGCAACAATTCAAATGGACCGGCATCCATGGCGACTTTGTCCAGGTTGTGAGAACCAACACGGCAGCCGGCACATTTGAATTGCAGGATATCTGCAGGGAAGGAGAGAACGGCCATCCGCGTCTGATTATCCCGGACGGAATCGGAACGATGGGTGTCAAAATCACACTGAAGCCCAATCCGGTCGACCGGACTCTGTTGATCGATTTTCAATTGCCGGTTGCTTGCGCCCCCCACGTCGCCATCTTCGATGTCTTCGGCAATGTGGTGCGGTCCATCCGGACCGATGACGGAAAGCAGGGAATGAATTCCCTGACCTGTGATGTCGTCGATCTCCCTATCGGCAGCTATTTCGGTGTGCTGACCGCGTCGGGCACCAGTACTGTTGCCCGCTTCGATATTGCTCGTTGACCTGAATAAACGGGCAATGGCGCTCACTCTGTTCGTTTGGGGAGATGAGAATGATACTTCAACGATTACTGATTGCGATTACCGCGGCATTCATCGGCTCGGCGACATGCGCGATCGCGCAGATGAGATTTGATGCGCCATCCCTGCCGAGCCTTGTTGATGTTGGCTACGGCGTCTATGTCACATGGGATCGGGTTACACATACGCCGGAGTTCCATCAGCTCGATGGCATTTCGAGTTGCTGCCCAAATCAGACATATCCCGAGAATACATCGAGTGGATTACACGCCGGCTTTCTCTAGCGGAGGGCGCTTGGGCGTGGCTTTGTCGGCGAAGTGCGCCTTGGGTGGCATGGTTTCGGCGCAACCTTTGAGCAACCCGAGAGAGTTCGAATTTCCGGCGTCGAGGACCCGAAAACGCATATACCCATCGTGGATACCGTGGATTTTGAACACACAATCGATGCATCGCTCGGGAGCGTGGATCTGGAAGCGCTGCTTGGTTATCGTCTGATGGGTCAACTCCGTTTGTATGCCAGGATGACCGGCTCGGTCCTGGTGCGAAGGAACGTGTATTACCGGGAGCACATTATTAATTCACCGGGAATAAGCTACGACACGGTAAGCTCGAGAGGCGATCGTTATGAACGCAATGTTTACTCCGGAATTATTCCCACTGCATCGGTATTTCCGGTCAGTCTCTCCCTCGGCACCGGATATTCGTTCAGGCTGGATCGCAATGAGCATCTCCTCCTCGAACCGCAGATATTCTATACGTTGGGTCTGAACTCCATTATTCATCAGGATAGCGGGGCATGGTATGTCAATTCTTTGCGGTTGGGCTTTACCATCCGGTATGCACCGCTTGGAATTCCCCCTCCTCCCGGGCCTTCGCCGGTAATCGATGATCCGCCTCCGCTGCGGCCCGGCTGATCCATCAATGAACGGGCAGTCAGGAAAAGCCGGCGATTCCGATACGGAACCGCCGGTCAACACAGGCTCCCCCACTACTCTCCATCCATCCCGAATCCCAGTGAAATCCCGCTCCGCCTGCTCCGCCACTCTTTCTTATTTCCCGGCATCACATCCCAATGGAATATCGAGCCGCCGCGACTGTCCCAGATATATCGATCCTCGCCACCGCTGTCGATAAAAAGGCCGTAGGAGGGGAGATCATCCCGGAAGGAATTGAACGGTGTATATAATGTAGCGGTGCCGAGAGGGGGCGTATCGGACCAGCCGGTATCGGTCGACTTCGGGTAGTAGATATTATATTCATCGTCGCCGCCCCGATCCCAGAAAAGCGCGATGCTGCTGAGATCGGCCGAGCCGGCGCAATTCGATTTCAGGAAATACCGATCGTTCCCACCGCCGTCGATTGAAATGCCGATCGAGCCGTCGCGTGCATGACCGTTGTACTGGTTCTTGGCCGAATCGTACCCGATCGAATAGGAATCGTTACCGGCGAGATCGACCTTGCAGCCGATCGAAAAATGCGCGGCCGCGCCGATGGAATATTTTCCGCTTCGATAGGTATCATTGCCGGCGCGATCCTCCAATGCCCCGAATCCCCACCAGTAGCCGGCCCCCTGACTCCATACCGGAGCGCTGTAGTAATCATCTCCCGCGCCATCGACCAGCATGCCGACCCCTCCGGCAAGGCTGTGACCATCGCCGAGATCGGCCCTGCGGCCATAGCCCACCCCTTGCGACATCGACACCGACTGGCCGAGATAGAGCTCCGAGATTGCACCATCGTCGCGGGCGATATAACGATCGTTGCCATTGCGATCTACGAGAACTCCGGCGCCGAGCGTGCAGCCAAGCGCCTGCGACTGGCTGCCGCAGGTATAGCTGTCGTTGCCGGCCAGATCCACGAGCGCTCCCACGCCGATATGCGCGGCTCCCTGGCCCCAGATGCTGTCCACGGTGTACTCGTCATCGCCAGCCATATCCATCAGCAGTCCGGTGCCGAACCACCCGGCCCCCAGCCCCGACTCGCGGATGCGGTAATGGTCATTACCTGCAACGTCGATGATTGCCCCGAAGCCGAACAGCCCGCACCCCATGGCCGCCGGGAGTTTCGGCTCGTCGTAGGTGTCATCTCCCGCAAGATCGATCACGATACCGATCGGCCGCGCGAGCGAAAGGGGGGTGCCCTGCCGTCCTGAATAGCGATCGTTGCCGCCAAGATCGATCGTCAGAAACGCATCGCCGGAAATCGTGTCATTCCCGGTGCCGTGGATGACAAGCATTCCGAGGCGTGTCGGGATAGCCAGAGCCGAGAAGCTCATATCGACCCGCGCCGTGGTATCCGCCGCGAGAATATCGGTAAGTGCCGCCTGGAGGTAGGTTGCCATGATGGCCGATGCAAATGCAACGCGACGCCGGTCGGTGCGACGGATGATCTCGAAGATATACCCATCGTGCGTGGCCGGCTGCCCCTGCCGTTCGTCGATCCAGGGTTTGATGGCGAGGGAGTAGAGTCGCTCGGCGGTTGCGCGCTCGGGCGATGAAACACCGAGAGCCGGAAGGATCAGGCTGTCGGGGTAGGCACCATCGAACCATGTTGCGGCCTCGTTGGCGCCGTCGTACAGCCGAACGGCGAGCAGCTTCACGCGATCCGGCAATCGCTGCCATAGACTTCGCTCCTTCTTACTGAACCCGCTGTTCCGGGCGCCGGCCAGCATCGAGTCGAGCGCGGCATCGGCATCCATGTAATGGCGGGTGGAGGGGACGGAGTGCCAGAGCGAGTCGAGCGCGGGCGGGAGGTTGCGCCCGGCCGATATATCGGTGAGGCCGTAGGCGATCCGAATAACCGCAGCGGGATCCTGGGCATTGTCGAGCAGCCCCCCGCTTATCTGCCCGCTGTAGCGCGGGACATTCCGGACATCGCGGAAGAGTTCCCAGACCGAGCGGAGCACCAGATCATCGGGATTATAGTTGAGCATCTCGTCGGCGGTATAGCCGATCCCTCCGCTCCGCGCACCGATGCCGGAAAGTGCCCTGCTCCAGAGACTATCCGGCACCCTCAGATACTGCCGGTGCGTGGCCGAATCTGTCTGCGCCGGAAGTGAGAGCCCGCGGAGGAATATGCTCGAGAGCAGGAGTGCCGCCCGGAGCGTGCCGGACGTGAATGATCTGCGGATCATGATGTTCAACATAGTGGAGAGGCAGGTTGCTGATTTGGGGATTGCGTTGGATGAAGTTCAGAAAAATATCTGGTAGTTGCACGAAGTGACTCTGTTCTGATGGCATGGCAGGTCAAAGAATGTCAGTACGTTGCCGCATATCAACGCATCGCTCTGCCAGAGCAAGAGAATATTCGTACGCAGCGAACGGCCTGACGACGGCCTACATCTTTCCAGCATTCAGGCTCCATGTGGTGGGAGCCTGGAAGCGGTTGGCCGTACAACCGCCTCAACGGAGATTACCCGCCACTGCATGCGCTCTGCCGTTTCTTCCTTAAACAGGCTGGACTCGTGCACGAGCGCGGCGGCTTCGAGACGATTCCATTTCGTCGTGCCGTGCTCATTTATCCTGCGATGCCAAAGCGCCCATTCAATGGTTTTTATGGAGCCGGGGAGGTGATGAGCATCACCGTTCAATGGCATTGATAAAAAAATCCATGTCCATACGTATGTGATCGGAATCATCCCATGGGAGAGTAAATTCAAATGGCGGGAGTTCTGGAAAGATAGCCGTCGCGATCTGGACCGCCAAAGGGATCTGTAAAGTGTTTCGAGATGGTGATTGCATCCGGGGTGAAGAATTACTTCAGATGTCCATTCCGCACCTCATTTTCAAGCCATAACTGGAATCTTAGATCGGTTATAATGGTGCAAAGGATTTCAGATTAATCCGTCTGGTTCACTATCGTTGTCAAGACCCAAGGCGGAACGATAGTAGATTTGCTGCGATACTCCTCCAGGGCTCCTTAATTTATCATGATTTTTTTTCGCGTGAGTTTAGTCTCACGCAATTTTTTCGCGGATTGGTTGTAGTCACAATGCTATTGATGCTGATCATCCTTGATCTGTCATGGATTGCAGGGAGTCGAATCCGTTATATAAATGTGTGATCCCCACAATAGACATTGGTGCGGTTCGTATCATATCCGGCTAATTCTTTGCAGACGCATATAATGAGCTTATTGACGATCTAACGTGCAAGAATTCGGAGAGTCTTGTTCGATATTTTCTCCAGATTGTCTCTGAATAAACGACTCGAACTATACGTATTGCGCTACAATTGATATACCTCTCTGGCTGGGTACGGTTAGGGCTGGTCGAACATCATTGGCTCTCGCAGATGACAACGGAAAGTGAGCGCCATTCTTTAATTGGCAAGTTGAAGCCATCCCAATTGCATCAACCCTAGACCCTGCCTGGTAACTGCCGTGCACGTCAAGCAAGCTGAACGGAAAGGCTCGTAAATTTAGCAGGGTGGCAGAGCAATCTAAGATCTCTGAAATCAGCCTGCGCCGGACTTGTCAGATAGAGGATGGTACTGTCGGATTGTCATATCACATAATACGGACAGCATGTCCCGCGAGCCATATTTGGAAATAGACATGCTTGTAGCGGCATATTGAAAATGATCATTCACAAAAAAACAAAATATTGACTTATGCATTTTAGATCTACTACTACACTCAAAAACGTAACACTGAATTCGGCTGTATTGGTCTTCAATTTGCTTGTCGGCTTAGCCTTGAAAAACGTCCTCATACCAAGCAGTCAAGGTTACGTCATACTAGACAATCAAGGTCACGTTGTACCAAGCAGTCAGGTCTACGTTGATCCAAAATGGTGGGTTGTACTATCCTATTGCGTTCTCGCTCTCTGGTTTGTGCATAAGGTTACGTTGCTGCAAGGAATCGAGAACGAGCGCTTTAACAAAGGGATGATTCCAGCTCCATGGCGACTGACATCGCTGGCGGCCATAGCAGTAGTGTCAGGGATAGCATTTGTGCTGATGTCGCGGTTTATCACAAAACCAGAAGATGTCCTTTCCTATCTAGTCGTTCAATGCGTTCTTGCCTTCGTTTATACTGTGGGTCTGGCGGTTGGCAGTAATATTCGCAGGCCATTGAAAATGTGGCGCCGATACCGGTATCTATCCACTGATTATACGGCGCGTATGGCTCATACGTGGTTGTTGCTCGGAATACTGTGGTTGTCTACTTGTTTGCTGGAGCTGTTTGCATCTTCCGGCTATGATAAGTCGATTAGTTTGAGTTGTGCAGTCGTTGTCTCTGCATCTATTGCATTGGTCGATTTTATTGTGAATGCAAGCGGCTACTTGGGCGGGTCTTTGACAGCGGCTTTGTCTCGATTGGTGTTTATCCGCGTCCCATTGACCGGGCCTGCGCAAAATGGTATGGATGGATTCGCGCCTATTAATGGTAAATGGTGCGATTCTATCGAAAGTGCGCTCAATCTCTGCGACTTCGTCTCGCATCAAAGGCAAGGGTTCAGTGTCACGGATGGGGGATATTCTAAGCTTATAGTGCCATTCTCGCCCTTGGCGTTTTATTCATTTCTCCTGGATTTAAACCAAGGGGTGCAACGCCGTCACGCACTTTATTGTTCTGCAAAATTTCTTGATGCTTTCCACAGTGTGCACTATTACGATAAGCGGGAGGATGCTGAAGCAACAATGGTGTTTGAGCTGGCGCGAATGCGTGGGCTGGACATCTATATTGCTGAAAAGAAGATTACCGAGGCCGCCCAAGGTCATGTAATTTCGGGTAAGCCGTTTCTGAAGGTCGATCGTTGTGATCTTTATTCGGATTTGGTCCGCTATCACAACAACGAAGTAAGTAAGAAGAAATGGGAGAGAGCGAGCCTGAAGGAGCCGATCAAGCGCGTCTTCGTCTGCTCGCCATTAATAGGAGAGGCGTATGATAAGGATGAGAAGGAAATGCGCAGAGCCGCAACAGAAAATACACGACGAACGTTATGGTATTGCTATCAGTTGATGATATCACCTGATGAATCGGTCGCACCGATCGCTCCACATGCGTTTTATCCATTATTCTTGGATAACCTCCGACCCTATGGAGGTGACTGGCAACGGCTTTGTGTAGTAGTGCTGCGAGCCTGTGATGCAATTTATATCTATACCACGGATGGTTTGCCAAGTATTCGTGGTATTTCAAGTGGAATGCGTTCAGTGTATGAAAAAGCTGTCCGCATGGGCATTGAAATTCAGTTTCGTAAGGCCGAGAACCCGCCCGGATCTGACGCCGAGGGAGGTAATTGGCTGCCCTGCATGCAATCGGTTAAAGCTAAAAGCTGCCCGGAAATTGATGAGGCGATGTTATACCCTTAGATATTTTACTCAATTAATTGCCAGGATATCAGGGGAGCAATGCGGAAAATAAGTATAGTTGCCATTTCTATCCGGTAACGGATAGAAATGGCATTTCAGACCGGGGAAGATGACCAACATGGTTGGTGAGTCATAAAAGATGGGATTGCGATGCCCGAGACCAATATGCACGAAACTATTCCAGTAAATACCACGGCAACGCCGGTCGCAAACTCCTCTAATTCGTTGCAACGGCATCGCGCGGTGCATCAGCTACCGGCATCAGCCACGAGTCCGGAGGAGCCGAGGATGGGCTCTTCGGATCGGGATTTCAGGCATGATTTCAGCCAGGTTCCCGTACGCCAGCCAGTATCACATAGTGTTGGTGGCAGTTTGAAGCTCAGCTCCGCGGGAGCCATGGATGAACAGGAGGCCGAGAGTATCGCGAGGGAAATTGCCGGGCGGCCCGACCATGGTACGATTGGAGTGCTTCCACTTATGACGACCCGGCGCACGCTCCCCGCAATATTGCGGCAGCCAACGGCCGGCGAAACATCATTTACACAGGATCTCGCATCGGAGAGCGAGGAGTCTGCTGACGCCACTGCGGCCGTTCGCGATGTGCTCGGCTCTTCAGGTCAACCCCTGGGCCGGCAGAGCCGTGTTGATATGGAAACCGGCTTCGGTCATGACTTCAGCCATGTTCGGATCCATACCGATGCAAAGGCAGCCAAAGCTGCCAGCGCCCTCCATGCAAACGCGTTTACTGTGGGAAGTCATATCGTATTCGGAGAGAACCGTTTTGCTCCTCGCATGAGTGCCGGTCGGGCCCTGCTGGCCCATGAGCTGACCCACGTTCTGCAACAGGGAACGCATGGCGTTGGCACAACCGGCATCATACAACGGGACGCGGAAGCGGAAAAGCGCGAGGAGGACGTTAAACGAGTTCCCAGCTCGACCGTGAAATCGAGAGAGGAATCTGTAAAGATAACGGGAGCGCGACTTGAAGACCGGTTGAAGGCACGTCGAGAGGATATCCAGAAGAGTCTCGATCAGCTTGGCTCAAATCCGAAGTCGGAGAAGAAAGCCAGCGCGTTGAAGGCAGATCTGGCAAAGGATCTGGATGCGATTGTCAGGGAGCCGGATTCCAGATATACGTATAAGGGACATCGTAAGGACATTATCGATTCCGTGCGTACCCTGGGAAATCAAACGCAGAGCCTTGCAAAGGCCAGTAAGCGGTGGAAGGAATTCGATGCAATTTTCGCGGGGAATGATGTTGCCGAGGCATTGGGAAAACAGAGCATCACGGCGGCCGAATTGAAATCACTTATCGCACAGGAAAGCAGCGATCAGTTTGTGAATGATCTGGATGATGATATCGCGGGCATTGCTCAGTTGGGCACGGAGGAGGAAAAGAATGTCGGCGGGGAATCGGGGGACCGGAAAATCCCGGAAAAGGCAATCGTGCTCCTGGCAAGAATAATCAGCCGTTATGCGAGTAATCTCGACACCAAGCTGGATATCAAGCCGACCGGCATCGACCGGAAGAAGTTTATTGTAGCATCATACAACGCCGGCGTCGGCACGATAGTGACGGCACAACGTGAGGCAATCAAGAGGAAGCTGGACGGAACAACCTGGCAATCTCTTATCACCGGTGGAAGGAAGTCGGCGTTGCGTACAGCAATTGCGGCCTCGATAAAGAAGGTCGATCCGGATGATAAATACAGTAAAATGGTCTATTATATCAACGCGATTTTCACACGCGTGGAATAGTCGATTGCGGGATGAGAGGAGTGCAGGGGTTTGAACCGGAGATAGGTGAAAAGCCCTATGTTCAAATAGAGCACTATCCTGTCTGGGATCGGATTTTCCGGGCTCCGAGTGTTCCGAATCAACGATGCGAACGAACAATGGCACTGAACCAGGACCCTGATTGCAAGCCCGTCTCGCTGGACACTGTACGCGATCTGGCACTCTCCTATCCCGGCGTCATCGAGGGGCGTTCCTACGGAACACCGGTATTTCGCGTCCGTGCCAGGCTCCTTGCGCGTCTGCACGACAGCGGAGAAGCCCTTGTGCTTGCGATGGAGATCGAGGAGCGGGAGGCTCTGATGCAGAGTGACCCGGCCACATTCTATATCACCGATCATTATCGGGGATACCCGTGGATACTGGTACGGTTTTCGACGGTGAGCCATGAAGAACTGCGTGAGTTGTTCGAGAGGGCATGGCGGAAGGGGGCTCCGAAGAGTCTGGTGATGGCCTATGACCAGGACTCCGGGCTGTGACAGGGGCTATCTCACGACAGGTGATTTCGAGTCTGCCAAGCCGTGTCAGATTTCCGCGTTATTCCTTCCTCCGCTATTTGCAGGTTCGATGCCCAAAAGCGATTCTGATGTAGGATCGTTGCGGGTCTTCGCCATGAGCCAGCCGGAGGATATGGATATCAACGAGATCCTGTTTCGGCCCACAAGCCGGCAACTGTAAACCTTTCAGCCTATCCTCACAAACACCTTCTCAATCAGGGAGCAGGACAATGGACATCAAAAGAAACGGGTCCCGCCCATCGGGCAGGGGACCGGACGAATACTTCACCGGCTCCGTACGCATCGATCCGTTGTTTGAGGCGGCCGACCCCGCGCGAGGCGTCGGCGCGCGCGTTACCTTTGAGCCGGGCGCCCGCACCGCCTGGCATACCCATCCGCTGGGGCAGACCCTCATCGTGACGACCGGGCTTGGGTGGGCACAGCGCGAAGGCGGTCCGGTCGAGGAGATCCGGCCGGGCGATGTGATCTGGTTCGCGCCGGGAGAGAAGCACTGGCACGGCGCAACGTCGACCACGGGCATGACGCACATCGCCATTCAGGAGCGGCTCGACGGCAAGGCTGTCGACTGGATGGAGAAGGTCAGCGACGAGCAGTACCGGGCATAACCGTGAAGTATTATCATTCCGACATTTAACACGACGACGGGAGTTGAGCATGCAAAAGCGCAAACTTGGAAACAGCAGCCTGGAAGTGTCGGCGCTCGGGCTTGGCTGCATGGGCATGAGCTATGGCTACGGTCCGGCCAAAGACAGGGGGGAGATGATCTCGCTGATTCGAACGGCCGTCGAACGCGGCATAACATTCTTTGATACTGCCGAAGCGTACGGTCCGTTCACAAACGAAGAACTCGTGGGGGAGGCGCTTGCTCCCTTCCGCGGTCACGTGGTGATCGCCACCAAATTCGGTTTCAAGTTTGGTCCCAATGGGGAGCAGATGGGGATGGATAGCCGGCCGGAGCATATCAGGCAGGTCGCGGAGGATGCGCTCAGGCGGCTCGGGGTCGATGCCATCGATCTGTTCTATCAGCATCGCGTTGACCCGGATGTGCCGATCGAAGAGGTGGCGGGAGCCGTGAAGGAGTTGATTCAGGAAGGGAAGGTCAGGCACTTCGGCCTTTCCGAGGCGGGGGTGCAAACGATCCGTCGCGCGCACGCCGTTCAGCCGGTGACGGCGCTCCAGAGCGAATACTCGCTATGGTGGAGAAAGCCTGAAGATGAAGTGATGCCGACCCTGGAGGAACTCGGCATAGGGTTCGTTCCGTTCAGTCCTCTGGGCAAGGGCTTTCTCACGGGGAAGATCGATGAGAACACGACGTTCGACAGCTCCGACTTTCGCAACATCGTCCCCCGCTTCACGCCGGAGGCGCGCAAGGCGAATCAGGCGTTGGTTGATCTGCTTGGCATGGTCGCGGAACGAGAGAAGGCGACGCCCGCTCAGATAGCGCTTGCCTGGCTGCTTGCCCGGAAGCCGTGGATTGTCCCAATCCCAGGCACCACGAAGCTGCATCGCCTGGAGGAGAACATCGGAGCGGTTGCGGTTGAACTTGGCTCCGACGATCTCTGTGAGATCGATAGCGCCACATCGGAGATCACGGTGCAGGGGGCAAGATACCCCGAAGAGCTGGAGCGAAGGACGGGGCTGTGAGCGGTGAAAGAACATTTGCTCGTTGAGGCCGTGCCGGACAATGAGTCGAACTATCCATATCTATGAATCCTCTCGCCGGATGGGCAAATTTTTACGTCATCGTCGGGTCATCCGCTGGTGCCCTGATCGGGCTACAGTTTGTCGTCATGACCCTTATCGCGAACACTCTGAGATCAGAAGAAGAGGCAGAGGCCGGCAATGCCTTTGCGACGCCGACCATTGTCTATTTCGCGGCCGTGCTGCTGCTCGCGGGGCTTGTCAGCGCTCCGTGGAATGCAATCGGTCCCGCCGCGGCACTCTGGGGGGGTCTGGGGTTCGGTGGAGTCGTCTACTCCGTGCTCGTGACTCGGCGCCTGCGAAGGCAGGCTGTCTATAAGCTCCAGCTCGAGGACTGGGTGTTTTATATTCTGCTCCCCATCACGGCCTATGCGATGCTGGCAGTCTCCGCGTGCCTGACATGGTGGTATGTGAGCGAGGCGTTGTTTGTGGTTGCGGCGGCGGCGCTGCTGTTGCTCTTCATCGGCATTCATAACGCCTGGGATAACATTACATACCACGTCTTTGTCAGACGGCGAGTCCAACGCGGGGATGGGGGGCGTTCTTAACGCACGGTCGGTGTTGTGCGATGTTCTATCGACAGGCGCGGCGGCCGCGCATCCATCCTGGGAGCGCGGTCGCCGCCTGTCACGTCATCGAGCCGATGGGGATGAAGCCTGTATCATCCCGCTGATCGGATTGCACATCGGGGATCTGCTACGCCGGAACGCCGGTCAGGAGCATCTGGTTCAACGCCATGCAGGTCGCCGTCACGAATCCATCGCAGAAATCGGTGTAAATGATGTTCGGGATGAACTCCTCGGTGATCTTCTTCTGATCCATCTGCGCCCTGATGTTCGGGATCAACGCGTTGTTGGCCTGCATCGCGATCTCGCTGATGCAGGTGCTGCTGAATGTTGCCTGCGTGCCGCTCAGCGTCAGCGTCCAGGAGAGGAGGAACAGATCTCCCGCGTGATCGGCCGAGGTATAGAGCTGGGTGAGCTGGCCGTCGACCATCGTGTCCAGATCGTTTGTATCGGAATAATGATCGTAGACCACCAGATTCGCGTCGAGCGATGGGTTGTCGGGATCGAGATCGGCGTAGGAATAGATGCCCGGATTATCAGCATTGTAGGTGTATTGATCGAACACCGCGAGCACGCTCCCCTGCGTCCCGATGTAGGATGACATCGGGATATCGGCCAGACGCTGATTTGTTTTGGGGAGGTAGCCGTTAAGCGTCTTCTCCACCTGGTTGATAAGGGCGTCCATCTGATCGCTGGTGAATGAGAATTCGCCCGCCGATCGGTCCAGATAGTGGGAGAATTTCAGCACCACCAGCTCCCGCGCCCCCGCCTCCATGAAGCTCTTGACGGCATCCAGAATATTCTGCATCGTATCGCCGCAGCAGCCGACGATGCCGACGATCGAATTGGAGAAATGCCCCGAATACATCGTCGAGTTGTCGATCGCCGGCCGGATATCGAAATACCGGACCCCCGCCTCCAGCATCCCGACCATGTTTCTCCGCTGCGTCTGCGTGTTGCAGGTGCCGGCACCCGTGGAACAGTGCTGCAGCGTATAGGTGGCGGCATCGTGCGCGCCGGGAATGCAGATCTCCCTGAGCGTGCGATCCTTCAGGATGTCGTAGGAGTTCCGCATCCAGTTGGCGAAATCCTGATCGTAGGTGAACGAGAAATAGATCTTGTCGTCGCCATCTCCCGCGCCGCGCCATGCCATGTAGAGATGATCCTGAAAGCTCGCCATCGCCGCGTTGGAGGAGATGCCGAAGTTGCCGGCGCGATCCTGATCGGACCACGATGAGCCATCGAACGACGCGTAGAAGATCTCATCATCCCCATCTCCCGCGCCACGCCACGACATATAGAGCCGGTTGAGATGGACGCAGAACTCCGGCGCCCCCGAGATGCCGAAGCTCCCCGCGCGGTTCTGCCCGGACCACGAGCCGTTGTACGACGCGTAATAGATCTTGTCGTCGTTATCGCCGGCGCCGCGCCATGCCAGATAGAGGAGGCCGTTGTAGTCGCAGAGCGCGGGATTGTCGGAGATGCCGAAGCCCCCTGCGCGGTTCTGACCGGACCACGACGAGCCGTTGAACGATGCATAGTAGATCTTGTCGTCGCCATCCCCCGCGCCGCGCCATGCCATGTACATCGCTCCGCTGTGGACCGAAAGCGTGGGCGCGCTCGAAATCCCGAAGCTGCCCGCGCGGTTCTGTCCGGACCAGGATGATCCGTCGAACGATGCATAATAGATCTTGTCATCGCCGCTTCCGGCGCCGCGCCACGCCATGTACATCAGACCGTTGAAGACGCAGAGGGCGGGAGAACCGGAAATCCCGAAGCTGCCCGCGCGGTTCTGCGCGGACCAGTTCGTGCCGTCGAACGATGCGTAGTAGATCTTGTCATCATTGCTTCCGGCGCCGCGCCATGCCATGTAGAGAGCGCCGTTGAAATTGCAGAGGGCGGGAGAACTGGAAATCCCGAAACTGCCCGCGCGATCCTGAGGATTGAAATACAGGGTCGAGTTGCTCATGCCTGTGAACTCCTTTGGTTGTTCTTCAAAAGATTAAAGATTGTGGGGATACGACCATGCCGCGGACGCCGGATATCACCAAGCCTGCCTGTACGTAAGCTCGCGACGATACCAGGACGCCGCTGCGACGGCGAACATGATGTTCAGAGAATCAAGGCTTCAGAGGTGCGGTAACGGCGGCAAATCTATTGCTTCATCGATAATGGCGCAACCCGAAGCCGGGATGGATGAAAAAATGTACCCGCTACTCCATCACGCCGTCACGGATTGGATCGCAGGTAGTGACTCAAGTTGAGATAAGCGTCAGAAGCCTCGGCATCGTGGGAGCCTCCGTCCTTCAAGCTCCATCGGAGCGTACCGTTCCACCTGGATGCGGGGAGGGTACGCTCCGATGGAGCTTGAGTGGGAAGAGGGAACATCGTTGCTACAACCGGCGCGCTCCTACGGAGCTTGAAGCGTGGTGAAGAGAGGGATGATTGCGCCGTGGAGCGGAGGCTGGATTCAAACTGAGTCACCACGGGATCGCGACGGAGATTGCATCGCCGGAACCGCCGTCGTAACTTCAGGCCCTGTGCAACGCTCTACGTTCAATATCATCCTCTGTCTGCTGCTCGTTCTTCTCTATGCGGGGGAGCGCGGTATTCCGTGCCCCGAATATTGCGGGACATCCTGTTCCCTGTTCTGCACGGATGATCAGAGCGACGGCGCCGGACATTCCGATTCGGATCATGCGGATCAATCCTCCCAGGATCATTCGCATTACTGCGGCTGCGTCTGTCATGTTCCCGCCCTTCTGCCGAAGCCTCCGGCCATCATGCCGTTTCCGGCGCCGGCCGTTCACTACGCCCATGCTCTCAGTTCTCTTGTCTCGACGCCGGTCAATCCACCCGATCATATCCCGTTAGCCTGACTCCAACTGGCGCGCGGTGCCGCCGCGCGGATGCTTACGCTGCTCCCGGAATCCCACTGCGCTTCCGGTTGCCCGCCGTTGCTATCTACAGCATCCCATACAGTCATGGAGTTCACAATCTATGGTCAACGCGATCATCGCGTTCTCTCTGCGCCATCGCGCCGCGGTTGTTCTCGGCACGCTCGCGCTTGTCGTGGGGGGGATTATCGCATTCCTCCATCTTCCCATCGATGCCGTCCCCGATATCACCAATAATCAGGTTCAGATTCTCACGTCGGCTCCGGCGCTTTCGCCGCTGGAGATCGAGCAGCTTGTGACGTTTCCCATCGAGCTTGCGCTGAAATCGCTGCCGGATCAGCTTGAGCTTCGCTCCACGTCGAAGGCGGGGATCTCGGTCGTCACCGTTGTGTTCTCCGATCACGTCGATACCTATTTCGCGCGGCAGCAGGTTCTGGAAAAGCTGCGCGAGGCGGAGGAGCATCTGCCGCCGACGGTCGGGCGACCGGAACTTGCGCCGGTATCGACGGGGCTCGGGGAGATTTTCCGTTACGTGGTGCGCGATACCACCGGCAGACTTTCGCCGATGGATCTTCGCACCGTGCAGGACTGGATCGTCCGCCGTCAGCTTCTGGGAACGCCGGGGCTGGCCGAGGTCAACTCGCTGGGGGGATATCTCAAGCAGTTTCATGTCCTCGTCGATCCCGATGCGCTGGTGAGCTTCGGCCTTACGCTGCGCGATGTGTTCGATGCCGTGGCCCGCTCCGGTGGAACCGCCGGCGGCGCGTATATCGAGTCGGGGCCTGAGCAGTATTCGGTCCGCTCGGTCGGATCGATGACGAAGCTGGAGGATATCGAAAACAGCGTCATCAGGGCCAGCGCCGCCGGAACGCCGATCCTGGTGAAACATGTCGCCGCGATCGAGATCGGTCCCGCGCTCCGCTTCGGTTCGGCTTCGCGCGATGGCGAGGGAGAAGTTGTCACCGGCATCACGATGCAGTTGAAGGGGGCAAACGCCCGCGTGGTCGTCAACGCGGTCAAGGAGCGGATCGAGGCTATCAAATCGTCGCTGCCGCCCGGCGTGGTGGTGGAGCCGTATTACGATCGCGAATCGCTGGTGGACCGGACCATCGCCACCGTCACGGGGAATCTTGCCGAGGGCGCGCTGCTGGTGATCGCCGTGCTGCTGCTGTTTCTGGCGAATCTTCGCGCCGGGCTTATCCTCGCGTCGGTCATCCCCCTCTCGATGATGTTCGCCGCCATCATGATGGTCGTGACCGGACAATCCGGCAACCTGATGTCGCTCGGCGCCATCGATTTCGGCCTGCTGGTCGATGGATCGCTGATTATCGTGGAGAGCTGTCTTCGCCTTGTGGCGGGACGGCTGAACCGTCAGGAGGCGACGGCGATGAGCGGGGCGGAGATGCGGAACATGGTATACTCCGGCGCCGTCGAGGTGATCAAATCGGCAAAGTTCGGCGTCTTCATCATCATTATCGTCTATCTGCCGATCCTCACGCTTCAGGGGATCGAGGGAAAATTTTTCCGGCCGATGGCGCTCACGGTCTCCTTCGCGCTGGTCGGCGCGCTCATCCTCTCGATCACCTACGTGCCGATGATCTGCTCGCTCGTGCTGAAACGGAACGGGCGTATCAGGGAATCCCCCATCATCCTTCTCCTTCATCGTTATTACCAGCCGGTGCTCAGGCGGGTGCTTGCGCGACGTTTTATCGTGCTGGCCGTTCCGCTTGCGCTGCTTGCCGCGGCGGTGTTCGGGTTTACGCGGCTCGGCGGCGAGTTTATCCCGCGACTCGACGAGGGGGATATTTCGATATCGCTGGTGCGGCTTCCATCGGTGTCGCTGACGGAATCGCAGAAGATCACCACGCGCGTGGAGCGATTGCTGATGAAATTTCCGGAGGTCGCGACGATCGTCTCGCACACCGGCCGCGCGGAAATATCGACCGATCCGATGGGCGTCGAGCTGGCCGATGTGTTCGTGATGCTCAAACCGCACGATCAATGGAGCAGCGGGCGAACCAAGGAGGAGCTGGTGGAGGCGATGGCGAAGGTGATCGATTCGGTTCCCGGCGTCGGTGCGCAGTTTCTTCAGCCGATCGAGATGCGGATGAACGAGCTGATAGCGGGCGTTAAGGGGGATGTTGCGGTGAAAGTGTTCGGCGAGGATTTTTCGGTGCTCGATCCGGCGGCGGAGAAGATCATGACCATCATGCGCCACACCGCCGGCTCCGCCGATATCACCGCCGATCAGACGGCCGGTCTGCCCCAGCTTATCGTCCGTCCCGATCGCGCGGCGATTGCCCGCCACGGTCTGTCGGTGGAGGATATCAACGACGTTGTCACCACCGCGATCGGCGGGAAGGAGGCGGGGGAGGTGTTCGAGGGGGAAAAGCGGTTCGATATTGTCGTCCGCTATCGCCCCGAGGCGCGCGGCACGGTGGAGACGATCCGGAATATTCTCGTCTCCACGCCGGCGGGGCAGCGAATTCCTCTGTCGTCGGTCGCCGATGTGCGGCTGGAGGAGGGGCCGGCGCAGGTTTCGCGCGAGGGAGGCTCCCGTTTTATCACCGTGCAGTCGAACGTGCGGGATCGGGATGTGCGGAGTTTTGTCGAGGAAATTCAGAAGAAGATCGCGGCCGGGGTTGCGCTTCCGCCGGGATATTCCATCGCGTACGGCGGGCAGTTTGAAAATCTTCAGGCCGCGAGCCGCAGGTTGATGATCGTTGTTCCGGTTTCGCTGCTGCTGATTTTCCTGCTGTTGTTCCAGACCTTCCGATCGATCCGCGTGGCCGGCATCATTTTCCTCTGCGTGCCGATGGCCGCCATCGGCGGCGTGGGGGCGCTGATGATTGCAGGGCTGCCGTTTTCGATCTCCGCGGGCGTTGGATTTATCGCGCTCTTCGGCATCGCCGTGCTCAACGGCATTGTGATGGTCGCTGCGATCCGGAAATTTCAGACGGAAGGGCTGGCGATGCGGGAGTCGGTGCTGGCCGGCGCTGATGAACGCCTCCGGCCTGTCATCACCACGGCCGCGCTGGCGGGGCTGGGATTTCTTCCGATGATGCTGGCGCGCGGCGCCGGCGCGGAGGTGCAGCGTCCGCTGGCGACGGTCGTCATCGGCGGGCTTGTCACGTCGACATTTCTGACGCTTATCGTGCTGCCGGTCATTTTCGACTGGCTCGGCGGATCGATTTCAACGCGCGGCGAGCCGGATGATGATGCGATCGAAATCGCAAATAAATCTCCCGATGCAGGCGGCCGGAAAAATTCAGCCGCGATCGCGACGATTATGTTCATCCTGGCGATGCTCCCCGGCGTTTCGATTTCAGTTTCGGCGCAGGAGCCGCTGACGCTGGAAAGAGTTCGGGAGCGCGCAATCGCTGTATCGCCGGAACTTCAGCGCGGAAACGCGGCGACCGCGCGCGAGCGGGCGTTGTGGAACGCGGAATCTCTTTTCCCGAGCCCCGAATTTTTTTATTCGGTCGATGAATCGCCGTCGGCGGCGCTGACCGGCGCTCCGACAACGTCGTTCGGCGTGTCGCAGACGCTGGAATTTCCAACGATCTACGCCGCGCGGAATCGCGTTGCCGATCATCGCGTCGCGCAGACGAACGCCGAGGCGGCGGCGATCAGGCGCGACCTTGAACGGCGCGCGGCGCTGGCGTTTCTCGATGTGACGGCCGCGCGCGATCTGCTCGATCTTTCCGACAGCGCCGTCGCCATCGCCGGGAGATTTTCAGCGGCGTCATCGCGACGCAAAGAGCTTGGCGATGCAAATGCGCTGGAGGCATTGCAGGCGTCCGTTGCGCTCGCCACCGCGGAGCGACGGCGGGCACACGCGCGCGGAGAATCCGGGAAAGCGATTGCCCTGTTGCGAACGCTGATGCTCGCCTCGCCGAATGAAGAGATTTCAGTTTCATCAGCGCTTGCGCTTCAGCCGCTGGAAATTCCGCTCGCCGCATTGGAGGATCGCGCGCGGAGTCGGAGCCCGCAGCTTCTGGCCGCGACGTTCGCCGTCGATGCGGCGCGCGCGCAGGAGGATATCGTCGCCGCGCGGAAACTGCCGGACATCACGCTGGAATATTCCGCGCAGACCGTCGATGGAAACCGCGGATTTTTCGGCGGCGCGCTCCGTCTCGGCCTGCCGCTCTGGCGATGGCTGGCCTCGGGCCCCGAGGATGCCGCCCGCGCCGAGATCGTGATGCGCGAAGCGGAGCGGGAGGAGACGGCGCGCTCCATCATGGCGTCGGTCCGATCGCTCTACGCGGAATATGACGCGGCCCGGCGCGTCGCGGAGGATTACCGGAATCGGATTCTTCCGGGGGCGTCGGAGGCATATCGCATCGCACTGCGACTTCGCGAGGCGGGGGAGGCCAGCTATCTGGAAGTGCTTGCGGCGCAGACGGCGCTGATCGATACGCAGTCCGAATCGATCGAGTCGGTTCGCGAGGCCGAGCGGCTCCGTCTGGAGCTGGAGTATATCAGCGGGGAGGATATCCGATGATCCGCATCAACAGCCGCCGTGATTTATCCTCAACCATTCAGGCAATATCATCCATGTCAGTTCATAGTCTCCAGCGTAATGGGCGGATGACGATGCCCGCCACCATTCTGTTTGTGCTCACAGGCATCGCGCTGGCCGGCTGCGGAGCCGATCCGCGTCCCGACGATCCGGCGCGGCACGCCGATACGCCGCATGCTCAGGAAAAAAAGCCGGCGAACGCCGAGCCCGAAGAATCCTCGGAAGAAACCGCCGAAGTCTCCATCACTCCCGCGATGATGAAGGAATCGGGGGTGACGGTCGGGAGCGTGATGGAGGGGCCGGTCACCGCCGCGGTTTCCGCGCCCGGACGAGTGGTCCCGACGCAGAACGGGATAGCTCATGTGGGAACCGTGATCGCCGGCCGCATCACCCGGCTGTTTGTCTCCGAAGGCTCATCAGTTGGAAAGGGGGCGGCGCTGGCGGAGATCGAATCATTCGGCATCAGCGAGGTGAAGGGGGCATATCTTCGTGCCCGCGCGGAGACGGAGCGGACGGACGCGGCGCTCAAACGGAACACGAAATTATCGGGCGAGGGAATTGGAGCGGGGCGCGTGCTGGAGGAATCGCGCGCGGCGTATCGTCAGGCGGTCGCGGCGCAGAGCGAGGCTGAAACCAAACTCCGCGCGTTCGGGATCGATCCCGCGGACCTGCATGGATCGGCGGAGACGGCGCGCTCGTTCAGCTCCCGTATCGTGCTCCGCTCGCCGATTGCCGGTGTGATTTCCAGACGCGCCGTTGTGCTTGGGGAATTTATCGAGCCGAGCACCGATGTTTTCGAGGTGATGAACACCGGAACCATCTGGGTTGACGCGCAGGTTCAGCCGCAGAGCGCGTCGGAGCTTCGCATCGGTGGCGTTGGTTTTGCGGGAGAACCGAACGGTGAGCCCCGCGCCGGGCGGATTATCTTTATCGCTCCATCGGTAGATCCCGCCACGCGAACCGTGACGGTGCGGATCGAGCTTTCCAATGCAGGAAATCGTTTCCGGCCGGAGACTTTCGTTACCGTGGAGTTCGAGACTTCCGTCACCGGCCTCGCGCTGACGGTTCCGGCGGAGGCGCTGGAGCAGGACGCCGATAAATTCTATCTCTACCGCGAGCGCGAGCCGAACATATTCGAGCGGGTGGAGGTGGAGCCCGGCCCGCGTACCGCGGGGAGCGCGGTGATCCGAAACGGTGTGAAAAAGGGGGATAGAATTGCCACCGGGGGAATCTTCTATCTGAAATCGATCAGGCAGAAGGCAGAGCTGCAGGACGCGGATTAATTCAGGGGATTATGAACAGATGGGACACGATCATAATCATTCACATGGGCACGGCCATTCGCATGGGCCGGCCACATATAATCGCGCGTTTGCGATCGGCGTCGGGCTGAACCTGGCTTTTGTCGGCGTCGAGGCATTCTATGGGATCATGGCGCATTCGGTGGCGCTGGTTGCCGATGCCGGCCATAATCTCAGCGATGTGCTCGGGCTGCTGCTGGCGTGGGGCGCAAGTTATCTGGCTCGCCGCCTCCCGACCGAGCGTCATACGTACGGGTTGCGCCGTTCATCGATCCTTGCCGCGCTTCTGAACGCGGTGCTGCTGCTGGTCGCGGTTGGAGGAATTGCCTGGGAATCCCTCCGTCGCCTTGGCGATCCCGGCCCGGTTTCCGGCGGCATTGTGATGTGGGTGGCGGCTCTCGGCATCGTGGTGAACGGCGTTACGGCGCTCCTCTTCGCGAAAGGGCGAAAAGGGGATATCAATATCCGCGGGGCATTTCTCCACATGGCCGCCGATGCCGCGGTTTCGCTCGGCGTTGTGATTGCGGGATTTGCGATCAACGCCACCGGGCTGACATGGATCGATCCGGTGGTGAGCCTCGTCATCATCACGGTGATCACGGCCGGAACCTGGGGACTGCTGCGGGAATCGTTCAACCTGGCGATGGACGCGGTGCCGGAGAGCATCGACCGTCGCAAGGTGGAGGAATATCTGACCGGAATCGATGGCGTCATCGAAGTTCACGATCTCCATATCTGGGGGATGAGCACAACCGAGCCGGCGTTGACCGTGCATCTTGTCAAACCCGATGGCAACCATCCCGATGAATTTATCGCCTGCATCTGCGACGAGCTTCATCAGCGGTTCGGGATCGAGCATGCGACGATACAGATCGAACGGGGGGATGGTTCGCGGTTGTGCGAGCAGGCGCCGCACAATGTTGTATAGCCTGCAAACCCTTGAACAACGTCATCTGCGGCGTTGGCCTTCACCGTCTGCTCATTGCGGCGTCCGAGGGGACGCCTCAATCGCTCAGGTTCGGCCGCCTTGCATCCGTTTCCCACTCTGCGCGCGAAAAAAACATTCAATTGCCCATCGGAAACGCAAATTTATGGAGTGTCACCGTTGTGCGACTCGATTGAAGAGCGATGACTGAAGGATCATCGGGCGAGACGAGCAGGTTGAACCGGCCGTTGAAATATGGATTTTTCGACTTCATCGTCACGACTGTGCGATCGTCCTCGGAAAATATTTCCCATGTGCCGCGCGTATCGTCGACGGTCTGGGAGCCCGGCACATCGCACGTTCCATCGGCGTTGAGAATAATCGAATTAATGTAGAATGTGCCGATGGAAATATCCTTTCCATCCTGCGTGATGCTTTTGATCGCCCACATTCCCTCCAGCGGTTTCCGCGCGACGTTCGAGCAGGCGCCGAGAAAAATTCCCGCGCCCGCGATGAACATCATCGCAAGCAACTGGCGGATCGTTGAAGGATTCACAGTCGGGATTTTCCCATGAGATTATTGAATGCGCCGGGCGGATACGGCTTCCATATCTCCACCGATTATGGTTTCGCTTCCTGTTTCGCGATCAGCGCCTCCATCAGCGTCATCGCGGCCGATATGACCGGACCACCCATCCCGTCGGTTGCCAGCAATGCAAACGGCGCCTGCCCGAAATAGAGCCCGCCCGGCGCGAGCATGTTGATTCTCACATCGCCGTTCGCCGGCGCGGGCGGTCGCGGGTCGGTCCACGGGCCGATGTTGTTCGCCACCTGCTGGCCTGCGGCAATCAGCGCATCGATTGCGGAATCGAGCGAGCCATCCGGGGCTTCCCAGACCACGCCCGATCCGCTGTAATTGTAATATCTGGCGGAATGATCGGCGTATGCCGCCACCAGATCGGTTCCCCCTTCCAGTCCCACCTCCACCACGACGCCAAGAACGTTGCCCGCAATCGATTCCGACGGCTGCACTTCCAGTCCGCGGAGCGCGTGCCATGCTGTCAGCAGATGTCTGGTTTCGATATCGGTCCGGCCGGCGATGTTCTTCAACAGCTCAATCGCCCCGTTTCGTTTTCCATCCCTGATTGCATGTTCCGCATCGGCGAACAGGTTCCACGGGTCCGATGTGGAATTGTTTGCGATCCATGAATCGATCGGCATATCGCCGAACAGCGTATCGCGTATATCGGTCGGCGCGGCTTTTTTCTTCAGGAAATTAAACATGGGCAATCGTTATCGCTTGAAATTCCCGGCGTCTGAAATGGCGGAAGCATTCGCCCTCAATTCCACGCCGTTGTGACAATGCGGCAAGTATACGGCCTCTCTTGAGCCCCTCCAAAAAACGCGCGGAAATGGCCCCGGAGCGTCGATTCGGATCTGCGAACTATTGATAGATCGTTCCTGAATGCGTAGTTTATTTTTCTCTTAACCGGGCTCATGGTTTTATCTGTTCAACGGCATTATCACGTGGAAGCACGGGGATGATCCATCGGCTCGTAACGAACCATTCAACCACTCCGCCGGAACCACGGCGGCATAATCTGGAGACCATCGATGAATTCAAACCGGCTCGCGCAGATCGCCTATACATTGCTCCGCATCGCGGCGGGGGTGATGTTTCTTCAGGCGGGAGGGAGGATACTCTTCGGATGGTTTGGCGGAATGCCAGGGGGAGCAAGCCTCAATCTGCTGTCCCAAGTTGGCATTGGCGGGATTCTGGAATTCTTCGGCGGCATTGCGATTGTCCTTGGCCTCTGCACGCGGCCGGTCGCGTTCATTCTCTCCGGCGAAATGGCCGTCGCGTACTGGCAGTTTCATGCGCTCGGCAAGGAGAGCCCAGGGCTGTGGCCGATTCAGAATCATGGCGAGCCTGCTGTTCTTTTCTGTTTTATTTTTCTCTATATGGCGGCATACGGCGGCGGCGAGTGGAGCCTGGATGCGATGCTCCGTCGCAAAAGCGCAACCAGCACGGACCCGGCGAAGCGCTGATCCACCCCGATTTCCGGGCGTGCTTGTAACGATATTCGGAAGTGGCACTTGCATTGCGGCCCGATCGGGAACTATTCGCCGGATTTTTTCGGCATGAGTGGAACGCACTATCAATCTGGGAGATCGCAATGCTGGAGAACAGGGACGCGCACGCGAACCTCGCGGTGAAGAATCTCGATGCCGCCAGGAAATTCTACGAGGAGACGCTTGGCCTGAAGCCGGTCGGTCAGGAGGGGGAGGAGCTGGTTGCCTACAGGAGCGGCAACTCCACGTTCAATGTCTACCGTTCGGAGTACGCCGGCAGCAACAAGGCCACGGCGGTGACGTGGGCGGTGGGGGATGATATTGAAAATGTCGTCCGCGAGCTGAAGGAAAAGGGGGTTGCGTTCGAGCATTACGACATGCCGAACATGAAGCTCGAAGGGGATATCCACGTCACCGGCCCGATGAAGGTGGCGTGGTTCAAGGACCCGGACGGAAATATTCTCAACATCATCAACGGTAAATGAGTCGTGCCGGAGATGAACCCTGCCCTGTTTATCAACATCGGCGGTGTTTATCTCCGGCAAGGTTTTTCGGAATAATCACCATCAGAATAATCTCCGCTCGTCGCATCGATTATCCGCTATAATATTCCAGCGCATCAGCTCCTGTTTACTCGCTCTTCTTCGGATCACGCTTCATATACTCGTCAGGAAATGAATCGGTCCACTGATCGTAAACATTATCGATGGAATCGAGGGGCATCACGGTTGGTATACGCGAGCGGAGAAACGGGCCGGCAACCCCGGCGTCCCACGGGGAATGAGGGGGAGGTGGGGGGGCACCAACCTGGGAGGGACTTGCAAAACCATGCGTGGGATACCGGAAAAAATAATAATCCTCGAACCCCCTGGAGGTTCTCCGTGTGCGAATCGCCATCAGCTCGATACTATCCTGACGATATCCCGGCTCATTATCTCCGGCAAGCCGGTGCACAAGATCGCTCTCGGCAAGCAACTTCTGCGTGAGATATTTTCCGGGAAAAAGATCGAGTCGCTTCAATCCCGCCAGAACCGTATACAGCACCCAGCGCGTCTGAGCGTCCCGCGCCGCCAGTTCATATTCCGCCGGCCGCGCCACGATCGTATGGCGCAGCAGTGAGCCAATCGCGAGAACATTCAGATATGGATCGGAATACGCGCGCGCGGTCTGAAGCTCCTTCATTGCCTCATCGCCGGGAATATATCCGAGCATATCGATAAGGAGCGTCATATTTTTACGCAGGCGCGAATAATTATATTCGTATAGCCACTCCGTTCCATCAGCCCGTTGGGCCGGTCCCACCAGCGCCGCATACCGTTGCGCTGCGGAGATGATTACCGGCGTCAGCCGTGTCATCGCAGAGCTGGACAATGCGTGGTTGCGGAGATAGCCGCGCGTCAGCGTATACATATCCTGTTCGAAATCCATGATCATATCGCGCTGATCATCGTTCTTTTCCCCCAGATCCATCGCTGCCCTTCCCTCGACCTCGATAATGAGATCGATCGCCGTCGCCATCGATTCCTCGTTGTCAATTCTGCCGAGCAGATTGATCGCCGCCCGCTGTGCGTGCAGCGATGAATATGATCCAAAGAGCCGCCGGATAATCGGAACAAATTCGGGTTGCGGTTTCCTTGCAGCCGTGATGATCAGATTTGATTCTGTATCTCCCCATCGCGGATAATCGGGCGCGGGAAATGACGTGGCGGCTGCTTCCAGCGCTTCCACTGCCTCCTCCGGCGTGAGAAGGTGCATGCTCAGCTTGACAAGCTGCTTATAGGCCGAGTCCCGAACTTCCCTCTCCTTCGAGCGGAACTGCTCGATGACCGGCGTCAGGCGCGACGAAGTTTTCTGGCAGATTGCGAGCGCCGGAATCAGCAGGAAAAATATTAACAGAAGCGGCGTGCGGTATGCGCGGAAAATATTCGCCGATCCCGAACTGAAACGGCGCGATGGAAGCGGTAGGATATTTGCAAGTTTCATGGGGGAGAATATAGGGGGGGCCGGCCGTTTCATCTTAATGCAGTTCCGGCGTTCCGAAGCTGAGCGTCACCCCCGCCTCCGGCCCCTGGAATGAACGCTTCATCAGCGAAACCCCGAGGTCCGGCCGCAGCCAGAACCCGTTGCCGATCCGCAGAAGCCCGCCAAGCTCCAGCCGATAATCGGGCGTGAGAATATTCGTTGCCACCATCCGCGCTCCGGCGAACAGCCGTTCCGATGCCGTTCCATAGAACGACCGAAGCGTGAGCGAGCCCTGGCGCTGATAGCGCGTATCCCCCTCGGCGAATCCCGTCCAGCCCGAGGCGCCGAATTGAATCTGGCCGCTTGTGCCGGGCAACGGAAAACCGGCGCTCAGAAATCCATTGTACCGGCTCACCGCGAACGCGATTTCTCCCCCGGAATTCCGCGCGCTGCCGTACACCGCGCCAAATGTGATCTCCACCACCGAGCGGTTCCAGAGAACTTCCTTCATCGCCGCGCGAAGGCTGTCGATATTCGGCCGCCCAGCGGAGAAGCGTTCGTTGAAAGAGGCTGTCCGCGCGCAGGTCCGCGTCATCATGGAGCATCCAGCGGACGCCGAGCGCGGCGCGCATCGTCCCGCCATCATTTGTCTCCGCCGCAACGGATATTCTCGTCCGCAGCAGCACGCGGATCAGCCGTCCGCTCGGATATTCCGAAAGATCGACCGCATCGCCGATCAGCAGCGGCGCGAACTCCGCCCCCATGCTCAATCGCGGCGCTCCGTTGTTCCAGACGTTGCGCGCCGCGAACGTCGCGTTCCGCACAGTCGATGGCTCCATAAAAAGCGGTCCCTGTTCGGAGCCGACCGCGATCTGTGCCGCCGGCATCGGGACCGGATAATCGGCGTTTCCCTCGCGGATATCGAGCGCCGGCTGCGCGTGGATCGCGATTGCAGGCAACGCGATGGCGAGTGCGACCGCTGAACATCTGAATCGCTTCATGATTGCTGGTTATTCGGATTTCCTGCTCCCGGCGTGGTTCATCGGGGGCGTGGTTATGCATCGCGTGGGGGAACCATCGATATCTGAAGATGAGCGAGCAACGCGTGAGGGGGAGAACATTCCGATGCGCGGAGAAGATGATCGATATTTCCCCGAGGAAGAGTGGAATATACACTTCCCGATCAACCCGGCCCGATTCCCCGATTGAAATTTTCGTGGTGCCGATATCGTGCAGGGGGATGCCGGGAGGCAATGCTCCGCGTAGTGGAGATTGCGCCCATCCGAAGCTCCTTCCGCCAACCGCGCGGATGATGTTGCTGTGCTCTCCGTTTGTGAGCCTCACGAACCATGACGCGGTTGAATGCGGGTCGCCGCCGGACGGCACCACGCCCGGCCGTCGCGGAATTCCGATTGGGACCTCGATTCTGTTTCCAAAATCCGCATTCCCGCAAACGACCGGACGCACCCTTCTTCACCGGGTTGAGAGCCACCTTTACCGTATATTGTTCCCGCCCCCCAACGAGCATGGCAGATTTCAATCACAATCCCCTCAATGAATACAAGCATTTTGCATCTTCCTGAAGAAAAACAGGAGCAGCTCCGCCAGGCCGTGGAGATCATCCGTGAGGAAACGGACGTGGAGATGATCATCCTCTTCGGAAGCTACGCCGCCGGCACCTGGGTGGAGGAGGCCGGCCCCGATCCCCGAAGTTTCGAGTATCAGAGCGATTTCGACATCTACGTGCTGGTGGAGGACAAGCAGCTCTCGCGCAAGGGGACGCTCTGGGCGCGCATCGAGGGGCGTTTGCGTCGCGAAGTTGCCACGCCCGTGCAGTTGCTGGTGGATCTGGTCGGCGCGTTCGACGGCTACATCCGCGCCGGCCGATATTTCTACGCCGATATCCGCACGCAGGGAATTCTCCTGTACGATTCGGAGAATTTCGCATTGGCGGAGCCGCGCGAACTTCGCTCGAAGGAGCGGCTGGAGCTTGCGCGCGAGGAGTACGAATACTGGTTCAACAGCGCCACAAGTTTTCTGGAGAGCACGGAATCGGCGATCGAACGTGAGGATTATCCGCACGCCGTATTTCTGCTCCATCAGGTTGCCGAGCGACTCTATTCCGCGGTCCTTCTGGTGTACACAAACTACCGCCCCAAACTTCACGACATCGAAAAGCTGGCGCAGCTTTCCGGCGGCCAGGCCCCGGAACTTGTCCCCGTCTTTCCGATCGGCACGGCCGAGGAACGTCGCCTGTTCGATCTGCTTCGCGGCGCCTATATCGAATCGCGCTACGACAAGGCATATGCGATAACGAAGGAGGAGATGGAGTGGATGGCCGAGCGCGTGGAAGAGCTGAGGCGCGTGACCGAGGAAGTCTGCGAACGGCGGATCAAGGAATATCGGGCGGCGGGGTGATCGCCGCCCGAGGGGCTACCACATCAGCACGACTGGCGGGGCTGTCTGCTCGGTATGAACCGTGCGGACACGCAGAATATAATTGCGTCCTTCCACCAGCCTGACCTTGAGGCCTGCATTGCGGCTATTTCCGCTGTCGTCATCGGCGGCCATATACTGCGTGGTGGTTCCGGTATCCTCGAACAGTGCCAGCACGGTATCGCATGCCCCGAACGTGCGGATATCGTACGAGCGGGTCTCCTCCGGCTTTATCGCAAAATCCCGCTGCTTTCCGTTTTCCGTCGGAAGCTGCTCGGAGTTCCCCACGCCGAGCGGCGCCGGAGCGTGCTTGATGGCTGGATAAAAATGCCTGACCCATGTGATATCGCGCAGTGAAAGCCCTCCCTTCGGTGAAAGCCCCGTTGCGTATTTCGTCGGCACCTTGATAAGCCCCGCTTCGAACGGATATTCCATAATCGAATCGGGGTCCCAGTTCGATCCCTGCACATCGGTGGCCGGCACCTTTTTGATGATGTTGTCATACGTCATCTGCTTCGACCAGCGGTTGGGAGATGCCGCAAGCGCCGCATACACCGCCGCCTCATTCCAGACAATTCCCGCAAACGGGCTCTGATGCTCATGATCCAGGCCAAGCGTATGGCCGATTTCATGCAGCGCCGTATCCATTCCCTGCGCCCCCGTCAGATCCCATCCAAAATTCATGGTGCGGGCGCTGGCGCCGATCTTCAGAATCTGACGCCCCACGTACGACCACGAGCCATCGGTCTGCATAAATCCGATGCGGATTTCAGCGGCTGAACGGGATTTTACTTCCACGAATTCCAGCCCGATTCCCAGGCTTTTCCACGTCTGGAACGCCTTGCGGACAACCGCCCGCTGTGCCTCGGCGCCAACCCAGGTTTCGAATTTGTTCGTCCCGTTTGAAAAGTGCACCATTCCTCCGTCGGTCGGTCTGTCGAAGAAATAATAATGGAGCACCGTGCCGTTTGCCCACTTGCCGTGCAAATCGAAAATCGCGCTCATCCTGCCGGCCGCGATATCCGCGCTGATCACCGGCTCCGGGGGGAGGGGGCGTGAGCAGTACATTATCGAAACCTCGGCGTCCGTTCCGGTTCCCGTTTTGCCGGATTCATGCTCGTACGCGTGTGGTTTCGCGCCATTGATCTGTTTTGTCATCGTTCGATTCTCCTGATGGTTTATTTCGTTGATGATCATGAACGTACGATTGGGCACGGGGGGATTGTATACGTAAAGATTACGTATCGGGGTGAGAGGAGGTTAAAGGTTGATGGAATGCCCCTCCGTCGGATGAAATAATTCCGGTTTGTCAGTGTGAAGAATATCATGATGGAGATCGCGGCAATCCGGGCCAGGAAATTATTTTTCCGGCCCGGTGCATGTGCGTTCCGATGTTATCGGACGGGAAGATTGAACAATTGCGGTTGCGGTGGGATTCCCATCACGCGCTGCACTGCCCGCGGGCGTGATGGGGCTCCGTGAGAGCCTTCAACGCGGGTGTGACCGCGTTGCACTGCCCGCGGGCGTGATGGGAATTGCCGCAAGCCTGCCGGCGGGCCCGATATATTCTGACGCACGGCAACATTATTGATATGAGGGGACATCGCATTGGCGTTCTGCTTGTTCCAGTAGCTATAAATGCCGCTTTTCAGTTGCAGAGAAAAATCGAGGCTGATCAGGCCGGGGGTAAGTGCCTCGCCGGGTTTCAGATTTCGTTCGAACCCATTGCGTTCCGTGGGAGGTTTAGCTTTCGGACCGGATACACGTTCAGCCTGTGCATGACATGCAATACATGATGATCTCGGATTATCGATCGGTCCGTTCAATCGCCCCTGCAGGCCCAGCGGCGAGCGGATCGTGGCGGCGAGCTTGGGATCGTAATGAAGCTCCACCGGATTATTGGTACGGCCTGGGTCAACTCCCCACGTCAGCCCGAGTGGATAGACATGAAACCATGGACGGAGATCCTTCGGAATTTTCTGCGTATCGATTTGCCACAGCGAATCGATAGGTCGTCTGCCGTCGAACATGAACGTTCCGAACACCCAGCCGGTGGTGGCATCGGCGCGCGTGTCGCGAACGGCGATATCGATCTGAATCAGACGGAGGGGGAGGAGATTATCGGGGTGCTGTTCGTCGATATTCGCTTTCCATTCCACATCGTTGGCGAGATAGGGAACCAGATTGCTGGTGGCCTGCGTAAAGATGAGCTTTACAACCACCGTGCCCGGCGGAAAGATAATCGCCTGCTGGTTTGCGTTATCGGCGCAGATCTTCTCCCACACCTTTCTCAGCGTATAGCCGCCCGGTGCATTGTATATGCTCACTGCCCAGTTGTCCACCTGACCTTTGCTATTGCTCATCGTTGGAGAAAGGTCGCGAAGCGGAGTTTTGTGTTCCTTGGTAAGCCCGTGCGCCCATTCCCTTCCACCAAAGCCCGATCTGTTCAAGCTGCTGTATTTGTGTCCCATCCACGGCGCATGGAACCATGTTGCCGCGCTGCTCGCCGGTTTATACCATTCGTTTGAAAGGTTATCCTGATATGCGTATCGGAGCACGGCGAACATATACTCGCGCCAGTGGTTGGGGTCGCTCCACGGGTAGCTGACGGTCGGCGGTGGCGTCGTTGGATAATCCACGCTCAACTGAAACTGCCGTTGTTCCGGATGCTGTCTCGTGGGACGCTGGAACACATCATCCAGCAGAACACAGGCCGGCGGTGGTGAGGGTAACGGCGGCGATATCGCCGCCGCGGGGTCGGGGAGAGGTGGCGGCATGATGGGGGCCGCCACAGCGACGGCCGCCACAATGCCTGTCGCAAGCATGAGATAATGAATGGTACGCATGGGCTGGTCTCCGGAATGTTGTTGAACAACTAACAATTGCTGGCGTTCCGGGGGGAGATAAGCAGGCCATCATGCTTCGGGCAATGGTGGCCGGAGCATGACGGCATCGCCGCGCGGCACATCCGTTCAGTTGTCGCTGAGGAAATGGCTGGCAAGGGCGGTCTGGTCGATCACGACGGTGTCGTCGATCACCAGCCAGTAGGCGCGTTTCAACTGGCCGGATGGGTGTCGCACGTTTTCGCTCAGGACAAACCATGCATGGACGCGCTTGCCCGATGCAAGGGCCAGCGGAGTGGGGTCTTTTTTGTTCAACGGAATGTGGGTGTTCCTCACGATTACTTCCGTCGCCGTGGCATTGTCGGGGATATCATCCCAGCACAATTCATTCGGCTCGTTGAGTATATATCTCACGGTCTTGGGGCCCGTGCTGATCTGATATTCCGCGTCGATCGGAAAATCTTCAGCCTTCTGGTTTTTGAAATCGATATTCGCATGAAGTTGCAGATCCATCTGCTCCATCTTCCTTCCCTCGTTTCCGCGATGGGGTTTGTGGTTGTCTCCGCTCATGATGCATCCTGTGAAATATGACACGTGATTTTTTTATCGAAGAATATCAGGCCGGTCGATCTGAAGTACTTCCTTCTCTCCCCGCGCATGCGGGGAGAGAAGGAGAGGGGCTCACGCCTGGCTGCCGTTCGGCGCCATTTGCCGATGTGATAATGGCTATATGGTATCGTCGATGACCAGCCAGTAGGCACGTTTGTTCGTGCCTGGCACGGGATTTACCAACGTGTACTGCGCCGTCACTGGCCTCCCCGAATTCAGTGCGAAGTTCCCGCTGCCTCCCAGAGCGATAGGCTCATCATTGACGGTGACGCTGCCGGACGTTACATCCTCCGGGATATCGTGCCAGTTATTCAGATCCGTTACCTCGTATGTGGCGTTCCGATCCCCATCGCTGACGTGATACACCACAACGATCGGGAAATCGTTCGCCCGAGGGTTCCGGAACCGCATCTGCCCGTGGAGCTGCAGATCCGGAATCTCCTGGATCGTCGATGTGTCCTGGGCTTTCCCCGTGGCTTTCTTCGGCCTTTTCTTTACGATTGTGTCCATGAGAAACCTTGCTGGTAGAATAGGGTTAGGGTTTGCAGCCATTCCCCGTTCAGGGGAGCAGATCACATGCTCCGTCGGGAGCGTTGCGCGTCATCCGGGGTGATCTCTCGGATCGGGGGAATGGTCCCCGATGCCTGCCGTCCAGCTCGCGTTGTCTCCGCATGGCGATTACCGGATATCGCCTCTCATCCTCAGCGGAGCATGTTGTTCATCGGCCGGGACCGGTATTCGATGCCGGTCGTGTACCGACGCCGGAATCGCGAATCAGCAGCCGGTTTTCCTGTTCCAACTGACTGAAGAGCGGGATCGCTTTGATCTCGACGGGGGCAAACATCGCCATTGGCGGAGCGAAATTCCCTACTACGTTTCTACTACTTTTTTATGATTCTCCCATGACTTCGCGATTTTGCGTAAGTATTTTTAATGCATCACCCCCATTGCTTTTTTTCTGATTGTTGTTGTAACTTGTCCGACGATTGCTCGCAGCGGCGCTGCCGCAACGTTATCTCCCCACTTCCGAGCCTTCCCTTGTTTGCTTGTTTTCCTGGAAATAAACATGAAAAATGGAGTTTCTGATGGAGAAGACAGATCCGAATGGAAACGTCGGCTTGCTGCCACGCTCAACACCGAGCGTCGGCACCATGCCGCGTTTGCCGAGCGCTCCCGTGGTGCCTACGTAGAAAATGGGTCGGTACTGGAATCTTTTGAGCGGCATGTTCAGGCTGATGCTCACACGCCGCCGATCGTTGTGACAGGAGAGGCGGGAATTGGGAAAAGCGCGTCGCTGGCGTACTGGATACATCGTTTCGGCCTCGCTTTTCCCGAGGCGTTCGTTATCGAGCATTACGTATCGGCCAGCCCGGCCGGTTGTAGTCCTGTCGATATTCTCCTCCGGATCATGCGGGAGATCAGCCTCAGGTACGATGTGGAGGCTGAAATCCCCGATCAGCCGGAGGCAATTATCAGCAAATTTCCCGAATGGCTGGCCTACGTGCAGGACGAACAGCTTGTGCTGGTCATCGACGATCTGGATTGTGCCGGCTCCCTGAACGGCGGTGCCCCGGATGGTGATGCATGGCTGGCATGGCTTCCGGCATATATACCTTCCAGGGTCCGGCTGATCGTTTCGGTTGCATCGGAGTCATGCGCGGAAGAGCTTGAGGGGCGCGGGTGGAAGCTGCTGCACATGGAGCCGCTCAGCGTTCATGCCCGGCAGATTCTGATGGGGCAACTGCTTGCGCGGGAGGGGCTTCAGATCAGCGAGCAGCATCTGAACATGATGTCCAGCGACGATAATTTCGCCAATCCGCTCTATCTCCGTACAAGCCTGCGAGAACTGGATTTCCTGAGAGATCTGCGTAAGACGATGAAGGATCGCCCTCCGCTTCCATCGAGCGTCGATGAGCTGTACGATGGCATTCTGGAGCGGCTCGGCGCCGGGGAGGATGGCGAGCGGATGGACGCGATGCTGGAGCTTCTTCAGGCTTCCCGCATGGGATTGACCGCCGAAGAGCTGGCCGCGCTGATGAAGATCGGCGTCGATGAAATCAACGGGCTGGCCGGGAAACTGGAATCGGATCTTTTCGTTTGCGAGACGGGTATCACCTTCCTCCAGGATCAGATGCGCCGGGCGGCGAAGCGGAGATATGCCGGCGATGACGAGCGCCGGCGTCAGCTTCACCGGAGGCTTGGGGCGCATTTCGCCGGGGAGGCGATCGGCGATCGGCGCGCGTTCGAGGAGCCGTGGCAGTGGAACCAGGCGCGGGAGCTGGAAGCGCTCCGAAACTGCATTGTCGATATCGACATGCTCCACGCCCTGATCACCCACGATATGCAGTACGATCTGTACGGGTACTGGCACGCGATCACGCCTCCATCGATCATTGCGGAGTACGCCGATGGGCTTGCCCGTCTGGCCGGGGAGGGAGCGCTGGAACGGCTGGCGGAGATCAGGCTCGCGCTCGGGACATTCCTTCATCTCTGCGGCATGTGCGGCGCCGCGGAGTCGATGGTGGCCGATGCCCTCAGGCTCTACACGCAACTGTTCGGCTCCGAGGACCGGCGGACGCTGCGCGCGCATGCCCGGCTGATATCGCTGGCGATCGAGCGGAAGGATGCTGATTCGGCGATGGAGGGGCTTGCGCGGGATCTTTTCAAGCGTCATTGCGGGGTGTTCGGCGCGGAGCATCCGGAAACCATCGAGAGCCAATCGCAGCTCGGCATTCTTCTGCTCGACCGTGAGAAGCATGAAGATGCGGTCGTGCTGCTGCGCGAAGTCCGTGATTTCAGAGAGCGGGCCGGGGGAAGAAATAATCTCCTGGTAGCCCGCGCGCTTCAGGAACTGGCGATGGCGGAGCGTCTTGTCGGGAATATCCCTGAGGCGAGAGAGCTTCTTCAACGCGCGTGGCATATCAGCGCCCGGAAACCGGGTCCGGAGCATCCGCGGACGGCGCTGATCATCACCGAGCTGGCGACATTGCTTCAGGTGCTGGGGGAAACCGGCACGGCCATCGAACGTCATGGTCAGGCATTGGCCATCCGAACCACCGCGCTTGGTCCCGATCATATCGAAACGGCGCACAGTTATAATAATCTTGCCCATTGCCATCGCCTTCTTCGTGATTTCGACAGTGCCATCAAGTATTATAAGCTGGCGCTTGCTGTCTATGAGCGGGTGTTTGACCCGGAACATCAGGATTGCGGGATCATCCTTCAGAATATGGGTTCCGTCTGCCGCGATGCCGAATGGTTCAATGAAGCCGAGGAATATCTGAATCGCGCGCTGGCGATTTTCAGGGCAGGGTCCCGGCATTCACACACATGCATCTGCATGGGAAATCTCGGCGAGCTTTACGCGGTGCGGGGGAAGTTTGAAGAGGCTTTCGGTCTGCTGCATCCCGCGCTGGAGATCAACCTGGAGATCAACGGCAGGGCGCACACGGCCACGGCAAATAGTTTTCTGCGGCTCTCCAATCTGATGTACCTGATGGAAGACTTCACGAAATCCGAACGCCTTGCGGATGATGCGGTGGGGAGTTGCAGCGTGGCATTTGCTCCACGCCACCGGAACATGGCGACTGCGCTCTTCTATCGCGCGCGCGCCGCTCACGCCGGGAATATCCCGGAGAAGCGGGAGCCGGCGCGTGTCTGGTGCCAGACGGCGCTCCAGATTTTCGATGAGGTGGGGGAGGCGGAACAACCGCACCGGGGTCGCGCGCGGCAGTTGCTGGAAGAGCTTGGAAACCGAGAATAAATCAGCCAGGATGCACAACAAGGGGGAACCTCCGCCATGATCACACCAGTGGAATATCTGCAACAACAGATCGAGTCAACCACGCGCCGGTACGAAAAATTGTCGGGCTATTCCTCCAAGGCGCGGTGCCAGCTTGCCAACGATCCCGCGCTCGCCCTCGAGAGCGCCGAATGCGCGGTGCGGCAGGCCAAATCGATCGGAAAAGCGAAGGAGATCGCCAAGGCCACCCAGCTCCGGGGAATATGCCGGCTTGCCCTTGCCGATGATGCCGGTGCGCTCAGGGATATCGATGAGGCGTACGGGATATTTCTCGAGGAGAAGGAGTATCGGTTGATCTGCGGTTCGCTGCTCGCCCTGGGGGATCTGGCGCTCCACGGGAATCAACGCCGGGTGGCGCTGAACTATTATAAACAGAGCCTGAAGATGAGCACCCGGAGGGAATATCCGAAGGAGATGGCCTCGGCAGAGCAGGCGCTTGGGCATTTCCATACGTCGATCGGTGACTACGCGGCGGGGCTCGAATATTTCCATAACGCGCTGGCCCTGGCGGAGCGCATCGGACGGAAGGATATGCTCGGGACGGTCTATTCGGATATCGCCGATCTGCACTGCCGCCTGGGCGAAGACGACAACGGGCTTGAGTGGTATGCAAAGGCGCGTGACTGCTTCCGCGCGGCCGGCGAGAGACTGCTGGAAGCGCGGGCGCTCTCCAATATCGCCAGCGTCCATTATTCGCGCGGGGATGTGAACGAGAATCTGCAAGAGGCGGAGGATCATGCGCTTCTTGCCCTTGAGGGGTTCCGCCTGGAGGGAGCGCGCCGTGGTCTCGCGGTGATCCTCTCCACACTGGGGAATATCTCCGAGAAGTTCGATCGGAGCGAGGAGGCGATCAGTTATCAGGAACAGGCTGCCAAGTACATCGATGCATTGCACGATCGCGATGTGAACGTCGAGATCATTCTGAATATCGGCAACCTCTACCGGAAGCTGAGATACTACGGCAAGGCAATCGACAAGTTGGAGGAGGGGCGGTTCCAGGCCGCGGGGCTGGGGGACAAGGGGCTTGAAGCGCGCGCGCACGAGCTTCTTGCCATAACCCACGAGGAGCTTCAGGATTTCCAGAAAGCGCTGGAGCATCATAAAACCTATGCAAGGCTTCGTGACGAGATCTGGTGCCGTGAGAAACAGCGGGAGGTGGCGGAGCTACAGACCCGGTTCAATCTGGATCAGGCCAGGCGGGAGACGGAGTTGTATCGCGAACAGACCCGGCAACTGGAGCAACAGCATAGCCAGCAGACAAACGAGCTGAAGGAAGCGCGGGTGGATCTGGTGGAAAAGGATGGGCTTCTCGAAAAACTTCTCGCCGCGGTTGCCAGCGTCGAACAACCATCCAGCCCGGCGAAAAAATCGTCGCGCGGAGCCAGCCAGCGCCGCCTGTCCGGAATGATCAGGGAAGTAAAAAGCGGAAAACGTACGACACTGTCGGAATGGGAAAAACTGGGCGCGCGATGCAACGGGACCAACGAGAATATCGTCCGCATGCTGCGCGAAAAATTCCCAACGCTCTCCAGGACCGAGGTAAAAGTCTGCGCCCTCACGAAAATGGATATGACCACCCAGGATATCGCCGGAATTCTTCATGTGGTGGAACGGACAGTGGAGACGCACCGCTACCGAATACTGCGGAAGCTGGACCGGCCGAAGGGGGAACCGCTTTCGCTTTTTCTGGATGGGTTATAGGCGGCACGTTTCGCTGTGGTGGATGTCAGGAATATCCCATTCTCGCGGCGACTTTTTCGCCGTCCGGCCGCGCTCGGTCGATCGGCTGTCGATTGCTCTCCCGTACGCCCGGTGTCCAGCCGGTTGTGCCGGGCGATATCGCAATGGAAGCGAAATCGTTCAGGTTTTGCGTAGTTCTTACGTAGCATAATCACCATCCATCCCACCCACTTTTGTGCTCGGGAAAAACATCAGAGCCGGCGATGTGGTTGATAATCCGCATCGCCGGCATCAACTGATCACGGCGCGTGAAAAAAGGCTGGGAGTATGTCATGCGGATTATGCACAGGCGGATTCTGATCGCTCACGGAGAACGTATCGCGGGGCTTATGGGATGCCTCTGTTTGCTGATTGCGCTGGAAAGCCGGCAGGATCTTCGGGCGCAGACGGCCACCGCGGCCACAACCACCGCCTCGACCGCGGCCGGAACATCGTCAAAGGATGCATCATCGGCTGATGTAAAGACATCGGCCACCGGCTCCGGCCTGAAACCGGAGTACGAGATTCAGGTGGATGTCCACCAGGGGAGATTTATGGGGAATCTCCCGTTCGATGTGTCGTATGCTCTCTGGACAGAGGTAGATCCCGCGGTGAGCCGCTTCGAGGTTCGATACATTCCGATCGCGGAAGGGGAAGTCGTGGAGGAGAACGACCGTCGATGGGATGCGGCCCCGGCATACTACTGGCGGCGACTCGACATCGAGGCCTCCACCGCATTGTTGATTCCGGCTCCCATCCTGGCCCCTCCCGCGGCTCCGGTGCCCGTTCCGGCTGCGCCTCGCAAAACGGTAACGACCACCGATCGGACCATCAACAGGACAAAAGTAACGGCGACCGGAAAGGAGACGGAGGACTCGCGCGATACGAAAATCGAAACAAAGGATGAGCCACCGGTGCCCGCCGCTGCCGCCGCGAGCGGTGCCGTGACCGCTGCCGCGACTCCCTCCACAAAGGAACCCGAGCCGAAAGCGAAGGAACATGCCTACGTGATGATGCCACCGCTTGATCCGCAGCATTATTACGCCTTCAGGTTTACGATGATCGTGCAGCCGAGCGACAGGCAGATTGCAACATTCCAGGCGCGCGTGCGGCAGATCCTGAGCTTTTATCTCGCACAGATTCGGATTCTGCTCACCGAGCCGGACGTATTGCTGCTTCGCACGGCATTGAATCAGGAGATTCTCGGGCTGCTGGCCACCGGCCAGAAGGTGTCCGACCCGATGTTTGATCCGGCGATTTCATATGCACAATTCCAGACGGAATGGGGTGCGCCGATTACCGCCATTCTCAACGCGCAGGCGAGCCATGCGTTGTTTGAAACGCAGAATATGCCGAAGGATTCCGTCGCTTTTAAAAAGAATATCGACAACATCGCCGCCAGTAATGAACTGAAAACATTGATTTCGCGGGCCACCACGCTCCGGGCGTCCGATGGCGCGATGGCGAAACAATACGACACCAGCGGCAGGGGACTGGAAATCGCTGATCTCAATTCCACCAGGCGTGAGCTGCTGGCCTCCGGCCGGGAATCATTTGCGACCATTACGGACGTTCCAATGCCGGATGAACTTGCCGTCATCAGGAAACGGCAGGCCGTCTACCGGGAGTATGATTATCGCCTGACGCTTCTCAGATCGTTCCTCGACTTCACGGCGTCGAAGTATCCCAACCTTGTTTCAGCAACCGAGCAGGCAGCGGTAGATGCCCTGCGCGATCCGGCCGGTGATATCGTGGGGGCGCAAACCGCTATTAAATATCTGATCGCTGATCTGGATCAGCTTCACGACGCGATTATTGCGCGGAATAACGCTCTGGATGCGCTGGTCGCCAGGGCACGCTATGCGGGGGTTGTCAACCAGGCATTTCAATCCTCCACGATAGGCACGTACGATCTGTTCCGCAACTGGTATGTCGGCACCGATGTGGGGTTCGTGTGGGCGCCGGCCATTGGTTCGATGCTCCCGTATATCGGCACCAATATCTATCTCCAGCCGATCAACAAGGATGCGTCGCTCACGCAGCGGGGAAGCCTTGGATATCGCTTTGCATTTACCGTCGGCGCCACCATCGGCAGGGTGCGCGATCTCCCCTCGGCAAATACATCATTCCTTTTCGACAGGGCGCTGATGCTCGGCGCCGGCTTTCGGCTGACGCAGTCGATTCGAATCGGTGGCGGAGTGCTGCTGTTCCGGGAGCAGAACAAAAGTCCGCTGATAAGCGGGACGATGGTATCAGCCACGCCATATACGGCGATGTCGCTGGATATCAATCTGAATGATTTTTCGTTCCGAACTCTTTTCACTCCATTTCAATAACCATTTATCCTTTACCATCATGGCAATTCAATTCGCTCAGATGCCCACCTCCATGCCCCCGACCACGCGTCTGCCGGGAAACATCATTGTCACCATCCCGATACGAAATACCGGGAATTCCCAATCGGCGACGATTACGATCACATTGGACCCGGCCAACAATATCATGTTCGAGTCCCTGACGGGACGGAGTCGGACATATAGCAGAGCGGTCACGGTGCCCAACGGAGAGAAGACATTTCAGGAGACTCTTTCCCTTGTACAGGGCAACGGAGGCCCGGTGATGGCGGCACGACTGGATATTTCCATCGTCGGCGAAAATTCATCCACCGCTCTTGCCCTTGGCATTATCCCATAATTCGAATTTTCCCGGAGATCGATCATGAAATACATCCTGCATGGCAACGCGGTCGCCCTGTTCCTGGCGCTCTGCTTCACGGGCTGCGAATTTCCCAAGCCGTTCGAGCCGACTCCGGAAAATATCGGAGCGTATTTCAGTCTCGAAACGGAGGGGGGCAGGACCACCGCTCCGGCCAATAATGATACGATGATTGTGTTTGTCGCATCGGTCAACAGCCCCCGTGATATTCAGAAACGCACCGTGGAGTTCGAGACTGACAAGGGGGTGCTGGTGGGCCCGAACGGCGCCACATCCACGAAGCGGCAGATCGTGGTGAACGAGCAGGGGAAGGCTTCGGTGGAATTAAAGAGCGATCAGGATGGAGTTGCACGGGTCAGGGCGCATGTCGTGAACGCGGATGAGCTGAACGCGGAGAAGGTGGTGACATTCACGAAGATCGATCATGATATCAAAATTGTTTTTAACCCATCCCCTTTTCCCGACATCCCGGGGGATGGCGCCACAATCAGCCAAGTGATTATCGATCTTCAGGGCTTTAAACCGCCGGGGACGCCCACCCTTGAACTCAGCACGACGACGGGGAGCTTCTTGGGAGGAGATAGCGTGATAACACTTCCGGTGGACTCCAGGCGGCGCGTTGTGGCGTACCTGAAAAGCCCGTTGAACGTCGCCGATAAGGCAACGCTCACCGCCACGTATTTCGGAGTCCAGAATTCAATGAATTTCTCCGTTATCCGCGCGTGTCCCGATAATGTGATTGTCGAGTCGGATTCAAGTGTGATTTCATCAACCGGCGGTACGGTGATCCGTATTCATCTGACCAGAAATATCGGCACGGTGACTCCCGGAACAATCGTCAACGCCGTCGTCACTTCCAGTGTGGGAAGCACGATCGGGATTCTTCAGGTTCAGGGAACATCCGATGCCACGGGGCTTGTGACCGCGAAATATTCTTCGGCGGGAGATGCGACGAAAGGGCCGGGATATATTCAATTGAGCTCTCCCAATTGCCCCGGCCTGCCATCCCCGTCCACGCCCGTGTTGATGCTGTCCGGTCCGTAATTCCGATATACATCCGCTGAAACATTCTCAACCAGGATATCTATCATGGCAACAGCCAGCCAATCATGCACCTGTCCGCGTCGTTACTGGATCTGCCTTGTGCCGCTCATCTCGGTCCTGATCGTGATAGGGTTGGGCTGGGCGGCGGGCGATTATCTATGCCATTACGGAGCATCGGCCGGCGCCGATCCGATTCAGATTCTGGGAATGAACTCGGCGTCGATTCCGTGGCTCGACGATAGCGCTTCGGCTCCGGTGCCCGTCGGCTCCGCCCATTCCACAGGCACGACGACGAAGGATTCGGTCGCCGTTGCCGCAGCCAACCTGCGGGCATCCGATTCCCTTGGTTCATTGAAGGCCATGAAGTACGCGGCGTTGATGAAGTGGGGAGGATCGCTCTATTTCAATCTTGTCCTGTTTGTCGCCGTGATGCTGTTCGGCCTTGCGATCACCATCCTCGCGTTGCGACAGGGATGCGCGGAAACCTGTTTCCTGAAACAATGGTACGCCATGCCGGGGTTGCTGGCGCTTCTGGGAATTCTTTTCGTGCTTTGCTGGTGTGGCCCGTGGCAAACCGATACGGCCGCGTTCACACATATCTCCATCGATCTGCTCAAGCGGGTGATCGGCGTTCAGAAGAGCGCCGGCCTGGTGCATGTTGCCGCGAAATGGGACAGGATCGGGTTTCTGGTTGTGACGATGATGGCGATTGCCGCCGGATCGACCCTCAATACAACTCGATGTCGTATACCGGCAACCCCGGAAGGTATAGACCACGGTATTCCCAATGTGAAAATTCCCGACGCGAAAATTCCAATTCCCGCGGGGCCTCCACCCGATGATATTCATATACTGGAAAAGCAGACCAATCGCCTGCGGACGATTCTCTATATCTGCTCCGTGGTGCTGGTGTTCAGCCTGTACGAGGCAAGCAATCTTCTCCATCTCGCGACGGCGTTCATCAATCCGCTTGCTGGTGGTACCGCGACCGCTTCGGTCTCCGATCCGTTCGTGACCGGAATTGATTCGGTTGTTGGATCGCTCATTCTTTTCCGCGCGCTTCTCTATGCGTTGCTGCTGATGGCGATCTATATTCCCGCCGCCGCAATCATCCGGAAGCGATCGATTCAGCTGGCCGAACAGGTTCCGGGAAATATCACAATTGTTCTACGCGACACGTGGCTTACAGATCGCGGGCTGAATCTTACGCCGCTGGATCTGACGAAGCCGGTCTTCGCAATGCTTGGGCCGCTCATCGCGCTTCCCGTCGGCGATCTGCTCGGTCGTCTCTAGGGGAGATCACTGCCCGTCACCCCCCACGCGAAAGGAAACCTGCTCCATCCGGCGGGTACAACGGGATAACCGATTTCGTTATGCCCGCGGAGCAGTGCGGAGTTCCTCTTCTGCCCTATACGGGGAACAATCCGCGCGCCCGTCCCGGAATCCTGTCAGGATTTCATTTCACCAACGTTCCTATATTCCATTCGTTCCGGTTCTTATCATCGGCGGGAGCCCTCGGAAGATGCTGGCGTTCCCGATTCATATCCCTCAATCAAACGATTTCAACAGAAATTTTCTCTGCGGATTGCCGCCGGCACATCATTCATCGCTCACGCGGTCATCAGAGTTTTCGGATCGCGCCATCGCATCGCCTATCGTGAATAAATGGGGACGGATCGCAACATCCGCGTGATTACGCGCGCCGAAGTCGGGTAGCGCCGGAGTCCGGCAGTTGATCCTGCCGGCACCACTCATCCTGATATTCTCATCGCTTCCGCGCGGAACGGCGCCGGCAAGGGGTACACAAAGATGTACCCCCGCCGGTCTGCGCCGTAATGTATCTTTGTCCATGGCCCCGTAAGGCTTCCACGTCCGAGTTCCTGTGCCTGTCCGACGATTTGCCGCGTGCCGCGCGGTATCGGTTTTTCCTTCCGGTAAGAGTCGTGGCGTTCAGGCTGTCGCGCTGAATATCGGGATCGGGTTACCCGGCTGATCATGTTCGGAATGTGCGGAATATGTCTCGCGAGATCCATTCATCACGATCGATACGTTTCATCAGGCATCGTCACCGTCGCGGATCAACTGACGGGTCGCATGCCCACCCATTCACAGTTACGGAGAGGAAGTAATGCGTGTACGTCTATTGTTCGGTGCGCTTGCATTGAGCGCTGCAATGCTCTGTGCCCATTCGGCTCAGGCCCAGAATGCGAACGGTCCGAAGCCGGTGGTGGCTTCGAGCGCCCTGTCCGCCGGTGGTCTGTATGTCTATCCAGGATCGTTCCCCTGCACGCCTGGACCGGGATTCTGCGAGAAGGTGATCATCGTCATCATCCTGAATATGGTATGCCCGGCCGATCATGATTATCGCACCAGTGGAAATATCCAGATGGGTATCAGCGAGAATCAGGGAGAGGGGTATATTGCCGACGTTAACGGATTCCCGCTCCCGGCATCTGCCACGATGTCGAAGGGCGAGACCGCGTATCCGACAATGTCGTACGATCCGCCTCCCGGCAATCTTCATTAAGCGCGTCCTTTGTGAAGCATCGTCGGCATAGCTCCGGCGGTGCTTTTTTTTGTCAACAAGAGCCTCCCAGTTCTCCCATGTGTTCCATCCGTCGCGCCCTTCATCACTTTCTGATTCTCTCTTTTCTCAGTATCACGATCGCAACGATGGCATCCGCCCAGCGGACGGCACCGGCGCTGTATCGTGCCGCCACCGGCGACGCGGCTCCCAGATGCGTCTATGTGATCTTCACGTTCAGCGAAAAATCCTGCCTTACATGCCAGGCGGAGATCGGTGATGCGTGGTGTCCCGGGCTGAACCATCTGAGCAACCCCGCGAGAGCCGGCGCGGTAATGCTGTTCAATTCCCCACGGCTGGAAGTTGCCGACAGGATGCGCGAGCGGCTGAAGTCGGCCGGGTGTACTATCCCCTTCATCGTGGATACCAACGGCACATTGAGCGCCAGGCTCTTTCAGTCCGACGCGGCCGGACAGGTGATTGTGGCCGATGCCGCCGGAACGGTATTGACCCATCGCGATGTGGGGGAGGATGATGCCTTTGCCCGGCGCTACGGGCTGGATCACGGCGGGAGCGGATTGACGAATTATCTCGATTCGCTGATTGGTCGCTGCGCCACGCGCTCCGGGAACGTCGAAAAATCGACAGGGAAAACGCGGGCGCCGGGAATGCTTGCCCCGGTTGGATCGCTCCGCGTGCTGGATTCGGTGGAGCTGGAGGGATCGGATACCGTGGAGATGCCGTTTGCGTTTATATATTCACCGGCCGACAGGATGTACGCATACGTCGGTGGAATGACGCATGTGATTTACATGCACGACAGCACGGGACGGCGACTGTCGATGCTGGATGTCGGCAAGCGTATGAACCCGATATCGATTGCGATCGATCGTGGAAGAATTTTTGCGATTGGCGGCGAGCAGGATACCACGCCGGTGGTCAAGGGGAAGGATACCGCGCGCGTGGTTGATGAAGTCATCACGCTGGCGCACTACAATGCCACCGGGCGAAAGCTCGCGCGGTGGCGGCTCAACCCGATATCATCCCTCTCGCTGGCAAATGATATCAGCCTTGGCGCGCACAATATGTATCTGACCACGCAGCGCACGGCCACCGCCTCCTATGTCTACAATCGTGGAATAGATTTCGATCATTATCTGGCGGAAGTGTATGATCCACGCACGTATCCGGCTTATATCGATACGATGAAGATCATTCGCGAATATGATTCAGCGATGAATCTTCGGAAAACATATGGAGCGCTCCCGAGCGAGCTTGCGAAGTTCGGCGCGACACGCACGCATTTCTGGCTGGAATATCAGCGCTGGGTGCGTGAGCTTCCCAATGGTGAAGTCGCTTTTCTCCATAGCGCAAGCCCGATACTGAAAATCTATGGCGATGGCGAGCTTGTCCGGACAATCGACCTGCGCGGCAAATATTATCGTCAGATTACCGGAAAGGAAATCGACGGGAAAATTCCGCGGTACGCGGGGCTGATAGCAGGCGAGGATGGGCGGATCTACTGCCAGTATATGAATCCCGATCTCAGGAAGGCGTATGTGGTCGCCGTAAGCCCGCTTGGCGGCCGGCGCGGCGCGGTGGAGATCGGCTGGAATGATCATCTGCTCCGCGTGGATGCCGCCGGGAGACTTCATCTGGCACGGAGCGGACGTCATCTGCAATTGCTGGTCGCCGCGCCGATTCCCTGGAATTAATGCGTGCCGGGCTGACAGTAAAAAAATCCCGGATGGATTTTCATTGCCGAGTTCGCAATCGCCACGGCATGCCGCCATTTTCTCGACGTTATTCAACCGGTTGACGATGGGGTACACAAAGATGTACTCCCGCTCGATTCCTCCGGTGCCATATCTTTGTGACTGGCCCAGCAAGGCTTCCACGTCCGATCATATGCACAGCATGGTTCTTTACGGAGCGTCGCGCGGTATCGGAATTTCCTTCCGGTATGCGTTGTGGCGCCTGTAATATCCCGCTGTATATCGTGACCCCATTGCCTTGTCTTCCAAATCCGGAACGCGCGGAATATATTTCGTGCGTTCCGCTCATCCCGGCCAGCTTATTTATTTCATCAGGCACCTTTACGGATCAACCGGAGAGAGGTGCCAGCCATTCACATTTCAAGGAGAGGAATCAATGCGTTTTCGTTTATTGTTCGGTGCCCTTGCATTGAGCGCTGCAATGTTCTGCACGCCATCGGTTCATGCACAGGATGTTACTCCCGCACAGGGTGTTGCTGCACAGGACGCGGCCTCCCCGCAGGCAGTTGTGGGCGCCGCGGCAATGTCCGCCGGCGGCATCTATGTCTATCCCGGAGGGTTCCCCTGCACGCCCGGCCCCGGCTTCTGCCGTAGAATCATCATCATCATCCTGTCGAGCGCGGTATGCTCGGTCGATCATGATTATCGGAACACCGGAAATGTTCAGATGGGTGTGAGCGAGAGCAAGAAGGAGGCATACGTTGCCGATATCAACGGACGCGATCTGTCGGACAGCGATATCATGAAGGAAGGGGAGACCGCATATCCCACACTCTCCTACGATGTGCCGGCCGGGGATCTCAAGTAATTCCGCTCGTCTTCAAGCCCCGGAGGGGCGCAATTCCTGGTGCGCGGGGCATCGTCCCGCGCACGCTATTTCCTCACGCAAATCCTGCTCGATACCCTTCCCTCGATTTCAATGACGACGATATATAATCCCGCCGGTAGATTAGCCAGATCGATCGCGCATTTGCCGCGCGCATCGGTGGGGCGGCGTGCTTCGGAATAAACGATTGTTCCGTAGATGTCGATTACGCGGATGCCCGGCGTCATCCGTTCGGTGGAGGGAAATTGCACAACGCAGCGTCCCGTGGTCGGGTTTGGGGCGAGCGATATCCGATCGTCATAATGTTCCGTCGCGGCCTCCGCCGGGGCCGGCATCTCGAACCGGCCGATATCCGGAGCCGTCCCATCATATGCCAGGCCGACCCGTTGTCCCGCCGCCCACGTCAGCGGCGCATCGAGCGTAAGGGTATTTATGGAATAATCGATGGCGATGATCACGCGCCGCTCCGCGCTCCCCTCCAGTTGAATCGTGTCGCCGGGGAGATTTGCAATGCCGTAGCCATCGCGAAAATAGTCCGCGGAATCCAGTCGCATTGTCGTGCCGGTTCCGGCCGCGACTGTTTTCGCGAGGAAGCTGCCGGCATCAATGAGAGGGCTGGCCGGTTTCAGGCGAAAGTCCAATGCGGCGGTGTCGGCAAAGGCCGGATCGATCTGAAGGTTGCGTGTGAACATCGCCGGATAATTGATCTCCCACCAGGAGAGCGGATGCTGTGGCGGATTGGTCGAGGATGTCCGATCGCCGTAGGCGATTGTCCACGGCTGATCGGGGGAGCTATCGTAGAGGTCGTTCCGTTCGAACATCACATCGGCCGTCCGGCCCGTAACGATCTGCACCGGGTTGCCGTCGAGCGTTGCGTACCATGCCCAGCGATTATCGTGACGCGTAAAGCGATTGTGATAGAAGATATTATTCCTGCATGTATTATCGGCGAAATGATAGTCCGATCCCCCCACACCGGAGATTGAAATCCCGCCAAACTGATTATCGTAGAAAACGTTGTTGTAGATCCTGTTGCCATAGGTATTACGCGCCTCATCGGCATAGAGCGTAAGATCGATCGGCGGGCCGATGCAGGTATGAAAGATATTCCGGCGAATGATGCAGTGCTGTCCGGCGTGCTGGATGCCGGCGTATGGCGATGCATCGGACGGCGTGGAAGTGTAGGCGAAGATATTTCCTTCCACCACGTTGTGCTTCGTATCATCGAGCCGGGTGATTTTCTCGAAGCCCAGATCGCCGTAGCCCACACCATCGCAATCATAGATCTCACCGATTTTCTGACGGTGATTATCGAAATAATTCCAGCGGATGACATTATAATTTCCGCATTTAATGGCCCAGAGCGTATGCGCCGCGCTGGTGACTCTGTTCCCCTCGACGAGATTATGATTCGAGCCGACCAGCGCGATATTGTCCTGCGTGGAATTATCGATGCGGTTGTCCCGTATCACGCAATACTCCGATTCCTGAAAAAACAGCCCCGTCTTGGAGCTGCCGCCCGCGTCGTTGGCGTTCAGGAATTCATTCGACTGAATGGTGATATGCGTCGAGCCGAGAACGGCCAGCCATCGCTGGACATCGGAAACGTGAATTCCCTGAACAATGATATAACCCAGCCTGTAGATCCATATCGCCGGGGCAAGCGCGGCACCGGTGATGATCACGCGTTCGCCTCCCGCATTCGAGTAGATGATGGGATGGTTCTCCGTGCCGGAATTCTTCGGCGCGAGCTGCTCGTTGTATGTGGCGCCTCTGATGATCACCGTATCCCCCGGCACGGCAAGATCGGCGGCGGCGCGGATTGTCCTGTAGGCGGTGTAGGTTCCGTCGCCGCATGTCCGGGTTGCGGGATTGTAGCGCGTTGTGCAATCGGCCGGAAGAGTTCCATCAACGATGATGATGCCGGCGGATGCGCCCGCGCGAACGATGAGAAAAAGAATAATCGTCGCAACGAGCCGGGCGTGAAAGGGGGGCGGGGATTCGGAAAGGGACATGGGATGCTCCCGATAATAAAATTCGAATATCACGCGCCCAATGAAAGGGCTTTCCGTTGTCATTCTGAGCGGCATGCGAAGGATCTCGCGGGATCGTGCTCTATCGGGAATCCCTTCGCAGAGCTTCGGAGCTTCACGACAAATCCATTTTCCGGCGCTCCTGAAAAAGACAACCTGTTGTTATTTCGCCGGCACGCCGTCATCGTAAATCATCCCCTTGTTTCCTTTCACCACGGCGGTGCCGGGGATCATCCGCTGTTCCACGTAATTATCATCGCCGTGGCCGAGATCGATTAATAATCCGAGCGAGCCGTTGCCTCGGATTCTGTTGAAGTTGCCGCCGCCCTGGCTCAGCGTGGTATCGCTGAGATGGGTATAATACTGGTCGTCGCCGTGAACATCGAGGAGCCACGCGAACGAAACATTGAGCGCCGAGCCCTGCCCCGCGCCGGCCGCGCGATAGGTGTCGTTGCCATCGGCATCCTCAAGGCAGCCGGCCGACCAGTCGTGCGCGTTCCCCTGATCGAGATATGCGTAGGAATCGTACGAGTCATCGCCGGCATTATCGAGCAGCGCGCCGAATGAGAGATGGATTCCGCTTCCCTGAGAATATTGTCCGGCGGTGTAGCGGTCGGAGCCCCGCTCATCGTGAAGAATGCCGAGCGCGTACCAGTAGCTTCCCCCCTGGCTGAAGAAGTCCGACGCGTACATATCGTCGCCATCCAGATCGGAGAGCGCGCCTATTCCGCCGTCGGTGCCAATGCCGGTTGTCCAGGGCCGCATGCCGAACCCGAATCCCTGCGACATCGAGATATAGGATTTGTGGTTGATGCGCGCCAGCGGATCGGCGAATTTCCAGCCGGCGCGGTAGGAATCATTGCCATCCTTTTCGAGAATCGCGCCAAATCCCTTCGCGTAGCCGAACGCCTGGGAATACATATCGGCGGTATAGCTGTCGGAGCCGGCGCCTTCATATAACAATCCAATGCCGAGAAATGCGGCCCCCTGCGAGCACCATTGCGACGTGTAGATATCATCCCCGGAAAAATCGGCCAGAATGCCGACCCCGAGCAGCCCGGCGCCCTGAGAATATCGGGCCGCGCGATAGATGTCATTTCCCGCGACATCCACCAGCACATCCACGCAGCCGATGCCGGAGCCCTGCCCCGATACGGCGTTGCGATAAATATCGTCGCCGGAAATATCCGCAACATAACGGAATGTTCCGGTGTGCGCCGGCGGCAGCTCGTAAATATCATTTCCACCGGGATCGAGGATAAACCGGAAATCGCCGGTATATCTGTTCGGCCCCGGCCCGCCGATAACACAGCGGCCGAGCGGCGTATCCCACACCGCGATGATATCTCCCTCCACGCCATCGGCGCGCATCATTTTTTTCGGAATGGCGACGGCCCTGGTGAAATCCTTCAGCCACGTCGTATCCGCGAGCGAAGCCAGCAGCCGCGCGGCATCGGCGAGCGATGCAAGGTCGATATGATCCGCCATCCTGAAGAGTGTCGCCATCTTCATCTCCACGGTCTTCCGCGTCGCCAGCTTTTTCACCGGGTCCGACGTGGTATCGATCGCATCCTCCCAGCCGCCGTCCGGGGATAAAACCTGAAGGAGCTGCGCGGTGATGGTATCGAGATTTCCGCGCTCCGGCCTGTAGGCCTTGTCCAGCCTGGCCTGCACGCCACCCAGAAATTCATCGAGCGATGCGATGCTCGTCGGCAGTTTCGGAATCGGTGCGGTGGAGATAGGAATATCCAGGTGGCGCGCCGAGGCGCTTACCGCGCCGGAGAGGCCGGGACCTGACGCGACGCCATCCCAGAGATCCTGCACGATCATCCGTGAATATGCCCCGACGCGCGTGGGATAATGTTGCAGATAGGTGACGGCGTTCAGTCGCCACGGGTTTGGGCGGCCGGCAAAGGGGAGGGTGCAGAAATCCTGATCGGTGATGGTCCGTATCTGTTTTCTGATGGTGGTGGACCACTCACCCAGATTATTTTTTTCGATCGCCTTCTGAAGCCAGGTATTTGTCCGCACGGGGCCGAGTCGCGCGGGTGAGGTAAACGGCATTGCTATCCGCCGGGCGGCGGTAACGGGGACCGCGAGTTCGCTCACCTTGCCGTTGCGGATCATCATAAATCTGGCGATATCATTCGGGTTCATATCGCGCGCGACCACACCGACATATTCCTCGCCGTTGTTGATCGAATCGCCAATCGGTTTTCCGTTCATCGTGAGGAGAATATCGCCGATCAGCATTCCCGCGTCATCGGCCGGCCAGTGGGGCATCACATGCCAGACGCGAAATCCCTTCGTCGTATACGCGCCGTGGGTCATCGCCTTGATGGTATCGGGGGGAAGCTCGTTCAGATAGACGCCGACGCGCGGTCGCAGCGGCTCGGGGATGCCCGGCCATTCGAACGTGGGGAGATCAACCGTTTCCAGGCTGCGGTTGATAAGGCTGTCGGTGAGCGAGGAGCGGAGCTGCGCGACGGCGGGGAGGGCGATCAGCATCGATGCAATGCAGAACGCGAGGGACGCGGCGGCGCGCGATGAGGCTGTTTTCATGGCGGATATGAACGTTGAGAAGGGCTGCATGGGACAACGGACGCGGGGGAGAGGGAAGTTATCGAAAAGATTCCGGTTGTGAGTTGTGCGCGGGCATCGCCCCGCGCACCAGGGATTGCGCCTCTCCGGGGCTTGAGAAAGGGAATTGTGGTGAGGATCTATTTTGTGCGTGGGATGATTGATGGGGTGGTGATGGCGAGGCCGGTGATGATCGTTCGATAAAGCCTGAGTTGAGCAATACTCACTGCGGCATTCGGGAGGATGCCGCTCAAGCTTGGCCGCCTTGCATCTGATCGTTGTTGAACAGTCGGGGGCGCGGAAAATTGAAGCTGCATCGGAAGAATCTTCCCAAGCTCCGGAGGGACGCAATAGGGGTGCGCGGGGCGATGCCCCGCGCACCCAATCACTTACTTCTTGCCATCTTCCATCAGATCGCCGACCTTCTTGGCGGAGAGCCCGACGGTATCGGGATGTGCGATCGTATACTTCGCGATGCCATTGACCAGCGCCGTCGAATCGGCCGGAGCCATCTTGACATTTCCCTCTTTCGCGAACTGCTCGATGGTCATCCCCTTGTAATTCTTGCCACACCCCGCAAAGAGCAATGCCGCAAACGCGATGGTAATTGCTTTCTTCATCTGATTTCTCCAATGGATTGATGGAACTCTGCAACGGAGGCCACGAAGCGCCGCGCCTGGCGGGCCATCTGCCATTCCGTTATCAGTTTCAGCGATAAGAGCCATGCCTTCCGGCATGATTGAGAGAGCGCCCAGCTTCCGGGGCGCTCATGGTGGGGCGGTGCGAATATACGATTTGCGGGATTGTCAGGCATCGGGTTCTTCTTCATGCGGATGATTCCGCGGGCACGGCTCCAGGCATGGCGCGGCGCCCCCGGACATCGGGAGAGTGCGTCCCGCTGGCGTTGTGGAGAGATGAAGATGGATGCCTCACATTGTTCCGAGGATGATGAACCTCGGTTCGGTCATCCCCTTTCCCCGCGTCCGCTTGTCCGCTGTGTAACGGTTTGATAAGTTTACGGCCATTCATTCCGTTTCCACGTGCGACCGGAACTTCATGCATCTCATTCACTCTGCCGCTATGCAACAGATTTCTATCCGCCTGCTTGCCGGGTTGCTTCTTACCGCGATGGCCTTCGCAACCGGGACGCTTCGGGCGCAGGACACGACGTGGTTCACCGATATCACCGCGAAAACCAAACTGACCGGGGTGAAGGGGGGGCAGATCAGCGCACTCGATATCAACAACGATGGATATCCCGATCTGCTGATTCAGAATCTATCGTACGATCGTAGCGGGAAAACCCGGTTCCTGCTGAACCTTCCTGATCCTTCCTCCTCCAACCCGAAGGATCGCATCTTCGTGGATGTCACCGACAGCACGAACATGTACGCCAACCCGGACCCGAGTGTGACAGGTCGCGTTGCCGATGTCTGCGCCATGGCGGATGTCAATAATGACGGATATCCCGATCTTATAACCGGCATCTTCTATTATTATGTCGCCACGTATGTGGATTCCGGCGATGTGGCGGAAGTGCTGTTGAACGATGGAACCGGGCGTTTTCGCCTGGTGAAGAACAACGGCCTGCACGAGCTTGGAAAATTTCCCTGCACCGGATTTTCCTTCCTCGATTACGATATGGACGGCAAGCTCGATATTTATATCACCGTTTTCTCCGCCGATCATCAGAACAATATCTGGATACCCGGCTTTCTGATGAAGGGAAATGGCGACGGAACATTTCAGGATGTCTCCAGGCAGACCGGAATCGATCAGGTGGACGAGCCGAATTACGGCGCGGGAATTACCGACTGGAATAATGACGGCTGGCCCGATATTCTGACCTGCCCGTATTGCAGGACCAACGGCACACTCTGGCGGAACAACGGCAACGGCACATTTTCCGATGTGAGCGAGGAGATAGGATATACCGGAAAAAATGGGATGACCGGCAATGTCGATCCAGGGCTTGGCGCGCGCGAGCTTTGCCAGTGGGAGGCGCTCCCCGCCGATTACGATAATGACGGCGACATGGATATCGCGCAGATGCTTGTCCACGGCGGGCTCGATGCAAACGAGGGGCATTCCCCGCTGACGATCAACAGCGGCGCGGCCGGAGGCTACAAGCTGACATGGGATCTCAAGAAATTCGATCGCCCGCTGATTTCACAGATCAAGACGTGGCGCGATACGCTGAAGTCATCGAAGGGAACCGATTCGATCGTGACCTACAGAACGCCCGCGCAGACCGGGCATCTCGGCGATCAGGCCGGATCGTGGCTGGATATGGATAACGACATGCTCCAGGATATCATCATCAGCACAACGGGCTACGATCCCGCCGATGACCGCGCGTACATGGAGCATCAGAACCCGGATCACTCCTTCACCGATATCGCCAAGAAGACCGGGCTTTCCACCTGGCTGCGACCGGCGCACAGCAACCGCCCGTTCGATTTCGATCTGGATGGCGATGATGATCTGGCGGTGATCTTCGCTCCGCTGGCGCAGTACGTTCCGCCGGCCGACAGGGCGCGCGCAAATCAGGTGCTGATGGTTCGCAATAATATCGGGAACCTGAATAACCACGTGACCGTGAAATTGAAGGCACCTCATGGCGCCAACTATAACTGCATCGGCGCGCGGATCTATCTCTATGCCGGTGGCGTCCGCCAGATGCGCGATATCCAGTCGGGCGTCGGTCGCTGGGGAATGATGCAGCCGTTCGAGCTGAACTTCGGGCTCGGCAAGAGCACGCAGATCGATTCGGTCGTGGTCCGCTGGCCGATGAAGGGATTCCCAACCTCGACGGTGATCAATCCTCCCGTCAATCAGGTTCTCGTGATCGATGGCGCCGCCACCGTGGGCATTGCCGGCGAGACGCGCGGGGAGACTGCATCGCTCGCCTCGGTATCGCCGAACCCCACGTCGGACTGGATGACGGCGCATCTCTCGCCCGAGCTTCGCGGCGAATGCACGCTGGAGATCTACAACTCGATCGGCGAGCGGGTCGATCAGACGCGGATGGCGTGGGCGGAGTATGTGCGGGTTCCGGTGGAGTCGCTGCCGGAGGGCTACTACATGATGCGCGTAACGTCCAGCACTGGAAGGACGGCGAACGTTCCGTTCATCAAGACGAAATAGCAACGCGCCGATGCCGGACCTTCCACGATCCCGGGAGGCTGTCGATTACCGTCCGCGTGGCACCCCACCCCGCGGACGGCCGCTACAGCTTCACGGGGCACCCACCGGGGGAGGAAACGCTTGGTAGATCAGCATTCCCATGGTAATTTCAGCGCAATCGAGCGTTCCGGCCCAGATTCCAACCCATCTACGTTGATACTGATACCAACATGTCATCTTTCTTCAAGAAAGCCCTTGGTGTATTCATGGAGTTCGACGAGACGCCCGCACCGGCTTCCCCGACGACTTCATTATCATCATCGATTCCATCACGAGCCGATGTACTGCCACCGGTACAGTCCAGCCCCATTGCTCCGGTTCCCGCGCAGGAGCGTGGAGAGCTGAGCAAGGAGGATGTCGACAAGTTCGAAAAGCACTTCTCCGGCCTGATGGATCGCGCCAATCTTCCCGGCCCCGACTACTACGAGTTCTTCAAGATGATGGAGACGCTCGAAGCGCATATCCCGGACGAGGGGGCACGGATGGCGGCGGTATTCGCGACGTTGAGCATCCAGGGGATGACCAAAGAGAAACTTTTGGAGAGCGCGGGAGTATACGGCCGCCTGATTGACGAAGACAGCGTTCAATTCCATAAAGCGATTGCCGATAAGGACGCGAGTGAGGTGGAGGGACGCCAGCAGAATATCAAGGATCTGGAGGGCAAAATTCAGAAAAATGCCGAACAGATCCAGGCGTTGACAAAACAGATCACTGAATTTCAGACGCAGATTGCCGCGCTGACGAAAGAGGCTGGACTGGAAAAACAGCGGATTGAAATCAACAGCAGCGCGTACCGAATCGCCAGCCAGGCGATGAGCGCCAAGATCCAGTCGGATATTCAGAAGATTCAATCGTACATGTAGGTTTCATATACACTATTACGTCATGGACCTTCAAACCATCGCCACCGATTCCAATGCGGATCAGAAGCTGAAATCATACTGGAACCGTCCGGGAGGAAAGCCCGGCGTTTTCATCGGGCTGGGGCTGATGATCATCGTCGCCTATTTCATTCTCCCGATTCTTACGGCGGTTGTATGGAACACCGTCAACTTCGGTATCGCCCTTGTGGCGCTCGGGGTTTTCCTCTACTGCGTAACAAACAGGAAACTCCGTCTGAGCCTGATGTATCTCTACGAGATATTGATGAAGAAACTGGTGGGGCTTGTCATCGAGCTGGACCCGTTCATTATCGCCGAGGATGATATCCAGGAGATGGAGAAGCAGCGCGCGAAGCTCTACGCGCAATCCACCGAGGTGGAGGGACAGAAGGAGCAGATCGAGATGAAGATCCACGAGAAGGAATCGGAGATGAGCAAGCTTATGAGCAAGGCTCAGGCCGCGAAGCAGAACGACATGATGCCGGAGCTTGGGAACGCGTCGCGTCAGATAGCGCGCGTTCAGGAATATATCAAGCAGCTCACGCCGATCCGCGACAACCTTGCCAAGATCAGCGATTATCTGACGAAGGTGCATAAGAACAGCGCATATCTGATCGAGGATGCGAAGAACGAGCTTGAATTGAAAAAGGATCTTTATCGCTCGGTAACATCGGGAAATCGGGCGTTGAGCTCCGCCCTCAAGATATTCGAGGGGGACCCGGCGAAAAAGCAGATGGTGGAACAGTCGATGGAATATCTCAAGGAGGATATCGCCAAGAAACTCGGCAACATGAAAAAGGCGATAAGCTATTCATCCGATTTCATGAAATCCATCGATCTCGATAATGCCACGTATGAAATCGAGGGGTTGAAGCTGCTTGAATCGTTCGACCCCGACACCGAGCTGCGGTTGCTGACATCGACCACGTCCACGCAGCCGGTTCCCGTCGTCCGCCCTGATCCCGGCAAGGTGGATACATCGTACTACAACGACCTGCTGAAATAGCAGGGCGCAGGATTGCTTCAGGTATTCAGGCTGATCAACAACGTCGCGGATGATTGTTCACCAGTCTGATAGAAGATTCTCGATACATCAATCAAATCGGTTATGGCATTGAAGCTAAAAACGTCGGGAAAGGTTTTTCTCATCGTCCTTGTGCTCGGCGTTGTCTACGGGGGAAAAGTCTTCTGGTGGGATAAACGGCCGCAGGCCGCGAAGGCGTCGGCGGAAGTCGGCAGGGTGCTGCTCCCGGACGCGCCGGAAGCATCGTTATCGGGAGCGAATACCGTGATGCGGGCGCTTCCGACCGAGGAGGCTGTTGTCAACGGGGGGACGAAAATCAAGTGGGAAGTGATGGCGTGGAACAGCCAGTTCCCGTTGATGTACGCCAACGGCGGGCCGGTGACGACGAAAGGGAGCCTGATCGATTCCGCGAAATTGCAGATAGAAATCGTCCGTCAGGATGACTGCAATAAATCGATCGCGGATATCGTGAAGTTCGCGAAGGATTATAAGGGAAATACCGAGACGCCGGGGGTGTTCGCCTCCTATATGGGCGATGGAATGCCGGGATTTTTCGCGGCGCTTGCAAAGGAGCTTGAGCCGCTTGGCCCGGAATTTCAGCCGATTGCATTTTATGCGATGGGCAAATCATATGGCGAGGACAAGGTGATGGGGCCGGCCGAGTGGTTGAAAAATCCCCGCTCCGCCCTTGGAAAAACCGTTGCCTGCGTTCTCCGCGATGGCGATATGAATATCCTTCTCAAGTGGGCTGGTGATAACGGCCTGAAGGTGAACCCCGACGAAACAACCTACGATCCCACGGCCATCAACCTGATCGCCGCCAACGATTTTCTCGACGCGCCGAACAAGTTCATTACCGATTACAAGGAAAAACGGAGCCTTGTCAAGGACGGCAAGAAAATCAGCCAGGATACGACAGTCGGCGTGGATGGCGTTGCCACCTGGACGCCCGGCGATGTGAACGTCGCGCAGAAAAAGGGGGGGCTGGTGACGATCGCCTCGACAAAGGAATATGCGTCGCAGATGCCGAATATCACGATCACGATCAAGAAGTTCGCGAACGATCATCGGACCGATATCGAAAATCTAATCATGTCGCTCTCGCAGTCCGGCGATCAGGTCCGCTCATTCAACGACGCCAAGATGTTCGCCGCGAAAGTCTCGGCGAAAGTCTACAACGAGCAGGACGGAAATTACTGGCTCAAATATTATAACGGCGTTTCGGAGCGCGACCATACCGGCGTCGATGTTGCCCTTGGCGGCTCGATGGCGTTCAATCTCCAGGACGCGGCCAACACCTTCGGCCTTGGAAAGGATGGGATCGATCGCTACAAGGTGGTCTACACCACGTTCGGCGACATCCTCTCGAAAATGTATCCGGAGCTGATGCCGACCTATCCTCCATATGCGAAGGTGGTGGATAAATCATTTCTCCTTTCGGTGATTTCCAATCACCCGGAGCTGCTGACGGGAGAGGCGCTGAAGCAGGCCTACGCGCCGGAGATGACGAAGCAGGTCTCGTCGAAATCATATCAGATCCAGTTTGAAACCGGAAGCAATGTGGTGAAACCGGAATCGTATCCGGTGCTGGATGAGATCATGAAAAGCGCGATCGTGGCGGAAGGTCTGAAGGTCGGCGTCTACGGTCACACCGATAATGTGGGAGCGGAGACGGCGAACCAGAAGCTTGCCGAGTCCCGCGCGCTGGCCGTGAAGCAGTACCTGATCAAGAAGGGGCTGCCGGAAACCCGCATCGAGTCCAAGGGATTCGGCTCGGCACAGCCGGTTGCCGATAACAAGACCGATGCCGGGCGGGCACAGAACAGGCGCGTGCAGATTGCGCTGGGGCAGTAACGCAACGCTTCCCACGCTGTCGGCTTCGAACAGAGGTTATCCGGGGCCTGACGGAAATGATTTCCGTCGGGCCTTTATTTACACAGATAATTGTGAACCAATGGCGATTCAGGAATTCTTTTCCCCGCTTAAAGTCATATCGAAACGGACTTTCTTTATCCTGGCGTTCGTGGAGGGAGTGATGGCGCTGCTGATCTGGCAGCTTACGGCGGGCGAGCTTATCCCGACGCCGGCGCGGGTTGCCACCGCGATCATCGGAATTCTCGGCACCGATTATTTCTATTCCAACCTGGTACAGAGCCTTGCGCTGATTGCCGAGGGAATGGGGATTTCGATTGCCATCGCGCTGCTGGTTGCCTATCTCTCGCTGATTCCGGTGTTCAAGCCGATTGCCGAATTCGTAATCAAATGCCGGTATCTTACGCTGACAGGGCTGATCTTTTTCTTTACGCTTATCACGAGCAACGGGCATAATCTGAAGCTCAGCCTCCTTGTCTTCGGCATCGTCCCCTTTTTCGTCACCTCGCTTCTGTCGGTGATCGATTCGATCAACGTGCAGGAATATGAAATGTGCCGCACGCTTCGGATGAACAGCTGGCGGGCGTTGCTGGAAGTGGTGATTATCGGGCGATTCGATCTTGTGCTTGAAGTTATTCGCCAGAACTTTGCGATTGCATGGATCATGATCACGGCGGTGGAGGGGATAAGCATGTCGGAAGGGGGATTGGGGACGATGCTGATCAAGTCGAACAAGTTCATCAACATCGATAATGCGTTCGCCATTCTCACGATCGTTTTCCTGTTCGGCATTTTCTTCGATTATCTGCTCGGGGTGATCCGCGGCTGGCTCTTCCCCTATACCAAACTTCAACTCCTGAGCTAATGACTGTCAGACAGTATCAGAAAAAGGAAGCGCTTCTCAAGGTCAGCAATGTCTCGCTGCGATACGATTGCCTTGTGCTGCGGGATATTTCGTTTGAGATCGATGATATCATCCGCGAAGGGGTGACACAGGGGCAGATCGTCTCGTTGATCGGAAGAAGCGGCATCGGGAAGACCTGTCTGTTCCGGATTCTTGCCGGTTTGATCAAGCCGACAACCGGGACGGTGCTTATCGATCACGATCAGCATCCGGTGCGTGCCGGGGATGTCGGCGTGGTGTATCAGAATTATATCCTCTTCAACCACCGGACGATTTACGACAATCTCCGGATATCGCTCGAACGGAGCCAGACGCCCCCAGGCGGCTCGATCGATGCGGTGATAAAGGAATATGCCGCCGAATTTTCGCTGACCGAACATCTGAAGAAATATCCGCAGCAGCTTTCCGGCGGCCAGCGCCAGCGGGTGAGCATTATTCAGCAGGTGTTGAACGGAAATCGCTTTGTCCTTCTGGATGAGCCTTTTTCGGGGCTTGACGCGATCATGGTGGACAAGGTGAAGCAGCTGCTGGTCAAGATTGCGAATATGCACGAGGACAATACCTTTGTCATCGTGAGCCATAATATCGATCACTCGCTCGCGATTTCCGACAGCGCGTTCATTATCGCCAAGGAAGAGGGGAAAGAGGGGGCGGTGGTGAAGGAGTCGATCAATCTTATCGACATGGGTTTTGCCTGGGACCCTGATGTGATCCGGCAGCAGGAGTTCATCGATTTCTGCGCGTCGATCAAGGATAAGATCTGACGGCGGTTTGATTGCACATCGGCATTTCCCGGATTTTCGCAGCCGGCCCCGTCGCGAAAATTTGGAAATGCGCGTCGATCGCTTTATCTTGGTACAGTATGAAATCGGTTCCCTCCGAATATATCGATGAGTTGTACGAGGTTATCCTGAAGCTTGGAACGGTCGATGAGTGCCGGCAGTTTCTGGGAGATCTGCTGACGGAGCACGAGCTTCACGAGCTGGCTGATCGCTGGAGAGTTGCGCGGATGCTGACCGATGGCGAGCCCTATTCGGCCATCGAGAAGCAGACCGGCGCCAGCTCCCGCACGATTGCCCGCGTCAACAACTGGCTGAAGGAGGGGACAGGCGGCTATCGAATGATGTTGAAAAAAATGCGGCCGAAATAATCGATTTTTTTTACCGTGAACACTTTATCCAAGTAAAGTATGCGCTCCGAATCGGGACGATTGAATATCGCGATACAGAATAATGGCAGGCTGACGGGGGAGACATTCGCGCTTCTCCGCTCCTGCGGGCTCGATTTCGATTCCGAGGGGAAGTCTCTGCGTCGTCCCTGCCGCAATTTCGATCTCGATATCCTCGCGCTGCGCGATGACGACATTCCGGAATACGTTCAGAACGGCGTTGCCGATCTGGGAATCATCGGGATGAACCTGGTGGTGGAAAAGGAGGCGCGGGTGAAAACGCTGGCACGGCTCGGGTTCGGAAACTGCCGCCTGGAAATCTGCGTGCCGGAGCATTCGGCGATCGGCTGCGTCGATGATCTGCGCGGAAAGCGGATCGCGACATCGTATCCATCAACGCTTGCCGGGTTTCTGCGGAGCGAGGAGATGGAGTGCGGGATCGTGTATGTGAGCGGCGCCGTGGAGCTGGCCCCGTCGCTCGATGTGGCGGATGCGATCTGCGATATCGTTTCCACGGGATCGACCGCGCGGATGAACGGGCTGCGTCCACTGCATACCGTGCTGGAGTCGGAGTCCGTGTTGATCGCCAACCACCGCGCCCTTGCCGATGGGCGGAAATCGGATCTGATCGACCGGCTGATGATCAGAATTCGCGGGAGCATCGAGGCGCGCGGCAGGCGCTATATGATGCTCAACGCGCCGCGTGCCGCGCTGGAGAATATCACCGCGATTATTCCCAGCCTCCGCAGCCCAACGGTTGTCCCGCTGGCCGATGAAAACATGGTCGCTGTTCATTCGGTTATCGCGGAGGATGTTTTCTGGGATGTGATGGAAAATCTGAAACGGGCGGGGGCAAGCGATATCATCGTTATTCCAATCGAGACAATCATCGGATGAACATCTATAATATCGAAGAGCTTTCGGAGAGGGAATATCGCGCGCTATTATATCGGAGAAATTCGGAGAATAACGACACGCTCGAAATCGTCAGCGAAATCCGCGATCAGGTGCGGCTTCGTGGTGACGCGGCGCTGGCGGAATATTCCGAGCGTTTCGATGGCGTGCGCGTCGAACAATTCCGCGTGGATGAGTCGATGCTTGAACGCGCGGCACGCCTGATCCCGGCCGCCATCCGCTCGGCGATGGAGATTGCGGCCGGAAATATCAGGCGGTTTCATGAGGCGCAGCAGATTGTGGAGGAGCCGGTGGAGACATTTCCCGGCGTCCGTTGCTGGCGCGAGCGGCGTCCCATCGGCACGGTTGGGCTCTATGTCCCGGCGGGGAGCGCGCCTCTGCCATCGACGGTGCTGATGCTGGGAATTCCCGCCATCATCGCCGGATGCGGGCGGGCGCTCCTCTGTACTCCTCCCACGCGTTCGGGAGAGGCCGATGGATATGTGCTTGCCGCCGCACATCTGCTGGGCATTCGCGAGGTCTATGTGGTTGGAGGGGCGCAGGCAATCGCGGCGATGGCGTACGGAACCGAAACCATTCCCCGCGTCGATAAGATATTCGGTCCGGGAAACCGCTACGTGGCGGCCGCGAAACGGCTTGTCGCGGCCGATCCCGATGGCGCGGCGATCGATCTTGTCGCCGGCCCGTCGGAGCTGCTGATCGTCGCCGATGGTTCCGCCAGCCCGTGCGTGCTTGCCGCCGACCTTTTATCGCAGGCAGAGCATGATCCCGATGCGCGCGTGGCGCTTGCAACGCCTGATCGCGAGCTGGCGATTGCGACGCTGCGGGCGATCGAGCGGCAGTTGCCGGCGCTGCCGCGGCGCGGGATCATCGGCGCATCGCTCGAAAAAAGTTTTCTGCTCGTCACCCGGACGCTGGCGGAGGCGCTCGCCTTTTCGAACGATTATGCGCCGGAGCATCTGATTCTCAACGTGGAGGCGCCGGACGTTGCCGCGCGGGAAATCTCCTCGGCCGGCTCCGTGTTTCTTGGCCCGCATGCCCCCGTGACGGCCGGCGATTACGCGTCAGGAACAAACCATACGCTTCCAACCGGAGGCGGAGCGCGTGTTGCGGGAGGGCTTGCGCTGGAATCGTTTCAGAAAATCATTTCGTTTCAGACCATCACCCGCGCCGGCCTTGAAGCGCTGGCCTCAACGCTGACGGCGCTTTCGGAAATCGAGGGGCTGGAGGCGCATCGTCGCGCCGTGACGATCCGCGCCGCAGGCAATGGAGCGGTTGCATGAGCGCGTTCGATATCGACCGGGTTCTCCGTCCGCACATGCTGGATCTGGAACCATACAGGAGCGCGCGCCACGATTTCAGCGACGGCGTGCTGCTGGACGCAAACGAAAACCCGTACGGGCTTGCGCCGGCGTGGGCGGGAAATTCCCTCAACAGATATCCCGATCCCGTGCAGAACGAATTATGCTCGCGGCTGGCCGATCTCAACGGCGTGGAGCGCGATTCGGTGTTCGTCAGCGCCAGCTCCGATGAGGCCATCGATCTGCTGCTCCGGCTTTTCTGCTCGCCCGGTCGCGATGCCGTGGCAATCTGCGAGCCGACCTACGGCATGTACCGCGTTGCCGCCGCCGTTCACGACGTGCGCGTGCTGGCAGTTCCGCTTGCCGATGGATTTCAGCTCGACGTGGCGGCGGTGGCCGATAGATGCGCGGGGGATATTCCGCCGAAGCTGATCTTCTGCTGCTCGCCGAATAATCCCACCGGCAATCTTCTCGACGGTGGAGAAATCGTCCGACTCTGCTCCGCCGTCGATGCGGTTGTCGTGGTTGATGAGGCGTACATCGAGTTCGCGGATGCGGAATCGCTGGCCCGGCGCGTGCGCGGAATTCCGAACCTGGTTGTGATTCGGACGCTCTCGAAAGCGTGGGCGCTTGCGGGCGTCCGCATAGGATATGCGATTGCGTCGCCGCGATTGATCGGGTATCTCCGGAAGATCAAGCCCCCGTACAACGTCGGCTCGCTCGCGGCGGCGGTGGCGCTGGAAACGCTTGCCGATCCCGGGAGGATGCGTCGCGTGATTGATGAAGTGGCTGCCGAGCGGGAGCGGGTTGCCGGTCTGCTGCGAGGGCTGCGGTCGATTGAAACGGTCTATCCGTCGAATGCGAATTTCCTGCTGATCAAATGCGCCGGCGCCACGGAGCTTCAGCGGCGGCTTGCGGCCACGGGGATTATCGTGCGCGACCGGAGCATGGAGCCGGGCCTTTCCGGGTGTCTCAGAATCACCATCGGCACGCCGCGGGAGAACGATCTGCTTATCTCCGCGCTGACCGCAATGGAGGGGATGACGCCGTGAAAAAAGTGCTGTTTATCGACAGGGATGGAACGCTGATTGTCGAGCCGCCGGACGGGCTGATCGATTCGCTGGAAAAGCTCGAGCTGATCCCCGGCGTTCTTCACGGTCTGGGGATGCTGGCGCGCAACGGCTACGAGCTGGTGATGGTCAGCAACCAGGATGGGCTTGGAAGCCCTGTGTATCCAGCCTCCGCGTTCGATATCGTGCAACTGAAACTTCTCCGGTTTCTGGAGGGGGAGGGAATCCGGTTTGCTGAAATTCTGATCTGCCCGCATACGGTTGCCGATTGCTGCGCGTGCCGGAAGCCGCTGGCGGGGCTTGTGACAGATTTTCTGAGCGCCAATCGCATCGACTTTGAACGCTCGTTCGTGCTGGGAGATCGCGAAACCGATGTGCGGCTCGGGCGCGCAATCGGCTGCCGCGCAGTTCTCCTCGGCGAATCCACGGAGAGCGATGCGGATTTCGTGACGGCCGATTTCCGCGACGCCTGCGGCTGGATCATCCGTCGCGACCGATACGCGCGCGTGGAGCGGAGAACGAACGAGACGGCGATCGTCGTCGAGGTACATCCCGATGGAACCGGCGTGTGCGATATATCGACCGGGATCGGCTTCTTCGATCACATGCTGGCGCAGATCGCGCGCCACTCGGGGTTCGATATCGCGATCCGCGCCGATGGAGATCTTCATGTGGATGAACACCACACGGTGGAGGATACGGGGCTTGCGCTCGGCGAGGCGATTCTCCGCGCGCTTGGAACCAAAAGGGGAATCGGTCGATATGGTTTCGTGCTGCCGATGGATGACGCGCAGGCGCGGATAGCGATCGATCTCGGGGGACGGCCGTTTCTGCTGTTCGATGCCGAATTTCGGAGGGAGCGGGTCGGGGCTTTTCCGACGGAGCTTACGGAGGAATTCTTCCGGGCATTTTCCAACGCGCTCGGCGCAAATATCCATATCGCCGCAACCGGGCGGAACGAGCATCACATCATCGAATCGATCTTCAAGGGGGTGGGACGCGCGCTTCGCGACGCCGCATATCGCGATCCGATGGTGAGCGGCGAGCTGCCATCGACGAAGGGGATATTATGATCGGGATTATCGATTACGGCGCCGCCAATATCCGTTCGGTGTGCAACGCGCTGGAGCGTATCGGCGCCGGGAGCTTCGTATCGGGCGATCCCGCGCAACTCGATCGGGCCACAAGGCTGATACTTCCGGGGGTCGGCTCGGCGAAAAGCGCAATCGGCATGCTTCGAAGCCGGGGTCTTGCCGAATGGATTCGGCTCAACGGAAAACCGCTGCTCGGCATCTGTCTGGGAATGCAGCTCCTGTATGAATATTCGGACGAAGGGAGCGCGCCATGTCTCGGGATGATGAAGGGGACGATTCATCGATTTACCGGAAATGACATCAAGGTTCCGCATATCGGATGGAATACCGTGCGCCCCACGATTCCCGAGCCTCTGTTTTCCGGGCTGGAGGATGGCGCATATTTCTATTTCGTTCATTCATATTTCGCGGCGATATCCCCGCAAACCGTTGCCGTTACTGATCACGGCGGGGAATTTTCGTCGGTTGTGGCGTGTGGGAATATTCGCGGCGTGCAGTTCCATCCGGAGAAATCCGGTCCCGCCGGCCTGCGGCTTCTACGCAATTTCATCGAACACTGCTGATTGCGTTCGCGACAATGGATCTCGGTTGCGGCGGCGCGCCGAACAATTATCTCACGGAAAATCCCGGCAGACATTTATGAAGATTTATCCCGCCATCGATATCTACGAGGGGCGATGCGTCCGCCTGCGCCAGGGAGATTTTGATGATTCCACGGTCTACTCCGGCCATCCGGCGGACGTTGCCCTGCGGCTCCATTCGGCCGGCTTCCAACATCTGCACGTGGTCGATCTTGACGGCGCGCGGCGGGGGTGTCCGGTCAATCATGCGGCGATTGCGGCGATACTCTCCATCACCGGCCCGCGCGTGCAGATCGGCGGGGGCGTGCGTGCAACCGGGGACGTGGAGGCGCTGCTGAATCTCGGTGCGGATCGCGTGGTGATCGGCAGCGTTGCGGTCACCAGCCCGGAGCTTCTGAGCAAGTGGATCGAGCGTTTCGGAGCCGAGCGGATTCTGGTGGCGATCGACACGCGCGCCGGCGATGTGGCGCTTGCCGGCTGGGAGGAGCGTTCGAACCGCGCCGCGCTTTCGGTTGCGACGGAGATGGCGGAGATCGGAGTGCGGGCGATAATGTGTACCGATATCGAGCGCGATGGAATGCTCAACGGGCCGAACATCGAGCTGTATCGAACGCTGCGCGATCGGCTTCCCGATATCGAGCTTACGGCGTCCGGCGGAATCACCACGCTCGATGATCTTGAATCGCTCTCCGCCATCGGAGTCGGCGCGGCGATCGTCGGGAAGGCGCTGCACGATGGGATACTTCCACCGGCCGAACTGCGCGACTGGGAACGCCGCTCGAACATGCGGGCCGCCGGGGAGCTGTCACGATGCTGACCCGCAGAATCATCCCCTGTCTGGACGTGAAGGATGGGCGCACCGTGAAGGGGATACGCTTCGAGGGATTGAGGGATGCCGGCGATCCGGTCGATCTTGCGCGCCGCTACTGCGATGACGGCGCCGATGAGCTGGTGCTGCTGGATATCGGCGCGACGATCGAGGGACGCGGGCTGTTTCTGGAGATCGTGGCGAAGGTTGCCAGGGCCGTTCAGATCCCATTTACCGTTGGGGGCGGGATCGGGAGCGCCGGGGATGTGCTGCGGGCGCTGCATGCCGGCGCCGACAAGGTATCGCTCAACAGCGCAATCGTCAGGCGGCCGGAGTTGATCGAGGAGGTTACGGAGCTGGCCGGCTCGCAGGCGATCGTCGCCGCGATCGACGCGCGGAGGAGCCGAACCGGCTGGAGCGTCATGACGCGAAGCGGTTCGGCGGCCGGGCCGGCTGATGCCGTGGAGTGGGCGCAGGAGGCCGCGCGGCGCGGCGCGGGAGAATTGCTTGTCACATCGATCGATCGGGACGGCTCCGGCGAGGGATACGATCTCCAACTGCTTCAATCGATCACCGGCGCGGTCTCGGTGCCGGTGATAGCATCGGGTGGCGCCGGTCGCGACGTTCACCTGCGCGATGCGCTCACGATCGGCGGCGCGGACGCGGTGCTGGTTGCGGGCATCCTCCATTACGGCCGGACGACGATTCCGGCGCTGAAACACTATCTGGCAGAGCAGAATATCCCGATCCGGCCATGAATATCGATCGACTCGATTTCGAAAAACTTGACGGGCTGATTCCCGCGATCGTTCAGGACGCGGCCACGCACCGCGTGCTGATGCTCGGCTTTATGAATCGCGCGGCGCTGGAGTTGACGCTGGCCGATGGCCTGGTGACGTTCTGGAGCAGAAGCAGGAACACGCTCTGGCGAAAGGGGGAGACCTCCGGCAACACGCTTGCGGTGGTCTCCATCGATCATGACTGCGATTGCGACGCGCTGCTGATCCGGTCGATTCCGGCGGGTCCGGCATGCCACACCGGCGCCATCTCCTGCTTCGCGAATTCATCGGCGCGGCGGGATGGCCCCGATATTCTCGCTGAGCTGGAGCGGACGGTGCTCGACCGGCGGGCGCGGATGCCGGAGGGATCGTATACGGTCGCGTTGTTCGCCGCCGGTCGCGCGCGGATGGCTCAGAAGGTGGGGGAGGAAGGGGTGGAGGTGGTGATCGCCGCCCTGGAGCGCGCTTCGCCGCGCATTGCCGAGGAATCCGCCGATCTTCTCTACCACCTGCTTGTGCTTCTGGTCGACTGCGGCCACCGGCTGGAGGATGTTTCCGATATCCTTCGGGCGCGTTTCGGTGGCGGGGTCATCCCACCGGCCGCGGGCGGGGATGCCATATAGAATATCGGTTCATCCAATTCATCCACGCTGCAACGAACGGCCACGCACCGGAATGGGCGCGGCCGTTTGTAGCGATGCCACGTCTTCGATGATCTCAAGCTCCATTGGAGCGTACCGTTCGGCACGGATGCGGGGAGCGGGAGCTGGGAGCATTGTTGCTACAACCGGCGCGCTCCTCTGGAGCTTGAAGAGTGAAGAAGGGATCGCCGATCGATGATTGTTCAGCAGATGGAAGACTGGATTCAACCTGAGTCACTGCCGGTGTGCCCCCACGTTTGAAATATGAAATCGATAGCGGTATACTTGCGTCCGCTAGGGATGCGGCATCGCGCGTGCGCGACATCCATCCCGGCCAGTGCGCTCAATCGATTTACCGCTCGCTCCGAACAATTTTCACAATCGATATCCTGTCCGCGTCACGGCATTCCGGTCGCGGTTTCCACTACATTCGAAGAGGAGTTCACCATGTGCCTGTCCGAACATTCCTTTGGCAATACCGATCGCTGGAACTGGGATGGCGATGAGATCATCCACGAGTGCATCATCCCCTCATCCCGTCCCATTCCCGGCGTTCATCCGACGCGGGAGTATGATATCGACGTGCGCGAGTTCATGGTCTCCAAGAACAACGAGGTGATGAACCGCGCGCTCAGGGAGAAGCTGCGGGCGTATGTCACGGAGCGCATGGCCGACGGCTGGGATTTCTTCAACTCCCGTTCCGACGGGGCGTTCGATTTCCGCGCCTCGATGGTGGCCGGCTTCGTCTCCGATACCATCAACTACAAGTCGCGCAGGGTGCGGAAGAACGGGCCGCGCGATCCCTGGCTTTTTCCGGACGAGACGCTGACGGCGACGGAGGGGGATTGCGAGGATCGGGCGATTCTGATCGCCTCGCTGATGCTCTGCTCCGGGATCAGCGGCTATAACATCAGGATCGCGGTCGGCAATGTGAAGGTGGTCGAGAATGGGAGGGAGCATCTGTTCGATCACATGTGGGTGATGTACAAGATGGAGAGCGGTCACTGGACGGTGATCGAGCCGCTGGTTGTGCACGCCGCCGAAATACAGCTTCGCGATGGCGAGGAGATGGACGCCCCGGCCGGCAGAACCTATGCCGACTATATCCCGTCGTTCGTCTTCAACGATGCTCATCTCTGGTGTATCCGCCCGCAGCGGGAGACCGCGTCGATGCAGACCGGCGACTGGAAGGGGATGATCATGAAGAGCTGGAAGACGATGAACCCACGTTTCGGCGGAGAGGTTCACAAGACCATTCTGAACGAGGCGCTCTGCGGCCTGGGGGGCTCGGCGCAATGGGCGCTCGACGGGCTGAACCGCCACTTCCGCCGCATCCTCTTTCTCAGCCCCATTGTCGACGATGTCGACAACCTCTTCAGGACCAGCTACAATCCGCTCGACCATTTCGATAACGGGCTGATCGATGAAAGCTGGGCGCGCGTCGGGGAGCGGCTGGCGGGCTTCCGCTCGAACAACCGTGCGCGGCTTGATGATTTCGCGTTCGCCGCTCACGCCATCTCTGATTTCTATTCGCACACATCCTATCTCCATTTCGCGGCGATCAACAATCCGGGGGATGCGCTGGCGCATGCCGAGCCGTACGATCCGCGTACCGGCAGCCTGCCTCCCGGCACCATCGTCTACGATGCGCCTTCGAAGTTCGATCTGGGGTCCGGTCACTTTTCGATCAACCCGAAGTGGAGGAAGCCGCTGACGGATATCCCCCGGCTCTGGAACGGGCGGATTATCTCGGGGCGATACGGTCAGAAGGGGGATTCACATGGGATCTTCGAGGGGATTTCCTACATCCCCGACAGCATCGAGAACGACAAACGGTTCGAGGAGAAATGGTCGCTGCCGCATCACAACCAGCTTGCGGTGGACGGTCCTGCTCCCGATGCCCAGCACGCGCTTTATACCACGGGAAACAGCGGGCCGCTGGACCGGCACAGCTACGCCAATCAATATCGCTGGCGGAGAAACACCGCGGTGCTTCATGTCCGGAAGGCGTTTCTGGAGAACTGGAATTCCACACCGCTGGCATGGGCCAGGCCGGCCGCGCTGGCGGAGGTCACGGCGTGCATGAGAGCCTGAACGCCGTCGCCTGACTATGACATCCTGCCTCAAACGTCGAAGGGCTTCCACCGGTATCGGAGGAAGCCCTTCGTGCGATTGATCGATTGCGGCGCGCGGATCGTTACGCCGCCGCCCCGGCTGCCGCGGTTACGGCGACCGGGACCGCATGGAACGCGATCGCGAGCCGGTTCCAGGCGTTGATCGCCGCGATTGCGAACGTCAGCTCCGTCAACTCGACATCGCTGAACTGCAGGCGCGCATGTTCGAACTCCTCGACGGGGACCTGCTGATCCTTCAGCACCGTCACCGTCTCGGCCCAGGCCAGCGCCGCCCGTTCGCGATCGGAGAAGAAGGGAGTGTCGCGCCAGATCACCACGCCATTCAGCTTGCGATGGTCCTCTCCAAGCGCATCGGCATCGCGCCAGTGAAGGTCGACGCAGTACGGGCATCCGTTGATCTGCGAGACCCGGAGGTAGATCAGATGCAGCAATCCCTCCCCGAGGGAGGTTGTCTTGAGATGGCCGGAGAGCGCGTTAAGCTGCCGGTAGGCCTCCGGGGCCAGCCTGGTATATGGCAGACGGGGCATGGATATCCTTGATCTGATTGAATTGGTTCGCGGATGTCAGTTCGGTGAATCGGCGCTCGGGCCGTAGATGCCGGGAAGCGGCACATCCTTCAGCCGGAGGTAGACATCGAGCTGGCCGCGATGATGGATGCTGTGGCTCATCACGAACGAGCGGAGGACCGCGATGCGCGGCAGCGTGAAAATCTTATGCTCCCCCTGCAGCAGCGTCCAGGGGACCATCATCTCCTCATCCGAGGTCGATGCTATCACCTGGCGCGCTTCGGCGACGTTCTTATCGAACTGCTCCAGCGTGTCGGTCATCGACTCGTATTTGGGGGGGACGAAACCGGAGCCCTCTTCTCCGGCGTTGGGCTTCATATTCAACTCGGTCTTCGTCAGCGTGAATCCGGCCCAGGTCGGGATGTTTGCCAGATGGAGCGCCAGCGCCCCCATTGCGGTCGATTTCTCATGCGGTTTCCAGGAGGCATGCTCCTCCGGGACGATCGCCAGCAGTTTACGTGTGTTCGCCATCTCCTGGTCGAACTCGGGAAGAATCGATTCTGCGATTGCCATGCTGTTTCGATGAAATAACGTGAATGAATCAGTTGTATCGGCGGGCACCATTCGGATGCATCACGCCCCCTGAGGGGCGGCGCCGACGACGATATTGAAATTGAAATTCGGGGTTCCGAGCGTCCCCATCAGACGGAGCCAGATCGGCAGGAGCATCTCCGTGCCGCGCGCCGTGGTGATATCGCCCAGATCGATGATGTTCTCCGGCTTCCATCCGAATGCCTCATGGAGAAGATCCCTCACCCGCGTCTTGGCGCCGGCGTCATTTCCGCTCATGAAGATGGTATGATCCCCGGCCACCAGCCCCGGATTGACCATGATGGCGCAGGTCAGCGTGTTGAGCGTCTTGACCACGTTGAGGTCCGGGAAGGCCCGCTGTATCTGTTCGCCGAGGGAATCGTCGTTGCAGACCGAGAGGGTTGGGGGGAAGCCGTTGGAGAAGTCGAGCGGGTTGGAGATATCGATCAGGATCTTGCCGGCCAGATTTCCGGCGCCGGCCAACTCAAGGACCTGAAGCGTTGCAAGGCCGGACGTGCAGTTGAAGATGATCTCGCCGAACGCCGCGGCATCCGCGAATGTCCCATGCGATGCGCCCCCGCCGGCCGATTCCGCCCACGCCACCGCCTTCGGGTTGTCGCTGGTTCTGGAGCCCATCATCACATCGTGACCGGCCTGCGCCAGCTTCGTGCCGATCGTGTTTCCCACCATTCCGGTGCCGAGTACCGCAAGTTTCATCGTGTTCTCCAGTGGACGTGCCGTGAATTATTCAGGGGGATTATTCGCCCTGCCCCGCCATCGCCGGCTCAGGGGACCCCGGAGGGACGGCATATCCCGTAAAAGTACGGAGAGGGGGTCGGCCGGCAATGGGATCGGGAAGATACGGTCTGGTGATGCTGTCGCATCGCCATGCGTGTTCACGGGTTGCGTGTCCGCCTGGTGCCGTCGTTCCCGGCTGGAGGCCGATATCATGGCTTTCCGCCCGAAATCGCTTAACTCTGCGATCCGCCCATCTGCGCCGCCGCCCGCTCGTTCACCTGCTCGTCGGAGACATCCTCCACGTGCGTCGCCAGATACCAGTGGTTGCCGAACGGGTCGACCACATTTCCCTCGCGATCGCCGTAGAACTGCGTGGTGGGCTCCATAAGCGAGGTTGCGCCGGCCTCGATTGCGCGATGATAGGCTGCGTCGGCATCGGGCAGATAGAAGTGAAGCGAGCAGGGCATGGCCGGCCACCGTTCCGAGGCATCGGCCAGCTCGATCATCGAATCGCCGATCGCGATCGAGGCATGCGCCACCGTTCCATCGGGCATGTCCATTCTGAAAAGCACGGTTGCATCGAACGCCTTCCTGAGAAACTCTATCAACGCGGATGCTCCCTTCACCTTCAGATAGGGAGTGATGCTGCGAAAGCCTTCGGGGATGTAGTGTACCGCCATGGCAGTCTGCTCCGATGTTGGATTGTTGAAAACGATGGGATTGATGCGCCGTGCCGATGCACGGCGTCGCGCAATATAGCGATCAGTTCAATCCGGCATAAGAAGACGCGGGGCGGGTAGTATCTCAGTTTGAGTTCGCTCCTGCCCGGCGGCGTGGAGCATCGAAGACTTGCGCGGCTGGCGCCATGGTGCGAAAGCATGACTAGGCGACAGGATGCACCAGCACCGTGATGGTATATTTCAAACCACTGGCACCAGGATGATAGTCCACGGTATGTCCAATGTTGTCAACAATGAATTTGTGGTTGTTCACCACGATATATTCACCGGCGCGTGGGACAACCGGCGATGAACTGGGTGGGGCTGTAAGGGTAAATAGTTCGGCCTTTTCCACGGAATTGTACACATACAGGATATACGAGATAAGCGAGCCAGTGAAGTTCATGGAATTCCTGTGAGGTTGTGAGATTGAGGTTTGGAGGGGCCGGTAAATTAGCCTGCTCCGCTTTGAGTAACAACGTCCCTTCCGCACATCAACGGGAGAATGATACATCAACGGCCGGAACCTCCCGCGACATCCCCCGTCTCAACCGCCGAGTGCTCCCGAACAGGCCATCTCCGGATTTCCTATATTCCGGCCCCGGATGGCCTTCCATATGGCGGGACGCAGCAAAAGAACCGCCGCCTGCATGCCGGCCTCCGGTCTGGATGGCAGCGGCCGGCATGATCAACCCTAATCATGAGGGAGGTATATCGTGAAACGTTCGACGCTTCTTGCTCTCGCGTTCATCTTCACCGCCGCATTTCCGCTCGCCTCGCGCGGCCAGTCCACGTTGAAGGATCTTGTCCCGGATGATGACAACCCGATTGCCGGCGATTCCGCCGCCCCGCAACGCATCGGCGTTCCTCCGGCGCAGCTGGAGTTTTCGGAGAACCAGACGCGTTCGCTTACCGGCTACTGCTTCGATCAATATCTGATCGCCCCCAGGCGCGTCACCAGCTTTCAGCATGTCCTCAGCGGAAACAGGGATGCCGAAGTTCATACCGCCAGCGGCAAAACGATGACCCTGAGCGATGCCATCGCCAGGGGGGCGGTCGCCGTGAAGGCGGTACAGCTCCAGGTGATGTTTCAGAACCGGCTCAACGAGCCGATGTCGATCACGCTGAAGCATCCCGCGGTTCTCTGGGATCGCGATGGAGGGGAGGTGAACCCGCAGGCATTGAATGTGCTGGAGTCGGAAAACAACAACAGTGAATGGCGCCAGCAGGCAATCTGGCGGATCACCACCGCGGAGCGCCAGCTCAAACTGCTCGGATATTACGATGGATCGGTCTGGAATATCGATCGCGACAGGTTCCATGCCGCCGCCGCCGCATTCCAGCGCGATAATGGGATCGAGCAGAATGGCGAGCTTGATAATGGGACGATTGTGCGCCTGGTGAGCAACGAGGGGAAACTCCGCGATCGGCTCGGGAAGCTCGGATTCCGTGATCGGGAGGGGAACAGCATCTTCGAGGACCCGGCCGCTCAGATCAGAGCTTATCAGCGGTATATGGGAACCAGGCCCAACGGCCGGTGGAATCAGGATCTCTCCTCCCGCCTCGCCGTGGATGAGCGGATCGTTCCGCAGTTGAACTCGCTTCGCGCTGATAGTCGCCCGATGGCCGACGTGATGAAGGATTCCCCTTCCCGTTCCGATATCCTCACCTATCTGAACGCCCGCGGCGGGATGATGGCGCTGGTTGAAACCCCGCAGGGGATCGAGCTCTGGAGCCGCCGTGGCGGATCGTATCAGTTCCAGGGACGTGGGACCGATGCCGTGAAGAGGATGGATGAGGCGGCCTACGCGCTCTCCGTTCGCGCCACCAGGGATAACCGCGTGGTGATCTACCCCAGGCTCGGCAATGACCATAAGATGACCGTCGCGATCGGTGATAAGAATATCGCGGTGGATGCCGGCAAACTTGCCTCGTTCCTGAAGGGTGGAAAGATCCCCGACGAGCTTGCCGATGCCATGACCCCTCTTCTTCCAAAGGGTTCGGCGCTGACCGGTGGTGGTTCCGCTGCGACGGTGATCGTCTACCGTGGGCCGCTGGTGCAGGGGAAGCAGGTGGATGGAAAATCGCTTCTCGAGCGGAGCGGCGTGGATCAGGTGGACGGCGCGCAGCTTGCCCAGGCGCTGGACCGCACGTACGGCGATCGCGCCGATCTCTATCTGAGCGATGACCTTCGCATCGGGGCAACCAGGCTCCGCGGAGCCACCGATCAGGGGGCCGGGATGGTCGGCACGGGAAGCGCTATCGGCGATGGCGCCGCGCGCTGAACGATTCGATGAATATCGCGCCCCTCTCTGTCCGTTCAGGCCGGAGGGGGGCGTTTTCGTTTGTGGGGGGTGAGGTTCGGTAACGCCTTCCTCCTGGTTAAACTCCACCATTTCTCGATCGTCATATTCACCATCTCAGGCTGCCGGCATCGTGGGCTACCGGTTATCCGATTCATGCGGTGACACCTCCCGATCAGCGCGGCCGATATTCCCTCTCGCAACGCATCCCGAATCTCCGGAAGCATTCTGCCGGATGGGGCTGCAGCGCCGGGGGCTTCCGTACAGTCTTGAGCTCGATATCATCCAGAACAGAGATATACCATTGAATACATCAATTGTGGCCGGCAGGCCGATGCTTCTTGCCTCAGCGATCACTCTCATGGTGATGCTCGTGGGTTGCCAGGAGCTGATTCTCACCACCGGATCGGGGAACGCGCCGGATACGACCACCGTCGATTCGGGGCTTCCCGATATCACGGGAAGTGATGCGCCGAAATGCGATCCCGGTGTATTTGCCGCCAAAAGCGCCACGGTGACAACGTCGTCGGCACCCGCGATGGTTGTGCCGAACAGTTATATCGTGGTGCTGAACGATGGAGTGGGGGATGCCGCCATCAGCGAGCTGCGGGGGACGCCGGCCATGGCGAAGTTCGCGGCATCGGACAAGGTCTTCCACAGCGCGCTGAACGGATTTGCCGGGCAGATGACCGCGGCACAGGCGGACAGGCTGCGGAGCGATTCAAGGGTGAAATACATCGAGCGGAATTATCGCGTTCAGCTCGACCCCCGCGATATCACCTCGAACTCGACATCGGGACAGGCGATTCCGTGGGGCGTGAGCAAGGTCGGCGGCTCCCGCGACGGCAGCGGCCGGACGGCGTGGATCATCGATACCGGCATCGATCTCTATAATCCCGATCTGAACGTGGACCTTGCACGGAGCAGAAATTTCGTCGATGAGGTCGGGACGCCGGCGATGGACGGCAACGGCCACGGAACGCATATCGCGGGGATCATCGGGGCGCGGGATAATTCCATCGGCGTGGTGGGCGTTGCCGCCAACGCGCAACTGGTCGCCGTCCGCGTGCTGAATGATACCGGCGCCGGCGATTATTCGACGATCATCGAGGGAATAGACTATGTGACGGCCAACGCCCGTTCGGGCGATGTCATCAATCTCAGCCTGGGCGGTCCCGCCTCGCGGGCGCTGGATGATGCCGTGCGCCGCGCGGCGGCTCGTGGAATCAAGGTGGTTGTGGCCGCGGGGAATGAGATGGAGGATGCCGGCCTCTCCTCGCCGTCGCGCGTGGACTATCCCGGAGTGTACACGGTCTCGGCGTTCGATATCAACGGGGATATGGCCTCGTTCAGCAACTACGGCTCCGTGGTCGATGTCTCCGCGCCGGGCGTCAGGATTCTCTCCACGCGGGTCGGCGGCGGAACTGTCTACATGAGCGGCACCTCGATGGCGGCGCCGCACGTCGCGGGGCTGCTTCTGTTCGGATCGCTCCACGGCAGCGGCTATGTCACCGGCGATCCCGACGGCTGCGATGACGCTATTGCCTACCGGTAGACCGGAACGATATTCGTTGTAGATTATCGGGCGGACGTTCAATTGAACGTCCGTTTTTTTTGCTTCCATCATCGTGATTACTCATATGCCCTGGAAAAGGCATCCTTGAACGGGCCGGCGGTCCATCAGGCGAGTACGGGAATTCCATAACCATCCAGCATCGGCGGAGAACATCAGCATGTGGTATATCAGCTTTCAGGGAGAGTCGGACGGAAACGTGAATAATATCCTCGTCTATCACGACAGTGGTGTGGAGCATTCGCAGCCGGATCTGCTGCCGACAGGAGGCACAAACCCCACGTTGCAGGAATTGCGCGGCTTCGCCATCCTCGGCGATCTGCTGTATGTGGTCAATGCGTACAAAAAACTGAGTCAGCTCCTGCTCTACCGGGCGAACGGCGACGGGGCCTATCTGTTCGAAAGCATCTTCGCCTCCGGCGCCACCATCAACTCGATCCTTCATCCCTTCGACTGCACGTTCGATCCATCGGGGAACTGCTATCTCTCCAGCCAGGACAGCAATGTGGTGACGCGGCTTCAGAGCGGAGGTGCCGCGCTTCCGGTGGCGCCCTATCTCCTCCAGAATTATAATCCATCGGGGAATTTCCTCGCCGGAACGTTCGTCGCCTCCGCCGTTGGCGGCCTCCCCGGAATCCCACCACCGGCTCCTCCCGATGTGCCCGTCCCTCAGGGATTGTCAGTTTCCTATACCGACGGAACGGATACCAGGGTCGCCAATTCCGTTCGAGGGGTGACGTATTACGCGGATCATCTTTTTGTCGCCGATGAGCCGGGGAATGCCGTCAAAATATATGATGGGACCAGCGGCCAGCTTGCCTGCACAATCGCCGGGAGCAACCTTGCGGCGCCGGTGCATCTGCTGTTCAACGGGGACACGCTCTATATCGGCAGCAGCGGCAGCGACAGCGTGGTCTCCTGCGATTTCTCCTCCGGCATCCCCGCCGGGACCGTCGCGCCCGTCACATTTGTCGATGGCGGCGTGAAGCATATTTCGGGAATGGCCTTCGATGGCAATGGCTATTTCTATGCCGCTGAACGGAAGGCGAAAAAGATCAGGAAATTCAGTTCGAGCGGTGAATCCCTCGGCGATTTCATCACGGGACTGCCGGATGAGCCGGAGTTTATCATGTACGTGCCGAAAGCGGGCTCGTAGCCGCCCGTGCCGTCGAATGGGGAGGATCAGTCCGATTGCGCGGCTCCCATGCCGTCATGATGTCCGGCGAACCATCGGCTTGTGCCCGTAGCAAAATCGGCGACTTCTGACTACGTTTGCGGGCAGGGGACGTGCACACTCAACCAAAACGATATCGATCGATGATACATCAGCAATGGCCCGCGCTCCCGCTTGGCGAGTGGAGGAAGACAAAGGACACGCTCCAGCTCTGGATGCAGATCGTGGGGAAGATCCGCCTGACGCTTACGCCCCGGTTGAATCACTGGTGGAATGTCCCGTTCTACGTTTCGGCCAGGGGGCTGACCACCGGGCCGATCCCCCATGATAACCGCTTGTTCGAGATGGAGTTCGATTTCATCGATCACCAGCTGGTGGTGCGCGCAAGCGACGGAACCGTCAGGACGCTTCCGCTGATCCCGCGTCCCGTCGCCGAATTCTACAGCGAGGTGATGTCGCTTCTGCACGAGTTGGGGATCGATGTGAAGATCCTTGCCAGGCCGTTCGGCATCAGCATCACCGAGCCGTTCGCCACCGATCGCATTCATGATTCATACGATGCGGATCGGGCGCACACGTTCTGGCGGATTCTGGTGGGGTCCGATGCCCTGTTCAAGGAATTCCGGGCGCGATTCATCGGGAAATGCAGCCCCGTTCACTTCTTCTGGCATAGCTTCGATCTGGCCGTGACCCGGTTCTCCGGACGGAAGGCGCCGGAGATGGAGGGGGCCGACAAGGTGACGAAGGAGGCGTATTCTCATGAGGTGATCAGTTGCGGTTTCTGGGCGGGGGACGACAACCTCACCGAGCCCGCATTCTACTGCTATGCGGCGCCGGAGCCGGCGGGGCTGGCCGATGAATCCCTTCGTCCCGAGGCGGCATTCTGGAACCTTGCCGGAAACGGCTCGATGGCGCTCCTGAAGTACGACGATGTCCGCACGAAGCGCGATCCTGACCACGCCATCCTCGAATTCCTCCAGAGCAGCTACGAGGCAGGCGCCAGACGGGCCGATTGGGACAGGGCCGCGCTGGAACGGCCGGCGGGGACGGCAGCATCGTAACGTCGGATTATGCCTTTTTCCGGGATCGCGGGATGCGCGTATTTCCCGGTCTCTGTTCAGGAGATCATCAGGTATGCACATGGAGAGTATGATCGGTTGCCGGAACGTTGCCCGATGGGGGGCAATCATGCTGGTGGTTCTTCTTGCCGGATGCGGCGCGGCGGCGCTGGAATATTCCGTGCAGCGGACCGTGGATGCCGTGCCGCACGCAAACCCGGAATCGATCCAGATATTTCGGGCGGGTGACAAGCCCTCAAGGCCGTATACCGTGATCGGCACCATCGAGTCCAACAGGCGGAATCGTGGTCGCGATTCCGCCGAGATGCTGAAGAACTTTCGCGAGGCGACAAGCCGGGCCAGGTCCGTCGCCGCCGAGATGGGGGGGGATGCCATCCTCAGCTTCATGTTCTATACCGGCGGGATGACCGCCACGCAGCTTGATCTTCCCAATGGCGCCGGCGTCTATCGGGGAACGGTTGTGCGATATTAAGAGAATCAATCGGGATACGCTGCCAGGCTCCATTGCGGGGCCGGAGGGTTCCCGTTTTTCCCCTCTAATTCACCGCTTCCTGTCCTATATTCACCGCTGATTGTTACCATTATCGGCTTGAGCAGGCCGGTCTGGTCAGGGGCCTTACCCGTTGAGGCTTTGGAACGGGAAACCGATGCGACTGATCGATCCGGCAATGCCATTATGTGCGGCCCGCGCCATAACCGGATCGTCGGCATGTCAACCCGGTTTTCCCATCCATACACGATTTGCTTGAAACCGCTGTTCTATGCGCCTATCGTCAATCCTCTTCTGCATGGCCCTTGTGCTGGCCTCAACGCTTCTGCGCGCGCAGCCCTCCTTGCCGGATAATGGACGGGGCCAGTTCTGTGCATCGGAAGTATTGCGCCAGCGGATGTTTGCCGAGAGCCCTTCCGCGCGGGCGCAGGGACACGCTCTGGACATGGCGATCTCCGATATGCTCGATCGGCGCAACCGGCAGGGCATCGCATCGGGTGGGTCGGGGGATGAGGCCATCTACACGATACCGATCGTATTTCATATCATCCACAACAACGGCCCTGAGAATCTCCCCGACGCCGCCATCTTCGAGGCCATACGAAATCTGAACGATGCGTTCCGGAATGTCGGAATCTATGATTCCACGACCGGCGTCGATACGCGGATCATGTTCTGCCTGGCGCAGCAGGATGAATCCGGGCATTACTCCACCGGCATCGACAGAGTGCAGTCGCCGCTGACGATGGATACGCTGGAGATGAGCGATGGGGCGATCAAGAATCTTTCGCGATGGAACCCGGACAGGTATCTCAACATCTGGATCGTAAAGGAGATCTACTCGCTCGCGGTGGGCCCGTCGGTTTCCGGGTACGCGGCGCCGCTCGGCTCCCAGGGGTCTTCCCGCGACGGCGTGGTCATCGAGTCGTTTCTTCTCAGCACTCCCGACAGGATGAAAGTGGTGGTTCACGAGATCGGGCATTATCTCGGGCTCTATCATACGTTTCAGGGCGGTTGCGATAACGACGACTGCCTGCGCGATGGGGATTATATCTGCGACACTCCCCCCGATGGATCAACCGCCCCGGTTCCATGCGGGGTCCTCCAGAACAGTTGCACCACCGATGCTGATGATCCCTCGGTCAACAACCCCTTTCGCCCGGTTGCGCTGGGGGGGCTGGGTGACCAGAACGACATGACCATCAACTACATGGATTACGGCCTCACATACTGTCAGAGCGCGTTTACCGCGGGGCAGCGCGACAGGATGATCGAGGTGTTGAAGGGGCCACGAGCCGGGCTTCTCACGTCCAGGGGATGCGTCAACACCTGCGCCAGCACCATTGCCGTGTCGTTCAAGGCCAGCTCCCTCGCCGTCACGTCAGGCACCGCCGTCACGTTCACCAACACCACCACGGGCGCCTCGGCGTTCTCCTGGATGGTCGATGGAACGATCAGCTCATCATCCCGCGATTTCATCTACATGTTTATCCCCCAGGGGAATCACAAGGTGAAGCTGATCGCCAACAACGGCGATCCCGCCTGCACGGCGGTGGACTCCGTGACGGTCATCGTCACCTGCCCGATCAGGGCCTCCTTCACCGCGAGCGATACAAACGTGGCGCTGAACTCCTCCATCGTCTTTACCTCCCACTCCGATAGCGGCCTGACCACCAACTGGTTTATCGATGGCGTTCCTATCGGGGACGGGCCGGCCATCCAGCAGCAGTTTCCAACGGCGGGTGGCTACCACGTCTACCTTGTGGTGAGCAACGGGACCTGCCAGGATACGATGGATCTGCTGGTGCGGGTTGGGGACTGCCGGAACAGCAAGCGCGGGAATGTCTGGCTGTTCGGAAACGGCGCCGGCGTCGATTTCAGCCTCGGCACTCCGGTAACCCGGCCGGGGGGGAGCATCACCGCGCGCGAGGGAGTTGCGTCGATATGCGATGGGAGCGGAAGACTGGTCTGTTCCTCGAACGGCGAGACGGTCTGGAACAGGAATAACGTGGTGATGAAGGGAGGAACCCAGATCGGCGGCTCCAGCTTCTCGGCGCAGCCCTGCGTGATCGTCCCGATGCCGTCGAGCGATTCTCTCTACTATGTGTTCACCACCAGCAACTGGACCGATCAGCGAACCGACCTTTGCTACTCGGTGGTCGATATGTCGCTGGATAGCGGCCGGGGCGCGGTCATCAGCAAGGGGAGGCTTCTCGACAGCAATGTCAGCGAGCGGATCGCGGCGGTCTTTCACGACAACTGCTCGGATATCTGGATCGTTTCCCACGAGATGAGGAACGATCGATTTGTTGCCTATCGCCTCACCCCGGACGGGGTGAACTACACTCCGGTCATCTCCAGCGTCGGGTCCATCTCCTCGGGAGATAATCGCTACGGCGGCCTGAAATTCTCGCCGGATGGCTCGCGACTCTGCTCCACGCTCGGCGGTGATATTCACGGGGCCACCGTGGAGCTTTTCGATTTCGACAAGGCAACCGGCATCGTACGCAACCCGATCGTGATCGCGGATCTCAACAGGAGCGCCGACGCATACTCGTCGGAGTTCTCGCCGAACGGCCAGCTCCTCTACGTCAGCGAGATCCGCGCGTACAGGCTGGCGCAGTACGATCTCTCCTCGCCGGCGAACATCAAACTCTCACGGATCGATGTCTGCTACACCGATAACATCATGTCCTGCCTTCAGATCGGGCCGGACGGAAGAATCTACGTGGCGGAGCCGGGGACCAGAACTCTGGGGATGATACCGATGCCGAACGTGCGGGGAACCGCCTGCGGCTTCTTCGATTCCGAGATTCTTCTCAGCACCGGCACGGTGCTCCAGGGCCTTCCGGCGCCGATTGCGGGATACACCGTCAGGACGCTCACCATTGCCGGGCCGGTGAATGCCTGCCGCAATGCCCCCGCCAGATACTACACGCAGGGGGGATGGTGCGCCAGCGGGATCAATCGCTGGAGCGTCAGCGGCCCGGCCGTCATCAGGAGTTCCGGCGCCGATGTGATTCTGGGCTTCACGGATTCAGGCTCCGTCGAGCTGAGAGTGGAGAGCATCGCCGATTGCGGCTCGTTGCGGGATACCCTCAGGATCACATCGCAACCGGTCCCCGATGTCAGGCTGGGGAACGACACCGCCATCTGCGGCTCCAGCACGCTGACGCTGGACGCCGGCCCCGGTTTTTCGGGATATCGCTGGCAGGATGGATCGGCCTCAAGAACCTTTGCTCCCACCGCGAGCGGCACCTACTGGGTTGCGGCAACCACCGCCGGTGGCTGCGTTTCCACCGACAGCATTCATGTCGTGCTCGGCGGGCCCGGCACAAGGATCGATCTCGGCCATGATACCATCATGTGCGGCAATGGGCTGATTGTGCTGAAGGCGGGCGAGGACTTCGTCAGCTATCGGTGGCAGGATGGCTCCGACGCGTCAACCTATACCGCGTATCTCCCCGGCGTCTACTGGGTGACGGGGATCAGCGCGTGCGGCGATGCCGCGAGCGATACCATCGTGATCACCGGCAGCAACCCGGGCGGCGTCGAAATCCATGGCGATAGCGTGGTTGATTGCGCTTCCGGCCCGATAAAGCTTACCGCAACGGGTGGACCCGGAAAATACATCTGGTCCACCGGCGATACCGCGACGACGATTCAGGTCGATAGTATCGGGGTGTACTGGGTCTTCTCTTCCAACGGCGTCTGTTCCTCGATAGACAGCATCACGATCGCCGGCCGCAGGCTCGGGCCGGGCGAAGCCGCCGATCTTGGAGCCGACAGAATACTGGGATGTAACGATAGCAGCCTTACGTTGACAGCGAAGGGGATCGGCACCGGATTGCTCTGGTCGACCGGCGCCACCACCCCGGCAATCACCGTCGATCAGCCGGGGAAGTACTGGGTGACGCTCTTCAACGGCCGCTGCCGGTCCAGCGATACCGTGCTGGTAATCCCCGGACCCAGCGACCCGGCCGATCTCGGGCCCGACCGGATATTGGGATGCAATGGCGGCGGCGTCACCCTGACGGCAAAAGGGAGCAGCAGGAAAATTCTCTGGTCGACCGGCGCCACCACCCCGGCAATTACTGTCAATCAACCGGGGAAGTACTGGGTGACGCTCTTCAACGGCCGCTGCCGGTCCAGCGATACCGTGCTGGTGACACTGCAATCGGATGCGCCCGCCGATATCGGCGCCGACAGAATACTGGGATGTAACGATAGCAACCTTACGTTGGCGGTGACGGGAGCCGGCGGGAAATTCCTCTGGTCGACCGGCGCCACCACCCCGGCAATCACCGTCGATCAGCCGGGGAAGTACTGGGTGACGCTCTACAACGGCCGCTGCCAGTCCAGCGATACCGTGCTGGTAATGCTGCAACCTGATGCGCCCGCCGATATCGGGGCCGACCGGCTCCTCCACTGCAACGATAGCAGCATCATTCTGACGGCAAAAGGCGCCGGCACCAGATTCCTCTGGTCGACCGGTGCCACCACCCCGGCGATCCCCGTCACCGATCCAGGAACGTACTGGGTGACGCTCTACAACGGCCGCTGCCAGTCCAGCGATACCGTGCAGGTGTCGCTGGCGGCCGACGGAGGGTACAAGCTCTCTCTGCCGAACATCGGGACCACCGAGGGGGTTGTTCCCGGAACCGAGATCACGATGCCGCTCAGGATGTTCAATGAGAACGGGGCCAGCCCGAGAGCTGGGGTGCCGTTCGGCTGTTCGGTGCGATTTGACAGGACGATGCTCCTTCCAATCGGCATCCCCGCCGGGACTGTCATCGGTGCCGATCGCCAGATCCGTTTCAACGGAATCACCTCAGGCACCGACACGCTTGCGGTGCTCCGGTTCCGCGCCATGCTGGGCGATGCCCCCGTCACGACCCTTACCATCGATACCCTGAGCATCGATGATGACTGCCTGCGGAATCCCGAGAGAATCTCCGGCAGCGTGACGATGGCCGTGTGCAATGTGGGCAACGGCCCACGGCTGATCGGCTCGGGGGATGCCGCCGCGCTTTCGGTGGTTGCTCCCGCCTCCGGCGCCGCCGCCCCCATGATCGATTATTCCCTGCCGGAGGATGGTGGCACGCGCCTGTTTCTGGTTGATGCTCTTGGCCGTCGCGTAAGAACGCTGCTGGATGAAATCGCCACATCGGGCCGCTATCGCGTTCAGCTCGATCTTGCCGGTGTCCCGTCCGGCATGTACTTCCTGGTGCTGCAAACGCCGACCGAGAGCATCTCACGGAAGCTGCCGGTGTATCGGTAGAGAGGCCGCGTGGATTGCGGCTGATGGTCAATTGAACCCGGATGGAGAGTGAACTGCATCGATAAGCCTGTCAGAAGAAAAGCCCGCGTCGCCGGTGGCAATGCGGGCTTCCATCTGTTTCGTCAATGACCGCGATCAGCTTTTCAACAACTTTTTCCGCAGGATCGTGTATGTCATCATGGTGATCGGCTTCAACGTGGAGGTAAAGCGCACGCCGACCTTTCCATCGGAGCCGAGAAATGTCTTTTTGGAGATGATCCCCTCATCCGTTTTGAGATCCAGACCGACGATCGTTCCCGCTCCTCCCTTGAGGGTGACGGTGTATTTCCAGGAAGTCCAGGCCGTCGGTTTCCCCTCCATCTCGCCCTCGCCGGTGTATGTCCCCTCGGGATCGCTCATGGTGAACTGCCTGCCGGTGACAGCGTAGTTCGTGATATACTCGTGCGTGGTATCATCCTCCTTGATCGCGATGATATCCTCGATGATCTTCCCGTCCGCCGGGGTTTCCGTGCGCCTCACCAGCGAGAGCTGGCTTCCCAGCGAGCTTCCCGACGAGGAGATGATCATCACTTCCCCAAGATAATAGTCGACCTTCTCCTTCGGTAGCGGAGCCTGCTTCTGGGCCATTGCCGCGGACCCGGTGAGGATCGCGGCCGAAACCATGAGGCCCATCAGGGCAAGGGTGTTGCGCATCGGCATAATCTGCTATCTCCGTCCTGGTTATTGAGTACTGATTGACATTCGGGCGCGCCTGCTGATTCCTGTCCGCTGCTGATCCCGCGTACAGGTAAAGACAATCATATCGGTCGGAATGTTCCAGATGTCTTCACGATCCGGCTTCATACCTGACGTTGAACCGGATGGCGGATTGGCGGCGGCGGAATCCGGGCTCGATCCCGGGGGATGTATGCATCGCCCTGCATGATATGCTTTCGCTATATTGGCCGCTCAACCGACTGCGTGGCCCGTCCAGGGCCGATAACCCCCGCCTGCAGTTCTTCACTGGTCCAGCGTTGCCATGCTTCCGCGCGGCGAGACCTGTTCGCCATCCCGCACGGATAGCCCCTTCGATTCACCCTCAACGCGAGTCCCGTGGCGTCACGGGAATCAGCGGCACGCGCGGGTTTTCCGGTGGTTCCCGACCGATGATCTCCCGCCGGCAATGCACCCGGCGGGTTCGGATATGCGTTCACCCCACAATACGCCCGGTTCCCGCGTTCCGTGCCGGGCATGGAATCGGGGAATATACGACCGGGCGGCAACGGAATGAACGAAACCGGGCACCGGGATGTCTGGTCCGGGCACCTCTCATAAGCGAGTGGAATGATCTAATGAACAACCAGATGGGACATATGACTGATGATGATCTGCGGATCACCAGAGAGCATCTTGAGGCATCCAAGCAGGTGATCGACCATCTGGCCGACCCGGCAAAACTGCGCGTCATCCTGCACGATGTGCTGGATCTCTCGATCGGCCTGATCGATGAGCAGCGGAGGGGGCTGGCGGAGGATGTCGCGAACCCGACGAGCGCAACCCGCCAGCACAACGGCGATGGTTCGCGGGAGATGCTGGCGGCGCTGGTCAGGATCGCCGAAATCGCCGAGGGACACTGGCTTCAGCTATCGAAAAATGACAGGGTGCTTGCCGATGGCAAATACCGGCATCACGTGATGTCGAAGCTCGGCAACGCCCTCCGGGAATACCGCATGCTTTCGCAGGTTCAGACAACTTCCCACTCCACAGGCCCGGAGCAGGCCGTCAACGGGGCGGATCGGACGGCGCCGTTGCAGGGGAGCGGGGCAACCGAAACCGCGCGCCGGACATGATTTGCGGGATGCCGGTTTCCCTCCTGATGGGGTAAAATGGCTGAAATATGAGGGCTTCGCGAAAAGATTAAATTGGCAGGATCGCATTCATTGGAGAATCATCCAACAATCCTAATTTTGCGGTTCGACGAAGTTGCGTGGTTGGTGCCATGCAAAGCGCAAACTTTTTCGAACCTTACTCCGTTTACGGAGCGTCGCGGGTATGTCCATCTGGATTGGGCAATTCGAATACCCGTGACCCGATAACACTACCGAGGTGACATATGTTCGTGCGATGGAAGCGACGAAAGCTTGCCCAGAAGGAATCGGCATGCTCTCAAGCCTATTCGCTCTATGCCGTTCTGGTCCGGAATCAACGGGTCGAGGGGAAGACCATGCAGCAGGTGGTCAAATATCTCGCCTATATTTCGGAAAACGATATAGAGGACCCGGCGGAGCGATTGCGGTTCTGGGAGCGTGTGGATAAGGGATTGATCGATCTCAACCTTCCGCCGGATCAGGTGGAGGCGATCGATCAGAAACTCAACAGAGTTGTGCCAAGAACCTAGACGCGCGCATCGCGTCCGGCCCCCATCCGGTGTACTCCGACTTTCCAATACCGGATCTTCCTGATGATTCTGACACCCATCACCCCATCAGAATCACCTCGAAGGGTCGCTCCTGCCGAATCCTCCGCTCCGTGTTCCTCAGAAGATTCTCCCGATCCGCGCCCCGTTATCCCTTCCCGCGCGGTCATAACGCTTTTCCGATCATCAGTTCGTCTCCTCCGCCACGGCATCATTTCGATGATATCGTAAGCGTGCGTCAGGCTCATCCCTCCCTGGAATAACTTCCCCGACGAAAGAGCTGTCATTGCATATCCGATAACTTCATAATCCGATCCGACCATGGTCATCGAACGCTTCTATCTGGCCTGCCTCTCCCATGCCTCGTATATCATCTCCTCCAATGGCGAGGCGGCTGTCATCGATCCGCAGCGGGATGTTCAGACCTACCGTGATTATCTGGAACAACACGGTCTGCGGCTGAGATATGTCATCGAAACCCATCTCCACGCCGATTTCGTGTCGGGACATCTGGAACTGGCGGGGGCGACGGGCGCCGAAATCGTCATGGGACGCCACGCCGGGGCCGCGTTTCCGCATCGTGCGGTCGAGGATGGCGATCTGCTTCGCGTTGGAACGATTTCGCTTCGGGTGCTGGAAACTCCGGGACATACCCCGGAGGGGATTACCATCGCCGCGAGCGATGAGGCGACCCCCGATGAGCCGGCATCCCTGTTCACGGGCGATACCCTGTTCGCCGGCGATGTCGGCCGCCCCGATCTCCTCGGCGCTGTCGGCATCACGAAGGAGGAACTGGCCGGACGCCTGTACGATTCTCTTCACGGGAAAATCCTCACGTTTCCCGATGAAACCAGGGTCTATCCGGCCCACGGCGCGGGGTCCAGTTGCGGCAAGGCGCTCAGAAGCGTTGAATTCTCGACGATTGGAACCGAGCGCATGACCAACTACGCGCTCAAGCCCATGAGCCGCGAGGAGTTCATCGTCGCGATCACCGATGGGCAGCCGGATGCCCCCGCGTACTTCCTGGCCGATGCCGCCATCAACCGCCAGGGGGCCCCGGAGCTGGCGTTGGTGATAACCCATGCCCGCGCGTTTGCGGCCGATGAGCTGGCTGATGCCGTACACCACGGCGCGATCCTCCTCGATACCCGCGATGCCGATGCCTTCTCCAGGGGATATATCCCCGGATCGATCAATATCGGCCTCGACGGCCAGTTCGCGACGTGGGTTGGAACGCTGCTGCCGATCGGCACGCCGCTGGTGATTGTCGCGGAGCCGGGGCGTGAGGAGGAGTCGGTGCTCCGCTGCGCCCGCGTGGGCTACGATTCCGTGTCGGGATATCTGGCGGGAGGGATTGCGACGTGGGTGAAGGAGGGCCGGCCGGTGGAGAGCTTCCGTCGCCTTGACGTGGCGGAGCTTCAGGATGAATTGAAGTCCGGGCAACCGCCGCTGGTGCTTGATGTCCGCCGTGACGGCGAGCGGGCGATCAAATCGATCCCCGGAACCGAGTATATCACGCTGAGCCGGTTGCCGGAGCGGGCCGGGGAGCTGAAGGATGTGAGCCGTCCGATGGTGGTCCATTGCGCGGGAGGATATCGCTCGGCGATTGCGATCTCCATTCTCAGGAAGAACGGCATCGCCGATGTCTCCGATCTTCTGGGGGGAATCGGCGCATGGGAGAAGGCTGGCGGGGCGATGGAGGTTGAGCCGGAGACGGTCACCGCGTAGCATCATCGCTCACAACCCGCCGGAACATGGTCGCGGGCGACGATGGAAGCAATCCAACCGTCGCCCGCGTTTTCTTTGCCGTCGATGGTTTACCGCGCCAGTGTGACGAAGACATCGAAGAGCGCGTGCGTCATCGCCGCAATGCCGAATCCTCGCCAGAGGTAGATGCCGTTCAACGCCAGCCCCATCAGGAACCGGAAGGTGAAGCTCTGGAACGTGAAGCGATCGCCAAGATCGCCGATATAGTGAACCGAGCTGAAGATCAGGGCGCCGATAACCGCGGCGATGATATAGCGGAGCCGGGGGGTGGTGATCATGAATTTCAGAATCCACACGAGGGTGGAAACCAGAATCAGCCGGAAGAGCAGTTCCTCGTACACGCCGGCGCCAAGCGACAGAACAAGCTCGTGCGTGGTCCCGAGCTGGCCGGCAACCTGAAGCATCGGCATCCAGATCGTGCTGAAAAGCTGCGAGACGAACGATGCCACCATCAGCCCGATCGCCACGCCGTAGACGGCGCTCTCCAGAAACATCAGCCCGAAATATCCCGGCCGGAAGGGGAGCCGCAGCCGTCGCTCGTACCACATGATGCCGGCGCCGACCGCCACGATCACGACGCTTACCCAGATCGTCCCATGAATTCCCGCATAGCCCAGAATTGTTTTCAGGAGAAGATCGGCGCCGATCCTGATCTGGTTGGCCTCCCCCTTGTTGATCAGCCAGATTCCAAGCTCGTAGACGATAAGCAGCGGAAGGACGAACATGTAGCTGTAGGTCAGTGTCTTGGTAAGACGGAGATACTCGCTGCGTGGCCGTATCCCGCTGGCCGCGTTCAGCGCCTGCTCCACGGGATTGTGGGTCGGGGAAACCGGCGGGCGCGGGGAAAGAGGGTCGCTCATAAGTTCGTAGGGTCGTAATTGCTGAGGTTCATCGATGCCGCGATGGCACGGCATCGGAAGCGGTCGATCATCATCGGCCGCAAACGCTGTTCCTTATCGGGGTAACTTATGAACCGAACGTGGTTATATATTCACCGTTGGAAGCAACCTGCGCTCTTTTCGGTCTGCTCCGGCCTCGGCCGGTCCCGCGGAGAACATCGATACATCAAATTCGTTCCTGCCGATGCGGTTCCTGATCGTCCCTTTCGTACTTCTGGCGCTCTTTGTTTCGGAATCGCTGCTGGCCCAGCCGTCGGGGGACGGCACCACGATCTATCCCGAGCGACTTTATCCGGGCGATAACATCGTCACCGTCTCCAACGCCAGGGGGCTGGATCGCATCCGCGGCACGGCATCCTCCAACACGAAGGTCACGGTTCCGGCGATCTCCGGCTGTCCAACGCGGATCGATCTTCACATCTTCGTCGGCGATGCCACGACCAAGGAGGCGGCCAACCTGATCATCTACGATTGCGATGGCGCGTTCACGTCGCGGAAGATCGAGGCGGAGAACTGGGAGATCAGGCATGAGTTCACGGGGGATGTGACCGTCGGCGATTCCACATGCGTCCATTGCGAGATCAGGACAACCGATAGCAAAAAGGTCGATTCGATTGTCGTTGATGATCCGCGGTTTACGGTGAAAATGCCTCCGGGACGGAGCCCGTGGACCGCCGTGGAGAACGATTTTCGCTACGACGTCTGCTATCGGCCGACGCGCGCGGAGCGGTTCAACACCGAGATCGTCCTTCATATCCGTCGCGCCCAGCCGAACGGGGGGCTGACCACCTACATCATCAGGAAGCCGCTTACCGCCAGTTCCGTGAATCCACCGCCTCCTCCGGTGCGCGTCATCGTGCCGGTGGATACCCTTCCGCCGCTCGAGGACCCCACCACCTTCAGGAACATCGTCATGCCCACGTCGGAGTCGGTGGGGAAGGGGAGGACATTTGCCGGCACGTACGATCTGGCCGGGGTTCTGGCCGGATACGGCGTGACCGATCGGCTGACGCTGATCGGCGGCGGCGCGTTCGTTCCGGCGGCCATCAGCAGGTTCACGCTCGGGACGATCGGGGGGAAGTATGAGATTCCGGTTGGCGGGGAACTGAGCACGGCGGTCGGATTCCAGTACGGATATTCATCGACCAGGGAATCCGATATCTCGGTCTCGGCCCCGTATGCGGTGATCAGCTTGGGTGACAGGCGCCGCCGGATCTCCGTGGCGGCGGGCTATAGCTGGAAGCATCACAATGCGTCGGGGCTGGAGTTCGACAGGAACGCCTATATCCTCGCGGTCGGCGGCGACATCACGCTCCGTCGCGGGCTCAAGCTGGCCGTTGAAACGTACGTCGTGGAGTCATCGGGGCTTGCGCCGGTGGTGGCATCGGTGCGCTGGTTCGGCGAGCATTACGCATTCGATGCCGGGCTCGGGGTTGATCTGAACGGGCTTGGCGGCGTTCACGGCACGGGTGGGCTGACCGGGGAGATCGAGCATTTCTCGGTGGCGCCGCTGCTCTCGTTTATCTGGCGCTGGTGATCTCCCCGTCGTCATCGCCGGCAGCGCGCGTGGCCTCCTTGAAATTCCGCAGGCCGGGGTGATCGGACGGCTGGCAGCGGATGGTGGCTCCGCCGTAGACCAGATCGTAGAAATCATCGCGGTTGTTCGCGTCCTCCTGCATTCCGAAATAGATGAAGGTTTCCTCGCGGTTGTGAAGCCTGCATGATGCCCGGAACGCATAGGGATGAAGATGCCCGACCTCCCCTGTCCCTCCGGTCTCCCCAGCCCGCCTGGCATATCGTTCCAGCGATTCATAGAGCTTTCCGAACTGCCCATCCTTCTCCCTGCCCTTTGTTCCGCCAAGCGTCTTGAGCGCCAGATCGGCGTAATCCGCGATCCCCTCCGTCGCCTCCACTGTCTCCTCCGTGGATTCCTCCATCTCCGCCCCCTGTCTTCTGATTTCATTAAGCGCCACATAGAGCGACCGGGCCAGCCTGAGCGCGCGTTGAAGCTCGGGATCGGAATCGATGATGGTGATGATCCCGGCGGCATCCCGCGCGGCGGCCGACGACGCGGCCAGGGCATCCGGCTGGGCGTTGAGCGCCGCGACCATTCTCCGCAGCGTCGGCGATGCTATCGTGGGCATGTCGAATCGGAGCGCCCCCGTGCCGGCCTCCGCGAAGAGAATCGCGCAGGCCCCGTGAAACTGCGATTGAAGGAAGTGATTGCCACGCTCCATCCGCTCCTCGCTGTTCCACGCCTTCAGGATAAACCTGAGCGCCGCGGCCATCGCGGGGGAACGCAGGGAGCGGAGGCGCATGCGCCTGAGGATGTCGCGCAGCAGCCCCAGCCCCTTGTCCAGCCCCTCCATCGCGGGGACGGAAAGGAGAAGGCCGGCCAGCGGTGTGTAGATCGAGAACTTGTAGGGGGTATACCGGAACGCGAGGATCGGAAGGAGGACGCCGAGCAGAAAGAGTGTCCAGAACGTCCCGTAGAGAAGGAAGGCGCGGGAGCGCGGATTGCTTACCCGCTCGATCCGCTCGCGACTCAGCAGCCGGATCAGCACCAGGACCAGCCCCCAGATCATGTTCAACCAGAGCGGGACGATCTGCACGATCCGCCCCCGGAGTATCGTGTTGAGGATGTTGGCGTGGATCGCCACGCCGTTCATATCGGGGAGCCCCTGCTTCTCCTGGCGAAGCGGCGTATAGAACCGGTCGACGACGGACGTGACCTGTCCCTTCCTGATATCGCCATAGCCAACAAGCACCGTTTTGTCGGCGAAGATGGCCCTGAGCGCCGCCGTCCCCGCCGAATCGCCCGATGAAATCGTGTTGAAGATCGTGTCCAGCGGGATGGTGGGGAAGACCTGATCGCCCCCCGCGTCGCTGGAGCGTTTTGTCTCGCCGATGCCGGCGGCGTAGTCTATGACAAAGGTCCGCTGGCTGAACCGGTCCAGATGCGCCGCCGCCGCGCTATCCCCGAGACGCGCCACCCGCAGGTCGAACGACTCTGTCGGCCGCCCCCCCGGGTCGCCCCAGAGCGTGGTATAGGTGCGGATGGTGCCGTCCTCATCCTCCTGGAGATTGATGCACCCGAACCGGCGGTCGGGCGATCCGAAGAGCGAGGGGGGGATGCGGAAACGATTGAGGGAATCCTCGTGAAAGATGCCGAAGATCAGGTTCGGGTGGTCGGTGATGAGCGATGCCAGCATCGTATCGCCATCGGGGGCTTCCGGGCGAAGGTCCTCGATCAGAAAGTCGACGCCGGCGACGCGGGGTTTCAGCTCCATCAGGGCGGCCAGACGAAGCGTCAGCAGCGCGCGGTCCACGCGGTCGGTGGAGTCGAAGATGGCGGCATCGTAGGTCACCACCCTGATATTGGTGTCGATCGGGAGATCGCCGTGGGTTCGGAGGACGATATCGGTGAAGTTCTCATCGTTCATCGCCGCTTCCACCAGGTCGAACTTCGGCAGATAGGTGATGATGGCGGTGAGCAGCACGGCGATACACGACGCGGCAATGATCTCGATCCCCCGTCCACGGGAGAGCCAGGAAAGAAATCGTCCTCCGGAAGTCGAGCTCATGCGCGCCAATCTAGGAAGAAATGCCGGAACGTCCGGATGATAATACGCGGAAAGCCACGTCGGCAGCGCGACGCGGCTTTCCGCAGCAACTTATGCCGAAGGGCGGGATCTAGTATTCCAGCTCCTCGGCCTGATCGGCGGTATCGCGCTGGAACTGCGCGTGCTTCTGGCGGAGAAGCCCGATCTGGGCGATCAACCCGAGAGCTATCGTGAAGTTCGGGCCGAACAGCTCGTACAGTCCCTGGCCGATGGCAACCGTCCAGCTTACCGGGCCTCCCAGGCCGGCGGTGGCTACTTTCGCCAGCGCCGACTTCACGACCGAGGCCATCGTCTGGCGCAGCTTCGCCGACCGGGCTGCCGTCTGGATTGCGTTCTGAATCCTGTCCCCCAGCAGCGATGTGCTTGCGGAGGCCAGTTGCGCGCCGATCTCATCCTCCGGGAAACCATCGCTGAAATCGATCGCGTCGCCAGCATCGGAGCCGACATTGAGAAGCTCCTGCAACGCCTGCTGATCCTCCTCGCCAAGATTATCGTACGCGAGTTTCAGGATCTTCAGGATCACCTTCGTCTCAAGCGACGACGTGGTATCGGTGATCAGCGGGCGGATGGAGAGCTTCGAGGCCACATCGCGGAGCATTTCGGCATAGGGGATTCCCTGGCCGCGAACGAGGTTGGCGAGGCTGTTGCCGCCGAACGACGTGATCTCGTAGACGATCTCATCGACATAGCGTTTGTGATCGCCATCGCTCCCCTTGTATTCCTCCTTCAGGGTCAGCGTCTGCGATGGCGAGGCCAGGATGATGCTCACAATCGGGTCCAGATCGGCATTATCGCAATGGCGAAGGAGGGATGTGAGATCTTTATCGAACACCGGATGTTTCATGGCTCACTGGGTTTGATTCATCGTTTATCGGAGAGCGCGGCGGCAATGATCATGCCCGCCCGGATGAGGTCATTCCTCATTCTGTACGCTGACGTTCGCCGATAGACAAATCAACCTTTGTGCCAGTACGCGGTAATCATCAGATCCTCGGCCACCGGCTCCACTTCCTGAATGTTCAGGCCATAGGCCTCGGAGAGATGCGCCACCTCCAGACCGGCGAAGGCCGGGAAGCCGCGACCAAAGAGTTTCGGCGCCAGAAACAGGATCAATTTCTGCGACAGCCGTTCGCGAATAAACGCCCCGGCGATTCCCGCTCCCCCCTCCAGCATCAGCGATGCGATGCCGTTCTCCCCAAGCACCCGGAGCACTTCCGGAAGCCGCAGCCCCTGCGCGGTGGGGGGGGCGCCGAAGACCGTGACGCCGGCATCCCGAAGCTCGGCGGCCCGAGTGCTCTCCAGCATGGAGTCGGCGGTGAAGACGATGGTCAGATCCTGATGGCCGTCGGTGAAGAGACGGAGGGAGGGAGGGAGGGAGAGATGGCGATCCACGACGATGCGCTTCGGGTTGCGCCCGGCAACGCCGTAGCGGAGGGTGAGCGATGGATCGTCGATCTGGGCCGTGCGCGTCCCCACCATGACCGCGTCGTAGACGGCACGAAGCTGGTGAACGCGGCGGCGGGAGCTTTCGCAGGTGATCCATCGCGATTCACCGCTCGGCAGCGCCGTGAACCCATCCAGCGTCTGCGCCATCTTGATGGTCACGAACGGCGTTCCGGCGGTGATGAAATGGATATACGCCTCGTTCAGCCGTCGCGCCTCCCGTTCCAGCGTCCCGACCGAGACCTCGATCCCCGCCTCGCGAAGGCGGCGGTTGCCCCGGCCGCTCACCAGCGGGTTGGGATCGCGCATCGCCACCACCACTCTTCGGAACCCGGCGGCCACAATCGCCTCGGCACACGGAGGGGTCTTCCCATGATGGCTGCACGGTTCCAGCGTGACATAGATGGTGGCCTGGAGCAGATCCTGCCCGGCGGCGGAGTTGAGCGCGTTCACCTCGGCATGCGGCCCGCCGTAACGCTCGTGCCATCCCTCACCGATGATCCGCCGCTCCCCGTTCACGATCACGGCGCCCACGAGAGGGTTGGGGCTGGCGTTCCCGGCGCCCCGCGCCGCCAGATCGAGCGCACGGCGCATCATCCGCTCGTCGAACTCCACCTGATCGAATTCCGCCGGTTCAAGATTGTTATCTACCACTCCAGGTAAGCTCCTCTCGTAAGATATATGGGGCCGGCTTTGCCGGAAGCGTCGCGATGATTCTGTAGCGGCCCGGCGCGGCACGTTCGTGCGTTCTATAATCCAGACCGCTCCAGATGGCGCGGTAGGTGATCTCCTCGCCGACCTTCTTCGGCGCAATCTCGCCGACCATCTGCGAGAACATCAGACCTCGGGATGACGACCATATCACCTCACCGCCATCATCCATGATCTCTATCCTGTACTGCTCTCCGTTCGGCCGGTATTCTCCCTCCGGCGCCGCTGCGGTGCGCCGCACCGTCAGCACGAACTCCATGCTGTTGCCTCTCGGTTCGGCATCCAGGCTCATTTCCAGCGGGGAGTTCTTCCGCGTCTGCGATGCATCGGCGCCGGTTCCGGGGAACGCCACCCGGCGTGTCACGCTTCCACGATCGGTTTCGATGCTCATCAGCGCCCACGCCCCGTTGCCGTTCTTCGGCGCCCAGGCCGTCCTTGCGTAGACCATCACCGAGCCATCACCCCCCGATGCCGTGCCGCTCCGGCCGATGTCATCGGTTGTGAGGTGGGCTATCTCCGCGCCATCGGCGCCGTAGATGCCGGCGGTAAACCGCCTGATGGAGCGGAGCGCGGTCATCTCGGGGGAATCGGGGCTTCCGCCGCCGCCGACCGAGAAGCCGAGGACATATCCTGCGGTATCCTCGTTCGGGCTGACGTAGAACTGCGGGTCCAGGGCGGCAAGCGCCGAATCGATATGCCCGTTCGCATCGATGATCTTCCCGGCGGTCTGGCCTGCCTCCTCGTTCCGCGCGACGCTCTGGGAACCGTGGCAGGCGGCCGCGCTCAGCGCGAGGAGCAGCCCGAGAAACATGAGAGCAAGAGGTCGTGTCATCTTCATTTCCTCCAAGTTACATCTGTTCGAGAGTGACTACCAACGGAACATCGCTACGATCCATCCAGCCGCTGAAATGTTTAGCGACCGGAACGGAATGCCGGAGAAGGGGAGCCAGCGGCGGGGCCGCGCAACTCATTCCCGCCGGCCCGATCGAATTTGAATTGCATGGCGATTGATGTCGCGTAGGGCTGGAGTTTTATCTTCGCGTATGACATATCACGAACGATTCATGCGGCTTGCGCTGGCCGAGGCCGAGCGGGCATACGAAGAGGGGGAGGTTCCGGTGGGGGCCGTGGTTGTAAAGGGGGACAGGGTGATCGGCAGGGGGTATAATCTTACCGAGCGGATGGCAGATCCCACGGCTCACGCGGAGATCATCGCCATCACCGCCGCCGCCGCCGCCCTGGAGAGCTGGCGTCTTGAGGGATGCCGGATGTACGTTACGCTGGAGCCGTGCCCGATGTGCGCCGGGGCCATCGTCAACGCGCGGCTGGATGCGCTGCTCTTCGGGGCGTACGATGCCAGGGCCGGCGCCGCCGGCACCCTTTTCACCATCACGACCGATACGCGACTGAACCATCAGGTGGAGACGCTTGGCGGCGTGCTCGATGACGATTGCGCGGGGCTTCTCAAGGCGTTCTTCAGGACGCGCCGCGGGAAGCCATCGCCTGGGGAGGGCGCATGAACGGGGCACATAACGGCGTTCTCTATGTGGTTCCCACGCCGATCGGCAATCTGGAGGATATCACCCTCCGGGCGCTCCGCGTGCTGCGGGAGACACCGGTGATCGCCTGCGAGGATACGCGCGTAACGTCCGGCCTTCTGCGGCATTTCGAGATCCCCCACAAGCGGCTGATCAGCTACTTCGCGGGGAACGAGGCGGCGCGCGTGGCGCAGATCGTGGCGATCATCCTGAGCGGAGAGGATGTCGCGCTGGTGAGCGACGCCGGCACTCCGGGGATCAGCGATCCGGGGACCAGGCTGATTGCCGCGGCAATCGAGGCCGGCATCCGCGTGGTGCCGCTTCCGGGGCCGACCGCCCTTGCCACCGCCGTCACCGCCAGCGGGCTGCCAACCGACGCCGTGGCGTTCGAGGGGTTTCTGCCGCACAAGAAAGGACGCCGCACGGCAATCGCGAAGCTGGTCGCCGAGGAGCGGACGATCGTCTTCTACGAGTCACCGCACCGCATCGTGAAAACGCTTCGGGAGCTGGCGGACGTGCTTGGCGAGGATCGCCCGGCGGCGATATGCCGGGAGCTTACGAAGCTCTACGAGGAGATCAACCGCTCCACCCTTGGCGCACTCCACGCCGATTATTCGGGCCGCGCGGCGATCAAGGGGGAGTTCGTGCTGGTGGTGAGGGGAGCCGCGAAGGCGGAGAAAAAACGTGGCGACAAATATTCCCGCAGCGAGCCGGAAGAAGATGCTGATGACGGGGAATAAGCCGGGCCCGGCGGCGATGGCATATCGTTTGACCCATCGACCCGCATTGATCGTTACGCAAACCAAAACAATCGGGAGAAGGATGATGAAACAGCTCTGGAAGCCCCTTGCACTCGGCTTTCTTCTGCTTTCGCTGCCGGCATGCAACGGGTCGGGCTCGGGCGATGCCGGCGCGACGCTTGATTCAGCCGGGAAGAAACTGAAGGAGGCGGGCAGGGAGATCGGCGGGAAGATTGATACCGCCGCCGCCGGCATCAAGACGGAGATGGACGAGTCGCAGATGCAGGCCGCGCTCAACCGCTTCAACGGGCTTGAGAATGTGAAGCTGGATCTGAGTCGCGATGGGGTTGCCACGCTTACCGGTGGCGTCGCGACGGTGAAGGACAGGCAGTTCGCGGAGGAGACGACCTCCAAGATGAAGAACGTGAGCAGCGTTGTCAACCAGATCAACGTCGGCGGGCATGGGGATACGACGAGGGTTCCATCGCGCGATACGGCGACGGGACGGAGCGCCACGAAGAAGTAGCAGATCCCGCCCGATCTTTTTACCAGACGCGGAGCCGGCAATTGCTCCGCGTTTAGTATTATCACCCCATACCACGGAATGCCTTGGAGCTCCCGAGAGGGGCTAATGGAACGGGCCGTCCGCCTGCTGAAGGGGGCTGTTCGGGACCTGTCGTTATCAGCTTCCGGGAAATCCTCGTTCAACGCCTTTCACGGGCATTGTTCGGAGCTTCAAGGCCCGCCGAATCTTCACGCTCATTATTTCCGGACGTTTCATGGAAAGAATTCTCGATTCCTGGCACAGCCCCAATCTCGACAAACAGATGGAGATCGCCATCTACGGCAATTATGGCCTCGCGATGCTGATGTTCCCATCAGCCGGGGCGGACTACCTTGAGTACGAGCGGTTCTATCTCATCGATTCGATCAAGCCGTTTATCGAACAGGGAAAGGTGCGGGTGTTCTCGATCAACTCCATCAACAACGAGAGCTGGTTGAACAGCGAGCTTTCCGGTCGGCAGAAGGCGATCCGGCATCAGCAGTACAATCGCTATGTCACCGAGGAAGTGGTCCCCTATATCCGGGGCGCGATGGGGGGGGATGCGATGCCGATCACCTGCGGGGTTTCGCTCGGCGCGTTTCATGCCGCCAATTCCCTCTTCCGCCGTCCCGATCTGTTCGATGGCACGATCGGCATGAGCGGCATCTACGACCTGAAATCGTACTCAAAGGGATATTACGATGAGGATGTCTACTACAACTCCCCGGTGGACTATCTCCCGAATCTTCATGATGAGTTGCTGCTGGCGCAGCTTCGGGGCAAGAGCCAGATCAATTTTCTGAGTGGCGAGGGATCGTACGAGGCGCCCGCCGCAAGCTGGGCGATCGCCGATATCCTCGGCATGAAGCAGATACCGAACAACGTCGAGGTCTGGGGAAATGAATGGGGGCATGACTGGCCGACATGGCGCGCGATGCTTCCCAGCTACCTTGAACGGAAGATTCTCAGCTAGCAGCGGCTAGCATTGGACTGTTGGGGGAGGTTTAAAACCTCCCCCGACTTCCCCCGATACTGACCACTGACAACCGAAGTGAAAAACTGTATCCCTCCCTCCCAGGCCCCACTAAGCGCGGCTTTCGTGGCGTCTACGTGGGTGTTCCGAATGTCTTGATGGCTATTGATTCCTGAATGATGTGTCGGTAAAGGAACACCTTTCCCGTTCACTCTGAGCGGGCCTGCCCTAAGCCCCCCGAATGCAGGTCCGCTCTTTTTTTCTCCGATATCCCCGCCGCGTCAAAAAAAATCCTCCCTGACTCAACCTTCGCACGGTCACGCTGTCTCCATCGGCATTGTCATGATTTCAACAACGTGTTTGGTTGACATCCCAGGAGATTTGCCATGAACGATGCTCTACATTGCAGGCCGATAGCAACATTTTTCGCGCTCCTGATTCTGGTTTCGGGATCGCTCCTCGCCCAGCGCAATTTCCCGTACCAGATCGATATCGACGCCCGCTCGCTCGATACGCTCCACACTCCCGACGCAACATCATCATCGCATCGCTACAGAGTTACCGCATGGGGGACATATTCGATGTGGGAGGATACCGTCAACAGCAGCGTGGACCCGGTCTGGATCTACTCCTTTCCGCAGGAAGAGTGGGCGAAGCCGGAATGGCGGGCCTTCTCGGAGGGCTATCCGATCTACGTCGGCGACCAGCGGATGCTGAACTCGCACGGCCTCAGAATCAACGATCAGCCGATGCCGAAACTGCCGCTGAATGATCAGCATCGATATTCCACCATCATTCAGGGGAACGGCCAGCGGGTCGGCGTATCGCTTGTCGACTGGAATTTCAAGGGATTCGTCAAGCAGGATGCCCACGCCAACAACAGCGGGATGCTGCATGTGCTGATCGAGGAGCTGCCGAATATCGATGCGCGACTCTGCGGCATCGATTCGAGCGGCTTTCCCACGATCCGCCTGGCGATGAAGGTGACGCGCGATTCGGTGCGATACGAGAATTTCGGCAACGATCTGGTGCTTACCGAGAACGGCGTGCGCGTGCCTATCGACAGGATCGACTGCTCCGAGCGCTCCAGCAACGTTTCGGTGGCGATGGTCTTCGACCGCAGCGGCAGCATGCAGGAGTCGTTCGGCACGTCCGACCGCATCACCTACACGCGCAACGCCGGCAAGAAGTTCGTCGATAAACTGGACGCGGGTGACGAGTCGGCCATCTATTCGTTCAGCCTCTCCACGACGCTCGATCAGAGCTGGACATCGAGCAAGCCGCTGCTGAAATCGGCAATCGACAGGATTCAGCCGGAGGGATGGACAGCCATGAACGACGCGGTGATCAAGGCCGTGGACGATATCACGCTCCGCTCGCCATCCCGCCGCAAGGCGATTGTGGTGCTGACCGACGGCGAGGATAATAAATCGCAGGAACGGAGCATTCAGAAAGTGATCGCGCGGGCAAAGGCGGCCGGCGTGCCGGTCTTCGCCATCGGCCTTCTGCTGGATACCGATGACTCGCTCCGCTCGCTCGCGGCCGGAACCGGCGGCCGCTACTTCTCCGTCCGCGACGCGGCGGCGATGGACTCCGTGTTCGCCAGCATCGCCGATATCGTCTTCGAGAAGGGATGCTGCTCGGTCTACTACACAAGCCCCGATGCCCGCCGCAACGGGACGTATCGCGATGTTGCCCCGGATATCGTGATCAGCGGCGACACCACGGCCCTTACGCCGACCGGCTATCGCGCACCGACCGGAAAGGCGGGCGTGGATGATCAGGCCGGGCAACGGCTTACCAGCATCATCAGCTTTGCTCCAAACCCGATGCGCGGCGATGGCACTCTTCGCTATCAGATGCGGCAGCGGGGAACTGTCACGATTCAGGTGATCGATCAGCAGGGGAGCGTGGTGCGGGAGATCTACAACGGCCAGATCGAGCCCGGAGAGCAGCAGCAGGCGGTGCGCCTGGAAGGGCTGCCGAACGGGACCTATTTCCTCAGATTGATGCTCCCGTCGGAAGTGGCGACCTACCCGATCGTGCTGGTGAGGTAGCCAGGGGCAGATCGTGTTTGATACATGGAAGCCGGCGCCTGGGGATGATCTCCCGAGGCGCCGGCTTCCATGTTCAGGCTCGCGCGCGACCCGCATGATCACCCCTCAGCGGAGATCCCCTTCCATCCGCATCCCATGATGTTTCAGCCACTGGATCGAGTTCTCGAATGCCGGGTCGTGATGCTCCACAAGGCTCCAGAAGCGTTGCGAGTGGTTGAAGTGCCGGAGGTGGCAGAGCTCGTGGATGACGATATAGCGGATCACCTTCGGCGGGAAGAGGACCAGCCGCCAGTTGAAGGAGAGAGTTCCCCTCTTGGAACAGCTTCCCCATTTCGTCTTCTGGTCGCGCACCGTCAGCCGGTTGTACTGGACACCAATCAACGGCGCCATCCGCTCGGCTTCGCGGCCGATAATGCGTTGAGCTTCGCTGCGAATCCACAGCTTCACGACCTCCTTGAGATCGCCGGAGAAATCGCGCGGGAGCATCACCCTGAGCTCGTTTTCCACCACCTTCACCGTCTGCCGGCCGCTGCTTTCGCCGATCGCGATTCGAAGTTCGTGTCCAAGAAAATGGATGATCGAGCCATCGGCAAGCGGTGTCGGTGGCGTGGGGACCGTGATTGTGGACAGATGGTGGAGGAGCCATAGCTTCTTCTCGCGCAGGATCTCCTCGGGGTTGACATACCGTTTAAGTCGCGCCGGGAGCGTTACCACAACGCCGTTATGAGCGGAGACGGTAATCCGCATCTGCTTGGCGCGCGGGCTTCGGCGGACGGTGTATGTAACCGGCACGCCATCCAGAACGATCGTTTCTGGTGGATGGAGAACGGGTGTGGATCGCATGGGCTCAATTTACGGTTCGAGGAGAATCGGCCAAAGGTATCTCTCGGGCGGGCGGCCCGGCCCGTCTGACGCGCAACGAACGGGCCAGGCTCCGGTTACGATCGATTTTCCGGCGGGCGTAATTGAAAGCAATGATTACAACCCTGTGAGGATGGAATGGAATCGTTGTCGGCAACCCGAAAAGCCGTAGGTTTGCGTTTTCTACGCTTAATCGCGGGGTAATGCATCCATGAGCACCTTCTTTTCCATACAGTTCCGGGGCACGGCTGCGGTCGTGATCGCTCTCCTTGCCATCTCATCGGCCATCCTTTGCGGCTGCGGCGACTCCCGTCCCGATCCCAAGGATTTCTACAAGACCTGGGTGGAGACGATCAACTCGGCCAACGGCGCCAGGATCTACGACATGCTCGACACCACGCTCAGGCATAACCTGGATCTGGATATCGAGCGGATGAAGGGACAGGCCGACCAGTTGCCCCCCGACGCCAGGGCGAAATGGGATTCCATCAAGCCGCTGAAGGGAAGGGATGCCTACGCGAAAATGATAGCCCTGAACAAGGATACGGTCGCCGGCAAGCTGAACAAGGACTATCAGGTGATGAAGGTCGATACGCTTGTGGTGATGACGGTTCGTCACGGCAACGACCGGCCGATGATCACCTGGCTCCGGTGGGAGAAGGGGAGCTATCATATCACCGAGGCCCCTCAGCCGCCGGTGGATCTGCCGACCAACGGCCAGGGGGGGAACCCGCATGGGGGGATGAACGGAGGGGGCAACCCTGAAGTTGTCAAGCCGGCGCCGGGCGCGCAGACCCCTCCCGCCGGCACCGGAACCCCGAAGGGGAAATAATCCGTCATCGTGTTCGTCATCTTTTGACTTCGCGTCTGGTTGGCAACGTGGCTGAAATGGCCCGTCGTTGGGCGATTCAACACGTTCCGTAACAAAACAATGAGCAATACGCCGCTCCCGAGCTTGACTCATGTTCGGGGGCATGCCTATATTTGCCAGCTTCCTTATTTCGAACGATCCATTTTCGATCATTATAGAGAGTTCCAAGCTGTGCCGACCATCAATCAGTTAGTCCGGAAGGGGCGCCAGGTAGAGCCCTACAAGAGCAATTCTCCCGCTCTCGACTCCTGCCCGCAGCGCCGTGGCGTCTGCACCCGTGTGTACACGACAACGCCGAAGAAGCCGAACTCGGCGCTTCGCAAGGTTGCCCGCGTTCGTCTGACGAACGGCATCGAGGTCACCGCGTACATTCCGGGAGAGGGTCATAACCTTCAGGAGCACTCGATCGTGCTGATCCGCGGAGGTCGTGTCAAGGATCTTCCGGGCGTTCGATATCACATCATCCGCGGTACGCTGGACACGCAGGGCGTCAACAAGCGGATGCAGGCCCGCTCGAAGTATGGCGCGAAACGCCCCAAGAAGTAGTCGTTTCGGGCGGCACGGGCTGGCTGATCCCTCCAGAGTGGGGGCAATAGATCGCATCAGATAAGTCGAATCATCATTTATACACAGCAGAATGAGAAAGAAACGCGCTGAAAAGCGTCGGGTTCTCCCCGATCCATTGTATGGCGATATCACCGTCGCGCGGTTTATCAACAACCTGATGCTCGACGGCAAGAAGAGCACCGCCCGTCGTGTCTTCTACGGCGCTCTGGAGCTGATCGGCTCGCGGACGCAGCAGGAGCCGATCGAGATCTTCCACAAGGCGCTGAACAACGCATCGCCGGCCGTCGAGGTTCGCTCGCGCCGCGTGGGCGGTTCCACCTATCAGGTGCCGATGGAGGTTCGCCCGGATCGCCGCATCGCTCTGGGCATCCGCTGGATCATCAAGTACGCCGGCGACCGCCGCGAGAAGAGCCTTGATGAGAAGCTGGCGAGCGAGCTGATCGCCGCGTCGAACGGCGAGGGTGGATCGGTGAAGAAGCGCGAGGATGTGCATCGGATGGCCGACGCCAACCGCGCATTCGCTCACTTCCGCTGGTAATATTGGCTTCCTGCACGCTCGTGTCTTCCGGGGACGAGCGGCTACCCGCATGTATGGATACCCGATGATCCTCTGAACAAGCTTACGAACAGAAGAACTATCAACTCGCATTAGTCATTATAATCCTATGCCCCGCGTATATCCGTTAGATCGAGTGAGAAATATCGGCATCATGGCCCACATCGATGCCGGAAAGACAACGACCACCGAGCGCATCCTGTTCTACACGGGCGTGCTTCATCGCATGGGTGAGGTTCACGACGGTGCCGCAACGATGGACTATATGGAGCAGGAGCAGGAGCGTGGCATCACGATCACCTCCGCTGCAACCACCTGTTTCTGGAAGGGTTCCAACGGGCAGTTCCCCGAGAATCGCATCAACATCATCGATACGCCGGGACACGTGGACTTTACGGTGGAGGTGGAGCGTTCGCTTCGCGTCCTCGACGGCGCCGTGGCGCTCTTCTGCTCCGTCGGTGGCGTCGAGCCGCAGTCGGAGAATGTGTGGCGCCAGGCCGATAAGTACAACGTGCCGCGCCTTGCGTTCGTGAACAAGATGGACCGCGTGGGCGCCGACTTCCTGAAGGTCGTTCAGATGATGAAGGACCGTCTCAGCGCGAACGCCGTGCCGGTGCAGCTTCCGGTCGGTCAGGGGGATATCTTCAAGGGCATCGTCGATCTGATCGAGATGAAGGCATATATCTTCGATGACTCCAACCAGGGCTCGTCGTGGGATGTGATCGATATCCCGCACGACATGGAGGAGCAGGCGCGCGAGTACCGCACCGCCATGCTCGAAGCGGTTGCCGAGGTTGACGACACGCTGCTCGAGAAGTATCTCGGCGGCGAGGAGATCTCGGTCGAGGAGGTTCGCAAGGTTCTTCGCGAGGCGACGATTCAGGTGAAGATCATCCCGGTTTTCCTTGGCTCCTCCTTCAAGAACAAGGGCGTTCAGCAGCTTCTGGACTCCGTCATCGATTTCCTTCCGTCGCCGCTGGATATCGGCCCGACGCCGGGACATCATATCGACTCGGATGATCATATCGTCCGCCAGGTTTCCGATACCGAGAAGTTCTCGGGGCTCGCGTTCAAGATCATCACCGACAAGTTCGTCGGCAAGCTGACCTTCGTGCGCGTCTATTCGGGAACGCTCACCGCGGGCTCGTATGTCCTCAACTCGATCACCGGCAAGAAGGAGCGCGTCGGGCGTCTTCTCCAGATGCACGCGAACCATCGCGAGGATATCGATCAGGCTTCGACCGGCGATATCATCGCTCTTGTGGGCCTGAAGTCCACGAAGACCGGCGACACGCTCTGCGACGAGAACGATCCGATCATCCTTGAGAAGATGGAGTTCCCGGAGCCGGTCATCGATCAGGCGATCGAGCCGAAGACCAAGGCGGATCAGGACAAGCTGGGCGAGGCGCTGGTCAAGCTGGCGGAGGAGGACCCCACGTTCCGCGTCAAGACGGACGAGGAGACGGGGCAGACGATCATCTCGGGCGTTGGCGAGCTTCATCTGGACATCATCGTCGATCGTATCAAGCGGGAGTTCCGCGTTGAGGCGAACGTCGGGAAGCCGCAGGTGGCCTATCGCGAGACGATCCGCCAGACGATCGATCAGGATCACAAGTTCGTCCGCCAGACCGGTGGTAAGGGGCAGTACGGTCACGTTGTGATCGAGTTCTCCCCGAACGAGCCGGGCAAGGGCTTCGAGTTCGAGAACGCCATCGTTGGTGGTGTGATCTCTCGCGAGTACATCAAGCCGGTGGAGCAGGGAATCGTCGAGGCGATGCGTAACGGTGTGCTTGCCGGGTTCCCGGTTGTGGACATCAAGGCAAAGCTTCACTTCGGATCGATGCACGATGTCGATTCATCGGAAATGGCGTTCAAGATCGCCGCGTCGATGGCCTTCAAAGAGGCATGCCGCCGCGCCAAGCCGGTTCTTCTGGAGCCGATCATGAACGTCGAGGTGGTGACGCCCGAGGATTATATGGGTGATGTCATGGGCGATCTTTCCGCGCGTCGCGGCAGGATCGAGGGAATGACGGGCCGCGCTGATGCTCAGGTGATCAAGGCGATGGTGCCTCTGTCCGAGATGTTCGGCTATGTGACTCGCCTCCGCTCGATGACGCAGGGTCGCGCCATCTACTCGATGGTGTTCGATCACTACGAGGCGGCGCCGAAGGCGGTCCAGGACGAGATCATCGAGAAGAGCGGCAAGGCTGCCGTCGCGATGTAAGATGCGCTGGCCCGCGCGGGAGGGAGTTGTTCCTTTCCGCGCGGGGTGGCGACAGACAAAGAATCAATCAACTGTACTACATATCTTTTCAACCTCTTTTTCTCGTAGAGGAGACACTCAGGAATGGCTAAAGAGAAATTCGACCGCAGTAAGCCCCACGTGAACGTGGGCACGGTTGGTCACGTTGACCACGGCAAGACGACCCTCACCGCGGCGATCACGATGGCGCTCGCTCACAAGAGCGGTGGTGAGGTCAGGACGTTCGATTCGATCGACAACGCTCCGGAAGAGCGCGCACGCGGTATCACAATCGCGACGGCGCACGTCGAGTATCAGACGGAGGCCCGTCACTATGCTCACGTGGACTGCCCGGGCCACGCCGATTATGTGAAGAACATGATCACCGGCGCCGCCCAGATGGACGGAGCAATCCTGGTTGTTGCCGCTACGGACGGCCCGATGCCGCAGACGCGCGAGCATATCCTGCTCTGCCGTCAGGTCGGTGTTCCCCGTATCGTCGTTTTCATGAACAAGGTCGATATCGCGGACCCGGATCTTCTTGAGCTGGTCGAGCTCGAGGTTCGCGAGCTTCTCTCGAAGTACGAGTTCCCCGGCGACGATATTCCGATCATCATGGGCTCCGCTCTGCAGGCTCTCGAGGCCGGCACGGCGAATGCTCCGATCGACGATCCCCGCTATCAGTGCATCTGGGATCTGATGGATGCTGTCGACACCTACATCCCGACCCCGATCCGCGAGACGGACAAGCCGTTCCTGATGCCGGTCGAGGATGTGTTCTCGATCACGGGTCGTGGCACGGTGGGCACGGGTCGTATCGAGCGCGGTATCATCAATGTGAACGAGGAAGTCGAGCTGGTCGGCTTCGGAGCAAAGAAGAAGTCGGTCGTGACCGGCGTCGAGATGTTCCGCAAGCTTCTTGATCAGGGCCAGGCTGGTGATAACGTTGGTCTCCTCCTCCGCGGTGTCGACAAGACCGAGCTGGAGCGCGGCATGGTTATCTGCAAGCCGGGCACGATCACGCCGCACACGAAGTTCACGGCGCAGGTCTACGTCCTCTCGCGCGAAGAGGGTGGACGTCACACGCCGTTCTTCAACGGCTATCGTCCGCAGTTCTATTTCCGTACGACCGACGTGACCGGTATCGCCACCCTTCCGGCTGGCACCGAGATGGTCATGCCTGGTGACAACGTCGACAATATCACTGTCGAGCTTATCACCCCGGTCGCCATGGAAGAGGGTCTGCGTTTCGCTATCCGCGAGGGCGGCCGTACGGTCGGCGCGGGCGTCGTTACGAAGATCCTCGAGTAAGAGTTCGAGCGTTTGAACAACAAGGCGCCTTTCGGGTTCTCCCGGAGGGCGCTTTTGTTTTGGCTGGAACCTGAAGACGGGGAGGGGGAAACTGAAAACGCCCTTCGGGGAGGTGCCGAAGAGCGTTTTCGATAAATATTCGGGGTTGGGGAATCGCGCGGTATCAGTTTGCCTTTTGCGCGGTCTTCGCCACAAAGCGCCGCCAGACCATTTGGTAGGCATTCCGCTCGTACCACACATCGATTGGAATGCTGTACATCGCGCCGCCATCAACATCCTGCAGAAAGCGATTCCCGATGCGGTCGACGACCTCGGGGTGCCGCCAGTTGATGCGGTTGACAACGTCGGGCCAGTTGTCGGATGTTACCTCGATAATGCTCTGGAAGTCCATTGTGATCCTGCTCCTATGGGTGAGAGGGGATGTGCCGCCCGGGATTCGCCGCCAGAGGGTATCGGGGGCGGGGAACGGCGTTATTTCGGGGAAAAATTGATCGCGTATGTTGAAAGCTGAGATGCAATCGATAGGAGGTGTCTGTAGGGTGGCCCGGCAGAAGAAGAGCGACGCGCATCGGGAAAGGCTGCGGATCGTTACTTCTGAAGGATAAACCCCCGCTACATCGTCGGGGTGACGCTGCAGTGTTGACACGGCGGGTATATTACCGAGACGAAATGAATTATCAAAGCGTTACATGGAATAATTATGCGGTGGGACAGAAATCATATGACCCGTGGCGGCGGAAAGAGTCGCAGGTCATCCGAAACAGCGGGCAGAAATTACATTTGAGTACGACTTTCGGATGGTTTCGAGCAATCTTTTGCTTGCACCGGACCATGCGGCTCGCGTATATTTGCAGGCTCTATAAAATGAGCGTCTCACGAAAGCACAGGTAAAGCCTTCTAACTCCTCACTCTCGCTTGCGAGGAAAGTGGAACGGTATCAACAGGGAATCAGGGTCTTGAGTCAGGGCAGTCCCGGTGCAACGCCGGGAACGGAGCGGTGAAGATGCCGTTTGCGCCCGTCAGGCCACCCGAAATGTTGAACTTGTGCGATAGGTTATAGTGCATATCCGGTCGGCGCCCCACATAGCCGACAAGCTCATCCTCTGAGCTTCCATGCACGCCGTATGTGAGACGGCATCCAGAATGATGAATGATTGACGGCGGTTGCCGGAACTCCGCGATACAGCGGGGAGCTGGTCTGCAAGGCTGTCTGTATATACAACGTCGACAAGAATCATAACCAGCGCAAAGGAAGAACGTGGCTGCCCAGGTTATCCGCATCAAGCTCAAGTCGTACGATCACAACCTGATCGACAAGTCGGCTGAGAAAATCATCCGCACGGTGAAGCAGACCGGCGCGATCGTCTCGGGGCCGGTTCCACTTCCGACCGAGAAAACCATTTATACGGTTCTTCGTTCCCCGCACGTCGACAAGAAGTCGCGGGAGCAGTTCGAGAACCGCTCGCACAAGCGTCTGATTGACATTCTCAACTCCACCCCGAAAACGGTCGACTCGCTGATGAGGCTTGAGCTTCCCGCCGGTGTGGATGTTGAGATCAAGGTCTGACGAAGCAATCGATGATCGGAGGCTGATCGTCGGTGCAGGACGCCCCACCGATTATTTCCCTTCCGTATCGACTCCCCGAGTTGCCGGGCAATCGCGAGACCGAATCGCGGTTCCCACCTCGTAATCGAGAATCTCCAATTCGAAATTCGCAATAGAGTTATGGCTGCGCTTTTAGGTAGGAAAATCGGAATGACCGGAATCTTCAACGAGCAGGGGGTATATATCCCGTGCACGTTGATCGAGACCGGACCCTGCACCGTGGTGCAGGTCAGGACCATGGAGAATGATGGCTACGAGGCTCTTCAGCTCGGGTTCGGGTCGAAGAGAGAGAAGAACATCAACAAGCCCGAGACCGGGCATCTCCAGAAGGCCGGTGTCTCCGGAATCCGCGATCTCCGCGAGTTCCGCAGCTACGATATCTCCAGCTACAAGCCGGGGGACACGATCAGCGCGAGCGATATCTTCGCGATCGGCGACAAGGTTCGTGTCACCACCGACAGCAAGGGACGTGGATTCCAGGGTGTCATGAAGCGCCACCATTTCGGCGGCGTCGGCATGCAGACCCACGGTCAGTCGGATCGCCAGCGCGCTCCGGGATCGATCGGCGGGTCCAGCTATCCCTCGCGAGTGTTTCCGGGCACCCGGATGGCGGGCCGGATGGGAGGCAAGAAGACCACCGTTCGCAATCTTCAGGTTGTCGGCCTCCTGGCCGACAAGAACGTTCTGATTGTCAAGGGTTCCGTCCCTGGCGCACCGAACTGCATCGTCGAGATCCTGAAGCAGCCGAAGCGCTGATTCTCCGATCTCCCGCCGCGACCTTTGATGGACCGCAGGCGCCTTCGACCGAGGGGACGACGCCGACAGCTATTGAGTACTGACTACGGATAACGGGCAATGAATATCAATATCCTCAGCAAAGACGGCAACACAGCCGGAACGATCGATCTTCCCGAAGATGTGTTTGGCATCGAGCCGAACGTGGCGGTGATGCACCAGGCGGTGAAGATGCATCTTGCCAACAGGCGTCAGGGAACCAGCAAGACCAAGGATCGCTGGGAGGTTCGTGGCGGTGGCCGCAAGCCGTGGAAGCAGAAGGGGCGTGGCACCGCGCGTGCCGGCTCGATCCGCTCCGGCGTCTGGGTTGGCGGTGGAAACATCCACGGACCGAACCCGCGCGACTACACGCAGGCAATGCCGAAGAAGATGCGCCAGCTGGCGCGTCGCTCCGCGCTGGCGTTGAAGGCACAGTCCAACGAGATCGTGGTGGTGGACAACCTGACGTTCGATCAGGTGAAGACCAAGCCGTTCGCGGACATGCTGAAGGCGATGGGCGTGGCGGGGAAGAGGGCGGTGGTGCTGCTCCAGGGATCAAACGAGAACGCGCTTCGTTCCGGAAGGAACATCGCGAAGTGCGAGATCATGGAAGCGCGCAACGCATCGACGTACGACCTGCTCAACAATCAGGTGCTTGTCATCGAGCGTGGCTCGCTGGACATCCTGATGGAGCAGTTGAAGAAAGAAGATTAATCGACGCATTCACGATAGACCAGCGAGAGAACACGATGAGGCAAGTACTCAAGCGCCCGATCCTTTCCGAGAAGAGCTCACAGTTGAGTGAGAAGGGTCAATACGTATTCGAAGTGATTACCAGCGCCAACAAGATCGAGATCCGCAAGGCGATCGAGGAGCGGTATCGGGTCGGCGTGGCAAGCGTCCGGACCATGACGATCAAGCCGCGCCAGAAGGTGCAGCTCTCCCGCAAGGGGTACATTCAGGGGAAGACGGCACTTCGGAAGAAGGCCATCATCACCGTGAAGCCAGGACAGACGATCGACGTGATCGGCGATCTGCCGACGGAAGGTTAATCAACGAGTTATCGCCAATCTGCGGAGAGGGGCCCGAGGCCCGAAGCTCTCTGCAAAGCGGTCTTACTAGATAGAAAGAACGAGCGATATGGGAATTCGCACTAGCAAACCAGTTACCGCAGCACGCCGGTATTACTCGACCTCCACGTTCGAGGAGATCACAACCTCGACGCCCGAGAAGTCGCTGCTGGCCCCGCTCAAGAAGAGCGGCGGACGCAACAACACGGGGCGCATTACCTCGCGTCATCGCGGTGGCGGCCACAAGCGGCAGTATCGCATCATCGACTTCAAGCGCAACAAGCTTGGGATCGAGGCAACCGTGGCGACGATCGAGTATGATCCGAACCGTTCATCCCGCATCTGCCTGCTGGAGTATGCGGACGGCGAGAAGCGATATATCATCGCTCCGAACCATGTGAAGGTTGGCGACAAGCTGATGGCCGGACCGGAGGTGGAGTTCCGTGATGGAAACGCCTGCCCGATTGGCCGGATGCCGCTTGGATCGTTTGTCCACAACATCGAGCTGAAGCCGGGAAAGGGGGGGCAGCTCAGCCGCTCCGCCGGTTCCTCCGCCCAGGTGATGGCACGCGACGGCGTCTTCACGCAGATCAAGCTCCCTTCGGGGGAAGTTCGGCTGATCCGGAATGACTGCTACGCCACATTCGGCGTGGTTGGCAACTCCGATCACGAGAACATCTCGCTGGGCAAGGCCGGCCGCATGCGCTGGCTGGGTGTCCGTCCGCAGACGCGAGGCATGGCGATGAACCCGATCGATCACCCGAACGGTGGTGGTGAAGGCCGCTCCAAGTCGGGCGGTGGCCGCCAGCATCCGGAGTCGCCGTGGGGCAAGTACGCCAAGGGATTGAAGACGCGGAAGAAGAAGAACGTCAGCAACCAGTACATCGTTCGTCCTCGCGGCAAGAAGTAAATCCTGGTGGCGTAGAGCTATCGAGATCGAGAGCAAGTATTCAAAACTCTACAGGGCATAATAGACAATGGCACGCTCGTTAAAGAAGGGACCGTACGTTGACATAAACCTCTCGGGGAAGGTCGACACGCTGAACAACCAGGGCTCGAAGCGGGTGATCAAGACCTGGGCGCGCGCCTCGACGATTGCTCCGGACTTTGTTGGGCACACTTTCGCGGTTCACAACGGGAACAAGTTTATCCCGGTATATGTCACCGAGAACATGGTGGGGCACAAGCTGGGGGAATTCGCGCCGACGCGCACGTATCGCGGCCACGCCGGTGCCGGCAAGCGCTAAGCGCCAGGGCCTGTCCGTAGGTAGGGTAGATCTAGTAGAACGAATCGATAGCCTTCGGGCGACACTTTGGAGATAGAACAATGTTTGTTGAAGCTCGCGCACTTCGTAGAAATATTCATTCCTCACCGCGCAAGATGCGCCTGGTGATCGACCTGATTCGCGGGAAGAACGCCGCCGTGGCGCTCGGTATCCTCCGCTTCAGCGCCAACCATGCATCGCACGACGCTGAGCTGGCCCTTCGTTCGGCCACGGCGAACCTTCTTCAGAAGGATGACCGGATCGACCCGGATACCGTGGTCGTGAAGGAAGTGTTCGTCAATCAGGGGACCACGATGAAGCGCATGCTTCCGGCCCCGATGGGACGCGCCTACCGCATGCGTAAGCGTTCGAACCATCTGACGATCATCGTGGCGGGAACGACGAAAAAGTAAACGATAATACAGACCAGATAAACGAGAGCCATCTTGGGACAGAAAACACATCCAGTAGGACTTCGACTCGGCATCATCCGCTCGTGGGATGCCAATTGGTACGACGAGAAGAACTTCGCGGCCAAGCTGACCGAGGATACCATGGTGCGCAACTATCTGCGCAATCGTCTGAAGCGCGCGGGGGTGAGCCGTATCGTGATCGAGCGGACCGCCAAGCAGATGCGCCTGACGATTCACACTTCCCGCCCCGGCGTGGTGATCGGCCGTTCCGGCAAGGAGATCGCGCAGTTGGAGGAGGAGGTGAGGCAGGTTGCCAAGAAGGACGTGAAGATTCTCATTCATGAGATCAAGCGTCCGGAGCTGGATGCGTATCTGGTTGCCGAGAACATCGCACAGCAGCTCGAGGGTCGTATCGCTTTCCGTCGCGCCATGAAGCAGGCGATCAGTTCCGCGATGCGGATGGGCGCCGAGGGGATTCGAATCATGTGCGCCGGACGCCTCGGCGGTGCCGAAATGAGCCGCACCGAGCAGTACAAGGAGGGGCGCATCCCGCTCCACACGCTCCGCGCCGACATCGATTACGCCCAGGTGACAGCCCAGACCAAGCAGGGATCGCTCGGCGTAAAGGTCTGGATCTGCAAGGGCGAGGTGATCGGCCAGCAGAATCAGCCTATCTAAGCCGGACCCGAACTCAGGAAGTACGGATTACTGACCAAGGACTCTGAACAATGCTATTACCGAAGAGAGTTAAATATCGCAAGACCCAGCGTGGGCGGATGACCGGCAAGGCATTTCGCGGCTCGACGATAGAGTTCGGCACCCACGCAATCAAGTCACTCGAGCCGGCCTGGATCACCAGCCGTCAGATCGAATCGGCGCGTATCGCGATCAACCGCGAGATGAAGCGCGACGGAAAGATCTGGATTCGGATCTTCCCGGATAAGTCGGTGACGAAGAAGCCGGCCGAGACCCGTCAGGGATCGGGCAAGGGATCGCCGGAGTTCTGGGTTGCGGTCGTAAAGCCGGGGCGCATTCTGTTCGAGGTAGGCGGTGTTGCCACCCCGATCGCGCTTGAGGCCCTCCGCCGCGCCAGCCACAAGCTGCCGGTGAAGACCAAGATCATCACTCGCCCGGATTATGCCGGCGACGAGACGCTCCGCTGACAGGCCAGATCCGAACACGAAGAAACAATCGCGAGATAGAAATGAAGTCAACGAAACCTTCCGACCTGCGGGGCCTGACCGATACGGAGCTCCAGAACCAGATCAACGAGAACGAGCGCTCTCTGGTCGACATGCGCTTCAAGAAGGCAGTAGGGCAGCTCGAAAGCCCGGCAGCTCTCCGCACGATCCGCCGCGATATCGCACGGATCAAGACGATTCTCCGCCAGCGCGAGCTTGGCAAGTAACGCATCCCCCCTTGTTGGCGGGGAAAGTTTCCTGAACAGTCATTGAGCACGATCCGTAGATAGAGACGCCATGCAGGAAGAACAAAATCAGTCGATAGAAAATACCCCAGAGAATGAGGCTGCCAACAGCACCGCCGCGAGCGATCCGCTGAACCTCATGCAGAGCTCACCTGCTGGAGCCGGCGCTCCTGCGAACGCCGAGGGGGGGGGGGATGCTCCCGCCGCCGGACGTCGCAAGACCCGCGTTGGCCTGGTGGTCTCTGACAAGATGAACAAGAGCATTGTCGTGACCGTGGTTCGCCGCGTCCGTCATCCGCTCTACAAGAAATACTTCAACAAGACCAAGCGGTACATGGCGCACGACGAGCAGAACGAGTGCCACGTGGGGGACACCGTTCGGATCATCGAGACCCGTCCGCTCAGCGCCCACAAGCGGTGGCGCCTGGATACGATTGTCGAGAAGGCGAAGTAAGAACCGGCAGTGTGGCGGATCGGCTCGGCCCGCCCAACAGTAATCAGAATTCAAGCAAGTCATATCCTTTTGCGTCCTCCGGTCGCAGAGGTTCCTAAAGGGGAGAGACAGTCATGATCCAGGAAGAAACCAACCTTGTAGTTGCCGACAACTCCGGTGCGCGCAAAGTCCGCTGCATCAGGGTTCTCGGAGGACACGACCGCCGTTACGCCGGCATTGGTGACGTCATCGTTGTGGCCGTGAAGAGCGCGCTGCCGGGCGGAAATGTCAAGAAGGGAGAGGTTTCCAAGGCAGTTATCGTCAGGACGAAGAAGGAGACGCGCCGCCGTGATGGCAGTTATATCCGCTTCGACGAGAACGCGGCCGTGCTGCTGAACAATCAGGGGGAGCCACGCGGCACCCGTATTTTCGGACCGGTTGCCCGCGAGCTGCGCGACCGCAACTACATGAAGATCGTCTCGCTCGCGCCGGAAGTCCTTTAACCCAGGCCGCTGAATATCGGTTCAACTCTGAACCGGAAGGTCGGGAAGGAATCGATATCGGACAGGATGGTCGGCAATCGAATATCTACAATTGTCATGAAGCAGAATCAGAATACAAAGTCGGTCAAGCTACCCCGCATCAAGAAAGGGGATGAAGTCGTCGTGATCTCCGGCTCCGACAAGGGAAAGCAGGGTCGCGTGCTCCAGGTACTTCCCAAGGAAGGGCGCGTTCTTGTCGACGGAGTGAGGATTGCCCGTCGCTCCTACAAGAAGTCCACGGAGTTCCCGGAAGGGGGCATTCATGACAAGGGGATGCCGATCGCCATCTCGAACGTGATGCTTGCCGATCCGAAGGGTGGGGCTCCCACTCGTGTTGGCGTCCGCGTCGAGACCGGGAAGGATGGCAAGGAGACCCGCGTTCGCTTTGCGAAGGCCTCCGGAACCGCATTCAAGGATTAATAGCTGCGAAAACGTTTTTGAACTATGGCTAAAGAGAAAAAGCAACAGGGACAGCAGGCAAGAAGTGAGTCGCAGGCGATCGTCTCCACCGCCGAGGCGGTTACTCCCCGGATGCAGACCAAGTATCGGGAGCAGGTGATTCCGAACCTGGTGAAGCAGTTCGGGTACGCAAACGTCATGCAGGCGCCGCGCCTCCTGAAGATCGCGGTGAACCGCGGCGTGGGTGATGCCACCGGCGACGCGAAGCTGCTGACGAACGCCATCGACGAGCTTCAGGTCATCACCGGCCAGAAGGCGATGACGACCAAGGCCAAGAAGGCGATCTCCAACTTCAAGCTGCGCGAGAATATGCCGATCGGCGCCCGTGTCACGCTTCGTGGCGCGAAGATGTACGAGTTCCTCGACCGCTTTATCTCGGTCGCTGTTCCCCGCATCCGTGACTTCCGTGGTCTGCCGGACCGCTCGTTCGACGGGCATGGCAACTACACGCTCGGCGTCAAGGAGCAGATCATCTTCCCGGAGATCGATGTCGACAGGGTCGGCAAGATCGATGGAATGGATATCACCTTCGTGACCTCTGCCGGGACCGACGAGGAAGCATATGCTCTGCTGAAGGAGCTTGGCTTTCCGTTCCGCAAGCGTGAGACGGTGGAGACCGGGAACGCCTGAACAGGGCGCGACGTCTAGAAACTATAGCTATTGACTCATAGAGGATAGATTCCAACGATGGCAAGAAAAAGTTTGATCGCACGGGAAGCAAAGCGTCTGGAGCTTGTCGAGAAGTATGCCGAGCTGCGGGCAAAGTACAAGGCGGAGGGGAACAATGAAGCTCTCCAGAAGCTCCCCCGGAACAGTTCGCCGGTTCGTCTTCGGAACCGGTGTTCGATGACCGGCCGCCCACGCGGGTATTATCGCAAGTTCGGCCTCTGCCGTAACATGTTTCGCATGATGGCTCTCGAAGGGAAGATCCCCGGGATCCGCAAAGCAAGCTGGTAGAGCATTTCGATAGTGATCATCAACGACTAGCATATCAGAGAACAATGACCGATCCGATAGCAGACTTCCTTACGCGAATTCGCAATGCAGCGAACGCCCGGCACAAGGTCGTGGACATCCCGGCTTCGAGGATGAAAGAGGGCCTCGCGGCGATCCTGAAGGACCAGGGTTTCATCTCCGACTATCAGAGGGTGGAGGATGGGCCGCAGGGTGCAATTCGCCTTACCCTGCGCTATGTCAACGGGTCTCCGTCGATGCTTGGGATGCAGCGTGTCAGCCGTCCGGGTCTGCGCCGTTACGCCGGGTCAACCGAGCTTCCGCGCGTCAAGAACGGGCTTGGCATCGCCATCATCAGCACCTCGCACGGTCTCATGACCGACAAGGAGGCGCGCAGCCGGAATATCGGGGGCGAAGTCCTCTGCTACGTCTGGTAACCGACAACGAGTGAGATTACTTACAGATTAGTTAAGGGTATAAGACGTGTCACGCATTGGTAAAAAGCCGGTCGCCATTCCGAACGGCGTCACAGTCAAGCAGGAACCGGGATTGATCTCGGTCAAGGGACCCAAGGGCGAACTCCGCACAAAGGTCAGCGAAGCCATCAACGTCGCCATCGAGCAGAACGAGGTCGTGGTAACACGTCCGAACGATCTGGCCGCCAGCCGCGCTGCTCATGGTCTGACCCGTACCCTGATCAGCAACATGGTTCAGGGGGTGAGCGAGGGTTTCTCCAGGAAGCTCGATATCGTCGGCGTCGGTTTTCGCGCCGAGATGCGTGGGACCGTCCTGCAGATGAACCTCGGCTACTCCCACCCGATCATGTTCTTCCCGCCTGCGGAAATCCAGATCGCCGTTCCAACCGCCACAAGCGTGCTGGTTACGGGGATCGACAAGCAGCTTGTGGGCCTGGTCGCCGCGAAGATCCGCTCGTTCCGTCCGCCGGAGCCCTACAAGGGGAAGGGCGTGAAATACGAGGGCGAGGAGATTCGTCGGAAGGCTGGTAAATCCGCCGGCAAGTAACGTCTGACAGATAATTGAATATTCACTCTCCGTCGTATCCCGCGCATATCGCGCGCCGAGACGGCGGGGGGCTCTGATAATCGAATAGAGACAATGAGCGCAAAAGGAAAGATTGAGCGTCGCAGCCGGCGCAAGTTTCATATCCGCAAGGCGATGCACGGTACCGCCGAGCGTCCGCGTCTGACCGTCTTCCGCAGCCTGAATCACATCTATGTGCAGGCTATCGATGATCGCAGCGGCCGCACCATTGCCCAGGCCTCCAGCCTGAACGATGATGGGGTTAAGACGATCATCGATGGCGGCGGCAAGATCGGCGTTGGCACGGCGGTTGGCAAGGCGATCGGGGAACGTCTGAAGGATCAGAATATCCAGACGGCCGTGTTCGACCGCAACGGCTATCTCTATCATGGGCGCGTGAAGGCTGTTGCCGAGGGCGCCCGCGAGGCCGGCCTCCAGGTCTAGTCGCACAGGATAGACGACAAGCGATTTCTATGAATTCGTAACCGAATGCCCTGGAATTCGCTTGTTCTCGTATCTTTGCGCTTCGCGCTTTTTTAAGATGCAGATTCATTCATAGCAAACGCAGATATGGCACTGGAAAAACCAAAGTCTTCCGGGATGGAGCTGAAGGATAAGGTCATCAGCCTCAATCGTACCGCGAAGGTTGTCAAGGGTGGTCGCCGGTTCGGATTTAGCGCGATTGTGGTTGTCGGCGACGGCAACGGACATGTCGGAATCGGGCTGGGCAAGGCGAACGAGGTTTCCAACGCGGTCTCCAAGGCAACCGAGGCTGCCAAGAAGAGCGTGGTGAAGATCGAGTTGAAGGGGCACACCATCCCGCATGAGGCCTACGGCAAGTTCGGCGCCGGCAAGATCCTCCTGAAGCCCGCCACGCCGGGAACCGGTGTGATCGCGGGTGGAGCATCGCGCGCGGTACTGGAGGCGGTTGGCGTTCAGGATATCCTGACCAAGAGCCAGGGCTCGTCCAACCCGCACAACGCGGTGAAGGCGACGATGGCGGCTCTGATGAGCCTGGAGGATGCCTCTTCGGTCGCTTCGCGCCGTGGAATCTCGCTCAATAAGGTGTTGAAAGGATAAGAACAATGGCACAGATCAAAATCACGCAGACCCGGAGCATCATCGATTGCCCGGAGAAGCAGAAGCGGACCATCGAGGCTCTCGGCCTGGGACGTCCGCACTACTCCCGCATCCACAACGATACGCCGGAGCTTCAGGGGATGCTTCGCGTTGTCCGGCATCTGATCAAGACCGAGCCGGTTCAGCAGGGGTGATCTCTCCACGCGAGAGAATCCGTCGCTCACAACAGACATCCGAATAATCGTACCGAGAGAGAGATAGCACTATGTCGAATCATCTAGGGTCCCTTCGCTCGCCGAAAGGGGCGACAACGAACAAGAAGCGCATCGGCCGGGGACAGGGATCGGGCCATGGCGGCACCTCGACGCGCGGACACAAGGGGCATCAGTCCCGTTCGGGCTTCGGACAGATTCCGAACTTCGAGGGAGGCCAGATGGCGTACATCCGCCGGGTTCCCAAGTTCGGCTTTCATAACCCCTTCCGTGTCGAGTACCAGACGGTCAACGTGGCCCGTCTTCAGGAGCTCGCCGAGGCCGGGAAGCTGACCGACGGCGTCGTCTCGCCGGAGAGCCTGTTTGCGCTGGGCGTTGTCTCCAAGCGCAGCCAGCCGGTGAAGATCCTCGGCAATGGTGATATAACAACGAAGATTGCCGTAACTGCCCATAAAATTTCGGCCTCCGCTCGGACGAAGATCGAGCAGGCCGGCGGTTCAGTGACCCTCCATGAGTAAGCTACTGGAAACTCTCCGTAACGTCTGGAAGATTGAGGAGCTGCGCGAGCGGATCATCTTCACGGCGTTGATGTTGCTGGTCGTCCGGATCGGCTCCTTTATCTCGGTCCCCGGCATCAACGTGGCCGCCCTTCATGCCAAGGGTGGCGCGAAGGGAGAGGGGTTCCTTGGTCTGTTCGATATGTTTACGGGGGGGGCGTATTCCAACGCCGCGATTTTCGCGCTTGGCATCATGCCGTATATCTCCTCGTCGATTATCCTTCAGCTTCTTGGTGCGGTCGTTCCCTACTTCCAGAAACTCCAGCAGGAGGGTGAAGAGGGACGCAAGCAGATCAACACGCTTACCCGCTACTTCACGGTCGCCCTGGCCTTCGCTCAGGGCATTGCCATTGCAATCAGCCTCCAGAGCGTCGATCCGGGATCGGGCAAGTCGGTGGTTGCGGCGGGCGTCTACGGGATTCCGTTTATCGTGATGGCGGCATCGATCTTCACCGCGGGGACCATGTTCCTGATGTGGATCGGCGAGCAGATCACCGACAAGGGAATCGGCAACGGCATATCGCTGATCATCTTCATCGGCATCATCGCCCGTCTTCCGCAGGCGATGGTCGAGGAATACAAGCTGGTGGAGGCCGGAACGCGCAATATCATCGTCGAGGCGGTGATTCTCGTGGCGCTGATCGGCATCATCATGATGGTGGTGATGTTCACGCAGGCGGTCCGCAAGATCCCGGTGCAGTACGCCAAGCGGATCGCGGGGAACAAGGCCTATGGCGGTCAGACATCGTTTATTCCGATCACGCTGACCACTGCCAACGTGATGCCGATCATCTTCGCCAGCTCGATCATGTTCATTCCGAACTCGCTGGTGACGTACTTCCCGAACAGCTCGATCGCATCGTTTCTCTCGCGCAATTTCGGGCCGACCGATCCGCTTCACGCGGTTGTGCTGGCGGTGCTGATCATCTTCTTCACCTTCTTCTACACGGCGATCGTCTTCAGCCCGAGGAATGTGGCGGAGGATATGCGGAAGAATGGCGGCTTTATCCCCGGCGTTCGTCCCGGAAAGCCGACCGAAGATTATATTGACAATATTCTTACCAAGGTAACCGTCCCTGGGTCCCTGTTTCTGGCTCTGATCGCCATCCTCCCGACCTTCATGGCCGGGCTGGGTGTCAGTGGACAGTTTGCCGGCTTCTTCGGAGGTACCAGTCTTCTCATCATCGTCGGTGTTGCGCTCGATACATTGAAGCAGATCGAATCGTATCTGCTGATGCGCCACTACGATGGATTTATGAAGAGCGGCAAGCTTCGCGGTCGTCTCGGTCGCCAGCAGGTCAACACAGTTCAATAGGAAGCACGCAGGTGGGAAGCTCAGTGCCGGGAAAGGGGAAGACATTGGAGGAGATCGAGCTGATCGCGGAGGCGAGCCAGATCGTCGCGGGGGTGCTGGGGATGCTCAAGGAGCACACGGTGGCCGGCGCCACGACGAAGCGCCTCGATGAGATCGCCGAGGACTACATCCGGTCGCACGGAGCCGAGCCGGCCTTCAAGGGATACGTTGTTCATGGACAGGCCTTTCCGGCGACGCTCTGCACCTCGGTCAACGAGGCGGTGGTGCATGGAATCCCGGACCTCAGGCCGCTGCAGGATGGGGACATCGTTTCGCTGGACGTTGGGGTAAAGAAAAACGGCTTCTATGGCGACAGCGCCATCACTTACTCGATTGGTGAGCCGGACGAGCTCCAGGCGAAGCTGATGCGGGTGACGGAGGAATCGCTCTGGCTCGGGATTGAGCAGGCGGTTGCGGGGAACAGGGTGTTCGATATCTCCAGGGCCGTTCAGCGGCATGTCGAGACAAATGGTTTCTCCGTGGTCAGGGAGTTGGTGGGGCACGGCATCGGCCGGTCGCTTCACGAGGACCCGGCGGTTCCGAACTTCGTTCCGAGCCCGTTTCAGCGGCATAATTTCCGGAACACGCAGCTTACCGACGGACTGGTCATCTGCATCGAGCCGATGGTGAACGCGGGAACCTACCGTGTATCGACGCTCGACGACAAGTGGACGGTGGTCACGCAGGATGGAAAGCCCTCGGCGCATTTTGAGCATACGGTGGTAGTGCGCGAAGGAGCGGCGGAAATCCTCACGAAGCTCCCTGATGCGATTCTGCATCGGTGATTGATGAGCTTCAGAGTAGTCATCGTAAGAGGTATATGTCCAAACAGTCAGCAATCAAAGTCGATGGGGTCGTCTCGGACATCCTTCCGAACACGACATTCAAGGTAAGGCTGGAGAACGGCCACGAAGTGTTGGCGCACGTCTCCGGCAAGATTCGCATGCATTATATCAAGATCGTGCAGGGGGACAAGGTGACGGTGGAACTATCGCCGTATGATCTTACCCGGGGGCGGATCACTTATCGCTATCGGTAGCCGAAGCAACACGCTATAAACTGAGAGTACAGAGATGAAAGTACGATCGTCCGTCAAGAAAATGTGCGATAGCTGCAAGATCGTCAAGCGCAAGGGAGTTGTGCGCGTGATCTGCAAGAAGACCCCGAAGCATAAGCAGCGTCAGGGTTAAGCGTCCTTCGTTGAAAGCAGACGTGATCGCACAGAGAGAGATAATAACGATTGAACCAAGGAGCAATAAACGTTGGCACGCATCGCAGGAATTGATCTTCCGAGAACCAAGCACGCTCGCATCGGCCTTACCTACATCTACGGTATCGGACCGACGACCGCGCTGAAGATCCTCGATAGCTCGAATGTCGATCCTTCCAAGAAGATCGGTGACTTGAGCGATGAGGAAGTCAATCGTATCCGCCTGATTATTCAGAATGAGTACAAGGTGGAGGGAGCTGCCCGTAGCGAGATGCAGCTCAACATCAAGCGTCTGATGGACATCGGCTGCTATCGTGGTCTGCGTCACCGTCGTGGGCTTCCGGTAAACGGACAGCGCACCCGGACGAACGCTCGTACCCGCAAGGGACGCCGCAAGACCGTGGCCGGCAAGAAGAAGGCCGGTAAGAAGTAATACGGCCGGATCAGCCTTTTTCCGCTGGCAGTACAGGCCTGCCGCATAGGGCGGCGGGCCGGGGCGGACGTCGTGGTTCCCCAATGAGCATTTGAAATCCTTTAGAAAGCATGGCTAAGAATACCCCGCAGAAGCGTAAGAAGAAAGTCGTCGCCGAGGTGAACGGCAAGGCCTTTGTCAAGGCGACATTCAACAACGTCATCGTGACGGTCACCGATATCTACGGCAACACGCTGAGCTGGAGCTCCGCGGGTCGCAACGGGTTCCGTGGCTCGCGCAAGAACACGCCCTACGCGGCACAGGTCTGCGCGGAGAATGCCGGGAAGGAGGCCTATGATATGGGGCTGCGCAAGGTTGATGTCTTCATCAAGGGGCCGGGTTCCGGTCGCGAGGCGGCTGTTCGCGCGCTTCAGCAGAACGGGATCGAGGTGCTGACGATCACCGATATCACTCCGCTGCCGCACAATGGCTGCCGTCCTCCGAAGCGCCGTCGCGTGTAACGGACAGGAAGGATGGAGAGGGCAGCGGGCCGGAACTGGTTCAGGCAGGTTGCTCACGCGGTTGGTCAATAAATCAAGAAACGCGATATATACTCTCAGAGAACTTACTCTACGTTTATGGCTCGATATACTGGTGCGGTTTGTAAACTTTGCCGTCGTGAGCGGCAGAAGCTCTTCCTGAAAGGGGCGAAGTGCTACACGGAGAAGTGCCCCGTTGAGCGCCGCAACTATCCGCCGGGACAGCACGGCGACAGCAAGCGTCGCGCGAAGGTGACCGAATACGGCATCCAGTTGCGCGAGAAGCAGAAGATCAAGCGGACCTATCGTCTGCTCGAGAAGCAGTTCCGCCTTTCGTTCGAGAAGGCCAACCGCCAGCGCGGCGTTACCGGCGAGAACTTCGTGAAGATCCTCGAGAGCCGGCTGGACAACGTTGTCTACCGTCTCGGCTTCTCCACCTCCCGCGCGGGTGCCCGCCAGCTTGTTCTGCATCGTCATCTGAGCATCAACAACAACGTTGTCAACATTCCGAGCTATCAGGTAAAGGCCGGGGACATCATCCAGGTGCGCCCGAAAAGCCGCAAGCTCGATACGATTCACGAGTCGCTGAAGCGCGTGAGCGACCGCCATGTTCCGGGCTGGCTCCAGCTCGATAAGGCGAATCTTAAAGGAACCTTCCTCAACATGCCGGAGCGTGTGGATGTGCCGTTGAACGCCAACGAGCAGCTCGTCGTCGAGTTATATTCGAAGTAAGCCCGAGAACCTCCCCGTCCTTGTGGCGGGGAGCCGATAGCCGGCGGGGAGTTAGTGGGGATGCGTTGCTCAGGCAGCGCATCGTTGGTGAATGGCCCGCCGGACGATACCGTTGCTTACGAACGTACCCAAAAGTTCCAAGAAGAATCGAGAGGTTACCTTGACAGAGCAAATCACTGCGCCGATGAGTTCGTTCATGCAAATGCCTGAACGAGTGCAGGTTGATGATTCTACTCGCAACGAGACGTTCGGACGTTTCGTGCTGCAGCCGCTGGAGGAGGGATATGGCGCGACGATCGGCAATGCCTTCCGCCGCGTTCTTCTGGCCTCCATTCCCGGGTGCGCGATTTCCGCCGTTCGTATCGATGGCGCTCTTCATGAGTTCCAGACGGTCGAAGGCGTCAGTGAGGACATGGCGGAGATCGTCCTGAACCTCAAGGAAATCCGTATCAAGCAGCTGGACAAGAAAGCCACGAAAATCGCCTTTACGGTGACCGGCCCCGCCGATTTCACCGGACAGGATATCCAGAACGCGACGGAGGACTTCCAGATCCTCAACCCAGAGCATCATATCGCCACCCTTTCGGATGGCGTGACGCTCAACGTTGAGCTCCGGATCAGCCGCGGCAAGGGCTATGTCCCCAGCGAGGAGAATTATCAGCCGGATCAGCCGATCGGCACAATCGCGATCGACTCGATCTTCACTCCGATCCTCAATGTCCGCTACTTCGTTGAGCCGACCCGTGTCGGTCAGAAGACCGACTATGAGAAGCTGACCCTGGAGATCACGACCGACGGATCGATCACGCCGGAGGAGGCGCTTGCCACCGCCGCCAAGATCCTTCGCGATCACATCCAGCTCTTCCTCAACTTCGACGCCGAGGAGACTCAGATCGCCGAGGAGGAGGAGGCCCAGGAAGCGGAGGTCAACCGCGTCCGCCGGATACTTCTTACGCCGGTGGATGAGCTGGAGCTCTCCGTTCGCTCGCATAACTGCCTGAAGGCGGCCAACATCAACACCATCGCCGACCTGGTTTCGCGCCAGGAGAACGAGATGCTGAAGTTCCGCAACTTCGGACGCAAGTCGCTTGCGGAGCTTACCGATATCATCGACGAGTTCGGGCTGACCTTCGGCATGGATGTCGACCGATATCTGAAGATGGATGAGTCGAACAGCGGGCGCGAATAATCAGGGGAGCGTCCCTGCGAACAGCTAACCGATTTACGAACACTCTTCGGGCCGCGCTAGATCGCGGTCACCAAACCGGGGCAGGGATGCCGCCGGGCTCAATTCTGGATGACCCATGAGACATAGAGTAGAAGGAAGGAAACTCAAGCGGACCGCCAGCCATCGCAAGGCGCTCTTGCAGACACTGACCACCTCGCTGATCCGCCACAAGCGGATCAAGACGACCGAGGCGAAGGCGAAGGAGGCCAGCCGGTTTGCTGAGGCGATCATCACGCGGGCAAAGCGTGCCCACCTCGCAGAGCAGGCAGGCGCCGTTCCCGATGTTCACGCCCGCCGCATGGTCGGTCGCGATATCCACGACAACGCGGTGCTTCGCGAGCTTTTCACGGAGGTTGCTCCAAAGGTCGCGAATCGTCCGGGTGGATATACCCGCGTCGTGAAGCTGGGAGTGCGCCTTGGTGATGGTGCCCGTATCGCGATCCTGGAGCTGGTGGACTACAACATGGAGCGCGACGACAGCGCGGCCCGCAGCCGTTCCAAGAACGCGATCTCCCGTGCCGAGCGTGTGGCCCGCAGCCGCGCCAAGCAGGCGAAGACGGCAACCCCCGCGGAGACCCCGAAGGCGGCGGCTCCGGCAGAGGAAGCTCCGGTCGCGGCGGCGGCTCCCGTCGAGGAGGCCCCGGCCGCCGAGGCAGCTCCGGAAACTACGCACGATACCGCGGCCACGGACGCTCCGTCCGAGCCGACCGGTGATGTCGATGCCGGGAATGAGAGCGAGGGAAATCCGGCGTAATCCGGGCCGGGGATGGCGGGAATTGAGGGCAATGGCCGGAATTCCCGGTTGGTGAAAATTTGTTTTTGCATTCAGCAAAATTGTCGTATGCTTGCGGAAGCCTCTTTACTGTTCGGTAAAGAGGCTTCTTGGTTCGTCGGCCCTTGATTCTCATCTTTGTCGGTACTGTTCAGGTTGATGCAAACCGCTACTCCGCATAGTTGTAACAAGCCGCCCAACCATCTATCATTTACCTGTTTCTATTCATCATTCAGGGTGTATCACGGTGAACATGTACGTGGGGAACATCCCCTACTCGGTTACGGAGGAGGATCTCCGTCAGGCCTTCGGAGAATTCGGCACGGTCACATCAGCAAGCATCATCATTGACAAGGAAACCGGGCGCCCGAGAGGGTTCGGCTTTGTCGAGATGTCTTCGAAGACAGAGGGCGAGCGTGCGATTCAGGAGATGAACGGCAAGGATTGGATGGGGCGCAGCCTCACCGTCAATGAAGCAAAACCGCGCGAGCAGCGTTCGGGCGGCGGATTTGGCGGCGGTGGTGGCCGTCGTGAGTATGGCGGCGGCGGCGGGGGTGGTTATAGCGGTGGTGGCGGCGGCGGCGGAAATCATGGCGGTGGCGGTGGTTACAGCGGCGGAAGTGGCGGCGGCGATCGCGATCGCGGGCGTCGTCCGCAGGGTGGCGGCAGGGACCGCGATAGCGGCCGTGGACGCGGCACCGACGATAACCGCTGGGATCGCGGCGGGAGCGACGACGACGATTTCTAGCGTGATGTCCCGATTTGTTCGGGCACGATAATCTTACCAGCCATCGGGTGGAGTCTTTTCGCTCGATGGCTTATTTTTTACCTATGCTACGGATTATATCTGCCGATTTCGTTATCAGCGCCGCGCAGCCGGCGCAGTTCCCCAAGGCCATGATCCCCGAGGTTGCGTTCGCCGGCCGATCGAATGTCGGGAAATCATCCCTCCTCAATGCCCTCTGCGGCAGAAAGGGGCTGGCGAAGACCAGCTCGACCCCCGGAAAGACGCAGCAGATCAACTTCTTCAGGATCAACGATCGATATCACTTCGTCGATCTTCCGGGATACGGCTACGCGAAGGTTTCAAAGACCGATCGCGAGGCATGGGTCCGTCTGATCGAGTCGTATCTGACGAATCGTGAGCAGCTCCGGCTGGTCGCGGCCCTCAGCGATATCCGCCACGAGCCGACGGTGCTGGATCTGGATCTCTTTCACTGGCTCGATTCCATCGGTCGTCCGTTTGTGGTGGTGCTTACGAAGTACGATAAGATCTCGCCGGCGCAGGCACAGGCACGGCACGATGAAGTGCTGGCGCTGGTCAGCAAGTATGTAAGCTGTATCGGAGTGATACCCTTCTCATCCAATACGCGCCATAACTTTGACAAACTGACCGGGGCGGTCGGCAAGGCGCTCGAAGGGCGATAAGCCCGCACGCCGCCAGCTCCATCTGGCACGATACTTCCATGTAGCCGGTTGCCGCGGGTATCCTCGCTTCGCATCCAACTTCGCACTAGAGAGCAGCAATCATGAAACCACGTCTCTTCACTCCGGGGCCGACTCCCGTTCCCGAGTCGATCATGCTTCGCATGGCCCAGCCGATCATTCATCACCGCACCGTCGAATTCCAGAAGGCGCTGCATGATGTGGGGGAGGGGCTTGGCTATCTCTTCCGCACGTCGCAGCCGGTGATGACGCTTACCTCCAGCGGCACCGGTGCCATGGAGGCCGCCCTGGTGAACACCCTTTCGGCCGGGGATGAGATCATCTTTGTCAACGCCGGAAAGTTCGGCGAGCGCTGGGGGGAGATCGCCGGCGTCTACGGCATCGTGGCGCATGAGATCACCATTGAATGGGGAACCGCCGTTACCGCGGAACAGGTGCTCGAAGCGCTCGGAAAGCATCCGTCGGTCAAGGCCATCTGCCTGACGCACAGCGAGACATCGACCGGCGTCTTCACCGATGTGCAGGCCATCGCCGCGGCGCTCCGTCCCGGCTTTCAGGGGCTGATCATCGTTGACGGCATCACCGCCGTTGGCGCGCACGAGATGCGGTTCGATGACTGGGATCTGGACGTGGTGGTGACCGGCTCGCAGAAGGGGTTGATGATCCCGCCCGGGCTTGCGTTCATCGTCCTGAGCGAACGGGCCTGGAAGAGCGCGGAATCATCCACCCTCCCGAAATTCTACTTCGATCTGAAGCTGGCAAAGAAGGCATTCGCCACCGACGACACCCCCTGGACCCCGGCTGTGACGCTGGTGCTCGGCGTTGCCGATGCCCTTGCGATGATCCGCGAGGAGGGGATCGAAAATGTCTGGAACCGGCACGCGCGCATGGCCTCCGCGCTCCGTGCCGGCGTGGCCGCCGTGGGCCTTCAGCCATACGGCAACCCGCCGTCGAACGCCGTCACTGCCGTGATGCTCCCGGAGAAGGGGGAGGAGTTCAGCTCGCTGATGAAGAAGAAGTACAGGATCACGATGGCCGCGGGGCAGGAGCAGTTGAAGGGAAAGATCTTCCGCCTCTCCCATCTCGGCTATTACGATGAGGCGGATATGCTGGCGGTGCTGTACGCCATCGAGAGCGCTCTCTCCGATATCGGGCATCAGTATACCTCCGGGGCGGGACTGGCCGCGGCGCAGAAGGTGTTCAACGGCGGGCGCTGAGAGCCCCGGTGACGTGCATCCCACCGCCGTGGTTCCGTCGATATTCGGGGCCACGGCATCAACTTATTATCCAGTGTTTCTCACATGAGTGAATTCAAAGTTCTCATCGCGGACGCGGTCAGCAGGGACTGCGATCGGATTCTGACCGAGCGTGGAATCGAGGTCACCAGAGCGGTCGGCGTCTCGAAGGAAGAGCTGTACGCCATGCTTCCTGAATACGACGGGATGATCGTCAGGAGCGCCGTGCAGGTGGACCGCGCGATGATCGGGACGATGACGCGGATGCGGGCAATCGGGCGCGCCGGCGCGGGGGTGGACAACATCGATGTGGTGGCCGCCACGGAAAAGGGGGTCGTGGTGATGAACACGCCCGGTGGCAACACGATCTCCGCCACCGAGCACACGGTTGCCATGCTCCTCTCGCTTCTGCGGAAGATCCCGTCGGCCAACGCCAGCCTTCGCTCGGGGGCGTGGGACCGCAAGTCGTTCACGGGGACGGAGCTGATGGGGAAGCGGGTCGGCATCCTTGGCCTGGGGCGGATTGGCCGCGAGGTGGCGCGTCGGCTTCAGTCGTTCGATACGGTGGTGACCGGCTTCGATCCGGTGCTCAGCTCCGATGCGGTACGGGATCTGGGGATAGAGCCCGCCACGTTCGATGAGATGATGGCTGCTTCCGACATCATCACCATTCACGTCCCCCTGTTGCCGGAAACGCGGGGGATGATCGGTGAGAAGGAGATGGCGCGCATGCGCGATGGGATATTTCTGGTGAACTGCGCCCGCGGCGGCATCATCGATGAAGCGGCGTTGCTGGCCGCGCTCGAAAGCGGCAAGGTTGCCGGAGCCGCCATCGATGTCTTCGAGCCGGAGCCGCCGCAGCTTCCCAACCCGCTGATCTCTCATCCGCGCGTGGTGGCGACGCCCCATATCGCGGCGTCGACCGAGGAGGCGCAGCAGCGGGTGGCGCTTGATATCGCTGTGCAGATCGCTGATCTGTTCGAGGGGAAGGGGGCGCGCGGCGTTGTGAACGCGGCGGGGCTGGAGTCATCGCTCGGGAGCGAGGCGTTGCCGATGATGGGGGCGGCGGAGCGGCTTGGATCGTTCCTTGGGCAGCTTGTCGGCAACGGCGATGTGGCCTGCCGGCTTACGGTCTACGGCCCGGAGGCCACGCCGATCGTTCGCGGGTTGGGGGCGGCGTTCCTGGCCGGCATGATCGGCGTGGGGCGCGAGGAAAAGGCCAACGCCATCAACGCGGAGCTGCTTGCGGAGAAGAGCGGCGTGACGCTGACGACCGTTGGGGAGCGGGTGCATCATCATTTCAACACGCTGATCTGCGCCGAGGTCTCGCATGGCGGCGAGAGCCGGAGCGCGGCGATCACGGTCTTCGGGCGGAACGAGCCGCGGCTGGTGATGATCGACGGCATCTGGCTCGATATCCGTCCCGCCGGATCGATGGTTCTCTTCCAGAACCTCGATCGTCCCGGCGTGCTGGCGGCCGTCGGCGCGGTGCTGGCCGATCGCGGCGTCAACATCGCTGATGTGGCGCTTGGTCGTCGCGAGGGGACCGGCCACGCGCTGACGATCATGCGGACCGACGGGCCTATCGACGAGGCGACGCTGGCGGACCTCCAGCGGCTGGAGGTGATCGAGAAGATCCGGACGCTCAGCTTCCCGGAAGAATAATCCTCGACGTATCTATCCGGTAACCAACGGGCCTTCCGTGGGTATGTTCTCGGGTCGGCAAACGACTCTCCGAACATTCCACTGGAGGCCCGCGATGCTTCGTGCCATTTCGATTCTGTTGTTCATCACATCCTTCTCATTCCTTCCCGCAATCGCGCAGGATACAACCGGCATCGTTTCCGGCCGCGTCACCACTGCCGATGGCAAGCCGCTTGCCGGGGCGTCGGTTGTTGTTCTGGGGACAATGCCGTTGCGGGGAGCGGTTGTCAGGCCGGATGGTTCGTACCTGATTGCGAGGGTGAGGCCGGGAGATTATGAGGTTCGGGTGCAGGCTGTGGGCTTCAAGGCGGAGAGAAAAACATGTGTCCATGTCAGCGGCGGTGCGGTGGCGGATGTGAGGTTCAGTTTGGCATATAGCGAGGTTTCTATTGATGTGAACATTATCAGCGCTTGCCGTTACCCTTATGCCCTGATCAGATCGACCGGGACGAAGCATATCATCGCCTCATTCAATCTCGATCCAAGCGAATTGGTAGATGTCGCGCGAGACAGGTGATATCGTCGCATCGGGCCGAGCAGGGACGGGAGCAACTCCAGACATAATCGCAAGGGCACAATCATGATCACACAATCTCTTTTCATCCTGATTCTGACGATCGCTGCATCGCTGTCGATCCAGGCGCAAACCACCGGCACGCTCTTGGGCCGCATCACCGATACAACCGGTAAACCCCTTGTGGGAGCCCTGGTCAGGATTCTGGGGACAATGCCGTTGCGGGGAGCGATTGTCAAGGCAAATGGTTCTTATATAGTCGCCGGCATCAGGCCCGGCAACTATAGAGTTTCCATCAGAGCGATAGGCTTTAGAGAATCGCACAAGGATGTGGCGATCGCCATCGATACGAAAACGATACTGGATGCGCGGCTGGCGGAAGTGACGCTGGCTGAACTGCGGGCGGATACTGCGTATTTCGGATACTTCCATTACCGGTTTATCACGCTGGGGCAGGTCGGCACGGAGCATCATATCACCTCATTCGATCTTGATCCAGGCTGGGGACCGAACAGGCAACGGTACGTGAGGTAGTCCCGGCAGGTGGCGTGGATGCAATGGAATCGGGCGCCATCTGTTGCAACCGGTAACTTCCGGAGAAGTGGAGTGTAGATTGGAACAACCCGAAATCCCAGGAGAACGATGACGACCGCCCGAACGCTTCCCTTCCTTATCCTATTGCTCGCGGCATTGTCGGTGGCCGGGGCGCAGGGCACCGGAGCAATCACCGGTCGCGTTGTTGATCGTCGTGGAAAGGTTGCGGCGGGGGCATGCGTGATGATCGTGGATACCGGTTCAAAGCCCCGGTATGTGGCGACCACCGGACGGGATGGTTCATTTGTGATAGCCGGGCTATCGGCGGGAAGCCATCAACTTCAGATCGACGGGACAGGGTCCCTGGTTGCGTTCTTATCCATAACCGTGGGCATTGGTCAGCCGGCGCATCTGAACATCGTGCTCAAGCCGGTGGAGTCTTACTTCCCTTTCGGGGCGATAAGGACAGCGCAGATGGTGAAGCCTGAGAGAGTGTCAAGCACGGGCACCGCGAAGGTGATCACGGGGGAGGAACTGGAGAGGAGGGGCTGGTAACTTTTTTACAGGTGTCGTGTAGTTTGATCCCATGAAGGGGAGATAGTGGGCAAGGGGAGTTAAGACGGCGAATGGGGTGGAATGTTCCGGTGGGGAACGGGGGCATAAAAAAGAGAATTTTGTGGTTAGCACCTTCCAAGGCTATATTCGGCGTGAAATTTTGATAATGCTCCCTACCCACAGAACGAAATCTAGCTTCGGTGCCAATCGGAATTGGTTTTAATGCCCGGCTTGGGCTCTCCTCCCCATCCCCCAACCATGCTTGTTCTCCACGCTCTCGGTGAGCGCGGGTTTGCTTTGCCCATTTGGAACATTTGATTCGATCGCTCTTTCGCTGATGGCCGAAGCGGCTACGATCCGGGCTTGCGGAAAGTTGCGGTTGCCGTGTCTGGAATATTGAGATTATCAATTGCATCAACAACATATATCCATGGTACATCGAACTACAAAATCACCAAGGAGTGCTCAGATGAAACTCAGGCTACTAGGCTTGGCATCGATCGCGCTTCTCGCACCGCTTGTCGCGCAGGCGCAGACCACGGGGTCTGTCTCTGGCACGGTGAAGGCGGATGGGAAGCCGGCTATCGGAGCGAGTGTCAAGGTTCTTGGCACAACGCCGTTGCGTGGAGCCATTGTCAAGAGCAATGGCACGTATACCATCGCCGGCGTTCGCGCGGGCGATTATACCGTCCAGGTCAGTGGAGTTGGCTTCAAGACGGAACAGAGGTCGGGCGTGCATGTCTCGATCGATCAGGACAGCCACGTTGACTTCAATCTGTCGTCGAAGGATGTGAAGGTCGATACGCTTGTTGTCTCCGTCCAACGTTCCAGGCCTGTTGTCATCGGCACTTCGGGAAAGCACAGCAGCGTTACCGGGCAGCAGTTCGATCAGTCGACCTATACCAACCTGCAGCAGGCGGTTGCCCGCGCGGGCGGCGTTTCCACGGCCGGACAGAATGGCTTCGGCATCCGTGGCGGGCGTGCTTCCGAGACGCAGATCCGCGTTGACGGCGTGAAGGTGGGCGATCCGTTCCAGGGGAGCTTCGGCGCCACCAGCTCCGGTTACTATCCGACCGTGTCGGTCCTCTCGGTTTCCGAGGTGCAGGTGCTCTCCTCCGGCTTCGGCCCGGAGTATGGCGATGTGCTCTCCGGCGTGGTCAACACCGTGACGAAGGCCGGAAGCACCGAGCGCTATGAGGGCGTCTTCCGCTTCCGCACGAACGTCCCGGCGCTCTATGGCTCGGCCGATCCGATCACCGTGAAGAAGGTTGGAACCAACATCGATACCACGCTTCCGGCCGTAAAGCTTCAGGGCTCCGGCAGCAAGCTGTATGAGTTCGGCTTCGGCGGACCGATCCCCGGCCTCTCGAACTCCTCCTTCTATATCACCGGCAAGTACAACGGTGTCAAGTATCGCGATGCCTCCTACGAGGTGTACGATATGTCGCCGGAGTTCGCGGCGCAGCGCGCGGCGGCGGCCGATCAGGCATGGGGCATGCATCTGACGCCGACCAATCTCGGCCAGGTTGCCCACGATCAGGCAATGGTGCGCGATATCAACGGAAAGTTCAAACTGAGCCTTACCGACAACAGCTACCTTGAGCTCAGCGGCGAGATCGGCCTGACGAGCCTGGAAGTCGGCGGATGGGGAAACATCTACATGCTCGATCATCCGGTCCAGCAGAGCGCCCAGTTCCCGGTCGACGCCAGCATCCTGGAGCGTGACGCGCAGCAGGTGAACCAGAACACGATCATCGATCGCGCATCGGCGCATTACTTCCAGTCGCTGGACGCCACGAGCTTCTTCGAGGTGACCGGTTCGTGGGTTCATCACACGACCGAGACCGGCAAGAAGGACGAGTCGAAGTCCTACGGCATCTTCGACACCTATGATATCTACGGCCCGGTTGACGCCGACGGCGACAAGGTGATCGATCGTTACGCCAGCCCGCAGGCGAACGTGGCGGTGAATCAGTATGTCAACTCCGCCACGCAGGTCTTCCTTCGCGATACCGTTACCGGCCTCTACGAGGGCGCCGAGTATCCCGGCTCCAGCCGCAACCCGTACGGCCTGATCGACGCCGACAACTTCCCGACGCACGGCAACTCCCGTTCGCTGGAGATTCGTGAGGCCGTCGAGCTGAACCTGAAGGGGAACTACGAGACGAACTTCACGCTCGGCGAGGTCAAGACGCAGGTCAAGACCGGCTTCGAGGTGACGCGGACCACGCTTCGTCGGCACACGAACAGCCTTCCGTGGGACCCGAATCCGTTCTTCGATGTCTATGGTTATGATGCCAACTATCTGACCACCGGGAACCAGAACGTTCTTCGCGACTTCCTGAAGAACCCGTACAACCCGATCTCCGGCGCCCTCTATGTGGGAACCCGCTTCGACTACAAGTCGATCGTCTTCCAGCCGGGCGTCCGCTTCGACTTCATCAGCCCGAACACCAAGCTCCCGCCGACCCTCCGGAACACCGTTCAGGACGTGGTGGATTCGCTGGCGTCGCTGAAGGATGCGAGCATGAAGTTCCAGGTCAGCCCGCGTATCGGCGTTGCATATCCGATCACCGACGAGTCGCAGTTCCGCGTGAACTTCGCGGTCATGTTCAAGACGCCGGATCTCAACTACTTCTACGACGGCGCCTATGCCGATGCCGCCCGTGGCAACCAGCTCTTCGGCAACCCGAACATCGAGCCGGAGAAGGCATTCATCTACGAGATGGGCTACGAGGCTCAGATCGGTGAGAGCTATGCGATTGATGTGTCGGCGTACTATCGCGACATCTACAATCAGGTGGGTGTTACCTACGTCCCACAGGTTCCTTCGCCTTACGTTATCTATAGCGTGAGCGAATACGGAAACGTCCGTGGCATCGAGATCACTGCTCGTCGCCTCCCGGCGGATCACTTCTCGGCCGAGCTCAACTACACGCTGCAGAAGGCCGTCGGCACGGCATCCTCGCCTGAGTCCAACTACACGCTGGTGACCGCGGGAGCTGATCCCTACACCGGTGAGAAGCAGAAATTCCCATTGACCGAGTATCCCCTGAACTACGATCAGACACACGCGCTGAACTTCACCGGTACGCTCTTCTGGGGCGATAACGAGGGACCATCGATCGGCAGCTTCAAGGTGCTGGAGAATACGACCATCACCCTGGAGGCTTCCTTCTCGACCGGCCTTCCGTACACCCGTGAGGACACGCGCCAGGTTCCCGTCACCGAGTTCAACTCGCAGCGCCTGCCGTCGCAGTTCGGCACCAACGGCCATCTCGAGCGCGGGTTCAAGCTTCGCGACATCTTCGGTGAGTCGGTCGGCCGTCTCGAAGTCAGCTTCTACGCCGATGTCTTCAACCTGTTGAACACCACCGGCCCGAACTCGGTCCGTCTCTCGCCGCGCGAGGGTGATGCACGCTATTCGATCACCGGCAGCCCGGATGATGACGGCAAGAGCCTTGCCCGCCAGATCGGCGAGTTCAGCGCGCTGCCGGCATATCGCGATATCATTCCGGCCCGTCCGGAGACCTGGGACGTTTCCCAGTACGACCGCTTCGGCACCCGCTTCTACAACCCGTACGTCGATTCGAATCTTGATGGCGTGGTAACGCAGCAGGAGCGCTTCGAGGGATATCAGCGGTTCGTCTCGACCATTCAGGCCCGCCGTGGAACCTACCAGACGCCGCGCACGGTGGCTGTTGGTTTCAAGATCCGGTTCTGATCCGAGCATCTTACGGGGGCGGCCCGGTGCCGTCCCCGTAAGGGATTTTCGAAGGGATATCAAATAATCTTTTCATAAAGGATAACCAATGAAATTTCGAACCTATACTCGGGGAACACTCCTGGCGCTCCTCGCGGCGGCGGCGGTGCTGGCATCACCGCCGGTGTTCGCCAAGACGAGGGACAAGGATAAGGGGGAGCAGAAGGAGGAGGCGGCAAAGGATCGTTCGCTCCTTCGCGTTCCCAACTCCGCCTATGAGGTGCTTAAGAACAAGGTCTCCGGCGTCGAGTTCTACTCGTCCAACTATGGCATCTTCGGCCTGAACGTCGCGACCTCACAGGCCGGCGGCATCTGGCCTCGCGGGTCGAATCGCCGGTATATCTTCGGCGGCGGCATCTGGTTCGCGGCGGAGAAGGTGCTGGACAATCAGGGGAAGCAGGATACCGCGAAGCTCTGCGTGATCGGCTACAACCCGAACTCCGGAACGTCGTGGATGACCCCTGGAATCATTCAGGGCGATATCAAGACATCGAAGACCGATGTCTCCCCCGCGGCCATCAGCAAGTATCGCCTTTACCTTTCGTCCGACTACAACGGGTTCACCGGCGAGCCGTTCGATTCCAAGGACAAGGCGGCAAACGGGCCGAACTGGCCGATCTGGGATACCAACCCGAACGATACCCTGAAGCATAACCGCTACTTCGGCAACTATATCGATGATCTGTCGCTCCGCAATACGAACACGTATCGCAAGGGACCGGCGATCATCTCGGGCGAGGATATCTTCTCGATCTACAAGGACACCGATCTCGATCGCTACAAGGAGCTTTCCTCGGACGTGGCTCTGAAGAAGGGCTACCCGATCGGCATCCAGGTGGAGCAGTCGATCTACGGATGGGGATTTGGACAGTACAAGAACTTCCTCTTCATCAAGTACTCGATCATCAACAAGTCCGGCCAGGATCTCCTGAACTGCTTCATGGGACCGGCGCTCGACATGGACATCGGCCAGGCGAACAACGATCACGCGAAGATCTTCATCCCTGAAGCCGACAAGGACACGCTCAACCTCGCCATCCAGTGGTCGGACGCCGAAGCCACGGTGTATGGCTACATCGGCCTCGACTTCCTTGAGAGCCCGGCGATCGACAGCACCGGCTTCCTCCGCCCGAACAAGGCGGTCTATCCGGAGAAGGAGCAGATCGGCCTTTCCACGTTCCAGGCATGGACGATCGACGAAGATCCGTCGAACGATCAGCAGCGCTACGAGTTCATGTCGGACCGGAGCCAGCGCGACCAGGACAACGGTCCCGGCGACAAGCGCTTTATGATGACCACCGGACCGTTCAACATGCACAAGGGTGATACGGCTCGCGTTGTGGTCGGCATCGTGTTCGCCAACGGCGGCAAGGACCCGAACAACCCGACGACCCCGACCGGACAGACCGATGACGTGAAGAACCTTCTCGCCATCGACACGTTTGCTCAGAAGGTGTACAACGAGAACTTCCTGGCACCGGTTCCGCCCGATCCTTCCAACGTCACCTGGTCGCCGCTCAACAACGGTGTGGAGCTGCACTGGGATGATCGCTCGGAGCGTTCGCTGGATCGTCAGGAGCGCGGCCTCGACTTTGCCCGCTATCAGATCCGTCGTTCGCGCAAGGGCGTCAGCGGCGATATCACCGACTCCACGCACGGCTGGAACCTTGGCTGGAAGACGATCGGTACGTTTGTCATTCCGCCGATGCCGGATACCGTTACCCGTTACAAGGCGGCGCTCGAAGGGAACCTCTCGCGTCTCGGCGCATGGTCAATCCTTCCGATGCTTGCCGACACCGGCAGCCGCGGGCTGATCAAGAAGTACAACAAGTTCCGTATCGATACGCTGAAGCGTCCGGGCCAGCCCGATCTGCTGCAGCCGAGCAAGACGGTTATCGACACCGGCTACGTGGTCGATTTCACGTTCGATCCGTTCGACGACAACGATGATGATTCCACCCACTTCAATGGTGGTCAGTACGGCGGCAGGTTCGCCAACAAGGCGAACCGCGACATCGTCCGCGACGCTATCGTCCATATCATGGACAGCATCACGGCCGGCCGCACGTTTATCGATGTCGGCGATGACAACAACGACGGCAAGATCGAAGAGAACCAGATCGACCTCTCGCAGAACGAGAAGCTGATCAACAACGTGGACTACTACTATCAGGTGCTGGCGCTCGATGCCGGCAGCGACGAGGGAACGCCCGCCAAGGTGAACTCCGGCATCGCCGGGCTCAACGAAGTGCGTACGACCCCCGAGGCTCCGCAGTCGGGAGCCGATCCCAACCCGACGATCCTTTCGTCCAACGGGCTTGGCGGCATCTACAACTTCCGTTTCGTCACCTACGACAAGGAGCGTCTTGCTCAGTTGTTCGGTGGTGATACGCTGGAGTTCGAGTTCCAGCCGCTCGATCCGTTCGATTCCGCAGGCATCGGTCACAAGGAGTTCATCAACCTGTTCTACAACAGCCAGGTGATCGTCCGCAGCAAGAAGAGCGGTGGCGAGTTGATGCGTTTCGCGCTCAACTACGGCAACCTCTTCTCCTCGCCGGCCGGCCGGTTTACCGACCGTTCCGATACGACCATCCGTCTGCTGGACAGCCTCCTGACCACGCAGCATCCTGACTCGGGCCGGTCGTTCTACAGTGCCCGGAACATCAAGGTTCCGTACTTCGATTCGTACAACGCCGATCCGCTCTTCCCGATCTACAGCACCGTCGGTATCTACAAGAATACGTTCGGTATCGGGTTCGATTACGCGTTCGAGCAGTTCGGCGATTCGCTTCGCTTCGGTCGGTTCGGTGATTCAACAAACAAATCACCGTTTACAATAGTGACGGGGAATGATCCTGGGAAGACCAACCTGGTTGCCGGAAAGCAGCTTGTGGGTCAGCTCCTGACGGCGGCATCCAATACGGATATTGCCCAGCGCATCCCGAGCATCGGCCAGGTGAAACTGGAGATCGAGTTCATGCCGGGCGGCACCGAGACGATCTCCTACAAGACCAAGACCGGTGCCCGTCCTGTGTCGTTCAACGTGGACTATCTCACGCTGAAGGTTCGCGATATCGCCAGCTTCACGCGCAAGGTGTTCAATACATCCGGAACCCAGGTTGATTCCACAATCAACTACAACTACGAGTTCCCGGCCGATCCGAACGCCAAGGTGAAGATCGATACGCTTCCATCGACCGGCGCCATCGCCCGTGTGATCGATCCGGGGAAGTACGCTCTGTATGCCAACGCATGGCAGAACTCCGATGCCATCCGCGCGGCCGGCAAGCTGACCAACCTGGTGGCTCGTAATAAGTCGCTTATCGCCACGCAGTATCTCGGCACGCCGAACAGGTACTATGTGGATGATCCCGCCAAGCTGACGATCGACACGATCCGCGTGAAGTTCACGCACAAGCTCGTGGTCAACGGGGCCGAGATCTATCTCGATTACGCCGGCATGGGACCCACAACGGCCCAGTTCGACACGAGCCAGATCCCCGCATCCGCGCCGACGACTGATTTCAAGGTGGGCGATAAGATCGTGGTGGACTTCACCGGCGGCACCCTTGGCCTCCCGGTTCCCGGCGCGAAGGTGTCCGTGGCAATTCCGGAGACGAAGGTGACGCTGCAGAACTACACGGATGATCTCCTCGACAAGGTGACGGTGGTTCCGAATCCGTATCTGATCGACCATGTCGGCCAGCCGACGACGACCGACCGTCGCATCTACTTCACGCATCTGCCGGAGCAGTGCACGATCCAGATCTTCACGGAAGCCGGCGAGCTTGTCCAGACTCTGGAGCATGATGCCCTGGCAAAGCAGGGGGACGCGAACTACGAGAACGGCCGTGTTGCGGTCGAGGTGTATGACCTGCTCACAAAGGCAAACCGCATTGTGCAGAGCCAGCTCCTCGTGGCCCGTATCACGACCCCGAACGGTGCCGAGACGGTCAAGAAGTTCGCCGTGATTGTCGGCGGCTACCGTCTGAACACGCGCTGATCCTGTGACGAATACCGGATGGTGGCGGTTCGCTTCGGGCGGGCCGCCACCGGCATCCGGAGGCAACTATTCGAATTCCCCTGATACGAGACATTTATAATCTGGAGATCATAGAATGAGAAAGCTTTACAGCATCGGTCTGGTGGCGCTCTGCTTCGGCGCGCTTACCATAGGCTCGACTGCGCAGGAGAGCAATACAACGGCAAATGGCGACCGGAAGGAGTTCTCGAAGGTTGGTGTCAGCTCCGGCACGTTCCTCAATATCCCGGTCGGCGCGCGCGCCGTGGGTATCGGGAGCGGGTTTGCGGGCATCGCCGATGATCCTTCGGCGCTCTACTGGAACTCCGCGGGCATCACGCAGATCCCCGGTGCCAGCGCCGCCTACAGCTATTCCAGCATGTTCGCCGGCATGACGCACAATTTCGCCGGGGCCATCTTCCCGGTGGGCGCGTCGTACAAGGCCGGCATCAGCGCCATCAGCTACGGCTCCGACGATATCGAGGTGACCACGATGTTCCAGCAGGATGGAACGGGTGAGAAGTACAAGGCACGCGATCTGGCCCTTGGCCTTTCGTTCGCCGGACAGCTTACCGATCAGTTCTCCTTTGGAGTGACTGGCAAGTTCATCAGCCTTGCGCTTGCGCAGGAGAGCGCCAGCGGCGTGGCATTCGATGTCGGCACGCTGTACAAGCCGGGCATCCTCGGGATGCGCCTCGGCTTTGCGGTACAGAACCTCTCGGCCCCGCTCAAGTTCACCGGCAACGGCCTTGTCCGTACCGGCGGAGTTGATGAGACCACCGGTTCGCAGAACTCGGATCAGCAGTTGGAGGCCCTCGAGTCCTCGCTTCCGCTGACGTTCCGTGCGGGCCTTTCCTCCAACCTGATGGAAGGTGATGAGAACAACTCGCTGCTCGTCAACACGGAGTTCTCCACCGCTTCGGACCGGAACGAGTTCGTCTCGCTCGGCGCCGAGTATGTGTGGAACAACCTTCTGGCGGCCCGCGCCGGCTATCAGTTCGGTTCCACCGACGGGTTTGGAATCAGCGGTGGCGTCGGCGTGAAGTACGAGACCGGTTCCTTCTACGGCCAGCTCGATTACGCGATCCGGCCACACAAGACGCTTGGTCTGGTCAACCTGATCACCGCGTCGGTTCGGTTCCAGTAGGCTGAAATCCCGTCGCCGGCTTTATGATCGGCGGTGGGGAGAGAGGGTACGAATTGTGCGGGCCATATTCGATGCGATCGATCTTCATCATTCGCCGGATGTGGCCCGCATTATTGTTCCAGGGATATTCGTCAGTAGCACCGCTTGCCCCTCATCGCGCATGGTTTCGGTTCAGCGCATGGAGGTCCCCCAACATCGTATTCCGGTCACGTATCATGAGAATATCAACGCAACTTCTCCGGCGAACCGTTGCCTTGCCGGCTCTGATTCTGTCGATCCTGTGCATGGCGTGCGGCGCTCTCCATGCACAGGTCGGATCGATGAACTACGTCTACGCCTACAACCAGTTCGCCTACGATGATTCACTGACGCTTGTTGAAGTCAATATCCAGTTCTCCAATCTGGGCCTTGCCTACGGGAAGATAGCCGATGGCACCCTCCAGGGTCGCCTGCTCAACCGGCTGGTGGTAAGCGATACGCTCGGAAAGAATGCCGATACGATCTCCTGGATCAGTGTGGTGGAGGAGCCGAGCCAGGATGCCGATGCCATGATGATGATGGGCTCGCGTTCGCTGGCGGTGAAGCCGGGAGTCTATAAGGCCCAGGTGTTCTACCAGGATCTCGGCAACAGAAGCCGGAAGGATTCCATCACGTTTCTTCTCCCCGTTCGCAGCTTCGCCGGTGATGCCCTTCAGGTGAGTGATATCGAGGTCGTTACCCAGTCGATGCCGTCAACCGACACCGCGAACCAGTTCTACAAGAATGGCTATATGGTGCTGCCGAACGTCACATCGGTGATCGCGCCGCCATCGCTGACGCTCGACAGTTACGTCGAGGTCTACAACGCCGACAAGCTCCCCGGAAGCGAGTACAAGCTTCAATACGCGCTGGCGACCTCGGAGAAGAAGGTGTTCTATCACAAGGAAGTCACATTCCCGCGTCCGCCGCATGGAACGGCGATATCGCTGAATACCACGCCGCTTGACTCGATGCCGAATGGAGTATATTATGTGATCGTGAGGGCGTTTCCCGCCACCGGCGCAAAGCGGGGGGATACCGCCATCGTCTATCATGCGTTCACCCTCCACAATCCGGATCGCACGTATGAGCTTGCGATGGGAAGCGGAAAATCCGGCGCCACGGCCACGGCGATATCGCAGCGAAACAGCGTGACGGAGATCGATCCCATCTACTCCGGTCTCAATAACGCGGAGCTGGATCTGGAGTATGCCAAGGCAAGGTATATCGCCACCGATAACGAGAAGCAGATGTGGGAAAGCCTCTCCGGTGTCGAGGCCAAGGAGCGATTCCTCAGCAATTTCTGGGCGGCCCGCGATGACTCCCCGGATACGCCGGAGAACGAGAACAGGGAGGCCTACTACTCGCTGGTGGAGGAGGCTCGCGTGCAGTACGCCGCTCCGCTCGCCAAGCACGGCTGGGATAGCGATCGCGGCAGGGTGCTGTTGCAGTACGGCAAGCCGGATGGCGTGGAGCGCCATGTCCAGGACAACAACAAGAAGCCGTACGAGATCTGGAGCTATAACAAGCTCACCTACGATTTTGTCTTCGTGGATCGCACGCAGACGGGGCTCTACAAGCTGGTGCATTCCACCGCCCCGCGCGAGATTCATCATGATAACTGGCTGGAGGATTATACCCTCCTCAACAAGAACTGGGATAACTAACTGTCGTAACGTCTCCCATGCCCGTCACGGGCATGGGAGGCCATCATCTCTCTTCCATCGGTACGCTCTGCTGGAACGTCTCAACGCCGCGCTCTGGCGCTTCCTGTTCGGTCCTCTCGGAAGGATCATTCCGTTCGGCCTCTGCCGCGTTGCCGCCCGTCCGCTGGCCGCGATCGCACGGGGCCTTGGGGCCCGGCGGTCGATCGTTCAACGCAATCTGAAGCTCGCCTTCCCGGAGCTTGGTTCCGATGGGATCACGCGGATCGAGCGGGCGACGTTTGTCAATCTCATCACCGTCTTTCTGGAACTGATTACCCTTCGCCACCTTTCCGATGCGGCGCTTCGCAGGCGGCTTCGCGTGCATAACATCGAGCTTCTCCGGGGCATCGGTGGGGAGGGAGCGCTGCTTCTCTCCGGTCACTTCGGCAACTGGGAGCTGCTTGCGCTGGGGGCGGCGGCCATCTCCGGCGTGCCGTTTTCCGTGGTGGTCACGCAGCAGCGGGATTACGGCCAGATCGACAGGATGCGGACATCGCGGGGAAATCGCCTGATACCGACAGGCCGCGCCGCGCGTGAATCGACGGCCATCCTGCGTGATGGCGGGGTGGTGGCGATGCTGGCAGATCAGTCGGCATCAGAGCGCGATCCGATCGTGCAGTTGTTCGGCATCCCCACCCATACGTTCTCCGCTCCCGCCCGGCTGGCGCTCCGCTTCCGACCCCGTATCATTGCCGGGTTCGCGGCCCGCGCGGCCGATGGGAACTACGATGTGGATCTTATGGAGATCGAGCACGCGGACCTTCCCGATACCGAGGATGGCGCGCGGGCGCTCATGCAGCGGTATGTTGAGCAGCTCGAAATCGCGATACGCCGCCATCCCGAACAATGGGTGTGGCAGCACAGGCGGTGGAAGCATTCCCCGGGAGTTCGCTACGATGATTGAACCGGAATCGCCGAACGCAACCATCTCCACGAAGAGCCTGCTGATTATTCAGAGCGGTTTTCTCGGGGATGCGGTGCTTGCCAGCGGGATGCTTCGCGCGATTGCCGCCTCCGGCGCGGACCTTCGCGTGGGGCTTGTTGTCCGCGCGGAGTTCGGCGATCTGTTCGCGGGGCATCCGGCGCTCGCGGCGCTGCACCGCTTCGATAAGAAGCGGAAGGGGGGGACGCGCGAACTTGCCGATGCGATCCGCGCCCGCGGCTACGATACGGCACTGCTGCCGCATCGCTCGCTCCGATCCGCCTGGGCAATCTGGCGCGCCGGCATCCGGCGTCGCGTGGGGTTCCGGCAGAGCGAGGCCCCGTTTCTCCTTACCGATCGCGTGGAGTACGATATCACCAGCCACGAAACAGATCGGAATGCGATGCTGCTGCAACGGATCGGGATCGGCTCCCGTAGAGCCTCCGCGGCTCCGTGGCTGGTTCCCGCAGCGGCTGCCGTTGTGTCGGTTAAAGACCGCATGGGGGATGCGATGCCGTTTATCGCCGTCGCCCCCGGCTCCGTCTGGGGAACGAAGCGATGGTCCCCCTCCGGGTTCGCCGCCGTGATCGCCGGCCTGCGCGACCGGGGAATGCGCGCGGTGCTGATAGGAAGCGGCGGAGAGCGCGATCTCTGCCTGGCGATCGCTCGGGAAGCGGGGCTGGATGAGCGCGATGTTCTGGCGGGAGAGCTTGGTCTGCCGGAGCTGCTGGCGACGATCGCGCTGGCCGAACGGGTGATCTCCAACGACAGCGCGCCGATTCATCTGGCCGAGAGCGTCGGCACGCCCGTGACGGCGCTTTTCGGACCGACGGTGCCGGAGTTCGGGTTTGCGCCGCGAGGGGCGGGGAGCGTGGTGCTGGGGATGGAGGGGCTCCCATGCCGGCCATGCGGGATTCACGGGGGCGATCGCTGTCCGATTGGAACGCACGAGTGCATGACCTCGATCGATGCGGAAGTGGTGCTCGCGGCGTCGCTTGTCGAACGCCGATAATGTTTGATGGGGATCTGGAACCATGATGACAGGACCGATGATGAGCAGCCCGACAGGATTCGAGCGCCGGCGTGCCGGCCGATCGCCCGTGGCGATGGTCAAGCGGATGGTGCTGACGTTTGTGCTTGCGGCGGCGCTGGCGGCAATCGCCATCGAGCGGCGGGATTACCGCGCGGGGCCGGCACGGATCGTGATGATCGGCGGTGGAGAGCCGCCGCGGTTTCCGCGCTCGCGACCGTATCGGGCTCACTATCGTCGCTGATCGGAGTAAATCGCGCCCGCGCCGATGGCGGAATGACCGGCTGATTGCCGTTCGAATTCAATGATTACCACTTCTTCCCGCTCTCAGATTGGTATTGGCCCCTGTGGTTCGTAGTTTTGCGCGGCTCGCTTCGAGCCACTGGATCATTTCCCATATATCCTTCTTCACTTCCCGCCGCTCCCGCGTCGGCCCTAGTACAATAGAACGTTGGTTAGACTGATTCGCCTACTGCCGGTCCTCGTCGTGCTTTTCGTGATCTCGGCGCTCAATCTGGGTGCACAGACCCAGCCGAAGGGATTTCTGAAGCCCCCGCCCGCGCCCGATAACAGCGTCTATTCCTCGTTGACCTCATCGCCAACCCGTTCGGTGATCTCGCTGAACGGCACATGGCAGGTTTCCGACGATGGAGGGGATACCAAACGGAGCGTTCAGGTTCCCAGCTCGTTCAACGGGCAGGACAACCTTGTCTTTACGCGCACCTTCCAGATCCCGCCGGATATGCTTCAGAACTATCAGTGGCGGATCGTCTGTTTCGGCGTGCAGTATCAGACCACCATCTCGATCAACGGTCAGTTCGTATCGCAGCACGAGAGCGGCATGCCCTTCACCATCAAGGTTCCCGATGAGGTGAAGCTCGCCACCACCAACACCATCAGGGTGGAGGTGACCAACCGGCTGGATTATACATCGACCGTTCCGCTGCGGAAGCTGCTGCTTGGCAATCGCACCTACGGCGGAATCTTTCGCGACATGGTGCTGCTCGGCGTGCCGAAAGTATGGATCAACGATGTCCGCTTCCAGACAGTGCTGAACGGAGCGAATGCCGAGGCAAAGTTCAACGTGCAGGTGGTTTCGGCGGCGATCAAGGGGATGAGAATCGGAGGCGGAGGGGACAGCGGCGCGGTTGAGACGCGCATGACGGAGGATCGGGGGGATTTCGAGCTTGGCATCGGCATCCGCCGTCCCGGTGGAAGCGATTCCGTCCAGGCACAGGAGGTAGGCCGCGGGACGCAGACGTTCGGGCTGGAAAGCAAGCGGACCGCGAGCATCGCCCTCTCCATTCCGGTGACCAACGCGGAGCTCTGGGCGCCGTCATCGCCGAATCTCTATCAGGCTGTTCTACAGGTTCGCTACAAGGGGGTGCTGGTCGATGAGCAGACCATGAACGTCGGGTTCAGAACGCTGACGGTGAGCGGAACGCAGATCATCCTGAACGGCGGGCCCATCACGTTGAAGGGGGTGGTCTACCTGGAGGATTCGCAGGATTACGGGGCATCGCTTCCGTATGAGATGATGAAGAAGGATATCCAGTCGATCAAGGACATGGGGGTCAATCTCATCCGCTTTGCCGATGGCGTTCCACATCCCTATCTCCTTCAGCTCTGCGATCAGCTCGGTGTGATGGCGTTCGTCGATATCTCGATGGGAACTCCCCCCGCCGCTCTGTTCAGCGATGAAAATTACATGCGGCGCTCGCTCGACCGCGTCCGGTTTACCGTGGATGAGGCGGGGCACAGCACCTGCGTGGTGGCGTACGGCCTGAGCGCGGTGATCCCAGGCAACAGCGACAAGGCGCTCAAGGCGGTCGGCCGTCTCAAAAACGCGCTCGACTCGCTCGATCATCGCCTCTTCTATTTCGCGTCGTCAAGCTGGGCCAACCCGCAGCTTCGGAAGCTGGCGGATATCCCCGGCATGAATGTCTTCGATATCGATCCGCCGAAACTGCGCGACATGATCGTGGCCGCGAAAAAGGATCTCAACGGCGAGAAACCGTTTGTCCTCCTCGGCTACGGGAAGTTCGTCCAGCTCGGCAATCACACCGGCTCCAAGGACCCGATATCGATCGAGGCGCAGGCGATCTACATCAGCGATGTCTACACCATCCTTCAGCAGACGGAGACGGCCGGCGGCATCTACTGGGCGTTCAACGACTACCGGACCGATCGGCCGATCCTCACCGTCAACAACGAGGAGCAGTATCTGGCGACCTGCGGCGTCTACGGCCTGGGGCGCGATCTCCGTCAGGGAGCGGAGATGCTCTCCAATCTCTACACCGATCAGAAGCCGCCGAATGTCCTGCTCGGCGATTACAGCCCTCCTTCCACCGTCATCTTTATCGCGATCGGCATCGGCTGCGCCATCGTCTTCCTGCTGCTGATCAACAGCTCCCGGCGCTTCCGCGAAAATGTGTTCCGCGCGCTTCTGCGACCGTACAATTTCTACGCGGATATCCGCGATCAGCGCATCCTCTCCAACGTGCAGACCACGATCCTGGGGCTTGTGATCGCGTTGACGTTCGCGTTGATCGTGGCGTCGCTCTGCTATTATTATCGGATGGATGAATCGTTCGATGCAACGCTGAGCGCCATCGTCACATCGGATTTCATCAAGGAATTCCTGAACTACATCATCTGGCGTCCCGCGCTTTCGATCACGATCTTCACGCTCTTCTTCTTCGGTCTGCTGCTGCTGGTGGCGCTGATCATCAGGGCATGCGCGGCGCTGGTCAGGAATCGGATCTTCTTTACCGATGCCTACATCATCTCGGTCTGGGGAGCGCTGCCGGTGCTTCTGCTGATTGTCCCGGCGATGATCCTCTACCGGCTGCTGGGCGTTCCGGGCGCCGGGCCGATTGCATTTCTGGTGATGATGATCGTGGTGCTCTGGATGGTCTACCGCGTGCTCCGTGGAACAGCGGTGATCTACGATGTCCGGCCGCTGAAGGTGTACGGCTACGCCATCGGGACGGTCTGCGCGCTCTTCCTGGTGCTCTACGTCACCTCCGGCGAAACCAGCACCGCGTTCAGCTATCTCCGCGAGGGGATCGGCGGGCTTTACACCGGCCGGTAAGCGCCGGCCGAACCCGCCGATCATCGCGCCTGATCCCTTGCTCCGCCCCGTGTTCCGGTTCCTCAGAATCGGCGCGGGGCGGAAATGCTTTCTGCCGGAATCGCCTCCATCAACTTCGCCGCCCGGCATCCGGCCCCTGATGCTTCCGCGGTCGCCCACGCAGCCCATTTTCCCGTCAGACGAATGCGAATCGACCCACTGAGCGTGCTCCGGCGCACCTTCGGATACCAGGAGTTCCGGGGTGCCCAGCGCGAGATTATCGAACGGCTTGTCCACGCGGAGTCGGGCGATGGTCACGTCCTCCTGCTGATGCCGACCGGCGGCGGGAAATCGCTCTGCTATCAGATCCCCGCCATCTGCCTCGATGGCGGGACCATCGTCATCAGCCCGTTGATCGCGCTGATGCAGGATCAGGTGGAGGCGCTTCGGAAAAAGGATATCCCCGCCACGTTCATTAATTCCACGGTATCGAAAGGGGAGCGGGAGGCGCGGCTGGAGGGATTTATCAACGGCGCGTACAAGATGCTCTACGTAACCCCGGAACGGTTCCGCAAGCCGGAGTTCATCAGCAGCTTGCGGCGTGCCGATATCGCGCTCCTCGCCGTGGACGAGGCGCATTGCGTATCGGCGTGGGGGCATGATTTCCGTCCCGATTATTCCCGTATCGGTGAATTCCGCGAGCTGCTGGGAAACCCGCTGACGATTGCGCTGACCGCCACCGCCACCACCGAGGTTCAGCACGATATCATCAACCGGCTTCATCTCGATCCTGCGCGGGTGCGCCTCGTGCATGAGGGAATCGGCCGACCGAATCTCCGGCTGGAAGCGCGCGAGGTATTTTCCGATAAGGAAAAGCTCGACACGATTATCCGGACGCTGGAGGATTATCGGGGGTCGGGCATTGTCTATTTCTCCCTGATCAAAACGCTCGAGGAGATTTCCGGCCGGCTGCGCGATAAACGGATTCCGCACGGCGTCTATCACGGCAAATTGAGCGCCGAGGAACGGAGGCGTTCCCAGCGCCGATTTATGCGTGGTGAGAACGAGCTGATGCTTGCCACAAATGCATTCGGCATGGGGATCGACAAGGCGGATATCCGGCTGATCATCCACGCGGAGGTTCCATCGTCCATCGAATCCTATTATCAGGAGATTGGTCGCGCCGGCCGCGATGGCCGCGATTCCCTCTGCATGCTGATCTACAATCAGGAGGATCTCTCCATCCAGATGGAGTTCATCAAATGGTCCAATCCGGATTCAGGCTTTTATTCCCGGCTTTATGGAATCCTGAAGGGGAGCACCGACCGCGCAAATGCGATGGGAGCCGGTTTTCTCCGCGAGGAAATGACGTTCAGGAATCGACGTGACTTCCGGGTGGAGACCGCGCTTGGCATGCTCGATCGATACGGCGTGACGGAAGGGGAGCTGGAGAATAGAAATCTCCGCGTGATTGCCGATCTGCCGGATGAGCTGCTGGATGATGAAGCGCTGGAGGCAAAGCGCCTGAACGACAACAAAAAACTCCTCTCCCTGGTTCAGTATTTCCGCGGTGAGGAATGCCGTCGCCTTTTTATCAACGAGTATTTCGGCTTCCACGACGAGCTGCCGTGCGGCAATTGCGATCGCTGTTCGGAGGCGGCTGCCGCGGCGGATGATATATCGACGAGCGATCCGGCTTGAAATGTCAAGTGATGATTCTGTTTGGAACTGTCGGCCATTTGCCTGTATGTTCCCGGCGTTCGCTGGAGCCGATAGTCGTGCCCGTTTGGTTGCTGAATTCGACTTCCGGCAGACGCGATATTTTTTATCGGCCGAACTATTTGCGCCGTCGCGGAAAACATTATATTGCCGCGCGGTCATCCCCAACGTCCCGCGCTTTCTCCCTTCACAATTCCACGGCCCCGGATGCAAAGAAACTACCTCCTGCAATCGATATCCCTTATGAACCCGGCCCGCCCAATGCCGGGTTTTCATCCTACACTATCGAACGGGGAGATGTACCATGAAAAAAGCGTATGCAGCGCAGCTTGCGAAGCCGAAGCAGTATCGGTTTACCCTCCACACAGCCAGCGGCAGGAGGCTTGCCGAGCTTGAAGTCTCTGTTCAAAAATTCCTTCTGATTCTGCGGAGTTATAACTCCGGTCATCCCCATGCGTTTACTCTCTACACCCTGCGGGCGCTTCATATGCCCGCAACGTCGTCCCATCTCTATTATGTAGTCATCCATCCCGAACCTGAATCATGGATTCCGCACCGATCCTCCGAGGAGTTCGTGCGTGAAGCAGTGCCGATTGTATTGTAGAACCATCCCGAAGTAGACGATCCAAATATTTCTATTCAACGCCCGGTTCGCTTTCAAGAGCGGCCGGGTGTTCTATTTCCGGGAGAAGGCTTACGCGGGACGGAGATTGGCAGATGCTTTGCGGCGAATTCACTATCTGCACGATGGCTGGCCGGTGATCGAAGTGCTCCCGGCGATCCGCATACGCTCTTGTGTCCACGATCAATCACTGCGCCGCGGCGTCGCGGAAAGGGAAGCGCCTGAAATGTCGTTAGCGCCAGCATTCATGTTCGCCACGGGAATCGAGAGCAGCATTCCGACAATTCGGAACGGGAGCGTCAGGGTCGACGAAATGGAAAAATGCGGTCATTACGAGCAGTGGCGCACCGATTTCGATCTTGTTCAGGAGCTTGGCATTCGATTCCTGCGCTACGGCCCGCCGCTCCATCGCGCATTTCTCGGGCATGGTCATTACGACTGGTCCTTTACCGACGAAACCTTTACCGACCTTAAACGCAGGGATATCATCCCCATTGTCGATCTCTGCCATTTCGGTGTCCCGGACTGGATCGGAAATTTTCAGAACACGGAATTTCCCGTGCTGTTCGCGGAGTATGCGGCCGCATTTGCGCGCCGGTACAACTGGGTGCAGCTTTACACTCCCGTCAACGAGATGTATATCTGCGCCACATTTTCCGCCCGCTACGGCTGGTGGAACGAGCAGGCAACGGACGATCGATCCTTTGTCACCGCCCTGAAGAATATCGTGAAAGCCAACGTGCTTGCGATGCGGGCGATCCTCGATATCCGTCCCGACGCGATTTTTGTCCAGAGCGAATCGACCGAATATTTCCACGCCGATAATCCCGCCGCAATCGCCCCCGCGGAGCGAATGAACGCCGAACGATTTCTTTCGCTCGACCTCAATTACGGCAGACGTGTCGACTCGGATATGTATGAATATCTGATGGACAGCGGGATGACGCGCGAGGAATACCATTTCTTCCTCCACAATAACCTGAAGCATCATTGCATCCTTGGGAATGATTATTATATCACCAATGAGCATCGCGTCAGTGCCGATGGCGGCACGCGTCCGGCCGGGGATGTGTTCGGGTATGATGAGATCACCTGGCAGTATTATGATCGCTACAAGCTCCCGGTGATGCACACGGAAACCAATATCAATCAGGGGCCGAATGGCAACGAGGGGGTGGAGTGGCTCTGGAAGCAGTGGGCAAATGTGCTGAGAATCAGAAATGATGGCGTTCCGATCGTCGGCTTTACATGGTATTCGCTCACCGATCAGGTCGACTGGGATTCGGCGCTCCGGGAGGATAATGGCAACGTCAACCCTCTCGGCCTTTACGATCTTGATCGGAACATCCGCCCGGTCGGCCAGGCGTACAAGCAGTTGATCGCTGACTGGCGCCATGTGCTCCCGACGCAGAGCATCTGTCTCCGCGTCCCGGTGACGTTACCGAGCGAGTTCGATGAGGATTGGGCGCGCAGCCAGCGAGCGGAGGCCCGCAGGGAATCGGTGGATGGGGATATGTCCCCCGCCAATGCCGATAAAGAGGGATCGCGGGGATAGAATTCTTCAACCGCGTGGCGATTGTGAACCTCATCCATTCATGGACGGCAACATGCCTGCGAGAGCCTCGTGATGAGCCGGATGGATGGACCCACGGATTTTTTGCCTGGTGAACGTGCATGGCGGGAGGGGAAATCATGTCCCTCCCGCCCGAACCGGGATATGTTCGCGAGATCCGAATCCACCTCAACCGCATTCTTCCGCAACTGACATTCTCTTTTCCTGTAATTTCACCCGCGCCGGGCTGTTCCGCTTCCCCAGAACTATCCAATCGGAATAGAGTGTGAGATTGATCAGGATGATTGTATTCAGGTCCGATAATGCCGGGAGGTCTCCGGCGCGATCATCACGATCGTGCCTTACGGCGTTTATCCTTCTGAATATCCTTGCGCTCCTGTTATTGCGTCCCGTCCCGGTCATGGCGCAGGAATATAATTTCAAAAACATATCTGTTGCGGATGGGCTGGCTCAATCGCAGGTGTATTCGATGTGCGAGGACCGTCGCGGAAATATCTGGTTCGGCACGCGGGGAGGGGGAATCAGTCGATATGATGGTGTCGCGTTCGCCAGTTACGGCGAGGAAAACGGCCTGATCGATAATTATGTCCGCGCAATTCTGGAGGATCGTTCGGGAGCGCTCTGGATAGGCACCGATCACGGCGTCAGCCGGTACGACGGGCGACGATTTGCGAGCTTTACATCACGACAGGGATTGTTTGATAATGCCGTGGTGGCGATTGCCCAGGACTCATCAGGGGCGCTCTGGTTCGGCGCGGACCCCGGAGGGCTCGCGCGTCTCGATGGTGGCCGCACAACGCGGTTTACACGCGCGGATGGACTCCCCGGCATCAATATCCGATCGCTGTTTGTCGATCGAAATGGACGGGTCTGGGTGGGAACCGAAAACGGCATTGCCGTCTATGAGAAAGGGAAATTCACATCCTATACATCGTCGAACGGCCTGCCGCACGCATCGATTTCCGACGTGGCGCAGGACCCCGCCGGCATCCTCTGGATTGCGACATATGGCGGCGGTATCGTGCGGTTTGATGGGGCCACGTTCACATCCTACACCGTTCGCGATGGGCTCAGCAATAATACCGTGCTGACAATCAAGGCCGATGAAACCGGCACCATCTGGGCCGGAACGGGGGGGGGCGGCGTCAATCGTATCCGCGACGGCGCGATCACGGTATTCAGCGAAACCGAAGGGCTCTGCAATAATGTGATCGTTTCCATCCTGAAGGATTCCGACGGCGATCTCTGGTTCGGCAGTTCCGGTGGCGGCGTTTCACGGCTCGATGGCGAACGTTTCGTTCACTTCACCGAGAAACAGGGGAAGCTCGGCAACTGGATTTACGCCATTTATCAGGATGACGATGGAAGCATCTGGTTTGGGAATTCATTTGGTGGCGTCACCCGATACGATGGAAAAATCTATACACGATATTCGGAAAAGGATCATTTCACCGCGGGGAAGGTGAAGTGCATCGTCCAGGATCGGAAGAAAAGGCTCTGGTTCGGCACGGTGGGCAATGGCGCGTTCGTCTATGAACACGGGATATTCCGGCATCTGGACGCGGCCGATGGAATGCGTGGCTCGTTTGTCAACGCGATAACCGAGGACGCGGCCGGTGATATCTGGTTCGCCTGTTCGGATGCGGGAATTATTCGCTATCGGGAGCCGGGCACGGGGGATACGGCAAGGCGATTTCTCAACCTCGGTAAAACCGCGGCGTTGGGTTGGATGCGTGTTTACGATATTCTCGCCGGTGATAATGGCGAGCTATGGGCGGGAACCGATGGCTCCGGCCTTCTGCGCGTGCGGGACGTGACCGGCCCGTCCCCCGTCGTGACCGTTTATACCACGCGCGATGGCCTGAGCAGCAACACGATCAGGACAATCGCGCGCGACAGCTCCGGGAATATTCTCTTCGGCACCGGCGGTGGCGGGCTGATGATGCACAACGGCTCGGGATTCCGGATAATCAGGAAACAGCAGGGGATAAGCTCCAACAATATTTATTCGCTTGTTGTCGACCGGGATAAACGGATATGGCTCGGCTCGGAAAAGGGAATCGACCGGATCATGGTCGATGCATGGCGTGTGACCGGTGTAAAGCATTACGGAAAGGCGGAGGGGATTACCGGCGTGGAAACCACTCAGAACGCCACCTGCCTGGATCGTGAGGGAAATATCTGGTTCGGCACGATACAGGGCGCCGTGCGTTACGATCCGCGCCAGGACCGGCCCGATAACACTCCTCCGAAAACACATATCAAGGAGATACGCCTCTTCTTCGACGACATTTCCACAACCCGTTTCGCGGACAGCATCACGCCGTGGTATCCCATTCCCGTCGGGCTTGATCTTCCATACGATCAAAATCATCTCAGCTTCGATTTTGTTGGGATAGGACAGCGGAACCCGGACGCCGTGCGCTATCAGTGGAAAATGGACGGGCTGGAGCATGACTGGTCACCACGGAGTGCTGAACATGCCGCCGTGTATTCCAATCTGCCACCGGGGAGCTATACCTTTACGGTCCGATCGTATAACGAGGACGGCATCGGCGGGACGCCGGAGGAATTTCACTTCACAATCCACCCGCCGTTCTGGGGGACATGGTGGTTTACGACGCTTGCGGTGCTTCTGGCGATCGGCGGAATTATCGGCGTGTTCATCTGGCGCCTGCGGGCCGTGCGGCTCAAGGGGGAGCGCGAACGGCACGATATCGAAATGCGGAGGGATATTGTGGAACTGCAACAGAAATCGCTCCGGCTGAGCATGAACCCGCATTTTATTTTCAATGCGCTCAATTCGATCCAGGTATTTATCACCGATAATAATCCCGGAGTGGCGCGACGCTATCTCTCCCGTTTCGCCCGGCTGATGCGGTTGATCCTGGAGAATTCCCGCGAGACGAACGTATCGCTGGCGCGGGAGATCGATATGCTGACCAGCTATCTGGAACTGGAGCGGTTGAACCTCAATAATTCCTTCGAATATTCAATCGAAATCGATCCCGAAATCGACCCTGAGGAGATCGGGCTTCCGCCGATGCTGGTGCAGCCGTTTGTGGAAAATGCCGTGATTCATGGCGTGCGCCGCAGAGGAAGCGGGGGGATGATCCGCATCACAGTCGCGGAGTGTGAGGGGCTGCTTCAGGTGAGCATCGCCGACAATGGGATCGGCAGGGGACGCGCAGCGGAGTATTCCCGCGGCCGGGCGCCGGATCATGTGTCGAGCGCGTTGTCGGTGACCGGCGAGCGGCTTGCGATTATCAACCGTCAGCTCGGCACGGCGGCGCGTCTCGCCATCTCGGATCTGACCGATGAACGGGGGGAGCCATCGGGAACGCGCGTTGATCTGTATATTCCGTTCGTTGTGCGGTAACTGCTGTCGGTTCGGTTTATTGCGAGGTTGTTGATATGATTCGAGCTGTGATCATCGATGATATCGAGGCGGCGCGCAGGGTGCTGGCCGATGATATCGGCGCATACTGCCCGGACGTTGTCGTCGTCGGTGAGGCGTCGGGGGTGAAGAATGGGATTCGGCTCATCGAACGGATGAAGCCCGATCTTCTTTTGCTGGATATTCAGTTGGAGGATGGCAGCGGGTTCGAGCTGCTGGAGACGATAGGGAAATACGATTTCAGGGTGATTTTTACGACGGCATCGGACGCGTTCGGCATCCGGGCGATAAAATTCGGCGCGCTCGATTATCTCCTCAAGCCGATCGATTCGGATGATCTTGTCGCCGCGATAGAAAAATTGAAAACCATCACCCCCGCCGGCATCGGGGAAAATGTCGGGGTGATGCTGGATCATCTGAAACGGAAGGGGAGCATCGCGAAGCGGATAGCGCTCAACACCGCGGATCGGGTTCATGTCGTCGACGTGAAGGATATCATCCGATGCGAATCACAACGAAACTATACGCTTTTCCATCTTACCGGAAAACGACAGATCCTGGTGACCCGCACATTAAAGGAATTCGATGAACTGCTGGAGGAGTATGGGTTTTTCCGCGCGCATCATTCCCATCTGATCAATGCCGACTGTATCCGGGAGTATGTGAAGGGGGATGGCGGTTATATCGTGATGTCAGATAACAGCCAGGTTCCCGTTGCCGTGCGAAAGAAGGAATCGCTGATGAAGCTGTTCGGCGTATAGCGGAGGCTGTTGAGGGACGCCATCCTCCGGTTTTGGCGCGCCGGTGTATGGCGGGCCGGATTTCCCGCGACGAATGATCGGGTTTCGGATACGTCGGATCGATAAAGCACCACGTCTGATAATCCCTCCATAGTTCCCGCGGGCTTCACTTGTAGGTTTGATCCGCATCGAACGCGCGATGCCGCCGGATCAGTTGATCCGCGAAATTCCAGGATCATTTCCATCATATGGAGCCGCAATGACCACCCGCCGCATCATCATCAGGGCTGTCTTCTTCTCCCTGGCGATTGCATGTTCCGCAGCACTCTATGTATATCTGCAGGGACAATCATCCGCAACCGAAACCATTCCAGCAACCGCTTCCACCGATTCACTCCATCGCGCGGCGGCGCGTGACAGTGCCAGGGCGGCGTTCGTGGGCCTTCTGCAGCACACATATTCGATCGACACCCTCGATGCGGATTCCTCCCGCCTTGTGGCGGATACCGCGTACAGGGCCAGGCCGAGGGACGGGCATGTCGGCGGGCGAAAGGTCTCGATCTCCGTCTGTGGCGTGGATTCCCGGCTGAACGAACGGGTTGAGCATGCGGACGCCAACCATGTCATCACCGTCTGGCTGGACAGCGGCGTGGTCGATATCATCTCGATTCCTCGCGATACTCCATGTGATGCCGGATTTGCCCGGAACAGCAACCTCAATAATCTGGCGAATGTCCGCGCGCGCATGGGTCGCGATGAATATTTACGGGAAGTGACGAAGATTGCGGGGCTTGATACCATCGAATATTATATCGAGCTGGGATTTTCGCAGGCGCGGGGTCTGCTGGAATTAATCGGGTTCAGGGATAACGCCGAGGCCACGCTCAAGGTGCTTCGCTCGCGCAAGGCGTTTGCATCGGGGGATTTTCAGCGCTGTTTCAATCAGGGGCAGTTTATCAGGCAGGCGATGCTGAATCATTTCGGCAAGCTGGATGGCATCACCGGAGGGTTTCTGGTGAAAGCCGGCCTGTATCTGGTCACGTCGAACCTCACATCGGATATTGTCGAAAATATCAGGCAGACGCTGGCCGACCATGGATTTCCGAAGAACAGGGAAACCGTGAGCGTCTGCATCATGCCCGAATATTATGCGAAAATGTCTGTCTTCAATTTCGGCGATTCGCTGGTGATGGGGGGGCTGGTCAACAAGATCAACCGGCAGGCGGATCATATGGGAATCGACAGGCGCAGCGGCGATAGCGCGATGGCATTGTTTCATTCGCGCATACACGGGCTGATAGCGAAGGCGATTTTCGATTCCGCGAAGGCGCCGGTGCGGGTGATTGCAAATCTTCGTCGCTGCTACGAACAGAGAGTGTGGTGGCAGATTGCCGATAAGAGCGAGCGATCGCGCGTCCGTGCCGCTCTTGCCGGGCTTCTGGCACATGCGTACCTGCGGGTTGGAAAGCCGGCGGAAGCGGCCGATGTCCGGAATATCGCCGAGTTCGAGGAGCAGATGCTGGTGCCGCAGAACGGGTTCGGCGCGAATTGATTCTGTATCCGGGCCGTGGGGACGCTCGAGGAGGGCGTTCTCATGTTGTCTCTGTTCCACCATGCCGTAGCGGCATGGCTGCTCGTACCATCGATAATCCAATATGAATATCTTGATTATCGGAAAGAATATTTATCGGATATTCGGGCCGCCGATGCTTCGGAACGATGGGGATCTGAACGGGGATGAGAGGAATGTGGGAGGAGCTATCGAGCTTCGAGGTTCGGGATGGCGCGGACCTGATCCACAGAAACCTGAGCGGCACGGTACAACACGCCTGCCGGCTGTGATAATATTCCCGTGGGCTGAATATTTCCCAGATAGTACGAAGATATTCTCCGTGAATAATCCAGGAACACCATGACGATGATACCTGCCTCATGGAACACCACACGGCTTTCCATTGCCTGCGCGACGATGGAGGATGCGCCGAGGCTTCAGGAGATCTTCAGGGCATGTTCCTACGTGGCTCAGTGGGATGAGTCATTTCAGGAGCAGCCTGTCTCCGCCATTACCGACCTGATCGAAAAGAGCGTGGCCGCCACGGGGGGAGGCCCTGAATTATTCAGGATGCAGGCCGTACGTGTTGGGGAGAGCGATGAGATCATTGGATACTTTCACCTCTATCACGGCATGCCGAAGCCGGAGGTGGCGTATCTCTCGATGCTGGTGATCGATCCGGCCTATCAGAAGCTGGCTTATGGCGGCGAGCTGACGGCCGGGCTTTCCGATCAGGTTCGCACGGCCGGTTATCCCCTCTTCTGGTTGCGCGTCTATCTGAAAAACTGGCCGGCGCTCCGGCACTGGATGAACAATGGGTTTACCACCATGAAGGAGTGGCGTGGCGATACGGTCCACTCGGACACCACGCACGCCGGTCTGATTCTGGAGAAGATCCTCTGATCCGATATCCCCGGAGGATCTCCGATTGTCGAAAACCGGGCCCGATTTATTTTGCCGGCCGATCTGCGCGATAACACCGATCGAGCACGGGGTATCGACCATTCATTCACGAACGGGGAACCGCTCATGCCAGCCGAATCCAGCGTCAACGAGTTTATCGAAGCAGTGCTCGCGGGAAATGCCGTGACCGTGGAGCGCCTCCTGGTCGCCGATCCGGCTCTGCCGGGAGCCGACCTCTATGCCGCCGCCGTGTCGGGAAACCTGAGCGCCGTAACATCGATGTTGCGCGATAATCCATCGCTCGCGCTTCTGAAGGGAGGGCCGAGGGAATGGGAGCCGATGCTCTATGCCAGCTTTTCCCGTGGTTTTGCTCATGCCGGCCGGCCGGCTCCCGATCGTGCCGGGGTTGTGCGGCTTCTGCTTGATGCCGGGGCCGATCCGAACACATCGTACATCGAGGAACATTTTCCCGATTCGCCGCAATCGGCATTGTATGGCGCTACGGGCGTCGCCAACGATCCGGCCGTTGCCGAGGCGCTCTTATCCGCCGGTGCAGATCCGAATGATGGGGAATCGATCTATCATGCGGCCGAGGGAAATCATCGCGAATGCTTGGAACTGTTATTGCATTACGGCGCTGATCCCAGTGCTCGGGGAATTCCCTGGAATAATACGCCGCTCTATTTCCTCCTCGGCTATCGCGAGGGGCAGAAGGAGAGTGCGACCGAGGGGGCGTGCTGGCTGCTGGAGCACGGCGCCGATCCCAATGTGACGAGCTACGAGATCGCCGAGACGCCGCTTCATCTCGCTGTCCGCAATGGCCGGCGCAGGGCGACCGTGGCGATGCTGCTCGACCATGGTGCCGATTCGGATCTTCCCAACGCGCGTGGCCTTACCCCGTTTGCTCTTGCCATGAGATTCGGGAACCGGGAGGCGATGGAGCTGCTTCGCGAGCGGGGCGCCGATACCACGCTGAGCGTTGTGGATCGCCTGCTTGGGGCGTGCTTCTCGGGGGATCACGGGGGGCTGCGGGAGATTCTTGCCGATCGTCCCGATCTGATAGCGTCGCTGCCGGCGGAGGATTGCGCGCCGTTGATCGATGCGGCCGCCAACAACAACATCACGGCGCTCCGGTCGATGCTGGATGCCGGCTTCGATATCGCGACGACGGGGGAGGGAGGGGCGACGGCGCTTCATCACGCTGCGTGGCGCGGCCAGGAGGACGCGGTCGCGATGATTCTTGCGTACCATCCGCCGCTCGACGTTCGCTGTTCCGCGTACAGGGGGACGCCGATGGACTGGGCGCTGCATGGCTCCACGAACTGCGGCAATCCCGATGGGAATTATGCCGGCATCGTCGAACGGCTGATTGCCGCCGGGGCCGATATTCCCGATGTGGATTGGGGAAGCGTGACCGTGGTTGATCTGCTCCGCCGCGTTCGGGCTGCAGACTGTTGAAGGATGTCATCTGCTGCGTCCGGGGGGACGCCGCATTCGCTCAGGTTCGGCCGCCTTGCATCCGATCGTTGCTGAAGGGTCTGCGTCATCGAAGGACGCTGAATGATATCATCCGCGGCGGTAGCTCGGCCGTTTTGCATTGAACAGTCTGTGTCATCGAAGCACGCTGAACAGCGCCATCCGCGGCGTTGCCGAAAGCATCTTCCCAAGCCCCGGAGGGGCGCAATTCCTCCTGCGCGGGGCATCGCCCCGCCGCATCATCGCACCAGCATCATTCTCCCGGTCCTGCTCCAGTCCCCCGATACCAGCCGGTAGAAGTAGATGCCGGATGGCATCGACGCGGCATCCCACATCACCGAATAGCGACCCGGCCCCATGTAGCCATCCACGAGAAGCGCGACGCGCGCTCCCTCTCCGTTCAGAACTTCGAGACGGGTCGGGCCGTCCAGGCCGAGGGAGAACTCGATCGTCGTCGCGGGGTTGAACGGGTTGGGGGCGTTCCTCCGAAGAGCGTATTCGCCGACGATCTGCTCGATCAACCGGAGATGAAGCCCGCAGATGGAGTCGAGCGTCAGCCTTCCCGTTTCAGTGGTAACCAGCATGCAGGGGCGCGAGCCGATATCGAGATTGAAGGGGAGTTCTCCGCCGACCGAATCGCTTACATACGCGTGAATCTCCAGTTGCAGCAGCGGAAGATCCCCCTGATTTTTTCCTCCCGGCGGCGCGATAAAACGTATCGCGAGCCGGCCCAGGCTGTCGGCGATCATCTCCCGCCGCCATCCGTCGAGGATCGTTCCGCCGGTCAGGAGAGTATCAACCCGGAACATGTTCTTCGCGTAGCCCAGATCGAACACCACCGTATCCCCGGCCCGCACCGCCGAGGCGTTATCCACCGTCACCGGCACGGTCAGCGATTCACCCGGCCTGACATGGAGGTCGCGTGCAATCCTTGCGTGGAGCGGCTTGCCGTCAGTCACGGTTACCACGATGCTGTCGATCGATGAGCAGGTGCCGGACGATGTCATCACGGTGTAGATCGTCGTGGAGTCGGGCCTGGCGACCGGGTCGGCGCAATCGGCGCAGCTCAACCCGATCGATGGGCTCCAGTGATACGATGCTCCGCCTGTGGCATGGAGGATGGCGGAATCCCCCGGACAGATCGCCATATCCGGTCCGGCGTCCACCATGAGCTGCCGGACGATGTTCACCGTCACGCTGTCGGACGCGGTGCAGCCGTTGCCCCCGAGAATCGTCACGCGATATGTCGTCGTGGAATCGGGCGTGGCAATGGGGGTGCGGCAGTCGGCGCAGCTCAACCCCGCCGATGGGGACCATTGCCACGCGTTTCCGTCCGATGCCCTGAGCGTATCGCTTCCGCCGGAGCAGATGGTGGCGTCGGGGCCGGCATCCACCGCCGCCGCGTCGAACACCGTCACCGTGACCGAATCGGTAAAGGGGCAATCGCCCGGCCCGATTGCCTGGACATGATAGGTCGTGGAGATCGCCGGGGTTGCCACCGGATCGGGGCAATCGGTGCAGCTCAACCCCGTGGCGGGACTCCATCGGAAGATCGTTCCTCCGGTCGCCGTCAGCCTGACGCTTCCACCGGGGCAGACCGTAACATCCGGCCCGGCATCGACGGCCTTCGATGCGCTCACGAATACGGTGACCGAATCGGTGGCCCGGCAGCCGTTGGAGTTGGTGACGGTGAGGTGATAGGTTGTCGTGACGGCCGGCGCCGCGATGGGGTTGCGGCAATCGGTGCAGCTCAATCCCGTGGCGGGGTCCCAGTTCCAGGCCGCGCCGTCCGATCCGTTCAACGGCGTCGCTCCTCCAAGGCAGATCGTTCCGTCCGGGCCGGCATCGGCCATCGATTGCGGGCGGACGGTGACGCGCACGGTATCGCTCGCGCGGCATCCGTTCGAGTCGGTGATGGAGACCGTGTAGAGCGTGGTGGCCGGAGGGGCGGCCATCGGTGTGGGACAGTCGGTGCAGCTCAGGCCGTCCGCGGGCTCCCAACGATAGGAGATGCCGCCGGAGGCGGAGAGCGTGGCGCTGTCCCCGTCGCAGATCGTCGGGGCGGGGGAGAGCGTCACCTTCGCCGGCGGGCGAACGAAGATGGTGATGGAGTCGGCGCTGGAGTCGATGCCGGGGCATCGGCTGGGATTGCGCGTCAGGAGCCGGTAGGTTGTCGTCTTCAGCGGCGATGCCACCGGATCGGGACAGTTCACGCAGCTCAACTCATCGACCGGGCTCCAGAAATAGGATATCCCGCCGGAGCCATGCAACTGAACCCGTTCGCCGGCGCAGATCGTGACGTCGGGGCCGGCATTGGCGGGTCGCGCGGTATCGATCACCGTGATCTGCACCGAATCGGTCGTGGCGCAGCCCACGGAATTGGAGACCGTCAGGTAATACACGGTTGTCTTCTCGGGCGTGGCAAGCGGCCGCTGGCATGTCGTGCAGCTCAATCCTTCGGCCGGGCTCCATTTGTAGGAGAAGCCGTTCGGCTGCGCGCCGAGCTGCACGCCATCCCCCTTGCAGATAACGCTGGAGGCCCCCGCCTCGGCAACGGGACGGTCCACCGGCTGCACGGTGACGGTGGCGGAATCGCGGCATCCCTCGGCGTTGGTTCCCACGACCTTGTAGGTGGTGGGGACCGACGGGAACGCCAGCGGGTTCGGGCATGTCGCGCAGCTCAGGCCGATCGCGGGGGACCAGCGATAATTGGTCGAGCCGGTTGCCACCAACTGAAGCGAATCGCCCCGGCAGAAGGGGGCGGTGGCTCCCACATTCAGTCGCACTCTGTTCCGCACCGTCACGCGGACCGTATCGATGATCGGGCATCGGCCGGGGTTCATGATCCTGACGGTGTAGGATGTTGTGCTGTCGGGCGTGGCGATCGGGTTGGCGCAGGTGGGGCAGCTCAGGGACGTGGTGGGGAACCATGCGTAGGTGGCCCCGCCGGTGGCCCAGAGTTGCGCGTTCTCGCCGTGGCAGATCGTGACATCGCCAACGATATAGGATTCTATACGACCGCTGTCGGCATCGATCATGTTGGGCAGGCCGGATTCCGATGCGCCGACCGGAAAGGTCACGGCGCCGGTACGGAAGAGGCTTTTGGCCCCCGCGGAGTCGGGGCTGTCGATGGCGTCCAGATAGCCGGTCGTGGAGTTCGCGATGTAGAGCTTTCCGTCGGGGGCGATCTGGATTGCGCCGAGGAGATTTGTGGGGGCGATCAGTTTTTTCGACGCGCTGATCTCCGTGTAGGAGTAGTCGGTGACGTCGTACTGGTAGAGCGCCATCTCCGTGACGTAGAGCTTTGTGCTGTTGGGGGAGAAGCTGACGCCGTACGGCGAGTTCAGCGGCCCCGGATCGAGCGGGATGGTGATAGCCAGGGAGACGTAGCCGGTGCTGTTATCGAACTGGCAGACCTCCACCGATTTCTGTCCGTAGATGGCGCGCGCAAGCATCTTCCCATCGGGCGAAGCCTTCAGATATCCAACGCCCGAAAGCCAGTCGGGCTCCCCCTCGTACGATCCGGCCCTGGAGATGATCGGTGGGGCAATCCCCCTTCGCGTGATCTGATAGGCGAAGAAGACATCGTTATTCCAGCCGTGGGTGATCATCCAGTAGTCGCGGCCGTTGCAGTGGGTCACCGCGCAGAGGCGTTCGGTGGCCGGCGCCAGCAGCAGCACATTCTTGATGACGATATCCCCAAGCCCGCCATCCTTCGTCATGTCCACCACGGAATACTGTATGCCGTTGGTGTATTGATCCTCCCGTGGCGCCGCCGTGAAAATGTAGTACTTGGTGGTATCGCCGGGCGCGGGGACGATCAGGGCCGACTGCGTGGTGCTGAAATATCCCTTCAGGCCGGCCCCGTTCGGCATCACCCTGTGGTTCCTGTTCCAGACCGTCATGCCGTCGGTGTAGAAGAGCAGCCCCCCGGTGTGCCGGTCCGCGACGCTCGCCGATCCTTCGTGCGTGGAGAGTTTGCTTCCGACGAACGGGACCGGGGCGCCGGAGTTGAAATCGAGCCCCGCGAAATCGCCGAAACACCAGATCATCTTCTCCTTCTGCGCGTGAAGGAGAAGAGGCGAGAGGAGGAGGAGAAGGGGAAGGAAGTAACGCGGTCGAACCATCGTCCTGCCATTGATTGGTGCCTGGAGCCTCTCGCGGGAAGGAATGCCGATCCGGCAGGCCCAGGGGCGGGCAGGGATCGAGCGTCGCGCGGGGAGGATGCAATCCAAAGTGTATGCGGCCCGGAGCGTACCGGAGACGGAATATACAACTGACGGGTCACATGCCGGCGAAAGTGGATCGGAACGGCGTCGCGCTGGTGACGCGGAACGCCGGCGTGTGGGGCTTGTCTGTCGTTGTGTAATGGTCCGGGGTTCGTGCCGGAATCGCGATGCCGGGCTGTGTCTGATGAATGGTGATGATGCTCATGAAGTGTCCACGAATCCACGCCTTCCCCGATGGATCAGACAGAGACCGACCACCCCGATTTCACCGGAAATTTTCCGGCAATGTGCAAAAACCGATCCTCGTGTCATCTTAACTGATGTAACTGCTCCGGCAATTCATCAACACATTTAACGGGAGATATCCGATGACACGAATCAATCCCCTCCGACTTGGCCGCATGGCTACCGTGCTGGCCGGCATGATCCTTCTCTTTGTCTGTATGATGTCGAATGTGGCGCATGCCCAGACGCCCCCCCCGTGCAACAGCTTCTGGGTGGATACCGATATCCCCGTCACGGTCAACCTGACTTGGGCGCCGACGCTGCCGCCGACGACGCCGGCGAGCGTCTTTGCACCTCCCGGACCCAATTTATATCCAACGGCGCCGGGACCCGGAACGATCACCTCGTTTACGGTCACGCTGCCGTGCGGTTTGACCATTGGGCCGTTCAGCGGGCCGTGGGGGCTTATGCCAGGTATGGTCGCCGTCTGCGTTCCCGACCCCTGCAATCCCGGACGATGCATCTATATAGACAGATTTATGGTTGGGCCTGGGGGCACCTGCCCGTACGAGATCCATGTCTTCGCAAACAACCCGAACCTCTGCCCGGGCGGTTGCAAGTAATTCGATCAGGCGTTCAACAACAAAGGGAGAGTCTCCAGACGAGGCTCTCCCTTTGTGTATGCGGCCCGGTCAGGCCGTGTCTGATTCCGAGGCGTGGGACACATTACAGGCGTAGCATCCAATCCCGACGTTTCAATGATAGTCGAGCCTTCACCATCGCTGAATCCGGTCGGAAAACGATTTGTCAGAGGTAGCCTAGAATTTTACATCGAATTTCCCCTCGGTGATCGATCGGGTTCCCGTTCCCTGGCTCTCCTTCGCCTCGAAGGAGAATGTGCCGGAGGCGCCGGTCGCGCTGAGCTTATCCACCACCAGCGTGCCGCTGGTCACTGAGAAGATCTTTGCCGATACTCCTCCCGATGTTGTTGCCTCGGTATAGGATGCATTCAGACCCGCGAACGGGTTGAGCTGATATGTGCCGGTCTTCGAGATAAGGCCGGTGATGTTGATCTGCTGGTTGCCGGTTCCCTGAATCTGCGAGCCGCCCAGCGAGAGGACATTGCTCTGCCAGGTGGACTGCACGTTGGTGGCGGACCAGCCCGTGCCTGATACTTTGGCGCTGATCGATCCGTTCGCGGTGGTGGTTGTCGGGCTGGCCGGGTCGCTGCCGCATGCGACGGTCATCATGCCGCAGAGGAGGACAAGAAGTAGAGCCACGGGACATCTCATCGATGTGTTCTCCTGATTGTTGTTGATGTGATCTCTCCACTGTTCGGCGTCAAACTTCCGGCCGCGCCGGGGGAGAGAAAAACCAGGATTCCCGATATTCTTACTCGATGTGCGTGGGGCAATGTCTCCGTGGGGCAGGGTCAGGGCGCCTGGATTGATTCTTACTCGATGTGCGTGGGGCGATGCCCGGCGCACCAGGGGTTGCGCCCCTCCGGGGCTCGAAGAAGAAGGCACGACGGGGTTTCTCCCAAGCCTCAACGGGGCGCCATAGCTTCCGCATGAGGTATAGCCCCATGCGGAAATGAAATCGGGGAGGACGCTGTGTGCCGTCCTCCCCGATCATATCAATTGTTCAATTGTTTCCGGTTCCAGCGATTAGCAGGGGAACGGGCTCGGGGTCAGGAAGTCCGGCGGGTTCAGCTGGCACGGGGCTGTGTGGATTCGAACTTCGAGGCACGGAGTGCACCGGATCTCGATTTCAAGGCACTGTCCCGGCGGAAGGCACGGATCGGTGAGATAATACTTGGGGCCCATGGCGGGAATCGGAATCCACTGGTTGTTGATGCAGATGCCGTCGGGAGTTCCCCATGAAGCGGCCTCGGGATAGGTGTAGTGTCCATCGGCGAAGGCGCTCGTCACGTCGAAATTGCCTGCCGTCCAATGGACGTTGACGCGAATCGGGCAGGTGGCCGGCGGATAGACGTAGTTGTAGTTGATCCAGTACTGCGGGCATGGAGTCGGCGTGCAGAGCGGCTGTGCCGATGCGCTCCTGGTGCCGATGGTACAGGCGAATACCACCATCGCGGCCAGAACGAAGGCCGATTTGAGAATGGTCGACATCTTCATGAATAGGCTCCGGAATTGCGTGAGAAAGTAATTGAGCAGTGGACGGACTCATTGCCGGGCCGACGGGAATATTTCTCGAAGGAAAAATCCTCCGATGAATATCACACACGGCGGGGCGTTCGAAGCATCGATGCGGTCAACCGGAATCATGGCGCCGGGAATTCAGGGATACGCATCAACAGAAAGGAAGGGGGGTGATCCTGTCCACTGTCAGGTAAGATGATATGAACGGCGATTTATGCACATGAGCGCATGACAGCGCCCCGCGCAGCAGGGATTGCCCCTCCGGGGCTTGAAGACATTCCCGGAACATCCAACGTCCGGCATCGCGATCTCTCTTCGTAAATTGCCGGGGCATGAATTATCTCTTTCGATATCTCAGCACGCTGAAACCGGCCCACGTCGAGCGGCTGGCCCGGCTGACTGCAAGCCCCCGCGAGCGCGAGGTGCTCGATCTCCTCCTCTCCAGGCACGGCACGCCGGAGTGGACAAAGGCCGAGGCAATCGTCATGCTCGGGATGAGCGGTTCGATGTTCGATAAGACATGCTCCAGGCTCCTTCGCGGAATCCTCGACGAGCGGGTTGGGGATGACCGCGTAAAGCTGCTGGAACACCTTTCCGATCAGAGCGTTCACGATCTCTTTCTCCACGAACTTCGCCGGCTGGAAAAGGAGTGCGTTGCCGGCGGGAATCGTGAGGAGATGGAATGGTTCTATCGCGAGGCGTTTCGCGTGCTGCATCTCCGGTTCAACAGTGATTACTCTCCCAGGCTTGCCCGCCGGATCGCGCGCATTTACCGGCGGCTCGACCCATCGCCGGATGTCGCGATCCTGATCGAGGCGTCGCTGCTCGGCATGGAGGTCTGGATCGAGGCGTCGCAACGGAAAGGGCCGGTGGTGCGGCTGGCGCTGGAGAAACGGCTTTATCGCAACGACGCGCGAATCACGGAGAAGACCGGCCCGATCCCCCGGTTGCGGCAGTTGAAATCGTGGATCATCTACTACGGCCAGCTCAAACGCAATCCCGAACGGCGCATGGAATGTCTGTCCGCCGCCTCTGATCTCTGCGAGCGCCATCCCGAGTCGGTCAGCCGCGAGGAGATGGTCCATATCCGCTGCCAGATCGCGGAGGAGCATTATTTCTATCACACCGATCTTGCCACGCCGCTCCGGCTCTACCGCGAGCTGTACGAGCTCTATCCCGATGTGCTGGCGAGCGAGGAGTATCACACCTTCAAGTTCATCCAGCTCTGCACCATCAACGGGGATTACGAACAGGCCGAGCAACTGCTGACGGAATATTTCGGGGCCAGCGCCAACCTTGTGGTTCACGGCGGCGGCCGCTCCAAGGATATCGCCCTGATATGGACCAAGTTTCTGGTGATGGCCGGCAGATTGGCGGATGCGCGCGCGCATCTGGAGGATGCGATCGTCCTCAACCAGAAGGGGTTCTATCTTCAGTATGAGGTGGAATGCCGGATGCTTCACACCGCGCTCTGTTTTCTTGAGGGGGATTTCGATACGGTGGAGCGGCGGCTGCCGGCGCATATCAAATACCTCCGGTCCAAGGGGGTTACCTACACCACTGCCCGATATTATCCCTGGTTCTTCAAACTTGCGGGGGCGTTCATCGACGAGCGGATGGCGGGGAAGAAGCTCTCGCCGAAGCTCGAGAACAAGCTGGAGGAGTTTATGGAGGGAGCCGCGGCGCAGTACGGCGTGATCCTCCGGAAGATGAGGGGAAGCCGGCAACGATGATGCTCCCGTCACGGGCCTCGTATTCCATTTCCATATGGTTCCCATGTTCGTCAGGTGATTGGTTCAGTTCGGCATGTGCTTTGATAGTTAATGGGTATGAGTGTCCAGCTCATGGCATATGATCCGATTTCTTCAGGTCCGTTGGAGTCAGATCAAAGAGTGTTGTAGGGTTCCGGGGTCCGGAACTTGGGGGGCGTAACGATTTCGACAAGGGTTCTTCGCGTGGTGGCGGGGAACCCTTGTCAGTTTATGGACATCGCAAGAGGATATCGATTCCCGATCCGTTCGACAGAAATCTCACGCTCCCGATGATCTCGGGTGCATGATCTCGATCCGGCTGAACGCGCGAAATGCGGAGAACGGGTCTCTGCCGAATCGCATCGGAGAGAACCATTTTCCGCATTCCGTTTCCAGTGCATGGTCTGCTATCGCGCGTAATCACACTCCGGGCATGCTTCAAGGCTCGCCTGAAGTCCGGAATCGAGAAGCCTGACAATATCGGGCGTCAGACGATGGCTGTTACCGTAGACATCCTTCACATTGACCGAGCCATCCGGATGCCGGGAGAGCCCCGAATCCAGGTCGATCACATCGTTCAGATAGGCTATATATCGTTTCATGTCCATGACAATCGGGGAGAGTTATATTGATCGGACCATAATCATAAGGGAGCATAATCCGTGTATCTCAATCACCATGCCAGTTGATGGGGCACTCCAAAAAGTGGGGCCGGACGTTCATTTTGCGATGATCTCCGGGAGATGCGCGGCAAAGCGGCTGTCGGGGTCAACAGTGCATTGTGAATTCTCCCGTTGCTGATGGTAAGTTCTTCCCGATCGATACATTCTCCATCCGATAAGCACGACAACCACTTCCCCGATCCCTGGATGCCGATGGCGCGATGTCCCGATCCGCCAGTGCCGGTTTCCCTTCGCCGTTCGCCGTTTTCCGCGCCGATTCAGCCGTTCCCACATGGTCCGATACGCTCTTTATCGTAACTTGACCCGATTCAACAGTACCCTCGCGAATCCGCCGGACCGAACCCCTGCCGGGCGGTCAGGCCGGCGCGCGCGGGGCGATATGGTTCTCTGGATCAACCCTTCATTCAAGCATCATAGATGTATCTCAGCAAGCTCGAAATCATCGGTTTCAAGTCGTTCGCGCATAAAACCGTTCTCAAGTTCGATGACGGCATCACCGCCGTCGTCGGCCCGAACGGCTGCGGCAAAAGCAATGTGATCGATGCCCTTCGATGGTCGATCGGCGAGCAGAAGGCCTCGGTGCTCCGCTCCGACAAGATGGAGAACGTGATCTTCAACGGCGCAGGCAAACGCCGCCCGCTCGGCATGGCGGAGGTCTCCCTCACCATCGAGAACACAAAGGGGATTCTCCCGACCGAGTACAGCGAGGTGACGATCACCCGCCGCCTGTTCCGCAACGGCGATTCCGAGTATCTGCTCAACAAAACCCAGTGCCGCCTTCGCGATATCGTCGACCTCTTCATGGATACCGGCATGGGGGCAAACGCCTACTCGGTGATCGAGCTGAAGATGATCGAAACGATCCTCTCCGACCGCGCGGACGAGCGCCGGAAATTGTTCGAGGAGGCCGCCGGCGTCACCAAGTACAAGGTCCGCCGTCGCGAGGCGCTTCGGAAGCTGGACTCCACGCAGCAGGATCTTGTCCGCGTGAACGATATCATCAAGGAGGTGGGCAAGAAGGTCTCCTCGCTGGAACGGCAGGCGAAGAAGGCGGAGGAGTTCGCGAAGCTGGATGAGGAGCGGAAGCGGCTGGAGGTGGAGATCCTGGAACGCGAGTACAGCGCCACGGTCGGCAGGATTTCCCCGCTGGAGGTGCGGCTGGTGGAGGCGCGCTCGAAAAAGGAGGCGCTGGATACGCAGCTTGCCGAGGAGGAGGAGCTGCTGCTGGAGCTGGAGGCGGAGCACAAGGAGATAGAAGCGGCGCTTGGCGAGGCGCAGAAGGATGTGAACGCCATCAGCGGACGGATAGCGCAGGTGGAGCAGCGGCGCGCCGTGGCCGAGGAACGCCGCCGGTCGCTGAACGCGGTGATCGAGCGGGCGGAGCGCGACCGGATGGAGGCCGAGGGGGGAATCGAGGCGCTGGCGCACGACCGGAAGGAGATCGAGGAGGCGCTCATCAGGATCAGGGAGCAGGTGGAAGGGGCGGAGTTCGATCTTGAGAAGATGCGCGCCGAGGTTTCCTCCGCCGAGGGGGAGGTCAACGAGCTGCGCCGCCAGGCGAAGGGCTCGCAGGACAGGGTGATCGCCGCCATCAACCGGATCGCCGAACTGCGTGGCGAGGAGGAGCGGACCCGCGCGCGGATGGAGAATATCTCCGGTCGCCTTTCCCAGTTCGATGATGAGGATGAGGAGGCCCGGAGCGATCGCCGGCGGGCGGAGGAATTGCAGATGGAGATCGAGGCGGAGCAGGCGGCCGCGCAGATCCGGCTGGACCGCGCGCAGCAGGAGTTTGAGGCGGGGCAGGAGGGAAAGGCGCAGCTTCGCTCGGAGATCGATGAGCTTCGGGGCATGACGCAGGATATCCATAACGGCATCAATACGCGCCAGTCGAAGATAGAATTTCTCTCCAGCCTTGTCGATCAGGATGAGTCGGTACGGTTTCTCGTTGCCCAGCCGGACTGGAGCCCGGTGGAGCGGATCACCGTCTCCGAGGCGCTCGCCACCGATGAACGTTTCCGGCTTGCCGTTGCCGCGGCGCTCGGCAGCGCGGCGCATTATCTGATCGTCCCGACGCTGGAGGATGCCAAGCGCGGCATGCACTCGCTTGCCTCCAACCGGAAGGGAAAGGTGACGTTCGTCTGTCTGGACCGGATTGCCATCGCGCCATCGCCGGCGCGGATCGACGGGGCCAGCGTGATCGGCTGGGCTGGGGATCTCTGCACGTCGGCGCCGGAGCATGACGCGCTCCGCCGGACGCTGCTGAACCACACGCTGATTGTCGAGACGCTGGAGGATGCGACCGGGGTTGTCTCCAGCGGCGCGGCCGAAACCGCGGTGACGCTGGATGGCCTGTTGGTGCGCGCCGGCGGCGTGATCCGCGGCGGCGGCCAGATGAAGAACGAGGGAAACACGATCGGCAAACGCGAGCAGATCGAACGGCTGACCCGCGAGGCCGATGAGCTTCGCGCGCGTCTGGCGGAGCTTGAGGACCGGATAGCCCGCGTCACCGGCCAGCACAACGAGATCAACCTGGGGATTCTCTCCGATGGAATCCGCAAGGCCCAGCAGGAGCTTGGTCAGGTGGAGAAGCGTCGCGCGCAGGTGGATTACGAGCTGGAATACGCCGAGGATCTGCTGGAGGAGCATGCGATCGAGCGGGGGAAGTTCGAGGAGGAGCTGCATCGCCTGGGCGGATTACTGGAGGGGACCGAGCCCCGTCGCGCGGAGCTGCGCGCCGAGCAGGAGCAGGCGGAGCGGGGCGCGCGCGAGCTGGCAGTTGAGCTGGAACGGGTGGAGGCGGGATTTGCCGAGCGGGCGAAGCTGCTGAACGAGGTGCAGCTTGCGCTTGCATCCTTCCGGAACGAGGAGCGGAGCGCGAAGGTGGAGCTGGAGAGGATCAGGCGCGATCGCGAGAACGCCGAGCGGATGATCGAGAACCGTCGCGTGGAGCGGGAGCGGGCGCAGGAGGAGCTGGAAGTGCTGGAAGCCTCCATGCACGAGGGGGGCGATCAGCTTGAGAGCTTCAAGGCGGAGCTTGCGGAGGCGCAGATCCGGCGCGATCAGATCGTGAAGCAGCAGGCCGCCAAGCGCGAGGAGATCGTAAAGCATTCCGAGACGCTGCGCGAGGAGCGGAAGGGATATGAGTCGGCGATCGGGCAGACGCACGAGCTGGAGATCAAGATCAACGAGCTTCGCCTCCGCGCCGAGGCGATGGTCCAGCGCGGCCGTGATGAGCTGGAAGTGGAACTGGAGGTGAAGGATTATTCGAGCGATGAGACGGAAATCCTGATGGGGGCGCTCCGCGAGCAGCTCCGACAGATCAAGGGCCGGATCAAGATGCTCGGCACGGTGAACCTTCTGGCGTACGAGGAGTGGAAGGAGGAGAGCGAGCGGTTTGCGTTCCTGAAGGGGCAGAGCGACGATCTGCGGAACGCCGAGAAGACGCTGCTTGAGACGATCGAGGAGATCAACACGACGGCGCAGACGAAGTTCATGGAGACGTTCGAGGAGATCAGGAAGAACTTCGTCAGCATCTTCACATCGCTCTTCGCCGAGGGGGATGAGGCGGATCTGAAGATCGAAGAGGGCGATCCCCTGGAGGCGCAGGTGGAGATTATCGCAAAGCCGCGCGGCAAACGCCCGCACACGATCGACCTCCTTTCCGGCGGAGAAAAAACGCTGACGGCGATCGCCCTGCTCTTCGCCATCTACCTGGTGAAGCCATCGCCGTTCTGTATTCTGGATGAGGTGGACGCGCCGCTGGATGACGCGAACATCGATCGCTTTGTCCAGCTTGTCCGGCGCTTCTCGAAGGATACGCAGTTTATCATCGTCACCCACAACAAGCGGACAATGTCCGCCGCCGACACGATGTACGGCGTGACGCAGGAGGAGGATGGCGTTTCGAAGATCGTTTCAGTCCGCTTCACCGAGAGCGTCAAACGCAACGGAACCCCGCGCAACGAAGAGCCGGAGGCAACTGCTGCTGCTGCGGCGTAGAAATCGGCGCGGGGCAGCGCCCCGCGCCCCAGGGATTGCGCCCCTCCGGGGCTTGAAGTGGATGGAGAGGGGGATCGGCCTGCCGTTTTCCCTGGAAGGGCATACCGTGAGATGGGTCCGTAATTCCATCGAGGAGATCAACCCCGCGCTCGGCAGGGGAATGATGAGCATGGGGGGAGGTGATATCGAGATCTGGACGAGACTGCTTCTCGGGTTCGGTGATTGCTGGGTTGGAATCGAAAATGTGCTTGATGAGAATGGCTGTTGTTTTCATCGGGAAATGCCGGCCGGCGAGTTTATCGCGGTGCTTGAATAAATATATCGGCGGGTTTATTGATCAATATGTTCCGGAATTACGATGGCAATGAGCCTGACCCGGATTGAGCCTTATCAACTACCTGCGCCGTCCGGATACCTGTGGAGGGCAATACGGATCGTGTCGTATCTTGCCCGCCTGTTTGATCGATAACATTCAACAACACGGAGCATCCATGAAGTCGATTCAACGCATTACGGCAATGGTGGCATTGCTGGTGATGATGGCCGCGGCCCGGCCCGTTCACGCTCAGGTGGCCGGCGGCTGGTCGAATGCCCCGGTCCGCGATCCGGGCGTCGTGGCGGCGGCCCGTTTTGCCGTGGAGGAGCACGGCCGGCAGGAACCGGTGACGCTGAAGAAGATCGTGCGCGCGCGGCAGCAGGTGGTGGCCGGCACGAACTACGAGGTCACGCTGCTGGTCAAGCGTGGCAAGGGGAGCCGCAAGGCGGTGGCCGTGGTATGGCACAAGACCGACGATACCTACAATCTTACGTCGTGGAAATGGGCGGGGGGGAAGTAAGGGGGCGGCGGTTGCACGCACAACGGATTACGCATCACACGCTGAAGAAACCCGGCGATGTTGTACGCTGGCTGGGCGCTGTTCAGGCGCAGGATTATCACGGATCACTCTGGGCGCTCGGGCTTCGTCTGCCGGATGCAACGGTGACGGATATCGAGCGGGCGATTGCGGAAAAGGAATTTATCCGAACGTCGTTCATGCGTGGGACCGTGCATCTGCTCCCGCCGGAGGATATTCGCTGGATGCTCCGATTGATGGCGCCGAGAATCCGCAGCCTGATCAACAACACCGCGCGATCCCATAAACTTGGGCTGACCGAGGAGATCTACGAGAAGTCGAACGTGGTGATTGCCGATGCGCTCGCCGGCGGCAACGCGCTTACGCGACCGGAGCTTGGCGTGGTGCTTACGCGGGCCGGGATCGACGCCAGCGGATTGCGCGGGGCGCTGATACCGCAACGCGCGCTGGCCGATGGCGTGATCTGCTACGCAACGCGTCGCGGTGGAAAATCGATGCTGGTGCTGCTGGAGGAATGGGCGCCCCCCGGCGCGATGCTGGAAGGTGATGATGCGCTGGCGGAATTTGCGCGCCGCTATTTCAGGAGCCACGGCCCCGCCACCGATCGCGATTATTCCTGGTGGTCCGGCCTGACGTTGACCGATGCGCGACGGAGCCTCGCGATGATCGATCGGGAATTCGCCCACGAAATTATCGACGGGGAGACATTCCGGTTCTCAGCATCGGAAGGCGCGCCGACGGATATCGCGGGCATGGCACATCTGCTGCCGAATTACGATGAATATATCGTCGGATATAAAAATCGGGATGTGGTGTTCGATCCATCCCATGCGAAAAGACTCGACGCGCGCGGGAATATCCTCTTCAATCATACGATCGCCATCGGCGGGCAGATTGTCGGGACGTGGAAGCGGATCGTGAAGAAAGGGGGAGTGAGGGTAGTGCCGGACCTGTTCCGGGCACTGAAGCCCGCCGAACGGGGCGCGCTGGCGGAAGCGGTGGAGCGGTATGGGAGATTTCTGGAGATGCCGGCAGACTGTTGAAGGATGTCATCTGCGGCGTTGTCCTTCACCGTTGGCTCATTGCGGCGTCCGGGAGGACGCCTTACTCGCTCAGGTTCCGTGTGACTCAGGTTACATCCAGCCCTCCGGTTGACAGCACCATGCTCCATCGACAATCCTCTTCATGCCATCGTCATCAGAGGATTCTACGCGCCGTAGCCATCTTCCAGAAATTCATCATCCAGCGGAGTATTCAGCAGCAGAAGGCAACCATGCTCGCTGTGCGTGTCGATATGGATCTTGTCGGTCATTGAAGCCGTGTAATCGCCCGCCTGGAGGGAGTGTCCATCCACGTAAAGATCGCCTTCCAGCACCATGCATTCCTCCAGTCCCATATGGCGATGCGCGGGATATGCGGTGCCGGGAGCCAGACGAACCAGCACGGTGGTACGCTTGCGCGCGTCATCGTGATAGAGGATCTTCATCGAAAATCCCGGAAGCCCCGGGTTCTGCCATTCGCCTTCATCGGCCATCACGAAGACCTGCTCTCCCGGCTTCAGCGCGCCGGGCGCCGGTGCCGGATCGATCGCCGCCATCACCGCATCCTTCAGCGCACGTCGGGGGGCCGGCATCACCGAAGCCATCTCCTCGCAGAGCGCCAGCATCGTTTCCATATGATTCTCAAGTTCCTCCGCGTCCACGTCCCCGTTGATGATCCGCGCCTCGAATGCCGCCGCCTCCATTGGAGAAAGTGCATTCAGGGCGTATAACTCCGGCTGATCCGCCGGGTTGTCAGGAGTGTTGCTGCCGTTCGTGTTCATGAATTTGATAACTGCAATCGGGGGATGTGTGGGAACCTCCCACATGCGTCTGGAAATGGATACGTAATTGAGCCGCTTCTGGTTTGCATCGGCCGTAATCCATCCGGCTGATGCCGGCTACCGGTAATCGTGGTATCGAGCCGGCTCGTGGCCGTGATGCTTTCAGGCGCCGGAGACTTCGATGTATGTCCCTGAAAGATATGATCGGAGTTCCTGCATTCCGCTCCGAATTCGGGTCTTGACCGTGCCGAGGGGGATATCGGTGGCCGTGGCGATCTCCTGATGCGTGTAGCCCTGAAGAAACGCCATGTCGATCAGGTTCCGCTGCTCATGCGGCAGCCGCGCCAGCGCCCGTGAAATATATCCTGCCTGCTCGTTCTGGACCGTCTGACGCCAAGTGTTGTTATCAACATATTCGGCGGGAGGGGTAACATCGATATTTCCGCTGTCCAGGCCGGTCACTTCGGATTTTCGCTGGCGGTAGCGCTTCGATCTGAGAAGATCGACCGATCGGTTGTGGGCCAGCCGCGCCATCCAGGTCTTGGGCGAGCCAAGCGCCGGCTGGTAGGTGGAGGCATTCTTCCAGATCTGCACGAACACTTCCTGGAGGATATCCTCGGCATCATCGGTATCGCGGACGACAGCGAGGATAATGCCGTACATCAGCTTCGAAAATCGATCGTACAGGGTCGATATGGCCGCGGTGTTGTGAGCGGCCACGCATTCCAGAAGCTGGATGTCAGTGAAATTTCGTAGATGCTGATCGTTCATAATGTGTGATAACCGGTATGCGCCGAGAGTCCACGTTCGTCCGTAGCAGGTCAGGACGTCCGTTCGTGGCCGAAAGTGGATCCGGGGGGAATGATCCGGTTCCAACCGCGGGCAGACATGCCGACGCGATGGAATCGAGTCAACTCTCGCAAAACGACGTGTTCGGAACACGGGACTCATTCCGCACGTCATCAAGCAGGAACAAAGATACGGCCTAAATCGTTCACGCAAACCAGTGATGTGTGGTGGTCCCGCCCAAGCCGGATGGCGGATCGCTTATCCGGTGCCCATCGCCGGGGATCGGTTATCGTCGCAATCGGCGATACAATCCTTGCCCGTTCCCGTCCCGACATGCGCCGATGCCGATCCCTGGCTCGCGCCCCGGTTGGTAGTGACGCAGTTTGATATGGGGTTGATGATGATCGGAATCATGGAGAGCAGATGGCGTCTGTCATTCCAGCCCCATCGGTGCAAACCGGTTGCAGCACTGCCACGCCTCTGATGATTTCAAGCTCCGCGGGAGCGTCCCATTCCCCCTGACTACAGGATGGTACGCTCCGATGGAGCTTGGAGAAGAAAGGAGCATCCCTCCTGCAACCGGCGGGCTCCTACGGAGCTTGGGGAGCGGGGAAGCAATGGCCAATGAATACTCATCGCCACTGACCGGATACCGCATTCAAACTGAGTCACTACCCCCCGGTTCACATTTCCCACAACCACCGGCAACCGATTCCCGCCTCCCTCGCCGGCGGTTTCCAGTAGATGGCGGGCTGGCGAATTCCTTCCGGCGCTCGGCCGATCGTTATCGTCCAACAGGCCTATCTATATGAACACGCCCCGGAAAACGCAATAGCGTGTCTCTACGTGGATTCTTTTGCGGGCCTCACCAGCGGAATCCCCGCCTTGCAATCGACTCTCCTGAATGTTCGATAACACTGGATATGATGCCGGAAGGGGAGTGGATATCGATGCCCTTCCTGTTCGCTCGCGCGTGATCCGGAATTTTTTCCGTCGGCGTGCCGACGTTCTTTCGCGGGATGACGCGCCGGCGTTTTTCCTTGTCGTCGCGGCGACTGGCGGATCGAAAATTTGTGCGCGGCGCGGCGTTCGTTTGCGAAAAAAATGCGTGGTCACCAGCTTATCGATTCTCATAACGTGACCTCATAATGAAAAAGGTGTTGTTCATGGAATCGATTTCTCCGGCGCGGAATGTGCCTCTGGCGGATGGGCACATCACGTGAAGCGTTCCGGCAATGATGCCGACTGTTGTCATCGATGGGGGGGGCATTCTTCTCATCAGGATTATCACTGAATATATCGTTGACGGTTCACCGGGCGATCCTTTTTGAACGGCGATATGCTCGTAGACATATTCCGAACAATCAATGCTTGCCGACCCGGTATGTATGCGGGTTTTTTGCGTCGGGAGACAGGGGATCTCCACACCACGAACCTGTGTGGCAGGCGTATTACTCTCTCAACGGTTCCCGTTTGCCTCGGATATCCGGGTAATTACTGTGGTTGTTGAATGATTGTTCCCTGGAATGAATGAGGTTATGAGCGTGCCGGTTGCGTCGTCGAAAATCATATCGATAACGTGCCGCCATGTTGAAACATGTGCGATCGGGCCGGCGATCTACGCGCCGGAATAATCGGATGTATGTGAATGAAGTGGTCGTTAAAACGGATGCATGTGCCGACGATGGCCTGTCGTCCGCATTCCGGCCGTTTCAATTGCGTGAAATATTCCTGTTGTGTCGATGAATATGCGAAGCGCGATAATAGAGTGATAATGCACAATGACGGGGATCAAGCCGAGCATCCATCGATAATAACATCAGCTCAAATGTTCAACATTTCGCGCTCAATGCTGAAGGTTGTCCGGAATTTCCATGTGGCAAAATAGGCAGAGAAGTGGGAGCGGGTACTACGTAATTATCCCGTAGCCAGACTGCGGACGAGGATCTTGACTGCCGTGGCGGGGAGCCAGGGTCGGACCGTTTTACATATTCAGGACGTGGCCGGTGATGGCGGATCGTTATACCGCCACCAGAAATGCCGTGAGATTATCTCCTCCCTTCAGGCCAAGCTTGCGCCGAATGCTGGTGCGGTGAGTGTCCACCGTCCGATCAGCTATGCTGAGCAGCGAGCCGATCTCCTTGTTCGAGAGATTCATCTTGAGCAGGGAACAGATCTTCAATTCCGTGGGAGTCAGTGTCGCATATCGACCCGAGAGAGTTCCCATGAAATCGTTGTGAATGTGCCGGAACTGCTGCTCGAACATCTGCCACGAATGGTCGGTCGTACTGTTATGTTCGATCAGACGAACAAGCGCTGTCGCGATACGCGCATCGCCTCCATACTGTGTCGTCAATTTCCTGATCTCGAGCTTGAAATGATCGATGAATTCGATATGCTTCACCAGTTGCAGTGCTGAAACCGCGAGTTCATCCGCGCTCCGCTGCATCTCCTCCCGGAGTCGCTCGTTCTTCACGCGAAGGGCTTCTCTCTCCCGCTCCGCAATTTCTATCTTCATTCGGAGTTCAACCAGCGCCACGGCGTTGAACCGTTCACGTCCTTCCTGCACAAGCCGGATTGTGGCCCACTGCTTATGATATGCCAGGGCGTTTTCGATATCGCCGCGGCTCTCATATATGCTGGAAAGGCATTCGCAGCATGTTCCTTCCTGTGCCTCCAGATGCGATGCCCGCGCCAGTGCAAGCGCCGGCTCGAGATTTTCGATCGCGCGATCGAAATCCCCAAGATGGAAATATGTTGTCCCAATTCCGCATAGCGCACAACTGCGCCAGACATCGTTGTTCTCCTCTTCGGCAAGTGCCAGCGATCCCGAGAAATATTCGATCGACGATTGATAGTCACCACGGGTGCCATAGGTTGATCCGAGATCGCCCAGTATGGCGGCGATCACCTCCCTGGCTCCCGTCTCGCGTGCGATTGCCAGCGCCTGATGGTGATAGCGAAGGGCCTGATCGGTATCCAGCCGCAGCCTGTGCATCAGGCCGATCCCGTTCAGCCGTACTGCCCGTCCTATCGGCGGCGATAAATCACCGAGGGTCTCCAGGCTCTGATTCATATAGTCCAGCGCCGACTCATGGTCGTGAAGCGTGGTGTAGATCGTCGCGATATTGTGGAGGATCATGCTGATGGTCATCCGATCGCCGCACGGCGTTGCAATCGCGAGCGCCTCCCGCTGCATTTCGAACCCGAGCGAATATTCTCCCAGCCGCACATGGAGCATCCCTTTATACGCACGAACTGATGCACCATAAATGGAGTTGTCAAGGCCGTCTGCCAGCGAGATCGCGTGTTGAAATAATTCCAGTGCCTGTGGGATCTCATTAAATGATGAATGCAGAAGCCCGAGATCACGCCAGGCTTCCATCCGCGCCTGTCTCCGTTCGGGAAATCGTTCCAGTTCCCGTTTGGCGTCTTCGAGATATTGTTTTGCCGTAGCCAGATCGCCGATTGTCCTGTAGCAGTTTCCGATCCGCAGCAGGCTCACCGCCATGCCCTCTTCGTAGGCGATGCCGCCCGCCAGCGCCAGCGCCTCATCCGCCAGCGCGCGCGCCTCGGCAAGATCGAACTGGCGCACGAGCCCGCTCAGCGTGTTGAGGAGTTCAACACGTTCGCGATCCTCACATCCGTGGGAAATCTTTTCGCGGATTATCTTTATCTCTACCTGTATCTCATCCATTGTTCACCTTCGGAATTTCAGGGTGCTGCAAAACATTGATCGATTATTGTTGCCGGCACGCGCGCAACAATAATCAGCGACATTACGGCCGATGGCGGATTGCCGATATAGGCCTGCAAACTATTGAATTGCTTCCTTGTGCTCGGCAGGGAAGTGGATGTTGATGGATGGGAGGCGCGGGGGATCGCCTGCTGCGGCTGCGCGTTTCGGGGTTGGGCAACGGCCTCTACATGCTGGTGCCGCGTGCCGGAAGTGATCGATCGGCATTGCCGCTGATGATCCGGCGGTGATGATCAGCGTCCGGTTGCCCTGATGCGCGGAACATCGTAAATCTCCCCGATCGATGACGGGTCGCCCAATGCGCGTACCATGCTCGCGGCCAGCTCCTCCCGCCGCACGCTTCGCGCGCGCCGCGCCACATCGCCGATATGTCCCGGAATGAGCGCGGCCAGCGCGAGCATCGGTTCCAGCACGATCGGCCATTTCTGTCCTGGGCCGAGGATAAAGGATGGGCGGTAGATTGTCCAGTCCAGCCCCGCGTCGATCACGGCCCGTTCCGCCATCCCCTTGCACTGCACATAGTGGCTGTTGCCGATGGCCCCGGCGCTCAGAAGGATGATCCGCTTCACGCCCTTCGCGGTCATCGCGCCCGCCATGATCCGCGCCGACGCGACATCCACATCATCATAGCCGAGCCCCGTTCTCCTGGTTTCCTCGCGCCGGACGCCCACAAGATGGACCACCGCGTCGCAACCGTCGATGGCGCGGGTCACGTCATCAGCGTTGAGAGGATTCCCCGTGACGGGAGTTGCGCGCCCGTGCCGGGGGAGTTTGCGCTCCGATCCGGGGCGGCAGAGGAGATTCAGGTCATGGCCTGCTTCGAGAAGGGCGGGGACCACGCCGATGCCCGTGAATCCGGTTCCGCCGGTGACCAGTATGTTCATGATGATATCCAGCTAACCATTTCTGAATTTCCACGTTCTTCGCTCACGGGAGCGATGCTCGGGCGAAAGTGCCGGGAATTGTTGCCGAATCGGGGCTTTCTCTTGATGGAGACCCAACTTCTTCGTAACATGTTCCTGGCCGCTCGCTCGGCCAATTCCCCCAGGAATGTTTTCAGCGAGCTTCTGTCGCTCATCGCAGGGATCGGTGTTTCACCGCTTCCACTTCGACGCGGGGGATTCTTGCTCATCGGTTATCGATAACGCATCAATATGGGGGAAGTGATGAGATCAGCACGCACTGTCATCCTGCTCGCGACGTTCATCGCGCTTGCAGCGATCATCCCCGCCGGCCTCCGCGCCCAGTCCCAGGTTCAGGTCACCCTCTTCCAGCCTCCTCCAAATCAGTTGAAGGTCGCCGATTTCTGGCGCATCCGTCTGGTCAACAACACCCAGGCTCCCATCACGATCTGTCTGTTCGGACGGCTTCGCGAGACGAACCTGGACAAGATACTGGTGGAGGCCACGACCACCCGGTTTGTCCTCCCTCCCGGAACGCATATGGTTACCGGCTCGGAGATCCAGCCGATCGACGCTCACTACTTCGACAACAAGTATAAAGATGTTTTCATAAGGACCGGAAGCGCTCCCACCGGATCGTACGAGATCTGCGTGGAGGTGCGTCGTGACTGCAACGAGAGCGATGTGATCGGCCGGGACTGCAAGAACGCCGAGGTGCAGCAGGCCACGCCGCCGGTGCTGATCTCGCCGCCCGATGAATCGATCGTGGAGGAGAAGCTGCCGGTGTTCAGCTGGATGCCGCCGTCGCCGCTGAAGCGCGGGCAGCAGATCCGCTACGAGCTGAAGGTGGTGGAGATGGTGGGCCGCCAGACCCCGTTCGATGCGATGCAGTCCAACCCGGCGTGGTTCGATCGCCGCCCCATCACGACAACCGTCTTTCAGTTCCCGATCAGCTCGCGCCTCTTCACGACGGGGCGAAACTACGCGTGGAAGGTGATCGCGACCGATGGCGATTTTCCGCTCGGCGAGAGCGAGATATGGTGGTTTACCTATAAGCCCCGGAAGCTGGATGCCGATGGCGGAACCGATTTCGACCCATTGTCCGGCGGGTTGAAAAATCGCGTCGCTATCGACTCGGTATTTCGCAATAAGAAGATCCTGACCCCCACAATGCTGAAGACATTCGATCGCGGCGTGTCGATCGTCGGCCTGACGGAGACGGGGGATGTAATCGTGCGCGGGAATATCGATGTCCTCATCAACGGCCTGAAGCCGACGATTCCCCCGGCGATTCTGAAGGAGCTGCTCCACTCGTGCGATGGACAGTAGCAGGTGGTTGAATAAAGACATCCGTGCATGGGATTATATCCCTGCACAGGCTATTGGGCCGGATATCAGGCTTGCCTTCTTTCCTGAAGCCCCGGAGGGGCGCAATACCCGGCGCGCGGGGCATCGCCCCGCGCAGCAGATGTAGCTGGAGACGGATCGAATCGAACTTATCTCTACTAGCAGACGGAAATTACCATGCGACCACTGCGATTGAACATCGCCGCGTTACGAGCGGAGCGTCCACTACGGTTGCGCAGGTCGGGAGGATTGCTGGATGACGTCGCCGCGAACGCGGAGGGGCTCCGGCTTTCACGCCGCCAGTTGCTTGGCCTGTCGGTCAGCGCCGGCGCGGCCCTCTCGATCAGAACGCCAGCCGCGAAAGCCGTGGCGCCCACGATGCTGGGGGAGTTCGACATCACCGGCGACCGGAAACGCGTTGCATTCCGTCTCGGCGGAAAGGAGCGCTGGGTGATCGACACGGCGCGGTTCGGCGGCTCGCCGTCGATCGCGGTGGAGCGTGAGGGGGGGCATATCCGCGTGGAGATGTCCGGCGCGCTCTATCCCGGAACCCATCTCCCGGCCGATTTCTCCTGCGAGATCCATCCCGGTCTGCTCGGCCGGAAGATGAAGCTCGATCTGGCACTCGGCGGGTTCTCCGCCACGCTGCCGCTGGAACGCTGGCTGGCCGGAGCCGTTCCCGCGCGCTCCGCCATCAGGACCGATCTGCATCTCTGCGAGTTCCGGCCCGGCTCCGGCATATCGCTGCATGGCCCCGCCTCCGCTGAATTCTTTCCCGACTGGACTCTCCGCCTTGCCGGCTCCGACGTTGCGCGCCTGAACGGTCAGGGACGGGATGTCCGCTCCGATGCCGCCAGCATATCGCTGGCCGATCCCAAAAGCGAAAGCCTTCTCGACCGGCGCATGCCGCTGCGGTCGTTGATCGTCATGGAGCGGCGGGATAAGATCTGGGAGATGGAGCATGCCACCGCCGCGGGTGATCCCTGGCGCGTGCTGTTCGATGGCGCCGCGTTCGATCTGCTTCACGTGGAGACGGGGGAGGGGCGCAACGGCGCGCGGGCCAGCGCGTTGATGGCCGAGGGGAACGGTGATGCCGCCGGGGTGATGGTTCGCCCCCACGGATCGCTGATCGGTGGGAACGGCGATCACTTCTCGCTTCCGCTGCGCCGGCCGCGCTACGCCCTGATGTTCGATGGCGATGAGGAACGGAGCGCCCTGGTGGCCCGTTACAGCGCCGATCCGGTCTGGCTGCATACATCCAACGGCAGCGTGCTGGTGGGGGATGACGGTTCAGGCGCCAGGTTCGAGATAGAGCACGCCGGAAGCACGGCGCAGCGCGTGGATTGCGCGCCCGCGCTGCTGAGCACCTACGGGCCGCCGATGGGCGAAGGGGTGATCTCGCAGCCGGTCGCCGCCGATCCGGGTCGTCGTATGACGTTCCTCACGCGGGGAATGGAGCCGGCCGTGCGCGATGCCACCGATTACGTTCATTTCCATCCGGGAGACGGGGACGGCCCGGCAAAGATGGTGGTGGGAAATATGCGGGTCTCGATGATCCGCCCGCAGGATCTTCTCGTCCTTGAGTTCGAGTTCATCAACCTTTCGCTCTCCACCGGCATCGGGGGGCTGGAAAAAGGGAGGCCGGATGGCTCACCGACCGAAAGGATCGGCAGGGTTTCCAGCCATCTGGCGCGCGGAAGCGGCGCCGCCTACATCGTGGCGCATTTCCAGCCGCAGAACGTCGCGGAGGAGGCCTTCTTCGAGGTTGACGATACCGCGCATATCCCGGTGAAGATTCCACCCAACAAGGGGGGGACGGTTCATACTCCTCCCGACCCGGATGCCGTAACCGGGGAGGAGACGCCGAAGCGGCCGCCGGTGCAGTCGCGGTTTGCGGGGAAAAGCCGTCTGGTCTTCAAGGTGCCGGCCGGGACCACATCGATCCCGTATTCGCTTGAGGCCATTCTCGCGAAGCTCGGGGAATACGACATGAGCGTCGTCCCCGCCGCGCTTCCGCCGAAGACGATCAACTGGGGGCTGGTTGCGGTCGATACGGGGCTGATCAAGATCGATGTCAGCACGATCTTCCAGTTGAATGCCGAACCGGGGAAGGGAGTCTACAAGAGCGGAACGCTCGGCGGGGTCAACATCCCGCATTCCCCGGCCATCACCACCAAGAGCCTTACGATCAAGCCGGGGGGGCTGAAGAGGCTTCAGGGGGATGCGACGGTGGCGGAGAAGTACATCTACGAGAAGCACACGCAGCAGTTGACCCAGAACTCCGGGCTCTCGAAATATGTGGTGGATGAGAAGGAGATCAACGCCAGACTCGCCGGGCTGTATGTCGTCGCGACAAGGCCCGATCTGAAGAACCCCGCTCCCAACGAGACCGCGATCGAATCGCCGTACCGGCTGATCATCTCGCCGCACGTCCTCTCCGCCTGGGCGCACTCCGCCAAGCCTGTCGTCTCGCCGATGACCGGGCGTTCGGAGCTGTGGCATACGCGGCTGGCGGTGCGGGGAGCGAAGGGGGCTGTCGATGAAACCGATGCCACCTCCGCATTGCGGACGATCCGCGCGGTCTGGGCACGGCCGTGGGTTGGCGGGGTCACCACGAGCGGCCTGGATACCACCGGGGCGTTCGATCCGGCCGATCCGCAGCACTGGCCGCTGCATGCCAATGTGCCGTTCAGGATGTCGCTGGACGGGTTCGACCGGCACAACATCGTCCATCTCTCCGCGAATTTCCATCTCCATATCCTGCGGGATGACTACGAGCCGACGCCGATCAAGGTGGAGCGGCTGATGTTGACATCGCTTGGCGCGTGGATGGACACGCGGGGCGCCTGGGACAAGCTCCCGCTGGGGCTTTCGGTGGAGGAGTGGCGGCATCGCGGGACGATGGGACGCGACAATTACGTCCGCGTGGTCTACGCCGGGTTTCTCTTTCCGTTCGGGCACAGGGCATCGCTGATCAAGGTGACGGAGCGGAAGTTCCAGCCGCATCCCGATAATTCATCGGTGAAGGTCGCGTATCTGCGGCAGCGGATGTTTATCGTGGTGCGGGAGCCGGAGAAGCTCTTCGGCGGCTCCGGCGTGAAGGAGAACGGCGAATCGTTCGATCTTCAGATGCCGTTTAAGCGGGTACAGATCACCACGCTCGTCACGCCGAACCTGGACCCGCCGGAGAACAGCGACTTCCCGGACGCGATGTTGCAGTCGTCGTTCTGGCCCCGTGTCGGGAACAAGGATTTCCAGTTCCATCTGGTGCTGGAGGATCTGAACGGGCAGACATCGGAGATCACGATGCCGCTTCAGTTCATCGGCAAGGAGATGACCGATCAGGATTCCAACGTCACGATGCTGAAGATCGCCAGGCAGTTCAACGGCGATCCCGGCGCGGTGTTGCCGGCGTATCCGGTGGAGCGACGGGAGCGGCCGTTCAACGGGCAGAAGGTGGCCTTTGCCGCAAGCAAGAAGCTGGGCGATACCGTGTACGAGGTGGATACCATCACCTTCAACGCCCGCGTCCCGTCCGATCCCACGGTCTACTCCAACCTCTCCTACATGGCCCCGCGCTTCTATCCGGTCGTCCGGAAATCGAAGCTGCTGATCCCCGCCATCAAGCATCTTGTGGGGAACGACGGCAAGGGGAATGTGGAATATCACACCGAATATCTGAAGAGCGGGTTCGACGGCGCGAACGTCGGCGAGGTCTTTCTGAAGATGGTGAGCGGTGGGATCGATCTGAGCTTCGACAAGAAGGGGGACCGCTCCGGCGGCCTTGTCAAGCCGAACATGTCGATCTCCGGCCTGTCGCGCAAGCTGGGCCCCGTGGCCGGATCGGTCGATAATATGACCGTCGGCAATTTCGACCCGGCCGATTTCTTCGCCGGGTTGAACGCGAAGCTCTTCGGCTGCATCGATCTCTTCTCCATCATCCAGTCGCTCGGCGCCGACAAGCTGGACCTGATGCCGAAGTTCGTGACCGAGGCGTTGAACACCGTGGAGGCGTTCATGAAGGATGTGGAGGCGTTCAAGGGGACGCTGGAGGCACTTCCCGGCGCGCTTTCATCGGCGGCGAACACGCTGAAGGGGGATATCGACGGCATCATCGGCCATATCACATCGTTCAATCCCGGCGCTCTTCCCGGCGACCTGACCACGTTTGTCGGGCATCTTCAGAGCATGGCGACGAACATCCCGAAGACGCCGGGGATCGACGCGGCGCTCAAGAACGAGGCGCTTGCGCGGCTGGCGCAGTTCAAGAACACGCTGGCGGACGTGGCGGATTTCGTGCAGAAGATCAAGAGCTTCGCCGATGCGATCGAGATGGCGAAGGAGATGAAGGTGAAGTTCGAGTGGCGCCCGCTGATCAAGGAGTGGGGGTTTGTGGCGGGGAAGCCGCTCTTCATCCCGAACCGCGCCGATGGGTTTGTGATAGCGGCGGAAGTGCGGGCGAAGACCGAGGGGAACAGCGTTCCATCGTTCCAGATCATCTGCTCGCTGGAGGATTTCATCATCGATCTGATAGCGCCGCTCAGCTTTATGCGGCTTCACTTCGAGAAGCTCCAGTTCTTCGCCAGCTCCGGCAAGAAGGCCGATGTGAACGTGATTCTGAGCGATATCGAGTTTGTTGGGCCGCTGAGTTTCGTGGAGACGTTGAAGAAGCTGATACCGCTGGACGGCTTCAGCGATCCACCGGCGCTGAGCATCACCGAGAACGGCATCGACGCCAGCTTCTCGCTCTCGCTGCCGAACATCGCGGTGGGGATGTTCAGCCTTCAGAACATGAGCCTCGGGGCCGGGTTCACCATCCCCTTCATCGGCGATCCGCTCAGCGTCCGCTTCAACTTCTGCACCCGCGATGAGCCGTTCCTGCTTACGGTATCGCTCTTCGGCGGCGGCGGGTTCTTCGGCGTGGTCCTTACACCGGCGGGAATTCACATCCTGGAGGCGTCGTTCGAGTTCGGCGCGAGCATCTCGATCGATTTCGGCGTGGCGAGCGGCGGCGTCCATGTGATGGCCGGCATCTACTTCAAGATGGTGAAGGAGGGGGGGAACGACAACTGCTCGCTGACCGGGTTCTTCAACCTTGGTGGCGAGGTGGATGTGCTGGGGTTGATCTCCGCGTCGCTGGAACTGGAGCTGAGCCTGACGTACGAGTTCAGCTCCGGCAAATGCGTGGGGAAGGCGGTGCTGACGATCGAGGTGCATGTCCTCTTCTTCAGCGTGAGCGTGGATATCGAATGCGAGCGGAAGTTCTCCGGATCGAAGGGGGACCCATCGTTCGAACAGTTGATGGGCCCGTACACCGATGCGGGCGGGACAAGCGTGGAACCGTGGCTGGAGTACTGCCACGCGTTCGCGTAGGGGATGGATGGAATACCGGTAGTCGACAACAGCAGATCAGGATTATCAGGAACGATGTCATGGCCAGTCAGAAATTACTCTGGACCGCGCTGCCGCACGGCGTGGACGGGGACAAGCTCAAACTCTCGATCTACATTTCCCCGCGTCTGACGCCGGGGGGCCCGAAACGTCTCGATGAGTTTCCCGACTTCTGGAACGCTGCCAAGGGGCACTGGCCGGGGAAGCTCAACTCGCTCGACTTCTTCGTGGAGATCGATTCCAACCCGCTCCCGATCCCGGTCGAGCGGGTGAAGAAGAATCCGGATACGAGCGATCCCTACTGCGACCCCGAGATGTGGAAGCACATCTTCAAGGCGAGCACGCCGGTGAAGCCGTACAACTATCCCGATTATAAGAACCGGCAGATCCGTTCCTATCCGGCCCGTGGCGTCCTCTCGTTTCTGAGAGAGACCTATGCGACGATCGGTGAGGGGTCGCCGAACAGCCATCCGAACGTCGATACCGATACAACGCTTCATACCATCCGCGATACGTTCGGCTTTATCAACCATCGCCCGGAGGTGAACGTCGCGGTTGCCGTGAAGCTCCCTCCGAACCCCGATCCGTTCCTCAAGCGGACCAAGGTGCTCGATGCCCGCAAGTATGCGGACTACGGGTTCACGTCGCTCCAGCAGTTCTCCTTTCAGCAGGCGGCGCGCTTCTACGATCGACCGGAGAACACCACCAGCTATCTCGAAAAACCGAACGTGGCGCTGGTCCCGCACCGCATCGCGGTTCCCGATATCGACTTCCATCAGATGGTCGCCTCGCTCTCCGATTATCCGGAGCTGGAGCGGCGGCTGGGGATCGTGATCGAGGTGTTGCTACCGAAGCCCCCCATGGCCTTCAACAGGATCCGGGTGAAGTTCAAGGCCGGCGGCCAGGGCTTTTCCGATGCAAACGCCATCCGTCCCTGGACCGTGGTCACGACCGATGGGTCGTTCCGCCCGCTGCCGAGAGCCGGAAGCGATCTGCGCGACGGGATGCTGAAGCTGGAAGGGGCCAACGACAGGCACGACCCGCAGACGAAGAGCCCGTTCGATGTTGTGCAGATCGATGTGGACGGCAGCGCGATGAAGGCCGTGGATTTTGCCGGCAACCTCTATCGCCTGGTCGACCCAAGGAGCAGAGCGTACACATCGCCCAATGAGGCGGCGCTTCCCGCCCTCCGCTCCGGCGGGATCGGCGTGCTGAAGTTCAACCGCGCGGTCTTCCTGGCGCAGCTCTTCCAGGATTTTAGCAAGCGGAATGTGGCCGCCGATGCGGCCGGGGCGGTCGATGATTTCTACGCCGATGACCTCCTCCGGGGCTATCGCGTCGATGTGCTCGACGACAAGTGGCGCTCCCTCTGCCGTCGCGACGGGGTTTATACCATGACGGCGGACGGCGTGAAGGAGATCAAGATCAACGACGAGGAGGGATATGTGAAGGGGGCCTCCACGTCATCCAAGGATGGCGGTTCGAGCGATCTCTATCTCCATGAAATGCTCTTCCGCTGGAAGGGGTGGAGCCTGGTTGCGAAGCGACCGGGAAAGACGATCGCCCCGGATACCTACAAGTCGGACGGATCGCCGAAGGCAGCGCAGGCGGAGAATGTGACCGATGATCCATCGGGGGGGACGCTGCCGCCGGGGGTCAACCTGAAGACGAGCTTCAAGGCCACGCCGGGAACGCTCCCGATGCTCCGGTTCGGCAGGATCTACAGGTTCCGCGCCCGCGCCGTCGATCTGGTGGGCAACAGCGAGCCGCTCTCCTCGACCGATGAATCGCAGGCGACCGATAAGATCCTCTACTCCCGGTTCGAGCCCGTTCCTCCGCCGGCCGTGGTTCTCCGCTGGCTGAAGTTCGAGGGGGAATCGGTGGAGCATGTGGTGATCCGGAGCAACTACGACAAGAACACCGCGGCGTACGCATCATCGCTGAACACGCTTACCGGGCTGGAATACGACAAGCAGAGCAGCCGGCATATCGTCCCGCCGAAGACATCGCAGTTGATGGCGGAGACACATTCGATGTTCGACGAGGATATCAAGTCAGGCCCATCGGGAATCGCCAGGGCGTATAACGTCTCCAAGAAGGAGATGGGGACGCTGTTCGATCGCGAGATCATCGACATCGACACCGGGTCCCCCACGCCGGTTCCGAACCCGACCGCCATCATCCTTGTGACGCCGCCGGACGTAAAGGCGCATCCCCCGTATCCGATTCTGAAGGGGGACATGGAGGCATCGAAGCCGGAGTGGGCGCCGCATCCTGAGAATTACTACATCGACCCGCTCAACGCCGATGCGCCCGCGGCGGCGGCGGGGCAGTATCTGATTCATCGCGAGGACAGGGTTGCCCTTCCGTATCTCCCCGATCCTTTTTCGCGCGGGGTTTCCCTCCGTGGGCTTCCCAACAGCGGTTCATCGGAGAAGTTCGGCACGGTGAAGATCCCCTTCACCGGCGTCTGGCCGCTGAAGGAGTCGTTCATCCTGCGGGTGAGCGAGATCATCGACGACCCTGATTACTGCGATGCCAAGCCGCACGCCGGGGTGACGAAGTGGGACCCCGGTGCCCGTGTCCTCAATGTCTATCTGGGGAAGGGGGAGAAGGTGACGGTGCAGTACAGCAGCTACCTGGATATCGGCGATGTCAAGCAGATGGGGCTTGCCCAGTGGCTGAAGGGGGCCCTGAAGTTCGGCGATCTGATGAAGGATGCCGTGACCGGCCTCCACTGGATGATGACGCCGTACCGCACCATGACGCTGGTTCATGCCGTGCAGCAGCCGCTCTGCAAGCCGACGATCAAGAAGCTGGAGGGGATCAAGAACCTGATCGGCGATACCTATGTCGACCTGAAGGGGCTGTTCCAGCTTTCGGTGAGGAGCACCGGAAAGATCGATCTGTTCGCCGCCTGGGATGAGCCGATGGATTACCTGACCGAGCCGGTCCCGCGCGACGGCCAGCACGAGGCGAGCCATCCCGGCCAGTACCAGATCATCAAGGGGAGTGCTCACGTGTTCGAGTCGAAGATCGAGGAGTTCTATCCCGATCTGCTTCCGATACCGATAGCTTATCCGGCCACCGGCGACCCCGCCGACAAGGAATGGATCAAGCTCGACCAGAAGGATTTCCGTCACGAGTTCGGCGATACCAAGCACAGGATGGTGCGCTATCATATCCTGGGGACCACGCGGTTCCGTGAGTACTTCCCGACGCTCATCACCGATGATCCGCTGAACCTGACGCGCGAGGGGGATGAGTTCACGGTGAACATCCGCAGCTCCGCGCGTCCCGATGCCCCGAAGGTGCTCTACGTGATCCCGACGTTCGGATGGGACCCGCCCCAGAAGATCGGCAACGATATTGTCAGCCGGCGATGCGGCGGCGGCCTGCGCGTCTATATGGATCGCCCGTGGTATTCCACCGGCGAGGGGGAGATGCTGGGCGTGGTGCTCCGCGGCGGCGGATCGGTGTTCGAGACGGCGAGCGATGTGAAGAGCGATCTGATGAAGCCGTATGTGACGCAGTGGGGAATGGACCCGGTCTGGGGATCGGATTACACGAAGCCCAGCCCATCGGCCTCGGACTTTCCGATCTCCACCAACCCCGATAACGGCGAGGTGAGCGGGTTGAGCCTGGACGAGCTTCGCAACGGCGCCGGAAAGCCGTATCCCGTGGTTTCGGTGGCGCCGCATGTGGTGGAGTTCGACGAGGAGCGGCAGCTCTGGTTCTGCGATATCGTGGTGGATGCCGGGCAGTCCTACTACCCGTTCGTCCGGCTGGCGCTTGCCCGCTATCAGCCCAACTCCATCACCGACGCGCATCTCTCCCGCGTGGTGATGACGGACTTCGCGCAGCTCGCCCCGGATCGCGTGGCGGCCGTCACGTTCGACTCCGACAAGGCGATCAGGGTGATGGTCTCCGGCGTCCACGGCATCAACCAGTTCAGCAAGGCCGAGGGCTTCAACCCTTCCGACAAGAAGACCTACAAGAACGTCGGCTACAGCCGGCGGGTGAGCGTGACGGTGGAGGCGCCGGTTCCGGGAATCGACTACGATGTGGTGGGAGAGATGGGCTGGGCGCCCGTCTCCAAGGAGCTTACCGATATCGAGCTTGCCCCGTTCCAGCAGTACGAGTCGAAGATGGTCTGGATGGCGCAGGTCAACCTTCCCGAAAAGCCGAAGGGGCTTGGCGGAAAGCCCTACCGCCTGACGATCCGGGAATACGAACGCCTCTATGCCGATGCGGACGTGGCGACGGTGAGCCTTGCCAACGAGCGCGAGGCCACCATGCTGAAGGATGGAAAGACCGACAAGGACGGCATGGCGGTGTATACGACGAAGGATTCCATCGAGCGGCTTGTGTACGCCGATACGATCCTGCTGTAGAGCCCGCGCGTGCGTGGGAGCTTCGGCGGTAGCGGTATGTTAAATTATACGGATGCAGTAGAGCCCGTGCGTGCGTGGGAGCTTCCGACGGAATGCCCCGGATGGGACTCTCGGGGCCGGCGGCCGGTATGGTGCCGGAAACAGGTCGGCCGTCAGGGCCGCGATCAATCAATGCCCCCGGTGGGAAAGGTGTGTGCTCATGGCAGTCAGGGTGGTTTCAAAAAGCGGATACCGGCGCGTGTCTCTCCGGCCGTTGCTGATGTCGATGTTCGCGGTGCTTGCATCGGCCGTGGCATCCGCGCAGCCCGCGCCGGCGGTTGATTCCGGGAGCGCCGTAAGCCCCACGCCGGTTCCGGCACCGGCCGGATCGCCGTTTCGTTTCTCCGGCAGCGCCAGGCTCTACGCGCAGACCGCGAACCGGCAGGGAACATATCAGGAGACACCCGCCGATTTCGTGCGGATGGAGCTGAGCCCCACGCTCAGCTTCTACAACGTCCCGTTTACGGTCAACCTTGTCCTCTCCACCGAGCAGAGCGTCTACCGCCAGAACATGAACAGCATCAGCTTCGATCTGGATTATCACAAGCTGGAGGGGGAGATCCTTCAGCGCGCCTACGACAAGGTGAGCGAGATCGAGGAGTTGAAGCGATTGCAGGATGCGGCCGGCGGCGTTGAGCGGCTGCGCGATTCGCTGGGGGGGATCGGTGAGGAGAAGCTGCGCGAGCTGGATCAGCTGAAGGAATACGCCGATATCGAGAAGATCAAGGACAAGGCGCTCTCCGAGAGCATGAGCGAGCTTGACAAGCTGGGGCTGGTCTCGGCGTCGGAGAAGTTCTTCGCCAATTTTCCCGCGCTCTCCGTCGGCGTCACCTATCCGAACTACACGCCGCTCACGCTCAACGACGTGCCTGTGACCGGGGCGAACGTGGAGTGGAATCCCGGCATGTTCTACGTTGCCGCCGCCGCCGGAAAAACGCAGCGTGCAATCCTTCTGCCGCGCTCGTTCCAGCCGGGGGCGATCGATACCGTGCTGAACAATCCATCATATACGCGCACTCTGTTCGCGGCCCGGCTTGGGTATGGAAAGAAGGATGGGGGGCATTTCATCGTGACCGGCGTCTACGCGAAGGATGACAAAAGCTCGCTGCCGCTGGACAGCAACGGCCTGCCGGTCACGCCGAAATCGAACTACGTGCTCGGGATGGATGTCAACGTTCCCCTCTTCGAGGATCATTTTCTTCTTCAGGCGGAGGGATCGGGGTCGCTCCTGACGGGCGATCAGGAGGCGGCGCGGTTCAAGAGCAGCGAGATCCCGGACTTCGTGCAGAATTCCGTGGACCCGAACATCTCCAGCGTCGTCGATTACGCCTATGCGTTGCGGTCGATCATCCGGTTGCCGGAGACCGATACGCGGTTGACGGCATCGCTCAAGAAGGTGGGCCCGGCATATTTCTCGCTCGGCGTGCCATCGCTCCGAAACGATAATCTCCGCTGGGATGCCAACCTGGAGCAGAAATTCCTCCGTCGCCAGATCACCGCGACGGTCTTTGTGAAGCGGGATCTGGACAACGTCTTCCCGACGTTCAAGACCGCGCAGACGAGCATCTTCTCCTACGGCGTGGGGCTTGGGCTGAACTTCTCGAAATATCCCTATCTCCGCCTTCAATATTCCCCCTACGAGCAGCGCTATAGCGATGTCTCGGACACGCTCAACCCCGTCGATATCAACAACACGACATCGCTGCTTTCCGCCACGGCCGGGTATAATTACAAGGTGTTCGGGATCAACGGCGGGACCACTGTGAATTATTCGCAGCAGACCAGCAATTCCTACCAGGGGATAAGCGATTACGGCGTTACGACGATCGGGGCCAATCAGTTTGTGAACTTCGCATTTCCTCTCTCGCTCAGCGTCGGCGTGACATCGTCATCGCTCAGGGCGGCGGGGGACAGCGCCAACACGCTTCTATCGGTCGATCTCGGGGCTTCGTATACCGCGTTCGATGTCTGGAACAACACGGCCGGCTTCAACATCTCGAAGCAGGGGGGGACCGATGACAACGTCGGATTCTTCATCACCAGCTCTATCGGGCTGTGGGATTTCGGGGTGTTCGAGGTGAGCGCGCAGCGGAATGTCTATCGGAGCTTTGTGGTGTCGACGAGCAATTACAACGAGTTTCTGCTGAGTGCCACGTTAAGCACCAGGTGGTAGCGGTAGGCGGGGCAATTCAGGAACTGCCCCGCCGTGGCTCGATTATTATTTCGGGTTCTTGTTCTTCTCGATCAACGGCTTGTTATCGTTCTTTCCCGGCTCGACGCGCACCAGCGGCTTGTTGGGGTCCTTGGTATTGACATCCACCGCGCCAACCGTCTTGCTTCCGATCTTGATCGTCCCCTGCAGCTCATTCTGCTCCGCCTTCATCCTGTCCAGATCGGCCTTCCATGCGTTGTAATCGATGGCGCTGCGGGCGCTGTCGTAGGCGGCCTTGTTCTGCGCCGTCCGGGCGGCATCGCGGGCCGTGCGGGCCTGGACACGCTTTGCGTCCATATCGGCAAGCGCCTTCTTGTTGGCCGCGATCTTCTGCTGTGCCGCGGCAAAACGGGCGGCGGCGGCGGTATCACCTGCTGCGTTGGCGGCCTGAATCTGTTGTTCCAACTGCGTGTTGGCGGTGTTTACGGCGGTGTAATCGACCAGATAGGCGCTGTCGGCGGCATCCCAATCGTGATCCAGAGCCACATACTCGGCATTGTTATCCTTGCAGGCGGCGAATGTGATCATCACGGCGGCGGCAAGGAGAAGAGAGGATTGTACAGTCATCGAGGTACTCCGTTTGTTCATAGGGATTTTTAGCGATGAATGCATGCATGTTCTGTGCCAAACAGCCCATTTGCCGAGGTTCAATCATCTGATGAGATTGCGGCGTCCGCCTCATCATCCTTCGGATCGCGCAGCATAAGCCCCACCCGCTCATAGACTTTCACCAGGCTCTCCTCCAGCACCTCCTTTCCTCGCCAGAACGGAAATGCTCCAAGCTGCCGGACCAGAGCCGCCGAAACGGGAGGGGCTCTCAATTCGGTCGGCTCGGGATCGGCATAGGCATCGATTCCCCAGAAGAGCGAGGGATCGGAGCGCAGAGGTTCCGGCGGCGTCACCGGCTGTTCCTCCGCGTCGTTGCCGGTTCCCCCGTCCGGTGCCAGCCTGGTGATAAGCTCCTCCCGCTCCATTCCGCGGAGCTTGAAGATCAGGAACGGGTCGCGGTCGAACTCCTCGCCAAGCAGATAGTAGACCGCCGCGATATGTTTGCAGGGATTGGACCAGTCAGGGCATGTGCAGTCGGTTTCCAGATCGCGCACATTGGCGGGGAAGAGGGGGATGCCGGTATCGTGGAAGACCGTCTCTATGTCGTCCGGCATCTCTCCGGCAAGAAGCTGGGCCGCGAAGATCGCCTGCTCCGAGAGCGCCGTTGCCAGCGTATCCCATTGATCGGGCGAAAGGGTTTTCACCTCGATCCAGACATTGTAGGAGCGCGAGCCCTGCACCGTGGCGGTCACGCTCCCTTTTTCAATCGTGATCGAGAGGACGCGTCCTCCCCGTGCGTATGCGCGGCCGCGGGCCAGGCGTGGGCCAAGATCGAACCGTTCCAGAACGCTGATCCATCGCTTTGCCCACCAGCTTGTGCCGAACGATCCCCGTTGCGATCGGGATTTGATCCCCCCGCCGGTTTCGCGCTGTCTCGATGATTTGAACCGCCAGTTGTCGAAATCCCTCATGTTATTCTCCCAGCGCGTCGGCGCGTAGTGCGAGCACTGCCTTCAGCTCGGCGGTGGAGAGGGTTGTAAGCCACGCCTCGCCTCCGCCACCCACGATCGTGGAGGCGATCTTCTGTTTCTGTTCGATCATCTCATCGATCTTCTCCTCCACGGTTCCGGCGCAGAGAAATTTATGCACCTGCACATTCCGCTGCTGCCCGATGCGGAACGCGCGATCGGTGGCCTGGTTTTCCACGGCCGGATTCCACCAGCGATCGAAATGGAACACATGCGCCGCCGCCGTCAGGTTCAACCCGCTTCCGCCGGCCTTCAACGAGAGGATGAAAATCGGGGGAGCCGAGTGCTCGGCCTGAAAGCGTTCCACCATCCGGTCGCGCTGCTTGGTCGGCGTGGCGCCGTGGAGGAAGAGCGCCTCCACGCCGAACGTCTCCTGGAGATGGCGCTTGATGATCGCCCCCATCTCCGCGAACTGCGTGAAGACCAGCGCCCTGTCCCCCTCGGCCAGTGCTTCCTCCAGCATCTCCGTCAGCCGGTCCAGTTTTCCGGAGCGCCCGGCGATCGCGGAGTTATCGCCCAGGAATTGCGCCGGGTGGTTGCACACCTGCTTCAGCTTTACGATCCCCGCCAGCACCATCCCCTTGCGCTGGATTCCCTCGGCTTCATCGAGGGCGCCGGTCATTTCATCCACCACGGCCTGGTAGAGCGAAGCCTGTTCCCTGGTGAGCGTGCAGAAGACCTTCATCTCCTGTTTCTCCGGCAGATCGGTGATGATCGACCGGTCGGTTTTCAGCCGGCGGAGGATGAACGGGCCGGTAAGCCGCTTGAGCCGCTCGGCGGCGGCGGGATCGTGTCCGGCCTGAATGGGGAGGAAGAATGCCCGTTTGAACGCCGCGCGCGTGCCGAGGAATCCGGGGTTGAGAAACTCCATGATCGACCAGAGATCGCCCACGTGATTTTCCACCGGCGTGCCGGTAAGCGCGATACGGTAATCCCCGATAAGCGCCCGCGCGGCCCGTGCCTGCCTGGTCTCCGGGTTCTTGATGTTCTGCGCCTCATCCAGGATAATGCCGTTCCACGACATTCTGCCGAGCACCTCCGCATCGCGGTGGAGGAGCGGGTAGCTGGTTACCACAAGCGCGTTCCGCCGTGCCTCGCGGGTGAAGGCCGCGCCCCTGTTGCGCGCCACCCCGTGGTGCATCATCACCGGCAGCGTGGGGGTAAACCGCTCCGCCTCGCGACGCCAGTTTCCCATGACCGATGTCGGGCACACCAGCAGCGTTGGGCCTTCGCTGCCGTTCTCCCAGTCGCGTTCGAGAAGCGCGAGCGTCTGAATAGTCTTTCCGAGCCCCATGTCATCGGCCAGGCAGGCGCCAAGCCCGAGCGATCGAAGGAACGCGAGCCACGCAAAGCCCTGTTCCTGATAGGGGCGAAGCGTCCCATGAAAGCCGGCGGGGATGGGGATCGACTCGGGGACCCGGCTTCCGCCAAGCCGTTCCAGCAGTTCCTCCACCGCGCCGGTGGCATCCACTCCGCCAAGCTCCATTCCTCCCGGACCGGGCACGGCGCCAAGGGCCAGCCGGACAACGTCGCGAATCGGCATCAGCTCGCTCGTCTTCCCCTTCTTCCAGTACGCGATAACCGCCTCGATCTCCGCCGGGTCCAGCTCGACCCATTCGCCGCGCATCCGTATCAGCGGCGCTTTCAGCCGCGCAAGCCGTCGCAGCTCATCGATCGAAAGTCGCGTATCTCCCATCGCGATCTCCCAGTTCACCGTGGCAAGGGCATCCAGCGTGAGGCCCGCCTTTGCCGTCAGCTTCGGGCTTCGCACGGCGGCGCGCGCCACCAGCCGGCGCTTTGTCCCCTTGCGGGTCCACCAGGCGGGGAGCAGCACGCCGAAGCCGGCCTGTTCCAGGAGCCACGCATGTTCCTGAAGAAACCGATAGGCCCCCGTCGCATCCAGGTGATAGCCGTCGGGGGCGGGGGTTCGCAGGCTTGCCTCGATATCCGGCAACAGCTTCGACGCCCGGCCAAGCGCGGTAAGGAGATATGCCCGGGCGTTGGAGCCCATATCAGTGGGGACCCGGGCGGCGCGGGGACTCCAGATGCTGGCGACATCGACAAGAAGGCTCGGGTCGGCGGTCGACTGAAGGAGATAGCGGACGGTCCACGGATCGGCGCCGCCGGGGCCATCGGCGGGCTCGATGCCGAGCGGCTCCTCAAGACGAAAGCAGAGGCGGAACGGCCCGGCCTGCGCCGCGAGCAGAGGACGCTTCCATGTCAGGATGCGCGATGCCAGCTCCTCCAGCTCGGCCTGATTGCCGTTGATTTCCCCCGATGGAGAGGAGAGCGCGTGAAGCCATTTCTCATCGATGCTGGGGGAGGCCGGGGGGGGCCGCATTCCGCGCCGGCGCACGGGAACGGGAAGGCTCCCCTCCTCCGCCACGGCCGGGGCCACGGACTGGAGGACAAGCGCATCGATGGCGATGCAGAGGAATTCGTAGAGAACCGATTGCGCGGCGGAATCCGGCGCCGCCTCCCCCGCCAGCGCCAGAGCGCGGCAGGCGTCCGGCATGCGGCTTGCGAGCACGGCGGCGCGACGCTGGGCCGTGCCGACCAGCACCGGCTCCCAGCACGCCTGATAGTGCGTGCCGTCGAAGAGAATGCCCGGCAGGAACTGCCCGCGCACGGTAAGCCAGACCGCCATGCGGAAGACCTCCGCCCAGAACTTCAACGTCGATCCGGCAAGGGCCCCCGCAACAGCTGGCTGTCCCTCCATCGCGGATTCCATCAACGCGATCACCTCATCGGGAAGAAGCTCCAGAGCAGTGATGGCGAATGGCCGTATCGACGGCCGCGCACGCGACAACGGGGGATCGGCGATGATCGGGCTGGATGCGATGGGCGTTCCGGCAATCGACGGAAGATGAACGATGATCTCCTCGGGCTGCCTCTCCGCGATCGACTCCGGCAGCCGCATCGCCGCGCATGCCGCGCGGAGACCCTTCGTTCCACCATCATAAGGATAGCGATCGGGCCCGGCATGCCGATCCGAACGTCCCTGTCCGTGACGGGAGTGAGGGGCTGTCGGGTTGGAGGATTCGCTCCAGAGATAGAGAAGGCCGTTGGCGAGCCCAACGTGAAGGAGGATCATGTGGTGTGTATCAGCGCGGGTTACTGTTGGCAGTGCCAGCCTGCGGGTGAATACTCACGGCCGGGCGATGGAGGCGGGCGGATGGATGCCGGCGCGCGTCGACCGCCATGTGCGTTGCTGTTTCACGAGCTGAATTCATCGGGATAATTCTGGTTTCGATTCGGAATATCCGGTGCTCGTCAGTCGAAATCGACGGGTTGCGCATGCAGGCCGCCAGGCTCATCGAGCTGATAACCGGATAAAATTGACCTCCAATGTAGCTAATACTCACGTGGCTTTGTTCCCCGGTCCGATTCCCGTGATAGTTCAGCGACGTTCAACGCACGGGATGCGATATTGAATCGTCCTGCCGCCGCATTCCATCTGGCGCACCGATTGCCCGGCAACTTCCCACACAGTCAACAGAAATATTCAAGGAATAGTCATGGATGTATCACTGAAATCTCTCGACCGGCAGGTCATTGTCATCACCGGTGCCTCCAGCGGCATCGGGCTTGCAACTGCCGAGTCCGCGGCGATGAAGGGGGCAAAGGTCGTGCTCGCCGCTCGCAACGAGGAATCACTGAAGGATATCGTTCATCGGATCGAGGCGATGGGAGGCGAGGCAATGTATGTCGTGGCCGATGTCGCCAATCGCGATGAGGTGGAGGCGATCGCCACAGCGACGATCGAGCGGTTCGGCCGGATCGATACGTGGGTCAACGACGCCGGAGTGTCGATTTACGGTCGGCTCGATGAGGTTTCCGAAGACGATAGCCGCAGGCTGTTCGATACCAACTTCTGGGGCGTGGTCAATGGCTCGCTTGCGGCCCTTCCGCATCTGAAAAAAGAAGGCGGGGCGCTGATCAACGTCGGGAGCGAGGTTTCCGAGGCGGTGGTGCCGTTGCAGGGGATGTATTCCGCCTCCAAACACGCCGTAAAGGGGTTTACCGATGCGTTTCGTGTGGAGATCGAGGAGGTGGACAAGGCGCCGGTATCGGTCACGCTGATCCAGCCGACCGCCGTGGATACGCCGTATCCCCAGCATGCCCGCAACTACATGGACAGGGAGCCGAAGCTCCCCTCGCCGCAGATCGAGCCGGAGGAGGTGGCGGAGGCTATTCTGGATGCCGCGGTCAACCCCACGCGGGATAAGAGAGTGGGAGGGATGTCGAAGCTCAATACGACCATCGCCAAGATTGTCCCAGGCCTGGGCGACAAGATGTCGGCGAAGCAGGTTGACCGCCAGCAGTACAACGAGCCCCCGCGCAACCCGCAGGGAACGCTCTACACGGCCGGTGATGGCGGGCATACCCGTGGCACCGGCGGCCCGATCGATGAAGAGTAAATGATGAAATAAGGAGCGTGGTTTCTTCTGAAGATCGGGGATAATTGCGCGATATCAGGCCGATAGCGCGCAATTATCCCCGATCGTTTTCATTGTTCAGTCGGTTGCGTATTGCATTGTCACCATACATTCCGTGCGGTACTTGCGCTCGAATTTCGAGGCTGTCGCCCGCTCAGAACCTTATGGCAATTCCACCTCTCACGGATCTGGGCGTTCCGGCGGTGAAATGGAGTTCATCGACGGGGGCCGCTTCGCCACGCAGCCGGCTCTCGGTATCGAACTGGGCTTCGTTCCATTCGGCATCGAGAAGATTCTCCACATTCACAAACAGCTCCGCCATGCCGAGCCTGTAGGATGCCGAGAGATCGACTATGCCGTATCCCTTCGCGCGGACCGAGTTGTCGGCGTTTGCCGGGCGGTCACCGACCAGACGGAGGCGGGTGGCGGCGGAGAAATCGCCCATGTGGAAGAGGGCGTTGCCGGATATCGTAAGATTCGGCGCGAGCGGGATATAATTCTCTCCCTCGGGATCATCCACCGATCTGCCTCTGGAGATGGTGGCATCGGCGCCAAACGCAAGCCAGGATATCGGGTTGATGCGAAGCTCGAGATCGATCCCTTCGCGATGCGTTCGCCCGCTTGCCTCGGTGGCCCCCTCATCGCCGATATAGACAAATTCGCTCTCCAGGTTCAGCATCCAGGCCGCCGCGGAGCCGGAGATCAGATCGTTCGGGCCGCCGTAGCGGAAGCCGACCTCGGCGCCGAATGCTCTTGGAAGCGTCCGGTTCCCCTGCTCGCGGACCACGTCGCGGGCATCGTTGGAGTGAAAGCCGAACCCGGAGTTCAGGAAGAGGGCCGCATCGTCGTTGATCGGCACGGCGACGCTGGCCTTGGGGGAGAGGAGCAGCTTCTGGGCAATGCCCTCCGGCTGCGTCCCCTGCCTGAGCCGGTTTTCCACGTCGAAGCTGAAATAGTCGGCGCGGAGGCCGAGAAGAATCTGCGCCCAGGGGAGGATGATCTCCTGCTCGGCATACGGCCCCAGTTGTCGCTGGGCAATCACGGCATCGCTGGTGGTTTCCAGCCGGACGCGGGCTGAGTCGTGGAAGAGGCCCACCATGATATCATCGTTGCGGAGATCGATGCCGAAACGGGTACGCATCGGGATGGAGCCCAGCATGTAGATGATGTTGTTCTCGGCCTTGAGCGCGAGGATGGAGCGGCTGTCGGTCTGCTCGATCTCATCGCCGCTTTCCGGGTGTTCCTTGAAGAATGTGAAGTTGCTGAAGAGACGGAAACGGTAGTCGGTATAGGATGCCGTCAGCGTCAGCGGGGAGTTGCCGCCCGATGCGTATTTGACGATCGCCGTGGTGCGGGAGGTTGCCCCCCCCTCGGTGTTATCGATCGAGCCGAACCGGTCGATCGTTCCATCGCTCACGGCCCGCTCCGGGATCTGCCCGCTGGCGTTCCATCCGGCGCTGAAGCCGAGCAGCTCCGCGCTTATCGAGCCGTTGCCGCCGATCGGAGCCCGCGCCTTGGCAAAGACATTGACCCTCCTGAAATCCTGCGGCGCGTCGAAATATCCCTCGGACGAATAGACTTCGCCGCCGAAATAGGCGGTAACTCCGGGAATCGAAACAGGCGCGCGCAGCAGGGCCACGGCGCGATATGTCTTATCAAGAAACGGATCGGCCTCCAGCTTGACAAGATCCTCGCGAAGCGAATCGGCGGTTTGAAACGCGACGGCTCCGGCCGTTGCCAGATCGCCGTAGCGGGCGAAATAGGGGCCCTTTGCCACATTCACCCGTTCAATCGTTTCGGGAATAATAAAATGGAGGTCCGCGTATCCCTGACCGTGGCCGTGGGAGACCATGTTGACCGGCGCGTCATCGACAGAAATATTTACGTCGGTGCCATGATCGCAATCGAATCCGCGGAGAAAAATCTGCTCGGCCTTTCCGCCGCCGGCATGTTGGGCGATTACCAGCCCCGGCACCACACGGAGAATATCCTGCGCGGAATTCTTCGGACGCAGCGCGAAATCGGCGGCGCGAAATTGCGCGTCGCTTGCCGCCGAATATGTGCGCTTGACCTCCACCTGGACGGAATCCGATTTATACAGAAGAGTGTCGGCCTGCCGCGGCGTGGCCCTGTGTTGGGCAAGGAGGGGGGAGGTGACGACCGCGAACATGAAGAGCGTGAAGCGCAGAATGTGAAAATGATTCATGGACGGCATGGTAATAGTTCAGTCCGATGTTCATGACAATGGCTCAGATACGATATTCGGGACGACAGGGATTGCCCGGCCTTTTTTATGCCCCCTCGCTGAACAGCCCGAATATCCTCCCAACCACCAGCACACCGCCGATCGCGGCGATTACCCTGGATATCTCCGGCACCAGCACTTCCTCCTTTCCCGCCTTCCGCATCCACCAGATGAACGGATAGAGGAGGCTGATCACCAGAATCTGCCCAAGCTCGATGCCGACATTGAATCCGATAAGCGGCGACCATATCGCCCCGCCTTCGAGTGAATTTTTCAGAAGGTTGGTCAGATGTCCCGAAAATCCCGCCCCGTGAATAAGCCCGAACGCGCCGGCAACGATCCATCGACCCTCATAATTCTTTCTGACGATATTTTCGATTGCCACATAGGTTATCGATGCCGCAATCAGCGATTCCGTGATCGCCGGCGCAAGCGAGATAATCCCCAGGGCGCTCAGAATCAGGGTTGTGGAGTGGGCAATGGTAAACGCGGAGATCACGCTGAGGAGGCTTCGCCAGGTGCGCGTGACGATAACCAGCGCGATCAGAAAAAGGAGGTGATCGTACCCTCCGATAATATGCGTAAATCCGATTCTGAGAAATGCGGTGAAATCACTCATGGATGGCTTAAAGCTGGATCGATCCGTTTGGATCGGAAGAGGTTAATACCAGGCTGTGCTCTCCGGTGGGAGTTTTCACGTTGATCATGTTCATCTGATCCCTGAATTCCTGAAAAAGCACAGTGTTGCCGATCGATATGCTGGAAATCGGCGCCGACGAGGAAAAAGTGAAATTGAACCAGATCGATGTCTCGTCGATTCCGGTGCTGGTGATAATCAGTGGGAGTTTTTCGCCGGCGCCCGTGGTCGCGGTGAAATTCTGACGCATATAGGCGGTGATGGCCTGTTCGAGCCGAGCCGGGCCCTGTCCGTAGAATGCCGTTCCCTGTCTGTTCCGGAGCGCCTTCACGAAATCATCCTTGTAATAGGAGACTTTCCCTGAAAGGGAAGTGCGCGTAAGCTGCGATTTGCAATAGCTGATATGCACGTCATGTTTCGGCCCGGCAAATGCTTGGGCGGAAAGGACAATCAGTGCGATATGGATCAGAGGAACGAGCTTCATTGCCGGGGAATTCGGATAAATCGGAGGGGGATCGCGGGCCCGTATTCATGAGAGTGCCGGCCCGCGCATATAAATCGTTTCGGGTGATTAAATCTTTCGCATCGAGTCGAGCGTTTTGCGCGCTTCGTCGGCGTAGAGGACGTTCATATAGGGATTATCCCTCAGCGCCGTTCGGAGCTCGGCGGCGGCTTTTGTCTTGTTTCCGCCGGCGGTGTAGATCATTCCGGCGTGGTAATGCAACGTCGGATTGTCGCTCTTGAAGCGCATCGCCTGTTCGATATATGGGACTGCCTCGGCGGCCTTGCCATTTTTATACAGGCACCACGCGTAGGTATCCTGCACATCGATATTATCCGGCCGGCGATCCATCTCCCGTTTTGCGCGCATCAGCGCTTCCGGCAGTTTGATATCGTGATTGGCGCAGTAGACGGCATATTCGCGATCCACATTCCATCCCCCTTTCTCATGCTGTTCGAACGCGTCCAGCACCCGTTTCTCCATGGTCCCGGCCTGATCCTTCTGATCCATCGCCAGATAAATATCGGAGAGCTGTTCGAAGAAAAGATGTTCCGGCGCAAGCTGCGATGCCTTTACCAATAATTCGATGCCATCGCCATAATCCTTTCTCGCCGCCTTGACGGAGGCCAGGCCATTCAGCGCATACGGGTAATTCGGTCGCTCTTCGAGGATGCCGTTATAGATATACGCGGCGGTATCGAGTTTCCCCTGATTCAGAAAGAGATTTGCAAGATTATAGAGTGCCCAGGAACGCTCCTCCGTGCCGGGGGCACCGGCATCCGCCGCCATTTTCATGGCGCTGATTGCGCCGGGTCGATCGCCATGAATTTCGCGAAGATAGGAGGCGCGCGCATATGAACTGAGATCGGGGCGCGTGCTCAACATCATGTCCGATGCTTTTACCGCTTCATCGTATTTCCCGAGCTCCACATTCGCGTCGCAGAGAACGCCGTAGGCAAACGCGCTTGCCGGGTTGCTCTGGATCGCTTTTTCGGCAAGCGACTTTGCATCGGCAAACTGGTGGAGCGTCATCAGCATGGACGCCTTTGTGATATTCGCGCCGAAATTGGACGGATCGTATTTCAATGCCTCGTCCAGCACCAGGCGTGCCTTCGGGATATAATCATGATGCTTGCCGGTGACGCGCGCCTCGTTCAAATACAACTGCGCCATCGTCACATATGCGTCCGGCTTGGCGGGCTCCTGCTCGATATGCTTTTTTAAAACCTCGTATCTGGCCTGCACTTTCTTGAATTCACCATCGCTCAGGCCACCGGCGCGCGGCAGAAGCTCTGGGACGGCAAAGTGAGGCGCCTCCTGCCTGGAATTCTGCCCCGGCTGATTGGAGCAGGCGGAAAGTCCGAGAAGCGCAAGGGCAAATAATGGCAATAGTTTCGATGAGAAATTCATGATGATGCGGTCCGAAAGATTGGATAGAATCCGGTTGTTCGAAATAAAAAGCGATCGGAATTCAGGGTTGCTCATGGAATGAGCCGGCGTGTCATCATGCGGCGGGGGACTGTCCGGCCCGGCGAAGATACCGCGGATGTCATCGCAGCAACAGTGGCGAGGTTGTGTCCCTGTTCCGTCCGTGGAAGGAGGGAAATCATTCCATCGACACCCGCGCCTTGCCGTTGGGCGCGGCGCGGGTGTTCGATTAGTAGCGGGGACGGGTCCTGTCCCGGCTACTATTAACGTGCAACAGCGATCTTGGTGCTGCTGATCGTCTGACCATTCAGGTTCAGGGTCGCGACGTACATTCCCTGCGGAATGTCGCTGCCCGGTGCCCAGGTGGCCTTGTAATCGCCATTGATCAGGTTACGATCGAGGATCGTAGCCACTGCCTTGCCATCGACGCTGTAGATCGTCACCGACACGTTGCCGTGAGCGTTGAGATGGAACGCGAGCGACGTAGAGGTGGCGACCGGGTTCGGCGTGTTGTTGCCGGTGAAGAATCCGGCCGGAGCGCCGAGGTTCAGCACGCTGCCGCTGATTTCGCCGGGGGCCGCGCTGGTGGTCAGCTTCTTCGTGTAATCGTAGCCGCGATGCGGCGGGGCCAGGTACGGGAAGCTGCTACGGAACGGCATGTCGTTCGAGTCGGGGCCGGCGGTGTAGCCGAGAACTCCAAGGAGCTTCGGGGTAAGCGGGGAGCCACCTGCCTGATAATCGTCGTACCAGAGTCCGACGGCCGCAAGGACCACGCCGCTGACGGCCTGGAGCTCGATACGGGTCACGTCATCCTCAAGGCGCCGTCCGTTCGGGAAGCCGTCCATGTTCGGGATCGGCTCGATGTTCGGGTTGGCGTATGCCGGATCGATCAGACCGGCGACGGCGGCCGCGAGAAGGCCCTCTGAGCTGAACTTCGCGCTGTTACGCGGCGTCGGCGGGACTGCCATGTTCAGGCGAAGCATGTCGCCGAGCGACGGAAGGAAGTTGTTGATGAACGGCTTTCCGGCCGCCAGCGGGTTTCCATTCTTCGTGGTCGCGAGCTGATACGGAGGAAGGTTCGGAACGCCGGTGAAGAAGATCGGGAGGATATCCACCGAGCGGGGGTTTCCCTTCTGCAGGAGGATTGGCCCGTATGTCGGGTCGGCGAACACGGTTCCGGTTTTTGCGGCATCCGGAAGGTTGGCGAGGCCATCCTTGGTGTTACGGAAGTCGAACTGTCCAAGCGAGTTGGTCTGGATGCGGAGCGCCGAGAGGGCGGGGACCGCGGTGCCGAACTGGCTGTCGTCCATGTAGAGCGCCAGCTCCGGGTTGGTGAAGTTCGGAGCGTAGGAGAGCTCCGCCGCATCGTACGGGGTGGTGGCGTTCCACTTGTCCTTCATGCCGATCGGGATGATCGCCTCGTTCGTCAGCGGCATGCCGAGACGGGAGACCTGGACATAATCGGAGGAGTAGGTCGGCTTGTCGCCGGCCGAGCTGAGCGTTGTGATCTTCGGACGCGAGGCCGATGCCCAGACGCCGATCACATACTCGCCGTCGAGGATGTTGGACGCGCTGCCCACCGGCTTGTGGTCCTTCTGAAGCTCCTCGATCGGGATCTGCAGGGCGATGGCGTGGCAGTTGAAGCCGGCCAGGCCGTCGCGAGCCTTATCGGCGCCGACGCCATCCTTCTTCCGGGTCTGGCCCAGATCGAAGATGCCGCCGAGATCGACGTAGAAGGGATCATCGACCGGGCCGCAGAAGATCTTCTCGCCCGCGCTGCCGGTTCCGCTGGCCGTCGCGATCGCGTTGGACATCAACGTCTCATAGGTCGTGTTCAGTCCGGCCACGCCCTCGATCGAACGGGGTCCGATGTTCGGCGGGGGAACTACGCCGTTGGTGAGGATCTGCGTAAAGGTGGCGCCTCCGTCCGTGCTCTTCTCACACACGTAGGTCGTCTTCAGGTTCTGCTTGCCGAGACGGATATTGAAGAAGGTGGTCGGGTCCTCGTTCACCTTCGTGAAGGTGAAGCGGTAGATGATCTCATCGCCCTTCTTTGCCGCGTTGTTGTCGATGTGGATTTCGTAGCGCACGCCCTCGCCGAAGCTATAGTAGTTCGGGCCCCCCTCGGGAAGCTCGAACGGGATATAATCGGCGATGATCGTCACGGTGTTTGGGTTGTCCGGGCTACGGAACGCATACACATCGGTGTTATCCGCCAGCGGATCATAGCTGATCAGCGGCGCCTCCCGGTGGCTGCTCGCCAACGCTGATCCCACCGGCAGGCCCAGTACGAGGGCCGTCGATAGGACGAGCGCGTTTCGCCATAAAAATGTTCGCATATACACTGCCTCTGTTGGTTGAAGTTTGCGATGGCCGGGTACTCCGGTCCATTTCGTATCCCGAAGAAGGGGATACCATCATGCTCAGAACAACCTACGAGATGGGGTACTGTTTGGATTTCCTTTGGAAGATTGCGGCCTGATTCTGGTACGCTGATCAGTTCGCCAACGATAATGTGCGGGCCTTTAAACTTGGCTCGCTCATGGTTCTCTCAGGAACCATATCGGCGGCGGTGCCCCAAATTCGAGCGCCATCCCCGGACGTATGGGCCTCCCGGATGTGATGTTACGTCCGATTCCGCGAGTGTCAAGTGTCATCGTGAGGAATGGTCCATGCGACTCAACAACTTCAATCAGTGAGCATTATCAACATGAAAGCGATCAATTTTCTGTGCGCCGGAGCTCTGGCCCTTGGCCTGGCGGCGTGCAATATCGATTCCACCGATCCCGGCACGGCCCCTCCCGCAGCCACGATGGCGTTCAAGTCCGGCGCGAAATACGAGTATTCCTCCTACCATACCGACCCCAGCACCTCCCAGAAGCAGGATACATCCTCCCGGATACGTGTCTGGACGCTGGTCAGCAACTCGGCGACGGTTCAGGGACGGAGCGGCGTGGCGGTCTATGTGGACAGCGTCTTCCAGGTCGGCGGCGTCTTCGCCATCACCGATTCGGTCTATCTTCAGCAGCAATCCGGCAGCAACGATATCTATCGCTATGCCTCGCTGATCCCGGAACTCGATGTCAGCGGCGTTCCGCTCTTCGATCTGGGGAAGCAGTGGATGCACGAGGCAAAGCTGAACGCGACGGTCGCCTCCTGGGCGGTCGGCAATGTGAGCGATACCCTCCCGATTCAGCTCAACATCCCCGGCCTGCAGACGGCGACGCTCGGCGTGGAGGATAACGTGGACTCCTCGCGGGTGGAGAATCTGACGATCAACGGAACCAGCTATGCCACCACCAGGACGGTGCATCGCCTTGCGCTGACGGTGAATCTTTATATCGGCACCGGCTCCTTTGCGGTTCCAATCAAGCTCCCGCTTGAATCGATCTATCGTCGCACCTGGATTTCCGCCGATCTTGGGGCAATCGTCAAGGAGGAGCGGGAGGCGAAGGTGTTGAACACATCATATTCCGGCAGCAATATCAACATCCCGATTCCAGGATATTATTCTGTGATGACCAGGGTGATCGCCACCGGTAATTGATTGCGGACACGTTTTTTGTCTGGTCGGGGGAGGTTTAAAACCTCCCCCGACGGGCCTCATGTTTCCCTACGTTTTCCCCTGCGCCGATTTCCCCGTATGTTTCCCCGCTACGCCTTTCCCCAAAGCAGAATCCTCCTTTCATGAGCGGTATCGTCGGCCTTGTCTATTTCAATGGGCGTCCTGTTGAGCGGGAGCAGATAGGTCGCATGGTCGATGCCGTGGCGCACCGTGGCGCCGATCGATCGGGCATCTGGCTGGGGGATGGCGCGGGGCTGGGGCATCTCCTTCGGATCACCACGCCGGAATCCGCGGGGGAGCGGGGGCCGCTTACCAACGATCGTGGTGATCTGGTCATCACCGCCGACGCCCGCATCGATAATCGCGATGATCTGTTGATATCGCTCGGCATCTCCCGTCCGTCGTCCGATATCACCGATCCCGAGTTGATCCTTCATGCGTACGATCGATGGGGAGAGGATGCTCCGGCGCATCTGATCGGCGATTTCGCGTTTGTTATCGCCGACACGGGTCGCCGCCGGATATTCGCGGCGCGCGATCATATCGGCATCCGCCCGTTCTGCTATTATCATACCTCCGGCACGTTCGCCTTCGCATCCGAGCTGAAGGGGCTCTTCGCGCTGCCGGAGATCCCCCGCCGGATCGATGACCTCCACGTTGGCGATTATCTTATCTCCCTCTTCGACGACACCGCCATCACCTTCTACCGCGATATCAGGCGGCTTCCGCCATCCCATTCGCTCACCATAACGCCGGACGGCATCGCCCTGCGTCGCTATGCGCGGCTCGATTCCGATCGGGAGATCCGTCTCGGCTCCGACGATGAGTACGCGGAGGCGTTCCGGGAGATCTTTATCGAGGCGGTCCGCTGCCGGACGCGGAGCATGTATCCGGTCGCGGCGGCGCTCAGCGGCGGGCTCGATTCATCATCGGTGGTCTGCGTTGCCAGGGAGATTCTGTCGAATGAGGGCCGGGGGCCGTTGCGGACCTATTCGGCGGTCTTCGACGCGATGGCGCAGTGCGATGAGCGCCGGCATATCTCGGCCGTTCTGGACGGGGGAGGAATCGAACCGCACTATATCCTTGCCGACGGCGTAAGCCCGCTGGTGGATCTGGAACGGCTGCTTCATCATGTGGATGAGCCCTTTTTCGCCCCCAATCTCTTCCTCCACTGGGAGCTGTATCGTGGCGCCCGGACCGCCGGCGCCCATGTCTTCCTGGACGGCCTTGACGGTGATACCACGGTTTCGCATGGGCTTGCCTATCTGATGGAGCTGGCCCGGACCGGGCGATGGATAACGATGAACCGCGAGCTTACGCTGCTGACGGAGGGATATGTGCGGATATCGAAGCGGGATCTTCTTCGTCGTGCCGTGCTCAACCCGCTGCTGATACGCCCGCTGCGGAAACGGTGGCTGGGGATGCGTGGGAAGTCCGCCGCGCCGTGGGGAGGCGATACCGCAATCGATGAGGGGTTTGCACGGCGGATAGGGCTGGCCGATAGATTTGAGGCGCTCGGCAGGGGAGAGCGGCAATCCCCCAGAACGCTTCGCCAGGAGCACCGGCAGCGGCTGGAGTGGGGGGCGCATCCGTTTCTGCTGGAGGTGACTGATCGTTCGGCGTGGGCATTCGGCGTGGAGCCGCGGTATCCGTTTTTCGATCGTCGTCTGATCGAGTTCTGCCTGGCGCTTCCGCCCGATCAGAAGCTCAGCGGCGGCTGGACCCGGATGGTTCTTCGTCGCGGGATGGAGGGGATTCTCCCGAAGCAGATTCAATGGCGCGTCGATAAATCCGACCTCGGCCCCAATTTCTTCAGAGGTCTGGTGCTTCATGAGGGGGATCGCCTGGAGCGACTTCTTGCCGCCGAGCCTAACCCTCTGGCGGGGTACGCGGATCTTCCCCGGCTGCGCGATATCATGGCGCGCTACCGCCTTCACCGCGCCGGTGACGGGGAGGTGCTGGCGCTCTGGAAGGCCATCACCCTGGCGCTCTGGCTGAATCGGGAGGCGAGCGTTCACTCGCCGGGTCGGGGCTGAAGTTATTCCCATCGAATTCCGAATGCTGATGATGAACCTTGAAGCGTCTCTCTGCAACCTGCAACATGGTATTCGAGTCGATCGGCGGGCACATGCGGCACCATTCTCCGGGAACATTTTATTTCATAAACGCGAGCTATCGCGGAAAAATGGCGAAAAAGCCGGATCTCGAAGAGGCCGAAATGTTTAGGGCGTTATCCGTTCCTGCAAATCTCCATGCCGACCCATGATTATCCCTGAATGGGTATATCCTTTGTTGTTGGGGGATGGGAAAGCGAAGATGCGTAGTGCGTTATGCCTTCCGATCTTTTACATCCCTCGCTTCGCGCCGGTTTCCGGGCAGAGGCCCCGGCGGGAGGAAGACCACAGGACCTTCGTGGTTTTCCCAGGTCTCCGGCCTATTCGGGATTTAATTCCGAGCTGCCCTGAATACGTGACGCTTGAAGCCTGAACGGCCCATTCTGGACAATGGGCCGTTCTTCATTTTCGGGCCCGTCATCGGTCGGGAGGCGGGTTGAAGGGGGAGAATCGCCGTTCAGTGCCGAAAAGAGAGGAAATCGTACACCAGCGCAACGAATTGTGAACGAGCGTGGAGGGCGAAAAAATGTTTTTGACAAGGGGCCGTGCTCCCTTATATTTGCAAGCTCTTCTTCAGACAGCCCCTCCAAACAGGCTGTCCATGACAGGGGCAGATGGCCGAGTGGTTAAAGGCGACAGACTGTAAATCTGTTCTCGTAAGAGTACGGAGGTTCGAACCCTCCTCTGCCCACAGTTTCGTTCGCCGTTGTACGGCGCCAGCTCTTTTACATGTGATTATCGAATCGAGCCACGTTACGTCCTTCCGGCGCTGACCGGAATGCTACCGCTCATTGAGTCCCGGGGATACCCTGGGGCCCAGCGCATGAAGCGCCGCGGGAGTTGCTCTAGTGAAGATGTCAGTGCTTATTTCTTCCGGCGGGGAACCCAGGGAAGGGGAGAGCATCGGCATCGTCCATAGTCCCTCCTTACGTAACACCAGCCTTTTCGTTCAATCCGCTCACGTAGCTCAGTTGGTAGAGCACATCCTTGGTAAGGATGAGGTCACCGGTTCAATCCCGGTCGTGAGCCCTTTCGGCCGTCTCCGGCGCCTGAGGGGATTCGCGCGGCGCGCGGGTTTCCGGCGTGGATGCGGTTGATGCAGGCCAACGCGGGAGTAACTCAGTTGGTAGAGTCACAGCCTTCCAAGCTGTTGGTCGCGGGTTCGAGTCCCGTCTCCCGCTCTCCTTTATCGAGCAAACAATAATTCCGGAACGATATCAATGCGCGACATTATCACACTTGAGTGCACGGAGTGCAAGCGTCGCAATTACACGACCGACAAGAACAAAAAGACGCAATCGGGTCGGGTCGAGTACAAGAAGTTCTGCAAGTGGGACAACAAGCGGACGGTTCACAAGGAAACCAAGTAGGTCGGTCTGGCGGATCACTGGTGATCGCGGCGGTTTTCCGTCGCCCTCTCGATCCGCCGGGGCTGTACTCACGGGCGTAGCTCAATTGGTAGAGCGACGGTCTCCAAAACCGTAGGTTGCGGGTTCAATTCCTGCCGCCCGTGCAACGTGACCAACCGTTGGCATTCAATCTCTCTCTCCAGGGCGTCCCGATTACTCCGGCATTCTGGTGACTCCTATCCTCGACTGGGCTTATGAAACAGAACATCGGCAACTTTGTACGCGAGGTCGGTAACGAGATGAAGAAGGTCTCGTGGCCGAACAAGGATCAGCTGCAGGAGTCGACGATCATAACGATTGTCACCTGCGTGATCATCATGGTTTTTGTCTACGTGATCGATATCGCCTTTACCAAGCTCTTTACGACCATTTTCTGATTGGCGTGGGCGGGTAAAGCCGGATCGGCGCTAGCGCTATTATCGAGGGAAGTATGTCAACGAGCGAGTCAACAATCCAGAAGCGGTGGTATGCCATCCGGACCTATTCCGGCCACGAGGCACGCGTCAAGCAGCTTCTGGAGAGCGAGGTCGATCGCCTCGGCCTTACGGAATATGTCCCTACCGTGCTGATCCCGCTTGAAAAGGTTTTCGAGGTGCGCGACGGCAAGAAGCGGACGCGCCAGAAGAACTTCCTTCCAGGCTATGTCCTCGTCGAGGCGGTGCTCAACAAGAAGGTCAAGGATCTGATCCAGAATACCCCGTCGGTGATCAACTTCGTCGGCACGAAGACCGAGCCGGCGCCGCTTCAGCCTGATGAGATCGGGAAGATCCTCGATCGGATCGAGGAGAGGAAGCATGTCGAGACGATCGTCGATTCCTTCCGCGAGGGAGATCCGGTCAAGGTTATCGACGGCCCGTTCAACAACTTCTCCGGCTTTGTGCGCGAGGTCAACGCCAGCAAGCAGAAGCTCAAGGTGGAAGTATCGATCTTCGGACGGAAGACCCCCGTGGAGCTCGATTTCTCGCAGGTCGAGATCGAGCGATGAGCATCTGATGGGACATCCCTGAAGGCGTCCCCCGCTACGATTGTAGAGAACGAACATTTTTCAATAGAGACTCATGGCAAAGAAACTCCTCGGCTCGTTCAAAATCCAGCTCCCTGCAGGACAGGCTACGATGGCTCCTCCGGTTGGTCCGGCATTCGGCCAGCGCGGTCTTAACGGTATGGAGTTCGTGAAGCAGTTCAACGCGAAGACGCAGAAGGAAGCCGGCATCCTGACCCCGGCTCTGGTGAGCTTCTACTCGGACAAGACCTTCACCTTCGTCATCAAGAGCGTCCCGGCCGCCGTTCAGATCATCAAGGCTCTGAGCATCCCGAAGGGTTCCGCCGAGCCGAACCGGAACAAGGTGGGGAAGATCACCCGTGCCCAGCTTGAGGAGATCGCCGCCACGAAGATGCAGGACCTCAACTGCGAGTCCGTGGAGAGCGCCGTCTCTATGCTCTCCGGCACCGCGCGCTCGATGGGCGTCACGGTGGAAGGCTGAGACCCTGCCCGTGATGGGGGATGTTGAAGCTTCTGTCGAAGCGCTCCTCCAGCTAACGTAGCGCTTGATAGAAACCGAATACGATTTTAACGCATACCCCTTCGGGGAAACTATAGAGAACGTACACATGGCAACTCACAGCAAGCGATTCACGGCTATCGTCAAGAAGGTTGATCCGGCGAAGATGCATACGCTTCAGGAGGCGATCGATATCGTGAAGGGGAATGCCACCGCGAAGTTCGATGAGTCGGTCGATATCGCCATCCGTCTCGGCGTCGATCCCCGCAAGGCCGATCAGCTCGTCCGCGGCACCGTTTCGCTGCCGCATGGCATCGGAAAGACGGTGCGCGTCCTGGTGGTCACCCGCGAGGCCAAGCAGCAGGAGGCCCGCGACGCCGGCGCCGATGTTGTCGGGTTCGAGGATGTCCTTGAGCGGATCAAGGGAGGATGGACCGATATCGATGTCGTGATCGCCACCCCCGATGTGATGGGTGAGCTGGGCAAGCTCGGCAAGATCCTCGGCCCCCGCGGCCTGATGCCGAACCCGAAGTCCGGCACCGTGACCACCGATGTCGCGACGGCGGTCAATGAGGTGAAGGCCGGTAAGATCGAGTATCGCGTGGACCGCTCCGGCGTCGTCCATGCCTCGATCGGCAAGGCATCGTTCGACGCCAACAAGCTGGCCGACAACATCCAGACCTTCATGGTGAGCATCATGCGGGCAAAGCCGCAGACCTCCAAGGGAAAGTATGTCCGCGCAATCACCCTCAGCTCCACGATGGGCCCGGGAATTCCGATTGCCGAGGCGGTTATGAACACCGGCCCCGAGCGTCAGTAACTCCGCAGGCCGCCCCGCGGCGCCACGGATGCACTGACTGACGGATTGAAAGTTTACGCACTCGCCCAGGTCCCCTTCGTCCGAAGGATGACCCGCCGCCGAGACCGCGACCGGAGCCGGATGGCCGGGTGGTGATGCTTCTACACCGCCGTATGGGCCGGACTGCTGCGCCGCGATTGACGACGGCATCCGCAATGATAATCATGATCGTAGAGATCCTAATCTCTCAGCCAGTATGACCAAGACTAAAAAAGAAGAAGTCGTCGCCGAGGTTGCCGAGCTCCTGAACGGGGCAAGCGGTCTCTATTCGATCGACTTCACGGGACTGACCGTGGCGAATGCGATTCGCCTGCGCCGCGAGTTCAAGAAGGCGGGCGTTACCTACAAGGTCGCCAAGAACACGCTGGTCAAGCGTGCGCTGCGGGATGCCGGCGGCTACGACCACATCGTGGACAAGTTCATCGGACAGACCGGCATCGCGATCGGCTATGACGATCCCGCTGCTCCGGCTCGTGTCCTGAATGACTTCATCGATCCCAAGCTCGAGATCCCGAAGCTCAACTTCGCGGTGATCGAGAAGGAGTTCATGGCGGGTTCCGAGCTGAAGGCGATCGCCGCGATGCCGTCGCGCAAGGATATCCTTGGCTCGATCGTCGGCGCTCTTAACGCCCCCGCTTCGGGCATCGTCGGCGTGATCAACGCCGTGATGCGCGATCTCTCCTCGGTGATCGAAGAGGTTGCCAAGCAGAAGGAAGGGGCAGCCGCCTGATCCGAAGCCTGATGGCGCCGGTACACGACTTCGCATTCAAGAAAATCACGAATTATACACGTTCAAGAGGAAATATCAACAATGGCAAACGTCGCAGAACTCGTCGAAACGATCGGCAATCTCACCCTTATGGAAGCTTCGGAGCTCAAGAAGGCTCTTGAGGACAAGTTCGGTGTCACCGCTGCTGCCCCGATGATGATGATGGGTGGTGGCCCCGCCGCCGCCGCCGCACCGGTGGTCGAAGAGCAGACCGAGTTCACCGTCGAGCTGACCAACGCCGGCGCCGCCAAGATCAACGTGATCAAGGCCGTCCGCGAGATCACCGGCCTTGGCCTGAAAGAGGCAAAGGATCTGGTCGAGGGTGCTCCGAAGGCAGTGAAGGAGAACATCTCCAAGGAAGAGTCCGAGCAGATCAAGAAGAAGCTCGAAGAGGCTGGTGCTCAGGTTACCCTGAAGTAATCAGAATATCGACCGGGTGGGGCGTCCTGCGCAGGCGCCCCGAACGCCCGGGTAATATGCTCTCCCCGACATTCCGATCCCTCCGTTCGAGAGGAAAGTGGAAGGTCGGGGAGAACATCGTTTTGTCTGTATGGTTGGAAAACGGCATGTTTGCCGAAAAACAATATCCTACGGACCTGCTTCGTCGGTACGCTGAATCATTCTTTGGAACTTCACGGCGGCTGTATGCTTGCAACTCTTCGTATTGTCCGGACCGATTCAGCAGGCGCCAACCAGGGGCAGAGCAACGCCCACTCTTTCAGCAGATCAACGATCGTACCCTACATCTTTACAACGCGTATGTGGATTCTTCATGGAAGCCGGGATATGGCTTTCGTGAAGAATCCATTGTCGTCTTGAAGATGAGCCAATGCAGAGATATCGACGCCAACCTTCCCAAATGACTGGAGGTAGATAGAATTGATTACCAATCGATCCAACAACGGAGCCACGCCGACCAACGGGACAGCCACCCGTATGGGATCAGTGCCGGATCGCATTACGTTCGCCCGCGTCAAGCAGGTGATCGACATGCCGGACCTGCTCGATGTCCAGATCGCCGCTTACAAGGATTTCCTTCAGTCGGACGATCAGGCGGAGGAGCGGAAGCTGCTCGGACTTCAGCAGGGCTTCATTGCGAACTTCCCGATCAGCGACGCCCGCGAGATCTTCACCCTGGAGTTCATCGACTACCGTGTCGAGCGCCCGAAATATAATGTCAACGAGTGCCGGGATCGCGAGCTGACCTACGCGGTTCCCCTCAAGGCCCGCCTCCGCCTCAGCTCGAAGGCCGACAAGGAGTCCGATGATTTCATCGAGACGATCGAGCAGGAGGTCTACCTTGGAAACATCCCGGCGATGACCGATCGGGGAACGTTCATCATCAACGGCGCCGAGCGCGTGGTGGTGTCGCAGCTTCATCGCTCCCCCGGCGTGTTCTTCTCCGATGCCGTCCATCCGAACGGCACCAGGATCTTCTCCGCCCGTATCATCCCGTTCCGCGGCTCGTGGGTCGAGTTCACGACCGACATCCAGAACGTGATGTACGCCTATATCGACCGGAAGAAGAAATTCCCCGTCACCACGCTCCTCCGCGCGCTCGGCTATTCCTCCGATGAGGATCTGCTGGAGCTCTTCACGCTGACCGAGGAAGTGCCGGTGGCCTCGCTGAACGATGACTTCCTCGAGCGGATCATCGCCGGCGATATCATCGATATGAACACCGGTGAGATCATCACCAGCAAGGATGTCCGCATGAGCGCCGACATGCTTACGATGATCAAGCACTCCGGCGCCGAGACCGTCCGCCTCTTCACCGAGGAGGCGTCGCAGGTCGATTCGATCATCGTCAAGACGATCATGAAGGATAGCGCCCGGAGCGAGGAGGATGCCCTTGAGGCGATCTACCGTCAGCTCCGTTCCGGCGAGGCCCCCGATCTGGAGACCGCGCGCGGCCTGATCGACAAGCTCTTCTTCAACCCGAAGCGCTACGATCTGGGCGAGGTTGGCCGCTATCGCATCAACGACAAGCTGGGCCTTGATATTCCGGGCGATCAGACCACGCTGACCCGCGAGGATATCGTGGCGATCATCAAGTATCTGATCGAGCTTCAGCAGGGAAAGAAGCAGGTGGACGATATCGATCACCTGGGCAACCGCCGCGTCCGCACCGTGGGCGAGCAGATGGCCGGACAGTTCAATGTGGGCATGGCCCGCATGGCCCGCACCATCAAGGAGCGGATGAACATCCACGACGTGGAGACGTTCACCCCGGCCGAGCTGGTCAACGCCCGGACGATCACATCGGTGATCAACACGTTCTTTGGAACCAACCAGCTCTCGCAGTTCATGGATCAGACCAACCCGCTCGCCGAGATGACGCACAAGCGTCGTATGTCGGCGCTCGGACCCGGTGGTCTTACCCGCGAGCGCGCCGGCTTCGAGGTTCGCGACGTTCACTACACGCACTACGGCCGTCTCTGCCCGATCGAGACGCCGGAAGGCCCGAACATCGGCCTTATCTCCTCGCTCTGCATCCACGCCCGCATCAACGATTTCGGCTTTATCGAGACGCCGTACCGTCGCGTGGTGAAGGGTGTGGTGACCGATGACATCGAGTATCTGGCCGCCGACAAGGAGGAGGGGCTGATCATCGCCCCGGCCACCGTGCCGCTGGACGCCAAGGGGCATATCAATCAGGATCGCGTCCGTGCCCGTCAGGCAGGCGACTTCGTGATGGTGGAGCCCGAACAGGTGCAGTACATCGACGTTGCCCCGAACCAGATCGTCTCCGCCGCCGCGGCGCTGATCCCGTTCCTGGAGCATGATGATGCCAACCGCGCGCTGATGGGCTCCAACATGCAGCGCCAGGGCGTTCCGCTTCTCCGTCCCGAGCGGCCGATCGTCGGCACCGGCATGGAGGGGAAGATCGCCCGCGACTCACGCACGCTGATTCTGGCGGAGCGCGACGGCGTGGTCAGCTTCGTGGACGCCACGAAGATCATTGTGGAGTATGACACGAACCTGACCAAGGAGGAGAACCTCATCTCCTTCATCGACGACCGGAAGAAGGAATACGAGCTTACCAAGTTCTTCCGGACGAACCAGGACACCTGCATCAACCAGCGTCCTATCGTCCGCGCCGGACAGCGCTTCAAGACCGGCGATGTCCTTGCCGACGGCTGCTCCACCGATAACGGCCAGCTCGCCCTTGGGCGTAACCTGATCGTGGCATTCATGCCGTGGCGCGGGTACAACTTCGAGGACGCCATCGTGATCTCCGAGCGGGTGGTGAGCGAGGATATCTACACCTCGGTCCATATCGAGGAGTTCTCGATCCACGTCCGCGACACCAAGCGCGGCGAAGAGGAGCTGACCAGGGAAATCCCGAACGTCTCCGAGGAGGCCGTGAAGGATCTCGACGAAAGCGGCATCATCCGCGTCGGCTCCGAAGTGCGCGAGAACGACATCCTCGTCGGCAAGATCACCCCGAAGGGGGAGACCGACCCGACGCCGGAGGAGAAGCTGCTCCGCGCGATCTTCGGCGACAAGGCCGGCGACGTGAAGGACGCATCGCTGAAGGCGCCTCCCGGAATGAAGGGCGTGGTGATCAACTCGCAGCTCTTCAGCCGTCGCGTCATCAAGAAGGACTCCGATGTCCGGAAGGATGAGAAGCGCCGCCAGGATGCTCTCGATCGCCAGCTTACCAACTCGATCGACGAGTACAACAGGACGCTCGCCAAGAAGCTCGGGGATCTGCTCGAAGGGGAGACCTCGCTCGGCATCCGCGATCTCTCCGGGCAGACGATCTTCCGTTCCGGCACCGCGATGAAGGCCGACAGCTTCCAGTTGAAGCTGGCCGACGGCGTGGATCTGGCCGCCCTCAACGTCGAGGATGCGTGGGTGGACAACAAGCGGAAGAACACGCTGGTGAAGAAGGCCTACCAGAACTACACGAAGGTGGTGGCGCTGGTGACCGACGACATCCGGATCGAGAAGAACAAGGTGGCGCAGGGGGATGAGCTCCAGCCGGGAATCATGCAGATGGCAAAGGTCTACATCGCCAAGAAGCGGAAGCTCCAGGTGGGTGACAAGATGGCCGGCCGTCACGGCAACAAGGGCGTTGTCGCCAAGATCGTTGCGGTGGAGGATATGCCGTTCCTTCCGGACGGAACCCCGGTGGATATCGTGCTGAACCCGCTTGGCGTGCCCTCGCGAATGAACCTGGGGCAGCTTTACGAAACCGCTCTCGGATGGGCCGGCAAGAGGCTGGGCCATCACTTCGCCACCCCGATCTTCGACGGTGCGCGCTGGACTCAGGTTCAGGAGTGGCTGGACAAGGCGGGTCTGGGGACCACCGGAAAGGCTCAGCTCCACGACGGCAAGACGGGGGACATGTTCGATCAGCCGGTTACGGTTGGCGTGATCTACATGATGAAACTCTCCCACCTTGTCGAGGACAAGATCCACGCCCGGTCGATCGGACCATACTCTCTCATCACCCAGCAGCCGCTGGGTGGAAAGGCGCAGTTCGGCGGCCAGCGATTTGGAGAGATGGAAGTGTGGGCGCTCGAAGCGTACGGCGCGGCGAACGTTCTGCAGGAGATCCTCACGGTCAAATCGGACGACGTGCATGGACGCGCGAAGGTCTACGAGGCGATCGTCAAGGGGGAGAACCTTCCCGAGCCGAACATCCCGGAGTCATTCAACGTGCTTGTGCGTGAGCTTCAGGGCCTTGGCCTTGAGGTGAAGATCGACTAGAAGTGCCGTGGCGCGGGGGCCCTCCAATGGGGGCCTCCGCGCCTTGTTGAAACGTAGAAAAATAGATTCTGAGACATACATCGGAGAACACTGTGGTTACACAACCGAATCAGATCGTTGGGCAGAACTTCCGGCGGATCATGATCAAGCTTGCATCGTCGGACGATATCCTGAATCGTTCGCACGGCGAGGTCACCAAACCGGAAACGATCAATTATCGTTCGTTCCGACCTGAGAAGGATGGCCTTTTCTGTGAGAAGATCTTCGGGCCCGTCCGCGACTGGGAGTGCCACTGCGGAAAGTACAAGCGCATCCGTTACAAGGGGATCATCTGCGACCGCTGCGGCGTGGAAGTGACCCAGAAGTCGGTGCGTCGCGAGCGGATGGGGCATATCGCCCTTGCCGTTCCGGTGGTTCATATCTGGTATCTCCGCTCGCTTCCCTCCAAGATCGGCGCCGTGCTGGGCCTGCCGACGAAGGATGTCGAGCGTATCGTCTATTATGAGTCGTACGTGGTGGTGCAGCCGGGACAGACCGGCCTTCAGGTGAACGACCTTCTTACCGAGGAGCAGTATCTGGATATCATGGCGTCCCTCCCGGACACCAATGAGAACTTGGATGACGAGGATCCGCGCAAGTTTATCGCGCTGATCGGCGGCGAGGCGGTGAAGGAGCTTCTGAAGAGGATCAACCCGGATGAGCTGGCGCTGATCCTGCGCGAGCAGGCACGTACCGAGACCTCGATGCAGAAGAAGGCGGAGGCGCTGAAGCGTCTTCGCGTGGTTGGCGCGTTCCGCGAGCGCCCGGAGGGAGAGAGTGAGCCAAACCGTCCCGAGTGGATGGTGCTGGATATCATCCCGGTGATCCCGCCGGAGCTGCGCCCGCTGGTGCCGCTGGAGGGAGGCCGTTTCGCGACCTCCGATCTTAACGATCTCTATCGTCGCGTCATCATCCGCAACAATCGTCTGAAGCGCCTGATCGATATCGACGCTCCCGAGGTCATTCTCCGGAACGAGAAGCGGATGCTCCAGGAGGCCGTGGATTCGCTGTTCGACAACTCGCGTCGCGGCTCCGCCGTTCGCAGCGATTCGCAGCGCGCCCTGAAATCCCTCTCCGACATGCTCAAGGGAAAGCAGGGACGCTTCCGCCAGAACCTTCTCGGAAAGCGCGTCGATTATTCCGGCCGTTCGGTTATCGTGGTCGGCCCGGAGATGCGCCTGCACGAGTGCGGTCTGCCGAAGGATATGGCGGTCGAGCTTTTCAAGCCGTTTATCATCCGCAAGCTGATCGAGCGCGGGCATACCAAGACCGTGAAGTCCGCCAAGAAGGTGGTGGAGCGGAAGACAACCGAGGTGTGGGATATCCTGGAGTCGGTGATCGACGGGCATCCGGTGCTGCTGAACCGCGCTCCGACGCTCCATCGTCTCGGCATTCAGGCGTTCCAGCCGCGACTGGTCGAGGGTAAGGCAATCCATCTCCATCCGCTGGTCTGCGCGGCATTCAATGCCGACTTCGACGGCGATCAGATGGCCGTGCACGTCCCGCTGAGCTACGATGCCCAGCTTGAGGCGATGCTGCTGATGCTCTCCTCGCACAACATCATCTCCGCGCAGAGCGGCGATCCGGTGACCGTTCCCTCGCAGGACATGGTTCTCGGGTGCTACTACGTCACCAAGACGCGACCGGATGTGGTGGGCGAAGGGAAGACCTACGCATCGCCGGCCGAGGTGATCGTGGCGCACAACAACGGCAAGCTCCATCTCCACGCAAGGATCAAGGTTCGCGTCGATGGCGTGATCGTCGAGACCTCGACGGGTCGCGTGATCTTCAACCAGATCGTGCCGGAGGAGCTTGGCTACATCGACACGCTGCTGACGAAGAAGGAGCTTACGCGCCTGATCTCCGAGTGCTTCCGCAAGGCGGGCTCGCTGAAGACGGTGCGGTTCCTCGATCACCTGAAGGATCTCGGGTTCACCTACTCAACCCGCGGCGGCCTTTCGGTTTCGATCTCCGACGTTATCATTCCGCCGGAGAAGGATGACATCATCCACAAGGCGCAGAAGGAAGTGGATCGTCTCCAGAACTTCTATCTGGAGGGCGTTATCACCAACGGCGAGCGTTATAACAAGGTGATCGACGTGTGGTCCAACGCCACCAACCGCGTCCTGGCGCAGGTGCAGGCGGCGCTGAAGGCGGATGACCACGGGTTCAACACCTTCTGGATGATGCGCGATTCCAATGCGCGAGGTTCCACCGAGCAGATCCGCCAGCTTGCCGGTATGCGCGGCCTGATGGCGAAGCCGCAGAAATCCCTTTCGGGAGCAATGGGCGAGCTTATCGAGAACCCGGTGACGGCGAACTTCAAGGAGGGTCTCTCGATCCTCGAATACTTCATCTCCACCCACGGCGCCCGTAAGGGTCTGGCCGATACGGCGTTGAAGACGGCGGATGCCGGATACCTGACCCGTCGTCTGATCGACGTGGCGCAGGATGCGATCATCTCCGATCAGGATTGCGGAACCATCCGCGGCATCGAGATGCGGGCGCTGAAGGAAGGGGAGCACGTGAAGGAGCATCTCCACGAGCGCGTCAAGGGACGCGTTGCCGCGGAGGATATCGTCAACCCGATCAACAACGAGGTCATCGTCGCCAACGGCGAGCTGATTACCGAGGATGTGGCGCTTGCGATTTCGCAGACGGCGATCGAGATCGTCCATATCCGCTCGGTGCTCACCTGCGAGGCCAAGCGCGGCATCTGCTCGAAGTGCTACGGCGTCAACCTGACCACCGGCAATGTCTCGAACGTCGGTGAGGCTGTCGGCATTATCGCCGCGCAGTCGATCGGCGAGCCGGGCACGCAGCTTACGCTCCGCACATTCCACACCGGTGGAACGGCATCGCTGATCTCGGCGCAGAGCACGGTGCAGACCAAGAACGAGGGACGTATTTCGTTCGAGGGACTGAAGTATATCGTTCGCGAGGACGAGGACCCGGAGACCGGCGTGAAGTCCGAGACCCGCATCGTTACCGGTCGTGCCGGCGTTGTGGCGATCCTGGACGACGACAACCGCGTCATCCATCGCTACGACGTTGCCTACGGCTCCATGCTGCAGGTTGGCGAGGGCGAGAAGGTGACCAAGGGCGATGTCCTCTACGAGTGGGACCCGTACAACAACGTGATCGTGACGGACAAGGCCGGATTTATCAGGTACAAGGATCTTATCCCGAACGTGACCTACCGCGACGAGCCGGATGAGCAGACCGGGTATATCACCAAGGTGACGATCGACGCGAAGGACCGCACGAAGAGCCCTTCGATCGAGATCGTGGACGAGACGGGCAAGCTCCTGCAGCCGTACATCATCCCGGTTCGCGCTCATATCTCGGTGGACGAGGGTGAGTTTGTGAAGCCGGGAACGACGATCACGAAGATCCCGCGCGATGTCGGCAAGACACGCGATATCACGGGCGGTCTTCCGCGCGTCACGGAGCTGTTCGAGGCCCGCTCGCCGCAGCAGCCGGCGGTGGTTGCCGATATCGACGGCATCGTCTCGTTCGACAAGCCGAAGCGTGGCAATCGGGTGCTTGTGATCACATCGCTCGATCTGCGTACCCGCATGGAGTACACGGTCAGCTTCGGTAAGCACGTTCTGGTTCAGGAGGGGGATTTCGTCCGCTCGGGCGAGCGCCTCTCCGATGGTTCGATCGATCCGCACGATATCCTCCGCATCAAGGGAGTGAGCGCCGTGCAGGAGTACATCGTCAACGAGATCCAGGAAGTGTACCGGATGCAGGGCGTGGCGATCAACGACAAGCATATCGAGGTTATCGCGCGCCAGATGCTTCACAAGGTTCGCATCATCGACTCGGGCGACACCCGCTTCCTGGAAGGGGATCAGGTGGACCGCATCAAGTTCGAGGAGGAGAACGACGAGGTGAAGACGCGCGTGGTGATCACCGACAAGGGGGATTCCCGCTTCAAGGTCGGCGCGCTGGTGCCGAAGCGGAAGTTCAAGGAGACGAACGTCGAGTTGAAGAAGAAGGAGAAGAAGGCCGCCGTCGCCCGCGACGCCGAGCCGGCCACCTCCGAGCCTCTTCTGCTCGGCATCACGCAGGCATCGCTTACCACGGAGTCGTTCATTTCGGCCGCGTCGTTCCAGGAGACCACCAAGGTGCTCACGGACGCGGCGGTCGAGGCGAAGGTGGACAACCTGCGCGGTCTGAAGGAGAATGTGATCATGGGTCGCCTGATTCCGGCCGGTACCGGTCTGAAGGGCTATCGTGATATCATCATCCAGAGCTCGAACGGCAGCGTCATCGATTCCTTCGATGAGAAGGAAGCCTCCAAGGAGATCACTCCCTCGAAGGCGATGCGGACCCTGATGAGCAGCTAGGATCGCGCGTATGCGCGTATCGCTGAAATGAAGCGCCCCCGGTGGATCTCTATCCGCCGGGGGCGCTTCCGTTTATGAGCAATCCTCAGGCAGTGACTCAGTCTGAGAACGTTCAGGCCGTCAGGAGTTGTCCCTCATGCTCAACGCTCCGCAGCCGTTCAAGTTTTTGCCTGCGGCTCAGAACCGAATCGCCCGATCACGGGTTCAGGCATGGAGGAGGCCCGGCGAGCTGGATGGTGACCGTGCACGTCAGCGGGTCCCAGAGAACATTGTAGCAGAGGTTCGGTCCGGGAATCGTCGTGAGCTGGACGCTGGGAATCCAGAGCGGCGGCGGTGGAAACGGGTTCGGCTGCCATGTATAATTGATTCCGCCGGCGCTTGTCACGCCGCTGGTCACAACCGGAGCGATAAGCGGCACAACGATGGTCGCTCCCGGCGGAACAGTGACGCACGGAACGGGCGGAGACGGAAAGAGACAGAGGGTCACCTGAAAAGGTGTGGTATTGACGTACGTGATGGTGCCGCACCCCTGGGCGTGCGCCGTTGCGCCGCCCGTGAACAGCGCGAACAGCGCGACGGCAAGCGCCGCGACGAGAATGCGAAGACGCATGGTCATGTGAAATCCTCCCCGATGAAATTGAAATACGTGGGTGATGCCGAGATGAAAATTCCCGGGAAATCGCCCGGCATCGGGAAGAAGGGTGTACGGGCCTTCTGTTCCATTAAGAGGACATGAGTGAGGATTTCTGTACATCGCGGGGGACATTTTCTTGTATCGTGATGCCGAGCACGAGCGGGAGAATTTCCGGTGCAAGGCCGTGCAAGGCGCATTCCCACTGTCATCCCCATGATGCGGTGGCGGCGCGGGGCTCCGGATGCTATCTTCCTTCTTCTCCGTCTGTTCCATAATCACGCTCCGTTCAATGACAGAAGAAAACGTTCTCCCGCTCCTGCTCCACCCGCTTGGAATCGTCGCGCTCGATGCCGTGGTCATCCTGGGCTCCGGCCTCGCCGGCTGTTTCGCCGATCACGAATTCAGGCATCTGATCGATGCCGGCTCCTCCGACATCCCCGGCCATACCGGGCGCCTTGCCATCCTCGCGCGGGATGGGAAAACCGTGCTCGTTGCGCTGGGACGGAAGCATCTGTACGAAGGCCATTCCGCCGCGGATGCCGCCCGCATCGTCGGCGATGCCGCGGCGTTCGGCGCGCGCGAGCTGATCGTCACCAACGCCGCCGGAGGTCTCCGGCCCGGTCTTGCCACGGGGGAGATCATGCTGGTCGATGATTATATCGGAAGCCTTCTCGGGCGGCACATGCATGCCGGCGCCCACTCGGGGGAGGAACGCATGATGGCGGATCGTGGCGGCAGGGAGCGGCCCGCATTGTCGGTCGAGCGATACGAGACAATCGAGCTGCTGGCGCTGGGGCGCGGGCTGCGTCTGCGACGTGGCGTCTATGCCGGCGTGACGGGGCCGAGCTACGAGACGCGGGCGGAGATCGGCATGCTCCGGTGCATGGGTGCTGCTGCGGTGGGAATGTCGACAATCCCGGAGATCGCCGAGGCGGCCCGGCGGGGAATGGGGATCACCGGCCTCTCGCTTATCACCAACACGCTCAGCGATACACTGTGCGTCCGGCTGGCGCACGACGATGTGGTCGGGCAGGGAGGGCTGGCCTCCGGGCGCATGCGTATTGCGCTGGAAGCCTCGCTGGATGCGGTGCGTTGAACGAGGTCGGGCGTTATCTTTACATTCGCTTTGAATTATATAAGCCAAAAGTTATATTTGCTCATGGATGTTTTTGAAATTATCGCCGAGCCCACCAGACGCGCCATGCTCGATATGCTGGCGCAGGGGGAGCGTACCGCCGGCGAGATCGGAGGCGCGTTTCCATCGCTTACGCAGCCGGCCGTATCGCGGCATCTGAAGGTGTTGCGCGATTCGGGGCTGGTGGAGGTCAGGAGCGCGGCGCAGCAGCGCATCTACACGCTCCGCCCGGAGCGCCTGGCCGAAATCGATCTGTGGCTCGATCGCTATCGTCGCTTCTGGAACGGGCGACTCAACGCGCTTGAGGGGCATCTGGCGCGCATCCATGACAACAGCAAACCAACCAGCAAGAGGAAACCGAAACAATGATCTCATCGAAGGGTGCCATCATCGTCGATGGCGAGCGCGCCGGCATCGCGTTCGAGCGAAACCTGCCGTATCCGATCGAGGCCGTCTGGGAGGCCATTTCCGATCCGGAGCAGATGTCCCTGTGGCTTGGCGACACGACGATTGAAGGAGGGATGATCTCGGTTGTGGGAGGGCCGAAGCATCTGCCCGCGGATATCCGGCGGGCAACCGGCAGAATCCTGGTATGCGAGCCGCCGCGCGTGATGGAGTACGAGTGGAAGCAGGCGATCATCGAGGATTCCACGGTCCGGTTCGAGCTGACGCCGAACGATGGCGGCACATCGCTCCGGCTTACTCACCGCTGGCTGAGCATCGCCAACGCGGGCGGGTTCATCCCCGGCTGGCACGCCTATCTGGACCGCCTCGCGGCCCATCTCGGCAACGGTGAAGTTCGCGACTGGAGTGAGCTCTTCGGCGAGTTCCGCGACCTGTACGCGGAGCATCGCTCCGCGCACCAGGGATTGCGCCCCTCCGGGGCTTAGGAGATAAAGCAGAGTTTCCCCGCATCTCAAGCCCCAACGGGGCGTCATGGCTGGTGCATGGGGTACACCCCATGCACCATGCTAGGCATCCGCGTCCGCGAATTTGAGCCGTATGCGCTGCGCCTCCGTCCGTTTCCCGAGCTGGAGGAGTGCGCCGCACAGCAACTCCGTGATCTCCTCATCGTCCGGCATGGCGCTGAAGCCGTGGCGGAGGATACGCTCGGCGCTGGCCGCGTCACCATCGCGCATCAGCCCCTGCGCGGTTTTGATCAGCGTGAAACGAAGCCGGCTCTCGAAGTCCTCGCGCGCGGCCTCGAAGAAATCCTCATAGAGCGTGGGGAAGGGCACCTCGCCGCGAACAGTCTCCAGCGCCGTGATCAGCGGCGTCACGGCGCGGTGGTGCATTCCATCGCGGAGCGCCGCCGATGATTCGGCCAGAAGGCGATCGGCATCGAGCAGATCGACGCGGAGAAGGCGCAGGTTCAGGCGCGGGGTTTCGCCGTCGGTGAGGATCGCCTCATGTCCAAGGCTCTCGCGAAGCCGGTGGACTGTCAGGTTCACGGTCTTCCGGGCATCCTCGATCTCCGCCTGGTCGCCCGCGGCAATCCGACAGAACTCCCGTTGCGAGAGAGGTTCATCCAGCATCTGATCCGCCACCAGCACGCCGAGCATCGTCCTGAGCCTGGAGCCGCGTGGCCGTATCGGTTCGCGCCCGTCGGATCTGATCTCGATGGTTCCCAGCATCGTCAGCAGGCTCCGATCGTCGGCGCCGGTTGCCGGAGCGCTGTCCGGGCGGGCCATCTCCTTTGCGCGCGCGCGCCACGCGGTGGCCTCGGCGCGGGAGAAGCAGGAGGGATAGCGGTCGATAATGGGCCTGATGTAGAGATGCAGCTTCCGTTCGGCCAGCCATTCCAGGCATATCGTCAGGCCGCGCGTCATCGGGCGCCGGGTTGTGGCGGCAAGCTCCTCGTGACCCGGCATGCGTCCTATCCGGTCCAGCAGGGAGGCAACCGCGTGCATGGTGACCACATCCTCCAGCCTGATGATCGGGGCGTTGAGGAAATCGCCCACCATTCCGGCAATGATCGGATCGTCCGGTGTGGCGGAGCCGCCGGCCACGGCGCAGAGCGTGGCGATCAGCCTGTCGGTCTCGGAGCTTCCGTCGGTTGCGGCCAGGGCCGATTGAACCTGGGCGCCGCAATCGTTCAGGAGCACCTGGCGGGCGGGGCTGATCGTGTTGCCATCGCTGACGAATCGCTCCGCGATCTTCCCGGCCCATTCGATATCGCCGCGGAGCAGCCCGATCGTGATAAGCTGATAGCCCATCGCGTTCGATTGCAGGTCCGCCATGACCGCCGGCGCCTGCGCGCAGATCTCGGCCGCCTCCCGTTCCATAGCCTCGTGGCTCATCCCGAACGAGGCGCGCGCGTGAAGATCGGAGCGGAGGGCGTAAATCAGGTTCGGCATCAGGTTCTGATCGCGGAAATGCCGTTGCGCCTCCAGGCACGCGCGGTGAAGATCATCCATCCTCCCGATCCGCTCCAGCAGCCCGATCTTGCAGAAAAGAACATCGGCATAATGCTGATCCCCGGTGAACGATTCCAGCTCCGCCAGAAGATCGAGTCGCCGGGCCAGCTCCTCCTCGGTATCGATCAGGCCAAGAAAATCGGGGCCGAGGGTGCGGCGCATTTCCCGGCGGAAGCTCTCATCCACGCCCGGCTCGGCGGAGATCGCCTCCATCTCCCGTTCAACATCCCGGACGATCGCCTGATCCCCCGCCAGCGTGGCGGAATAGCTGAAGTGATAGAGATAGGAGACGTAATCCTGCGTGTGGCGGAGCTTGGGAAATCTGGCGATCAACGCCTCCACCTCTCTGCGATATGGATTCTCCTGATCCACCCCGAGCTGGTAGCGCGCGCCGCTCAGGTAGATCCGGTAGATCAATGTTCCCAGGCGATAGCGGACAAGCTGGTCAGGCCCGGCGCTCAGCAGAATCCCGGTAAGCTGCTCCAGAAGGCCGGCCGATTCCTCCTCTTCCTCGCCGCGATGCCGCAGCGACAGCCCCCGCATCAGATACCGCGCCTGCAACTCCGCCAGCTCCAGCGGCGTGCATCGGTCGCGCGACGCCTCTATCATATTTCCGGCGGCGCGCCACGCCATCACCGCAAGCCGCCAGTCCGGCCCGCGATCGAGATTGGAGGCCACATCGAGCGTCCGGTTCAGCGCGGAACGGAACTCGGCGGCGGTCACCCCCAGCGGCCGGGGGCGCTCGGCGAGCGTCAGAAAGGGGAGCGCCGAATAGAGGGGAAGGCCCGCCGCTATCACGCCGATGATGCAATCCGCGTCCACCGATGCCTGCTGCGCCAGCCGACGGTGAAGGAGGGAATGGGTGAACGCAAGAAGCGGCGATGAGCTGATCTCCCCCGGAAGCGCCTGCACGGCGGTGCCGGTAGCCAGGATGATCCCCTTGAACATCAGCGATTCCAGCATGCTCTCCGATCCGCCGATCATGGCAAGCGCGGATTCCCGCGCCACCACCTCTCCAAGCGACGCGATCTGCTCCGCGCCCCTCCGTTCCTCCTCGCTCAGATGCGCGGCCATTCCCTCGGAAAGAAGCTGCACGCTCCGCTGAAGCCCGGCCATGAACACCGCGGGCGGCAGCATGGCGCGCCATTGCCCGCTCATTCTGTCCTGCGCCAGCGCGCCGGACTTCAACGTTCCCCGCAGCGCCGAGCGGATCGCCAGCGGGTTGCCGGCCGTGGCCCGATGGAGCATCGCCAGCAGTTCCGGCTCCGGCGTTGCCTCGAACAGGGATTTCCAGAGCTGCGCCAGTTCCTGATGCGAAAGGCCATCCAGGGAGATCTCCTCGATCAGATACCGTTCCATCACGCCGCGGACGGCAAGCTCCAGCGGGCGCGCCACCGCAAGCAGCGTAAGCTGTTCGTCGGCGAGGGATTCCAGGAGGGAGGAGAGATCGCCCAGCGCCTCGCCTCCAAGCAGATGAAGATCCTCCACGATCAGGATGGTCTGGCGAAGCCGTGACAGGCGCCGCAGCGCGGCAAGGACCGATGTCATCGATTCCTCCGGCTCGATCTTCAGCATCGGATGCGCGGCGGAGAATCGGTAGAGCGCCCGGGCGATCAGCGGGATGATGGATGTGGCGGATTCAGGATAGAGCTTCAGATGCACAACCGCGCCGTTGGAGCGGGTCACGCGGGAGCCGACCTCCTCGATCAGCCGCGATTTGCCGACGCCGGCCTCCCCGATCAGCAGAATCCCCTGCAATCCGTGGGCATCCGATGCCGAATCCCAGATCCGCGCGATCATCTCAGCCTGCGGGGAGCGGCCCGTGAATGGAAGCAGGCCGTGATTGACGAAATCTATCAACGTTCGCATGTGCTGTCGGTTCTCGATGTTGATCTCACTGGAGCCCATAACGGGAAGTCCGGAAGGGCTCCCCCTGGAAGTGCCTCGACAAGCGGGCTGGCGGCGGAAACGGCGGAGTGGAACCGGAGCCCCGGTGGGCATCCGGTGGTTCCGGCGTGGACGGATAGAGCGTTCGGGCATTCATCCGGAAGTTCTGAAACTCCCCAGACGCCACAGGGTTACGGTCGGGCGGATGCAACAACGATTCAGGTCCGTCATCCCGGCGTATCTCCCGATATCACCATTCTCAAATGCGCCGAAAAAATGCGAAAATCAGGCAATCAGGGCAACGCCTGCCTGCGCGCGGGTCGCCATGTCATGCAAACATCACGAGAACCGCGGGAAGCCGCAATCCAATTTTTTTCAACTGAAATCCATTTTCCGGCAAACCGCAATCGCCCCGGAGGGAAACTGCAACCGCTGCCGAGTACCTTGAAGGAGAGTTTTTTGATGAGGCTTTCACGATGTGCCCGCGACAGGCGGAGCCGCTCAACCGGACAAAACGCAATGATAGCTCGATCGATGTTCAGCCTGCATGATTCACACGACGGCGAGGCACACGGAGGGATAACGCGCTGCACGGGCTGCGGAACGGTGGGATATCAGGGGGATCGTTACTGCCCCTGCTGCGGGCTTCCGCTGGTGAGAAACTGCCGCCAGTGCGGCGCGACGATCGCTCATCCGATCGCGAATTTCTGCACCGCATGTGGTCTCCCGCTCGATGGAGAACGCCCCCCGAAAGGGGATGCATAATACGAATACTATCTGTTCAACCATCCGCCTGCGACGGTCGCGGGCAATACACCGAGGAGAGCCTCCCATGAACAAGTTCCATCGAATGATCCTGCTGGCCGCATCCGGGGCAATGCTCCTGGCGCCTGGGGCATTCGGACAGGTGAAAGCGATGCGGTCGGTGGTTTCCAACGCCGCGGCCAGGGCTTCGGGGGGGACGCTCATACTGCATGGAACGCTTGGACAGGCGCTCGTGGGATCGACCGCCTCCGGCGCGATGCGGGGATTGCAGGGCTACTGGTACGGGCTTCAGGTCGCCATGCCGGGCCGGGTCAAGGAGCAGGAGAGGATGATGTTCGGGCTTGCCGCCGAGGCATCGCTCCGCTGCTCGCCGAACCCGTTCTCCGGCGAGGTGATGATCAACGCGGCGGTGCCGGTTGGCGGAGATGTGTCGATCGTGCTGTACGATGCTCTCGGCCGTCAGGTGGGAACGCTCGCGCAGGGGGAGCATGAGGCCGGGATGATCGAGATCAGGCTGATGGCCGGGGGGCTTGCCTCCGGGAGCTATCTGCTGCGGATGACCGCCGCGGGGGGAATCAGGCGGACGATAGCCCTTGTGGTCACGCGATAGCGATTGCGGACGGGGCGATGGCGCTCCGGTGACGCGCGAGAAGGAATTTTCGAGTACGGGAATCGGGGAGAGAACGCTGTTGGGGGACAACGCTCGCCTCTCCGGTTCCCAGGTCTCGACGGAAAATAACGGCGAGGAATAATGTCGAGCACGGGAATCGGAGGGAGAGCGCTGTTGGGGGACAACGTTCGCCTCTCCGATTCCCGGACCTCGATCGCCGATGGAAAGCATCGACCGAATATCAATCAACTGCGGATAGAATTACATGACCTCGGAACAGATAACGCTGGTGCGATCGACCTTCGGAATGGTCGCGCCGATTGCCGAACAGGCGGCTGAGCTCTTCTACAACAGGCTCTTTGTGCTGGACCCGGCGCTCCGGCCCCTCTTCACGGGCGATATGAAGGAGCAGGGGAGAAAGCTGATGGCGATGCTGGCGATGGTGGTGAACGGCCTTGATCGTTTCGAGTCGCTTACCCCCGCCGTGCGCGACCTTGGACGGCGCCATGATGGCTACGCCGTGAAGCCGGAGGATTATGATACCGTGGGCGCCGCGCTTCTCTGGACACTGGAGCAGGGGCTGGGAGAGGCGTTCACGCCCGATGTGAAGGATGCGTGGGCAATCGCCTACGGCATCGTGGCAACGACGATGATCGCGGGCGGGCGGTCGGCGGTGCATGCCGCACCCGCCGCCGCGGAAACCGCGTAACCACGCCCTTCCCGGACCGGCACGGCACATTGAAAAGATTGCGACAGATATCGGGAATCGGAGGGCGAAGGCCGTTGGGGGACGACCGGATCATCTCTCCGATTCCCGGTTAAATGGTGGATTTCCCGGCCTGCCGGGGATGTTGAAAAGATTACGACGGATATCGGGAATCGGAGGGCGAAGGCCGTTGGGGGACGACCGGATCATCTCTCCGATTCCCGATTAGTCGCACCGAGGAATTCGCAACCTTGCGCCATGGATTCGCCGGCAGCGCTGCATATCTTATGAATGATGGCCGCAACGGCTTCGCCGGGCCATCGCACAACAACTCATTAATTTCGACGATCATGGACCCATTAGCACCAATCAACGGAATATCGCTTGAACGCTATGCGGAGCTTGCTGCGAAAATGAAGGATTGCGGGGGCGACCTCGAAATCTGCGCCCGGATTGCCGGGGAGAACGGCGTGGACAGGCCCACGTGGGAGGCCGCGATGAACGGCTGGAACGCCAGGATGTACGATACGGCAACCGCCGGCACCGTGGCGCTTGCCTACATGCCGCTCTATCAGGATGCGCTGAAGAAGTACGGCGGGCCTCCCGCCGAGGCAAGCCTGGAGGATTACGTGGGGATGACCGCGATGATCAACTGCGGCGATAAGAGCCTGGACAAGATGTACGCGAAGTATGGGATCGATGCCGTGAAGTGGAGCCAGATCTCCACCTACTGGGTGGACAGGATCATCAAGGACCCGGCATTCGGCGTTCAGTTCAAGACGATGTGCGATGAGGAGATGGCCCGTCTGGAAGCCGCGAGCGCCTGATCCCCGTTGATGTCCGATGCCGGCCGCGTCCGCCCGTCCCGATAGAGGAGAGAGGCGGCCGCGGCCGCGCTGCATGCGCGATAATCATTTCAGCTACCTGTCAAAACCGGAAAGAAGCATGGAAAAGCTGGAGAACGTGGAGAAGGCGATCGGTGCCGTGGAGGCGGAGATGCGCCGCGCCGGGCTCTGGAGCGATCAGCCGCTTGAGCCGGAACGCTATGAATTCACCCAGGCGTTCGGCATGGATACGATGGCGTTCAGCCAGTGGGTGCAGTTTATCCTGGTCCCGCGCGTCCGGAGCATCATCGAATCCGGTGGTGGATTTCCGGCGACCAGCCAGGTCGGCGCGCAGGCCGTGCGCGAGTTCGACGGCGTGGAGCAGGCGGACGGGCTGGTGAGCGCGCTTCAGGAGTTCGACCGCGTGGTGGAGGAGTAGAAGAAGGCGGTCGCGTGGCCGCCTCCGTTATTTCAATGCCGCTAGTTGAGCCCTATGAAGGGGCAGCCGGTGGTTGGGTCGGTCTTGTAGCAGATATTCATAAGATATCCGCAGGGCAATATCACCGCCGAGACACAAAGCACCGGTGGCGCGTTGAACGGAAATACCGTCCCGTTGATCGTCACGCTGGTGAGAATCGGAGGCCAGCATCCGGGAGGATTGGGCGCCGTGATGAAATACGATGCCGGCGTGGGGCCTCCGTAGTTTGTCGGGCCGGTGACAATGGCCCCGTTGCTCCAGTTGGTGGAAACGGTAACCGGCAGGCACGCCGACGGCACGCTGTTGCCGATCCACAACTCGAAGGTCGGGCAGCATTGAGCGGCCCCTCGTTGTGGTGCCGTGAGGAATATCGCCAGGGCGATGACCACGGCCGTAAGCAGTGGCATAAGGCTGATGCGGGATGCTGGGTGTTTCATAATCCGAATCTCCATGGTGTGTGAGTGTCCGATGATGCGGCACGCTGTTGCGGCCGGAGATCGATCGTGAACGGTTCTATCGATATCAATTAAGATGACATCATCGGTGCGATGTGCACATCGCGACAAACACCACGCGCCCGACCAGCCATCGAATGTCGTATTTTTGCCGGCTGATGTTCCTTCGCACACATAGATCCGGCAAACCATGCGGCATATAGATCCTTCAACCATTCCCCACGCGGAATCGCATCGCTATCTCCTTGGCGGCGTCGCGCCGCGCCCCATCGCCTTCGTCGGCACGCTCGATGCCGGGGGACGGCCGAACCTTTCGCCGTTCTCCTTCTTCAACGCGTTCGGGGCCAACCCTCCGGTAATCGCTTTTTCTCCGGCATTCCGCGGCACCGACGGGACGCCGAAGCACTCGTTCCTCAACATCAAGGCCACGGGCGAGTTCACCGTGTCGGTCGTGTCGTACGCGATGGTCGAGCAGGTCAGCCTGGCGTCCGGCGAATATCCGGAGGGGGTGGACGAGTGGGTGAAATCCGGGTTCACCAAGCTGCCGAGCAGCAGAATCGCCCCGCCCGGCGTTGCCGAATCGCCGATGGTGATGGAGTGCAGGCTTCTGCATCATATCGATCTTGGCGGTGGCCCGGCCTCGGGAAATCTGATGATCGGCGAGGTGGTGATGTTCCACATAAAGGAATCGGCGTTCGATGGGAAATATCTGGATGCCGAACGGCTCGATCTGGTGGGGAGAATGGGGGGGGCGCTCTATTGCCGCGCCAGCGGATCGGCGGTGTTCACGCTCGCAAAGCCATCGCACGCGGGCATCGGTTTCGACGCATTGCCGGAGCGTGTGCGTAACAGCCCCATCCTCACCGGCAGCGATCTGGCAAAGCTCGCCGGCGCGGGAGAGCTTCCGGATATCGGGGCGGTCGCCGCGTTCTGGCGGGAGAAGCTGGCCTCCGCCGGCGAGCATCCTCCCGATGATATCGAGGTGGAACTTCGCCTTGGCGATCCCGAGCGCGCCCTTGACGCGCTTCTCCCACGCCTCCGCGACGGCGCGCCGAACGCAGAGACCGAGGCGTTGCTGCATCGCGTGGCAAAGGCGTTTCTCCATCGCGATATGATCGACCGCGCCTGGCAGTGCGTGCTGGCGGTGTTGTAGCTTTCGTCGGGGTTGTCGGGGCGGGTTTCAAACCCGCCCCGACCCCGACAACGTCTTCAGTCGTTCGATCCTTGCCGGTTCATCGCTTGCGACCCAGGCATCCTTCGAGAGCATTTCGTGGGCGCGCGCGAAGTGGGGGCGGGCTTCATCGGCGTGGCCGAGCAGAAGGAGGCATTCCCCCAGCTCCTCGAAGATGAAGCCGTCGGGTTCACCGGTCGCCTCAACATCCTTCAGCAGTTCCCGCTGTATCGCAAGAGCCTCATCGATCCGGCCAAGCGAGCGGAGCGTCCGCGCCACGCACCACTTCGCGATCCTGATGGGGCCGGGGCTGCCGTGTGCCTCCCGCCACTCCAGCGCGCGCGTGAAGATATCGAGCGCCTCGGCGAACTGACCACTGCCGTGATAGGTCCAGCCGATGTTGTTGTAGAGCGAGCCACACCAGTTGCGCGCCACCGTATCCCCGGTTGTTTCGGCAAGATCGAGCGCGCGGATATTCCATTCCATCGCCTCCTCCGGCGTTCCGGCGATCGCCACCATATGAGCCGCGTCGATGGCGAGATTGTCCTCGCTGATCTCCCTTCCGATCTCCCATGCCTCCGTGAAGAGGGGGATTGCCTTCTCCTTCTGATTGGAGGAGTTGAACGTCCGTCCGCGCTCCAGCAGATAGCGCATTCTCGGGCGCCGCATCTCCGGCGTCAGCAGCCCGGCGGTTTCATCGAGGATGGCGTGCGCCTCGTCGAACTTCCGTTGCAGGCTCTGCGTCCGGGCGATCTGCGTGAGCAGCTCGACATGATAGGGCGTTCCCGGCGGCGCGCCCGGCAGAATCTCCCGGAACCGTTGTTCAGTTTCATCGGGCTTCTGATAGTTCCAGAGCCGGTCGAAGTTGATGGGCTCACCGTCGGCGGTCGGCATGCGGATGTTCCCTGCTGCAAGTGTCGGTAAATGCGGCGCCGTCCGTGCCGGGGCAACGGCCATGTCCGCGTGATGTGGCCGCAAGATACTCCCCGGATCGAAATTGAGGGCGCATGCCGATGATGTCCTACTGACTCAGATTAAATCCAACTCTCCGGTTGACAGCGCCATGATCCATCGACGATCCTCTGATCACTCTTCAAGCTCCGTCAGGAGCGCGCCGGTTGTAGCATCGATATCTCCGTTGCCCACGCAAGCTCCATCGGAGCGTACCATCCTCGCATGCCGGCAGAATGGCACGCTCCTCTGGAGCTTGAAATCATTGAGGGCGTGGTGATGCTACAGCCGGTACGCCCCGATGGGGCTGGGAAGCCGGATGCCGTAGATGACTCCGGGTATCATCCACAGCATCTCAACCTGAGTCACTACCGATGATATTCCGGGGGCGCGGCACGTGATCCCGATTGATTATTATTGCGCTCTTCGATATCGTTCAATCTTCTCAGCCGATACATGCCCTACTCAATCGAACAGACCGACGCGCAGTTGCGCGATACAACCGCCGCGATACGCTATACGCTCGCGTTCCCACAGGCCGCGCAGCATCTGGTTCACGTGACGATGGAGGTGGATTCCGCCGCCGATGAGATCATCCTTGCCATGCCGAACTGGATTCCGGGATCGTACAAGGTGCGGGACTTTATCGCGTATCAGGGGGACCTCCGCGTCGCCGGTTCCGATGGGGCGGAGCTGCCGTTCGAGTGGATCGCGAAGAACCGTCTCCGCGTCCAAAGCGCCGGCGGGAATGTCAGCATCACGTATGTCTATTTCGGCAACGAGCGGACGGTGCGGCTCAGCCACATCAACAGATATCACGCCTTTATCAACCCCGCCAACGCGCTGATGTGCGTGGAGGGGAGAACCGAGGAGGCCCATCACGTCGCCATCGACCATCCCTGGAGCACCGTCTCCACCGCGCTTTCGCCGGTCCGTTCCGGCGTCTGGGGGGCGCTCAACTACGATATCCTGGCTGATTCTCCGATCGAGATCGGCGATCATTTCGTTGCCGGGTACGACCGGCATGGCGCGCGGCACGAGGTGGCGATCACCGGCGTCGGGGATTTCGACGCGCCGTGGCTGGCCGCGCAGACCGAGCGGATCATCGATCACGCCGTCACGATGTGGGGAAGCCTGCCGTACGATCGCTACGTGTTCATCATCCAGCTTCTTCCCGGACAGTATGGTGGCCTGGAGCACGCGCGCTCCTCGGTCAATATGTTCGACTCCGAAGTCCTCTCCGACAAAACGAAATCGGTCAAGCTGCTTGCGCTGCTCTGCCACGAGTATTTTCACCTCTGGAACGTCAAGCGGATTCGCCCGGCGGAGCTTGGGCCGTTCAACTACAACGAGGAGAACTACACCAGAATGCTCTGGCTGGCCGAGGGGATGACGAGCTATTACGATGACCTCAGCGCGTATCGATGCGGTTTCCACAGCCGCGCGGAGTATCTGAGGACGCTGACGGATGAGCATCTGAGCCGCCTCCTCGATGTTCCCGGTCGCAATGCGATGTCGATCAAGGACAGCAGTTATCTGAGCTGGGTGAAGCTCTATATCCCGACCGCCGATTCCGCCAATCGCTTCCCGAGCTATTATCTGAAAGGGGGGATCATCTTTCTCCTGCTCGATCTTCACATCATCGCCGCCACCGACGGCGCCCGCTCGCTTGATGACGGCATGCGTGCCCTGATGGACCGCTACCGCGCCGAGCCCGAGCGTGGCGTCACCGAGGAGGAGTTTATCGCGATCGTAAGCGGGGCGGTGGGCGTCGATATCGGCGGGCGGCTTCGCGGCTGGCTGGACTCCACCGATGAGCTTCCGGTGGAGGAAGTCGTCGGCGCGGCCGGGCTGGAGTGGCGGAGGAAATCGTCGTCGACGGAGAGCCGTTTCGGGGATGATCTTTCGTTTCAGCAGGCCGGAGCGTCGCGGTGGAGCGGGCTGCGGCTGGAGGAGACGAAGGCCGGCCTCAAAGTGGCGGCGGTTCTCAGGGATACGCCGGCGGAGGCGGCCGGAATCGGCGCCGACGATGAGGTGATCGCGCTGAACGGCATGCGCGTCGCCAGCATGAAGCAGTGGGAGGCGCTCCTGAAAGGGGCACGCGCGGAGGATTCGGTGACGATCACCGCCGCCGCCGAGGGGCGGCTCTATCAGACGACGCTGGGCTTTATTCCGCGCGAGAGCCACGAGCTGGTCGAGAAGGCGGAGCCAACCGAGTTGGAACGGAGAAGGCTGGAGAAGTGGCTTTCCCGCTGACCGTCATCATCTCCCGACCGGTCGACGACGCAGGCCGTACATCCCGGACACTCCCGGACAACCGTAGCGCATTCCATGATCTTTACGTATCTCCTCATCTTCATCCCCATTTCGATCGCGCTGGAATTTGCCGGCGCGCCGCCGATCTGGGTGTTTATCGCATCGGCCGCCGCCATCATCCCGCTGGCGGAATGGATGCGGCGCGCCACCGAGCATATCGCGTCGCGCGCCGGATCGGCAATCGGCGGGCTGCTCAACATCACGTTCGGCAACGCGGCGGAGCTGATCCTGGCGATCTTCGTGCTGAAGACCGGCAACACGCAGGTGGTGAAGGCCACCATCACCGGATCGATCGTCGGCAACAGCCTTCTGGGGCTTGGCCTGGCGATCGTGGCGGGGAGCTGGGGCCGGCACAAGCAGAGCTTTCCGCGCGAGCGCGCCGGGCTGCTTGGAAGCCTCCTGATCCTCTCGGTGATAGGGCTGCTGCTCCCCGCGCTCTTCGATTACACCGAACGGAATATCGCGCCGGCCGGCAACGTCGGCTCGCTCGATCAGAACCTGAGCCTCGGCGTGGCGATCGTCCTGATCCTGGTCTACATCGGAAATCTCATCTACACGCTGATCACCCACAGCAATGTCTTCGGCGGCGATGAGGAGCTGGAGGTGGGACATGCCGCATGGTCGATCAAAAAATCGCTGACGGTGCTGGTGCTTGCCACGGCGGCGGTGGCGTTCGAGGCGGAGATGGTCTCCGGCGCGCTGGAGAAGACGGCCAGCACGCTGCATCTGACGGAGTTCTTCCTGGGGCTGATCGTGCTTCCGCTTGTTGGAAACGCCGCTGAATATTTCTCCGCGATCTACTTCGCGCGGAAGGACAAGATGGATCTGGTGATGAGCATCGCGGTGGGGGCCAGCATCCAGGTAGCGCTGCTGACCGCGCCGCTGCTGGTGTTGATCTCCTATCTTGTCGGCCATCCGATGAACCTGGTCTTCAGCAACCCGCTGGAGCTGATCGCCATCGCGGGCGTGGCGTTCGCGGTCAACTCGATAGCGCAGGATGGGGAGACCACGTGGTTCGAGGGGCTGCTGCTGATTGCCGTCTACGCGCTGCTGGCGCTGGCGTTCTACTTCGTGACGTAGCCCGCGCCGGCACTCCGGGGAACCCCCTACTCCCCGGAGCCCCACGATGTGGCAAGATCCTTCCATCCGTAGCAGATCTCCTCCAGTATCGCCCCGCCGATCGTGATATGTTTCGAGGTCACGGGGAGGCCGCCGCATCGCTCGTAGAAATATCTGCTCCTGTTTTCCGCCAGCACCCAGACGAGCATCGATCTGAAGCCGTTCTCCAGCAGCCTTCGGGCGCAGGCGGCCATCAGCGCGCGTCCGGCCCCGCGCCGCTCGGTTCCGGGCCGGAGGTAGATAGCATACACCTCGCCATCCAGTCCCCACATCGTCTCTCGTACACGGCCGAAGTTTGCAAAGCCGTCGATGGTGCCGGCGTCATCGGTCGCCACCAGCGTCCATGATTCGGCGCGCGGCGTTGAGAGATAAATCCGATGCCGCGCCTCGTTCGTATCGTGCGACATCGCCGCCAGATACTCATCCGGGACGATGCCGCGATAGGTTGCGCGCCAGCTATCGACATGGATTTCGGCGATGCCGCGGGCATCGGAGGGGAGGGCGTCGCGGATGATCATGGGCTGTCAAACAAGTTCGATGTGAAGTTCCGGGTCGCGATACATGCGGTGAAGATAGTTCCGTCATCGGCCCGGCGGTCGCCGGCAAGCCGATCATCGATCATTTCGCACGATCTCCAGCACCGTGCCGTGAAGCGCCGAGTTCGTGGAGATCGCCTCGCCGCCGTGGATGGTCGGGGTTCCGTTCCAGTCGGTAAAATGGCCGCCGGCCTCCTCAAGGATCACCTTCAGCGGCGCGCAGTCCCAGACGCTCATCTTCGGATCGAGCATGATCTCCGCCCGTCCGGACGCCACCAGGATATGGCCGTAGCAATCCCCCCACGTTCTGTGGATCTTCGTTGCCGCCATCAGCCGCGCGTGTGCCTCCGCTTTGGTCGTCTCGCGCGTGTAGTGTTTCGCGTCGGTGGTGAGGAGGGCGGCCTGTCCCATATCGCTTACGGCGGATACCCGGCAGCGGCGGCCGTTCCAGTACGTTCCGCAGCCGCGCATCGCGTAGTAGATCTCCCCGAGCGCCGGGAAATTCACCACGCCGACTTCAACCTCGCCGTCGATTTCCACGCCGATCATCACCCCGTAGAGCGGAACGCCGCGGATAAATGATTTGGTTCCGTCGATCGGATCGATGATCCATGTGGTGCCCCCCGTCCCAGCCTGCTCGCCATGCTCCTCGCCAAGCACCCCGTGATCCGGAAACCGCGCGACGATGATCTCCCTGATCCGCTGTTCCGCAAGCCTGTCGGCCACGGTCACAGGGGAGTTGTCGGCCTTGGTTTCCACCTGGAATGATCCGGTCTGAAAATACTGGAGGGTGATCTTCCCCCCCTCGATGGCCGCTTCGATGGCGGTGTCCAGAATATCCTGATATGTGCGCTGCATACTGTGTGATTTCGATGGCCGCCGATGTTACGGCGCTACCATCAGCATGATTGTCCGGTTTCCGTGCCGGAGCGCGTAGACGCCCGGTCGCAGCACGCTGCCGACTGCGGCATCGGGAAGGCGGTTGAAGTCATCGATCTTTTCGCCGGCGGAGGAGTAGATCGCGACCGGCCCCACGTCCCGCAGCGACGCGGGGAACGGATCGGCGGAAGCTACGGCGATTCGATCGTGAAGCCCAAGCGGTTCGCGCGATGGAGGATCATCGTCGACGCCGGCCGGGTTGTTTATCGAGTGCATCAGATCATCGAACGCCAGCGTTCCGCTCCGGCCGCCGCCGTTCTGACGTATCACGATCGAGTTGAAGCGGTAGGGGGGATGGCCGCTCAGCAGCGCAAGCGGCATCGATATCGTCCGCCAGCCGGTCCAGTTGATCGGCCCGTAGCGGAGGATCTGGTTGTTCTTCAGCGAGTCGTAGAGCCAGAATTCGAGATCGTTCCGATCATTATCTCCACGCACCGAAAGCCCGATAAATCCATCGCTCCCCAGATTCAGCAGCCCGTCGCTCGTGTTGCCGTGACCGCCTCTGAAGACCCGGACCACGCCGCCATCCGCTCCGGTAAACGCATACCGGAGTCCGCCGCCGTTCTTCCCGGCCCGTGCCGCGTCCGGGGTTATCGCGAACGTTGTGGCGCCGGTATCGACGCCGGTCGTGGAGCCGCTCATCGATGGCCCCCACCAGCCGACGACATTATCCTCGAACGGATCGACCACCACATTCCGGTGCGGATCATCGCTGACCAGCCGGTAGTAGCGCGGCCAGTTCCACCAGCCGCCCGGATCGGTGTGGGTGTTGTTCGGAAAATCGATATGCCCCTTCACATGCGTCCGGTCCAGCGGGATGTTGTATTTGCCGATCAGATATCGCGTCAGCGCGGCGGAGGAGTTGTACATCGCATCGGTGAAGAACTCGGGACGATCGACAAATCCCTCATGTTCGATGCCGATCGTATACGGGTTTTCGTTCCGCACGTGCCAGGCTTTATCGGCCTCGCGGACCATCTGCACGATAAATCCATCCACCGACCGGATCATGTAATGCGCCGATGCCTGCGATTCCGAGGACTGAAGCCACGAGAGCGATGCCGCGAAACTTCCCTCGGTATCATGAATGGCGATGGCGGTTATGGCCGATCCATCGCGGCTTGAGAAGTTCGGGCTGGGCTGCCAGTCCGCCCTTGAATAATCTCCGGCGGCGGACATTCCCATCGCTCGCAATCCACTGGCGATCGCCTCCCGATCCAGATCCGGCGTGGGTTGCGCGGCAACGGTCACATCGCCCGCGCCCCAGCCTCGACGGATCAGCTCGAAGACGCCGTCGACATGAAGCATCCTCAACGGCTCCTGGCTTTCCGGGATGCCGGAGTAACGCTCGACCGCCGGAATCCACTCGCGAAGATCGCGCCGGTCGGTTCCGGAGAAGAGAGAGGAGAGATAACGGGCGCCCGTGGCGATGTTCTTCTCCGTGCTCGTGGCCGCCTCCTCGGGCGTGATGCCGTAGGGAATCCCCGCGCGAAGCGAGTGGCCGAACCACCGATCATCGCGCAGCCCCATGACGCCGACCGCGCGCGGCATCCCGGTACACGACCCGTTGAGGGAATCGGCGGGGCCATCGGTCCATCGCGATTCCGCGTAGGCGATGCCGTAGAGGAGCGGGCGCGGGATATCGAAGCGCGCGGCGGCATCATCCAGCAGCGCGCGGACAACCGAGGCGGGCTGCGCGTGCGCCACGTTGCAAAGGCCAATCAAAGCGACGGCTAGCATGATCGGAAGCGTCGCGTGCGCGGGAAGGCTGTAGCGTCTGTTCATGATAAATCCATTGTACGGAGGCCGGAGAGGGGACCAAGTTTCAATTATGGGCGTTCTGATCCTACAATGTGGGGAGGGGTTTAGCCTCCATCAGAGATGGAAGGGTGTTCGGGGCATTGCCCCAAGCACAAGGGATTGCGCCCCTCCGGGGCTTGAAGAGGAAAAAAGTTCGAGTTTCAGTCAGGGGACGGGCGCGCGTGCCATCCCCATCTTGTTCCCTCACCGGGACTTCGATAGATTGCGGAGCAGGGGGGGCATCATCTCCATGTATCCTCATTCCTGAACCTGTCAATCAGCGCGTCGCGCGGGTCGTGGCCGTTTCTTCTTCTGCCTGCTTCCTATGTCGTGGGATTCCATTATCGGTCAACGTCGAGCCAAGGGATTGTTGCGTGCCGCGCTCGGCTCGCGGCGCATTCCGCACGCATGGCTGTTCACGGGCGCCGAGGGGATTGGGAAGGATGCCGCCGCGATCGAGGTTGCGAAGGTTCTCCGCTGCGAGAGCCCGCTGGAGAACGGCACGGTCCCCTGCGATATCTGCCGCGGATGCGTTTCCACGGCCGCGCTCAGCAACGGCAATGTCCGTTTCGTCTTCGCGCTTCCCTCGGGAAAGGGGGAGGACAGCCGCGCCGATTCGCCGATGCTGAAGCTGAGCGACGCGGAGATCACGCTCATCAAGGAGCAGATGGCGCTGAAGGCGGCAAACCCGTATCACAACATCACCATCCCGCGCGCGCAGCAGATCAAGATATCCTCCATCCGGGAGGTGAAACGGGATATCTCCTTCGCGGCGAACGAGGCGGGCTGGCGCATTGTGATCGTCAGCGAGGCGCACCTGATGGGAGAGGAGGCGGCCAACGCGTTTCTGAAAACGCTGGAGGAGCCGAACTCCCGCACGCTGCTGATCCTGACAACATCGGCTCGCTCGCGGATGCTCCCGACGATTCTCTCCCGCTGCCAGGAAGTCCGGTTCGATCTGCTGACCGATGAGGAGATCGCCGCGGCGCTGATTGCACGTCAGGGGGCCGACCGAACCGCCGCGCTTCTTCTGGCGAAGCTGGCCGAGGGGAGCTACAGTCGCGGCGTGGAGCTGATGTCGGGCGATCTGAACCAGCTCCGGTTTGACGTGGTGTCGTTTCTGCGGACCGCTCTGCGTCGCAGCCCGATGGCGCTTCACGCGGAGATCGAGCGGCTTACCTCCGGGAGCGATCGCGTGCAGATCGAGCGGATGCTTGCGCTGCTTGCGCTCTGGCTCCGCGATGTCTACTCCTATCGCCTCACCGGCGGCGATGCGTTCATCGTCAATCGGGACCAGTTGAAAGATATTCAGAGCTTTGATACCAGGTTTGCGCGGGCGCCGCTGGACAGGCTGATCCTCAGCATCGAGGGGAGCATCCGCGCCGTCCGGAGCAATGCACAGATCCCGCTTGTCTTCACAGTGCTTGGGATGAGGATGGAGGAAATGTGCTTCCAGGGACCGGGCGGCTAGCGGGTTGTAGCCAGGAGCTATGGTGCCCCCCGTTGGTGCTCAGGGGCGATCATCTTCTTTCTTCAAGCCCCGGAGGGGCGCAATCCCTGGTGCTCGGGGCATGGCCCCGAGCACAATTGCCAGGCACTTCAATACACAGCTTTCGGCTATAGACATATAGATAGAGTATGGGGAATAATTACAACAGCGATCATGAGCCCGATGGCGCCGATCACGACCATGACGCCGATCACGACCATGGCGCCGATCACGACCATGGGGCCGATCACGACCATGACGGCGATCACGGTCACGAGGCCGATCATCATCATGATACGGATCATGACCATGACGGCGATCACGATCATGACGATCATCATCACGATGACGACCATCACCGGCCGGATTCCAATTACGGCCGGAAAGTAGAGCAGGCATGGCGTGACGCGGGCGATCCCACGAACCTCGCGGAACAGCTTGTTGCCCCGACGCTTCGCGATCGCGAGTCCAAATGCTCGGCCGGCTGCGGCTCCGATGGCAAATGCGGCACCGGCGGCTGCGGCACGGGCGGCTGCGGCACCGGCTCGCTGGTCGATCTGATCCTCACCGATTTCGGGTATGCCGATCAGCGACGGATTATCGAGGTCGAGTACAAGGGGGCGCGGAGGGAGTTCGTGGAGGTGACCGATCTCGACGTGCCGCTTCGCGTGAATGATCTTGCGCTTATCGAGAGCGAGAAAGGGGTGGATGCCGCGTTCGTCTCGATGACCGGCTCGCTGGTTCACGCCAAGCGGAAGGCGAAGCGACTCTCCGCCGAGCCGCTCTCCAAGCTCTATCGGAAGGCGACGAAGGAGGATGCCGAGCGCTACAACGCCAACCGGGCGTCGGAGCTGGAGGCCATCCGCGTCTGCCGCGCCCGCATCGAATCGTTCAACCTGCCGATGCACCTGGCCGATGCCGAGTGGCAGTTCGACCATCATCGCATCACCTTCTATTTCACGGCCGACGGTCGCGTGGATTTTCGCGAGCTGGTGCGCGATCTTGCCGCCATCTTCCGGACCCGCATCGAGCTTCGGCAGATCGCCGTGCGCGATGAGGCCAAGCGGATCGGCGGGATGGGGGTCTGCGGCAAGGAGCTTTGCTGTACAACGCATCTGGGCCGATACGAACATATCACCCTGGAACACGCAAAGGCGCAGAGCCTTCAGATCAACCCGACCAAGCTCTCCGGCCAGTGCGGACGCCTGAAATGCTGCCTTCTGTACGAGCTGGATACCTATGTGAACGGCCTGAAGCGATTTCCGCCGCTGGAATCGACCATCCGCACCACCAAGGGGGAGGGGCGTGTGCAGAAGGTGGATATCTTCAGGGATATCGTCTATCTCCATCATCCCGCCACCGACCAGTGGGAGCAGCTTACGCTGGAGGAGCTTCGGATGATGCCGGATGACCTCCCCGCGGTTCCGCCCGCCAGTGAGCCGAAGCCACGCGGCAATGGAGGGGAGCGTCGCAAGCCGGAACGTGAACGGCCGGAACCGGAAGGGGAGAAATGAGAGGGGCCGGCAGTGAATAACCCGGAACGCACCCGGCTGCTGATCTTCGCCAAATATCCGCGGGCCGGCGATGTGAAGACGCGTCTGGCGCCGCCGCTTGCGCCGGAAGAGGCGGCGCGGCTCTACGGCGCGTTTCTGCTCGATGCCATCGACGCCTACCGCGCGCTGAGCCCGGCTATTGAGCCGGTGCTCTACGTTGCCAACGGAGAGGATATCGAGCCGATGCGGCATCTGGCCGGCCGGGAGATCGATATCAGGGCGCAACGCGGCGCGACGCTGGGCGAACGGCTGCACGCCGCGTTTGTCGAGGCGCATGATGATGGCGCGGACGCTGCATGCGCCATCGGCACCGACCATCCGACGCTTCCCGATGAGTATATCCTTCAGGGGATCGGCGCGCTGGGGGATCACGACATGGCGATAGGCCCGGCCGATGACGGCGGCTATTATCTGCTCGCCCTCAGGCGACCGTGCGAGGAGCTTTTCCGCGACATGCCCTACAGCACCCCCGGACTTCTGGACGCCACGCTGGCGGCGGCGCGGCGCATCGGCATGCGGGCGCATCTCCTTCCGGTCTGGTACGATGTGGATGATCGCGATTCGCTGCTGCGGCTTGATCGCGACCGCTCGCTGCTGGCGAGCGGGAGCAGAACGGGCCATATGCTCGATTCCCTCGCGGGGCTGATCGCGGAGATTCGTGGCGAATCGGGCGGTGCGATATGATCGATCTTACCGATGATATTCCCGCCACGGCGCGCTCCGTCGGCATCTTCGGCGGCACGTTCGATCCCGTCCACATGGGGCATCTCCTCCTTGCCGAGTATGCCCGCGATGAGATGCGGCTCGATATCATCCTTTTCCTTCCGGCGTATATTCCGCCGCACAAGCGGGACGGGCGCGCGATCTCCGCGGCCGGATGCCGGCTGGAGATGCTGCGTCTGGCAACAGAATCCAATCCCGGCTTTGCCGTTTCCGCCCATGAGATAGAGTGCGAGGGGGTCAGCTACACGGTGGACACGCTCCAGAGGATGCGGGAGGCGTGGCCGCAGGTGAAGCTGACAATGCTGATCGGCGGCGACAGCGCGCGCGATTTCCGGAGCTGGCGGCAGCCGGAGCAGATCGCCCGGCTGGCCCGTATCGGCGTCTGGGAGCGTCCCGATATCCCGCTTCCGCCGGAACTGCTTCCGGGCGTTGGATATCATCGCATCGATTCCCCGCTTATCGAGATATCGAGCACGGAGATCCGGGAGAGCGCCCGCGAGGGGCGTTCGATCCGCTATCGCACGCCCGATCCGGTTATCCAGTATATCAATCAGCATGGCCTCTACCGTTAACCCCGCGTCCGGCGCGCGCCGCTCACCGATCCGTTTTCCGAGGATCATCCTTCACGTCGTGCTGATCCTGGTGCTGCTCGGGATGGTATTTCCGCTGCTCTGGATGATCGTGATCTCGCTGCGCGAGCAGAACCCGGACCTTACCTCGTTCCTGCCGCTGCTCAAGGGGCCGTTCTCCCTCCGCAACTACGCCGATGTCCTCTCGCTCAACTCGTTCGATGTCTACTTTCTGAACTCGATTCTGGTGGCGGTGGCGGTGACGGCGGGGAATGTGATCTTCTGCACGATGGTCGGCTATGCGCTGGCGCGACGGCGCATCCCCGGCAGGAGCTTTCTGCTGCTGACGGTGATTGCCACGCTGATGATTCCGCCGCAGGTGATCATGATCCCGCTCTACCGGCTGATCGTGAACCTTCACTGGATCGATACCTACTGGGCGCTGATCATCCCCACGCTGGTGACGCCGTTCGGCATCTTCCTGATGCGGCAGTACGTTCAGAACCTCCCGCGCGATATGGAGGAGGCCGCCCGTCTGGACGGCGCCGGCGACTGGCGGATCATCTTCAGCATCATCATGCCCCTCTCCCGGCCGATGCTGATCGTCCTGGCCGTCTATCAGTTCCTGACCACGTGGAATACATTTCTCTACCCCTTCCTCTTCGTCAACCGGGATGACCGTCGCACGCTGATGGTGGGCCTTACCTCATACCTCGGCAACCAGTCGGTGGACTGGGGGCATCTGATGGCGGGGGCGAGCATATCGGCGCTGCCGGTGATCGCGCTCTTCGCGATCTTCCAGAAGCAGATCATCCAGGGGATGACCGCCGGGGCGGTAAAGGGGTAGGGGGCCTACAGGAAGCTGGCCTGATCGCTCGGGCCGTGCATGTCCATGATCGTCCGATGAACCTCCTCGACGGTCATCGGCGGGAGATATTCCGCGTCCTCGACCTTCTTCTCCTTGCCATTCACCTCCACCATCGTAGCCCCCATGTAGCGGACAAAGCGGAGCGCGTCATCCTTGCCGAGCGCATCCACCAGCGCGCGAAAACCGATGTCGTTGATCTGCTGCTGCGTGCGAGCCATCGTGCCATCCTCCATTGATGATCGTTATCGAATAATCATGCAAGTCCCGGGCCGGAGCTGTCGCGGTTGGGTGATATCCTGGTGGGAAGCGTGATGGATGTGAAGATGATAGCGGGGCCTGTAGGGGCAATTCATGAAGGGCACTATATACTTGCGGGGACCTGTCGTTGTCCTGCTCGCGCAGTCGGGAATTCATCCCGTGTTGAAGATCAATTCCCGCTTGCGCGAGTATGACCGTCGGAGATATTCAGAGGATAACGCCCGTTATCG
>JAQBOZ010000028.1 GCA_028287785.1 Chlorobiota bacterium
CCGTGCCGAATGGTACGCTCCGATGGAGCTTCAGATCATCGAAGACGTGGCATCGCTACAACCGGTACGCCCCGATGGGGCTGGAAGGAGAGATGCCGAATGCTCTCGATGAGTCCGAACAGCATGAACCGTATCCCAACCTGAGTCACTACCATCCGTTCCGACCCATACCAACGACGCCCGGAAGGGAAACCCTCCGGGCGTCTGGAATATTCGGATCGTTCCGCGGCGAAACATCATCCACGGCGAAACATCATCCGCGGCGAAGCATCATCCGCGGCGAAACATCATCCGCGGCGAAACATCATCCGCGGCGAAACATCATCCGCGGCGAAACATCATCCGCGGCGAAACATCACTCGCTCTGGTTCTCCGCCACCTCCCGCGCGGTGAGCTTCGCCTCCCGCATCTTGCGGGTGAACCGCGAGAGCACCCGCTCCGCCTCGTCGATATCCTCCACGCCGGTGTAGCGGATGGCGAGCGCCTTCCCCTTCGTCTCCAGCTTGGCGTTCCGCTCGCGGCTGATGGCCTCCATGATCGACTGGAACCAGCGTTCGTAATAGTCGCGGTTGCTCTCGGCGGGAAGATCAAGCCGCATCTCCCCATCGCGCAGCGCCAGACGGCTTGCGCCGGTGGGCATGGCCGCCAGACGGAGGCGCACCGCCATAAAGAGCCGCTCGGTTTCCGGGGGCACCGGGCCGAACCTGTCGCGCATCTCCGAGGCAACGGCGGCAAGCGCGGCGGAATCCTTCGCGGCGTACATCCTGAGATAGAAATCGTATCGCTCGGAATCGTCCCCGATATACCCCTTCGGGATCAGCGCGTCCCCCTCCACCTCGATGATGATATCGTCGTTCACCGGAAGCTGCGCCTCCCGCTCCTCCTTCTCGATCTGATCGGCGAACAGGTCGCGGAACTCATCGCGCTTCAGCTCATCGACGGCCTCATCGACGATCTTCTGATAGAGATCGAACCCGACATCGTCGATAAAGCCGGACTGCTCGGCGCCGAGCAGATTGCCGGCGCCGCGGATCTCCAGATCGCGCATCGCCAGCTTCAGGCCGGAGCCGAGATCGGTCAATTCCTGGATCGCCTGAAGCCGCTTCAGCGCGATACGCGAAAGCGACGTTGGAGGCGGGACCACCATATAGCAATACGCCTGGATATTGGAGCGCCCCACCCGGCCGCGAAGCTGGTACAGCTCCGCCAGGCCGAACTTGTCGGCGCGGTTGACGATGATCGTGTTCACCGCGGGAATATCGATCCCCGACTCGATGATCTTGGTCGCCACCAGCAGATCGTACCGCCGGTCGATGAACGCCATCATCGTCTTCTCGATCTGCTCCGGGGTCATCTCCCCATGCACCACCGCGATCCGGGCATCCGGCACCATCGTGCCGAGCTTGGCGGCCAGATCCTCGATATCGCCGATGCGCCAGTGAACCACGAAGCACTGCCCGCCGCGCCGCAGTTCCCGGCGGATGGCATCGGCAAGGGCCTCATCATTCCACTGCGTCAGCTCCGTGACGATCGGCAGGCGGTTGCGCGGAGGCGTCTCGATGGTGCTCAGATCGCGCGCGCCCATCAGCGAGAAGTTCAGCGTGCGCGGGATCGGCGTGGCGGTCAGCGTCAGCGTGTCGATGTTGGTCCGTACCTGCCGGAGCTTCTCCTTGGACGCGACGCCGAACCGCTGTTCCTCATCCACGATCAGCAGCCCAAGATCGCGGAAGCGGACATCCTTGGAAAGCAGGCGGTGCGTGCCTATCAGCACATCGACACGCCCCAGCTTCAGGTTCTCCAGCGTCTCCTTCTGCTGCGCCTTGGAGCGGAACCGGGAGAGGAGATCGACGCTCACGGCGTAGCGGGCCAGGCGATCGCGGAACGTGTTGAAATGCTGCTGCGCCAGGATCGTTGTGGGGGCCAGCACCGCCACCTGCTTCCCCCCCTGCACCGCCTTGAAGGCCGCCCGCACCGCCACCTCCGTCTTCCCGAAGCCGACATCGCCGCAGACGAGCCGGTCCATCGGCGTGGATGATTCCATATCCTGCTTTACCGCGTAGGTGGCGCTGGACTGATCCGGCGTGTCGTCGTAGATAAACGATGCCTCCAGCTCCCGCTGCCACTGCGTGTCGGCGGGGAACGCATATCCCGGCTGCGATTTCCGCTGCGCGTAGAGCCTGATAAGCTCGCGCGCGATATCCTTCACCCGTTTCTTGGCCCGCGCCTTTACCCGCTCCCACTCCTCGGTCCCCAGCTTGCTCAGCTTTGGCGCCGCCCCCTCCTTGGAGGAATATTTCTGAAGCCTGTTGATGTAGTTCAGGTTCACAAAGAGGGTATCGCCGCCGCCGTATTCCAGCTTCACCGCCTCCCCCCTGGAGCCGGCCGCGCTGATCGTCTCCAGCCCGATAAACCGGCCGATCCCCTTGTCCACATGCACCACGTAATCCCCCGGCCGCAACTGCTTCAGCTCGCGGAGGGTGAAGCCCTTGAACTGCTTCCCCCGCTGGCGCGCGCGGACCGTGGACCGTCGGCGACTGAACACCTCGTGCTCCGTCAGCACGGCGAGCTTGATCGCCGGGATCAGAAACCCGTGCGTGAGCGATTCAGGCTCGTAGATCGCGTTCGCCGATTCAAAACCATATGGCTCGCCGGCCTCCGCCGCGCGGTCGCACTCGCCATCCACCAGATCCTCCAGGCGCCGCCGGGAGTCCTCGCCATCGGCCAGGAGGAAGGTGGTGTAGCCTTCGCGCGCGAAATTGCCGACCCCCTTGCAGAGTTCCCTGAGGGATGATGAATAGCTGGGCTGCTGCCGACCACCGGCATCGATCACATCGCCGGTGGAGGGGGCGTGAACAAGCGAGTGATGGATTCTCCGCCGCTCCCCGATCGCCGCGGCAAGATCGCCCCGCCCGCCATCCTCCAGCAGACCGTGAATCCGCTCCGGCTCCTCCAGATAAATGATAGTGTTTTCCCCGATGTGGTCGAGGATGGTTGAAGAGAGTTCGTCCTCCTGCTCGGAGTGGAAAAGTCGCGCCATCAGGCTTACCGACCCACGGTCGCGGATGGAACGCTGCGACATCGGATCGAACTCCCGCATCGAATCGATCTCATCGCCGAAGAACTCCAGCCGCACCGGATGTTCGGAGCCGACCGGAAAGACATCGAGAATGCCGCCGCGGACGGCGTACTCGCCAACCGACTGGACGATATCGGCGCGCTCGAACCCGCCAAGCGCCAGCCGGCGCGTAAGCTCCTCGAACCCGACATTCTCGCCGAGCTTCAGCTCGATCACGCTTCCGGTGATCCGCTGCGCCGTGGGGACATGCGCCATCAGCGTCTCCACATCCGCCACGATCACCCGGTCGGGATTATCGGCGATCGATTTCAGGGCATCGGTCAGGGAGATCACCTCGGCGTCCAGCGAATCGCGCACGGTGGCGGCGGTATGATGCTCCTCCTGATAGAGGAGCGCGTGATCGCTGCCGATCAGCGTCACAAGATCGGCGAACACGGCATCGGCCTCCTCCTTCTCCTCGAAGACCATCAGCACGGGCTCCCCCGTCCGCTGGTGAATCAGCGCGGTGACAAGGGAGCGGAGGGAGCCGGCGAGGGCGGTCACGTTGGTCTCCCGGCGGTTCTTCACCGAGTCCAGGAGCGCGGCCATCAACGGCGAGGTCGAAAGTTTATCGAGTATGCGTCGCATGCTTGGGTTCTGGTTCGTAGTCGGCCGGAGCCGGAGGGCTCACGGCGCGGGGGGATCGCGTCAACACGAGAAGCCGACAGGGCCCCCATCCGGGAGGGGCCTGGCGGCGCGGGAGGCGAACGTAATGAAAAGATCGGCACCGGCAATATCGAAACGGGCATCGCTCTCCCGGCGGAGCCTTTGATGACGAATCAGCGGGACCGATCGCTTCCGCGGCGAAGGACGAGAAGGCCCTTCACGGTGGCGATGCTGTCGTAATCGCGGATGAACGCCGCAAAGCGGGGATCGCGAGAGAAATAGTCGAGAAAATCGAACGGGGCATCGCCAAACCCCTGCTTCCGGGAATGGCGGTCCACCACAAGCAGGTCCGGCCGCGACGCAAGCAGATCATCGACCGTGGCGTCGGCCGCGTATCGCTCGAACTCCCCCATCGAACGGCGGTCGTGATAGGGGAACGGCCCCGTAGCTGAAACGCCCGGATAAAGCCCCGGCAGCATCCAGAGCGCGTTGAACCGGAGACCCCAGCGGACGCCGCTGTAGTTCACGAGCGGGAACGCGTAATAGATCGATGTGGAGAGCACCGCGATCGTCGCGCCGGAGGGCTGGGCGCGGACGATCGGCAGAAGATCCAGATAGTCCGCCGGGATGGCCGCGGAGTCCCGGAAATCGCCGAGGGCGGCAACCCCGATAAGGAGCGCGACGCAGAGAGCAAGGAACCGGGAGAGAACCGACGGGAGAACCCGCGCGGAACCGGGACGTTCGGCGAAGAGGAAGAGGCTCAGATGAATCACCATCAGCCCGAGCCCCAGCGCGGGGAGGAAATGGTAGTCCCATCCCTTGTGCTGGTAGAACGCCCCGGCCAGAAACCCCGTGGCCGCGATAAACAGCGCCAGCACCGCCCGCCGTTCCCCGGCAACGAAACGCAGCAGCGGAAGCGCCGCCGCCGCAATCACCCAGACGATCGTCCCGTCGCGACGGAGAAGCGCGGCAAGGGGCCGGTCATACGCGCCATAGACGCCGGACGCCATCCGGGCAAGCGGGGGATATTCCGGGGCAAGGAGGAGCACCGCGACCGCATACAGAAGCAGCATCCCGGCAACGCAGAGCGTATCGATCCGCCGCAGCTCCCGCCATCCAAGAGCCAGCGCCAGATAAAGCTCCACGCCGATCCAGGGGAGAAGAAAGAACGGCTTCAGCGCCAGCCCCACGCCGGCCGCCAGAGCTATCAATATCGCCGTTCGCGGGCCGGTCGTGCGCCCGGCGGCACGTCCGGCGGCGGCGATAAACCAGGGGAACGCCAGCACCATCATGATATGCTCGCGCTGCCCGAAATCCGCGCCGGGGAAGACGATGAACGCGATCAGGAGAAGAAGCGAGCCACGCATCGCGGCGGAGCGGCCGGCGAATATCCGTTCGATCAGAACGCGGCAGGCCAGCAGCGAGCCGAGGATCAGCACAAGTAGAAATCCCCGGAAAACGTCGATCTCCGGCAGGCCCAGCGCGCGCGCAAGCCAGACGGCCGGAGTGGTAAGGTAGAAGATGAGAGGCGGGTTGATCTCGACGATATCGCGATAGAGCCTTCCCCCTTCCAGCCAGCGCCCGGCGCCGTGGATGATCCACGCCACATCGTGGTTTGCCACCGACCGGAACAGGGCGGCGGCCTCGGTGGCAACCAGCGCCGCGAGGAGAATCCACCAGAGAACCGGGCGTTCGGCCAGGGCCGCGAGCCATCGCATGGGGGGCATCGCATCATCCCGGCGACCGGTCATGCGGGGTCCCCGGAGAGGCTGTCAGCCGGCGATCCGATGATTTCGCGACGGGGAATCGCGCTGTGGCATGGGGTCTGCTTTTTATATTGGATCATAATACGTGCGAAACATAATCAGAACGATCGTAATGGCTTATTCCGCATCCTCTCCTCTCCCGCCGGTGCGCCACGACATCACCGCGTATGAATTCGTCCCCGGCATGGTGGCATTGTACGACGATTCCTTCTACGCGCCGAACACGCTCCGCCTCCCTACCGACGTTGTGGAGTTCCTGGAGCTGCTGGATGGCGAGCGGAGCGCGGAGTTTATGGCGATGCAGGCGGCGCGGGCCGGGGTCGCCTTTTCCACCGAGGATTTTCTCGAGGTCGTTGAAACGTTGGATCGCGAATACTTCCTTCAGAGCCCGCGTTTCGAGGCTTTTCGCGCCGAATCGGATCGCGCGTTCAACGCCCTGACCTCGCGACCCGCGGCCCACGCCGGGATATCCTATCCGAACGATCCGGCCGAGCTTCGCGCGATGTTCGACTCCTTCCTCGCCGCCGACAGGGACAGCTCCGCGAACCGTCGCCCGCCGGTGGCGGTGGTTGCCCCGCATATCGACTTCCGGGTCGGCGGGGAGAGCTACGGGCCGGCCTACAACGCGCTCCGCCACTCGGACGCCGACACGTTCGTGATTTTCGGGACATCGCACAGGGTGAACAGGGATACGTTCATGATCTCCCGTCTGGACTTCGAGACGCCGCTTGGGATGATGCCGACCGATCGCGAGTTCATCGATCATTTCCGGGCGAACCTCCCGTTTCAGTTGACCCGCGACGAGACGCCGCACCGGCGCGAGCACTCGATCGAGTTTCAGGCGGTGTTTCTCCGCCACATCTTCCCGGATCGCGATATAAAGATCGTCCCGATCCTCACCGGAAGCCTTCACGAGTATGTGGAGTTCGCCAACGGCAACGCCGGAAACGATCAGCGGCTGAACACCCTGTATGGAACGCTGGAGAGGACCGCGGAGGAGCTTGGGCGGAGGGTCTGCTATATCGCCGGGGCCGATCTGTGCCATATCGGACGGAAATTCGGCGATGAGTTCGATGCCCGGTCGATTCTGGAGGAGGTGCGGGAGTTCGATTATCAGGTGCTGGAGCAGGCGGCCCGCCCGGACGCGGATGGGTTTCTGAAGGTGCTTACCGGCGTCCGGAACAGATATCGCGTCTGCGGCGTGGCCCCGATCTATGCCACGCTCCGTTCAGCGAAGCCGGCCACGGGCGAGGTTCTCTGCTACGCGCAGTGGGATGAGTCCGAGCGGGACTCCGCGGTGACATTTGCCAGCCTGGCATTCTACAAATAGCGCGATGTCACTATAAATAGACCAATCCGCATACAGGGACACTGTGAATCGATCGCTTGAAATATTTTCACGGAATCGTGGAAACTTTCCGCGATTTCCGGGTTTATAACAACTACAGGCTCTTCCTTATCCTTCGCGTTCGGGCATCCGCCCGCGTTTTTCCGACCGGACAATGTGTAGACTTTCCCTTTCGTGTCATCTTAGCTAAAGTGAACGCCGCTCTGAATGAATTTCAGACAGCGTGGCGAAAACGCGCGGCAGACCGAACCACCAGGGACGCGTTCCCCGTTTGAATCCGAGGAGAGGAATTGCCGATACGCCGGGTTATCCCGCACGGTTGTATCTTGCGACTTCCTCCCCATTCCGCTGGCGACCCGATTCCGGAACAATTGCCCTGCCGTACAGGGCTATCGGCTCTACATCTCCCGGCGAACGGATAGTTGATTCCTCAGAAAAATTCCATAAATCAGGAGTTGAAGCACATGCAATCCATTCGTTACAGAAGCATCCCGCTTGTCGCGGGCGCAATGCTTGCCGGATCACTGTTGTACGGCTGCAAGGACACAGCAACCACGCCGGTCACGGTCGACCCCAATGCCGATGTCACCATGACCGCCCCACCGGCCGGAAAGGGCATCCAGGTCGTGATTGGACCGTTCGACGTTCCGAGCGGACAGGAAGTACAGAAGAATTTCTATCAGAAGCTCCCCATCGATTCCGATATCTATATCACGAAGGTGGAGTTCAAGTTCAACAGCGGAAGCCATCACCTGAACATCTTCAAGAGCGACACCACGAACGTGCCGGACGGCGTTGTTGATTCGTTCAGCGCGCTTCAGTTCGAGAGCTGGGACATGGTGGCAGCATCGCAGAAGGGGGAGTACGTCTGGACGCTTCCCCCGGGAACGGCGATCAAACTGAAGGCCCATCAGCAGATGGACTTCCAGACGCATTATGTAAACGCCGGCACGCAGAGCACCCCCAATGGCCGCGGCAAGGCGATCGTGAACTTCTGGACCACCGACAAGAGCAACGTGACCTCGCTGGTCGGCGCAGTGTTCTCGAACAACAAGGCGCTCGATCTGAAGCCGCACACCGCGCAGACCTACTGCAAGGTGATGAAGCCGTTCGATCATGACGTAAGCCTGCTTCTGATGACCGGCCACTTCCACAGCCGCGGCAAGACATTTATCGTGGGTCACTGGGACGGCACAAAGCTCACCGATACGATCTATCAGAGCAGCGCCTGGTCCGATCCCCCCATCCTCCAGTTCGCGACCCCGCTGACGGTCAAGGCCGGCGACAGCATCGCGTATATCACGACGTACGAGAACCGTACGGACAACGAGATCAAGTTTGGCCCGCACGTGGAGATCGAGGAGCATGCGAATCTCTTCACGTTCTACTATCCCGGCCCGGCAACAGGCAAGGCAGTGTATGACTTCACGGGCGGCTTTCTCATGAAGACCGAAAACATCTGATACGCCCCTGATGAGATTTATCATCGTTTCGGCAACAGCAGTGCAACGCCACGGGAGCCTGACAGCTCTCGTGGCGTTCTTTATGATTATCACCCCCGCGCTCTCGCTTGCGGGCGGAGGGTGGATCAGCGATCCCGGCCACGGAGGCGTGCGGATCGGGCATGACTGGAAACTGCAGCGGGACGCGCAGCGCCGCGATATCGACGGCGAGCTCTATCGCTCTCTCTTCAACTCCAGCTACGATTATGAATTCCTCTATCTCTCCGGCCAGGTCGGCGTGATGAAAGGGCTGGAGATTTCCACGCTGGTGACCTATCTCTGGGCATCGGAGACGGTGGACAGCACGGCCGAGGACAGGTCCCATTTCTACAATGGGTTCAGCGATATGTGGTTCGGCGTGAAATATCAGATATTCGATGGCGCGTGGCCCACGGCAATCGAGGCGAACATCCGGCTTCCCTGGCTCTACGAGGGATCGAGCATCCTGAACGGCCAGAACCTGACCGATATTCCGGGGCTGCTCAACAGGGATTATGAGCTGAACCTCTCGGTATCCCATTCGATCACCGACAGGATCTACGCCTCCGCGACCGGCGGATTCAGGCTGCGCGAGGGAGCGCCGGCAAACCAGATAGTCTTCAACGCGGAAGTCGGTGGAAAGCTCCCGTTCCTGGATGATCGATTCTTCGTCAAGGTGGGAATCGATGGCGCCGCCAGCATCGGCGAGCCGGGGAAATACACATCGAAGGATCGATTCCCAGGGCTTTCGCTGGAACGCGACTCGCATTTTTTCGATTTCAACAACTCCTCGTATATCCGGCCGCAGGTGGGCGCATCGTTCGCGATTACTCCCCACCTCGATCTGAGCGCGGGGTACTCGTACATGAGCTGGGGACACAGCATCCTTGTCTATGACGATATCCTTCTCCAGCTCGGCTACTCATTCTAGCAAACGAACATTTCCGATGCGGCCACTCCGTCCATCCCCGACAACCAGCCGCCCCCTCTTCCTGGGGTTGATCCTTTCCGCGGTTCTGGCCGGCTGTTCCCCCACCGCTACCTCCCCCGGCGTCACGGTGGAACCGACGTATACCAGCATCCGCAACAAGATCTTCACGAAAAGCTGCTCCACCCCATCATGCCACAGCACCGAGGGATTCCGCGGCGCGATGGTCCTGGAGGCGGACAAGGCATACGATAATCTCGTCTCCGTCCCCGCCGATAACGACGGCGCGAAGGCCAGACACCTCCTCCGCGTAAGCCCCGGCCAGCCGGACAGCAGCTTCCTCTATATCAAACTGACCCATCCCGCGGCCAACGAGGGATCACTGATGCCCTACTCGGGCATCCCGCTGGACTCGCAGTCGATCAGCGCCATCCGCACCTGGATCGCCAACGGCGCCAAACGGGACTGACCCCCTCCGCCGCTCCACAGGCCCAACCCAGGGCATGGTGATGTAATCCTCCTCAAACAGAATCGTCTCAGCGATATCCCGCATAACGCCGGCCTCCGCGCCGCGCCCGATACCGGAGATCGGAACGCCGGAAACCTATCGGAAGCCATCGGGTTTATATGATCGGCCGGAGCCCATTCCCAGCAGCTCCCGCCATCAGTTCCATTCAATTCCAGAAGTACTATGACACCCTTCTACCGCCGCGGGCATCCTCTGCCCGTACTCCTGCTGATGCTCCTTGCCCTCCGTCCCGTTTCAGCATCGGCGGCGGAAACAGATTCACTCTATCACGACGCCGCCCGGTTCATTCACGCATGGAACCATATGCTCACCGACATCATGGTCGATGAGATCAGAACCCCATGCAATATCAGCCGCGTCTACGCCTACGCCAATATCGCCGCCTACGAGGCCGCAAGCCCCGGTTTTCCCAAATGCCGCTCGCTGGCCGGGCAGCTCAACGGCCTGACCAGCGTCCCCAGGCCGGACCCGACGCAGACCTACGACTGGCGCGTGGCGGCGGTGACGGCATATCGCGTCATCGGCGATCAGCTTCTCTTCAAGTCCTACCGGGCCGACAGCCTGTACGACGCCAACATCGTGGAGTTCAAGGCCGCCGGCGTCCCAGCCGATGTCCTGGACCGCTCGCGCACCTACGGCGAGAAGGTGGCCCGGAGAGTCATCGAGTGGGTGGGAACCGACAACTACAGCAAGATCACGGCCGCCACCCGCTACGTTATCCCGAAGGGACGCGGCCTCTGGGAGCCGACCCCCCCCGATTTCGTCGACCCGGTCGATCCGTTCTGGAACACCATCCGCCCGTTCACGATGACGCGCCCGGACCAGTTCAGGCCGGAGCCCCCCTACAAGTTCAGCACCGACAAGCACTCCGCGTTCTACAAGGATGCCATAGAGGTGTACCAGGTGGGGAAGAAACTCAACGATTCGCTGAAGGTGATTCCGAAGTTCTGGGACTGCAACCCGATCCACTCCCATCACTTCGGACATCTGAACTTCTACACGCGGCAGATCAGCCCGTCCGGGCACTGGATCGCCATCACCGCGATCGCCACCAAGAAGAAGGATCTCGGGATGATGGAATCGCTGGAGACCTACACGCTCGTCTCCTCCGCGCTGGCCGATGCGTTCATCAGTTGCTGGACCGAAAAGTATCGCGATAACGTGATCCGCCCGGTGACCTACATCAAGCGCTATATCGATTCCACCTGGGAGCCGTACATCCAGACCCCGCCGTTCCCGGAATACACCAGCGGCCATAGCACCATCTCCGCCGCCGCCGCGACGGTGCTGACCCGGATGGTTGGGGAGATGCCCTTCCAGGATGATACCGAGGTCTATCTCGGCACCCCCATCCGCTCCTACCACAACTTCATGGAGGCGGCGCAGGAGGCGGCCTACAGCCGGATGCTTGGGGGCATCCACTACCGGCACAGCAACGAGCAGGGAACGAAGAACGGCGTGGAGATCGGCGAACATGTTGTCTCGGCGATTCATACGAGAGCGTGATGATCTGAATCTGTCGGGGGACGTTTAAAACGTCCCCCGACGCAACGTCCCCCGATGCAAAAACGCGCCGCGGGTGTTTATCCCACGACGCGCAGCGGAGGACTACCGCACCGATGTCTCATTCCCTCCCGACGGCGGACAGCCGCCGAACTCCTCCCCGCTATCGCCCGGATCGTACAGAATCCAGCGAGAGTCCATCGAAATGGAACCGGCCGAAACGCAGCCACGCGCCGCGCCGGGTTCATCCTCCGCACGCTCGATGTTCCTGTGTGCCCATACGACCGGAATCGACCGGGCAATCGAATGAATTGCATGACCGCCGGCCGTGTTCCCCTTCAGTGCCGTTGACAGGAACCATAAGGACGCTTCCACCCCAACACTCTGCAATCCCAAGGGATAGCCGCGCGCCGCTTCCTGGAGATCGAAACGGAGTACGGCCCTTCCACGGAAAACCCGATAAAAACGATCACGCCGTGTACATATCACACGTCGCGAACTGATCGGACACAGCAACAAGCAATGGACAACAAGAGCACGTAACGCCCAGGCATGGCGTGATGGCACCGACTACGGAACGATTCGCGACGGCTGACCCTTACGGAATCAGGGAGTAACCGCCGCGGATCTATACCGGACTGAGCAAAGCTCGCAAATATCACCCCCGATCCGTGCCAACGATGAACGACAAAACAAAACACGGCGCGGCCATCCATGCCGGAGCGGAATGATGCGTTGCACAGAACACGGCCGGGAAAAAAATTGCGGCGCGTTGAGTTCATCATCTCACTGTAAAGGGGAGAGAATCGCCCTGCGGGTCCGATAAGCCGCAATGAAATGCCCCGTCAATTGACTACATTCCCCCTCTTCCGCTTTAGGCACGCGCCTCCATCCCGAAGCACGGTACCAAACGTTCCCAAACCCGTATGCCCATGCTCCCTTCTACCTTGCTACGTTCGGCAATCCTTGTCGTCATGCTCCTGCTGCTCGCCCTGCCGGCCCTGGCGCAGGCCCCGGCCGGGTCAATCCTCTGGCTCAGAGCCGATTACGGCGTCCTGGCGACCGGAGGGAAGGTGACGACGTGGCGGGATGCCAGCGGCTTCGGCAACGATGCGCGGCAGGATATCCCCGAGCAACGCCCCACGCAGGTCAGCAAGGGCGCCAACGGGCTGCCGGTCATCCGCTTCAACGGCGCCAACCATATGGTCGGGGCATCGGTGTTTCCGGTTCGCGCCGATTACTCGCTGACGTTCGTGGTGAAGATCAACAACTTCGGCGCGACCAATAACATCGTCTCCGGCAACAGCCACGCCCACTGGCTTGGGGGTGACAGGTATCCCAAGGTGCTCCACGGCGGGAACTTCAACACCCAGGCGGTTTCCACGGTGGGGCTTACGCCATCGTTCAACGTGGTGACCATGACCTACCGGGAGAGCGGGCAGCACGCGGCGATCTACGTCAACGGCATCTTCGCGGGGGAGAATGTGACGGGGCCGAATGTGGACTCGACGCTCTACCTGGGGGCGTTCGCCACGCAGAACTATATGAACGGCGATCTGGCCGAAGTCCTCCTCTACAAACGTGAGCTGAGCGATCAGGATCGGGTCGCGCTTGAGCGATATCTGATCGCCAAGTACGCCATCCTGACGCCGCAGCCGTACGCTCCCCCCGCCGCCGGGCCGCTGCTCTGGCTGAAGGCGGATTCCGGCGTGGTCACCAGCGGCGGCAAAGTGACCCGCTGGGTGGACCGGAGCGGGCACGGATACGCGGCAAAACAGGATTCCGCGGCGCTTCAGCCGGCGCTGCTCCCCAACGCGATGTTCAATCTCCCCGCGGTCCGGTTCAGCGGCCTTGGCGATTTCATGGAGGCATCGCCGGTGTTCCCGGTCGGCTCCGATTACAGCCTCCTCTTCGTGGTGCGGCTCAATGATCTCGGCGCAACCAACAATGTGGTTTCCGGCAACAGCCACGCCCACTGGTTCGGCGGAACGCCGTATGCGAAAGTGCTTCATAACGGCAACTTCTCCACCGTGGCGGTCTCGCCGATTCCGGTCACGGCCTCGGAGTTCGCCATCGTGACCATGACATATCTGGAGGCGCGGCAGCGGGCGGCGATCTACATCGACAGCTACTTCGCCGATTCCGCGCTGGTGGGACCAAACCCGGACTCCACCATCTACCTTGGAGCGTTCGGCAAATCCAGCGTGTTGAACGGCGATCTGGCCGAAGTCCTCCTCTACAATCGCGAGCTGAGCGCCGCCGACCGGAAGGCATCGGAGACATATCTCTTCAGGAAATACGGCATCGCGCTTCCGCCGCCACCGCCACCGCCCGACTCCACGTTCAGCCAGGTGCCGAAAGCCGAACAGTTCTATGCGCGCGAGGCAAACGATTCCGCGGCGGTGGGAATTGCGGGAACGGTCAGGCTTGCCGGATACGATTCCATCTACGTGACCATCGCCAGAAATGATCTCCCCTGGAAGCGGATCGCCGCGCCGCTGGCCTACCAGAAGGGGCTTGCGGCATTCGATCTGCGCCCCATGATCCACGCGGAGCTGAGCGAATACCGCTTCACGATCGGCGTCAAATCCGCAACCGCCGATACGGTGCTGGCGGAACGCGACAGCATCGTCTGCGGCGACGTGTTTCTGATCAACGGCCAGTCCAACTCGATCTTCGGCGGCGTGGCCGATACGTACGAGTTCTTCCGCACCTTCGGCCTCAACTATTCCCAGAGCCCGCGCGATACGCTCTGGACCGAAGCGCGCGCCGATGGCTTCGGCGGCGGCCCTCACGTGGGCGCGTGGGGCCTGCGGATGGGAAAGCTGCTGATGGATCGAGCGCAGGTGCCGATCTGCATCATCAACGGCGGCGTCGGCGGGACATCGGTGGAGCAGCATCAGCGGAACGATGCCAACCCAACCGATCTCGGGACGATCTACGGCAGCATGCTCTACCGCGTCCGCAAGTCGGGGCTGGAACAGAAGGCGAAGGCGCTCCTCTGGTATCAGGGGGAGGCCAACACGATCACCAACTACTACATGAACTTCAAGGCGCTGTATGAGGACTGGCGATCCGATTACCCGGGCGTGCGGAAGTTCTACGTTGTGCAGATCCGTCCGGGCTGCGCGGCCGGCCCCCACAGCGAGCTGCGCGAGCTGCTCCGCACCCTTCCCGATTCGCTGCCGGATATCGAATCGTTCTCGGTGATGGGCGTCCCCGGCCACGATGGCTGCCACTACGCCGCCGCCGGGTACGATACCATCGGCACGCAGCTCTACCGGCTGGTGGCGCGCGATTTCTACAGCCTGGCCGATACTGTCGATATCAGCGCCCCCGATATCCGCCGGGCATACTACACCGATTCATCGCATACGCGGCTGGCGCTCCTCTTCACCAACGCGCGACGGGGGCTTGCCATCACCTCCGACAGCCTTGTCGGGGGCCTGACGGTGGCGATCAGGGATGCGTTCTTTCTCGATGACACGCTCTCGCTTATCCAGTCCGTGCGCGTCAGCGCCGATACGGCGTTCCTTACGCTGACGGCGCCGTATCGCGCCTCCACGGTGGCCTATATCCCCAGCCAGGTCTATCCCGGCACCACCGTGACCTACGAAGGCCCGTGGATCAGGAACACGCTTGGCGTGGGGGCGTTCTCCTTCTTCCGCTTCCCGATCACGACCGCGGAGCCGGGGGCCGGGGTCGATGAACCCGTCGCATCAGCCATGAAGCTTGTGGCGGTCCCCAATCCCTTCACCACGCGAACCGAACTGCGCGCGACTGTGGCACGCGCGGGACGGCTTCAGGTGATGCTCTACGATGCGGTCGGTCGCGAAGTCCGTCGCCTGAATTTCGATGCGCGGGCCGGGGAGAACAGCGTGATGATCGAGCGGGGCGATCTGCCGGCCGGCATCTATCTCTGCAAGATCGCCGGCGGCGCGGATGAACGGGTGATCTCCATCGTGGTCCGGTAACGCGACTGAATAATCTTCGGACATGTGGGACGGCCATCGCTCCAGGGGGTGATGGCCGTTCTGTTTAGCGGCACGCTGAATCCGCAGACATCAATATCGGGCGGCGCTTCGTATGTTGGGCCGGATTTTCGGCCGCTGCATTGCTGCCGGCACCCGGACCGTTCAACAGCTACATACGCATGAGCACGATCACGACAATCTTCAGCGATGTGGGGGGCGTCATCCTCACCAACGGCTGGGACAGAAACGCGCGACGCACAGGCGCGGAAACATTCGGGCTGGACTGGGAGGAATTTCAGGACCGGCACGATCTGGCCGGACAGGAGTTCGAGATCGGCACCATCACGCTCGATAGCTATCTGGCACGCACCATCTTCTATCGCCATCGCGACTTCACGCCGGACCAGTTCAAGGAGTTCATCTTCGCCCAGTCACAGCCGTTTCCTGAAACGCTGGCGATCATGGGCCGGCTTGCGCGGAGCGGTCGCTACCTGATGAGCACCCTCAACAACGAGGAGCTGGAGCTGAACAACTACCGGATCGAGCGGTTCGAGCTGCGGAAGTATTTCACCATGTTTCTCTCCTCCTGCTTTCTCCACATGCGGAAGCCGGATGAGGTGATCTACCGGACTGCCCTGGCGATCGTTCAGCGCCACCCGGAGGAATGCCTCTTCATCGACGATCGGCGCCTCAACGTGGAGGCCGCCTCATCGCTCGGGATACGAACAATCCTCCATGAAAGCCCGGAGCAATTACTGAACGATCTCGCCGCACAGGGTATCGAGCTGGCCGCGTGATCGGGTTCCCGTTTCGTACAACGTTATCAACCAAGGAGATACCAGATGGATCTGGGGATGATCGGGCTTGGGCGCATGGGCGCCAATATGACCGAGCGCCTGATGCGCGGCGGCCATCGTGTTGTCGGCTACGATCGCGCGGCCGAATCGGTACAACGAGTTGTGGGCAAGGGGGCCGTCGGGGCGGATTCCCTCGCATCGCTGGTGGGACAGCTTCCCGCCCCGCGCGCCATCTGGCTGATGGTCCCCTCCGGCGATCCGGTGGACGCCACCATCGACGCGCTTATCCCCATGCTCTCCCCCGGTGATACCATCATCGACGGCGGGAACTCCAACTACAAGGACGGGATGCGGCGCGCCCTGATGCTGAAGGAACGCTCCATCGACTTCGTGGACGCCGGCACCAGCGGCGGCATCTGGGGCATCAACGAAGGCTACAGCCTGATGGTCGGCGGCGATGACGCGGTGATCGATCGCCTCCGGCCGATCTTCGAGACGCTGGCTCCGGCCGCCGATCGCGGCTGGGGACATGTGGGGCCGTGCGGGTCGGGACATTTCGTGAAGATGATCCACAACGGGATCGAATACGGGATGATGCAGGCGTACGCGGAGGGCTTCTCCATCATGAAGCACAAGAAGGAGTTCGGGATCGATCTTCATCAGGTCGCGGAGCTGTGGCGCCACGGCAGCGTGGTCCGCTCGTGGCTGCTGGACCTGACGGCGCTCGCGCTGGAAGGGGATGCCGATCTGCACGAGGTGGAGCCGTTCGTGGCCGATTCCGGTGAGGGACGCTGGACCGTGGCGGAGGCGATCGACCTGGATGTCCCCGCGCCGGTGATCACCCTCTCGCTCCTCGAACGGATCAGATCGCGCGATACCGAATCGTTTGCCGACAGGATGCTGGCGGTGATGCGCGAACAGTTCGGCGGCCATGCCGTCAAGCGCGAGGAGGCACAGCAGTGAACGGAAAGGAAATCGAGCGCCATCTCTTTATCGTCTTCGGCGCCACCGGCGATCTGATGCACCGGAAGCTCCTTCCGGCGCTCTACACGCTGATGACCTCCGGCCCGCTGGAGGGGAAGAGCGTGATTCTGGGCGTTGCCCGCGGCGATGAGATGAACGATGAGAAGTTCAGGGCGATGGCCCACAAAACCCTTGTCGATGCCGGGCTGCTGGACGATACCGGCGCAAGCGCCTGGTGCGAGAAGTGCATCCACTACCAGCCCGTGGATCATGGCGACGCGCAGGATTACACGGAGCTGAAGGGGCGGATCGAGCAGATCGAGCACGAGCACGACATCCCCGGCAACCGCGCCTTCTACATGGCGCTCCCGCCGCAGGTGTTCCAGCCGACGGTGGAACGGCTCGGGGAGGCCGGCCTTAACAAGAGCGCGGGATGGACGCGGATCGTGGTGGAGAAGCCGTTCGGCCGCGATCTGAAATCGGCGCAGGAGCTGAACGCGCTGCTCCATCGCTTCTACAAGGAGAAGCAGATCTTCCGGATCGATCACTACCTCGGCAAGGAGACCACGCAGAACATCCTCTTCTTCCGGTTCGCCAACCTTCTGTTCGAGCCGCTCTGGAACCGCGACCGGATCAAGAGCGTGCAGATCACCGTGGGGGAGGAGCTTGGCGTGGAGAGCAGGGCCGGATACTACGAGCACGCCGGCGCCCTGCGCGATATGATCCAGAACCACCTGACGCAGCTTATGACCCTCACCGCGATGGAGCCGCCGGTCGCGTTCGACGCCGACGCCATCCGCGATGAGAAGGTGAAGGTGCTCCGCGCGGTTGCCCCGATATCCCCCGATGACGTGGTGTTCGGCCAGTACGCGGCCGGCCAGATCGACGGGGAGACGGTGCCGCCGTACCGCAAGGAGCACGATGTCGCGCCCGACTCGAAGACCGAGACATTCGTCGCGCTCTGCCTTCATGTCAACAACTGGCGCTGGCAGGGGGTGCCGTTCTATCTGCGGACCGGCAAGCGCCTGAAGCGGCGGATGAGCCAGATCGTGGTCGATTTCCACCGGCCGCCGATCACCCTGTTCGACAGCTTCGAGGATTTCGACGACACCATCAACTCCAACACGCTGGTGATGACGATCCAGCCGGATGAGGGCTTCGATCTCTACTTCGAGGTGAAGTCCCCCGGACAGCCGGTGAAGGTGAAGACCAAGCACTTCAGCTTCCGCTACGAACATGCGTTCGGCAAGCTGGCGGAGGCATATCAGACGCTGCTGCTCGATGTGCTTCAGGGGGACCAGACGCTCTTCGTCCGCGCCGATGAGGTGGAGACATCGTGGGGCATCTACACGCCGATCGTGGAGAACCCGCCGGAGCCCTTCCTCTATTCTTCCGGCGGCTGGGGACCGAAGGAGGCCGATCGTCTCGTCGAGGTGACGGGCGAGGAATGGATCATGACATGAGCGGCGACCGGAAGATATTTCCCGATCTTGAATCGCTTGCGCGCGCCGCCGCCGAATCGATCGCGGCGGCGGCCGGCGCCGTGCCCGCCAACGGGACCATGAGCATCGCCCTCTCCGGCGGTGACACCCCGGCCGCCCTCTACAGGCTGCTGGCCGGCGAATATCGCGAGCGCATCCCCTGGCAGCGCACGCATTTCTTCTGGGGGGATGAGCGATGGGTTCCACACGATTCCCCGAAGAGCAACTACCGGATGGCACGCGAGACGCTGCTGGACCCGCTCGGGATTCCCGCGGCGAACATCCATCCCATCCCGACCGATCTCCCGGACCCGGAGACGGCGGCACTGGCCTACGAGGAGGAGCTTCGGCTTCACTTCAAGGCCCCCTTCCCGACCTTCGATATCCTCCTGCTCGGCATGGGGGATGACGGGCATACGGCATCCCTTTTTCCGGGGATCGCGGCCCTCTCGGAGCGGCGACGCGGGGTGGTGGTCACGCAATCGCCGGTGGAGCCGGCAACCCGGATCACCCTGACATTTCCGGCGCTGGAGCGATCGCGCAGAACGATCTTCCTGATCGCCGGGGAGAAGAAACGCCCGATCATCAGCATGATGTTCGAGCAACCGGAGGAATCGCGCGCGCGCTTTCCGGCGGCCATGCTCTCCCCCGCCGGCGAGCTGACGTGGATGCTGGACAGGGAAGCATACGACGCCGAATGAGGCAACGCCGGGATGGAAAGGATCGAGATGATGGGCTCGCGCCGATGTACCGGCATATCGGCGCGAGCGATACTGAACCGGCAACGCAACACGATTGATCGATGAGAACACTATTTCTAGCCTGGCAGGATTCCGCCACGCGCCGCTGGTTCCCCGTGGGTCGGTTGACATACAACGGCACAACCTACGAATTCCGGTATACCGAGGGAGCAAGGATCGCCAGCCACGATGGGGGCTTCACGGGGCTTCCCTCCTTTCCGGAGCTTGGGCTGGTCTACGAATCGAACAGGCTCTTCCCCCTCTTCTCCGAGAAGATCCTCTCCGGCAGCGATGCCGAGCGGGAGGCGTATGTGGAGTGGCTGGCGCTGCCGGAGGATGAGGATGATCCGATGGCGATGCTGGCCGGCGGCGGCGTGCGGCAGATCGGCGAGAAGCTGGAGATATTCCCCTGCCCGGAACCGGACGAGCATGGGCGCTACAACATCCATTTCTTCTCGCATGGCCTCCGCCATTTCCCCGCCGATGCCATCGAGCGGGTGGAACGGATGGCGCCGGGCGATCCTCTGCTCCTGGTGCTGGATATCCAGAACTCCCACGATCCCCGCGCGCTGATGCTTCGCACCGCCGAGCAGACGCCGGGCGATCTTCATCTGGTGGGCTACTGCCCGCGCTATCTGCTGGATGACGCCCTCGGCCTGATGCTCAAGACGCACGCATCCCCGACCGTCACCGTCCGAAGGGTCAATCTCCCTCCCGCCCCCATCCAGTACCGGCTGCTGGTGAGCATGACGATGGTGTGGCCGCGCGGCTTCCATCCCTTCACCAGCCGCGCCTACCTGCCGATCGAGCCCGACGTCTTTACGCCGCGGAAGCCCGCGACCGAGCCGGAGAGCCAGGGGGCGTAATATCTCCGCGAGCCACGGCGGGAGCAATCTTCTATTCCATTGCGGGAAGGCCCGTCCGAAACATCATCGGACGGGCCTTCCCGCATAGTTGCACTTGGGCATAGTTGCACATCAGGCGCCTACACCTCGATGGTCCCATCACCGGGAAGCCGCCCGTTCTGCGCGCGCGATTCTCCGGCGATGCGCGCCTTGTATTCAAGCATCCGATCGAGCAGCGCGTCATCCATCACGCTCAGTATCTGCACCGCCAGCAGCCCCGCGTTCCGTCCCCCGCCTATCGCCACGGTGGCAACCGGCACCCCTTTCGGCATCTGCACGATCGAGAGGAGGGAATCGATCCCGCCGAGCGCCGTGGACTGCACCGGCACGCCGATCACCGGCAGCGGGGAATGTGCCGCCACCATGCCGGGGAGATGCGCCGCGCCGCCCGCGCCGGCAATGATCACCTTGATCCCGCGCTGGTGCGCGCTCCGCCCGTACTCCGCCATATCGTCGGGCGTGCGGTGCGCGGAAACCACGCGCATCTCATACGGCACACCGAATTCCGCGATGGCATCGGCGGCCTGCCGCATGGTCGGCAGATCGGTTTCACTCCCCATGATGATCCCGATAAGGGGTCTGCTCTCACTCATTATCGAACTGCGTTGCTGATAAGAAATTTCGCCGGAAACGGCGCCTGCCACCGTTTGGCATGGTCATTGATCCAGGAGTTATAGAGGCGAGAATGATCGACTCGTAGACAAATAACGGAAACTTTCGGACTTCTTTAGGAGGGTTATATCATGTGGACAGTCGTAATTGTATTGTTGGTGCTTTGGGCACTCGGGTTTGGTTTCGCACCGGGCCTCGGACCCCTTATTCATCTGCTGCTTGTGGTTGCCGTCATCGTTGCCATCGTGAACCTGATTCGCGGTCGTAGCGTTGTCTGATGGCATTGACATCATAAAGAGACAACGAGCTACGGTTGATCCCTGGAAGAAGAACTTTGCCCGTGTCATCGGTCCATCTCTCCCCCCCGGACCGATACACGGGCAAAGTCCTGGTTCGCAACCGGCTGCATGAGATCCGTGTGCCTTCCGGCCCTCCCTTGTGCATACGAATTCGTTGTCTTGCGCCCGTGTCGTCTTTCGACACGGGCTTTTTTTATCAGCCACCGGCTGAACGCTTCCGCGCGGCACCGTCCAAATTGAAAAGGGGGCATGCAGTTATCCGCTCGTCACAGGCCCGCCACCATCTCCCGAGAAAAATTTAAGAACTCTTTAAGAGCATCCATCATGTTGTATCGTGAATCGGATTCACTGATCGGTTACCTTCAACATCATGGAGTTGAAACCCCCTCATGGCACAATTTGCACGATGCCCGGAGTGCGGAGCCCTCAACGACGGCGCCTCCCACGACTGTTATCTCTGCGGGGCCTCACCGCTGCTCCTTGCCTGCTCCGCCTGCGGCGCCGAAGTCCGCAATCCCGTTCACTCCTCCTGCCCCGCCTGCGGATCGGAGTACGCCCACCGGCGTCGACGGCCCGGCATGAATGGCGGTCATGACGGAGATGATGCCGATCGCGCCGGGCCGCTCCCCCGGCCCGGAACGCTCCTGTCGCGCGGGAAATGCTAGATTGTCGATCTCCGTGAAACAGCCTCGATTCTCATCGGAACATATGATATGTCGCCTCGGATAAAAGAATTCATCAACCGTGGGGTGATGCCCCTGGTGGGCCGCGAACGCGAGCTTCGCATCCTCCTCGACGCCTTTGCCGGGCTCCTGGAAGGGGAGCCGCGCGCGGTCTGGATGAGCGGCGCGCCGGGGGCCGGCAAGAGCAGGCTGCTGGACGAGCTGAAGGCGCGGGCAAGGGACTCCACCGCCCGTTCCCTTATCGTTCACGCGAAATGGTACGAAGGTGAGGGAATCGAGCTTGGCCCGCTCAGCAACGCGCTGGAGGTGCTCCGCCCCGCGCTGGCCGCGCCGCTGGCCGCCAGGATCTATCGCGATGGCGCGGTCGCCACCGTCGATGCCGCGGTGGAGGCGGTGCAGATCGTCTCCCGCCGCTATCCGGTGGTCCTGATCCTGGACGATCTCCATTATCTCAATTCATCATCGGAGCTGGGTCGGTTCGTTGCCGCGATCGAGGAGATACCGCTGCTGCTGGTGGTGACCACGCGCCCGGTGGAGAACCCCGCGCTCCGCTCCTTCCGCTCGGCGCTCGCCGGCTCTATTCCCCCGCAGGAGCTGGAGATAGGCCCGCTGGATGGCGCCGGCATCGCGGAGGCGGCCACGGCGCTCTTCGGCACGGAGCCGCCGGAGGGGATGCTGGGGCAGATCGCCGATCTTTCGGCTGGGCTTCCGCTGGCGCTGCGCGAGGTGTTCCGGGAGCTGATCGCGGCGGAGCATCTGGTGCCGATCGGCGAGGGGTGGGACTGGCGCACTGCATCGCTTCCCGATGACGATCTCCGCGCCATCGGCGACCGCGTTCACGGCTTCTCGGGTCGGCTGGCGTCGCTCCCGGTGGCGGAGCGGCGGATACTGGCGCTGGCCGCGTATCTGGGGGAGCAGTTCAACCGCGATCTTCTCCGCCATCTCTGCGAGCGGACGATCGGCTGGGACGATCACGCGTTCGAACGGCTGATCATCGGCGGCTTTATCGCGGTCTCCACGCCATCCATCCGGTTCGGAGCGCGGGAACAGGAGGGTCGCGTCTGCTACGCGTTCATGCACACGCTCCTCTGGAAGGCGGCCGGCGCGCTGGAGATCGAGGGGATTCCCGGACGGCGGGAGCTTGCGGCGATCATCCTCGACATCCTGATGCGCGGCGCCGGTGAGCTCTACACCGTTGCCCCGCTCGAAGTTGCCGATGTCTGCGCCCTCGATGAATCCGATCTGGCCCGGCTCTTCTCATGGCTTGTCGTGGTCGGCCGGAAGCTCTCACCGATCTATGCCGAGGCATACGTGGCGCTCTGCCGCGCAACGCTGGAGCCGTGCCGGACGGCGGAGATCGCCATCACCGCAAACGAGACATTGCTTGATGGATACCTGGAGGCGCTCTCCGTCTATGGCGACAGGCTCTACATCACCGGCGCGCGGGAGGCGCTTCACAACGTCACCTCGGAGATCACCGCGATCCTGGAGCGATTCGCCGGACGCGAGCCGCGCACCGCCGGCGAGCGGATGATCCGCCTGGATGCCGCCGTCGTGGTCTGGAAGGACGCGCTGATGCAGGGGGACCCGGAGCGCGCCAAGGGATTTCTGGACGAACTGCTCAAGGTGCTCCCCCAGCCCGCAGAGCAGAGCGACCGGGAGCTGCGCGGCGCCGCCGAGGCCATACGGCTGCTGGCGTCGTACTGGTTTGGACGTGGGGAGTTTGCGGAGGGGCTCGATCTGGCGACCCCCTATATCGGTGAGATGGACCGGATGCGGCCGGAAACGCTGAACGCACTGTTCAAGGTGCTCCTTCCCGCGATGCTGACGGCCGGCAGATTATCCGAGGCCGGCCAGATTGTGGAATCAGGCCTTCGCCTCCGCCGCGAAGCCGACCTCTTCACCGAGTACGAACTGCTCTGGCACGCCGCCAATTACGCCCGCATCGTTCGTGACTTCCGAAGCCTCCGCCAGTACGCAACCGAGGCGCGCAACCTGGTTGATCGTTATCCCGCCTATCGCAATCTCAGCACCAATTACTTTTTCCTTCCTTACGTGGCAGCGTGTGAAGGGAACCCGGATGAACTCGCCCGTCTGGAGAATGATTTCCAGGCGGTTCCCCCGCCGACTCGATCCTCGCCGGAGCAGGTGACCGGCGCCAAGTATCAGTTCATGTGGGCATGGAATCTCCTGGGCGTACCGGAACGCGCGTTGAAGTTCGCACGCGAACTCAACGAACGTGGAGTTCTCTCTCCCCTGTTACGCATGCGCGTGGCGGAGGAGGAATTGCGCTCTTATATCGACCTTAGAAAAACAGAATCCATCCCTGATGTGCTTCAACGGTTTCACAAGCTGTCCGAACAACTCGGCGATGACTATCTCAATCCCGAATCCACCACGGGGCGCCGCGCAAGGATGTTGAGGCTTCTGGCCGAATCGCTGTCACAGAGCGAGCCTGATGGGCTTCGGGAATATGTGATTGAGCTGAAGGATGATATCGAGGATGTCGATGGCATACGCGCGGCCAGACTGCTGTTGGAAGCGGCGGAAAAGAGCAGTGGACGGAAGCGGGAGTTCAACGACGCTGCATACACCGCTCTTGAACTGGCATTGAAGGAAGCCCAGCAGGAGGCCGCGACCGGATTTGCCCATCACCACCTGGATCAGTTGGCATCCCTCCTTCCCAAAACCAGGCTGTCCCGATTCCGACAGATGGTTGGTGATGATCCCAGGATCATCGAAGAGATACAGGTCGAGCACAAAGCAGGCATCGAGGTGGAGCAGCATGACAGAAAGATTCTTCGAGCCTTTGGGGCGCTCCGTATTGAAGGCGTTGACGATGTCGGCGCAAAGCTGGAATCCAAGACACGAACGCTTGTGGCCGCACTCGTGGTCTCGAAACTGGGTGATACGCGCTCGCTTGGTGAGTTAACAAGAGATCGTCTGGCGGACCTTCTCTGGCCCGATATGCCGTCGGACAAGGCAGTCAACAATCTTCATGCAACCCTCAGCTATGCCCGCCGCTTCCTTGGAGGGAGCAACACAGTTCTTCAATCCGATGGAGTGTATACGCTTGGTGATGATGTCGCCATCGACGCCGTCGAATTCAGAGAGAGCGTCAAGAAGGGGAACCGATTGTACAGCGAGGGTGTCTATTTCGGAGCCGCCGCCGCCTACCGGCACGCGCTCGATCTGGCAACCGGCGATTTTCTCGAAGGGATGTACGCGGAGTGGGTCGATACCGTCCGCGAAACTCTGCGGGGCGAGCTGGCAACCGCGCTGGAGAGATTGATCGGCCTGGAGATCGACCGTGAGGAGTATGCCGCGGTCCCGGCGCTGGCGGAGCGTCTGCTGGCGCTCGACGACCTTCACGACGGCGCGTACGAGGCTCTCATCCGCTCGGCCGCCGCCCGCGGCGCCCGCCGTGAGGCATTCAGCTATTTCAACCGATACGAGGTCGCGCTCGACGCTTACGGCGCCGGTCCCGCGCGGAAAATCACGGAGCTGATGAACAGGGTTCGCGCCGGAGATGCGTGATCCACGAGAAGTTTCCCCCTTCAAAGTGTTTTTAAGAACTCTTTAGGCCCCGGTTATAGGTTATGGACATAGCGTAAACACTCAGTCAGGAACGATCATGAAATCAGCAATGCGACATATCATCATTCAGGGGTCTGGCGCCTTTATTCTGGCCGGGCTGGGGATCGTGCTGGCGAGCCTGGCTCTGCGGGCGCAGAGCGCCGTCGAGACATCGATCACATCAAACGGCGGCGACATGCGATCGGGGAGCTATGGCGAGCTTTACTCCACGATCGGGGAGCCGATAGCCGAAGATCCGGGTATTAAAGATGATGGCTCCACGTTTACCGGCTTCTGGCAGGTGAACAACCCGCACCCGGAGGCGGGAATCCGCGAGGAGGCCGGCTCCGGCATGTTCGCCGCGACGAGCATCGCGGGCGCGACGCCCGATCCATTCTCCACGGTCGTATCGGTCGAGCTGCGGCTGGCGCATTACGGCATCGTGGAACTGAAGGCGTATGATCTTCTCGGACGCGAGGCGGCCCGGCTGGTGAGCGGCCCCCGCGATGCCGGAGCGCTCCGCGTTGAATGGCAGCCCACGGGGCTCCCGGCCGGAAGCTATCTCCTGCGGCTGACTGTGAACGGCGAGGAGCAGGGGACGCGGCTGGTGCATTACTACAAATAGAAGTTGGAACATCAACGATACAGAAGGACTATCATATCATGAAAACAACAGCGACGCTTTTCGGCCTGCTCCTGCTCGCGGCGGCAACGGCACTGGCCGGGGTTCCGAGAACCATCAACTATCAGGGACGGGCGGTCAACGGTCAGGGAGCGCTCACCGGGACGCATCAGATCACCTTCCGCATCTACGATGTGGCTACCGGCGGAACCCCGCTCTTCACCGAGCAGCAGCCGGGGATCGATTTCAAGAACGGGATCTTCACGGCGGCGATCGGCAACCTTACGTTCGGCGGCATTCCCGAATCGATCAGCTTCGACAAGCAGCTCTGGCTGGGGGTGACCATCTCCGGCTTCAACGGCGACGCGGAGCTGAGCCCGCGCTTCACACTCAGAGCATCGCCCTACGCGCTCCACTCGACGATTGCCGATTCCGCCGCGCGCGCGGCCCAGGCGCTGAAAGCCCTGCGTGCCGATTCGGCGAAGACGCTCGATCTCCCCGCCAGCCTCCGAGGCGCCGAGGGGGTCAACCCGCTCTTCGAGGTAAGGAATGACAAGGGAACGGCGCTCCGGACGCAGGGAACAACGTTCGCCACCGTGAGCGACGGCATCGACAGCACGACGAAGCACTATGTGTCGGGGGAGACCTCGGGGGATGCCGGGAAGCCGGGTCCGGGCGCTCTCTATCGCGATAACGCGCCGATGGCCTGGGGCATCGTATCGAGCGACGGCACGTTGCGGAGCGGGTTCGGCATCGACAGCGTCCGTCGCGCGGGGCTGCTCTACGCCGTGTATCTTTCGAACTCCGCTGCCGCGATCATTCCAGCGGACCCGAGCAGCCCTCCCGCCCTTGCCCCGATGATCACGCAGGGGGATGTCACCAGCGGAACCGGGACGCCGGCATTCATGAGCTGGTTGTACGCGACCAATCCGAAAAAGCAGGGATATCTGATGAACGTGGTGGTGGTAAAGGCGGGGAACATCGACGGCGCGGCGACCAGCGCGGCGTTCTCGATCGTCGTCTTCGGGCGGCCTCAGTAGCCGCGTCGCCGGAAGCAGATACGCGCGAAGGCCCGATCATCCGCTGTGGTGATCGGGCCTTCTCACATACAGGCATATCGCGCCGGCGCATCGCCATCTACATCTCTTCGGTCTTCTCCCGCCTGATATCGGCGCCAAGCGCGGTCAGCTTGTGCTCAAGCCCCTCGTACCCGCGATCGAGATGATAGACGCGGAGCACTTCGGTTTCACCATCGGCCACAAGGCCGGCCAGCACCATCGACACGGAGGCGCGGAGATCGGTGCTCATGACGGTTGCCCCGGTGAGCTTTCCGCCGCCGCGGATGGTGGCGGTGTTGTCGTTGACATGGATATCGCAGCCGAGGCGCGCCAGCTCGGGGACGTGGGAGAATCGATCGCGATAGACGGTATCGGTGACGGTGCTCGTGCCGTCGGCGCAGGCCATCAGCGCCATCCACTGCGCCTGCACATCGGTCGGGAAGCCGGGATAGACCGCCGTGGTGATGCCGACGGGGGCCAGCTTCTCCGGGGCCTTCAGCGTGATCACATCGGCGCGGATATCGATCTCGCAGCCTGCCTCCTCCAGCTTTTCAAGGACGAACGCGAGATGATACGGGTTGGTTTTGCAGACATTGGCCCTGCCGCCGGTGATGGCGACGGCGATCAGCAGCGTCGCCGCCTCGATCCGGTCGGGGATCGTCTCCTCGTCCACCGGCTTCAGATCATCCACGCCGTCGATGGTGATGGTGGAGGTGCCGAGCCCCTCGATCTGTGCCCCCATCTTCTGAAGGAAGCGGCCGGCGGCCGTCACCTCCGGCTCCATCGCCGCGTTGGTGATCACCGTCCGTCCCCTGGCGAGCGTGGCGGCGGCCATCACGTTGAATGTGGCCCCCACCGACGCGAAATCGAAGCTGACACGGGCACCCTTCAGGCGTTCCGCCCTGGCGATGATATAGCCCCCCTCCAGCGTGATCTCCGCGCCGAGGCGTTCCAGCCCCTTCAGGTGAAAATCGACGGGGCGCGGGCCCCAGGCGCATCCGCCGGGAAGCGAGACTTTCGCGTAGCCGTAGCGGGCCAGCAGCGGGCCAAGGACGTGGATCGACGCGCGCATCCTCTTGACATGCTCGTACGGAGCCTCCTGCCGGGGGATATTGGTCGTGTCGAGAAACAGCTCGTTATCGTTCAACTCCGCGTGGGCTCCCATGGAGCTCATCAGCCTGGACATCGTCCAGACGTCGCGGATGTTGGGGGTGTTGCGGAGCCGGAAGACGCCGGGGGCCAGCAGTGCGGCGGGCATCAGCTCAAGGGTGGCGTTTTTCGCGCCGGTGACGTTGACGGAGCCGCTCAGAGGGGCGCCGCCGCGAATGACGAATTTATCCATAGAGGGCGAAGTTACGGGATTTCCCCATCTCCCCGCTCGGCCAGTAGTGACTCAGTTCAATTCACCCTCGGGTCTTCTGAGCGATGATCGATCGATCATCCCTTCATCGCTCTTCAAGCTCCGTAGGAGCGCGCCGGTTGTAGCAATGATGCTCCCATTGCCCGCCCAGGAGCGTACCATCCCCGCATTCATGCCGAATGGCACGCTCCGATGGAGCTTGAGGTCATGGACGGCGCGGCAGTGCTACAACCGGCACGCCCCGATGGGGCTGAAAAGACAGAGAACGGATGCGCTCCATGATTCCGGGCAGCATCCTAAACTGAGTCATTATCGCTCGGCACGCCGCACAATCAATCGATCGGCGGGTCATCCACCTCGGCCTTCCCGCGAAAAACCCAGCCGGGAGCCGAGTCGATGGTCTGGCGGAGGATCAGGTTCAACTGCGCGGCGTGGTGCTGGACATGGCGCATGACGTAGAGAAGCAGCTCGCCGAAGTCAAGATCCACCGACCCGAACATGTACCGCCGGCGCATGCCGTCATCCGTAAGGGCATCAACGGTCTGGCGACTTTTCCGGCGGCAGTGCTCCAGATATGCCAGCATCTCATCCCTGGTGTAGACACGCTCGGGGAGGAGCCCGGCCGGGTCCAGCTCGCTCAACGTGAACGGCGCGGGAGGGGCAAACGTCGCGGGGAAATCGGAGAGATAGAGATCGAGCCAGAAGAGGGTATGATAGACCGTATACCAGAACTCCGGCCGGCGCGAGCGATCGCCCCAGAGATCATCGGGACAGGCGCGCACGGCGCGTTCGAGCGTTTCGATCGCCGCGCCAAGCTGCACCCGGACGGCGGTTTTCCAGAACAGATCATTCATTGCACGTTACCTGTGAATGTTTCTCCGCCGGCCGGTGAGATGAACGCATGCAGTCCACGCGGCGGCACGTGGCGTAATTTACGATCATGGCAAATGAGTGATATCAACCCACGCCGTGCTTCCTTGCTTCCTTCGGCCGCCGGAGGTAAGTTCATCCCCTCATGAACAGGAATGCCCCCACCCGCCTCCCTCGATTTCCGCTCCCGCCGCGGTTGGTGCTCTATTGTATACTGTTCATCCTCTCCTGCGGGACAATTGCCGCGCAGACATCCTCATCGCCGTTCGGAAAACATTTCTTCGTGGTCATCCCTGATACCATGAGAGCCTATATCGGCCCGTTTGTGAACCCGGCGGCGGACAGCGCGCAGCTTGTCATCTTCAGCAACGATACCGCCCACGTCACGATCACCGCGCCCGGCTACAATCGTAGCATCACGGTCCTCCCGTCGGCATCACGCACCGTCTCCCTGCTTGCTCCCGGCGGGCCGCGCAAACCATTTATCGACACGCTCGGCACGGCGACGAAGAACGTGCTGGAGATCAGATCGGACAGCGCGATCACCCTGCTCTGCTATTACGTTACGCATGCGGGCTGCGAGGCGTTTGCCCCGCTGCCGGTGGAGTCGTGGGGAACCGAATACCGGGCGATGGCATTGCGGAACCAGTTCATGTTCGATGTGGGGTTCACCGGCGCGCTGGAGGAGCAGATCTTCAGGAACGATGGCCCATCGCAGATGATCGTGATCGCGGCGGAGAATGGTACGCAGGTAACGATCAGCGCGGCCACCACGCTCACATCGGCGCGCGACACGACCTTTCTCCTGAACGCGGGCGAGGCATTCCTTGTGGAATCCGATTCCACGGCGCGCTACGATGTGCGCTACGATCTGACCCCCAGGGATATCTCCGGCAGCGTCATCAGAGCATCGAAGCCGATCGGCGTGATCACCGGCAACACCAGGACCGGCGGCGGTGCCGGGGCGCAGGCGGCGCCCCCGCCAACCGGCAACTCCGGGCGCAGCTCGGCCGTGGAATGGCTGTTCCCGACGATCGCGCACGGCACCACGTTCGTCTACCGGCCCATCGCGCCGGCAAGCCTGCTGGACAGCACCGAGGAGATCATCAGGATCTACGCCACCTCCCCCGGCATCACAACCATCACCCCGTCGAGCGGCCCGGCCGACCTTGTCCCGGAGGGGGGATTTGTCCAGTACAGCTACAGCCTTCTGGCCGATCGCGTGGCGCAGGGGAGCTTTACCAGGGCGACGGCGTTCCGCACCGATCAGCCGGCCGAGGCGATGGTCATCACCGGCTCCTTCTCCCGCAAGGTCGATCCCGATGCCTCCGACTATGCGATGTTCGAGACCTACGCCGCATCGATGAGCCTCCTCCAGCCGCGCGAGTCATGGATCAACTCCGCCCGGTTCAACGCCCCCTCCTATCCCGCCTACCTGCTGCATTACGTGGTGATCGTGGCCGACAGCGGCGTGCAGATGCGCCTTGACGCGTCGGACATCACGCCGACGCTCACGGCGGTTCCGGGAACCCCGTTCGTCGAGACGCGGGTTCCGGTGGCCGCGGGGGATCACTCCATCTTCGCGACGGGAGGACGGTTCAGCGCCATCGCCTACGGGATCAGCAGGGGATCGGAGGGATATCAGCCGCCGAAAGCCCGGAAGGATGATGACGGGCTTCAGGGAGGCCGCGCGGTTATCGGCGACGCGCTCCTTCCTCACCCGTCGAAATACAACGAGGTGATCTCCATCGGCTATTCGTACCCGATCCTCGGCGTCTCCGACGAAAGCCTCCCGCCGGATTCCCTCTCGATCGATCGCATCGATGAATGCGACTCCACCATCGCCGTCGTACAGCGCTACGGGCTTCCCTGGAATCTCCAGCCGGTGACGATCAGGCTGGATAGCGACTCGGTCAACATCGACGCGCGGATCGTGGCGGATACGGCAGCCGGCATCCCGGTGAGCTATCGGATACGATTCGCGCCGATCGACCCGCGGAACGACGCCCGCGGGACGCTGGTGATCACCAACGCATCGGGGAGAAGATGGACGATACCGTTCATCTACTATGCCGATCAGTTCGCGATCACCCCCCGCCCGCTCACGTTTCTGGACGCGACCATCAACGTGGAGCGGATCATCAACGTGAGCTTCACCAGCCGGCGGTTATTCCCGCTGACGATCCGCTCGATCCGCCTGAAGAACGGCGGGAGAGGATTTTCGCTGAGAGATACCAACGATATCGGCGGGACGATCGCGCCGGGCGACAGCTTCAGACTGACGCTGGCATTCACCGGCACGGCACGGAACACAGTCTACGATGATACACTTATCGTGGAAACCGACTGCCACACCGATACGATCCTCGTCCACGCGCGCACCGGCCCAAGCCCGGTTCCGGCGATCACCGGCTACGACTGGAAGGTCCGCCGCGTCGGGAGCGCGAACGACACGCTCTCCTTCCTCTCGAACAGCGGATCGCTTGGATATACCGTCAGAAGCGTGGAGATCGTGGGGGATGCCGCCGGCGCCTTCGCGCTGACCGCGACGCCGGACTGGCGCGGGATCGCGGGGGTGGGGCCCGGAGAGATTCATCCGGCGGGGATCAGGTTTACCCCACCGGCGGAGGGGACGTTTACGGCCCGCATCCTGCTGGTGACGAACGACAACGATTCGGCCTGGGGGGAGCTTCGCGGGATCGGCGCGCTGCCGCACATCGAGGTGGCGACGATCGATCTGGGATTCCTCTGCCGTGGCGATACGCTCGATACGGCGCTGACGATCCTCAGCACCGGACGCCTGCCGCTCATCGTCCGCTCGATCCGGCGCGCCGGCATCGGCGATGCGGAGATCGCCATCGACACGGCATCGCTCCCCATCGCGATACTGCCTGGGGATACCGCGCGGCGGAAGCTCGGCATCCTCCCTCATGCTCTCGGAAGATTTGCCGATACCCTTGTCGTCGGCTCCGATGCGGCCTCCGGCGACAGCATCGTGGTGATAACCGGAACCGTCCGCTCCTGCTCGCGCGACAGCATCACGGTGGACGATCACGATTTCGATTCGGTGCTGATCACCCTGACGAGGCAGGGGTTTGTGACGGTCAGGAATCTGGGGGATCGCGATGTGACAGTGACCGGCATGACGCTGGCCGGGGACACCGCGGCGGCGTTCGCGATTCTCTCGCCGGCCGCGCCGTTTGTGGTCCGCGGCAGCGACTCCACGCGGGTCTTCTGCACGTTCACCCCGGCTACGATCGGGCCGAAGGGCTCGCGCATCGAGTTCACGACGGAGATCGGCCCGCTGACATCGCATCTGCGCGGCGTGGGACGGAAGCTGACGGTGCCGGCGTTCATCCGCCGCGATTACCATGCCCCGCCGGGAATCACCACCACGATCTTCGTGGAGCTGGAGGGAAGGCTTGATACGCTCCCGGTGAAGCGGCTGGGGATTGCCGTGGGGTTTGCGCCGGAGCTGCTCGATTTCCTCGCTCTCTCGGCCGATACCGGCGGCGTGCTTGGCTGGCGGTATTTCGGCGCGCGCGATGGCGACAGCATCCGCTGCACGATCGATGTCAATGTCAATCCTCCGGGAGCCGGGCCGTTCCTCGCCATCCGTTTCCTCCCGCGATTGAGCCTGCTGGACAGCAGCGAGCTTCCGTTTACGATCGAGGCCGGGCTTCCCTATCTGGAGATCATCGAGCGGCCGGGGCTTTTCCGGCGCGACCCGATCTGCGGCCTGACGCAGCGGCTCTTCGTCTTCGATCCAAACAGCTTCCGACTGGATGAGAGCATCCCGAACCCGTTGCGTGGCGAGGGGCATATCGACTTCGAGATCCCCTTCGATGCCCCGACCACGCTGATCGTCTACGACGCGCTGGGGCAGGAAATCCTCCGGCTGATCGATGCCGAGCTTCCGGCCGGAACACATACCGTGGTGATACCCGCGGGGGCAATTCCGCCGGGCCTCTACTATTATCGCCTTGTCAGCAGCTCCTACTCGGCCATCCGCAAGTTGATCGTGGAATAATTCCGGCCGGATATCATGATTCCGCGCGCAGCACAGTTACATCGATCCCATCATGAAATCTCTCATCCTCGCAACCCTGATTCTTGCCTCCTGCTCCGGCGGCGAGCGACGCGACACGGCTCCGGCCGATACCGCTGCAAGGCCCACGACGCCCGCCACTGAGGCAGTGGGAACCTTCAGGCTGGAAAGCCCCGCGTTCGCCAACGGCGGCGCCATCCCGAGGCAGTATACCTGCGATGGCGCCAATATCTCCCCGGCGCTCCGGTGGTCCGGGACGCCCACCGCCGCACGCGCGCTTGCGCTTATCTGCGATGACCCGGACGCCCCGTCGAAGCCGTGGACGCACTGGGTGATCTGGTCGCTGCCGGCAACGCGCGAAGGTGCCATCGCGGAAAAGGCCGGCACCGCGACGGGGATGGAACATCAGGGGATCAACGACTTCGGCAGGGGGGAATATGGCGGGCCATGTCCGCCGGGGGGGCTGCATCACTATCACTTCAGGCTCTACGCGCTCGACACGGCGCTGGGGCTGACGGGCGATATCACCGCCAGCCGTCTGACGGGCGCCATGAACGGCCATATCCTTGGCATCGGGGAGCTGGTGGGAACGTATGCGCGTGAGTGATACGGAAAGCGCCGGGGCCCTCATCATCGCGGGATTGCGGGAGGGCTCCGGCGCCAATGACCTTGCCGCGAGGGGATGCGGCGGGGATTATGGCTATTTCACCACGGCGATAACCGCATCGAGTTCACTCGTCCGCCGCTGAACTTCCTGAACATAGGGCTGAATGTACGGTTCACTCGTCATCAGCACCTGGCGGGTTGCCTGAAGCACCCCGCGAAGCGCGCGAAGCTGTGCCGCGGGCGACTTCGCGGCCCCCGCGCCGGTAAGCGGGATGACGGTTCCAAGCAGCGCTGTTCGCGCGGACTGCGAGCTTCTCCTCCCCTCCGATCGATCGTTCGCCAGCTCCTCCGCGGTCGCCCGGAACCTGAGCAGGTCCGAGCCGGGGACACGGCCTTTTGTGCTGACGGCCTGATCGACCACTCCACCGAGCCAGCCCATATAGTGATCAAGCTCGTTCCAGGTAGTCAGGTCCACCCCTGTGGGGGGCGTGGAGTAATCCCCTTCGCTGGGAAGGTGGCCGGAGCCACCGGCGGTGGCATCGATGCCACGGGGCAACTGGACGGGCGCATTGGAGGGGATATCGGCGGCCGAGCCGGAGGCCGGGACCTGTGCTGATGAATTCGGTGGCACCCCGTTTGCGGATGGGCTTGCAGCGGCGGGATTGTTTTCAGATCCGGGACGGCTTTCAGGCGCGGGATTGCTTCCGGTCACGGGGGCCGTGGCGGGGATGGAATCCTTCGCCGCTGTTTTGCCGGTGGATGCGGCCGATCCGCATCCGGCCACCAGAAGCGCCACAACCGCGGGCATCCCGAACAGGGGATATGACAGGGCTCGATTCATAAAACGCATGCTATCCTTCGGTCGATTTATTACGCCGAATATTATCGTGAAATAACCGGAAACAGGGGATATAAAAATCTCGAAGAAAAATTCGTAACGGCATTAATCCGATTGGCCCCGGCTCTCTCCAACCCCCATCGCTCTCCTGTGGGCCAATTCGCATTCTCTCCCGGCCCGCGCAATTGCCTCGAAAAAAAAATCGGGGCTCCGCTAACAACTCTCCTGAGCATTCCGTTGTTGGAATATCAGGAGAGCGAAATCAACAAAACAACTCAACTTCAAGGATAAGGATCACAATGGAACGGACTGTGATTTCCCGCCTATGCTATCGCTATGCGGCGCTAGGCCTACTCTCCCTTTCTGCACTGGTAGCAGGGTGCGCCGATAACGCGACCGGCCCGAACGCAACCACCAATAATCCCCCCGGCACCTCGGGCACGGTTGAAGTGAGCGACCCCGTTACTTCCCAGGAGGCGACCGCGGTTCGTGCGAATGTACAGCGCAATTCGCAAGATACAATCGTTATATCGATCGATCAGATCATTCAAATGTTGATATCGCAGTCGGGTGGAACGTCCGATGTGCTCGGCGTCAACCTGGATTACGACTCGGATCATCTCAACTACGAGTGCGTGGTTCGTTCCGGCGGCAAGGTCTACCTGATCGTGATCGACCCGAAGAGCGGAGCGGTCAAGAGCAAGGAAGAGATCACCGACTACTACTACCCTTCGGCCATCGTGATCCGGAACATCACGATCAAGACAAAGGATGCGAAGGAGAAGGGAAAGAAGATCGCCGACGGCGATGTGGTGGAGTGCAATCTGGAGAATGTGGACAGCACGCCGACGTATGTGATCATCATCCTCACGAAGGATAATCATTACGTCACGGTCTATATCGACGCCCAGACGGGCCAGCAGCGGACGGTGAAGGAGGATGAGAAATGCAAGGGCGAGGATCAGGGCGATGGAAAGCATAAGAACAAGAACGGACGCGGGCACTATCGTCACGGCAACGGACATGGCTACGGACACGGATTCCACTGCCATTGCGACTGCGACGATAACGGCAACACCGATTCCACGAAGGTTCCCCCCGGCGTCATCAGCGTCGATTCGGCCCGCGCGATATCAGGCCATATCATCGACAGCGCCGTTGTAGGCGACCCGAAGATCCATGTGACGAATGACTCGACCGCCACCTACACCGTGAGCCTGTCGCGTGATTCCAACACGTACGAGGTAACGCTCGACGCGTTCAAGGGATCGCTGGTACAGATCAGGCAGACGGGCGGACGATTCGACAGCACCGATTATACGCCATCGGTCAAGGGCGACACTCTGGTGAAGCTCAGCGTGGCACGCATCGCAGCACTGGCACAGGTCGCAGGCCAGGTCCAGTCATGGAGCCTGGAGTATGACAAGACCGACGCGAAGTGGGAATACACGTTCGATATCAAGACGGCGGCGGGAGATACGAAGCACGTGGTTGTCGACGCCAAGACCGGCCTGTTTATCCGAATCAAGTAGCACCGGTACAGGAATAAGAAGCAGCACGAAATGGTAGCGAAATCCACCCCCTGATTTTGTTGACCAGACTAATTAGAGGGGTCCGGTTGTAAAGCCGTCGGTGATGTAACAATCAAACCGACGGCTTTACATTTTGGACCAGTTGAATCCGCCATAAAGGATCAGCCCACCATGTCCCCGACCCGGCTCACGTCATAATGGAACGGAAGGATCATTTCCCCAAAAAAGTATCGGCCGTTAAATTTACTGAAGGAATTCCGTGGGACATCACCTCCTGACCATTATTATTCCGCAGATACCAACCCGCATTCCATATTATTCCGCTATCGATGCGTTATTGATATCTGAATGATATATCCGGCAGCAATCCGTCCGGGGATTGCCGGGCACAAAGGATATTTCCGCGATAACAGCCCCACGCCACCGTTATTCTATCGGCAAACCTCCCGCAAGGCGCTGAAACATGGGCGCTGGCTCAGTGTGAGATGATGCCCGGAATCATGTGCGGCATCCGTCTTTCCAGCCCCATCGGGGCAAACAAGTTGAAGTAATGCCACGCCTCTCAGGCTCCAGAGGAGCATAGCATGTATTCCGCTGAAATGAAAGGTCGCGGCGAGGAGCCGGAAATGCGTTGTACCATGATTATCCAACGCAATCACCACCGGCATCGATTTCAAAACCGGGAGATATGCGCTGATAATATTCCCAATATTCTTCACAACGGATTTTTCTTCACCGCATTACATGCGGTAACGGAGAATCTCCGGGATTGATGGATGAGAATGGTTTGAGATCACCTTGACCATGCATTCCATCCCACACCTCTTCATGACGATATATCGCGATCATGAGGGATAATTATCGGCGGACGGGCGATGATATCGCGCGGTGGTTTTGCACTGTGGTCGCGGGCATTATCCGCGATGACGGATGCGAGCAACATTCCGCTTACAAAAAAGGCGGGGAGAACATTGCTGTTCTCCCCGCCATATCGACATCTATAGGAACGCGGGCCCGGTTACTTGGTCACCATGACCATACCGAGATTGCTGCTCCATCCACCCACCTCGACGCGGCAGTAATACGCCCCCGTGGGGAGCATCGCCGCATCGAAGTCGGCCGAAGTCCAACCGCTTCTGGCGAAGCTGGAGCTCAGATCGAGCACAACCTTGCCGGCAGCATCGTAGAGCTTCACGGACGTTCCCTCGCGCGGCGTCACGCTCGACGGGAACTCGATTGCGAGCCTGGTCAGGCCACGTGCCGGCTGCGGCACCACCGTCATGCGGGCTCCCTTGGCGGCATCGACCATCCCCGGAACACCGAGGCTGGAGGTATCCACCGTGAGCTTCACCGAGGCGCTGGTTGCCGGCGGCGGGCAGATGCCGTTGATGATGACGTAGTACGTACCGGCGTCAGCAAGCTGAGCGCTCGGGATTGTGTACGTCGGCGAAACCGCTCCACCGATCGGCGCGCCATCCTTGTACCACTGATAGGTAGCGGATGTGCCGGTCCCGGCGGCCGTATAGACAACCTGCGTTCCGCTCTTCACCTTCTGGCTGGCCGGGGTCGGCTCCAGAGTGACAGCCGGGGGCAGATTGACCGTCAGGAAGGCGGAGGAGCTGGCGACGGTATCGTCGCACTGTCCGATTACCATCACATCATACCGGCCGGTATCCGCAATGGCTGCGGCCGGGATGTTCAGGGTATTGGTCGTGGATGACGTAACCACCACGCCGTTCTTCCGCCACTGGTAGGTAAGCCCTGTACCGTTGGCCGTCACGTTGAAGGCAACCGCCTGTCCAAGGCAGACCGTCTGATTCGAGGGCTGCGATGCGATCGAGGCCACCGGGTTCACCGTAAGCGTGGCCTGACTGCTGGTGCTCGACTGTCCGAACTCACCATTGATCACCACATCGTACGTCCCGGCATCGGCCGGCGTGACGTTCTTGATGGTGAAGATGCGCTTGTTCGTGCCGGGGATATCGACCCCGTTCTTCCGCCACTGGTAGACCAGACCGTTTCCACTCGCCGTAACGGTGAAGCTGGCCGTGCCGCCGGTGCAGAGGACCTGATTATCCGGGTTCTTGGCGATCCCCAGCGGCGCATCGATCAGGAGCGATGCACGATTGCTGACGGTGAGGTAGTACTGGCACTGCGTGCCATAGACCACCACGTTGTAATCGCCGATATCCTTTGGCGTGACCGAGGCAATGGAGTAGGATGCCTGTACGGCATTCGGGATGTTGACCCCATCCTTCTGCCACTGATAGGTCAGGCTTCCGCCGGAGATCACATCAGCCCGGAACGTGACCGGCTGTCCGATCAGCACCGACTGATCGCGCGGCTGATTGACGATGATCGGCTCGGTGGTAATACGGACCCGAACAGGATTGCTCGTGAACGTCACCGGGCAGCTTCCCGTGATCACCACATCATAGAGACCCTCATCATAGATCTGTCCGTACCGCGTATATGACGGTCCGGTGGCCCCATCGATGGGCTTGCCGTTGAAACGCCACTGGTAGCGGACGTTTGTTCCGCTCGCCCCAACCACGAGGGTAAACGGATGATCGCGGCAGATGCTCGACGGAGGCGTGAACGTGAGCAGACGGCCGCTCGTGATCGGCGTCGTGTTCAGGTCGTTGGCGTCGTTCGGGTTGGTCAGGCTCACCGTCGGCGTGCTCGCGAGCGAGACGCTCTGGAAGGCAACCGCGCCAGCGGCGGCGATACCGATCGTCGCCGAATTCGGGAAGCATCCCTGCGTACCGGTCGGGCAGACGGAGCATGGGCTCATCTGTCCGTAGTAGAACTCGATGGCGTTGGACCGCTCGTAGAGGCGAACCTGGAAGCTGCCCCACGCGGTGGTCTGCTTCGTCAGCTCGATGCTCTTGAAGTCGATCACAAGCGCCCTGTTCGGAGCGGTACCGCTGATGTAATAGCTCACAAGCGGGTTACCGCATCCGCCGGCGCCGCCGCCGACCCGAAGATCATCCCAGAATGGAGCGATGATCGGCACGCCACCACCACCGATGATGGTGTTGATGCCGGTCGTCGTCACCGGTATCGGCCCGACGCCGATCACGCCGTTGCTGCTGACCGAGAGCTGATTGTAGGTCGCGCCATCGAAGGTGAACGGGAAGCCGATGTTGATGACCCTCACCGAATCATCGACGCCGCCGCTGCCGGCGGGAGCCTTGAAGATCTGCGTGACACCACTCTCCGGCTGCGGAAGCGCTGCTCCGGTCCCGACCGAGAAGGTGTAATCGCGAACCGAACCGGCCATGTTTCCGGTCGTGGTATCGAACGGCTGCTGCGTGAACTGCGGCGGCAGCGTCACGGTAAGCCGTGCCGGGTTGCTGACCGCAGGACCGCAATCACCACCGACCACGACATCATAGACGCCGTTATCCGCCGGGGTGGGCGCGGGGATCGTATAGGAGGTGCCGGTTGCGCCGGGGATATTCACCCCATCCTTCCGCCACTGATAGTTGATGTTGGCCGCGGTTGCCACCACGGTGAACGTCGTGGGAACAACGTTACCGCAATAGGAGGCGCCGGTCGGCTGGCCGGTGATAAGCGTCGGGGCAACGATCGAAAGCGTCGCCGGGTTGCTGGTCACCGTCGAAGCGCAGCTTGCGGAGATCACGACATCGTAGGTTCCCGCATCGGACGCGGTCGGCGAGCCGACCGAGTACGACGAGGCGTTGGCACCGGGGATGTTGACCCCGCCCTTCCGCCACTGATACGTAAGGCTGCTGCCGGTAGCGGTCACCGAGAACGTCGCCACCTGTCCCTGGCAACCGTTTCTGTTGACCGGCTGCTGGCTGATGACCGTTGGAGCGTTCAACCCCTCCTGACCGACCGAGAAACCCGGTTCAGGGCTGGTATAAGGACGTGCCCGAGCCCAATCGATGGAAAGCGTGCCGCTCGAAGTGTTGCCGTTGGTCTGAAGGCAGCCCATCGCCATGTTCACACTGGAGGGAAGAGGATACGGCCCCGGAACGCCGGCAGCCGGGCCGACATAGGTAATGGACCCTCCCGGATAGGTCGCGACCTTCGCGGCGGAAGTCCAGTAGATCGACCAGATTCCCGTTCCCGGAGCGGCAGTTCCATTTTCCAGGTACGCCTGGTAACTGGCGCCGGTTGCCTGAGTTGGCCCAAAGAAGAGCGGTGGAGTGCGATCCGCGCCATGAAAGAGAGCGTAGCCTGTTTCCGTGCCCGGCTGCAACTGGGCGATATTCGGCCAGTTTGCAGAATAGCCGTTCACCTTGGCCTCAACAATCGCCGGGGTGTTGATTGCGGCATTCGACTTTATGGTCACAGCGGAGCCGTTGGGTGCCGTGAAGTTGATGCTTCCCCCACTTACCGTAACCGAGCCGGTGCCGCCAATGCGGGGAGAAGTCCACTTTACCAGATCCAACGAACTACCGTTGAAATCATCATAAAGAGGAAACACGGTGTTCGGGTCGCTGATAGGCGTTGCGGCGGGGTTGCCATAGAGCAGGTAGATCGTCCTGTTGGCACTTGCCGCAAGCGTCGGCATCTTCACCCATATGCTTGTAAACGAGGAATTCAGCCCGCTTTCGATCCAATAGCTGAGCTGCGTGCAGCAGTCATTGTCCGCAAAGCGCATATCGGAGCCATCGGCGTTCATCTTGCCTACAGCAATCAATGCGGCTGTATTTACCGAGATGTTGACCGGATAGCTTGTCAGCGCCGAGGTGTTGGCGCTGTTATTGATGGTCACGGGCGTGCGATACTGCCATGCCGGAAGGCAGACCTGCGCCCGGAGATCACTGACCGCGCAGAGGCATGCCAGCCCCATGAGCAAGGTCAGATAGTGTAATCGTATGGGAATCTTCATTAGCCGTCTCCTGGGAATGAGAAGGTGATTGGAGTCTATGAGTTGGTTAGATAGATATTTTCAACTGCGCTTTCACGGAAACGGAAGGATTGTAACCGCAGCACGTTTCCTTACCCGAAAACTTCAGGTGCGAAAGCCCATGGAGTGGGATTTCACGCTTTAAAATTTTGAGCACCAATATAACCAAGGCGCAATCAATCACCAGCATTCCCGGAGATGCGTTGTAACAATTTCTCCGCCCGCTCCCTACCGCCTGTTGCTGAACCCGGCAGCTTTACGGCTGCATTGGAGAGCAACCCGGGGATCGATTGATCATCAGCATCCTCCCATTATTTTACCAGGATCGGAGACAGGGCTGTGTGGTTAGGCGGCAACCGATGAAACGAACGGCTGATGCCTCGGGCGTTCCAACAGAAAGCGCCCCGGAGTTCTTCTCCGGGGCGCTTTTGATTATCGTGCCTTATGAATGAGGATGCCGCGTTTGTTGCCGACCTCCTTCCCTACTTCAACGCCGCAGCTATCTTCCCGTCCAGATCGTCGATATAATTTCCGCTGGCGATGATCTTCCCATCACGACCGATCAGGAACTGCGTCGGAATCGCCGATATATGGTATCGGTCGGCGGCGGTGTTGCCGCTCTTGCTGCTGTATCCGTTGAGCACCTGCGTCCAGGTCATCCCGTTCCCCGCCACATATGTTTTCCACGCGCTCAGGCTGTTATCCAGCGATACGCCCAGGATCATGAAATCCTTCGCCCTGTACGTTTCCCATGTCTGCCGGACCGTCGGCATCGCGGCGCGGCAGGGAGCGCACCAGGAGGCCCAGAAATCGACCAGCACAACCTTCCCGCGCGTGCTTGAAAGGGAAACCGGGTTTCCATTCATATCGGACTCGGTGAAGTCCGGCGCAGCCTTGCCGACGTTCGGATCGGTGACGACGGTGCCGGTCGTATCGGTCGGGTCCGAGGGAAGCGCGGGGGGCTGGCCGCATCCCGGGAGCAGCGTGCCCAGCGCAAGGGCGAGCAGAATGGCGGAGAGATATCTCATACTTCCTTCTCCGAAAGCTGGATGAATGGGAGAACGTATCGTCGGGGGAAGTTATCCCGTGAGGGAAAGCGATGCAACCCAGGATCGCGGCGATGCCACCATCACTCACCACGCTCGACCCATGCCGCGGCCCGGAACATCGTCGCCTCGTCGAAATGCCGGGCGATAAACTGCGCGCCGATCGGCAGGCCGGTTTCCTCATCACGTCCAAACGGAACGGAGAGTGCCGGAACGCCCGCAAGGTTGGCGGCGGCGGTGAAGATATCGCTGAGGTACATCGCGATCGGATCGTTCGCCTTCTCGCCAAGCCTGAATGCCGGCGTGGGGGTGGTCGGCGCCAGGATCAGATCGACCCGCGCGAATGCCTCCTCCATGTCGCGATGAATCAGTCGCCGTACCTGCTGCGCCTTGTGATAATAGGCGTCGTAGTACCCGCTCGACAGCACAAACGTCCCCAGCATGATCCGGCGCTTCACTTCATCGCCAAACCCCTCCGAACGGCTCATCTCATACATCTCCTCAAGAGTGGTCGCATTCGGCGAGCGATAGCCGTAGCGGGCGCCGTCGAATCGGGAGAGATTGGCGCTGGCCTCCGCCGTCGCGATCACATAATACGTGGGGATGGTGTACTCGGTATGCGGCAGGGAGATATCCACGATCTCCGCGCCGCCATCGCGCAGGCGCGCGCGAAGCTCGTTCAGCGAACTGACCACCGCCGGGTGCATCCCGTCGATCAGATACTCCTTCGGCACGCCGATCCGCATCCCCCGCACGTCGGCGCCGGCAAGCGCGTCGGTGTAGCGAACCACCGGATGGCTGCTCGATGTGGCATCATTCGCGTCGATCCCGGAGATCGTCTCCAGGATCAGCGCCGCATCGTGAACCGACCGGGCGAACGGGCTGATCTGATCAAGCGATGAAGCGAACGCCACAAGGCCGAACCGGCTGACGCGACCATACGTCGGCTTCACGCCGACAACGCCGAGAAACGCCGCCGGCTGCCTGACCGATCCGCCGGTCTCCGACCCGAGCGAGCCATGACAGATATCCGCCGCGACCGCGACGCCGGAACCCCCTGAAGATCCCCCCGGCACCCGCTCCGGGTCGAGCGGATGGTGTACCGGGCCGAAGTACGATGTCTCGTTGGAGGAGCCCATCGCGAACTCATCCATGTTCGTCTTGCCGATCAGAATCGCATCGGCCGCCTCCAGCCTCTGAATCGCGGTCGCCGAATAGAGCGAGCGGAACCCGGTCAGGATCTTCGAACCGCATGTCAACTGCTCATCGCGGATGGCGATGTTATCCTTCACGGCGATCGTCATCCCGGCAAGCGGTCCCGCGGTCCCCTGCTTCAGACGCCCGTCCACCGCCTGAGCGCGTTCAAGCGCCCGTTCGGGGAAGAGCGAGAGAAATGCGTTGAGATCCCTTGCCCCATCCGCCCTGCGATACGTCTCGGTTACGGCGTCCACACAGGTGGTCTCCCCCGCATCCAGTCTCCGCCGGAAATTCTGATATGTCTCTGACATCGAACTATCTCTATCTGAAAGTAAATGCAGTTGCGCTTCATGAACCCGGCCGGTATCGCCGGACCGCAAAGGTACTAACCTGCCGGGAACCTGTTGTGAATCATAACGGGAAGGGCTCATATATTGGCGCGCCGGCGCATGAACCCACGCTGTAAACCGCGATCCGCGCCGACGGAAGGAACATGTTCAACCCAATCATCAGGGCGATCATCATGATGCCGGAAGAGTTATACGTGGTGGAGATAAGCGATACCGGGATATCCTGCACGCATCCCGACGGCGAACGGCAGACCGTGGCATGGAGCGATCTGAGGGAGATCGCGATCGAGACAAACGACTCCGGGCCGTGGGGAATGGATTTTCTCTGGGTGCTGACCGGAGAATCATCAAGATGCGTTATCCCTCAGGGAGCCAGCGGCGAGCAGGAACTGCTGGATCACATGATGGCAATGCCGGGGTTCGATTACGACTCGTTTATCAGCGCCACCACAAGCACCGATGTGGCCCGATTCCCCTGCTGGCAGCGTGATTCCCCCGGTTAGTTTCCCCGGCCGGCCAGCGTGGCGATAAGCATGATAAGGCCAAGCGCCAGATCGGTATAGCCGACTATCTTTATCCATCGCGTGATATTTTTTCTATCCGGGCTGATCCTCCCCTCGGCAATCCCCCGCGCCACAAGCACCGGAATCCTGAACACGGAATACAGGCCGGCAAGGATGAGAAATATCGGCGTGACTATTTTTTCGATATGCATAACGGGCTGCCGAATTACTTCAGATTCACTGACGATTCAATAACATCAGATGCGGGGAGGTCGGGCGATCGCAGCGTGATAGCTCAGTCAATGGAAGCCGGCCGGATTATCTCCAGGCCATAGGTCTCCCGCACGCTCTCGATAAACCTGTGGAGCGAGGCCATCGCAATTTCCTTCCCCAGCGACAGTCGCTTTGTATCATCTTCCGTCCTCACGAGGAGCACCAGCTCCCTGTGCCGTGACAGACGGATAAGCCAGATGCCCAATACCATCAGGGAATAAGGCAACAGACGTATTCCTGAAAAGATCAGGCCCAGGCAAAGGAATATGGAGAGGATGCCGGCGACAAGCTGGAGCTTCGGCCATTCCGATACTTTTCCACGCTCTATCTCCATTGACTGGATCTCCTCCATCGAAACGAACAATTTCCGACCGCGCTGATTAAATCCGGTGATCCCGTCGGCATCGACGGCGACGGAGGAAAATGATATGGGATTGCTCACGGTGATTGATAATCGTGTTGAACATTAATGGAGAACATCGCCACGATGAATTTCATGGATATGAGCGGGATATCGAATATTCATCTCATGTATTCCAGACTCCATCGGCCCGCGAAATAATTTCCATCTCAAATCTCCGCTTCGTTGCACCCATGAATTCCTGAAGCCCATCTCGATCGACATCGCCACGAAAAACTATTTTCCGTTCACCACGGTCAAGGCATATCCTGAGGAAATAACGTTTCCGAAGAGCCGCGTAGATCAGCCAGGAGCCCAGCAGAAGCATGGGGGGCGGAACAATCAGAAAACGGTAATTGATGGCCCATGGAGTGTTCCACCACGCCACCACGCCGGAGAGCCAGTACAGCGCGCCACCGAATATGATCATCCCGAGGACCAGTTGAACCATCGGCCGCTCTGCGGGGCTCCCCTGTTTCAACTCGATCGATCTGACGTTCTCCCTCGGGACAAACACCGATCGTCGCCCGTGATCCAGTTCCATGATCCCCTTCTCATCAACCCGCACGGATGCGTACACTATCGGATCGGCCATTGGTTATACCTGCTGAATTGAGCCCGGAAATGAATGAACGCCGAACTTACGAAACGGGGATCATTGCCAACCGATCATTATTTGCCCGGTTGGGCCTCCCCGCCGTATCATCATGACTGGTATCGCAACAGGTTCCATTATCTGACGGAGAAGAGGGACAATGAACACAAGAGCACTCGGAAATCAGGGGCTGCGCGTTTCAGAGCTCGGCCTGGGATGCATGGGAATGAGCTGGGCGTATGGCGCGCCGGGCAACGAGGAGGAATCGATCAGCGTGATCCACCGCGCAACGGAGCTGGGGATCGACTTCTTCGATACGGCGGAGATCTACGGGCCGTTCACCAACGAGGTACTGGTGGGAAAGGCGCTCCGGGACCGGCGGGAGAGGGTGGTGATCGCCACGAAGTTCGGGTTCGATATCGGCGAGGACGGGATGCGGCGGGGGCTGAACAGCTCGCCGGAGAATGTCCGCCGCGCGTGCGATGCATCGCTGGCGCGGCTCGGGGTGGATCAGATCGATCTCTTCTACCAGCATCGGCTGGATCGCTCGGTGCCGATCGAGGAGACCGTTGGCGCGATGGCCGAGCTGGTGCGCGATGGCAAGGTCCGCTATCTGGGGCTTTCCGAGGTCGGCGCGGAAACGTTGCGACGTGCCCACGCGGTTCACCCGATCACCGCGCTTCAGAGCGAGTACTCCCTCTGGGAACGGGGGATCGAGGATGAGATTCTTCCGACGCTCCGGGAGCTTGGCATCGGCATGGTCCCCTATTGTCCGCTGGGCCGCGGGTTCCTGACCGGGCAGATCAAGCGACCGGAGGATATCCCTGAGAACGATTACCGGCGCACCGATCCGCGGTTTCAGGGGGAGAACTTCATGAAGAATCTGGATGTGGTGAGGGCGGTGGAGGAGATCGCGCGGGAGAAGGGCACAACCCCGGCCGGCATCGCGCTGGCGTGGCTGCTGCATCAGGGGGATGATATCGTCCCGATCCCCGGCACCAAGCATCTCCGCCATCTCGAGGAGAACGCCGCTTCAGTCACTATCGCCCTGACGGCCGATGACCTGGCGCGGCTCGATATGCTGGGAGAGCCCGGAGCGATCGCGGGTGAGCGGTATGGCGAGATGGGGATGAAGGCGATCGATCGATAAATCCCCTGGTGATTGCCTGATATTCCGGGCCCGTTCCCCGTAATCCCGTGGGACGGGCCCGAATTGCATATGGCCGGCATCCGATCACCCATCGGATCGTGACCGGGAATCATGCCGTGGGATCGAGAAGAACGATGGTGATCGAATGATGCCCTTTATCGTCGCCGGGAGGAATCAGCCCCTTATTCCGGCGCGCAGACGGCCTCGATCATCTCCGCGGCCGAGCGGATCTCCCGTTTGAGCCGCTCGATCACCGCGGCGGCGCGAACCTGCGCGTCGGCCTGCACCTGGGCGATGGAGATCAGCCCGGCGGTCATATTCTGAATGGTGATAAGCTGCCGCTCCAGCGCGTAGAGCGCCTCCGGCAGCCCTTCAAGATCGCGCAATCCCTCCCGAACGATCTCCTCCTCCTCCGGCGTCTGCTGGATGGCCCTGGCTCTGAGAAACGCATCGATGCTCGTGGCGAAATGCGATGTAAAAAGCTCGGTCTCCTCCTGGAACGTCTCGCGGAGCTGATCGAAATCGGTGGCGATTTTCCCGGCCACCCCAAGCAGCATCCGGTTCTGCGCCTCCCCTTCCAGATAATTCGCGTACGCCAGCTCCTGCGCCCTTGTCCCGAGAGCCTCCCCGAATGCCTCGCTCGATGCGGTAATCCTCGTGGTTGAGGCGATCGCCGACTCGATGGAATCGTTGCTTAGATTCAGAAGATCGTCGAAACAGTCGGCCATGGGACTATTGTCGGAAGAGGTTGATGACGGGATAGATGAAGATCGGCCCATCGGTGGATGGACCGGAACCGTATGAAACGACGCCGGCCACGCTGAGGCGGCCGGTAGTGATACTGCGACGTGGTCTGCAACGTTCAGGCTCGCGCGGCGTGCTCATCGGCCTGATGTCCCGGCATCTCCGTCGCGTGCTGATGCGTCGGGATCTCCGCCTCGTGCGGCGTGACCGGCTCCATCTGGCGTTCCGCCTGCGGCACGGGGGGCACATGCATCTCCGACTCACCTTCCTCGCCGCCGGTTATCGCGATGGGGGGAGACGTTGGAGTAACCACCGGCCGGGAAACCGGGCGGGCCACCGTTCCGGTGTTCCGCTGGTGCTCCTGCTCGATGGCACTGTTGATATGATCGGTAAACTCCCGCTGCGCCTTCTTGAATTCCCGGATGCCGCGCCCCAGGCTCTGTGCAAGCTCCGGAAGCTTCTTCGGCCCGAACAGCACCAGCACACACAGGAGAATCAGAAAGAGCTCTCCACCGCCTATGTCGAACATCGTCCTGTTCCCTCGAAAAACATGAATGATCAATCCCGCACTCATCAAAACCCGCACCACGAAGCGCGCCAGCCAGCGCGCACGCCCGCCGATTGATCGCGATGCTTCGGCGGGAGATCCCCGCGGAACATCCCGGTCTTACGAGCCTGTCACGAAATGCCCGCGAACAACCATGACAAACGGCTGGTTCTACTGGCGAGCCTGATACTGACGACGCTCCTCTTCCAGCAGACGGCGCTGCTCCTCAAGATCGCGACGCTCCTGGTCCAGCCTCAGACGCTCATCGGTGGCGCGGCTGTCGAGCTGGCGATCGTACGTGCGGGGAGTGGGCTCCGGCTCATCGTCGTGAATGCTGGTGGCCTTCTTGAACTCCTTCATGCCCGATCCGAGGCCGCGCATCAGCTCAGGGATCTTCTTTCCGCCGAAGAGGAGGAGGAGGATCACCATGATAACGATAATTTCAGGTGCACCGAGGTTCATAGAACTTCTTCCGAAAAAGGATTGGAAATGGATTGTCGATCTGCGTCGGTCATCCGGTCGGGGGCCGTTTCAGGAAGCTCATCCCGACAGAAGAAAATCAGGCCGCGACGATCTCGAGCGAACGGACGATCGACCGGAAGATACCGAGACCGTCCGTAGAACCGAGCAGAGGAGAGCAGGCACGCTCCGGATGGGGCATCATGCCAAGGACATTGCCCTTGCCGTTGACGATCCCCGCGATATTGAATTGCGAGCCGTTAGGGTTCGCCCCGTCCGTTACGTTCCCGGCCGCGTCGCAGTACTGGAACACGATGCGCCCTTCGGCGTTCAGCTCGTGCAGCACTTCGGGGTCGGCATAGTAGTTCCCCTCGCCGTGGGCGATCGGGATGCGGAGCACTTCTCCCGCGGCCAGCTCGCCGGTGAAGATCGTCCGGTTGTTGATAACGCGGATATGAATATGCTTCGAAATAAAGCGCAGGCCCCGATTACGAAGAAGCGCCCCCGGAAGCAACCCCGCCTCGCAGAGGATCTGGAAGCCGTTGCAGATGCCGATCACCGGCCCGCCGGACTGTGAAAACCGCACAACCTCCCGCATGATCGGGGAGAAACGGGCGATGGCGCCGCAACGGAGATAATCGCCGTAGCTGAACCCGCCCGGAAGGACGATCGCGTCAACATCCCGCAGATCGTGCTCCTTGTGGAACAGAAATACCGTTTCCACGCCAATCTCATGCCTCAGGGCATAATACGCATCGTGATCGCAGTTCGAGCCGGGGAATACCACCACGCCGATTTTCATCGTGCTTCCTCCACCGCCGCCTCGGAAACGGTAACGTCGAAGTTCTCCATGACCGGGTTGCTGAGCACATCGCGGGAAACCTCGCGGGCAATCGCCTCGGCCTCCTCCATGCTCGCGGCCTCGATCTCGAACGTGACATGCTTTCCGATACGGACATGCCCCACGTTGGCGTGACCATGCGAGTGGAGGGAGTTCTCAACTGTCTTTCCCTGCACATCGAGGATGGCCGGACGGAGCATCACATTGACCTGAGCGTTATAGATCATAACCTGCTACTACAATTTACGGGAATGAAGCACCGGCGGATGTTCAACCGGGGAGATGGAAGAACATTGTACGGCCCGGCGGAGAGGATCGGTCCACTGAAAACAAAAGTACGAGATCGGTGGGGTTCGTGAAACTGCGGCGGATGGGGATGGATCAATGGACACGGAAACTTACCAACAAACGGAACAGACGGCGGCGATGGATGCCGGATCGCGCCACGATGCCGGGCTCTCCCCGAAAAAACGGTAGTGACTCAGGTTGAATCCACTCTTCCGTCTGCTGAACAATCATCGATCGGCGATCCCTTCTTCTCTCTTCAAGCTCCAGAGGAGCGCGCCGGTTGTAGCAATAATGCTCCCATCTCCCGCTCAAGCTCCATCGGAGCGTACCATCCCCGCATCCGTGCCGAATGGTACGCTCCGATGGAGCTTGGAATCATGGGGCATGGCGATGCTACAACCGGTACGCCCCGATGGGGCTGGAAGGAGAGATGTCGAATGCCCACCATGAGTCCAAACAGCATGAACCGTATCTCAACCTGAGTCACTACCGAAAAAACGGGGAAAGCCAATCCATCATCGTCAGGCACGCGACTTTGCGACCATCACTGCCACCATTCGTCGGCCGCGACGATCGCCATCACCATCTGATCGATCCCCAGCAACGGGATGCGATCCCCCTGATCATTGCCGCTGGAGATCGTCATCCCCATCACCAGCGTTCCGTTCCTCGTCTCCGGCCGTATCTGCGTATACCATGCCCCAAGCTGCGCCGCCACGGCATCGATATAAATGGCCGGCTCGGAAAGGCCGCAATCGGTGATAAGGAGCAGCGGAATCGTCACCGGAAGCGATGCATCCCCGGAAACCGCCACGTCGTAGCGATAGCTCATCTCCATCCGCAGCCGCAGATCCTGATTGCCGATCGTGCCGTTGATCATCGCGAATGCCGCCGTGAGCGATGCGGTCAGAGTCGCGCCGGTGGGGATGGTGATCGGCGACAGAATCTCGTTGAACGGTTTTATCCCGTTCGCGAATGAGATATCGGGCGTGCGGAAGATGAAGAGGGGATTGGTCCGCATCCCGCTTACCAGCGTCGCGTTCCGCTCGATCCAGATGTTCGTGATCGCCGATTGCAGCGTCCCGATGTCATTGTCGGCAAATGTCAGCACCCGCGTCACATCGCCCCCCTCCCCGGCATCGGCGGCGATATCGGCCGATGCGGTGTACTCCCCGCGATCCGGGTTCTTCGCATCCTGCGCGAACGTGAAGCCGTCGATCGCCGGCCATGGCGACCAGACGTCGCCGGCAACGCCAAGCCGTTTCATCCGCGTGGCGATGATCGTCCGGCCGTCGTTCTCGGGACGGAACGCATATTCGTCGATCACCGATACCGGCGCGGCGATCATCGCCGACTTCAGCGCGGTGCGCGTCTCGGCAATCCCCATCACCAGCTCCTCGAACCGCCCGATCGCCGCCAGCGCCACATTCTGATCGCCACGAGTTCTGATCTGCTCGAAATGCGACGCCACCGCCGGATACTCCGCCGTAAACCGCGCCAGCCCCTCGAACCGATCAGCCGGCAGCGGACGTGCCGCGCCCGAAACCATCGCCGCCACGGCCCCGGTCCCGGCCGGTCCACCGGTCGCCGCGTTGTATGTCACCACCATGTGAATCAGATCCTGCCCGATACGTGGGTGGTTGTACGCGACCTGATAGCTCCACTTCAGCGCGTCCGCCAGGTCCCCGGCGCCGGGATGGCTTGGAAACGCCGCCTGCGACGTAAGCGTCGGCGAGGCGGGATAGAGTCGCAACGGGATCGGTATATCCACGTTGCCGAGCGGCACGGTAAGGTCGGCATCGGCGATGGCTCCGCTGTCCAGCACGAACTTCAGCCATGATGAGCTTGCGTAGCCATCGCCGCTCTCGATATCGTACTCCACAAACCCGATGCGATAGCCCAGCTCCGCGTCGAAATCCGAGTTCGCCGTCGGCTGCGACGATGTGAAGAGCGTGGTGATATATCGCTTGCCGGTCGTCAGGGGAACCTTCGCGGTGGTGAACGTGGCGTTCGGCTTCGGAGGCTCATCGCCGACCGGTGATTGCCCCGCGCCGATCATCATCGTGCCGTAAAGGCCGGACGGCGGGAGCGGCGCGCCGGAATCGGGAACCGTTACGCTCACGGGAATCTGCACCACCGTGTTCACCTCGTACGCGCTCGACAGGCGAACCAGCAGCTTCTGATAGAACGCGGCCACCGCCGCCTGAAGGGCCTCCTCCGGCGCCGTCTGATCGGCAAAGACCGTGACAATGCCCGTCGCGATATCCGATGCGATCTTCTCCTTGTGCGCCATCAGCCGGGCGTAGATGTCCGGGGCAAGATCGGCGGCCGGAAGCGCCAGCGAGGGATCGAGAAAGGCGTCGAAGGCCGCCAGGAAACAGCGCATCCAGACTTCGACATCGATATTCGCGAACGTTATGGAAACCGGGGTGAAATCATCATCGCCCCCGTTCCATTGCGCCTTGTAATCGCGGACAACCACGGTGCCGCTCTGAAGCGAGGTATGATCCGGCGGGGGCGCGTAGTACAGCGGCGTCTGATCGTCCGCGCGCGCTATCCGAACCCCGTCGGCCGGGTTGATGCGAACCGCCCAGAGCGATGTATTCCCGGTCTGAAGCGCTCCCCGCATCGCTCGCGGCGTGCCGCCGCCATTCGCCGCGCCAACCGCCAGCTTGAAGGCCCCGTTGAACGCGGCCTCGAACGCGCCGGCGAACGCCTCAAGCGAGTTGGCGGGAGGGGCCGCATCGGGCGTCGCCGTTCCGTTCGCCGCGATTGCCGGAGCGGGCGCCGCGGTTATCAGCGGCGGGATCGTCATCGTCACGGAGCCGGCGCCGGGGTTCTGCGCGTCGACATACTTCGTCCGCGCGAGGGTGATGGTGACATCCAGCGCGAAGATCGGCTCCTTCGGCAGAGCGGCATCCGCCATCGGAAACGCCAGCGATGTGACGATGATGCCGCCGCTCTCCCCGCCGTTCATCACGCCGCGCAGCTCCGCGCGAATCTTCTCAACGAACAGCGCAAGGTCGGACGTGAGCCCGGTCGCGATGGCAACGGAATTCCCCGGAGCCAGCGTGGTATCGAACGCGGCAACGACGTTCGGATCGGTGATCTGATCGTAGATCAGGTTGTACGCCACAAGCGCGTCGGCCGCCCGCTCCGCCGTCTGCGACCCCTGCGTGCCGATGATGCCCGACGGATCGAAATCGATCGCGATCGTTACCCCCGCCGGGGGGCCGCCCACCGTGTAGTGGATTCCGACCCCGGGCCAGCCGGTGATCGGAAGCAGGGAATCGTAGTACATGATCCGCGGAACCGTCAGCGTGGCGGGGAGCGCGGCTGGCGCCGGATTGCCGTAGAGATCGAGCGCGACAAACTCCAGCGTGATCGATGAGCCGACGCCCAGATAGCGGTTCGGCGGCGATCCGGCCGGGCGTTTCGCGAACCTGTGGAACGCGAGCGTCTGCTGGTAGTTCCAGAATTCCGGTTCCGGTGCCGTCAGGGCGCGGAGCCTGCGGAGATCGAACTCCTCCCTGCTCGTCGTGGGATCGGCCGGGCCGACCGGAAGCCCCCACATCGATTCATCGAACGCATCGCTCCCCACGATCCTGCATTGAACCAGATTGAAGAGATTATCCAGATCGGCCTGCGGGCTGGCGGCGCCGAACTTCGGGTTGTTCCGTTGCAGCGTAACGCCGATACATCCGGCCGGAACCACCGGCTCGAACTCCATCACATCCGGCGTCGTCGCAACGTAGATGCCGCCGGCCCCGGAATCGGCGGGCGCCGCGGCCACGGCGACGTTGTGGAACTGACGGATGGCATCGCTCCCGGAAGGGAACTGGATGAGGATGGAAAACGGGGCGCTCCGGCCGTCGTTGAAGATGCTCTCGGGGAGATCGGCCCCATCCACCGCCTCGTAGTAGAGATAGAACCCGCCGGAGTTGACGATGCTGCATTCCCAGACGAGCGTCAGGAAATCGCCGGCCGCCGAGAGCTTTGCGTAGACGGGATCGGCCGCATCATCGGCAAGGCCCGTCAGCATTGCGGAGCCCTGAGGATTGCTCGACGTGGAGAGATTGGTCTTCACCAGCCCCACGCGGGCTCCCGGCGCGCGCGCGATCATCCCGCCGCTCCCCGACGGATAGAGAAGCTCCAGCGATTGAATTCCGCTCACCGCGCCATCATCGATCACCATCCTCAGCAGATTTCTGCTCGCCTCGTCGGTCCCGCCGATCTGATAGATGTGCGGCTGATAGGCGGTGCTCTTCCCCCCGGCATCCGCGTTGCCGTCGGAGCGGGCGGCGACACGGCTCACGGTGAGATCGATCCTGAGGCCGGGGGAGAACGAGAGAGGGCTCCCCTGATCGGAATTGCCGGGGATAAACTGAAGCGTCGTCCGAAGAGAATCGCCGGTCACGGCCGCCATCAGCGGGCCATCCAGCGAGATGATCTCGAACGGATTCCCCGGAGCCGTGTCGGGACGACCCAGGGGAATCAGGTTCTTCAGGGAGAAATTCTTCGCGGCCGGAAGGATCGGCTCGACGAGCGTCCTCGTGGGGATATCCCCATTCGGAACCAGCCCGGCGAACGCCTGGAACGCCGCCAGCCCGTCGGCGCCATCGATCGTGAAGAGGGGCGCCGCATCGCCCGTGCCAAGCACCAGCCACTCCGGGGCAACCCCCTCCGCCCCCTTGCAGGCCAGATCGAGCGAGACGGTGTAGGCGTTGTCGTCGATGCAGATGGGGAACTGCTGGCCGGTCATCCGGTAGAGCGGCGAAAGCGGAAGCCCCGGCCACGCCGAGGAATCGGCCGGGAGCTCCTCCGGCAGTCGCAGCCCGTTGAGCATAAAGCGCGAGACCTTGCCGGCGATGGTTCCGTAGTCGATCGCCGCCAGCGCATCGCCGATCGATATCCCCGCGCCGCCGTCGGCAACCGCCTGGATCTGCCCCTGAAGCTCGCCGGAGATCAGGTCGAAATAATCGACGAAGAGGATCTTCGCCATCGAGGCATCCCCGGCCGCCGTGGCGCCGAGCGATTGGGGAGCATCGGGCCCCGCGAAGGCGATCGCCATCTCGTTGAAATAATCGCTCAGGCTCGCGGAATAGGAATCGGGCTTTGCGTTATGGTCCTGGAACGACAGGCACCAGGACTTCCCGCCGCATTCGCCGGCAACGTTTACGAACAGCTCCGCGAAGACCGGAAAAACCACGGCGCTCCGCGATCCTGCATCCGCGCCATCGGGGGCGGGCGGCTGGCATTCCACCGTGAAGGTGAAGTATTTGGTCAGGAAATCGATTCGCTGCTGGTACGCATCGTTGACGGAGCCGGCACCGGCGCGCACCGCCCCGCGCTCCCGGCGGAGCATATCGCCAAGGTTCCCGATCTCCGACGGGGAGATCATCCCATTGTCCGGCATCGCGGTCCCCGCGACCGTCGCCAGCAGTTCCTTCGCCAGCGCGTTCACCATCAGCTCGAACGGCGATGTCCCATCCGATCCGGTCGCGATGGCAAGGCCCGCGATAAAGCAGGGGGAGCCATCGGCGTGGGAGAGCTGCGGCGTGAAGACCAGCGCAAGCGACGTGGGACTATCCGGCGCGGCAATCGTAGAGGCTGCCAGCCCGCTCCAGAGAAGACCGGCCATGCGCTCCGCTTTTGCGGCGAGCATGCGGGAGGAGCCGTTGTCGATTTCAAAACTCATGCTGATATCGGTATGGAATGAGAAGCTGATCGTGATTGATATGCGATGGCCGAAGATCCTGAACCCGCCGATCTCCACGCTGATCTCCACCGAGACATAGGCGTTCAACTGGATCAGCGTTTTTTTGTTGGTCTCGAACGTGGCGGTGACGCTGGCCCCCAGGCTGATGGTGAGCGATGCCTTGACGATGCCGAAATCGACAACCCCCTGGAGCACGCCGGTGATGCCGAACGTGCCGCGGAACCAGAAATAATCCGGCGTCGCGTTCCCCGCCGTCGCGCCGTCCGCGATCCACGCCAGCCTCCCCTCGAAGACGCCGTAGAGCGAGAGCGTGGCGCTCGCCTTCAGTATCCCCTTGTTGAACTCCCGCCCCACTCCCAGGCTCAATGCGATGCCGAACGCAACGATGGGGTTGTAGTCGTGATCGGTCGGCATGTCGGTCACGGTGGCGCTGCTCAGCTTCGCGATATAGAAGCCGGCGCGGCCGATGAACGGAAATACCTGCACGGTGATCGATCGCTCCCCGAGCGGCCAGCCGATGCTCAGCTTGAAATCGCCGTTGGTGTAGATCCAGATGGCGATCGATGGGAGGGTCAGCGAGAGGGAGCCCAGATCGATCTGGCGATACGCGGTGGGAAGCGTGAAGTCGAGATAATACAGCCCGATATCATCGCTGATTTTTTTATAGACGATCTCGAAACTCAGCCCCGCCAGCGGCGCCTTGTCGATGCCGATCCGCAGCCCGTACATGTTAGGATCGCTGAAGACCGCCTGAAGCGTGAAGAGCTTGGCGACGGCGAGATCGACCCCGATCAGCCAGCCGGCGTCGGCATCGTAGAAGCTCAGCAGGCCGGTGATATCATCCCCCTCCACCGGCTTGAGATTATCGCGCATCGCCTTGATGGCGTCGGCCACCGTGACGATGCCGGTCCCGGCCGGAACGGTAAAGCGCTGGCCGAAGCCCAGATAGTTGAGCTTGAACGCCGGATCATCGGGGACCGGCGTCGGGAAGGGATATTCCAGCACCCGCCGCTGGTTCAGGATGGTCACATCGGCGCCGAAATCGAAGCTCCCGCTCCCCTTCCCCCCGCCGCCGATATCGACGACAAAGCCGTTGAAGCTGATCCCCAGCACCGACGGGCCGATATCCACCGGCTTCTCCAGCAGCAGACCTCCCTGCACCCGCGCAAGGCTCTCGCCGGGAAGCATCGTCAGGCTGGGGGTGAACGTGACGCCGCCGACCGCGCCCCAGATGGAATCCCAGGGAGAAGAAAGCTCCGGCAGCGCATAGCCGAACCAGCCGATGACCTTCTGCAGAATCTCCCGCAGCGAAACCGGCGCCGTGGTGGTCAGCGTGAAGGCGGTCCCCTTGCCGGAGATATCGAGGTAGATCAGAATCTCGGTCCCCCCCGACAACGTCGCGGTCGCGATATCCGCCGCCGCGATATCGCCATCATCTCCCCCCGCAATCCCCAGCTCCGCGATCGACGTGCCGAGCGCCATCCGGGCCTCGAACCTGACTGAGAGGCTCATGGTTATATCTCTCCTCGATGGATAAGCGACCCCGCGGGGCCGATGGGTGCCAGTGCCGGACAACGAAACCACGGGCGCCGCCGCATCGAAGGACGCGACGGCGCATCAGCCAACAGCCATGTCACGCGGACGCGGCCTTGTAGTTGATCACCACGCTCGCGGAGTTCATCGTGACCCCCGCGACCAGCGTGAGATTGAATGTGAAGGTAAGCCCGAGCACCAGAATCCCGGCCGCGGTATCGATCTGAAATTTGTCGATCGTCGTGGTGGTGCTGCCGAACTTCTGAAGGAACACGTTTGAATCCCACGGCAGCACCGGCATGCCGATCTGCTGCCCGATGGAGCTGGTCCTGATCGCGTCGTAGGCATCCTTCACCGATCCAAGCTCCACCGGCGCGGAGAGGGTGAACTTGAAGGTCCCCTCCGTCACCTTCGTGATATCGTCGGTGCTGACCGCGACGACCTTGCCGCCGAACGTAAACGACGCGCCGAACCCGACGACGAGCGAACTCGGGGTGGCGGCGACATCGGCGACCGCGCCGGTTGATCTCAGGAGCGGCTTCGGCCCGCTGCTTTTAACGATGCTCTTCGTTGCTTTCGCCATGTGCTCTCTCCTTTCAAAGATGGGTTGATGATGATGTTGACCTGTACCGAAACTGTGTTGATTGCCACCTGCGGGACGATCTCCCACGGCCCCGTCACCCCGTAGATGCACTCCGCCCCATCGCTCTCCGGCACGCCGACCGGGGAGGCGAAGAGGAGCGCGAACGGGCTGCCATCGGGGAAGTCCGATGCTCTCGGGAGATCGACGCCGAAACGGGCGTTGAGCGTCCCCATCAGATCGTCCACGGTGGTCGCCGCGGGGCATCCTCCCTCGGTCGAGGATGGCGCCGGTACGGGGATGGCCTGTTTACGCCTCACGCTCTTCTCCGCTGGCTGGTTGTTGTTCCTGACTACGCGCATCGGTTACGCATCCTGCGGCTGCACCGCGACATACCACGCAAGGTTGTTGCGCGATGGGTTGTCCCTGCCGGCCAGGAAGAGAAGATCGACGATGTAGCCGGGGGGAAGGGTGAACGTAAAGACCTTCAGCGCCACGTTGTTGAACGCCAGCAGATAGCGGTCCCCCGCCACCTTCATCATGTTGCATGTGCCGAACGTGGTCTGCAATATCCCCTGCAATGTGAAGCCCTTGAAGCCGGGGGTGAGCTGCGGCAGGACGATCGCCACGCAGAGCGCATCATCATCCGGCACGGTCCCGCCGGCCCCCCAGCCAACCACCAGATGAGCGTCAAGACCGGCGTGGATCGATGAGAGCGATCCGAGCGATCCCAGTGGAAGCGTGAAGTCGAGCGCGTATGTCGGCGTCGTGGTCAGATACTCGCGCGGCCCGCCGTTCTCCCGGCCGCCGACAAGCTCGGGGATTCTGACGATCTGCCCTCCAAGGCTCGACGCTGAAATCCCGTTCGGATCGGTACGGAAGCCGCTCAGCGTCAGGGGCATGGCGGCGGGAAGGCTCCCCGGACGGGGGGAAACTCCGCTCGTGAACCGCAGCGTCGTCGTTTGAAGCGTGATGGTCCGGTTCTCCGTCGCCCCGGCCGTCGTCAGGAGAAACGCCACGTCGAGATCGAGGCCGGAGAAGGGGAGATCGACGGCATCGCCATAGCCGAGGAGATCGAACACGGTTCCGGACGGCGAAACGATCGTGTTGAACGCTATCCCCCCGCCAAGCGAAAACGTGCAGCCGATCCACTCGCCATCGGCCCCGTCCACCACGCTCGTGGTGGCAAACGATGCGCTGGAGATCGTCACCCCGCCGATGGCGCGGAAGAACCCATCCCCGGTATCGGTGGTGAAGATGTTGTCGTCCGAGCCCTGGAAGGTGAAGATGTTGGTGTCATTGTGCCGCTGCATCGTCCCGTTGATCCTGATCGTGTTTCCTCCGCTCCCGGCACGCTGAACCGACCGGCCGAAGAACTGATTCACCGTCAGATCGACCACGCAGTTGTAGCCCACGGTCACGGAGTTCTCGAACGCCACATCGAGCTCGCTCACGCTGTAATCGTACGGCAACTGAGCGTCGGCCCGCGTATCAGTGGCCGGCGCGGAGTCCCCACCGAGATCGGGAAGAGGATAGAGGATAAGGCCGGAGAGGGAGCTCTTCAAACTCCCCTCGGTGATGGGGGCATCCCCCTGGATGATCTGATTCTGCGCGATGACGAGATGATGTCCCCGCATCGGCGCACTCATCCCGCCCAGCAGCCCCTTCATCTCCCTGGGGAGCGCCACCGGATCGATATCGCAGTTGAGGGCCAGGATTCCCCGCCATGCCGGATCGTCCAGCATGGTGTTGAAGCCGGCCAGATGCGGGTTCTTCGGATCGTTGTTGACGTAGCTCAGCACGGCCGCGCGGGTCGCCTGCGGATCATCGTTGAAATCCTCCGGCTGCACCCAGGAGCCCGGATCGGCCAGCAGGTCGCGGGCCGAGATGCCGGTGACATACTTGAAGATCAGGACCCCTCTCAGGGGCTCCCCCCGCGCCGCCAGCGTAAGATCGAACGTAAAGCCGTCAACGGGGATCGCCGCATCGAACAGCCCGACGTTTTCCGATCGGGAGATCACCATGAAGAGATCGCCACGGGACATCGCCTGCGCCAGCTTCGGCGCGACGGTGGAGCCCGCCACCGCCGGATCGCCGTGGAACGCTAGGCTCCCTCCGCTGGCCGGATCGCGCGCCATCACCAGACGGTTCCACGATCGCAGGCCGAACTTCATATCCTCCCTGTTCAACACGGCCAGAAGCCCCTGCGGCGTCAACGTCGTCAACTGCGATCCCGGATCATCGATAACGCGCCCCGTCCGCTGGAGGCGGGAGCTGAAGAGAGGCCCCGTCTGATTTCGAAGCATCGCCCCCTGCCGAACGGTGGCGAGTATCCGGCTTTCGAACCGGGCGAACTCCTGGAGATCGGCGGGGGCCGTGATGCCGGCGTACGGGACCATTGGAAACGCATGCCCCGGAGGGATCGCCTGCTGGGGTGGCGATACGATCATCTGCATCGGCGCCATGATCCCGGCACCCGCCAGCGCGATGCCGTAGTTGACCGCCGTCCCCGACTGCGCGTAATACCCGAACGACTGCGGGTTCTGCATCTTGTCGACGGCAACCCATGAGGTGGTGGCCGTTCCATCCAGCAACGCGACCCCGCGGAAAGCGCCGCTCACCGGCAGGGAGGCGGCGAACGCGGGCCGGCCGGGAATGAAGGTGAGGAACGCCTGGGATGAGAGATAGAGGAACTCTACCCCCGAGAGCCCGGTCATCACCGGCGCGCCGAACTGCCCCGACACGCCATCGTTGAACCCGATGGTAAAGTTCCCGACCGGGGCCAGATAGTATCCGGGAACGCCGCTCCCTCCCGCCGGCATCGTGGCGAATGCAAAGCCCGCGGTCCCCTGCGGCACCGGATCGGCGGGGGTCAGGCCGGAGGGGCTCAGTGCGGAGGGGACAAGGTTTACCGGAGCGCCGGGAACGGTGCGGAAGAATGTGGGGAGGGGCACCGGGGAGGGCGCATTGCTGAGAATCGAGAAGACCGAGCGATCGGGATCGGCCGGGCGGAAGGGATCGAACCGTGCGTCGAATATCACCGCCATATCGCCGCCACTCCGCGGATCGCGAAGATCGAAGAGAGGATAGCGGAACTCCGTTGCCGCGCCATCCCCCGTCCCGGCGGCATAGTAGCGGAGATCGCCGCCGAACTCCGCCAGCCCCGGACGGAGAAGGACAACCTGAAAGCGGAACGAGCAGACCGCGGCGCCATACAGAGGAAGCCGCACGGGGTTTTCAAGGGGATGCTCGGCCCCTCCGTCGGACGCGCGCATCGTCATGCTCCGAGGTTCGGTCGCGATTCCCAGCGTGAACCCGGCGAGATTATCGTCCAGCGTAACCCCCGTCCCCCCGCCGATCGTCAGAGCGATGTTCCCCGTCCGGAACAGGAGCGACCCACGTGTCCGCCGCGTCTCGTCGGGACCGGTTGCGCGATCGAGCGGCAGCGCCAGGAATGTGGGGATATCGGTGCGGTTATCGATCCAGAGCAGATAATTATCGGCCGGCGGCAGGTTCAACCCGCGCACCCATTCCGCCAACTGATCGCCATTGGTGACGACCCTGGAGACGATCAGATAATATCCACGGATATATGATGGCTGGTTCCATGTCCGCTCGATCGGGAGCATCGCCGGCATTGCAGCGTCCCGCTTTTCGGAGACGAAGCAGATGAAGGGAATATCCCCCGCCTGGCTTGAATCGCGGCCGGGGACTCCAATGTAGAAGCCATTCTCCGATTCGAGATTGAAGATGATCCCCTCGCCGATGCCGTTCTGCTGTGCCATCATCCGCTCCGATGCGTTCGTGGGTGATCCATCCGTTGCCGGGCGCCACAGGCCGGGCCACCGATGCCGGAGAAAATCTTCCGGCCGCGCGGCCGCGTATCCCCATGGATCGCCGGGAGGAACACGAGGCAGTGGACCGGATCGGGATAAACTTACGATCAAATCCGCGCCGGAGGACACGTAATTACTACGTAGAAGGCCGCGCCGGATCGGGACCAACGAAGCGGCAGACGAGCTACTTCAACAGATCGATATGGTTCTCCACCGCGCGCGCAAGCCCTCCCATCAGCTCAACGCGGCCGAGCACGCAGACGGCGTAGGCGTAGTACATCTGCCAGGCGCATCGCGCGTAGGGCATCCTCCCCTCGCCCGTGCCGAGCGCGGGACAGAGGATGCTGTTGATCGTTCCGGGGAATTCGGCGTTGTGTTCCCTCACGGCCCGCAGGACCGCGCGGAATGCCCAGTAGACATTGACGGTGTTTTCGATGTTGCTCGGGACGCGCATGGTGGGAGCACTGATCAGATACGGAATCCGGGGGTCGAGCGTCTCGACGATCACCGCCTGGCCCACCGGAAGCTCGCCATCGTGCTTCTCGACAAGCAGCTTGCGGAGCCTCTTTTCCAGGTCCCATCCGAAATGCTGCGTGTAGACCAGATCGATGCCGCCATCCATGTAGCCGAAGCTGTTGGCCGGGCTGACGATGGCATCGGCGGTGGAGCGCAGGATATCGCCGTAGATGATCTCCACGTTCTCGAATTCGCCGAAATATTTCTCCAGCTCGGAGACCATCTCGCCATCGAGCACGCAGAACCGGATTATCAGGTTTGTCATAGAGGAATTGTGTTTCCCCAAGATACGGCGGCATGCCGGAGTACGGCGGACCCGGTTTGTTTCCGGTACTGACTCAGTTCGAGATGATGCTCGAAATCATCCAATGCATCGGGACTGCGTCCTGACAGCCCCATCGAGGCGAACCAGTTGTAGCAATGCCACAGCTTCCATGATCTCAAGCTCCATCGGAGCCTATTATCCTTCAAGAATGCGAAGATGGTTCACTCCTCTGGAGCTTGAGCGGGAAACGGAAGTATCGTTGCTACAACCGGCGCGCTCCCATGTCGCTTGAAGAGCGACAAGCGGATCGATCATCGTTCAGCAGGCCCGAACCAGAGCCCTGATGCAAATCGAGTCACTACCCGTTGTTCGATTTCGCCACACCCCGCCGATCAATGCACCACGGTCATCCTGATGATGCGGGAAACGGCATCGCCGCCGACGGTCAGACGGGCCAGATAGACGCCCGCCGGCAGCGCCGAACCGTCGATGGTTACATCATGATCGCCGCCATCGAAATCCCCCTCGGCCGGCGTCGCGACAACGCGGCCGAGCGCGTCGAGAAGCTCCAGCCGCGCATGGCGTCGCCACGGGAGGGAGAAGCGGAGCAGCGTGCGCCCGCCGAACGGATTGGGGGCGTTTTGCGAAAGGAGCACCGCCGAGGCATCGGAGGCATTATCGACGGAGAAATTTTCGCCGGTCTGAAATGACCAGGTATCGGACCAGGGGCCGGCGCCCCCGGCATTCTCCGCCCGCACGCGCCAGTAGTAGGATGTGTATGATCCCAGGGAGACAAACAGGCTGGTGGCGGTAAGCGTTGAATCGTCCAGAATGGGGGAGGCGAGCCCGGAATCGGTTGAAAGCTGCAGATGATATCGCGGCGCTCCCGGAACACTGCTCCAGGAAAGGGTCAGGGAAACCGCCAGATCGTGTGCGCCGGAGCCCGGCGATATAAGAGTGACCGCGGCGGGTGCCGCCACATTCTTTTTGATTTTCACCAGCATCATGTCGCCGTTGCCGCCGGTCTGGAGCGATGGCGAGTCGGTGCTGCCGCAGGCGATATATCCATCGGCCACCTCGATCACATCGTAACCGCCATCGCTGCCGCTGCCGCCGAATGTCTTTTCCCAGTCCAGCGTTCCATCGGAGAGCGTCTTCACCACATACATATCCTCGGCCCCTTTCGTATCGTGCGTGGTATAGCCGGCCATGATATATCCGCCATCGGAGGTCTGCCTGCCCGACCACGCAAATGAATCGGACAAGGGATCGCCGAAATGTTTATCGATGATGATATTTCCCAGCGTATCGATCACCAGCAGCCATATTCTTCCGGTATATGGGGATTTCGCGAGCGATGAGCCGCCGATGATGGCGTAATTTCCCTCCTTCGTCACGAACGCATGATAGGGGGAATCCTCGGTGGTATCGCTGCTGCTGAAGATTTTATCCCACTGTTTTGTCCCATTGGAATCGACCTTCACCACCCAGTATTTTTCCTTGTTTCCCACCGACGCATGGCCGGCCAGCAGGCAGCCGCCGTCGCGCGTTTCGGTGCCCCAGTGCGCGTGTTCGGAACCACCGTGACCGTACGTCTTTTCCCAGACGATATTTCTGGCGGAATCATAGCGGATAAGCCACATATCCCCCTGCGGATCGCCCTTCGATTCGGTATGCCCGCCGAAATAATATCCCCCTTCCTTCCGCTCGACGAAAAAGTGGAAATGGTCGCTGCTGCTGTAATCGATCTGAATATTCCAGTTGACCGCCCCGGTCGTATCGATCTTGTACATCAACGCCGATTCGGTTCCGGAGAACTGCACGCCGGTGAACCCTCCGAGCATGATTCCATGATCCCCCGTGGCGCCGGAGCCGAAGATCGTCTCCTGAATTCCGGCGGTGCCGTAACGTTTATCCCAGATTTTATTTCCATTGGCGTCGAACCGCGCGGCCCAGAAATCCTGATCGGTCTGCTGATTGCCGGTGGCGGTTCCTCCCGCGGTGATAAAGCCACCATCCGGTTCCGGGAAAATATTATATCCGTAATCGGAAAATTTCCCTCCATAGGCCTTTATCCATTCCTGCCCGAATGCTCCGGAAATGGAAAAAATCATCAGACAGGCAATTGATATGATTGCTTTATTCACGGCGTTCTCCGTTGTATAATTCAAGTGGAAATTCGGGCTGAAACGATGTCTCGCGGACACGGCGATACGTGGGGATTGTCACCGGATGACGGATAATATGGCATAATCCGGGGAAGGATCATAATCAGGCGGGAGATGCTTCGCCTGAGCAGAGATCCTTTTCCATGCTGTAAAAGTATTCTGTATTTCCCTCCTCGTACGGCTCGATATTGTAAAACCCGAGATGGTAGTATAACCTGTGCGCGGCGTGCAGTTTCTTGTTGCTCCCAAGCCTCATCTTCCTGTATCCGGCATCCCGCGCAAAATCGATCAGCGTTCTTGTGATGGTTGCGCCAAGCCCGGTGCCCTGATACTCGCGCAGCAGAAATACGCGCCGCAGCTCGCAGATCTCATCATCCATCCGGCCAACCGCGCCGGTCCCGACAACCCGCTCCCCATCCACGATCACCAGGAACGTTCCACCCACGCCATAGGCTGCGGGGATATCGTCCATATCGCGAAGCGTTTCGGGATCATCGAAATAATTGAGGACAAAATCGGTGACTTCCTCGGTGAGCATTATCTCATCGAATATCCCGCGCCACACGGTTCTGATTACCTCCTTTGCCGCCTCGGCCTCATCCGGTCTGATCGGACGGATCGTCGTCATCGCCTGTTCTCCTGGAAATTTCCCGTTGAAGGATATGGTGTGTCCCGGTCCCGGCAATTTCCCGAAAACCGAGTCGCTCGTAGAGTTGTTTCGCGGGGCTCAGGCGGAGCACCCGCAGCCGCACCGGCATCGACCGGCGATCCGCGTCTTCGATCACCATGCTGATGATCCGCGTCCCGATCCCCAGGTTTCTCCGGCCGGGCGCAAGGCTTATTGCCGCAGCAGCACGACCCCATCCTCCTCGGTCACCGAGAGCATCCCCACGTCGCAACCATCCACGACGATGACCCGGATGAGCGATGGATCGAACGTCCGCCGGAAGAAGGAGTCATCCCACTGATAGATCTTCTCCACGTGCGGCCGCATGGAAAGCGTATGGAGCCGGTCCAGAGCATCGAGATCGTCAGCGACCGCCGGACGGAGGATGAGCTTCATCAGAACGGGTTCAATGGGGGGTGATAAATCCAAAGAATGCCTTGCAGAAGAACACGAAGAACAGCACCTGAAAGACAAAGGCGGGGAGGGTGATGGCTCCCGTGCGGCGCATCTGCTTCCGGGCATATGCCGATGCGTAATACGCCCTGGTTACCGCAAGCCGGTCTTCGCCTCCGGCGAAGGATGACAAGAGCGAGGGCATCCGTACATGTATCTCAAGGATATCAGTGCCTTTCTTTTCGGTCAGATACTCCCTGAAAACGAAACGGCGCTCAACATACGTATGGAGCGCCGGAAGGACAAATCGAATGTGCGGTCGTGAACAGGCCCCTATCCGAAGGCCACGCGGATGGTCCGGAGCGCCATGCGGAGCCGGGTCTTGGCGGTGCCGATCGGGATGCCGAGCCTTGTGGATGCCTCCACCTGCGTATACCCCTGAAAATAGACCAGCTCGATGATCTCCTTCAACCTCGGGTTCAGCGCGCCCACAAGTTCGCGGACCAGGACCTTATCAGAATTGAAGGTGGTATTGCATTTCTGATCCACAATATGGAGCACGCTTCCGATCTCCTGATTCATCTGCCCCTCGCGGAAGCCCTTCGATTTCACCTTGTCGATCGCCAGATTCCGGGCGATGTTGATCATCCAGGTATAGAGTTTTCCACGTGATGGATCGAACTGCCCGGCATGAATCCATATCTTCACAAACGCCTCCTGCAGAACATCCTCCGCGCACTCCCTGGTCCTCACAATCCGGATCACCGCGATATACAGCGCCGACGAATACCGATCGTAAAGGATGCCGAGCGCTTTTTTCTGGCGATTCCGTATCATTTCAATCAATTCCTCCTCGCCAAAAGACTGCTCGTCGTCCCAGACCATGGCCGGGCTCGGCAACACACTCATCAGGCAGTCGGTATCGCTCGAGATAGTAAATGCGTTGTTGTTCCGGCGGGAGCCGGCTATGGATTCAGTAGGATTCACCACACGTCCATCCCTTTTCTTGCGTCGTTCGGCGTGATTGCGGGGAGCCAACTCCGTACCCGAAACTCGATCTGCTGTATGCTGCAATCATCCATTATTCGGGTTCAGGGGAATCTTCGAACCAATTTCGTACCAATTACGGGCGCGGTGGTGGTGTGATGCTGAGCATGGTGATGGCACAGGGACCGGGCACGGCACGGCTCGCCGCCGGTTCAGACGTCGAACGGGGTCTCCTCCTCTTCCTCCATATCCTCATCGTCATCATCGCCGGAGCGACGGGAGATAACGACAAGCTGGCGGCCGACGCCGAAGAGGAGATAGAGCGCCATCAGCGGAAAGATTGCCCCGCCGCGGGTAACGGCGATAAGGATGATGCCGACAAGGAGCCCGATCGCCTTGGAGGGGTTTTTCCTGATCCCGCTCATGTTGAGCTTCGGGATGGTATCGTAGCGGATGGTGCTGACCATCAGCAGGGAGACGGCGATGGTGATGGCGACGAGAATCGCTGGCTTGGCCGGCTCGGGGATATAGGAGGCCGCGCCGGTCGGAAGATGGAAGAAGACGAGATAGCTTATCAGCACAAGGGCGGCCGAGGGAATCGGGAGGCCGCGGAAGTAATCCTTATCGAACCCGACGAGCTGGACGTTGAAACGGGCCAGACGGAGGGCGCCGCAGAGGGCCGGCAGCGATGCCAGAACCACGCCGACGGTGCTCCACTGGTGAAAGAACGCCTGATAGAGAATGAACGATGGAGCGGCTCCGAAGCTGACCACATCGGCAAGGGAGTCCAGCTCCACGCCGAACTCCGAGCTTGAATTGGTAAGCCGGGCCATGGCGCCATCCAGCGCGTCGAAAATGCCGCCGAGCACGATCAGCCACGCGGCCGCCGCGTAGTCCGCGTTGGCGGCCTTCACGATCGCAAAGAACCCACAGAAGAGGTTCATGCTGGTAAACAGGCTCGGGATCACCGAGCGCGTCACACGGATCGGCACAAATGTATGCGAATGATTGTTGAAAAGCGGGGATCACCGGCCAGCGGTGCAGGGACGCCCGGAGCGCCATCCGCGCGTTCTTCGGGGAACGTCAGTCGTTCGGAAGGCGACAGATGATCGTCTCCCCCCCCACCACGAGATCTCCCAGCTTCACCTCCATGATCATCTCGCGCGGCACCACGATATCCATCCTGCTGCCGAACTTGATCATCCCGAAGCGATCCCCCACATGGACCTTGTCCCCCACCGCGACATTGCAGACAATCCGGCGCGCCACCGCGCCCACGATCTGTTTGAAGAAGACGCGGACCCGCCCGTTGCTGATGCCGATATGGGTCCGCTCGTTGACATCGGACGCCTTGTCGTCGAACGCCACGATATACTTCCCCTTGACATACTTGTAGTAATCGATGACGCCGGAGACCGGAAAGCGGTTCACATGGACGTTGAGGGGGGAGAGAAAGATCGAGATCTGCCGGGCCGGACCCTTGTGATACTCGTTATCGACCACGTCCTCGATCACCACAACCTTGCCGTCGGCCGGGGAGATGATGATCCCCTCGTCCGCCGCGCCATCGGGGAGCGATCGGTCCGGGTCGCGAAAGAAGTAGAGGGTGAACGAGCCGAGGAAGGCCGCCAGTGCCACCAGCAGCGCCTTGAGCCAGATGGCGTCCACGTAGAGTCCAACCAGGACCAGACCGACCGTCAGGAGGGTCATCACGATCAGGACGTCGTTTCCGTATCGAGTGAGTTTCATAGAGAGTAACTTCTGTCTGAACTGCAATACTACGAAAAAAGGAGCGGCCCCCTATCATTCCTCCTGCATCCCCGCCACCAGATCCGCGATCTCCCGCAGGCATGCCGCGAACCGTCCCTCCAGCTCCGCAGGTGAAAACCGGATGATGCGCCACCCCCCTATTCCCCCTGGCATCCCCGGCTCCGCCGTTCTCCCTTCACCACATACGATGCCAAGTCCTCGATCGCCCTTGAAGATCGCAAAATCCACCTCCGTCATCATCTCGCCAACCCGCATGTAGAGCTTCCGCTCGGGCGCCATTCCCTCCTCCCGCAGCGAGCGCCAGAGCCGCTCCTCGGCGGGCGTGCCGACGATCAGATCGTTGATATCGCTCGCGCCGAACAGCCTGTCGCGCGTGGTGCGGAGAAATGTGATTCGCCGGGGACGATGGGAGATGATCGGGGAATCGAGGCGCTCCACGGCGCCGATGCTGATAAGATAGTAGTCATCATCGGCGGCGGGATGGCGCGGCTCGTCCGGGATGATCAACCGGCGCGGGCGCAACCGGACCCCCTCGATCTCTCCCCACAGCTCCACCGCGCCCGGCAGCCCATCGCTGATCCCCGCCCCCTGATAGAGCGCCAGCACGCCGCTCCCCTCGATCGCCTCCCGTTTCAACGACCGCCCGACGGCGCGCGCCGGAATCCTGTACCATCGCTCATCGGCGTATCGGCGCAGGTCGATATCGTTGGTTACCACCCCTATCAGACAATCGCGTTCAATCCTCTCGGAATCCATTCGGCTCATGGCAGTTCCCTTCGCTGGTTGGTATGGTCGGGAGTTGTAGTAGCGATGGGAATATGCAAAAAGGGAAAGAGAGATGTTCTCCCTCTTTCCCTGCCGGTCATCACAATGAATCAACGTTTTCCGTCGCCGGATTCCGGCGCGCCTGCGCGATCAGTACCCGACCACGATCCGCACCGAATCGATCTTCAGCGTATCAGGCCGCGCGAACTCCGCGTGGAACTTCGAGTAGACGGTTCTCGCCACCGTATCGACCCTGTCCACCTGAAAGGTGGCGGCGTTGAGCGCGTTCGCCGTGGTCATCCAGATGGGCGACGGCGCGGCCCTGATATGCTGAAGCACCCCAAGCCCGGAGCCGAAGACCGGATCGCCGCTGACCCTGAGCAACCCCTGCCCGTTGGAGAGGCTGAGGCCCGGAACATCGAGATGCATCCAGTAGGGGGATGGCGACCGGAGCATCCCATCAACCCAGGGATCATCCGGCGGCCGGGCCATGAAATCGATTTTCATAAGGCTGAGAATCCCCGCCGTCCATCCCAGCGAGATCTTCGTGGTGGAATCCACCAGGAGCGTCCGGGAGGTGGAGCCGGTAGGATCGTGATAGTAGAGCGTCGCGAAGCGGACGAAGTTGGTATCGTACCGCCGGATCAGCGTATCCCGCCTGATGATCACCACCGAATCGTGCGTCTTCGTGACGACGGAATCCCTGGGAATGACCCTGATCGAGTCCCGTATCCGCGTGGAATCCTTGAACCGCGTCACCACCGAATCGTGGATCGTGATTCTGAGAGAATCCTTGTAGGCGATGATGACGGAATCGTGGGTGCGGAGGATAAGCGAATCGCGCAGCAGAAGGGAGTCGCGCCAGACGATGGAATCGCGGACGATCAGCGTATCGCGCCTGATAAGGGAATCGCGATAGATGGTCGTGTCCCTGCGGATGATGGAGTCGCGGTAGATGATCGAATCACGCACCCATGTGGAATCATGCCCGGCGCGACGGGTTACGTTCGCGGTCTGGCTGTCCACCGGCGTCTCCCCGCAGGAGGCGGCGCCAAGCGCCATCAGCAGGAGCGCCCCGAGAAGGAACAGCCCGCACCGGAGGGCGCCCGCGAGGACAGGGAAGGCTGGGTGAGGATATCGGAAGCGATCGGGCATCGGGAGTCCGGACCTCGAAATGAAGTTGTTCGGAGATAGCTCTGGCTCCGGTCAGAAGCCGAGCTGGATAGCCACCGAATCGATCGGCAGCGCGGGGGATGTTCCAAGGGACGCGCTGAAGCTGGCGCGCACCAGCCGTTCGCGCATCATGACCGTATCGATCTGGATATGGCCGTGATTCGGTCCCTCGGTGGTCAGCAGCGACTGGCTCCAGGGAAGCCGCGGCGAGACGACAAGGCCGGTAAGATTGTTCCGGGGATCGGCCTCCAGCCCTCGTTCCCCTTTCAGCTTTTCGCTCAGCAGCACCTTGTCCACATTGAGATACATCCAGAACGGGAGCCCGTGCGCCACAAGATTCGGCCTGGTTCCCGGCACGCGCGCCATCATCCTGATCGCAACCTGTTTCGGAACTCCCGACTGCATCTGCACCAGCGCGTAGGTATAGAAATCGATTTCGAGCGGAAGGGAATCGACCACCGCCGTGCCGCCGTTCAGCTTGAAGTAGATCATCCCGCGCCGGTAGAGATCGCGCGGGATATCCACGGTGTCGATATGCGTGGAGTCGGCAATCCTGATGCTGTCGCGGATCACCACCGAATCGCGGAACGTCACGCTCGCGGTCCTGCTGTCCACCGGCGTATCGCCGCAGGAGATGAGGAGAAGCCCGAGCAGGGCCAGCGCGAAGAGGATGGGGGATGTCCCGTTCATATGCATCGTATCATCACCAGAGCTTCATTTCCAGGCCGATGGTTGCTCCCCACCGCCCGGAGATGGCCGGATTGCCGTTTGAGGTGTAGATCAGGCCCGAGGTCTCGATCCCGCCGGTCATGGAGAAATCGTTGTTCCCGCCGCTGAAGTCATGGCGACCCCCGACACGGAAACGTCCAAGCGGACCCGCGCTCGTGGCGCCGATGGTCCACTGGGCGAACGGCTCCACCCCGATGGCGGTGATCGTGCCGAAATTGTATCGCGCGGCCAGCCCGCCCCATGCGTAGCTGGGACGCTGCTCCACCTTCGCGGTATCGCCGTTGCTGAAGTGGAGAACCTGATCGTATGGCTCCAGCCCTCCCTCCGCGCCGACCGCGAAATGGGTCCCGAGCTGCCAGTAGGCGCCGACCGCGAAATACTCCAGGGCTCGCGCCAGTCCCGAACCGTTGTTCAACGCATTTGTCTTGTTGAGCGAACTACCGGCCATCCCGCGCAGTTCGCCGATCACCCTGGCCGGATCGCCATCACCGGCATCGAGCGGCGAAAGAGAAGAGGCGGGGAGCTGCTCCGGGGCCCGGCTGAACGCCGCCGCAGAGGTGTCGGCTATCGTCATCGGCACGCCGCGTGGCGTGACGGGCGTTATCAGCGCCATCTTCGGCGCCGATGCGCTCCCCTCCTGCGGCACGGCGGCGGAAGCGGTCTGACTCTTATCCGCGCCGCCACTGTTGCTGGTGGACGAAGCGGCGGCGCTGCTGGAAGTCCCGCCGTTATCACCGCCGTTCCGAGTCGTGTTCGCCATCCGCGATCCGCCGTTGCCGTTCGCGCCGGAGGCGCCGTTTGAACCGGAGCGGCCAATCATGCTGGTCGTCCTGGACTGGAAGCGGCCCGCATTCAGCCCGGCATCATTCCGCGCGATCGTGCTCCGCGAAACAGTAGCGTGGCTGGCCGGGTTCCGCGCGATCGGCGTCCCCGAAGCGTTTGCACTCACAGAAGCATTTCCCGTGGCCAAAGCATTTCCAGCCCCCGAAGCATTTGCCGTAGCCGATCCAGCCGAGCCGCCCTGAGCCATCAACGGCGTCCCCGCGACAGAACCGCTGGTTCCATTCGCGGCCGGATTTCCGTTCGACGGCATCGTTCCGTTCACCGTCGGGTTTCCGTTCGGCGACATCGCCCCATGCGGCGCGGTGCCGGCGATCGTTCCATTTCCGTTTGCCGGCCCGTTGCTCCCCTGAGTGTTTCCCGCGATCACGGTCGCCCTGGAAGTGCCGTTCGCCATATAGACCGTGCCGCCGGCGAGCAGCGCGCCGAGAATGAACGACCCCACCATCCCCCAGATCCGCCACCCGGAAAGCCCCAGCCTTGCCATCAGCCCCGCCCCGGCGGCACCGGTTGCCACGGCGGAGGCGATCGGCGGGATGCCGAGCCCCGAGAGGAGCGCATGCTCGACGTAGGCCGGAGGAGCGTACGCCTCCCGGTCCGCGTGCACGGCCTGGCCGATGCTGATGAACTGCCTCAGCGTCGATCGGAGATCGGGCTGGCGCGCCATCGATTCGAACAGGTGCTGCTCGGCATCGTGGCCCAGCGTACCGTCGATATATTCCAGGATTGCTTCACTCTGTGTCATGTCGCTCACACCTCAAAAGAAGGTTCGGTCCAGAAAACCTCCATGATCTCATGCCTCTTCCAGATATGGGGAGAGGATCTTACGCAGCTTCTCCTTGGCCCTGAAGATATGCACCTTCACCGCGGCAAGGCTCTGCCCGGTGATGTCCGATATCTCCTGATAGCTCAGGCCATCATATTCCCGCAGGATAAACGCTTCCTTGTGATGTTGCGGAAGCAGCTCCAGCGACCGTTTCACCAGCTCCGCCAGCTCCAGATTCTCGTGGCTCGGCTGGAAGACGATCTCGTGATAATCCTCCACGGCGGTCACCGGCTTGCTGTTGCGGATCGCGTTCAGACAGATGTTCCGGGCGGTCGTGAAGATGTACGCGGAAACGTTGCTCATCAGGCGTTCGTGATCGCGGCAGCGGTTGTAGATCCGGGTAAATGTCTCCTGGAACACATCGTTGGCGCGATCGCGATCCCCGAGCATCCGAAGTGCATACGCGTAGATCCGTCCACGATAACGCGTATACAACTCGGCGAACGCCAGCTTGTCCCCCCCACTCATGAGGGTAAAAAGTTCTTCGTCGGTATGTCTGACGTACTGGCTGGCCATGATAACGGATATGTCGGAGTCGGGAGTGGAACACTCCATTCACCGGGAAGTTACAGGCGCAAAGGGGATGAGAAGCTGAGGCTAGCGTTGCGTCGAGTTGGACCTCGTGCGGGCAAATCTACGGGAAGAAATCCTTTTCCGGCACTATTTTTCCGGTTGTTGAAGGATGAGCGCGCCAACGGCCCCGGTCCGTCATCCATCGCTCGATGTATCGGATGGCATCCTCCGGCCCGATATCCCGGCCGGCAATCAATCGTTCCCGCAATTTCAAGGATCTCCATGAGCAATCGCATCGCGCCCGCAAAATCCCCCCTCAAGCTCGCATCCATCGATCCCCGCGATACCAGCGGGTTGAACAAGGACGATGATAAACTGGCGGAGGAGATGGCAGAGCGGCAGAAGCAGATCTACGACCTCCACTACCTGATGTATGCCGACAACCGGCGGTCGCTCCTGATCATCCTCCAGGGGATCGACGCAAGCGGCAAGGATGGCGCGGTCCGCTATCTGGCCGGCGGGTTCAACCCGCAGGGGCTGACGATCCACTCCTTCAAGCGTCCGTCCGATCTCGAGCTGGACCACGATTATCTCTGGCGCGTCCATCAGGCATGCCCCGGCCGTGGCGAGGTGGCGATCTTCAACCGCTCGCACTACGAGGAGGTGACGGTCGCGAAAATCCATCCGGAAATTCTCGCCGCGGAATTCCTGCCGACGGAGATCGCGCGGCAGAAGGATCTCTTTCAGCAGCGTTACCGGCAGATCCGTGATTTCGAGCGGATGCTGGCCGAGAACGGGACTGTGGTGCTGAAGCTCTTCCTCCATATCTCCAGGGATGAGCAGGTGGAACGGCTCGAGGAACGGATGAAGGACCCGAGGAAGCACTGGAAATTTTCGCGGCAGGATCTGGTGGAACGGGAGTTCTGGGATGATTACATGCGGGCGTTCGAGGAGATGATCGATGCAACCGGCACGGAGCATGCGCCGTGGTACATCATCCCGGCGGACCGGAAGTGGTACCGGAATCTGCTGATCGGGAGGATCGTGGCCGGGACGATGAAGGAGTTGAAGATGGAGTACCCGGCGCTGCCGAAGCAGTGAACGGCGGCCGCCGGGATGATCGTGCAGCAGATCGGAAACCGCATTCAAACTGCCCGATGCTCCGGCATCGCCGACATGAAGGATCATCCCTTCAATCGCCGGCACGTGATTCCCCCGCCGCGTCGCCGGCCGTCGCTGGAACGGCGTCGACGCTCTGCGTCTCATCAAGCTCTATCCTGCCGTCCACAAGGTTGATCCGCCGCCGCGCCCGCGCCGCCAGCAGCGAATCGTGCGTGACGTAGATGATGGTCTGCCCTTCCCGGTTCAGCTCGTGCATCAGATCATATACCTGCTCCGTCGACTTCGTGTCGAGCGATCCGGTCGGCTCGTCCCCCAGCAGCAGGAGCGGTTTGTTGGCAAGGGCGCGGGCAACGGCAACGCGCTGCTGCTGGCCGCCGGAGAGCTGATTGGGACGGCTGCCGAGCTTCTCCTTCATCCCTACCTTCTCCAGAAGATACTCACCCCGTTCGCGCGCCTCCTTCCGCGCGGTCCCGGCCACGAGCATCGGCATCGTCACATTTTCCAGGGCGCTGAACTCCGGCAGGAGAAAATGGAACTGGTAGATGAACCCCACCTTCCGGTTCCGCAGCTTCACCAGCCGATCCTCCTTCATCGCGGAGATCGTATCCCCGTCGAACACGATCGTTCCCGATGTGGGCAGATCGAGGCCCCCCATCATGTAGAGGAGCGTGCTCTTGCCGGAGCCGGAGGGCCCGGTGATGGTGACGAACTCCCCCGGCCTGATCGCGACGGAGAGATCCGGGATGATCGTCTGCGTTACCTCCTTCGAGGAGCGAAGATCCTTCCGCACATGATCCAGCCGGAGGATGGCACCGTTTCCATCCACCATCCCGCCATTGCCCGATTCGTTCCTGCTCTTGCTCATGCTTCCTGTTCGATATATCAACCGACCGCCGTCATCCCGGCCATCAGAAATCCCCCACCACCGCCTTCAGCTCGGCGTACGCTTCCAGAAACTGGAGCCTCAGCCGGTCCCCCGTCATCTGCGCGTCAAGCACCCGCGACTGCGCGTTCTCCACGTCGATGATCCCGGCGCGCCCCTCCTTGTAGAGGATCATCGTGATCTCCACCGCCTTCCTCGCCTGGTCCAGGCTTGCCTCCTCGGCGACGATCTGCGCCTTCGCGCCGCGCATCTGAAGAAGAATCGATTCAAGCTGCACGGAATCGTTCTGATGAATCCGCGCGATCTCCAGATCCGCCTCCTGGACGCGCAGCTCGGCATCCTCCTGCTTCGGGTTTCCACGCCAGAGGTTGGAGATGGGATAGAGAGCGCTCAGCCCTATCTGCGATGTCATCGCGAACTTCGCGTCGTCCGGCAGCACCGAGTTGCTCTGCCCCAGCCCCTGCACCCTGCCGACCGCGTCAAGCGTGGGATAGGCGCGATACGTCTCCAGCCCCACGTTGGTCTGCGCGGCGGCCCGCTCCGCCTGCGCCAGCTTGAGCTGCGCGGAGTTGAGCCGCCCGATCGACGCGGTCAGATCCCCGCCGCTCGGCCCCGGCGATGTCGGTATGTCGAGCGATCCGACCACGTTCAGATTCTGATAATCCGGGATGTTCAACGTCCGGGCAAGGAGGAGGAGCGACCCGAGATAATCGTAGTTGGCGCGCTCGGCATCGGCCCTGGCGCGGGCAACGGTAACGCCGGCGGTAAGCGTGTCCAGTGCCATCGCGCGCCCCCCCTTCCAGCGCGCCTGCGCCACGTCGAAATTCGCCATCGCGGTCTTCACCTGCTGTTCCCGCGCGCCGCGCTCGCTCTGCATATAGACGGCGCGATAGAACGCCTTCTCCACGTTCATCCGCACAAGCGCGCGCGCCACTTCGAGCTGTGCCCTGGAGACCTCGACGCCCGCCTCCGCCACCGTCTGCTGCATCCGGCGGATGGGATCATAGAGGGGCTGCGTGATATTGAGCGTGAGCGTCGCGGACTGGCGGCTGCCGATCGGGAAGGCCTGCGTAACGCCGGTTTCGTTGAACGGCGTCCCCGGGGCCACGAAGAAGACGCCCCGTTGAATGCTGAACGCGTAGTCGGCTCCGGCGGAGACCTCCGGCAGATAGAGCCCGTGCGCCGCCCGTATCGCGATGGCCGATCGATCCAGCGCCATGCGCGCCTTCCGGATGTCCAGGCTCTGCTCATCGGCAAGCTGGAGCGCCTGCTCCAGCGTCAGCGAACGTGGCTGGGCACGGGCGCAGAGCGGAAGGGCGAGAAGGATGAGCGGAAGAAGCCGCGCCGCGCGGCATCGTGGATACGTCATAGCTGATCCATTGCGATAATTATTGCTCCCCCCGAAGAATCTCCACCGGTATCACCCCCGCGGCCGAACGCGCCGGGGCAACCGCCGCGATGGTGCTGACCACCAGAGTGCCGGCAACGGCCACCGCGAAATACCACGGGCTCCATCCCATCTGCAACGTCGCCGTCTCGATCGGCGCAACCCCGCCGGTGCCGCCGCTCGGGATCATCCCCACCAGCCTGATCGCCACGGCCCCGACGCCGCAGCCGATGGCGCTTCCAACCAGCGCTACCACCATCCCCTGAATCAGATAGATCGACGTGAGCGATCCCGCCGAAAAGCCGAAAGATTTCATCACCGCGATATCCCGCTGCTTCTCCATCACCGAGGTTATCAGGATGTTCGCCACGCCGAAACCGCAGATCACGATCACAAACCCGACCACCACGTAGAAGAGAATCTGAAGGAACGTGAAGACCGTGATGATCCCCGCGTTCGTCTGCTGCCATGTCTCCGTCTTCCGCCCGGTCAGCCGCTCGATCATCTTCGCCACGGCCGGCGCTTCCGTCACATCGTCAAGCTGGAAATCGATTCCGGTCGCGTCGCCGGGAAGCGCGCGGTCCAGCGCCTGCGCCAGCCGCAGGTTGACGATCCCGGAGCGGTCCGCCGCCTCCACGCCGAGCCGGTAGACGCCGACGATCTGCACGTTGAAGACCTGCCCGCTCAGCGACACCAGCCGGATCCTGTCGCCGTAATCGACGCCGAGATCGGCGGCGGCCCTGGCGCCGATCAGCATGCCACCGCGCGATGCTTCGAGATGATCGATCGAGCCGCTTTTCAGGTACTTCGCAAGATCGTTGATCTTCGCCGCGCGTCGCGGGAAGACGCCGTTGACCTGAAGCGTGATATCGTTGGTGCCGTAGGCGGCCAGCGCCTGCGTCGAGAGAAACGGGGATGCCGCCGTCAGCCGTTCCCCCAGGGCACGCTCGATAACGCGGAGCACCGGCATCACGTTCCGCACGCGCGTCCGCTCCTCCTGCTCCATGTTCTTATCGAGCTGCACGGCCGCCGGCGCGTTGTTCTCCCCCTCGACCAGCACATCCCCCTCGGCCCCGGCCGCCTTCCTGGCGGTCATCGTCACATGCGGGGCAACGTCGAGGATCTTCTCCGTGAAGGAATCGAGCAGGCCGCCGAACAGGGAGATCGTCACCAGCAGCACGGTTACGCCGATCACCACGCCGGCGATAATCGCCAGCGCCTGCCGCCTGCGCGCCATCAACTGCCTGATCGCGACCAGCCAGATGAGCCTCATGGGGAGAAGATTCGGAAATCGGACATGGAACAACGTAAACTGATGGAACCGGGAGCGGCGCGCAATCTACACCTCGCCGCGAATGACGCGCACCGGCGCGAACTTCGCCGCCCGCCGCGCCGGGAGAATGCTGGCGATCATCGCCATCAGCACCGAGAACCCGAACGTGAACAGATAGATGCCGAAATCGAGCGACACCGGAAACCGGTCGAACCGGACATAGGAGGAGCTGGTCTTCGGAACCAGGTTGAGCGATCCGAAGAGCCGAGCAAGCCCGTAGCCGAGCAGGGCGGCCAGCAGCCCGCCGATACACCCGATGATCATCCCCTCCAGCAGAAAGATCGCCACCACGCCCCCGCGCGAGACGCCGAACGATTTCATCACCGCGATATCCTGTTTCTTCTGCAGGACGATCGCCACAAGCGTGTTGGAGATCCCGAACGCCGCGGTCACGAAGACGAAGACCACCAGGATGCGGGAGGTGATCCCCTGCCGTCCCTGAAACTCCAGGATCTGCGCGTTCGTTTCCTCCCACGTCTCCGCCTTGTAGCCGGTCAGCCTCTCCACGATCTCCTTCACCCGCGCGGCGCCGGCGATATCGCGCAGCTCGATGCTCAGCCCCGTCACGGAATTGCGCGGAAGATCGCGCAGCGTCTGCCCCAGCGACAGGTTGATATAGCCCTGCCGGTCATCGGCATTCGCCACGCCGCTCTCGTAGATCGCGGCAATCTTCAGCGGCTGGATGGCGCCGGTCGGGGTCACGAAGCTGATGTCATCCCCAATCCGCACGTTCAGTTTGGCTGCAAGGCCGCTGCCGATCACCGCCCCGTTCGGCAGCTCCGAAAGCGCGCTCAGCCTCCCCTGCCGGATATCCCTCGCCAGCTTCCCGATATTCTTCTCCCGCTCCGGATCAACCCCGCGCACCGTCACCGTCTGGTAGCGCGTGCCGTTGCGGAACACCCCCTGGAGCAGCACGTAGGGCGCCACCGCTATCACATCGAATGTCGATTTCTCCACCTTCGCCTGCACCTCCGTGTACGGCTTCACCTCCTTCCGCGTGCTGGGGGGAACGTTCCGCCGGAGCTCGACAAACCCCTGTTCGTGATCGAGAAGGTTCTGCGACACGACCGGCTTCAGGCGATCGGATGTGAGGATGATATGCGGGGAGATATCGATAATCTTGTCGCGGAGAAACCCCGACTGCCCCTCGGTGATCGCCACCATCAGCGCGAATATCCCGCCGCCGATCACGATGCCGAGCGTCGCGAGGATCGTCTGGCGCCGCCGCGAGCGGAGATGCCGGAGCGCAATCTGTAGGGCAAGGCGGAATGTCATGTACGGCGCGAATCTCCCGATGTGGAATGTTGCTGCATCGACCGGCGTCCCTGAAAGCTCGTGATGGAATGGCCCTTCCGGGGCATCCCGTTATCAGCTCGTCTTCTTCACTTTCTCACGCATCTTCTCCTTGTCCAGCTCCACCTCGTCCCCCGCCTTCCACGTCTGGTCGGGATTCAGCGCCACCCGCTCATCCTCGCGCAGCCCCTGGGTCACTTCCACATACTCCTCGCCGCGCACGCCGATGCTCACCTCCCGCTTCTCCAGCTTGTTATGCTCGGTCACCAGGAAGATCGTCGCCTTGCCGTTCTTCTCCGAGAGGATCGCGGTGCTTGGGATGGTGAGCGCGTTCGGCCGCCGCTCCTGCACGATGTTGACGGTCGCGGTAAGCCCGTCGGAGAGGTTGGGGACGCTTTCGAGGAGATTGAGGATCACCGGCAGGGTCTTGGTCACTTCGTCGGCCTGCGGGATGATCCGCTCGACGCGCGCCTTGAACCGGGAGCGGGGCATCGACTCGAAGGAGATCACGGCCTCCTGTCCGGGGCGGATGCGGTTGATATCGAGCTCGTCGATCTCCGCGTAGATCTTGAACGAAAAAGGGTCGATGATGGTGACGGCCTCCGTGTTGGCCGGGACGATATCGCCGGCGTTCACATTGACCTTGGTGACGATGCCGGTGATCGGCGAAATCATCTTCCCCTTTCCGGTGAGCGATTTTCTGGTGGCGAGCGTGGCCCTGACGGTCTTCAGAAACGCGGCGGCGCGGTCGTACGCGGCCTTCGCCTTATCCACGGCCTCCTGCGTGCTGGCCCCCTGCGCCAGCAGATCGGTCTCCCGCTGAAGATTGGTCTCCGCCTCCGAGACCGTCACCGAGGCCTCCCGCACGCGCGCCGTCTGCTCGCTGACCGCGTCCTCCTGCTCCTGCGCCTCCACCTCCATCACCAGCTCTCCCTGACGGATCTCCTCCCCCACTTTCGCGATAAGCTGAAGCACCTTCCCGCCAAGCTCCGGGCGGAGCCGGGCTATCTGCTCCGCCTTTACCGAGCCGGTGGCGTAGATCGCGCGGATAGCCTCGCGACGTTCCGGCGCCGCCACTTCCACCTTTTTGACACCGATCGCGCCATACGCCCAGAATCCGATTCCGACGAGCGCACCCGCAATCAACAAACCAATCAACCACTTCATAAGGTATATCTGGTAAACTCCCCGGAGCAGCGATCCACCATCATGCACAATTCCCCGTGAGCCGGGAACGGAGACCCAGAAATTAACGATTGCGGCGATTCGCCGAACACCGGCGGCCGTTATTTTCCTTCATGTACGGCAGAAGATTGCCACATCATATCATCGGAACCGTTACCGGGCGGCCGGGCAGGAGGGGGATGCCGGGACACGACGGACGACGGAACACCACGGGCTGGACGGATACGGGAAGGCCGCTGCCGCGTCGCGCCAGCCACAGGCGATACGGAATAGCCGATTTCACGGCGTAATCGGGGAAATTTTCTTCCCCTTCCACGGGAACATAATCCGGAATCGGGAAGTATTCATTGATGAAGCCGCCGGGACACCAATTCCGGCCCTTCATATGAGAGCTGCGCGGTATGGGGTGAGCCGCGCGGCTCTTTTTTTCCCGCCGCCGAAATTCTCCACCACCCGCTTGCACAGATTCCCGCAAATCGTAGATTGGCTGCCGGCTCCTTTCCGCGCCCGATTCCCGGACGCATTCCGGGGGAAGCCGCTCAATCCCGCATATCATGGCATCGACGATAACCTCCGATCAGATCGCGCATATCGCCCGTCTGGCCCGCCTCCGCTTTACACCGGAGGAGCTTACCGGCTTCACCGAGCAGTTCAACCAGATCGTCGCGTACGTGGAGCAGTTGAACATGGCCGATACCGAGGGGGTGGAACCGATGGCGAATCTCTCCGAGGCCACGGATCGGCTGCGGGAGGATATCCCCGGCCCGATGCTCCCGCAGGCGGAGGCCCTGAGCAATGCGCCCCGCAGGAACGAGGGCTTCTTCAGCGTGCCGAAGGTGATCGGCAACATGGCGGAGTAGAAGAGTACGGCGGCGGAGCCGGATCATACATCAGCACAAGACTACGACAACAGCATTATGGGAAGCGTCATCGCCATGATCCCGGCTCGATACGCATCGAGCAGATTACCTGGAAAACCGCTTGTGGAGATATCGGGCAAGCCGATGATCCAGCATGTCTACGAGCGCACGCGGGCGGCACGGCGGATCGACCGCGTGGTGGTCGCCACCGATGATGAGCGGATCATGGCAATGGTCGCCGGCTTCGGCGGCGAGGCGGTGATGACATCGCTGGAGCATGTCTCCGGGACCGATCGGATTGCGGCGGCATCGCGCGGGATCGGCGGGATCGACATGATCGTAAATATCCAGGGGGATGAGCCGTTGATCGAGCCATCGGTGATCGATACGCTGGTGGAGGCGCTGGAGGCCACCGACTGCGAGTGCGCCACGCCGATCGGCAGAATAACATCGGCGCGCGATCTGTTCGATACCAACGTGGTGAAGGTCGTGGTCCGGAAGGATTTCGCCCCCCTCTATTTCTCCCGCAGCCCCATCCCCTGCATCCGCGATCTGCCGCCGGAGGAGTGGGTGGACGCGCACCCGTTCTATCGCCATATCGGCCTGTACGCGTATCGGCCCGACGCCCTGGAGAAGTTTGTGACCGCGGCGGCGACCCCTCTGGAATCGTGCGAGCAGCTCGAACAGCTCAGGATGCTCGATCTGGGCATCTCGATGTTCTGCGTGGAAACCGATTACACGGGGCATGCCGTCGACACGCCGGAGGATGTGATGAAGGTGGAACGGATAATGCGGGATCTGTAGACAGGGGGACGTTTTATGTCAGGGGACGTTTGAAACGTCCCCCAACAACATCTAACACGCTTCGGACCGGTTTCTTCTTATTATCGCGCTGCGTTCGGCGAAGCTCCGGGGGAGCTTCCGGTGCATCGGGAACCGAAAGGTTGTGATTGCTGGTTGGCGATATGAAGATCGTCTGTATTTTTCGCACCGATCGCGCAGCTCCATCCGCCCGCGAGCAGTCTTCCTGCTGTCGGCTCGATATCAACGTTCCCGGATATCAGATTTCCAGTATGGCGTCCGTGATCCCGGCCCTGTAAGGGGATGCCGGAACGCGGAGACGCGGGCCTGTCGTTTTCAAGCGTTGGCAATTATCAGGAGAATATCCATTGGCTGATCTCTTTCAAAAATGTCGTGACTTCACCCGCGCCGATGATGTGAAGGAGGCGGGTTACTATCCATATTTCCGCGCCATCGAGGAGAACGAGGGGCCGGTGGTCCGCATCGAGGGGCGCGAGATCATCATGGCCGGCTCCAACAACTATCTGGGGCTTACCGCCGATCCCCGCGTGAAGGAGGCCGCAATCAAGGCCACCGAGCAGTTCGGCACCGGCTGCTCCGGCTCCCGCTACCTTACCGGCACTGTCCGGCTCCATGAGGAGATGGAGGCGGAGATGGCGGACTTCATGGGAAAGGAGGCGTGCCTCCTCTTCTCCACCGGATACCAGACGGCTCAGGGGGTGATCCCCACCCTCGTCAACCGCGGCGATTACGTGATCTCCGACAAGGACAATCACGCCTGTATCGTCGCCGGAAATCTGATGGCGAAGGGGGCCTTCGGCGATGTGGCGAGGTACAAGCACAACGACATGGCCGATCTCGAACGCCAGCTCTCCCGCCTCCCCGAAAACTCCGGCAAGCTGATCGTGACCGATGGCGTCTTCTCCACCTCCGGCGAGCTGGTGGAGCTTCCGCGGATGATCGAGCTGGCAAAGCAGTACGGCGCGCGCGTGATGGTGGACGATGCCCACGGCCTTGGCGTGATCGGCGCCGGCGGACGGGGAACGGCGAGCCATTTCGGGCTGGATGCCGAAACCGATATGACGATGGGGACGTTCTCCAAATCGCTCGCGTCGCTCGGCGGCTGGGTGGTCGGCGAGGAACGGGTCATCAATTTCATCAAGCATACCTCCCCGGCCCTGATCTTCTCCGCCTCCCCGACCCCCGCGTCGGTGGCGGCGGCGCTTACCGCGCTCCGCATCATGCGGAATGAGCCGGAGCGGATCGACAGGCTGATCTCCAACGCGGATTATCTGCGCGATGGCTTCACCGCGATGGGCTTTGAGATCATCCGCTCGCAGACCGGCATCGTCCCGGTGATCATCGGCGACGACACGCTGACGTTCATCTTCTGGCGCCGCCTGTTCGATGCCGGCGTCTTCGTCAACGCGTTTATCTCGCCGGGCGTGATGCCGGGCATGCAGATGATGCGGACATCGGTGATGGCGACGCACGAGAAACACCATCTCGATAGAATCCTTGAGCTGTTCGAGGATATCGGCACCGAGATGGGGCTGCTGGAGAGGGATACCCCCGCCACCGCCGCCGAGCAGTTCGAGGACGTGATCGGCGGCGAGGGGATGAGCGAGTTCACCGAGGAGATCGGGATTGCCGTGCCGACGGTGCTGCCGACGACCGGAACGGTGAGGATTCGACCGGCCGCGACCCGCAAGGAGCGGCTGGAGTTCATCAGGATGCCGTGGGAGCTGTACAAGGGAGATCCGAACTGGGTGGCGCCGCTGGAGATGGACAGGATGCGGCTGATCGACACGGAGAAGAACCCATTCTACAAGCACGCCCGCCTGGCGCTCTTCATCGCCGAGCGGAACGGAAAGGCCGTGGGAAGGATCGGCGCCATCATCAACGATTCCCACACCGCCATCCATAACGATCGGACCGGCTTCTTCGGGTTCTTCGAGTCGATCAACGACCAGGATGTGGCGAACACGCTGCTGAACGAGGCCGGCGCATGGCTTCGCGAGCAGGGGATGACCGCGATGCGCGGGCCGATATCCCCGTCGATGAACGATGAGATAGGGCTGCTGGTGGATGGCTTCGACATGCCGGCGATGATCCAGATGCCCTACAACCATCAGTACTACATGGAGCTGTTCGAGCGCGCCGGGCTTGCCAAGGCCACCGATCTGCTTGCGTGGAAGGTGGTCTACCCGGAGTGCATGACCGACAAGCTGCAACGGGTGACGGATATCCTGAAGCAGCGCGGCAAGGCGAACATCCGCCCGCTCTCGATGAAGCGATTCCCGGAGGAAGTGGACCGTATCAAACGGATCTACAACGAGGCGTGGCAGCCGAACTGGGGGTTTGTCCCGATGACCGACGAGGAGATGAACCTGATGGCCTACGAGCTGAAGCAGATCATCGATCCGGAGTTCGTCCTCTTCGCCGAAAAGGATGGGGAAACCGTCGGCTTTGCCCTGGCGGTGCCGGATATCAACCAGGCGTTCAAGGCAGGCTCGGCCATCCCGCCGGGGGCCAAGAATCTCCCCACCGCCATCATGAACCTGATGACCAAGAAGAAGCAGATCAAGCAGGTGCGTATCATCACCCTTGGCGTGCTTCCGAAGTATCAGGGGCAGGGGATCGACGCGCTGCTCTATCGGGAGATCATGGAGCGCGCGGTGAAGAAGGGGATCAACGTGGGAGAGGCGTCGTGGGTGCTGGAGGATAACACGATGATGAACCGTGCCGCCGAGATGATGCAGGCCAGCCCGTACAAGCGCTACAGAATCTATCAGAAGGATATCACGGTCTAACTCCCACCGGACCCGGAATTGTTTCGTACGAGGCATGGAGCCGCAGCGGTTTCCATGCCTCGCCGTTTCCGCCCCGCTCATGACATACGGATACACCCGCTCGCCCCGTTCTTCGTAACTTCATTTCAGCCGGACCCGCCGCGGAACTAGACGTTCCGGCGCCCCCGGCCGTCAATACCTGACCCGCCCGTCCGGGCATCTACCAGTGACGTTGATCATACCGAATGAACCCGACAATCTCCCAGCGACTGCAGACCGGCCCCATCGTCATCGATGGGTCGATGGAAGCCGTGCTTCGCTCCCGCGGGCACAACGAGAGCCCGGTCGAAATCTACAACCTCACGAACCCGGCGCTGATCGAGCGCATCCACGATGAGTTCATCGAGGCCGGGGCGGAGATCATCCAGTCCAACACCCGCTGCGCCAACGGCATCACCCTGAACCCCTTCAAGCTGAAGGAGCGGGTCTACGAGATCAACCGCAAGGGGGTCTGGCTGGCGCGCACCGCGGCTGTGAACCGCGCGTATGTGGCCGGAACGGTCGGGCCGATCGGGAAGTTTCTGACGCCGATAGGCAAGCTGAGGCCGGAGGATGCGCGCGAAGCGTTTATGACGCAGATCCATGCGCTGCTCGATGGCAATGTGGATCTGCTGCTGCTGAAATCGTTTATCGATATCGATGAGCTGGAGATCGCGCTGGAGGTGGCGCGGCATATCTCGCGCGATATCCCGATCATCGCCCAGAGGACCTTCCCGGAGGATAGCACCGTCCTCTCCACCGACTTCCCCCGCGAAGTGGCCCGCCGGCTGAACCTGCCCGGCGTGATCGCCATCGGCAGCAACGGCACGGTGGGGCCGAACCGGATGCTCACCATCGTCCGCTCCCTGTACGGCACCACGAATGCGATTCTCTCCGCGCAGCCGGACATCGGAATCCCGACGCTTGTGGACGGACAGCCGATCTACAACGCGACCATCGAGTATGTGGCCGGCTCCGTCCGCGCGCTGGTGGAGCAGGGAGTGACGATCATCGGCGTGGATGGGGGCGGGATGCCGGAGCATGTCCGCGCCATCCGCCAGGCTATCGACGGGATGGCCGTGGGAACGCCGGAGGTGAAAGTGAAGAAGATGAAGGCGCCGCTGAACGATGAGGCGGAAGAGCAGACGGCGCCGAGCAGATTTCTGGAGAATCTGGGAAAGCGATTTCTCGTCACCGCGGAGCTTGATATCCCCCGCGGGCTTGATATGACCGAGGTGTTCGAGGGGGCGGAATATCTGAAACGCCACGGCATCGACGCCGTGAACATCTCCGATGGCGCGCGCGCGCGGCTCAGGATGAGCTCCATCACGATCAGCCATCTGATTACGCAGCGGACGGGAATGGAGTGCATCACGCATCTGGCCTGTCGCGACCGGAACATGGTGGGACTTCAGTCGGAGCTGCTGGGGGCGCACGCGCTCGGCGTGCGGAACATCCTGGCCGTCACCGGCGATCCCGCGCAGATCGGCGACTACCCGTACGCCACCTCCGTGTACGATGTCGATGCGATCGGCCTGATACGGGCGCTGAAGCGGATGAATGCCGGGCTGGATCTGATGGGAAACCCTGTCGGCAAGCGAACGAACTTCCTGATAGCCTGCGCCTGCAACCCTGTTGCCGATGACATGGATCGCGAGATCTCCCGGCTGGAACGGAAGGTGGCCGAGGGGGCTCAGGTGGCGTTTACGCAGCCGCTCTTCGAGGCGGCATCGCTCCGCCGGTTTCTGGACCGGACGGAACATCTGCCGATCAGGATCATGCTTGGGGTGATTCCCCTGCGGACCGCGCGCCACGCGGAGTTCCTGCATCACGAGGTTCCCGGCATGAAGATCCCGGAGGCCATCCAGCGGCGGATGCGGGAATCCGCCAACGCGACAGCCGAGGGTGTTTCGATCGCCGTGGATTTTCTGGAGAGCACCGCCGATGTGCGCGACCGGATCGTGGGGCTGTACATCATGCCGCCGCTGCGGAGGAACGATATGATCGTGGAGATCCTGGAAAAGGCGGGGCTTCATCGCGAGGTGACGGCATGATCGCAATCACGGCCGCCGAACGGTGAGCCGCGGGGAGTCCACGTCCCCCCCGGTGATCATCGGCGGGGGAATGGCCGGCATCGCGGCGGCCGTCGCGCTGGCGGAACGGGGATTGCGCCCCGTGCTTCTGGAATCGCGCCCCTACCTGGGGGGTCGGGTTCGCTCGTTCATCCACGCCGGCACCGGCGATGAGATCGACAACGGCCAGCATCTGATGATGGGCTGCTATCGCTCCACCTTCCGCCTTCTCGAAACGCTCGGCACGCGCGGCCTTGTCGCAATCGATCCGACGCTCCGCGTGGAGTTCCGCGATGCCGATGGATCGGTCGATATCCTTTCAGCCCCCACCTCCCTTCCATCACCTCTCGATGTCCTGACCGGCATGCTCCGCCTGAAAAAGCTCTCCGTGGCCGAGCGGCTTGCGCTTGCCCGGCTTGGCGCCCGCCTCGCGATCTCATCGCCGATGGAACGCGAGACCGTGAGCGTCTATCTTCGTCGTCTCGGCCAGTCGGAACGGGCGTGCGCGCGGCTGTGGGACCCGATCGTCATCGCCACGCTCAACACGCCTCCGGGGATCGCATCGGCACGGCTTTTCGCGACGGTGATGCGCCGTGCCTTTCTCGGCCGCGGCGATGACTCCCATCTGGCGTTTCCGCTGACCGGCCTGTCGCGACTGATAGAACCGGCGGAACGCTATATCACCGAACGCGGCGGAAGAGTGATCACCGGCGCGACCGTGGAGAGGGTTCAGGGTGAGGCGGGTGCATTCCGAATCCGGTTGAAGGATGATGAGATGCTTGCGACCGGCCATCTTATCGTCGCCGTCCCCGCGCGCGCCATCCCGAGGATCATGGGGGATATCCCCGTCGCCATCGCCGCCGCGGGGGAAGCCCTGGCCTCCGCGCCGATCGTCTCGCTCTATCTCTGGTACGATACCCCGCTCGCCCACCTGCCGAAATTCGCGGCGCTGATCGGGACCAATGTGCAGTGGATGTTCAACAGACGGCGGATCACCGGCGAACGGAACGATCGCCACCCCGGGCTTCTCTCCTGCACCATCAGCGCTGCGTTCGAGGAGAGCGCCGCCGTCGGCGAGGATATCGCGGTCATGGCCGATCGTGAGCTGCGCGGCGCGTTCCCGGAGATCGGCCCGGCGCGTCTGCTGGATACGCTTGTGATCAAGGAGAAGCATGCAACCTTCGCCGCCACGCCTGACGCGGAAGCTTTGCGACCGACCGCGCGCACGGCGTTGCCGGGGCTCTATCTGGCGGGCGACTGGACCGCGACATCGCTGCCGGCGACGATCGAGGGAGCGGCGCAGAGCGGATATGCCGCCGCCGATTCGCTGCTGGCCGACATCGGGTGATGTGCGTGAATTGCACACCACGATGTGGCGGACATCGCCAGAGCATTCAACGCGGCGGCGGCTCCCACCGGATAGTGGGAGCCGCCGCTGTTATCGTACCATCATCATTGCCACGCCCGTTAGAACGCGTGACGGAAATCGACCTGAAAGAGGAGCGAGTTCAGGTGCCAGTCCTCGTTCCTGGTCACATGGATCAGGCCGAGATCGTAGAACGCGCCCGGATACATTCCCCAATGGCTTCCACCGACGTATTCGGCGGTCAACCCGGCCAGATAGCCGAAGCCGGAGCCCTGGGCGAACTTCGGGCAGTCCGCCTCGCTGATGGTGCGGAACCCGCCGCTGTGGAAATTTCTGTTGGCGCCGACGCGGGGTCCGATCAGAAACCTGGCCCGGAGCGGGATTGGCTCGATCGGTGTTGATGTTGTTTCCGCCGTTTCATCGCTCCGCTGTGCGGTTGCCGTTACGGGGAGCGCCAGCAGAACGGCGCAGATGAACGCGCGCCACGAGAAGATCGTGTTCATGGGAAGGTTCCTCCACTATGGATACTGACATATGGATATGGGAATGCCGGAGGAATAATCTCAAGGATACAGCGATGGCGATATTCAGGAACGGGCCGGAGCGCATGTGGTTGCAGCCGGCCGCTGCAAACGGAAGCGGCTCTCATCGAGAGATAAGAGCCGCTTCGGATATCAAGCAAACGAGCTACCGGAAACGCATCAGAATGCGTGACGGAAATCGACCTGGAAGAGAAGCGAGTTCAGGTTCCAGTCCTCATTCTTGGTTACATGGATCAGGCCGAGATCGTAGAACGCGCCCGGATACATGATGATCTGGTTGTGGAACAGACCGATCTCCAACTGAAGGCCCCCCTTCAGCGAAGCGCGGAAGCCATTACGACCGGGGATCTCGGCATCCTTCGAGAACACCAGACGGCGACCATTCCGCTCGGTGACAAGACCGGTCGGGTTCAGGAAGCGCGCATTCAACGGCTCATTGAGATCCTGCACCTGCGTGATCTTTCCGCCGAGGACGATCGCGGCGGCGGGGCCGGCGGCAACCGAAACACGGAACGACTTGTTGAAGGCGAACTCGTACTTGTAAAGCACTTCCATGTTCACCATCTGGTACGTGATATCCGAAGAGGTCGAGATGGTCTGATTCACCGGCTCCGGGAAATCGGCGAGCAGCACCTTGACGTCGGGCAGTTGCTGCGTGAAGCTTCCGGGACGCGACTCATACGTCACCGCCGGGATAATCCCCCAGTTTGCTCCGCCGACATACTCGGCTGTAAGGCCGGCGAGGTAGCCGAACCCGGATCCCTGATCGAACTTCGGGCAGTTCGACTCGCTGATGGTGCGGAACCCGCCGCTATGGAAGTTTCTATTGCCGCCGAAACGGGGTCCAAGCAGGAACTTCGGCCGGAGGGGCTTGAAGTTGAGCGGGTCCGAGGTATCATCCGCGGTCTGACCGCTTTCCTGCGCGATCGCCACCAGAGGCAACGCCAGCAAAGCTGCGCAGACGACGGCAAACCAAGTGAATGAGAAGACCTTGTTCATAGAGAGGGATCCTCCAAAAATCAGAGTATATGAAAAATGAATCAGTAACGCTTCTGTAAGAGTGCCTGAGATCCGTATCGGACGGGCGCTGCGGGCCCGCTTGGTCGCGGCCCTTCCAGGGCGGTTTGTTATTTGGTTATCACCATCTGCCGGATTGCGCCAAATGGCCCGGAGGAGAGACGGTAGTAGTATAGCCCGCTCGGGAACTGGTGAAGATCGATCGGTACCGCGTAGTCTCCCGCCGTAAGCGTTCCATCCACAAGCACGCGCACAAGTTGTCCGTTGTTCGAGAAGAGTTCAAGGGTTGTCGGAGCATCCATGCCGAGCGTGAACTCGATTTCCGTTTTCCCGTTCGACGGGTTCGGCGTGTTCTGCTTCAGCGCATAGGCGCTCCCCGTATACTCGAAGAGGCGATAGTTCAGGCCGCAGACGCTGTCCAGCCTGTAGGGAGCCATCGCGGAGCATGAAGGAGTACACGGGCCGTCGATGGCCGTCATCGTGATCCTGATCGTATCCTGCCGGTTGTTCCCGAGGAAGCTCTGGAAGGGGAACGACATGAACATCACGGAATCGAGCGGAAGCGGAGCAGCCTGCCACGGATCGCCGTTGCCCGGACGGAATTCCATCTTCACCATGCCGGGCTTTTCCAGCACCGGCCTGCCGAACGGCCGCCACGATGAGCGTGTGGTATCGGACTGCTGCGCCCAGGCCGCCGAATCGAACCGGGCGATGGTCGGGTTGTACTCCAGCCGGAGCGCGACGCTCTCCTGCGGAAGATTCGCCCAGAACATCGTATCGATCCTCACGGTCAGATCGAACTTCTTTCCAAGGCCGATCGGTGATGGAACGCCGGCGAGGATCGAATACTGCTGTGCCCTGCTCTCCATCGAGAACCGCCGGTGGATGGTATCGGGCAGTTCCACGAAGCTCCAGGAAATATCACCCGTCACCGTTCCGGTATTGCCGAGAAAATCGACGGGAAAATCCATCACCAGGGAGTCGCCGATGTTGATCAACTGCCGGAACCCCGGCACGCTTGCTGAATCGAACCCGAGCGATGTCCTGAAGCTGATACCGGAGATCGTAAGCGGCGTGTTTCCGTCGTTGAAGATCGTGAGCCTGACGGTGCGCGCCGCGCAGGAATATGCCAATGAACTGTCGAATTCGAGACGATCGCTCGCCATCGCCACAAGGCCGAAGCCCTGAAGCACGGAGTCGATGATCGGCTCCTCACGCGATGAGGTGCCGCCGTAGATCATGCAGCCACGCAATCCGGGAAGCAGCGGCCGGAAGGAGACCATCACCGGTATCGAATCTCCGACGGGGATAGTGGTCGGGCCGGGAAGCGGATCGACGTTGAAATCACCGATATCCCCCTCACCGATCCAGATGCTGTCGATCAGGATGGGGGATGCGCCGCGATTGCGGACATAGATCACCGAATCATGCGTGGTCCCCACCCAGCGCTCCTTCCAGTCGCATCCGTCGATCATTGCCCGGAGCATGTAACCGCTGCCGAGAAGATTGTTCGATGCTTCGAGCCCGTCCTTGTTCTCCAGCAGAATTCCGGAGGAATACCTCTGCTCGCCAAGCGGCGCGAAGCAGATGGGAAGCCAGATGGTATCGCCCGCCGGAATAAGGCGGGGGAAGAACGCCGGATCGGGAAGGAACGCGGTCGGATCGGTCAGCGTGATGCCGGTGACATGGGCCGTATCCTGTCCGATGTTCGTCAGCGGAATGGTTGTACAGAGCGTATCGCCAACCTGTCGACGACCGAAATCGTAGCCGCCGATCGAGAGACGCGGGTAGATGCCGACGCCGTGAACTGCCGCGGTTACGCTGCTGTCCGCGTTGCTGAAGAATTGCACGGTGCCGTGAAAGTCGCCGATCTGCGTCGGGGTGAAGCAGATGTTCACCGTGGTATCGGTATTCGGCGGAAGGAGGATCGGTCCCTTCAACGGAAGAGGCATCGCGAAGCCGGCCCCCTTGAGCACCGCGCTATCCAGCCTGAGCGTATCCCCTCCGGTGCTCCTGACGTGGACATCGAGGCAGCGGGTCTTTCCAACGCGGAGCGAGTCATATTCCCGATCCGCGGTCGCGATCATCGGGAAGCTGATCACCGCGCGCATCGGGACATGGTAGAACTGGCAGTTGCTCCTGATGACCATCGTGTCGTAGGCCGGCTTCCGCACGATGGTGGCAAAGAGCACCTTCACCTCCATGCTGTCCCCCGGCGGGATCGACACGGCGGAGGTATAGGTTCCGTCCAGCACGAACTCCTTCCGGCGCATGCAGACCACGCTATCGATGACCAGCGGCGCGGGATTCGGATTCTTGACAAAGAACGATTGTCCGTAGGTCCGGTTCACCTGTACGCTGCCGAACAGCACCTCACGCTCGCCGAATGCGGGAGGCGTCGCGGGCTGAAGATCGACGAGGATCGTATCGATATTATGAGCAAGATCCTCGGCGATAAACCTGGCGCGTCCCGGCAACAGCGGATCGGCAAGGGTTACGCGCCCTATGGAGAGCTCATCCCCCCGGATCAGCATGGAGCGCTCGAAATTCACGTTCTGCGACCAGGTGGAATCGAACCAGGCATTGAGAAGCCCGCTCTCGAAAGGACCGCTCTCGCTGGCGGTGACATTGCAGCCGCCGCAGTCCCTGATCGCCGCCATCACGGGGGCTTTGGTATCGGGGACATCGAACTTTCTGAGCCCGGAGCCTATCGGCCATCCGTAGGCATCGTATTCCCCCAGACCATAGACATAACCACCGAAGAGAGCATCCCCCGCAAGGACATGAGCGCTCCCATCGCTTACCCTCATCGATGCCCACATCAGATTGGTATTCGGAATGATGCCGCTGGCATACTCCGGCTGCCCCGTAAGTGAAGCCCCATCCAGCATGATGGTCTCGAAGTTCTTCCGCTCGGAGATCAGCGTGATATAATGGGTCGAATACTGTGCATGCTCCGGGTAGAGCTCATCGGTATTCGGCATCGTCTGAAAGATGGCGCCGTTGACGAACTGTTCCTGCGGCGTAATGACCACCATGTAGGGATCGAAGTTCGACACCGTATGATTCGGGATATTCCGCGGATCGGCGAACTGCGATTTCGAATACTGCGCCACCAGCACCGGCCGGTCGGCCGTGATCGTCGAGACATCCTGAAGATCGAACTCGGCGAACGATCCGAGCGCCGGCAACACCTGCGTCACCGAGTTGGTCGATGTCCTGAAGGTGACCGATGTCGGCGACGGATCGGACGAGACAACTCTGACAACATCCCCTCCCAGACGACCGCCGAATGGAACGACGGCATAGACTTTCCCAAGCTCGTTTCGCGGAGGGATCATCTCGACAAGATGATTCTTCGTCTCCTGAACGATCGGAATGCCGGTGCGGACATGGCCGCTCAGAACCCCCACCGGCTTGTTCGCCACGATCTGCGATCCGGTGATATCGGTTTTTCCCCGCACCGTCCCGCCATCCTGAACTTCCAGAACATCGCCGCGCATCAGGGTCCGGGTAAACATCGCCCGGTTGCCTCCCAGCGTCAGCGTGGCGGGATAGACATTGACCTGCGTGTTGTCCTCGGCGGCGAGGACCGCGAACTCCCCACCCCTGGGCTCATCGGAACATGGGTCCCGGAGATCGAACTGATAATAATCGAGGGGATAGTTCACCGTCACATACTCGGTTCCCCACGAATCCACCGGCAATGCCAGATACCCATCCGACGTTTTATACTTGCTGCTGTAGGAATAGACGCTGATCGGCTTATCCGATCGCAGCTCGATTGCTCTACGCATTACCCGCTCGCCGGCACATTCGATACTCAGATCATTGCTGACATACGATTTCACCTCGAACGGCTTCAGCGTATAGTTGATGACCTGCCCGCCCGGAAGCGTCATCGCCACGGTTGTGGCAAACCGGGAGGCAAATGAAAGCCGTAACTGGGGATACTGTGGTACTCCGCATGCGCGTGTCTCGTTCTGCATAAACGTGACAAAGAAGTGGGTTCCCTCGGCGTTGGACCCCAGCAACTGGCGTCGTTCTCCGCGCTTATCCACCGTCTGCCCGTGCAGGCGCGTGCACGCACCACCCAGGCAGGAGAGCAAAAGCAGTAGCAATACGGCTTTCATACGCAGAACGATCGGTGAAAGAGCTATCGAAATACGATTTCGAGCACCCTTTGTGGAAGAGTTACGCTACCGAGACGGGCACAGGGGCCAGCGGAGCTGAGACGAGCAGTAGTAGCAGCGAATGAACAATGCAGGAAAGTAAGCTACGGTCGATAGATGTCTCTCGGTTCATTCGTGTGTACAAAGTCGCAGTGTGCTGACCATTGCCGCCTCGTTTCCAGATATCCGGCCTCGGCCCAACGACTCGCCGGAAGAGAAAAATCCGGGGAGTGAATATACGCAACTCACATTTGGATACAAGCCTCCTGATCAGGGATACGCGTTCTTCCAACAGACTAGGAGTTAAGACCCGCGGCGTCACGTAATGTCGCAGACATTCGCATGGGGGCCGATAGATTTCCCGGATCATCCCGCGATTCCAGGCCGGCCACTCCCTGAGAAATGAATGCGCCCGTTCCTGTCACGGAAGAACGGGCGCATGTCAATGTCAATAACTCGGCACGTACGCTTCTTCCCGTTACTGTGCTACACCGGACGGTGTTGTGATTTTAACCTGCACGGTACGATTATAGAATCGTCCTTCGGGAAGCTCGTTCGGATAGAGGGCATCAAGCTCGCCAACCCCCTTGCCATCCAGATGGGCGAATACACCAGACTTCACGTTCTTCCGGATTCCATCGGTCACAGTCTTGGCGCGCGCCTGGGAGAGCCTCAGGTTGGCGTCGTCCAGGCCGACAACGTCCGTATGTCCGATAACCTCGATTCGTGCGCCCGGACGAACATCGTTGTAGATAAACTCCCGGAGGATACGATCGTTCAGCGGGCCGGCCTCGGGGCTGTTGAACTTGAAGAGCACCAGCGAGTAGATATCGCGCGTGGAGTCCACCAGACGCTCCCTCCGCTTCTCCTCGTTCGTCACGATCTCGACAGGGATCTGGATTTCGGCCGAACGGCACTCCTTTCCATCCTGGCTGTACACCACCAGCTGCGCGGTGTACGGGGTCTCGTTGTTCGGAATCGAATCGGGATCATCGGCCTTGCCCCAGCTATACGAAGGCGAGACAACGTCGGTCTTGCCAACATTGTTCATCACGTGCCAGATCTCTCCGTTGCGCTTGATCTCGATTGCGCGGCGGGCGATAAGGCCGTCGTTGATGCCGTTCTTCATCTGGAAGTGCATCGTGTCAGGCTGCGGGAACCGACGGAAGTCGATGTTGACGATCGGCTTCACCACGTCCCAGTCATCCGAACGGATCTCGGTGCGACGGTTCTCCACGATACCGAGCGGATCGTTCGGGTTCGACTTCGCCTCGGGAAGTCCTCTCGGCGGAAGGAGCTTGATGCGGCTTGGATCGATCTTCCAGATATTGATCAGATAATCGTACACCGTCTGCCCGCGCTTGCCGGAAACATCCATCACCTCGCCGATGGCCGCCTGCTCGGAGTTGCATCCCACGATCTGGATCTTCGTCTCGGGATGCGTCGTCATCCGGTAGCCGACGATATTGAGCATGTGATAATACTTCTGGAGCGTGCCGCCAGGGATGGTGGTATCGCTGAACCCGGCCGTCTGCGACGGATCGGTGAAGAGCACATAACGATCGGGAATCTTGGCGCTTCCCGAATCGAAGAAGACGTACGTGAGAAGCGGATAGAGCTCCTTCACCAGCACCTCCTCGATCAGCAGGCCGCGGAAATCGCGATACTTGGCCGGGGCGCTCGGCGGAAGGTTCTGGATGTACGGCGCAATCTGATAGGTCGCGCTCAGCACCGGCTGCTCGCCCAGCGGGAAGTTCTTCTTGATCTCCAGGTACTTGTCGGTGGCGGGGACGGTAATGGTATCGTTGATGCCCGGATATCCGGCGCTGCGACCGATTACGCGGATCGTCATCGCCTTGCCGCCGACGGTTACAAATGAGAACTGTCCGGTGGAGGTGTTGGTCTTGGAGACGTTCAGCGTATCTCCGGTCCCCTCGTTGATGAACACCAGATCGGCGGGAAGATTTCCCTGCGTGCACTGATCGAACACACGGCCGGCGACAAGCACGTTGATGATCCTCGGCGGCAGAAGGCCGACGAACAGATCGAGTTTTCCGGCGTTGTCAAGATCGGTTCGCTCCGATGAGAAGTAGACGATATCGCCCGCGGCCGGAAGCGTGATAAAACGCTCATCCTTCGACGTGTTGAACGGAGGGCCGAGGTTCTCCGGCTTCGAGAAGGTGCCGTCGGGCATCCGCTTGGACACGAAGAAGTCCAGGCCGCCCTCGCCGCCATGACCTGCCGACGAGAAATAGAGCGCGCCGCTGCCGGCGATGATAAATGGGCTGTCCTCCCGCTCCGGCGTATTGATCGGCTCACCGAGATTCTTCGGCGCGGACCAGCGTCCGTCGGCGCCAAGCGTGGAAACGTAGATGTCGGCATCGCCGTCGCCACCAAGGGCGCCAGGACGATTCGACACGAAGTAGAGGGTTTTGCCGTCGGAGGAGATCGATGGCTGCGAATCCCAGTACGGGGAGTTGATCTCCGAAACGTTACGGACGTTCTTCCACTCGCTTCCATCAAGCTCCGCCTCGTAGAGATCGCAATCACCAAGACCATCGGGGCGATTACATCCGGTGAAGAAGATGGTCTGTCCGTCCGCCGCGATCGATGCAACGCCCTCGTTCAACTCAGTATTGACAGGCTTTCCCAGATTGACCGGCGTGGAATACACCGAATCGAGCCGCTCCTTTTTGGTGGTAAACCAGAAGTCATGCCCACCTACACCCCCTGCCCTGTTCGACACGAAGTAGAGCGTCCGGCCATCGGCAGTGATGGTGGGAGCATACTCCAGTTCCTTCGTGTTGACCACAAAGCCGACATTCCGAATCTTGAACTTGCTCAGATTGGAGTCGGGGCTTGCGGGAGCCGGTGAGGGGTTCTCCGGCTGGGCCAGAAGAGTAGTGCTATGAAAAGCAAGCACTATCAACGTGGCGAACAGCGCAAGCGTCCATCGTACGCCTGGCACGGATGCCATGCGAGAGTCTGGGGAAGCATTTTTCTTCATCGACAATGTAGAGAAAGGTTAAAACAACGGGAGGAACTCTGAGCGCCCAGGTGAGCTTGATTTGCGCGGAGTTGTAACAGTCGTTGAATTTATATCCTATCCGTAGAAAAGACAACTTGTTTCTCCAACGACAGCCCATCTTTCTTTTCGTAAGACGCTCCGGCAAGGCGTAATGTCTCAGCACCTCATGTAAAATCTTCAGAGGTGAGCAAGGAAAACTGCGAGGATGCAGCCGCTATCGCGGCGGGGAGGTGAATCCCGGACATCAACGGTCCGGGATCGGATCGAACACAGGATCGGCATCCGGGGGATGGATGCGGTGCTACTTCTGCGAGTGGATCGGCGCCTTCGCGGGCGCGACGGCCGTCGGGGCCGGTGGTGCTACCGGGGCAAGCGTGCCGGAAATGGTGAGGTCCACCGTGGGATATTCCGGATCAGTAGTCTTCAGCTTCACGATTCCCGAAATGCTTTCCTTATCCAGCGGTGTAATATACGCCTTCAATTCCAGTTCCTCTCCCACTTTCAATTCTTTCTTTCCAGTCATGTCGAAACGGACCCTCACGTTCCCCTTTTCAAGCGTCGGAGGGAAGACCGTGAAGGCGGAATCGCCGCTGTTGGTGATACGCACCGTCGTGGCCGGCATCTCCACCCCGACCTTGCCATCGATCAGCGTGAAATACTGCGACGGGGTGAACATGATGGATTGTTTGATGTTCGCCCTCAGCCTCAGCACTTTCACCGCGCTGGTGGGATCGCTCGATGCGATGGTGATCGTCTTTTCGACCAGGCCACGCTTGTTCGCCGCGTCCACCGTGATGCTGATCTTCCCTGTCTCTCCCGGTTGCAGAACCTTCTTGTCGATCGGCGAGGCAGTGCAGCTGCAGCTTGGATGAACATCGGTGATGTTCAGCTCACCCGCTCCGATATTCTTCACCTGAACAACCGCCGTCAGCTTCCCCGGCGCAACGGTCCCCCAGTCGTGGATATCCCCACCGATGATCTCCAGCTTCCCCTGGGCGCGGGCAGCAGTGGTGATGCATGCCGCAACCAGGACGGCGGAACAGAATATGCGAAACGGTCGAACGTGGTTCATCGTTGATCTCTCCTGCGTGAGTCTTGAATAGTGATAACGTGATAATTGCATCAATGGATAGATCCGCTCCCTCGCGGGACGGAGGGAAGGCGTCCGGCAAATATCTCTCCCCGAAGCTCCCGGCGCAAGCACAAGCGCCATCCCATCCGCTGCTCCGGGTACCTGGCGAAGTGACGCTGACGGCGCGCCGGATATTTGCTGACGCGATGTGCCGGGCCCGCCGTATCCCGCGTGGCGCCGCGCCGTTCGGAGCGCACGATGGCCACGTAACGAAAAGCGCCGGAGGCCCATGCAAAGGTCCTCCGGCGCCTGAAATCTACCGCTGACGATAGCCGGTTACTTCGACGAATGGGTCGGTGTCGGCGCGGTCTGAGCGTTCTGCTGCGGCTCGCGCGCCATGGTGCCGGTGACGTTCATATCCAGCCAGGGGCTCTCCTCGGAGGTCGTCTTCATCTTGAAGCCGCCCTGCACGAAGCTCTTCTCGTTCGGCGTGACATAGGCCTTCAGCTCAAGCTCCTCGCCCGGCTTCAACTCCTTCTTCTGCTTCATATCAAACCGGAGCTTCGCGTTTCCACGGGTCGAATCGGGCGGGAAGATGGTGAATGCCTTGTCGCCGGTGTTCTTGATGTGGATCGACGAAGAGGTGGACTCGCTGCCGACCTTTCCCTCGGTCACCGTCAGATAGGCGGCGGGCGAGATGGTGATCGCGCGCTTGATGTTCGCGGTCAGGCGGAGCATGTGATTGGCATCGGTGCTATCGCTTGTCTTGATCGTGACGACCTTGGTGATCGGTCCCGACGGATAGGTGGCGACGTTGATGGAAACATCGAACTTCCCGATCTCCCCCGGCTTCAGCGTCTTCTTGTCGATGCCGTGGGTGAGCGTGCAACCGCAGCCGGGGTGAACATCGGTGATGTTCAGATCGCCCGTGCCGATGTTCTTCACCTCGATCACCGCGGAGAGCGTGCTCGGGGGAACCGTGCCCCAGTCGTGGGTGTCGCCACCAACAATCTCCATCTTTCCATTCTGTGCGTGTGCCGACATTACGGCGCCGAACGCGACAAGCCCCATTGCAAGGACCCCGCGAAGCAGAAAAGCAGGTTTCATGGTATTTCCCTCACTGATACTGATATGAATGAATAGGTACTATGTATACGGAACTCGAAATAGCGCTCATCAATCGGCTGGAACGTGGGAGATAGTGGTTCGGGACGTGATGTAGTGTCATCAGGGGCGCCCTCCCGACGATTGCGAGAGGGCGCCTGGCATTGCAGGCAACGGGGTGTTCATGGGCCCTGTTCGGGCACCTCGTTCATGAATTATGACATACAACTCTACCACTACTCGATCGCCTGCCGGCAGGCATGGGCGCCATATCTCTGTTTAGTGCGATACCTGCGGACTTGCCGGCACGTTCACCTGGGCGGCCGGCGCCATTGTGCCGGTGATGCTCAACTGCACGCTGGGATCATCCTTGCTCGATGTCTTCATGGTGATTGCGCCGTACAGGCTCTCCTTCTCTTTCGGCGTAACATACGCCTTGAGCTCGAAATCCTCCCCCGGCTTCACTTCCTTCTTCCCCTTCATATCGAAGCGGACCGTCACGTTTCCATTGGAGAACTCCGGCGGGAAGAAGGTAAGCGGCGCATCGCCGGTGTTCTTGATGCGGACCGAGGCGACCGATTCCACACCCTGCCTGGCATCGTTGATGATAAGCCACGTGGATGGCGCCACCGCATAGCCGCGCTTGATATTTGCCGCGAGCTGCACCACATGGATGCTGTCTGCGGGATCGCTCGATGTGATCCTCACGATCTTGGAGATCGGGCCGGCCGGATAGGTGCTGACGTTGATGGAGACATCGAACTTCCCGATCTCCCCCGGCTTCAACACCTTCTTATCGATCCCGTGCGTCACGGTGCATCCACAACCCGGATGGACATCGGAGACCGTGAGATCCCCCGTGCCGACGTTTTTCACCTGGATGATCGCCTTGAGTGTGTCCGGCTTCACCGTCCCCCAGTCGTGCGTGTTTCCACCAACGATCTCGATCTTTCCCTGAGCATGCGCGGCGCTTCCAGCCATGGTCGCGAACAGAGCCGCCGCAAATGCCCCACGAAGCAGGTATGCATATTTCATGAAAATGCCCTACAGGTTGATGTATTGATTGCTGCTATTGTGACTGAGCATGGGGACCGGCACGGAACATATCGGGAGCACGTGCCCCACAAATATGGTATAAGTTCGGAACGATAGCAATCCCCGATCTCATCAATAAGGAGGAATGCCGCCGTGATCGCTACCCCTGGTTTTTCGATACTGACTCCACTCCGACCGGAAAACTGGCGGCTGGTTGAACCCCGTCATCCGATTTCATCCTCTCCTACGACGCTTCACTCCGCCGTCGCGTGTAAAAAAAGAAGGCCCGCTGACGGGCCTTCTCGCTATGCATCCTCATCGCTGGCCGATCCTATTCCGTGCAGCCGATCGACTTCATATTCTTCCTGGCCTCCGCGTTCTTCGAATCGTATTTCAGCGTCAGCTTGTAGTACCTGCACGCGTTATCCCTGTCGTTCAGCGACTGGTAGGCGAACGCAAGGTAGAGATAGGTCTGGGAGTTCTCGGAGTTCAGCTTCAACGCCCGTTCGAACTCCGCAATCGCCCCCTTGTAGTCCTTTGCCTGGAACTTCTCGGTTCCACCGAAGAAGTAACCCGTCGAGACCTCCTTCGGATCGGTCTTGTCCATGCCGCGATCAGCCATCAGACGGCCAACGGCGGCGGCCTTGCCAAGCTGCTTCTGCGAGGCATACGCGTTCATCAGCCAGAAGTACGGCTGCGATAATGAACTGTCAGCGGCGATGGAACCGTTGAGCGCCTCGATCGCCTTGTCGTACCGCTTCTGCGTGAAATGCGACAGGCCGATATAGAGATATGGCGTCGACTTCGGGGCGTCCGGGCAGGAGGCCATGCGCCTGGTGAAGACATCGATCACCGCGTCGTAACGCTTCATCTTGTAGAGAAGCTGGCCGAGCGATGAGCTGAGATCGCAATCCTGCGGGTTGGCATCCACAAGCTTACGGTAGATATCGATGGCCCGTATCGTATCACCCCCTGAAAGGAGCATGCTCGACGCGTAGTACTTGGTTCCCTCGATGCTCATCATCGAGTCCCTCACCAGCCCGTACATGTCGCGCGCCTTGGCGTACTCCTTCACGGCGTAGTAGCTCTTGGCGATCATCATATGCGCGCTGTCGGCAAAGGCCCTGGAGACGGAATCGGACTTGCTCAGCACGCGCTCCAGCGGGTCCACGGCCTGTTTGAAGTAGTTGCCGAGGAACGCGGCGCGTCCCAGCATCACATCGCCACGCGGGTCCTCGGGACGGAGCTTGACATACTGCTCGAACGATCGCCCGGCCTTCTCGTAGTCATGAGCCAGCATGAAGATCTCCCCCTGCTCGTACCATGCGCGAGCGTACTTCGGCGAGATCTCCGTGATCTTGTTGAACTGCCGGAGCGATTTGTTGTAGAGATCGTTTGCCTCTTCCGGCTCGGCGCGCTTGGCAAGCTCGCGATAGGTCCGTCCCAGAAGCATGCGCGGCTCCACGAGCGATTCATCGAGCGTGATCGCCTCCTCATACTTCTCCTGCGCCAACTGGTAGATCTGCCGGGCGTAGTAGAGATCGCCAAGCGCCACCGCGACGCTTGCCGACGACGGGAATTTCTGCGATGCCTTCTGGAACGTCAGCTCCGCCTTGCTCAGCGAATCGTTGCCGCTGGCGATATAGGCACGTCCCAGCGCCAGATAGTTCTCAACCGATTTGTCATCGTACTTCAGGGCCGCCTGGAGCGCTTCGATTGCCCTGGCGTTGTCATGAAGGGCGGAGAGGGCAAGGCCGTACCTGCGGTTGGCGCCGGAGTTCTTCGAATCGATCTGCAGGGCCTGCTGGAAGATCTCGCGGGCACGGGGGGCATCATCCACCTCCATCGCCACATCTCCGGCCTCCAGCAGTACATCCATATCCTTTGGGGATTCCTTTACCGCCAGACGATACAGCGAATCGGCGGTCTTGTAGTCCCGTTCAGCCGCGGCGACCTTTGCCCGGTCCCGCGTGTTCTGCGCGAAGGCCGACGCCGTGCAAATGAATGCAAAGCCGACAAGCAACGCGGTAAGGTTCGCAGCCCGGCTCATGAGTGTTTGCATAGAAATTTCAGATGAGATAAGATTTGCAAGAGAATCGACCAGAAGGATGACGCTCGATCCGATCAGATTAACGTCGGGATAAATTCGCAAAATGTGACAGCCCGATCACCGTTCGGCTTGATCAACTGCCAGGAGTTTTTGTAACGCCGCGTAACGCGCCTAGGGGCCCTCCTCCGGCATGCTGATCCGGAGCTTGATATTTTCCCCCTGCAGGCCGTGGTTCACCAGATAGGATTGCGCGTCCTGGCTCTTGGAAAGCCATGCGAGAAAGCCGACCGCCAGCGAATGACTGGAGGCGAACGTATACCCCACCAGCGGCTGCTTCATGGGATAGATCCCCGTCACCAGCGATGCGGGATGGATGATGGCGGGAGGATGCATCGTCCGCGTCGAATCGGTGAACCCGATCGCGAGCGTCCTGACAGCGGCGCTGTCGCGATGGGCAGCGAACCAGCCCAGCAGGCCGATCCCATCGCCCGCGGCCACGCGCTTCAGCAGCGAATCGCTCGTTGAGATGTACTGCGCCGGAGCTGTAACGTTGGAGTCGTGCAGAAGCACGCTCCGCATGAATGCAAAGGCCGAGGAGTTCTGATCGGTCAGGAGAAACCGCACGGCTCCGCCGGCGCCGGCGCTGTCAAGCCCGGCGGGGCCGCCCCCCGAAAGCGCGGCGCGGAGACGCTCCATGGTTGTTGTGTGGAGCGGCGATCCGTTCGGCACCACCACCGCGAATCCATCGTAGCCTATCACATACTCGTTCACCTCGAAGCCTCCCCGCAGCGACGCCTGCTGCTCATCCGGGAAGAGCTTCCGCCCGATGACGATCGCGGTGGTCGCCATCGTATCGGCCCCCGTTGTATCATGTACCGGAGAATCAAAAAGGCTCTGCACTCCCTTCCGCGCCGAGAGAGGTCGAACCTCCACCCTGGCGTTCGGGCTTTTCACCATGAAGGTATCGGCCAGCGCCCGGATCAGCGGAGCATAGATCTCGTCGGCATAGACGATCAGCTTTCCGCTGGTCGGAGAGCTGCCGCCGGGATTCGATGGGCCGCAGCCGGCCACAAGCGCGGCCAGGGCAATCATGAACAGGAAGACTGAAGAACGCATGCCGTCTCCGTGATTGATCGATTTCATTATTCCCGCTCCCCCCGACGCCGCTGCGTGAAGGTAACGGCCAGACGATAGATGCCGAAGAGGATCATGATGATCCCGAACACCGTTCGGAGCATCGAGGTATCCATCCGTCCGTCTCCCGGAAAGGTGAAGTACCCCGCCAGAATCAGAATGCCCATGATCACCATCAGCCCGCCAAGGGCACAGCGGAACCAGAAGATACCCGGACTCATGGTTAAAGCTCCCATTATAAGATTATCGGGCCGGACGCGAAATTCAACCGCGCGTAATATCCGGCATTCATTCACTCCTCCCGGAGTTGGCGGCGGGACGCGGGCTATTCCATTAGCCCCTCCCGGCAACGTATGCGCCAGCGGGACATCGGTTACAGGGACCTACTGCAGCCTGAAGTCTATCGGAATCTGCACCCAGACCGTGACAGGCGTTCCATTCTGGGTGGCCGGCGTAAAGTGCGTGCCACGGATCGCGTCGACCGCCGCGGGAGTCAGCAGCGGGTTGTCACTGCTGTCGACATGGATATCCGTCACCTGGCCTGTCTTGTTCACCAGCGCGCGTACCACCACCCGACCCTCGATGTTGTTCCTCTGGGCCATGGGCGGATATACAATGCGTCGCTGCAGATCCGCCTGATCCCAGTTCGGGTCCGTCTCGGGACCATACTGCATGGCGGTTGATGTGCCGGAAGAAGCCGGAGGGCGTCCTCCGCCGGCATCAGGGACGGCCATAGTCCCCCCGGTTATCAAATCCTGGCGGACTTCGACGCGACCAACACGCTTTCCGCGAATGGAGTCGAGCCGGAAGATGACCTCGTAGCGTTGCTCATTAACCGAAGCATTGTCAGACGTTCCAATGGGGAGCTTCGGGTAGGCGGCGCGCAGTCCCCGCTGAACCGCGTCAGTGAGAAGCGCGCTGCTCCCGGGCGATATCACCACATGCTCCGGGCCGGCATGTTGCGCGGGGAACCAGCGCACAAATACACTCCCTGAAAACCCGTATTTCAACGCATCCTTCGGATAGGCGATGCGACGTTGAAGCCGGCTCGTTTCCAGGCCGATCACCGGCTTCCTGAAACCATGCTGGGATTTTCCCTGAGCGTAACCCGCCAGGAGCAGAACGCCACAGAGAGGGAGGAGATGTGAATACTTCATATAACGATTGAGTTTGTCGGAGTCACCATACAGCAGGGCGGTTCCGGCTCGGGAATATCGATACGATCCATCTCACGATCACCATCTCCATTCTTCAATCCCAGACTCAGGGGGACAACTTGAAGGTGACCGGAATCTGCACCCAGACCGCGACAGGCGTTCCCCCCTGACTGGCCGGCGTAAAGCGCGTACCACGAACCGCATCGACCGCCGCAGGAGTCAGTAGCGGGTTGTCGCTGTGGTCGACATGGATATCAGCCACCTGCCCTGTCTTGCTCACCAGCGCGCGTAGCACGACCCGCCCCTGAATGTTGTTCCTCTGGGCCTCGACCGGATACACCATCCGCCGCTGAAGGTCCACCTGATCCCACTGCGGATCATTCTCCACCGTAATGAATTCATCGGGCCCCTCCTGCTTCACGATGTTACCGGGCGGCGCGCTTTCGGGTGTGGCAACAGTGATCTCCGCCGACGGGACGGCAACAGCAATACTGCCGACGATGTTCCCTCGCGTGGAATCCAGCCGGAACGTAACGTCATACATCCTCTCAGGCAAAGCATTGGAGGTATCCACGATGGAGATCGCGGGATCGTAGGCCCGCAGCCCGCGCCGGACAGCATCGACCAGGGCCGCCTGTTTCCCCCCTATGATCGCCGCGGGAACCGGATGTTTCTGATCCGCCGGAAACCATAGCACATGCACCCCTCCCGCAAGCCCCCCTTTCAGCGCCTCCTCCGGATATTCGATACGCTGCTGAAGCTCCACGATATCCAGGCCGGCCGATGATTGTTTCGGATCGTTCCGGGATCTCCCGTGCGCGCATCCGGCCAGAAGCAGAGCGCCGCAGAGAACAAGGGAATGTGAATATCTCATAGGAAGTTTGAGTTTGCCGGAATTATAACCACTGAATCCACCGTTCCGATGCCGCTGCTACAATCCATCTCACTGTCACTCTCTTCAATTACCATATCAGCGGGATAGTCTGAACGTAACCGGGATCTGCACCCAGACAGCAACCGGCTTCCCATCATGCATCGCAGGGGTGAACACGGTTTCCGTCACTGCCTTGAGCGCCGATGGCGTAAGCAGCGGATGATCGCTCCTGTCGACGTGCGAATTGACCACGCGACCGTGACTGTCGATCAGAATGCGAATAATGACCGTTCCCTCGATATTATTCCGCTGCGCAATTTCGGGATATGTGATCCGGTGCTGAAGTTCGCCGGCGTCCCACGTCGGCTCTTTCTCCGTCGTGACGAATTCATCCATGGCGGGATAGTGCTCCGTGGCGCTGATGCCGGATGATTCAAGCTCGGGCGTCGCAACAGCTATCTCAGAAAAGACCTCGATGCGGCCGACGCGCTTTCCCTTCGTGGAATCCACCTGGAATGAGACCTCGTACATCCACGCATCACCCGAGGCACTGTCCGTGATGGCGAGCTTGCCATCGTACGCATGCAGCCCGCGCCGGACGGCATCGGCGAAGATCATGCTGCTGCCCGGTACGACCACCGCATGGGCCGGATTTTTCCCGGTCGCGGGAAACCATTTCACGCTGATCATTCCCGAAAGCCCCCGCTTCAGCGCCTCCTTCGGATAAATGATAAGACGTTGAAGCCGGTAGCCCTTCAAGCCGACCGATGGCTGCTGCTGAGATTTTCCCCGCGCGTAACCCGCCAGAAGCAGAACACCGCAGAGAGCGAGGATGTGTGAATATTTCATATGAAGATTGGGTTCGCCGGGATCATGAAGATTGAACGCGCGATTCCGGCACCGGCATGAGATATCAGTTCCGGTACACCTGTTTTCGATTGCCATCCCATACGTTACTGCACGCACCCCGGCTAAACCGGCAAAGCTACAACTGCCACGGAATTGATCGCATCGATTTCGAGAACAGGCCGATAATCACTCCTTCCCTCGATCCTGTGCCGCCGGACGATTTCAGGATGGATGATCCTTCGCCGGAACTCCGCCGTATCGTAACGCGGCATGGCACCGATTGCATCATCTACATCCAATTCCGCATATGGGAACGCAACGCCACTGTATCGAACGCCTGATGCTCCCTCTCCACCGGCTGCGCCCGCATGGGAAGGAGGGCAAGCACCAGAAACGGCACGATCACAAGAGACCGATACCCCGATTCCATCCGCATGCTGTATTCGCTCATCGACAGGCCCCGGTTGAACAGATGGTTATCGCACGGTCAGTTGAGCTTGAACGTCACGGGGATCTGGACCCAGACAGCCGTCGGGATCTTGTTCTGGATGGCGGCGGTGAACCGGGTCTGCCTGATGGCGTCGAGCGCCGCATCCGTCAGCATACTGTTATCCGAACGATCCACGTGCATGTCGGCCACGCGCCCATCCTCATCGATCAGCACGCGCACAACCACGAGTCCCTGAATGTTGTTTCTGGCGGCGATATCGGGATATGTGATATGACGCTGGAGATCGGCCGGGTCCCACACCGGCTCCTTCTCGACCGAAACAAACTCCTCCATATCGGGATGATGTTTTGGCGTCTCCATGAGAGGCGCAAATGATCTTCCGGTGTCGTTGCGAAGCGTGCAGGTGCTTCCGCCCCCCATGGATATCTCCGCGCCTGCCGGCAGATCTCCGCCGGGAGTCATGATATCCGGCGTCATGGCCGCGATCAGGCTGGTATCGTCGGACGCGATCGGCATTCCACCGATGCTCCTGGCCCGAAGCATGCCATTCCCCATGAGGCTCCGTCCCCCACCCGATGTCCCGCCGGGGGGAGCCGGAGCGGGTGGATGAACATAATCGATGACAGTGCGGGGATGATCGCCATCGATCGTGATCGGCTCGGCGCGACCGATGTTGACGCAGAGGAGATACAGAGCGACGATCCCCGCGTGGAAAGCGATTGAAAGCACCAGCGCGGTGCCGAGATTGCGATTGTACACGCGCTTCAGATCGACCGCGCCATAGTGTAATGATTCCCTGGTTCCCATATCCGCTCCTCCTGTTCAGTGGTTTCGCGTTATCCCGGCATTTCCCCGATCACAGAATCATATCGTTCTTTTTTTTCGCCATTTACATCGCTCTTAAAACGCGCATTATTTCCCTGGCCGGCGCGACACGATCCATCGGATTTCACCCCTTCCGATGGAACGTCCGCCCGCAACGCTGTGCAAAGAGCATGGCAATTCCCTCTCCTGAACGATTGCGTCAGTGAGCCGGGGATCTACCGAAAGTTCCATGACATGCTGTTGTGTCATGGTGGTTGAGAAGATGCACATCATCGACGGCCGCGCTGCCACTGCCGTACTGCCGGCGGGGTTATCCACGGGAAGGGTTCCCGTCGCCTCCGCATTCCAGGCTCATTGTCGCGGGATGAATGATCTCCCCGCGCGATGAGCATTCGCATTCATATCGTCCCTATCCCGTGGTGCAACGGGGCCGATTCCAGCGCTTCCTGTCCCCCTCTTGCGCCAGTGCCCTCCGGAGGGAGGGCACTGGGCGGGTTTTCATCGGCTTCGATCAATTCGAGATCTTGAACTTCACCGGGATCTGCACCCAGACGGCCACAGGGCTGTGGTTCTGCGTGGCGGGGGTAAAGGTGGTGGCCTTCACCGCATCCACCGCCGCCGGCGTCAGCAGAGAGTTATCGCTCCTGTCCACCATCGTCTTCGCGACCTTCCCGTGCGTGTCCACCAGGGCGCGAATAACAACCGTTCCCTCGATGTTGTTCCGCTGCGCGATCTCCGGATACTTGATCCGGCGCTGCAGCTCGGACTGATCCCACTGGGGCTCATTCTCCGCCTCGACAAACTCATCAGGTTCCGGCAGCTTCTCCTTGTCCTTGACTTCCACCGGCTTGTCGACCGGGATTGCAGTACCAAGCCCCTCACCATCGGTCTTCGGGCCGAAGCCGGTGCCATCGCCACCCTCCGGGGTAGCCACGGCAAGCTCCGTGGTGTTCGCGAACTCCTTCACGTCCGGGGAGATCAGCGCGTCGGGGACTGCTACCGGCGTTCCGGCGCGGCTGGCAACGCCACCACCACCGCCACCACCGGTCTGCAACTGCGGCGGGATCATCGGGGGAGGCGTGGGAGGGGGAGCATCCTCGACCGGAGGAGGCGCAACCGTCGTCAACTTGATCTTGGCGACCGGAGCGGCCTTGCCGACCGTATCAGCCTGAACATTGGTGACGATGACATAAAGGAAGATCAGCGCCAGGTGAAAGGCGATCGATATTCCAAGCGCGGTGCTGAGATTGCGGGTGTAGACCCGCTTCAGTTCGGCAGCACCATACCGTAGTGATTCCTGGATACTCATCTATCTGCTCCTGTCTAGTTGTTCTCGCCTGACGCTATCCTGTCGTTCCCGCGCCGGGGCGCGTCCCGTTCACTCATCGCTACAGCGCCGTAAGCGCCGCCTTGTCATCCGGGGTCATCGCGACAATCGCAAATTTCCGTTCGCGCTTTCCGCTCTCGATCCCCTGCTGCTTGTACTTGGTGGTCAGCTCCCCCTCGGCGATGTTCAGCTCATCAAGAACCTTCACTAGCTGCGAGTACTTCGCCGTGGGATCCACCTTCAACGTCGTGATCAGCGCATTTCCCTTCTCAGCATTTGCCTGCACCGCGAAGGTTCTCACCTCTTCCGGCTTCAGCGGCTGGATGGGGTTGGTGCCGGCGCCTCGCTGGTAGAAGACCCTTCCATCGCCCCGGACCATGATGGTCAGAAGATTGGACTCCGCGACATCGATCGGCACCTCGAGATTCGGCGGCACCGAGATCTCCATGATCTGCGGCTGCGCCATCGTCGTGGCGAACATGAAGAACGTCAACAGCAGGAACGCCACGTCCACAAGCGGGGTCATGTCCAGGGCGAAACCGATGCGCTTCGGCTTCTTTACGCCGCCAGCCTTTTTGTGACTCCGTCCGCCGCCACCTAAATCGACTGAACCCATTGTTGCTACCTCTTATAATCTAAATCAGTAATCGTTTATCCCGACCCCCTCCCTTTACCGGAGGGGGCCTGTGCGGAATCAACATCGGTCATCGGGAAATCTCATCCGGCAATGCCGTTACCCGGCCTTGTCGTCCTTCGGGGCATCGGCGCCGCTGACGGTGACGAAGTTGAAGATCGTGGCCCCCTGCGAGCGGAAGGCATCCATCACGGTCTGGATTCGTCCGTAGCTTACCCGCCGGTCGGCATCGATCGCGAACTTGATCTTGGGGTCCTGACGACGGGTTGCCAGCACCAGGGTCTTCAGCTTGTTCGTGTCGTCCTTGGCCAGCTCAAGCTGCGCCCGGTGGAGTGCATCCCCTCCAATCCCCTCCACGGCGCCGTAGATCCCCGAACGATCCTTCTCGTTGCTCACCGCATAGGCAAGCACCGTATCGTTCGTCTTCGGATCGATGCCGATCTTGACGATCGCCGTCCCCGCATCGGGGAGCCGCGTGGTATCAGCCGAGGCCGTCGGACGCTTGATCTCGTACTTCTGCTCGTTCTCGGCGTCGGATTTGAACTTCGCCGTGAACATGAAGAAGGTCAGCAGCAGGAACGCGACGTCCACAAGAGGCGTCATATCCAGCTTGAAGCCGACCCGTTTCGGTTTATGTGCCATGCGTCGTTTCTCTCAATAACGTGTTTGAAATGCCGGACGGAACCGTTCAGCTTACTTGGTTTTGACCGTCAGGATTTCCATCATCGACAGGGTAGCTTCCTCGATCATGTAGACGAAGTTGTCCACCCGGTTCGTGAAGTAGTTATAGGCAACGATCGAGAGAATTGCGGCCATAAGACCACCTGCCGTGTTGATGAGCGCCTCCGAGATACCAACCGAAAGCTGCACCGCCGATGCCGCCTGACCAGCCTTCGCAAGAGCCTGGAAGGCGCGGATCATGCCGAGCGTGGTTCCAAGAAGCCCGATCATCGTGGAGATCGAGGCGATGGTCGAGAGGGCCACAAGGTTCTTTTCGAGAAGCGGCGTCTCAAGGCCGGTGGACTCATCCACGGCGCGCTTCACCTCGGCGAGCTTCTTGTCGGTATCGTACGTGCTGTCGTTGCGAACCTGCTGGTAGCGCTCAAGGCCGGAGCGGAGGATGTTGGCGGCCGAACCACGCTGCTTGTTGCACTCGTCGATGGCGGCATCCACGTTCCCCTGCATCAACTGATCCTGTACCCGCTTGATGAAGCGCGGAAGGCTGCCGCGACCCTGTGCCTTCGTCAGCGAGAGAAGACGCTCGATGATGAAGGTGATGACCATCAGCGTCAGGCCCAGAAGGATCGCCACAAGATATCCACCGGTGTACACGGAACCGATGAGATCGCCCGGCTTCGGCTCGGTCTTGTCGGCGTTGTTGAAGTGGCTCGGGTCGCCAAAGACGAACTTGTAGATGATGAACGCGACCAGAAGGCAGGTGATAACCACGCCGATGACGAAGAACTTGCTTTTCATAAATCTCCCAATGAGTTGGAATAAGGTTAAGGATTTTGAATAGTCGATTGTCGGTACGATCGCTGCGAAGCTACCCGCGAGCGGTCCCGGCGGTTACTTTCCGGCCGCTGCCATCTGCGCCACACCCTCTTCACGAGTCGAGTAGATGTTGAAGACCAGCGTGAGCTTCGTGATCACGAAGATGTTCTCGATGTTCTTCGAAACATTGCAAAGACCGATCGACCCTCCCCGCTTCGAGAAGTTCGTGTGCCCTGCGATCAGCACACCGAGCGCGGTCGAGTTGAGATAGGTCGCTCCGGCAAGATCGATGAGCAGCTTCTTCGTCTCATCCTTGCTTTCTTGCGCCAGGGCGTCGCGCAGATCCTCGGTCTCCTTCCCCCCGATGAACTCCCCCTGTAGAGCAAGGATGGTCACATCTCCCTGTGTTGTCAGCTTTACCTTGGGTCCCAGCATTATCGTCCTGCTTTGTTTATGTGTATATAGAATACCGTACCAAGATCGAATCCGCGAAATTGAAGAAATAAAAGATATTCCTTCTCAACGGGTACTGCAAGAAACCAATTGGTCACGTTTGACCCCTGCATTTTGCAGGAGTTTCTACCGCCGCCCCAGCTCCGCCCTCCCCCATTCGGCCGATCCCTTCCCCGTCAACCCGCGGAATTTCTCCTCGAAGCCCCCCGATGAGCCGACCGAGCCAAGAAAGGAAAGCACGCTCCCCTGTCCCACGGACTCGATCAGCCGCGAGGCCAGCCTCCGCGCCGTCCCGTATGCCGATCGGATCGTGGGCTGAAGGCGGGCGCCGGCCAGCGAATCCTCCAGCCTGTCCAGCCGGACAAATGTGATCCGCTCCGGCTGCATCTCCCCTGCCACCATCATCGCCATCCCCTCGTTCAGCCACCGTGGAAGCCCTCTGCGGGCCGCCTCCGCCAGCGCAACGTGCGTCAGCTCGTGCCGGAGCGCCCGCGTCAGCTCGCCGCGCCGCAGCAGCACCGACATCGGCTGCAACTCTATCCTGGCGCCGACGGCGGCCGCCAGATTGAACCGGGCCACGCCGGCCGCGATCGCAAAATCCGCGGTGGAGCCGTGGGAGCGCGCCTCCACCCTGGCCGGCATCCGCAGCCCGTACCGCTGAACATCGCGATAGGCCGATTCCAGCTCATCGAGCAGCCTCCCAACGTCGCCGCCGGCCGGAGCGGTCAGGATGAAGTGGGCGGATTGATATCGCGCGGTCCGCTGCGCGGGAGCAGCGGAGAGCATCCCCCGCGCAAACGGAAGAAACGGCAAAAGTAGCAGAAGCGCGCGGAACCGGCGCATCAGATTTTCGACTCCAGCAGAAGAGTGAACGGCCCCTCGTTGACAAACGCCACATCCATCATCACCCTGAACCGACCCGTGGCAACGCGATCGGCGCCGATCAGCCCCCGTAATTCCGCCACAAACCGCTCATATAACGGCTCCGCCACCTCCGGCGGCGCGGCGTTGATGTAGCTTGGACGATTCCCCTTCCGGGTGTCGCCAAGCAGCGTGAACTGGCTTACCACAAGCGCGGAAAATCCGGTATCGAGCAGCGAGAGATTGGGCACGTCCCCGGCATCCGGGAAAAGTCGGAGCGCGGCAACCTTCCGCGCAAGCATCGCCGCGTGCGCGGGATCGTCCTGGCGCGACACGCCAAGCAGCACCACCATCCCGCGATCGATTGCCCCCACCACCTCGCCGCCGACCGTCACCGACGCGTTCCTGGCGCGCTGTACCACAGCTTTCATGGATGTCCCGGTTGATCGAAGGGATGTCTCATTGCTTCTCCGCCCAGAGTATCCGCTCGATCCTGTCCAGGTCCGTGAGGACGCTGACCGTGAACCCGGAGCGCTGGAACAGATCGCGCAGCCGCTCCGCCTGGCCGTAGCCGATCTCCAGAAAGAAGCTCGACCCATCGCGCAGGAGCCTGGGGGCCAGCTCGGCGAACCGCCGGTAGAAACGATATCCGTCGCCACCATCGGTCAACGCCTCCACCGGCTCGTGATCGCGCACCTCCGGTTGAAGCGTCGCGATATCGGCGACGGGGACATAGGGGGGATTGCTGATCACAAGATCGAAGGAGCCAAGCTCCCGCACCACCGCATCGTCGAAGATGTCAACCTGCCGGAAGGTGATGTTCCGGGCGCCGAGCCGTTCCGCGTTGCGTGCCGCAACCTCCAGCGCCTCCGCCGAAACATCGATCGCGATCACCTCCGTCTCCGACCGCTCCAGCGCGATCGTGATCCCGATGCATCCCGAGCCGGTCCCCACATCCAGACAGCGGAGCGAGTGGGGATGCCGCCGCAGCGCCTCCTCCACCAGCAGTTCCGTCTCCGGCCGGGGAATCAGCACAGCCGGGGCAACCTCGAACACGCGCCGGTAGAAATGCGATTCACCAAGGATATACTGGAGCGGCTCGTGCGCCACGCGACGCTTCACCATCGCCCGAAGCTCATCCAGCTCGGTATCCTTCAACGGACGGTCGAACTGAAGATAGAGCTCGAACCGGGTGAGCTTCAGCACATGCGCCAGCATAAGCTCGATCGTCAGCCGCGGGGAATCGATCCTCTTCTGCTTGAAATAATCCGCGCCCCAGTTGATAAGGCGAAGCGTCGTCCAGATCTCGATCTGCTTTGGGTTCATATCCGCAAAAGTACGAGTAGGAACGGCAATAGATGAATTGCCATCATCGCCCCGGCATTACGCCGGGGTGATATCGAAGTGGACGCCGGCCGTCGCCAGCTCTTTCATCATCAGTTCGAAGAGCGGAGCGGTCACGATCCCGTCGGCATAGTGAAGGCCGGTGGCGGAGATATCGCCGCGACCGATCATCCTGGCGACGATGGCGCCGGTGAAGGCGGTGGTCCGCGCCATCGAGGTAAAGCCGAGCGCGCGATCGTAGCGGTCCACCATGTCGGCACGATGCAGCGTCCGCACCCCATCCTTCATGCCGATCACCTCGACGCGGAAGAGGGTGATATCCCCCTCGCCATCCTTCAGCTCGACCGATGGATAGAGAAGCGTATCGACAAGCTGCTTCGGGATCACATCCACGCCGTTGACGCTGACCGGCGTCCGTCCGAGAAGGCCCAGATCGAGAAGCACCGTGGCCTTCGCGGCATAGCCGGGCCAGCGAAGCGTCTTCTGCGTCCCCTCGGTCAGCGCGGCGAATTCCGGAAGATCGAGCAGCCACGGCATCATCCCCTCATGCCATCCCTCCACCTCGCCGACCCCATCGAAGCCGGTCAGCTCGTGGCCGGAGTAGCGGCGCGCCATGAACGGCCGGCCCCCTTCCACCACAAGCGCGTCGATATCGCGCAGCGGAAGCTGCCTGCCACCGAAGACGATCTTGTAGCCGAGCGGCCCGGAAGGGGCCTCGGGGATGCCGCCGCACTTGATATGAAGCTCCTGCACGGAATCCAGACGGAGGGCCAGATAACGGGCCATGATCTCCGTCAGCCCCGGCTCCAGCCCGCATCCCAGGGCGATCAACACCCCATGCTCCCCGGCGGCCCGGCGCAGCTCGGGAAGATGCTCATCCTCGGGAATGGCGAGATCGACGATCGGCCGGCCGGCGTGAACCGCGGCATCGAACGCAAGACGGCTTGCCGACCATGGCAGCGCCGCAAGGATCACATCGTGTCCTGAGAAAAGGGTGATGGCGGCATCGCGATCGGAGAGATCGAGCTGCCGGGTGACGATCTTGTCACCACCCGGCAGCGGGGCCAGCTTCCGCCGGGCCGCATCGAGTTGCGCGGCATCGATATCCGCGAGCGTTACCGTGGCGACGCCGGGATCGGACATCGCGTTGTAGGCGGCCGCGGGGCCCATCAGGCCGCTGCCGACGATCAATATCTTCATGAAAGCTGTTCCCAGGATGAATCTGTCAGGTTCCCGGCGCACCGGACGGGCGCGGGATGGAGCGGCAAATCTAAAACGTTCCCGCGATATGCTCCATCATCGGCGAACGCGCGTGAGTTTTAGAGCGCGGCGTCCATGCCGTCCAGGATCGAGGAGATTGTTCCGCGATATATCCCCAGAGTCTCGCCACGCCGAAAGCCGGCGCGGAGAAGCGCCGCCGCCGCCGGATGATTCTCTACATCAGTATCGGCAATCACCCTCTCGATCCCATGCTCCGCAAGCCGGGCGATGCCACGCCGGAGCAGATCGTCCACATATCCCCCGCCGCGATGGCGCGGCGCCACGCCGATATAATTGAGCGCCCCCTTTTCCGGCGTAAACCGTTGCGGGACAATCAACCCCACGAAATCATCATCCCGATACGCCAGTTCCCACCAGTCGGGATTGTGGTCGATCGAAACGAGAGCATTGTAGAATTCACGGGCGGCGGCGGCCGGCCCCGCGGCGGCAACATCCATCCGATGGAGAGTATCCAGCGTGCCGGCCGTCACCTCCGCGATCGCCGCGATAAACTCCTCCTCGCCGGCCTGACGCAGCGTCCGGAAGACAAGCCGGTCACGACCCTGTGCGGGCGGCACGGCGGGTTCCAGCAGGAAGCGTGCCTTCCGCTGCGAAAGCGGCAGCCCGATCGACTCCAGAAGCATGGCCCGCTCACGGGCGTTGGGGGTCGTCTTCATTGGCAGATGATGTTCGATCATGGCCGCTCCACGATCCATCATGGCGGCAAGACCATCGCGAAGCAATCCCCGCCCGATCCCCGGATAATCGCCATCCCACGGAAGAGCAAGCCCGAAGATCAACAGATCATGCCTGATGGTTCCGAGCGTCAGGAATCCCACTCTGCCGATCGGCCGTCCCTCCTCCTCGGCGATAAAGCACCACTCCGGGCGGCTCTCCCCGGCCGACCAGATCGCTCTGATACGCTCCGGCGTGGAGGCGGCGCCTCCGGCGATCGCAAAAAGCCCTGCCTCATCCGCGGTGATTGAACGTACGGTCATCGTTACTCCGGCTGGTCAGCAAGCATTGTGGCTCCGAAGATACGGCGGTGGGGGATCAATCAGGGAAGATCGCTACCGCGCATGGAATTCGATATGTCATGGAGTAAGGAGCAGATGATGATTGAGCGGAGCGATATGCCCCAGGCATGCCCGCCGGCAGAGATTGAAACGATTCAAGTGAAAAAAAGAACTCCCGAGCCGACAATGCGGCCGGCAAAAACCCCTTCAGGAGATAAAAACAACGGGCTGCAATATTTTTTTCTCTGTGGTGCCCGCGCCACTAGCACCAAAGATCGCGGCGTTATATATTTGCGGCTGTGTCGGCGTTGGTCTAGAACGGCGACACATGACGAGAGCCAGTTACTGGTCCGAGCCTCGGAGCCTGCTATTCGGCCATGCAACTCCACAATCCATGCTCGACCTCGTCATTTCACAGGCATTTTTCCAGGGTCCATACAATGGAAATCGCACACGGTCGCATCTCTGTTCCCCAGTGGGAACGTCCTGAAGAGAGCTTCAGCCATTCCTCCATCATCGAGGCAAATCCCTCTTTCGATTATCTCGAGAACTTTTCGCGTGGCTACAACACCGGTCGGCACGACGGCACCATCGCCGGGCTGCTCATCGGTTCGGTCAGTGGAGCCGTCATGGCGCTGCTGGTCTGCCTGCTGTTCTGAGAACCGGCATCAGAGGAAATCCGTACTGGATTCGATAGCAATTCCCCACGTGAATGCGTTTTCCGGGAAGGCGCTTTATCGTATGGGGACCGCACGACTATAATCATATATCTGGTGCACAGGGTGATGCTCTGTGCACCAGATATTGCGCCCCTCCGGGGCTTGGGACGATGCTTCCGCCAATGCGGCGGATAACGTTGTTCGGCATACTTCGAAGATGCAGACTGTTCCGCATTCAGCGTCCTTCAACAGTCTGCTAGGCGGGAACCTCGTTCCAGAGCACCTCACGCACCTTCTCCGGGCCTTCCTCCAGAGCTGACTCCACGGCATCCACGCCGATTCTGTCGAGCAGCGCGTCCTGCTCCCCCGCGCGGCGAAGCGCCTCGGCATACGGGATGATCGTGAAGGTGACCATCGTATAGAGCGGAATCCAGCGCTCGGGGAACATCCCGTGCAGCCGCGCCTCGATCTTCTTCTTGCGGAGAAAATCGGGATCGACCACCTTCGAACGCATCTCCAGGAAGTTTGCCACGGCAAGCCGCGCAATCGCGTCCGCGTTCGGCTTCCGCAGCTCGTGAAACCGCCGCATGATCATCCCCCAGTCCTCCGATTCCTCCGCCAGCAGCGAGTCCAGCACATGACAGTCCTCGAAGCAGCAGTTCATCCCCTGCCCGTAGAACGGAACAATGGCGTGCGCCGCGTCGCCGATCAGGAAGGCCCAGTCATCGACATGCCACGGGGAGCAGAAGACGGTGCCGAGCCGGGAGGTGGGGTTTGCGCGCCAGTCATCGAGAAGGGTCGGCATCATCGGAACGGCGTCGGGGAAATGGGTCTTGAAGTAGGCGAGGATATCGTCATCGCCGGCGCCGATCGAGTCGAAGCCGTTCGGCCCCTCGTACGGCGCGAAGAGCGTGCAGGTGAAGGTGGCGTTGGGATTCGGCAGGGCGATCATCATGAAATCGTGCCGGGGCCAGATATGCAGGGCGTGGCGCTCCATCATGAAGGAGCCATCGGGGCCGGGGGGAATCTCCAGCTCCTTGTAGGCGTGGTCCAGCCACTCGGTGGCTGCCGTGAAGCCGGGCATCCCCTCCATCGACGCGCGGAGCGAGGAGTTTGCGCCATCGGCGGCGATCAGCAGATCGGCGACAAAACTCCGCTCGGCCCCCGTTTCATCGTCGCGCACGGTGACGGTGCGGGTGCCCAGATCAACGCCCGTGCAGCGGGCGCTGAAGTGGATGGTCACGTTCGGCTCGCGCTCCGCCCTGTCGAGCAGCAGCATATTCAGCCCGGCGCGGGAGACGGAGTTGATCGCCTGAGCCTCCGTGCCGTATGGCTGGAGGCTCAGGTTCCCCTCAAGATCGTGAATCATCCGTCCGGGCATCGCGATCGCGTCCGCCAGCACCTCCTGGTCGATCCCCACGCCGGCCAGCGCGTGAAGCCCGCGCGTGGAAAGCGCCAGGTTGATCGATCGCCCGCCGCCGATATCGCGCACCCGCATATCGGGGCGGCGCTCGTAGAGATCCACGGCATGGCCGCGACGCGCCAGATAGATTGCAAGAAGCGGCCCGGTAAGCCCGGCGCCGAGAAGAGTGATATGTCGGGACATTATATGCTTCCGCTGTTGAGTTCGTGCTCTGAACCATCCTGTCGATCGGGCTCCCGCAACTCCGCCGCGATATTGGCGCGGGCCGCCCTCTCATACCGGGCAAACATACTTCCGGTCCGATAAATTCGCTCACGCAGCAGAAATTTTTCAAGGATCTCCCCTCTCGCGGCGCGATACATTCCCTCCTCCACCCACCCATATTCATCGCGGATCGCGCGACTGTACTCGCGGTAACACTCCCCGGATGCCCCCAGGATCGCCAGATCGGCATCCAGGAAGAGGAGAGCATCGGCGTCATCGGCCGGGGCAGCGTGATCGTGGGTGGAGAGGATCAGCTCCGCGACGCGTTCCACAAGAGGCTCGGGAGCATCGAGACGATGGAGCGCATCGCGCGCATACAGGGCGCTTCGCTCCTCGTTGTCCCCGCGATGCGTATCGTAGACAACATCATGAAACCAGGCGGCGAACTCCAGCGCCTCCGGCTGGCTGATTTCCCCCCGATGCCGGTCCAGCTCCCGAAGCAGCGAATCGATATGAGCCATCGTGTGATAATGCCGCGCCGGCTCCGCGTAGGCGCCGGCAATCTCCCCCCAGACCGCGGCAATCGCATCGCCCGGCGCGCCCAGGCGAACCCCATGCAACGTCCAGCGTTCGAACATCGTTACGTCGTTGGAATTATTCATACCCAAAGGATCTCCATTTCCCGGCGGGCCGATCCGCCGATCATGGTAATGACTCAGTTTGAATCCACTCTTCCGTCTGCTGGACAATCATCGAGCGGCAATCCCTTCTTCACTCTTCAAGCTCCATCGGAGCGAACCATCCCCGCATCGATGAAGAATGGTACGCTCCGATGGAGCTTGAGAACATGCAAGACGTGGCATTGCTACAACCGGTACGCCCCGATGGGGCTGGAAGGAGAGATGCCGAATGCCATCCATGAGTCCAAACAGCATGAGCCTTATCCCAACCTGAGTCACTACCGATCATTCTCCGCTGAACGTTTCACCCGATTTCCGGATCAGCCCTACTGCACCTCGCGCGCAACCTCGGCCAGCCGCCGCTCCAGAAACCGGCGCTCCGCCTCGTTGGTCACCAGCGCCAGCGCCTCCCGGTACCCGGCGGCGGCTTCGACGAAACGGTTCAGGCGGCGCAACAGATCGGCGCGCACGGCGGGGAGGAGATGATATCCCGGCAGATCGATGGCATCGAGCAGCACCAGCCCCTTCTCGCACCCCTCCGCCATCGCAATTGCAACAACGCGATTGAGCTCGATCACGGGTGAGGGCTGAAGCCGCGCCAGCATTCCGTACAGGGATGCGATCTGCGCCCAGTCGGTCTCCTCCACGGAGGCGGCCCGCGAGTGGAGCGCGGTAATCGCGGCCTGAATGGCGTACCTCCCCGGTGTCCCCCCACGCAGCGCCCGCTCCAGCAGCCCCAATCCCTCCGCGATCTTCCCATGATCCCACCGCGAACGGTCCTGATCCTCCAGCACCACGATGGCCCCCGTGTCATCGGTCCGGGTTGCGCGACGTGCATCGTTGAACAGCATCAGCGCCAGAAGCGCCCGCGCCTCCCGCTCGGCGGGGAGAAGCGCCACAAGCTCCCGACCCAGCCGGAGCGCCTCGACGCAGAGATCGGCGCGGACAAGGTCGCTGCCGAAGCTGGCGGCATAGCCCTCGTTGAAGACCAGATAGACCACCGCGAGCGCGGTATCGAGCCGTCCGGCAAGCTCCTCATCGGCCGGCACTTCGTAGGGGATGCGCGCCAGTCTGATCTTGGCTTTGGCGCGGACAAGCCGCTGCGCCAGCGTGGGCACCGGCACAAGAAACGCGCGCGCGATCTCCTCGGTGCTCAGCCCGCAGATAGTACGGAGCGTCAGTGCAACCTGTGCCTCGGGCGCGAGCGCCGGGTGGCAGCAGGTGAAGATCAGACGGAGCGAGTCGAGCGGGACGGGCGTATCTTCCTCGGGCATGATCGCGGCAGCCATATCCTCTCGTTTTCCCTCGGCCAGCACGCGACGGCGGATCTGATCGATCGCCTTGTTCCGTGCCGTCGTCATCAGCCAGGCCACCGGGTTCAGCGGCGGCCCCTTCTCCGGCCACTGTTCCAGCGCGGCGGCAAACGCCTCCTGCAATGAATCCTCCGCAAGCGTGATATCCCGGACCACGCGAATAAGGCTGGCGAGGATGCGACCGTATTCGCGACGGTGAAGTTCGCCAAGGTTCATTGCGGCATCACCGGCCGCACTTCCATGGAGAACCCGGCGCGAAGGGCCGGGAACCGCGCCGCGATGGCGATGGCCTCATCCAGATTACTGCACTCGACCATCTGATAGCCTCCCAGCATTTCGCCGGCCTCGGCAAACGGGCCATCGGTGATCACCAACTGACCGTCCTTCCGGCGCAGAGTGGTTGCGGTGGAGGCCGGGTGGAGGCCCGCCATCCCGCGAAGATGGCCGCTCTTCACCAGCTCCTGCGCCCAGATATCGCGCGCGTCGTCCAGCCGCGCGGCCTCATCGCCCGGCAGTTCCTCCCAGAGCCTGTCATCTCCATATACCAGCAGCATGTATTGCATGGAATCACCTTGTGTGCTGAAAACTCACTTGATCGGCATGAGAACGGCCGTGCAATCGAACGGCCGGCCCACGCATGGACCGGCGCTCCGACTATCCCGGACAGCTATCACAATGATAGCCTTTCATGGAACGGGCCGTTGAATTACTTCCAGTCCACGGACTGTTGGACAGTCCGGGAAAGGCGGCCCCGACGCGCTTTCCGGTATCAGCTCTTGGGGAAATCATCGTCCGGCCCCATGATCTGCCGGATCTCCCCCTGGCCGTCCCCCGCGACCGCGAAGAAGCGCCTGCTTACCTCGATTGCCTCCTCCTTCGAGCCCACCTCCACCATCGCGAACCCGGCGATCACCTCCTTCGCCTCGGTGAACGGCCCGTCGGTTACGGCAAACTTTCCACCGGAGGATGTCACGTGGGCGCCTCCCATCGAGACCGGCAGCAGCCCGCCGGTCGCCAGCAGCACGCCGTTGTTCGTCATCTCCTCGATCAGCTTCCCCATCTCGGCCATCATCTCCATGCTGGGAGGAACCCCGGCCAGCTCCGGAGCCGGTGTGGAAATCATCAGAAATTTCATCGCACGCTCTTGTCGTTTGTTTTGAATGAAGTCGGCATCGCGCGGGCGGATCTGCCCGGCACCCGCCCGTTGTACTCTATGTCGAACGGGGCTCGGCGAAATCGACAGGGTTGAATGATTTCTTCTTCTCCGGCGCGCCGCTCAGCCTGCGGCACTCCCTTCCCGCAGTTCGGCGATGGCCTTGTCGATGCGCCGCCGCCGCGTCTCGGCCGTTTTGGCGCCATCGACCAAAAGCACGTATCGGAGCCTGTTGCTGTAGGAAAGGCCATCGAACCGCTTCCTGGCGTCCGCGTCGCGATCGAGCGCATCCGAAAAGTCGGACGGAACCATCACTTCGCGCGGCGTGGTATCGAGTTCCAGATCGATCTCCAGGTCATCACCGGCGGCAACCCCGGCTCCCGCCCGATGCTCCGCGCTTACGCCGAGCATGAAGACTCCCCCCATCACCGCCACCGTGCTGCGGTAGGTGTAGCCGTTGATCGTTACGCGAACCGGCGGCCGCTTCCCCTTTCCAAGGCTCGCGACAACTTCCTCCGGAACCTGAATGCCCGTCGCGGTCTTCCCCTCCCGCCGGAGCGTGGCGCGAAACCTCACATGACCGGGAGCTTCGCCGCCACCGGAGCCGGCGCCCCCCTCCGATGCCGATTTTTTCATCCGATATTCCTCGCGATAATAAACGGTCAGGTCAGCGCCTCGTCGCCAGAAGCAGGCGGAGCCGGCCATCGCTCAGATATAATCCTCCCCAGATCAGCAGGCCGAAATAGATCGGGAAGAGCGTGTGGCTGAAGAGCGGAGCGTCCATGCGGGCGTGCGTGGCAACAGCGCCTCCGAGATAGCCCGTCAGCAGGATGGCGCCGAGAACCGATGTGCGCGGAACCGCATAGAACACCAGACAGACAAGCTGCACGATCCCAAGCGCCACCACAATGCTCGCGGGATACCCAAGCTGCATGGTCCCCTCCACCGATGGAGCTGTCTTCAGCACCTTCATGCCGGCATCGAGAAGAAAGAACAGTATGACGATGCCGCTGATGATGCGTCCGGCCCAGAGCTTCTTCGATCCCGGAACATTCTGAATATCCGATCCCATGTGTCTGCCTCTTTGATTTTCAATGGAACATTGTTCAAGTCGCGGATGGGAGATGCCGACCATTCACAGCGTCCGGCGTACATGTGCGCGCATCGTGCCGACGGTCCGCCGGGGGCCCCGGTTACGGGGCACCCGGCCCTGGTCATATCGCCGGCGCCATGACACCGCGGCGAAGTCGCTCGATTATTGATAGTTCGCCGTCGACTGCGCGCGCAACCGCTCCTCCTGCGCCCTGAGTTCCGGCGTCAGCTCCGCGCCGAAATCATCGGCCTCGAACACCTGCCGAATCTCGATCTCGCTTTCGGAATCACCAGAGACGGGGCAACGCTTCACCAGCTCGATCGCCTCCTCCATCGATTTCACCTTCCAGATCCAGAAGCCCGCGATCAGCTCCTTCGCCTCGGTAAACGGCCCGTCGATCACGGTTCTGGTCGCTCCCGAGAATCTGACGCGCGCCCCTTTCGAGCTGGCCTGGAGCCCTTCGCCCGCGATCATGACGCCGGAATCGACCAGCTCCTGATTGAACGCCATCATATCCGTGAGAAGCTTCTCGCTTGGAAGAACGCCAGCTTCACTGTTCTTGTCCGCCTTGATGATCACCATGACTCGCATTGTCGTATCTCCGTTTGGTTTCAGGTTGGAAAATGGGCTTGAACCCTTGTTCTACTCCATGTCGAACCGGGGGGCATGAAATCGACAGGGGCGAAAAACTTTTTTTCGCGGGCCGCCGCCGTCTCCCGGAATGCCAATGAACGCGGGGTTTTCGACGAAACCCGGCTGGGCGCAATCCCCTGCTTTACTCCATGTCGAACCGGACAACGCGAAATCGACAATGGCCGGAAATTTTTTTCGGGTTGTTCTCAGCGTCCCGGACGGGGTGCCGAACAGCGGAGGGCGGGGAGGCAGCGTCCAACAGCCATGCCCGCAAGGGGATATCGCGCATCATCCTCAGCCGCGGGCAAACATACTGACCGGCCTGATAACTCCGACCGGTCCATCCCTTCAATTTCCCGTGATCCGTAGTGGCGCGCTTCCGCCGGATGCGCCCCGCAGCCCTTCGGGTCTTCGCGGCCAGCTCACGATGACAATGGCGAGGGCATTCGTGCATGGGGCTCAGGTAAGTCAGTACCAGCAAAAAGGGGACGGGGAGCTCTGTGCTCCCCGTCCCCGTACATCACGTCCATCCGGTTGCCGGTGTTACTTCGTCAGCTCCACGCGGAGCACCGACGGAACGCCGTTGACCCGGAGTGACACAAGGTAGGTGCCGCTTGGCACCGACCCGAGATCAACGCTGCGATGATACTGGCCGGCGAGGAGATGCTCGCCGCTGATCACCGTCGCCACCCTCGTGCCGCGTGCGTCCATCAGTTCCAGCTCGACCGTCGCTGCCGACGGCAGCGTGAAGCCAAGATCGCAACGGCCCGATGTCGGATTCGGTTGCGCCGTGAGCGCCCCCATCACCGCGGCGATACGATCGTTGCCGCTCAGGCCGGAGATGGCCTGGCTTGGCGGATCGCCACCCGTCACATCCACGTTATCGTTGCCGACCTCCTGGCCGTTCTCATCGTAATAGATGATCTCGGCGGTCGGATTTTCGGCGTTGGTGGCGTTGTAGACCACCGTTATGATCGGATCGTTCTGATTGCTCCGGTCATCGAGATCGCGACGCAGGTCGATCATCATCGTGCGGTCCCTGACATGAACCGACTCGAAGATATCGTTGCAGTTCCCCTGTTCGGCGTTATCGACATCGCACGGATACGTGGCCCCGGTGACCGCAACGATCGCGGTTACCGGATCGCTGTATTTGATCGCGATGGAGCGGATGTGCTTGTCGGCCGCATCCGCGCGCGAGAACGTCAGGCTGTTCATATGCAGGGTTGCGCGGTCAGGAACGTCCGTGGCCGAGCCAACGCTGAGCGTCCCCTTCTTCGAGGCATCCCACGGCCCGTAGCGCATCGTGCAGCTTGTGCCATCGCAGTGGTCCACGGTCACCACCACATTCCCTATCCAGCCCAGACCGAAGTCCACGCCAAGATCGAACTGCACCATGGTATTGGCCGGAAGCCCGTGCGCTCCGGTTATCTGCGTATACCCGGCGGAGCTGCTGTACGGCCACGACTGCGGAGTGCCGTCGACAACAAGGTTGCTGCCATGGAGCCCGCTTCCCGGCGGCGGCGGCGTGACGCTGATCTTCACATCACAGATCGGCGACGTCGGCGCCTTCAGGTTGTAGATCGTGAAGGTGCGGGTGCTGAGATTCATGTTCGGATACGCCCTCACCATCATCGAATCGCACCGATCCTGCGGGGCCGGATCGCAATGGAAGCAGATGGTGTCGCTGCATTCGATCTCCGTCCCGTCCTTCTGGACGATCGTCGCGATCAACTCAACGCAGACCAGGCCGCTGGCGGTGGTGCTGGTGGCATGGATCTGCACATCGAGCGGGCTGGGGCAGGGCGGGCCGAAGAAGAGCGAACCGCTTGTGGTCCCGGGAAGGCTGGCCGGGATGGTGGAGCTTGGAGTGCATGGCGATGTCACCACGCTCTGCACCACGCCACCCGGAGTGGTGCCACCGCCGACCGGCAGCACGTTGTACTGGAGTTGCGAGATGTTCCCCAGCGTGTTCAGGATATGCGTCGTGAACGTGCAGCACTCGCTGATCTGGGTATCACCCCAGATCGAATCGCACGCGTCCCCATCCGGCGGGATCACCGTCACGCAGGCCGGGGTGGACTCCGCCTTGATGCAGGAGGTGCTGCCGTACGGCTTCACCTCGATGCCATAGGAGTTGCAGGCGATCTGGCCGACCGCCGCGGTGGTCGGAACCGTTCCGGTGAAGTAGAAATCCTGCGTGCCGCCCGGCGCAAGCATCGCCGGCGAGCCCTGGATCTGGAACGAGTACGTTGATACGAACGCGGGCACGAACACTCCCGGCGTCACCGGCGGCGCGACCGGATTGGGGGTTGTGCATGCGAAGAAGGCCGACCGCGACGGGTTCTGCGATGGCCCCGGCGGGTTGGTGTTGTACCTGTAAGCGTAACCGGTCACCGCGGTAATCGGCAACGTGATGGGAAGATCGTACATGCTTCCGCGTGTCGCGTATGGCGGCAGCACGGAGATATCGCCGACATGCGGAAGGATATCGAGCAGATTGATATTCGCCAGCGTCAGGATGCCGGTGTTCATCAGCCTGATCCTGTACTCCGCCTGTCCCCCCGGCTGCACGTTCGCGCTCGGCCCGAAGAGGGTGCCGGTGATCTTCTGCCGCACATCCTTGGCGATCTGAAGCTGCGCGTAACCGTTGATGGTCACTTCCGCCGGGTTGGAAACCACCGGCGTCGGCAGATTACCGGCCGAGAAGGTGAACGTGTTGAAGTAGTTGTCCGGCGGGATCGTCGGATTATCATCGGCCTTGGTGTCGAACTCGATCACCAGATAATCAACCGCGCCGCTGCAGTTGGACGGCAGCGTCGGGAATGTCCAGGTGAGGCTGGTTGCCCCGACGGACGGAGACGTCAGGCCGCCGATCACCGTTGGAGGGGTGGCGCTCAGCGTGCAGCACGCCGGGTTGTTGTCGGTGGCCCAGACGATCGGGCCGTAGTAGTAGGTCGGGTTGCCGACGTAGGAGAATCCGGGCGGAAGCGCATCGGTGATGGTGCACGGCGTCGCGGTTGCGCTGCCGACGTTAGCAACCACCATGCGCCAGCGGACGACATCGCCGGGATAGAACGGACCGGCGGTCGACGGGGCGCAGCCGGGCATGCAGGAGCCGGCCTTTCCCTCGAAGAACTTCGCCGCCAGGATATTCGGCGCGGTCGGCGTTACGATATCGTGCGTCGTCGCGCAAAGCCCGGCCGGCACGCTGGTTCCGGTCACGCAGACGGTATTGGAGATATCATCCCCCGCGACCACGGCCGGATACGGCGCCGCATAACTGGCGCTCCGTAGGCAGACATCGGCGTTGTTGTAGATATACTCGCCCGGATTGAGCGTGCCGGTGTACCGCCAGCGGATGTGGCAGACGGGCGGAAGCGATCCCGCGAAGTAGGATGACGATGATGTGTACGTTGCCGAATACGTGGGCGTGGTCCCGCAGGAGCCGCCGGTATAGCAGTAGATGTCCATCGTCACCGAGGACATTCCCGCGGGGACATGGGTGGTGATCGTGCCGACATCGACAGTCGTCGGCAGGGAGTCGTTGAACTCGAGGCTCGACTGTGCAACGGCGCCGCTGTTATAGTAGAACACGGAGTATGATCCGCAGCAGCCGGGCGACCACGATGGCGTGTACCACGGGTTGGACGGGAAATAGAGCCAGAGATTCAGCCACTTCGACATCCAGCCGGCGCTGGCCGGGTGATCGCAGAGGGTATTGCTGGCGCTGCCGGTCATCGTCAGAATCTGCCCCTGGCTGCACGGCGTCTGGAAGTCCAGACGGGCGTTGTTGGTCACGTTCTGTCCGGGAGAGAATGTCGGGCTCGGGTAGCGAACGTGCACGTAGGCCACGTACCACGCCCAGCCCGGCATGACGGTCAGCGATGTAGGTCCGCCGGTGAGCGTAACAGTGCCGCCTCCCGCTCCGGGGCCGGTCCAGTCGCCCGTGACGCCGGTGAGAATCGCGCCCGGAGGAAGGATGTCGGTGAGCGAAATGCTGCTCAGGTTCAGGCCGCCGATATCATTGCCGGCCGGGTTCACCAGATTGATCCGATAGACGATATCCTCGGAATCGACCATGCAGCCGGAGACATAATCCTTCCAGAACATCCATTTGTTGGATGCCGTCGCAATCACGCAGTCGGTGTTGGACTTCACCTCGTCCTTGTCTCCCAGAACATGCATCGATGCAACGTTGCAGGCACGCGTATCCGGGCAGGTGACGCCCGGCTTGAACCGTACGTTGATCTGCACGGTGCCACCGCCCGAGGGAAGCGTAAGCCCACCCACCGTGAAGGTGACGGTATTGCCGGCGATGACCGAGCCGGCCGTGGCGCTTATCACGTCAAGCGTCGATGGGACCACGTCGGTGATGATAAGCGTGCCGGGCGATGTGGATGAGAACCCGACGGCACCGGCATAGCTGTAGGTCAGCGTATACGTGAACACCTGGCCGGAGGGAACGGGATTCGGCGCATTGTTCGATTTGACAAGCGTCAGGGAAACGCCCGACGCGGCGATTGCCTGCGTGCAGACAAGCACGCAGAGGGCAATAAAGGAGAGTAGCAGACACCAGGAACTTCGCCTGATGCCGGACGCGGTGATGAAGTTCATCGCAACCTCTTGTGGATTATGATGGGGTCCGGCCAGACAATGCAGCCACCGCGATTAATCCTCGCGGCGCACGGCAATTGATCCGCACCAGCCGAAATGGACACGCCGAAACGTGCCCTGAATAGTAATCGAACCGATTATCAGAGGAGGAGAATCGAGATATACAGCGCGTTGCCGGCTTATCCGTGGAGGATATTCCGGGGGGATTACGATGTACGTCTCACGTGGAAGACTGGAGATACGCGATTGCTGATGAACATTACCCGATTATTAAGGGACCGAGATAATGAAACGATAATGATGGACAATGATGCGTCATGAAAACGACCCGATCTGCGGGCTGACAATAACGTCCACCCGTGACGGCAATCATTTTTCAGTGATATTTTTTTGTTTATCCACTCTCCGCGCATGCGGCAAACGCCCGAATATTCCCGTGGCGAATTTCACGCTCGCGAGGCTCGGAATAATACTGTCGAGGCTGTTGCGCGCTTCAGGTCATGCAAGCGGAACAGAGTGCGCCCGCGATGAAAGCGGCGTGATGATATTCGATTCAATTCCGGAAAAACCGGCTGTCGGTGAATCGGTCGTGCGAATATATATCCTGTGGCATGTAGCGCAACAGTACATCATGATGTACCCCCCCCCCTCTGTCAATTGATGAGAAATAAACGGATATGGTGGTGGTGTCGAGCTTCAGATCATCTGCAAACGACCGAAAAACGCGAAATTCCGTATGATATCAGCGTTTAGCAGGAATAATGACGGTGAAAAATCCAGCGGGCTGTGGAATTACATTCAAGGCTCGGACGGCTCAATAATCACCACGGACAAGGCGCCGCATCAGAGCAGATGACGTGTTCAACAATTCTTCAAGCCAGTCGCGCGCCATTCTTCACATGACGCTCCGGAATCGCCAGCACAACCTCACCGGCCTCTCCCACAAATCCCGTCACCAGCACTTCGGAGAAAAAAGGACCGATCTGTCTGGGAGGGAAATTCGTGACGCAGATCACCTGCCGGCCGATCAATTCCTCGCGGCTATACAGCTTCGTGATCTGCGCGCTTGACCGCTTTACGCCGATCTCCCCAAGATCCACCGTCAGTTTATACGCGGGTTTCCTCGCCTCCGGAAATTCATCGGCGGCGATAATGGTGCCGACGCGTATCTCCACCTGCTCGAAATCATTCCAGGTTATCTGCTGCATTGCTCTGGTTGATAATTGCGTGGTTGATTGGGTCCGGCCAATCGCGCCGGCTACGTCCGTCCCGAATGATGCTCATAATTCCGAACGATCATTCCCACACCCGGCCGCATGCCGAATCGGCGTACCGTATCATGGCCCCGGCGTTCATGCCGCTATCTCGTCAACCGTTCGATAATTCCCCGATGCCTCGGATAACGCCCCAGAAGGTCGGCGCGCTCCCCCATCTCGAAATCCGTGAAATCGAAGCCGGGCGCAACCGTGCATCCCACCAGCGAGTACCCCTCCGGGTCATCCACGATCGCGCCGAACCAGCTTCCGGCGTGGATGATCCCCTGATATGCCTCCTCCCCCTCTTCGGCCACCCCCAGCCGGACATTGGAGTATTCCCCCTCGGCGTTGATCACATGGATCGTCACCGGACACCCGGCGTAGAAATGCCAGATCTCCTCCGATTTCAGCCGGTGGAACAACGACGGGCGATCCCCCTTCAGGAGGAAATAGATCGCCGTGGAGATCCTCCTGTCGCCGTTGTAACGCGGCGGAAGATGTTCGCCGCGGATCGTCTCGATGGATCGATGCGTCTCGTGAAAGAAGCCCCCCTCGGGATGCTTCACCATGTTGAACCGCTCTATCCAGTACGTGGCATCCTTCATCATTCGGCCCGGTTTGATAGTGTTGCCGGCATGCATGCGCGTTTGAGCCCTCAGACGATCTTTTCGATCATCCTGGCGAAGCGCCAGGCATCCTGGAACGTGTTGTACATCGGGACCGGCGCCACGCGGATCACATCGGGATGGCGGAAATCGACGATGGCCCCCTCACACTTCATCTGCTCGGAGAGACGGCGCGCGTCGGAGCCGACGCGGATGGAGAGCTGGCAGCCCCGTTCGGCCGGGTTGCGCGGCGTCAGAATCTCGAATCGCCCGTTGGACGCGCCATCCACCAGAAACTCCAGATATCCGGTGAGCAGTTCCGATTTGGTCCTGAGCGCGTCCATCCCCGCCTCGGTGAAAAGCTCCAGCGCCGCCTTGTGCGCCGCCATCGGGAGGATCTGCGCGTTGCTGAGCTGCCAGCCGGCCGCCCCATGCTGCGGCACGAACTCCGGGCGCATCTCGAAACGGCTCTGCGGATCATTCCCCCACCAGCCGGCAAACCGCGGAAGCTCCGGCGCGAACGCATGCCGCTCGTGCACGAAACATCCCCCCACGCCGCCGGGGCCGGAGTTGAGATATTTGTAGGTACACCAGACGGCGAAATCGACATTCCAGTCGTGAAGCCGGAGCCGGAGATTGCCGGCGGCGTGCGCCAGATCGTACCCCACCACGCATCCCTGCTGCCGCGCCACGGCGGTGATCCGTTCCATGTCGAACGCCTGGCCCGTGTAGTAGTTCACCCCGCCCAGCATCACCAGCGCTATCTCGTTGCCGCGCGTCACAAGCAGCCGCTCGATGTCATCCATGCGGATGGTGTTCTCGCCATCGCGGGGGCGGAGCGGGATGATGGCATCGGCGGGATCGTGGCCGTGAAACCGCGCCTGGCTTCCCACCGCGTACTGATCGGAAGGAAACGCCCCATCCTCCACCAGAATCCTGTAGCGCTCCGGCGTGGGGCGGTAGAAGGAGGTCATCATCAGGTGGAGATTGGTGGTGAGCGTGTTCATCACCACAACCTCGCCGGGGTTGGCGCCAACAACGCGCGCTGCCGGTTCCCGGAAGATCTCATGATATCCGTACCAGGGGTTCTTCGCCTCGAAATGCCCCTCCACCCCAAGCTCCGCCCAGTCGTGCAGCTCCTGCTCCACGGCGGCGCGGGTCCGCTTCGGCATAAGGCCGAGGGAGTTGCCGGTGAGATAGATGAACGGCTCGCCATCGACGGTGCGGGGAATATGATATTCCTCGCGGAAGCTCGCGAGCGGGTCCATGCGGTCGAGCTCCAGCGCGAACTCCAGCGAGGGATGATATTCGACGATGGGCGATGATGCTGTGTTCATTCCTGATGCGATTATGGATTGGATCGGGATTTTTTTTCCGCCGGCGGGCGCGGCTCAGTGCTCCAGCGCGAAGAGCAGCGGTCTGGATGGAGCCGCGTCGAGCAGCATCGCGGGGATCTGGAGATCGAGAAGATAGATCCCGTCGGCGACGGCATCGTCCACATAGATCATCTCGGTAATCGTTCCGGGGGGCCGGGGTTCCGGCGCGCCGGGCACAACCGATTCCATCCCCCAGAAGATCCGATGATTCGTCAGGTTCGGCTCATCCTCCCGATCGACCGATGGGAGATCGATCAGCAGATGCTCCACGCCGAGCCCGCGAATCCTCCGCATGGCCTCACGGGAGATATACGGAGGATTTTCTCCCGAGTAGGCGGCGCTCCGTTTTCCGGCGTCGTTGGGAATCGTCCTGATGATCAGCGCGTGAAGGAACTCCGCGGGAAGGTCGCCAAGCCGCCCGATGGCCGCCGTAAGATCATCGGCCGACACCGAGCGCTCAGCGGGGGCGACCGGATCGGCGGCCGACGGGGAAACCGTTACCAGCGCGGCCGGCAGAAGAGCCCGTTGAAGAACATCCGCCACCGCTATCCGCTCGTGGCTGATATGCCCGGCGCATTCGGTATGGGTTCCGTTGCCGTGCGGGTTCATCGTGATGGTCTCGCAGTTGCAGCTTCCGCCACGCCGCGTATCGCCGATGAAATCCCCCCCTTCCGCCACCACCGCCGATGCGGCTGGAAGATGGAACGCGTTCGGTTGATCGCCGTGGAAATCGAGCGGGATGGAGATATCGATCGGCCGCGCGGAATCGAACCGATACTCGCTGCCGGCGATATTGAATGCGAAGATCATATCGGAATCTCTGTTTCTGTCATCACATGCCGCGCGATCGTGCCGGAGATGTTCATGATGATATTCACCTGCCGCCGGCGCCGGCCCTCACCCGTTCGAATCGCTCGCGCGTCACCCCCAGCCACTCCAGCGCGGTCCCGCTCAGAAGCCGCTCCCTGGCGGCGCCGTCCAGGTCGCTCAACGATTCTATCAGCTCTCCCGGATGGTGTTCGCCAAGCGGAAAGGGATAATCGGAGCCGAGCATGATCCGATCGGCGGAGAAGGTATCGATCATATAGCGGAGCACCGCCGCGTCGTGGACGAGGGAATCGAAGTAGAGCTTGGGCACGTGTGAGCGGGGCTCGGTCGTGGTGCGGATCTGCGTAAGATCGGGGCGGACATGAAAGCCGTGTTCGATGCGGCCGATGGTCATCGGGAAGGAGCCGCCGCCGTGGGCGAAGCAGAAGCGGAGGTTCGGGAAGCGATCCAGCACGCCGCCGAAGAGGATGGAGCAGATCGCCAGCGATGTCTCCGCCGGCATCCCCACCAGCCACGGAAGCCAGTAGCGGGGCATCTTTTCGCGACCCATCATCTCCCAGGGATGAACGAAGATGGCGGCCCCCAGGCGCTCGGCGGCCTCGTAGACCGGGAAGAGCGCCTCCTCATCCAGGTTCCAGTCGTTGATATGCGATCCTATCTGCACGCCGGCCAGCCCCAGCTCCCTCACGCAGCGCTCCAGCTCCTTCACGGCCAGCTCCGGCGCCTGCATCGGCAGCGTCCCCAGCCCCACGAACCTGTCGGGATGCCGCGCCACCACCGTCGCGATATGATCGTTCAGATAGCGGGAGAGATCGAGCGTATGCTCCGGCTGCGCCCAGTAGCCGAACATCACCGGAACGGTGGAGAGGACCTGCACATCGACATGATCGTGATCGCACTCCTCCATCCGCTTCTCGGGACTCCAGCAGTTCTCCTCGACCTCCCGGAAGAACCTGTCATCGATCATCATCCTGGCGCAGCAGGGCTTGTGATGCTCCAGGCGGACCCAGCCGCCGTAGCCGTAGCGCGCGCCAAGGTCCGGCCAGTTCTCGGGAAGGATATGGGTATGGACATCGATCTTCATCGCTTGGCTCGCTCTTCGTGTCTCGTTCGGCTTGGGTTCAACACTGATGCTTTATCCCACTGAAGGCGGAGGCTGCATCACGGTCCCGCAGTTGCCGCAGGTGCGCGCCTCGACGTTCGCCCAGAACGCGTCGAATGCCGGCTTGAGCTGCGTGGTGATATCGGTGACGGGGAAGAATATCTCGTGGATCTTCTCGCCGCAGTTCTCGCAATACCACTGGAACCCATCCTCCTCGCCATTGCGACGGCGACGTTCCACGACCAGGCCGATCGTGTTCGGCCCGCGCTGCGGCGAGTGGGGAACCATTGGCGGCAGGAGGAAGATATCCCCCTCGTTGATCGCGATCTCGCGGATCTCCCCATCCTCCACGATCCTTACCGTGATATTTCCTTCGAGCTGATAGAACAGCTCCTCGCCGGCATCCACGTGAAAATCCTTCCGGGAGTTCGGCCCGCCGATCACCATCACGATGAACTCGGGGTTGCCATCCTTCCAGATCTGCGCGTTTCCTACCGGCGGCTTCAGCAGATGACGATGTTCGTCGATCCACGTGGTCAAGTTGAATGGTGCTAGTGCCATGGCAGACTGTTGAATTACTTCAGATCCCCAGACTGTTCAGCAACGATAGTCTGATTGTCCCTCATTATACGGAATTGTCCCTACGGGATCACCCGGATTTCCGCCGACCCGATTTCATCGATCTCCACGCGCACGCGATCCCCCGCCTTCAACGGGATGGCGGCGGTGGCCCCACCGCTCAGGACGATCTGCCCGGCGTGCAGCTTCCTGCCGCGACGTGCCAGCATGTTCGCCAGCTCCGCGAGCGATCGGGCCGGGTTGTCGTAGATGGCCGAGCTGGAACCGGTCTCCACAATCGCCCCGTTCACCTCCATCACCATCCCCAGGTTCCCCAGGTTCAGCCAGTCGGCGGCGGTCACGGCGCTCCCCAGCACAAACCTGACGGCCGATGTGTTATCGGCGATGACATCGGGAAGGGTGAACTTGAAATCCCTGTAGCGGCTGTCGATCACCTCCAGCGCGGCGCAGACCCCGCCGACCGCCATAAGCGCCTGCGCGGGAGAAACGGGCCCCTCCAGGTCGTCGCTCAGGATAAAGGCTACCTCCGGCTCGATCCTGGGATGGCACAGCTCCGAAATGCGGATGGCGGCGCCGTCGTTGACGATCATCGAGCTGGTGAGGATGCCGTAGATCGGCTCGTGAACCCCCATCTGCTCCATCTTGGCGCGGCTGGTCAATCCCATCTTCATCCCGATCACCCGCTCCCCGCGCGCCAGCCGCCGCTCCACGGAAGCCTCCTGCACCTCGTATGCGGCGTCGATCGTCAGGTCGGGCGCGTCGGCGGTGAGCATGCCGATCTCCGCGAGGTTCATCGCGGCGCTATCGACGATCTCGGCAAGCTGCTGAATGCGATCGTTGGTCATGAAACGGGATTCCCTTCTTGAATAATGATTCGAGCCGTCGCGAGCCGGCACGATACCGCGCGCGGCACGGCCCGCCGTTCGCGGATGCCCGGCGCAAAGATATCGTTTCCGAACGAGGTATGTGGATTCGATGGCGGGCTTCCTCAGCCGGCCATCGCCATGGACGTGGCGTTGCTGGTGGCGTAGGCCAGCGCGATGAAGAGCACGCAGAACATGACGCCGAGGGCGATGTACTTCCAGTGCCAGCGAGTCTTCAATGCCACGATCGAGAGGACGGTGCAGATCAGCGATTGAAGCCAGAGCGCGTACACAGCGATGTTGCGGGCGAAAAGAAACGTCCCCCACTGCCCGCCGATCAGGCCGTAGAGCTGGTTCTCGAAGAGGAATGCGGAGCCGGCAATCGCCAGCATCAGCACCAGCAGCGCAATCGAAAGGCGGTAGATGGGGAGTTCCTTTCCCCTGGCCGCATAGCCGCCGCCGTAGACGGAGCCGATGATGAGCGCGGAAACAAGATGGATCATGGTGTCATTCCGTGATTGTTGAACTATAGTATCATGCAGTTGAATCGTTCGGAGGAATTCGCGTTGTTTTATTGATGCGTTTTGTCGCGTTGCTGCGTTTGTCGCGTTGCTACGTTTTGTCGCGTTGCTGCGTTTTGTCGCGTTGCTGCGTTTCGTCGGGGCGGGTTTCAAACCCGCCCCGACTGCTCCGACTGCTATTACTGATTGCTGTTCGCAAGATCAATCGCCACATCGACGATCATGTCCTCCTGGCCGCCGATCATCTTCCGCCGTCCCAGCTCCACCAGAATATCGCGCGGGTCGACGTTGAAGCGCGCGGCGGCCCGCTCCGTGTGGATCAGGAAGGAGGAGTAGACGCCGGCATAGCCGAGCATCAGCGCGTTGCCGTCGGTCTGCACGGGACGGCGCTGGATGGGACGGACAAGGCCGTCGGCGGCATCGATCAGGGGATAAAGCTCCACATCGGTGCGAATCTTCATCCGGTCGGTCACGGCGATCAGCACCTCCAGCGCGCAGTTGCCGGCGCCGGCCCCCATCCCCGCGAGCGAGGCATCCACCCGGTCCGCCCCCGACTCGATGGCGATCACCGTGTTGGCGACGCCAAGCCCGAGATTGTTGTGATTGTGGAAGCCTATCTGGCACCCGAGTTCCGACCGGAACGCGCTTACCCGCTCGCGTGCCTCGTCCATCAGCAGCGCCCCGGCGGAGTCGGTGATATAGACGCAGTCGGCGCCGTAGGACTCCATCAGCTTCGCCTGTTTCAGAAGATCGGCGGTAGGGATCATATGGGCCATCATCAGAAAGCCGACCGTATCGAAGCCCATCTCCTTCGCCTTGGCGATATGCTGGGCGGCGATATCGGCCTCCGTACAGTGCGTCGCAATGCGGATGGTATCCACGCCGGCCTCGCGCGCCATCTTCATATCCTCGATCGTCCCGATCCCCGGCAGCAGCAGCGCCACCAGCTTCGCGTGCGTCAACTCCGACTTCACGGCCTGGAGATACTCCACCTCCGTATGGGCGGAAAATCCGTAGTTGAAGGAGTTGCCGTTCAACCCGTCGCCGTGGGAGACCTCGATCAGATCGACCTTCGCCTCATCCAGCTTCCGCGCTATGCCGCGCATCTGCTCCACGGTGTACTGGTGGCCCAGCGCGTGCATGCCGTCGCGGAGGGTAACGTCGTTGACGATGATTTTCTTATCGGGCGTATAGGGCATTACGATAAAGTATGGTTGGGCCGTCGGCCCGTGAGCCGGGGCACCAGCGGGCTTGCGCCGATTGCGTGAACTGTGGTCAGGCCGCCGGCCCGTGGGGCATTCCGCCGGGGTTTATGTTCGATATCTTTCTATTCGATCGGGCCGGAGCCGATGGCGTCGTAGATGAAATCAAGGGGATGAACCGATCCGGCCCGCAGGTCGTTTACCGCCCGGCGGGCGATCCCCGGTGTGCGGAGCAACGCGTTGTCCAGATGATCGAACTCATCGAAGGTCATCCAGCGGAGGTCGAGAATCTCCTTCCCTTCGATAACCGGCTCGCCGCCGATGATCGTGGCGGCGAAGTTGAAGCGGACGGTATGAAATCCGTGCTGGCTGATATAGCGGAGCGGAGGAGTGATGCCGTCGATACGGATGGTATATCCCGTCTCTTCCAGCACCTCCCTCATCGCGGCCTCCACCACCCCTTCACCCGGCTCCACGCGACCTCCCGGCAGGCTCCACTGCCCGCGACAGATCTCCTTCCCCTCCTGCACCAGCAGAATCCTCCCATCGCGAATCACGCCGGCACTGACAACGATTGTGGCCTGCATAGCCCTGAAATTACGGCATCGCCCCGAAACGCGCCATCGCGCTGCGCGAAGTGAGGCTCAAACCTGATGAAAATTTCTGTACTCGCCGATCCGCCATCCGGTGCGCTTCTCGATCCAGTCGGTAACGCGGACGCCAAATGGTTTCTGCTTCAGACGTGCCGGGTCGAAGTGCTGCGCCCAGATCCGCGAGCGCTCGATACGGTCGTGCATCACCGCCGGATGGGAGCCGGTGTAGCGGACCAGCCCGAAGGCGGAATCGTAATCGAAGTGATCTCCGCTGGAGAGATTCCGGTCGATCCACTCGTCGCTGTGCCAGTAGCGATGCGCCGCGCGGAGCTTTCGCTGCTGCACCTCCGGCGGCTTCACCCAGCCGTAATGAAAGATTCTGACATCGGTCTGACGCGCCCGGAGCTTGTCGAAGCCCCCATCGATCTTCCCCCGGAAGCCCTGCGCGTCCCCCCAGGAAACCACCCTGCCGGTGTTCCGCACCGCCCTCACCTCCCGGCGATACCACTGCCGTCCGGTGCCGATGTAATCGTAGCTCCCGTAGAAATGGAGGTAGCGCATGATCAGCGCATCGACCGATGGGTCGGCGTGCGCGCGGCTGATCTCGGCGAGCAGGAGATCGCGATCCGCCTCGTGCAGCACCTCGTCGGCCTGAAGATAGATGCACCAGTCGCCGGTGCACTCCGCCAGCGCGATATCGGTCTGCATCGCATAGATCCGCCCCCCCTCCCGCAGCGAATCATCCCACACCGTCTCGACCACCCGTGTGGTCGCCCCCCCGGTATCGCGCACCACCTCCAGCGTCTCGTCATCCGACTTCCCGACGGCGACGATCACCTCATCGCAGAGGGGGAGGAGCGAGCGGAGCGATTCCTCCAGAGGAAAATCGTAGAGGAGGGCATTGCGGACGAATGAGAACCCGGAGATCTTCAACGGCTGCCCGGTGCGGTTCGTGTGTAAGAAACGCCGGCGGGCGCGACGGGCCGGCGTTGGAGGAAATGTTGCCCTCCCCGTTCGCCGTGGCTCAGACTCCCTCCGCCACGCGGCGACGTTCGAGATGGCGCGCGATCTCCTCGGCAACCTGAAGCGCGGCCGAGGTCATGATGTCCAGATTGCCCGCGTACTTCGGCAGGTAATGCCCCGCCCCCTCCACTTCGAGGAACACCGTGGTCTTCAGCCCTTCGATCATCCCGATCCCCGGCATCGTGACGGCCACATCCTCGAACACAGGGTCCTTCACCATCCGGTATCCCGGAACGTATGTCGCCACGCGGGCCACGGTCTCACGGATCGACCGGCTGATCTCCGACTGGCTGGCCGCCGCGCTGAGGGTGTAGACCGTATCGCGCATGATCATGGGGGGCTCCGCCGGGTTCAGGATGATGATCGCCTTCCCCCGTTTCGCCCCGCCGATCTGCTCGATTCCCCGCGACGTGGTTTCGGTGAACTCATCGATGTTCGCCCTGGTCCCCGGCCCCGCCGAGATGCTGGCGATCGAGGCGACGATCTCCGCGTAGGCCACGGGCGCCACCCGGCTCACCGCCCAGACGATCGGGATGGTGGCCTGTCCGCCGCAGGTGACCATGTTGAGATTTTCGCTGTCGAGATGGGCATCCAGGTTGGCAACCGGGACCACGTACGGCCCGACCGCCGCCGGCGTCAGGTCGATCACCCGCTTTCCGTGAGCGGCCAGGATCACCGCGTGCTTCCTGTGCGCCCCCGCGGAAGTTGCGTCGAAGACGATCTCGATCTCGGGAAAGAGCGGGTGGTTCACCAGCCCATCGATCCCATCGGCAGTGGTTGCAACGCCAAGGCCGGCCGCGCGCCGCAGCCCGTCGGATGCCGGATCGATGCCGACGAACACGCCCATCTGGAGCGTATCGGACGTGCGGAGGATTTTAACCATCAGGTCGGTTCCGATATTACCGGAGCCGATGATCGCGACCTTGTGTTTCATAGATATTTATGCTGATACCGCCGGCCACGGGCCGCCACGATGACATCTGATGATCTGACGCTGGCGGAAATGGGGAACGACAATAGTAATGCTTTATCGCTGGAAAGAAAAGGGAGATCGCGGGAGCAGGCCGGCGGAACATCCGGGGGATTCCGGACGGGTAGATGGTGTTCATGGAAACACCGTCTACCCGCGCGGTGTCGGGCGAAAAATGTCTGACAGTGACGGAGGAAGGATGCTTCTCGTGCCCCCTCGGCTTATTTAATTAAAAGCTGACCGATATACTTCCCATCCTTCCTATCTCCGCGTGAACCACGTCCCCCGCCACAACGGGGCTTACCGGGCCCAGCGCGCCGGAGAGGATCACCTGGCCGGTATTCAACTGAGCACCAAGCTCGCCGAGCTTGTTCGCCAGCCAGACCATCGCGTTTACCGGGTTGCCGAGGCATGCAGCGCCGGCGCCCGTGGAGACGATCTCGCCATTCTTCCGAAGGGTCATCCCGATGGTCCTGAGATTCACTTCGCTCAGGGACATCGGCTGCGACCCGAGCACGAACATCCCGCTTGACGCGTTATCGGCGATGGTATCCTGAATCCTGAACTTCCAGTCGATGATCCGCGAGTCGATGATCTCGATCGCCGGCAGGATGAAATCGGTGGCGGCGATCACCTGCGCCGCCGTGATGCCGGGGCCGATCAGGCATTTCTTCAGCACAAACGCTATCTCCCCCTCGACACGCGGCTGAAGGAGCTTGGAGATATCGGCGCGCCCGCCGTCATCCACCGCCATGTCATCGAGCAGACCGCCGAAATCCGGCTCCGAGACGTTCAGCCAGCTCTGCACAGCGCGGCTGGTGATCCCCACCTTCCGCCCGACCAGACGCGCCTTCCTGCCGAACAGACCCCGCTCGTTCATCCGCCGTTCCAGGTTGATCTGCTGTACCTGATAGGCATCGGCCAGCGTCAGCTCGGGATTGCCGTCGGTAAGCGCGGCGCAGGGGGTGCCGGTAAGCTGGGCGTTCCAGAGATGTTCGGCGAGTGTTTGATGGAGCGACATATCGATGATCCTGGGCTTCGTTGACGGTTGCTGAATGCTCTTCGCGATAATGATCCGCTTACGACTTCGGAGCGCAGGCGACGACTTTCATCTCAATCAGCAGATTCGGATGGGGGAGCTGATGGACGGCGCACGTGGTCCGCGACGGGCCTGTCCGCGCGTTGAAATATTCGTTGTACACCTCGTTCATCCCGGCGTAATCCTTCATATCGACCAGCATCACAAGGATATCGACCACATCGACAAGGCCGGCGCCGGCGGTGCCGAGAATCGTCCCGATGTTCTCGATGACGGCCCGCGTCTGCTCGCGGATATCGAGCTCCACCGTGCCGTCCGGGTTCCTGACAACGCCGGCATGCGTGTTATCGAACCGGCGCGACGAGACGCCGGAGACATAGATCAGATCGCCCACGCGGCGCGCGTGCGGATAGTTCGCCAGCGCCTGCGCGCGATCGGGAAGGATATAGGCTTCAGTGCTCATGGATATCGTAGAGAATTCGGATGTAGACCCGCAATATGGGGATAGTCGGGGGATCGGCGTGGTTTGAATCCAGCCTTTGGTCCACAGCGCTATCATCCATCGGCAGTCTCTTTACCAGGCTTCAGGCTCCAGAGGAGCGCGCCGGTTGTAGTACCAATGCTCCCGTTTCCGCTCAAGCCCCAGAGGAGCGAACCATCCCCCCATGCATGATATTTTTTTTCGCGTTGATGATTCCGTAACCGGATATTCGTTCGTGTCAATCCCATTCCTGCCCCCCTCCCGCAAATCCCCTACAACTTCACGCAGACATTTTTCAATTCCGTGTAGAACTCCACCGAGTGAATACCCCCCTCGCGCCCGACACCGCTCAGCTTTGTTCCGCCGAACGGCGTGCGGAGATCGCGGAGGAACCAGGTGTTCACCCAGACCATCCCCGCCTCCACCCGCCGCGCCACGCGATGGGCGCGGCTCAGGTTCGTGGTCCAGATGGCGGCGCAGAGGCCGTAGCTGGAATCGTTCGCCATGGCGATGGCCTCCTCCTCCGTATCGAACGGCTGGATATGGCAGACGGGGCCGAAGATCTCCTCGCGGATGCAGCGCGCCGTCTCCGGCAGGCCGGTCCAGATCGTCGGCTGGATGTAGGCGCCGTCGGCGAACGCGGGGCCCAGATCGGGGATGCCGCCGCCGGTGATCACGGTGGCCCCCTCCTCGCGCGCCAGGTTGCAGTAGTAGAGCACCTTCTCGCGGTGTCCCTTCGAGATCAGCGGACCCATCGTCGTCTCCGGCAGCGTCGGGTCGCCAAGCCTGAGCGATTCCGCCTCCAGCTTCAGCGCCTCCACGAACCGATCGAAGATCGAACGCTCCACGTAGACGCGTTCGGAGCAGAGGCAGACCTGGCCGCAGTTGGAGAAGGTGGAGCGCGCGGTCCCCTTCACCGCCGCGTCGAAATCGGCGTCGGCGAAGATGATGGCGGGGTTCTTCCCCCCCAGCTCGAAGGAGAGATGTTTGACGTTGGCGGCGGCGGTCCGCATGATGGCCTGTCCGGTGCGGCTTTCGCCGGTGAAGGTGATCGCGGAGATCTCCGGGTGTTGGGTGATCGCCTCGCCGGCGGAATCGGGACCGAACCCATGCACCACGTTGTAGACGCCGGGGGGAATCCCCACCTCGTTCATCACCTCGGCCAGCAGCGTCGCCGTGGCGGGAGTTTCCTCTGACGGCTTCACGATCACCGCGTTGCCGCACGCCAGCGCCGGGGCCACTTTCCAGGTCATCAGCAGCAGCGGGAGATTCCACGGGCATATCACGCCGACCACCCCGAGCGGCGAGCGGAGGGCGTAGTTGAGCGCCCCCTCGCCATCGGCGGTGTCGGTCTGGAAGCATTCGGTGGGGAGATTACGTATCAGGTTGGCGAATATCCTGAAGTTGGCGGCGCCGCGGGGGATATCGACCTCGCAGGCCCAGCCGAGCGGCTTGCCGGTGTCCGCGATCTCCGCCTGGAGAAACTCATCGAACCGTTCCATGATCCGGTCAGCCACTTTTGCAACCAGATCCAGCCGGGCATTGGCGGGCATCGTCCCCCAGGGGCCTTTCAGCGCCTCCCTTGCCGCCAGCACAGCGCGATCCACATCGGCGGCTCCCCCCTCGGACACATCGGCCACCACCCGTCCGTCCACCGGGCTGATATCCGGGAACGTGGCACCGCTGATGGCATCGACAAACCGGCCGTTGATGAACAGGGGGAGTTTTTTCGGGGATTCGGATGTCGATAGTTCCATGTTCGACACGGGTTCGGATGCCAGCATGAGTGTACCGGGGAAGATCAATGATTGGAGCACCGCGCCGGGATGACGGGGACGAAGTGGAGAAATTACGCCCTGGTTCCCCCATCGCGCAAATGGCACCGTCGGGGCAGGTTTAAAACCTGCCCCGACGTGCCACCACGTTCGATCAGGTTGCGTATTTTGAACGCTCCTATTCCAAAACGGATATTGCCCCGACATGGATTCTACTCTTCAATCGCTCACGAAATACCTGACGGCGCAGAACCTGATGGCAACGCTCGTCACGTTCGGCTGGAGGCTGTTGAGCGCCCTCATCGTCCTTGTGATCGGGATGATCCTGATCCGGCTCCTGAGCTCGATCACGCGAAGCACGCTCAAGCGCACCGTTCGCGACACTACAGTCCGGCGCTACACGCTCAGCGCGCTGAAGATCCTCCTCTGGATCATCCTGATCATCATTCTGCTGAGCGTCTTCGGCATCGAGACCACATCGCTGGCGGCGATCCTGGCGGCGGCGGGGCTGGCGATCGGCCTGGCATTACAGGGCTCGCTCTCCAATCTGGCGGCGGGGTTCATGCTCCTCCTCTTCCGCCCGTTCAAGGCGGGGGATGAGATCGAAGTGGCAACGGTAACCGGAACGGTGATCGAAATAGGCATTTTCTCGACGATTGTGGACACGCCCGACAACGTCCGCGCGTTCATTCCGAATGGGATGATCTTCTCCGGCGTAATCAAGAACAGAAGCGTGAACGAGTATCTGCGGGTGGAGGTCAAGCTGACGATTGCCCCGAACAGCGATATCACCAAAACGCAGCAGATCATCCACCGCGTCCTCGCCGGGAACGACCTGATCCTTGAGGTGCCCCGTCCCGATGTCCATGTCGTGGAGGACCCGGCGGCCGGCATCACCATCGCCATACGCCCGTACGCGAAGCTGAAAAACGCCGACGCCGTCCGCACGACGGTGAACAAGGCGGTTCGCGAGGAGCTGCGCGCGTCCGGGACCGAGGTGATGAAATAGGTACGCACCACGGGTCGTCGGCTCCATCCCGAGCAATCATCATCGGCCGCCGTGCCGACGACATCAATCATGGTGGTACAGTGTTTGAGTTGCTATGAAAAACAAGGGCATTTCAAACGGAGGCAGTATGGAGCCGGTGATCATCTATCTTCAACATAGCAGGCCAGATCTCTGGATGGCAATCTCCCCTTCACTTCCCGATCAGGTGAGCGAGGCGGAGACGCTGGAAGGGGCGATCGCGCCGATGAAGCAGGCGCTTGAAACGTATGTCTGCCGCAATCTTGGAACCGCGTATAACGGGCAGGAGATCGAAGTGGTCTATTACAGTCTTCCCCGGAACCGGTAACGGTTATCTCTCCTTTCCCCGCTCAAGCCCGCGCGCGTTGCGCCGCATTCCCTCCGCCGTTGCCCGGCGGACGGGGCTTCCCTGAAAACGCTCCTGAAACTCCTCGTCCGGCATCGTCCGCAACTGCTCGATCGTAAGGCCGAGCACGCCGGGTCGCGGCTCGAACGATGATTCGGTGGTGGGCTGCTGAAAGCGATTCCACGGGCAGACATCCTGACAGATATCGCAGCCGAACGCCCATCCCTCCATCGCCTTCCCCATCTCATCGCTCAACTCATCCTTCGGCTTCTCCTCGATCGTGATATAGCTGATGCAGCGCGTTCCGTCCACCTGATATGGCGCAAAGATCGCGTCGGTGGGACAGGCATCGATGCAGCGGGTGCAGGTGCCGCAGAAATCGGGGATCGATGGCGTATGCTCCAGATCGAGCGAGGAGATCAGCACGCCGAGGAAGACCCAGCTTCCCATCCGCCGGGTGATGACGTTGGAGTGTTTCCCCATCCAGCCGAGCCCCGCCCGCACCGCCCACGACTTCTCCAGCACCGGCCCGGTATCCACATACCAGCGCGATTCCGCCTCCGGCGCCAGCGTCAGGATATGGCGGTGGAGCGCCTTGAGCCTGTTCGGAAGGATGTTGTGGTAGTCGCGACCCCACGCATAGCGGCTGATCCTGGCGTGGTCGGGATCGTCCGAATGGGCGTGCGGCGTATAATAATTGCGCGCCACGACGATCACCGAGCGGGCCGACGGGAGTATCTCACGCACATCATAGCGGCGGTCGATATTCCTCTCCATCCATCCCATCGAACCGTGGAGGCCGTCCCTGATCCAGTCCTCGTACCGGGCTCCCTCCAGATCCATCCGCTCCGCCGGGGCAAAGCCTATCAGATCGAAGCCGAGCTCGACGATCGCGTGCCGCCGGATCTTCTCTGTCAATTCCCGTTGCTCGGACATGAATGGCTCCCCGCGCGATGTTGGGTTATCGGTCAGATCGTCCAGGTTGGTTCCACCGGCTCCGGCTTTTCCAGCATCACGCTCTCGCCGTCCAGATAGATCTCGTAGGTCTTCAGCCGCCCGTGGCCGCCGATCGCCTTTCCGGTTTCCAGATCGTAGATCCAGCCGTGCAGCGGGCATGTGACCGTGCAATCCTCGATAAACCCCTCGGCGATCACCGGCGCGTGCTGGTGCGGGCAGATGTTGTTGACCGCGTAGAGCGCATCGGCGATCATGAAGATCGCCACCTGCGTCTCCTCGTCGAAATAGATATTCTTCCCCTGCCGCCGGGGAACCTCCCTGACGGAACAGGCGCGGATGAACTCCTTCCCATCCTCCCGCGTGATGGCCTTGCTGTCGAACATGCTCAACGTCGGCCTCCCCTGAAATCCACGGTGCTGGCCCGGCGCGGACGGCGATATGTAGCCCCCCGTCGCATCACAGATCCACCGTCCCGGCAATCTCGAAGCCCCGTTTGCCGGCGATGATGCGCGCGGCGTGCGTAAAGGCATCGTGCTCGAAACAGAGGAGCCAGCGACGTTCGAACGCCTCGGGGAGAAATCGCTTCTTCTCCTCCAGCGTGGTCAGCGGAAAGTTGTCATAGCCCATCATATAGGGAAATGGGAGATGCGCGCTGGTCGGTATCAGGTCGGCACAGTAGACCAGCCCTCCCGGCGCGTCTTCTCCGCCGGAGCCGTTCACGATCACCATCTGCATGGCGCGGGTGTGGCCGTGCACCGTCCGCAGCTCGATGCCCGGAAGGAACTCCCCGTCGCCGTCGATCGTGGAGAGAAGATCCTGCCGCGCCACCGGCTCCCAGTTCTCGGGCATAAAGCTCGCGCGATCCTTGTCCGTGGGATTGCGCGCCCACGTCAATTGATCCTTCTGCACGAAATGGCGGGCGTAGGGAAACGTGGGAACCGTCTCGCCGGAGGAATCGATCCGCGTGGAGCCGCCGGCGTGATCGAAATGAAGATGCGTGTAGATGAAGTGGGTGACATCCTCAAGCCCCACCCCGTGCCGGGCAAGCTCCCCATCGAGCGTGTAGACGCTGTTGTCCAGCGCGTAGATCGATTCCAGCTTCTCCCCCATCTTTCCGCCGCAGCCGGCATCCACCACGATCGTGTTCCCGTTTCCACGGATCAGCAGCGCCCGTGCCGACATCGCTATCCTGTTCTGCTCATCGAAATGCGGGTAGGCCCTGGACCAGAGATTTTTCGGCACCACGCCGAACATCGCCCCGCCATCCAGCGCGAACCGGCATGTCTCGATCAGATCCACATCGTACTCACCGATCTTCATAAGCGGATATCCTCCGTTGATGTTCCTTCCCTTTTCCCCACGAATATAGCCAGCCGGCGGACCGCGCGCGGCCCTGTTACCGACTGCTACGGCGGTGCCCCGGCAAATTCGTAAGTTTGAACACTTTTCTTGTACAACCTTTCACACCGGCCCGCTCGGGCCAATCATCAAGGAGCAGAGCAGATTCCATGGCAATTCGCATTGCAATCAATGGTTTCGGACGCATTGGTCGCCTGGTGTTCCGCCATGCGATGGCGCGCAAGGCCGATTTCGATTTCGTCGGCATCAACGATCTCACCGATGCCCACACTCTGGCGCATCTTCTGAAATATGATTCGGTCCACGGCCGGTTCCAGGGAACCGTCGAGGTTGACGGGACCGATCTGATTGTCGATGGCGACCGGATACCGATCAGCGCCGAGAGGACCATCGAGGGGCTGAAATGGGGCGATATCGATGTCGCCATCGAGTCCACCGGACACTACACCTCCCGCGCCGACCTCCAGAAACATCTCGACAACGGCGCGAAGCGCGTCATCCTGACCGCCCCGGCCAAGGACGCCATGGATGCAACCGTCGTCCTCGGCGTCAACGATGACGTCCTGACGCCCGAGATGAAGATGGTCTCCAATGCAAGCTGCACCACGAACTGCCTGGCCCCGATGGTGAAGGTCCTGATGGACAACTTCGGCCTGAAGAGCGGCTTTATGACCACCGTTCACTCCTACACGAACGACCAGAACATCCTCGATCTCCCGCACAAGGATCTCCGCCGCGCCCGCGCCGCCGCCGTCAACATCATCCCGACCTCCACCGGAGCCGCCAAGGCGCTCGGCCTTGTGATCCCCGAAGTGAAGGGAAAGCTGGATGGCTTCGCCTTCCGCGTCCCGACGCCCGATGGCTCCGTGACCGATTTCACCGCGATCCTGGAGAAGAGCGCAACGAAGGATGAGATCAACGCGGCGTTCAAAAAGGCCTCCGAGAGCGGCCCGATGAAGGATTTCCTGGAGTATACCGAGGACCCGATCGTCTCCAGCGATATCGTCGGCAACCCGAACTCCTGCATCTTCGATTCCCTCTCCACGATGGTCGTCGGCGATCTTGTGAAGATCGTCGGCTGGTACGATAACGAGTTCGGCTACTCCAGGCGGATCGTCGATCTGGTGGAGCGCATGGCAGCTCTGTAAAACGTCGCGGCCCCTGCCCCGCAAGGCTCCGCGGCTTTCGATGATGGCTACAACGATATGTTCACGACCCGGCCTTCCCAGGGGCCGGGTCATCTGTATTTATCCTCCAACCCACTGAAGCAGATGGTTCGTTCCATTGATGATATCGACCTCGCCGGCAAACGCGTCCTGGTGCGCGTGGACTTCAACGTCCCTCTCGATGACAATGGCCGGATCACCGACGACAAGCGGATCACCGAGTCGCTGCCGACGATCCGCAGGATCATCGAGAGCGGCGGGCGGGCCATTCTCATGTCCCATCTGGGACGCCCGAAGGGGGAACGCAGGGAGAAATACTCCCTCCGGCCGGTGGCGGAACGCCTCTCCGAACTCCTCGGCAACGAGGTAAAGCTGGCCCCCGACTGCATCGGGAACGAGACGAAGCTGATGGTCGCCGGCATGGAGGATGGCGATGTGCTGCTGCTGGAGAACCTCCGGTTTCACAAGGAGGAGGAGGCCAACGATCAGGGGTTTGCACAACAGCTCGCCGAGCTGGGAGATGTCTATATCAACGACGCGTTCGGCACGGCGCACCGCGCCCACGCCTCCACCGAGGCGGTTGCCCATCTGCTGCCGGAGCACGCGGCGGGCTATCTTCTGCTGAAGGAGTTGAAATTTCTCGGCGATGCGGTCCGTAACCCGGAACGCCCGTTCGTGGCGATTCTCGGCGGCTCGAAGATCTCCGGCAAGATCGATGTGATCCACGAATTGCTGGACAAATGCGACACGATCCTGATCGGCGGCGGGATGATGTTCACATTCTACAAGGCCCAGGGGAAGGAAGTCGGGGCGTCGCTGGTGGAGGAGGACAAGGTCGACATGGCCCGCCGGATTCTGGATGACGCGGCCGCGAAGAACGTGGCGCTGATCCTCCCGACCGACGTGGTGGTAGCCGACAGGTTCGCCGCCGACGCGGAGACGCGCGTTGTGGCGATCGATGAGATCCCCGCCGGCTGGATGGGGCTGGATATCGGCCCGGGGACGCGGCAGGATTTTGCCGAACGGATCATCACCGCCAGGACCGTGATCTGGAACGGCCCGATGGGGGTCTTCGAGATGGAGAAATTTGCGGCGGGAACAAAGGCCGTTGCCGAGGCGCTTGTGACCGCAACCGAGCATGGCGGCATGACGATCGTCGGCGGCGGCGATTCCGCTGCGGCGATCGCGGAGCTGAAGCTGGCCGACAAGGTGACGCATGTCTCCACCGGCGGCGGCGCATCGCTGGAGTTTCTTGAAGGGAAGGAGCTTCCGGGCGTTCAAGCACTCAGGTGATCGTTTCGGAGAACGTTGCCGGCGTAGATTGCCGTTGTGATGAATGATCAACCCGATAGAGTGCAACATCGATCCGGCATATCGTCTCCTCCGGTTCACCGGCGGTCCGTAACTTCACAATCCGATTTCCGGGATACCGTCTTTCCGACGGTATCTTCGCGCGACGTTCGCCGGAATCGGTTCGCGACCGGCCCAGGACACCGTAATGGACAGACCTTTATGAGAATGTTTCCTCCCGTGATCAAGTGGTTGCTCGGGATCAACGTGGCGCTCTTCCTTATCGGATTTATTCCGATCGGGCACGATGGGCTTACCCTCAACAATTTCCTCCAGAGCTATGGGATGCTCTGGCCCGTGGGCACGCATTTCAGGGCATGGCAGATCTTTACGCATCTGTTCCTGCACGCCGACATCAGCCACATCTTCTTCAACATGCTGGTGCTCTGGATGTTCGGCATGGAACTGGAACAGATGTGGGGATCGCGAAGGTTTGCCGCATATTATTTTCTCTGCGGGATCGGCGCCGCGCTGGCGCAGCTCCTTGTCTCGTTTCTGCTGAAGGATACATCGCCCGCGCTTGGAGCATCCGGCGCCATCATGGGCGTGGTGATAGCCTTCGGCCTGGCCTACCCGAACCGGACGATCCTGATGGGCTTCTTCTTCCCGCTCCCGGCCAAGTTCGCGGTGCTGGTGATGGTCGGAATCGATCTCTACATGGGGATCTCCCGCGGCGATCATGTTGCCCATTTCGCCCACCTTGGCGGCGCGCTGATGGGGTTTATTCTCGTCAAGATCGGCGGGGTAATCACGCTTGGTGGAATCTTCGATCGCTTCCCGTGGTTCAATATGGGGCCGGTCCCGCGGATGCAGACATTCGCCACGCCGCCGCCACAGCAGCGGCAGCCGGCGGGCGCCCGCGTGATGGACGTGCAGTATCGCGATGTCCAGCCCCGGCGCGATGCCCCGGTCACGATGAAATTCTCCAATCAGGAGCAGATCGACGCGATCCTGGACAAGATCTCCCACTCAGGCTATCAGACATTGACCGAGGAGGAGAAATCGATCATCGCCGAGGCGGGAAAAAACCTGCGATGATATCGCCCATCCGGCTGCCCCGGCCGGTGCGCGTACAGCTTTTTCAGAAACCTTGAGAACACGATGAACAGCAACTCGATAGACATCCCCATCATTGGTCAGAACGGGGCCGCGCGGGATGAATACCCCATCGCGACAGCCCCATTCCATCGCCGGAAAACCCGCCGCGTGATGATCGGCTCGATCCCCGTGGGGGGAGGCGCGCCGATCTCCGTGCAGACGATGACCAAGACGAAAACCGGCGACGCGGCGGCGACGATCGCGCAGATCAAGCGATGCGAGGAGGCCGGTGTCGATATCGTCCGCGTGACCATCAACGACCACGAGGCGGCCGACGCGATCGCGGAGATCGTCCGCGGCGTCAACGTCCCGATCGTCGCCGATATCCACTTCAACCACATCTTCGCCCTGAAGGCGATCGAGGGAGGAGTGGCGAAGGTGAGGATCAATCCGGGGAATATCGGTTCCAAGGAGAGGATTCATCAGGTGTTGAAGGCCGCGAAGGAACGGGGAATTCCGATCCGCATCGGGGTCAACTCCGGCTCGCTGGAGGAGGATATCCTGGCGAAACACGGCTATCCCACCGCGGAGGCCCTCTTCGAGTCGGCGATGCGCCACGCGGAGATCGGCGAGGAGATCGGGTTTACCGATATGATCATATCGGTGAAATCGACCGATGTGCGGCTGATGATCGAGGCATACCGGCTGATCGCCGAGCGGACCGATTACCCGCTCCATCTCGGCGTCACGGAGGCGGGGACCACGCGCGTGGGGACCATCAAATCGGCGGTCGGCATCGGAACGCTGCTGGCCGAGGGGATCGGCGATACGATCCGCGTGTCGCTGACCGATGAGCCGGAGCGGGAGGTCGAGGTGGGAAAGGAGATTCTCCGCTCGCTCGGCCTTGCATCGCGCGGCATCGAGATCATCGCCTGCCCGACCTGCGGACGCCTGGAGATCGATCTGTTCAAGGTGACCAAGGAGCTGGAGGACGCGTTGCAGGGGGTAAAGAAGCCGGTGAAGATTGCGCTGCTCGGCTGCGTGGTGAACGGGCCGGGCGAGGCGTCGGAGGCGGATATCGGCATCGCGGCCGGCAAGGGGGTCGGCATCCTCTATCGCAAGGGCGAAGTGGTCAGGCGGATCAGAGAGGATGAAATCGTCGCGGCCGTGCTGGAGGAAGTAGCGAAATTCCAGCCGGAATAACCGGAACCGAAACCTGTAGCTGTAACCGTAGCCTGTAACTATAACCGAAACCTGTAGCTGTACCCTGTAGCCGAAGCTCTCAGAGCTTCGCCCCGCGCCCGCGGAAAATTGAAATTATAGAACGGGGGAGATGGCCGATAATGCCGTCTCCCCCGTTCTCATTATAAAGACAATGACGACCGAAGCCGCGCGCAACCCGCATCCCACGACGTTCACAACTCCATCACCTGCATTCCATCCTCATCGATCCCGATTTCGCCGAGCGCGGCGCGGAATTTCTCCATCCCGTATTTGTTGATGAAGTAGATGGCGTTCAGCGACCGCTCCTGGAGTTTTCCCTCCGGCAGCACCATCCCGCGCGCGCCGTTCAGCCGATCGATCTCCGTCTGCTGCTTCTTCCGCAGAGCGGAGCCAAGGCGCTTCGTCAGATCCTCGATCCCCTTCGACGCCCCGGCGGTTGCCGAGCCAAGCGCCTTTTCCAGCGTGGGATCGATCTGCCGCGTAATCGACTCCATCCCGGCAAACGCCGCGTGAATCCCATCGAGCGCGCCGGCGCCGGCCTCCCCCAGGGCCTTCTCCAGCTCCCTGTCCACCAGCAGATCGGCGGCGGAAAAATCGGCGGCGAGCAATCTCTCAAGCGTGATCCCGGCCAGCTCCAGCGCGCGGCGCACCTTCGGCTCCAGCAGCATCACAAACGGACGCGGGGCGATAAGTGAGGGCTCGATGCCGAAGAGCGGATAGAGCGAGGCGATCTGATGGAGATAGGCGACCTCGGACGGCCCGCCCAGATAGAGCGCCGTGGGCAGGATGGCATCCTGAACGATTGGACGGAGCGCGACGTTCGGCGAAAATCGCCCGGGCTCCGCGTGAGCCAGCGCAACCGCCTCTTCGAATGAGAGATGGCTCCCCGTTCCACGAATATCGTAGCCGCCATCGACCGGATCAAGCGAGCGCCGTTCCCCTTCGTGGGTGATAAAGAGCGCGCCGGGCTTCGGGGTGATCGGCGTTGGAACGCCATCGGCCTTCAGCGTTTCGGTGCGGGCGGCAAGCGCGTTGAACAGCGGGCGGGGATCGGCGGCCTCGCGTGCGAAGATATCGCCGGCAAGACGCTTCAGCGCGGGATTACGGGAGGAGACCAGGACCAGCGGGAGATTGCCGAGGATCATGTAGAGCGCGCGGGCAAAGCCATCGGCGATCGTCGCCACGCCGTTTCCGTAGGCGGTCGTCACGGCGGCAAGCGCCTCCTCCGTGAAATCGGTCGGCGGAAGAATCCCCCGCAGCGATTCCACCAGCGCAGCAATCCCCTCGCCACCAACGGCGCGATCGCCGACGTGGAGCGGCCGGGAATCGCCATCATCATACTGGAGGTGCGCGGGATTTCCGCCGCGATCGAGCAGCGCGATCGACCGTGCCTCATCGAAATCGTGATCATCTCCCTCGATCCAGAAGACCGGCACGAAGCGGCTTCCCGGATGGAGCGCCGAGAGCTTCTCCGCCGCGCGGATGGTCCCCATCGCCTTGTAGATCGTATAGAGCGGCCCGGTCGCGATGCCGGCCTGCTGCCCCGTGACAACGGCGTAGGCGGCATCGTTTCCCAGCTCGCGGGCTGCGGCGATCGCGGCCGGAGGGGCATTCCATCGCGTCAGATCGGAAAGAACGCCATCGACCAGCGCCTCGCGATGCGCGACCGTAAAGCGGTCCAGCGACCGAAGCGGAGCATCGGCCCCATCCCCGCTGAAGGGACTGCGGATGATATGATCGGAAAGAAAGCGCGGGTACTGCGAGAGATCCGCGAGCGGAATGGAGCGATGCATCGGTTTCGTGATATATGGCGCGGTCCGGAGGATTTCCACCGGATCAGGAAGTACGATTTTCTCGTGAGGCTTGCGGGACGCTCTCCCGGACAGAGTGATATACGGTCTAGCGAGCCCTGGACTTCGCTCGCGGCGCCGAGCGCTCCGGAAGGATATCGAGGAGAAGGACATCGCCGCTCACCGGCGGGGAGCCGGGGATGGCGGCCGCGGCATATGCTTCCTTTTCCTCCCAGTCGCAGAGATCGTACAGCGGGCACTCGAAGCAGTGAGGTCGTCTGGCCTTGCAGATATTCCTGCCGAAGCGGATCAGATCGACATGAAACTCCCGTCCTTTGCCCTTCGGAATCAGCGGCCGGAGATCATGAAATGTTTTATCGGCATTGGATGCGTGGACGATCCCGAGGCGGTTGACCACGCGGTGGACGTGGGTATCGACGGCGCAGACATCGCGGCCGAGCGAGAACATCAGCACGCAGGCGGCGGTCTTCACGCCAACGCCCTTCATCGATGTCAGCTCATCGAGCAGCTCATCATCGGATGCCGTATCCAGATGCGATGGCTCGAAACTACCATGACGCTCGCGGATTTCGTTCAGCACCGCGATAATGGTCCCGGATTTCTGCTGTGCCAGCCCCCCGCTTTTGATGACACGGGCAAGCTCCGCGCGATCGGCATCGGCCACCTCCTCCCATGTGGGAAAGGCGCCGCGAAGTTCGGTGTAGGCTCGCGTGCTGTTGACGTCGGAGGTGTTCTGCGAGAGGATCGTGGCGACCAGCGTTTCAATGAAGAGCGCCCCGCGGCGATGCGTGCTTTTCGTTCGGATAAATGCGCGGAGGGTTCTTGCGATTTCGGCGGTACGTTGCTTCCGTTCGGAGAATGCCGGGTCGGTGCCGGAGGGAGATGCTGGCATGGAGCTTCTAAAAAATTCTCTGCGGAGGTCCTGGTGGACGGGCTCTGAGCGCCCGTTTCGCCGGAAACCCATCGATGCCGGGCGCGAAGCTGATCATCGCGAGGAAGAGAACGTGAAGGAACTACTGGAAAATGAGATGCCCCTTGACGTCACCACACGTCAAGGGGCATTCCCCTACCTCTTTTGTTTCACCACCACAACGAAAGGAGTATATATGAGAGAGAAGTCCTGACAATCTTACACCGTCCCCATACGTGTAAAACCATCATAGAGAGGCTTTCCTGATATAACCCTTGCTGATTTAACGCAGCGAAGAGGCAATCAACTTTTCAAAGTTTCTAAAATTTTCCAGTCGGTTAGTTGTCACCGACATGTGGTACAAATATAAGCTTGTAAAGCCCTTAACGCAAGCTCTGTTTGATGATTTTTTTACAGCGACATCATCCAAACATTATTCCGAACCGCATTGCATCCACATCTTGTCTACTGACGCAAGTTAAGGAAATGATATTGTGCTGCTGAGATTTTTTTTGTCAACCCTTCGACAACCCCGGCCTGTTTCCCCCTCGAACCCCTGATTTTACCGCGTTTGCAAGGCCGCGGGCATCGATCTGCGGCAAATAATAATATCCCGCATCCAGCATTTCCGCCAGCTTTACCGCATCCGACGTTGCGCCGAATGTCTGCCGCGTATCCACCACAAGCACATCGATTGCGGCGCGACGATAGGCAAGCGCCAGATGTTCAAGTTCTCCCCGAACGTGCCTGCGACGGATTTCCATAATCATCCCGGCGGCGCTTTCGGTGAGAGGAACATTTGCCCGGCCATCGGTCATCAACACAATCAATGTCTGCTCCACTCCCCGCCGCCGGGCGGCCTGGGCCAGCGAAAACGCCTTTACCAGCGCCGATGCCAGCGGAGTCCCTCCCCCCGTGGGAAGGATATCGAGCGAACGCTTCGCCCGCTCCACGGAATTGGTCGGCGGCAGCAGCACCTCCGATTCCGCGCCGCGAAACGCGATCAACGCAACAGTATCGCGATGGATGTATGCCTCCTGCAGAAGCTGCGTTACAGCCCCTTTCGCTTCACGCATCCGGTTGGCGGCCATCGAGCCCGAGGCATCCACGCAGAAGATGAACAGGGTTCCCGCCCGCTCGCTGAATCGCTTGATCCGGATATCCTCGCTCCTGATGATCAGCCCCCCCTGGTCCCCCCTTCGCTCCTTCTGGTGCGGCGCCGCGGCCCTGAGCGTGGCCCCGATCGCGATCCGCTTCCCCTGCGGGTCGCGCTGGATGGAACGGATGTGCCGCCCACGTCGCCACTGTTCGGAATTCCCGCGACTTCCCGATACCACATTCCGCCGCGTCGATGAGAAGAACTCGCCCAGCCTCGGCAGCTCCCTGGTAAAATCGAGCGGCTCGTAGACACGCTCCCCTCCCCCTGACTCCCCCTCCCCCGGTTCACTCCGCTCCTCACTCCCCGTTCCCTCCGATTGGGTCTCCGGCGATGTCGTCTCCGGTGATGGCGTTTCGGACGCCTGCGGCTCCTGCGACGGCGTCTCCGGCGACCCGCTCCGCTCATCCGAGCCCCGCGATTCATCAGGCACGTTTTCGGAGCGGGGAAGCAGCACGGTGGCGATGGCGAACTTGATATCGACATCATCCACGTTCCGCGAGCCGCGGAGAGCAGCGTGGGCGCGCGCGGCCTTGGCGGCGAAGATATCGGCCCGGTTCCCCGCCACATTCAACCGGAGCGACTCAGTGGCGATGGCGACGAGATTCGCGGCCGTGAGCGCGATAAACGGATGCAGCAGCCGTGCCGATGTCACCTGCCGCGCAAGCGATTCCTCCCGCTGACGCCAGCGATCGTAGAGAGCGGCCGGATCGCGATCGTAGTCGCCGATACGGGAGATAAGAAGCCGGACGGCGTCGGGGGAAATCCGCTGCTCCTCGGCAACCAGAAAGCCGACCTTGTCCACGGCCCACGCTGGCAGCTCCCGCTCCGACGGCGCGGCGGTTGCCAGCAGCACAAACCGCGACCGCTCGCGCTCGCTGAACCCCTCGCGCTCGCAGAGGAGAAACTCGTTCTCCAGCGCCCCGGCGATCACCGCCGTCGAAAGCTCATCGAGCAGCGGGATGTCATCGACGAACAGAAACCCGCCGTCGGCCTCCGCGATCAACCCGCGACGGAGCCGCCGCCTGCCGGTGGAGATCGCCACGTCGAAGTCCAATCCGCCGATCAGCCTCTCATCGCCAACGCCGAGCGGAACCTGCACGAACGGGGAACCCGGATCGGCATGCGCGCGGACAAACGCCCCGAAGCTCCGAAGCAGCGCGGACTTGCCGGTTCCGATCGGCCCGGAGAGAAGAACGCCCCTGAGCGTTGGATCGACAAGGGTGCAGAGCAGCGCGCGGCGCGCGGCGCTGAAGCCGAGGAACGCGGAGAAGGGGAGATATGTCGGAGAGGAATCAGCCATGAATAGTACTCTGCACGTCCGGTCCATGATCCGCCGGGCCATCGCGAAGCGGAAGGATCAATCCCGCACGATCCGTTCCAGCGCGGCGCCGATGCGGCTTCCGGCGTTGCTGGTCTCCAGCGGGTCCTTCCGCAGCCTGTGCTGCAACGCCAGCGGTGCCACGGCGCGGATATCCTCGGAGGCCACCATCTTCCGCCCCTCGAACGCGGCGCTGGCACGGCAGGCACGCGCCATCACAAGCTCGCCACGATGTCCGTCGATCTGAAGCTCCGTCGATAGCGCGGCAATCATCCGAAGCTCCTCATCGCCCAGCTTTACCGCTCCAATGCCCTTCTGCGCCGCCGCGATCCGCTTCCGAAGCCTGTCGGTTTCCGGCGCCCATTCCTTTACGAACGCGATCGGGTTGTCATCGAATGCCAGGCGGCGACGGATGATCTCCACGCGACGTGACACCTCGTTCTCCGTCTCGATGATGGCGTGCAGCCCGAAGCGATCGAGCAACTGCGGCCGAAGCTCCCCCTCCTCAGGGTTGCCGCTTCCCACCAGCGCGAACCGCGCCGGATGACGGATGGAGATTCCCTCCCGCTCCACCACGTTGACCCCGCTCGCCGCGACATCGAGGAGGAGATCGACGAGATGATCTTCCAGGAGATTGACCTCGTCGATGTAGAGAAAGCCGCGGTTGGCGCGCGCCAGCAGCCCCGGCTCGAAACGCTTCCGTCCGTGCGCCAGCGCGTGTTCGATATCGATCGTCCCGGTCACGCGATCCTCGGTGGCGCCAAGGGGAAGATCGACCACGGGAAGGTCGATCGTATCGGCGATCAGGTGCGTTCGCTCGGGATCGGTGCAGCGCTCGCAGAGGCCGGCGGGGGCGTCCGGGAGGCAGTGGAAGGCGCAGTCGGCAACGGTCCTGATGCGGGGAAGCATCCCGGCAAGCGCCCGGACCGCCGTTGATTTACCGGTGCCGCGATGTCCCATGATCATCACACCGCCGATGGCCGGATCGATCGCGACGATGATCAGCGCGCGTTTCATCTGCTCCTGGCCGATAATCGCGGCAAACGGGTACACCGGCGTGGCCGGGAGTTGTTGCTTCATAGAGTCTGTTCGGAGAAGAAATGACGACAAAGCCCAAAAGATAGGAAATGTAGAGCCGACGCGGACGCGGCGATGCGCCCGGCCGGGGTGGCAGTGTGTAAGCGGAGCGAGGCAACCGATGGCTCCCCGCGCGCGGTTGCCCGCTCTTTCGTAGATTCGCCCGCTGTGCGAACAATCCCTCCGGACCATACGTTCTCGATGCGGCTGCGGGTGACGCAGGAGATGACCGCTCGATTCTTCGACTGCACCATTCATCCGGTGTATGCCACGTTCGCGCTTGTGGAGCATGGCGAATATGCCGCGCGCCAGGCGATCCTCCCGTTTCTGGAAGCCGATGAGGACGCGGTGGGCTCGTTCGTGGAGCTTGAACATACGGCTGCAACGCCGGTGGGATGGATCGTCACGATCACGGCGCGGGTGGTGGAAGTGGATGGGCGGACGATAACCTGCGAGATCGTGGCGGAGCATGGCGAGGGGATTATCGCCAGGGGATTACAGCGGCAGCGCGTGGTTTCCAAGGAGAAACTGCGCCGGAGCATCGCCGAGCTCGCATCGCGGGCCGGCACGGAACAATAGAGTATATCAGGTGGCCCTTTCTCAGATTTTTCTGGCGGCGATCGTCTTTCTTATCCCGATCATCGGGTTTATCATGACGATCTCCCACGCGCGCAAGGGATTCTCCCGTCAGGAGCAGCGCTGGCGGAAACGCCACGGCCTCCTTTTCTGGGTGCTCATCCCCGGAATATCGGGGACCGTCACGATCCTCGGCCACCTCGGGGTGCTGCCGAACGTCTTCGGGCTGCTGGGGATTATCATGCTGAGCACCGCCGTGCTGCTGAGCCGGCAGATTCAGCAGAACCACAAGGAACTGTAGGCCGGAGATATCACTCCACCACGAGCCTCGTCCGTTGCGTCATGGTCCGGGTTCGCAGCTCGCAGAGATAGATTCCGCGCGGCATCGAGGGGATATCGAGCGCCACGGCATTCCGGCCGGCCGGGAACATCCCGCTCCGCTGATAGACATCCCGTCCCAGCAGATCGGTCACTCTGATATCCACCATCTCCTCCTTCTCCAGCGCAAACCGCATCGTTGCCCCGCCGGCCGTCACGGGGTTGGGAGAGATCATGAACGCGCCGGCGACCGCATCGGCAACGCCAAGACCACCGACCGTGAACTCCCCCATTGCTTTCACGGAGCTTCCCGTGATGGTCCGCGCCACCACATCGTAATGGTACTCCCCCGGCGGAAGGGAATTCAGGGTAACTGAAGTATCAGTAATGCGATTGAGCGTAAATGTCCGCGGGCCGGTGGCGGCAAGATCGTACCAGACGACCGGCGCGCTCCCAAGCTCCGCCGGCGGATGCCATGCAAGGAGAACGCTCGCCCCGGTGACGGGGTTCATCAGCGTGACGGAGGAGGGCGCGGTGGTGGCAATGGAGCCGCCGAGCCTGGCGGCGTAGATATCGGAGCCATCGCGCCGGGCATCCTGCCAGACGGCGTAGAGCGCCCCCGACGGGGCGAACGCCACATTCGCAAACTGCTGGTCCACATTCGTCGGACCGGGAAGCGGCGCGTCGGCGGACCAGGTGCTGCCGCCATTGCCGGAGATGCTGTAGCGGACCTGCTGCGCTCCGCCGTTGCGCGCCTGGTACATCACCATCATCGCCCCCGTGGGGGAAACCGCGAGCGCGGGCCAGTTGGCGGTCTGGTTCGTGGGACGGCTGATCATCCTGTTGGGAAGGACGGCGGTCTTTCCCTTGAGAAGCATTGTGTAATAGCAGATGTCGCGACCCGATGCGTCCCGGCTGTCGCGCCAGGTCAGGTGGAGGTTGTCGGCGCTGTCCAGCACGATCTGCGGCCCGGTGGTGGGACATGCCGCGATGGTCCACACGCCGCTCTGCGCCAGAATACACTCCCCGAAGCCCGCTCCCCCGCTCGATGAACGGGCGATCCAGATATCGCGACGGTTCTTGATATCGGAACGGAACGCGACGTAGACCTCGCCCGTCCTGGATGCCGCCACGTCCAGCCGGCAACAGTCGCACGTTCCGCCATCAGGAATTCCCGACGGAAAATTATCGGCCCTGACCGGCTTTCCCCAGCTCATCCCGCCATCCGCCGATCCGGTCACCAGCAGATGCGGATAATTCCCGGTTCCGCGCACCACATCACGAAAATCGAGAAACGCGACGTGGATATTGTTGCTTGAATCGATGGCGAGCGCCGCAAAATCCTGCGGGTATTTCGATGAATCATCGACATCCATGATGGAGACGGGAGCGCTCCAGCTGCTTCCCTTGTCGGTGGAACGGATATACCATACATCGTTCTGCGTCTTGGTCCTCTCCTCGGTCCAGACCATATGGATCACCCCGCCGCGATCCACGGCGAACTCCGGCACGCGCTGAAGCTTCGAGGTATAGTCATTGGGAGTGATCCCCTGGCAGGCGCGGACGGCCGGACGGAATGTGGCACCCTGATCGGTGGAGCGGGAAAAGTAGATATCGGCGTTGCGCTGGAACCAGCTTGTGTAGATCGTTCCATCCTGAGCAATCCGCATGCAAGGCGAGTGTTCGGTCTCGCCGGATGGGGCATCGTTGACACGAACCGCATCATTGAAGGTTTGCGCCATCATGGCCGGCCCCGCCAGAAAAAGAATCAGGAGGAAAAGATGCTTCATGAGGATTGCGAAAAGATCGATGAAAGGACCCGGCGGATTTCGTCAGGCGATCCGGCGCGCGAAGAGCGATAATCTACGAAACGGGGGATGATCTGAATCGCGGACATCCCGGTGATATCCGCGCGGCGAACCCCGCATCGGAGGAATTTCTATCTTTCACACGCGCACGAGACCTCGGTATCAACAATTATATGGCGATCATGTTACACCTCCTCGAAAGATATCCGTGCCCGGCACAACGTTTCTCCCGGTTGTGGCCGCTGCCGGCGCTGCTTCTTCTGCTCGCGACGACGGCATTCGCGCAGCCGGCGGGAAGGGCCGTGATCGAGGAGTTCGGCGGAACATGGTGCGGCAACTGCCCCTACGGCACCTGGCTTCTGGACAGTATCAGCGCGCGCCTTGGAACCGGCGTCGTCAGGCTCTCATGGCATCAGGGGGATGATCCGCTTGCGATCCGGGCGGAGGATACGCTGGAGGAGATGGTGGGCGCCAGCAGCTTCCCGACCGCTTCGGTCGACAGGAACCGGGCGCGAAACCTGACCAGCCTTGACTGGGATGAGGAGCAGATCTGGTACGTGGCGGCCAGGGAGGATGCGCTGCCGCCGCCGCCGGCCGTGCTGGCGATCGAGCGTCGGACGTTCGATCCGGCCACGAGAACCGCGGCGATCGACCTCCGCGTAAGCCCGATGATCCCAGGGCAGCTCCCCATCACCGACAGCACGGAGTACTTCACCGTGGCGGTGCTTACCGAGGACAGCATCGTGGCATCGCAGAGGATCTACAACCAGCCGTTCACCTACATCACCGATTTCGTTCATAACGATGTTGTGCGGATGGTTGGCGGCTCCGTGCTTGGCGATACGTTCACGCTCGGCGATGGGCCGGCAATTGCCCGAAGCTATTCCTTCTCCCTCCCCGCATCGATCAACCCGGCGCACGTCAGGGCAAAGGCATTCGTCGGCATCAGGGCGCGCGATGGAAGCTGGGCGCGCGTGCTGCACGCATCCGAGACGCCGGACGATGCCGCGAACTGGGGCCCGGCGGGAACGGAGGGGTCGATCGCGACGCGGTCCATATCGCTCCGCAACGAGCCGAACCCATTCAGCGGCGCCACCACCATTCGATATCGCCTCGCGGGAAGGTCGGGCATTACCCTTACGGTCTACGACCGGCTTGGACGGGAGGCGGCGCCGACGGTGCGGAGGACCGAGGATGCGGGGGAGCATGATATCACGTTCAGCCGGAACGGGCTTCCCGCCGGGATTTATTTCTGCGCGCTCCGCATCGGGGAAACAGTGGTGGTCACGAACATGGTGGCCGAGTGATCAACGGCAGGGGGAGCCGGAAGCACAATCGCGAACGGTGCTGTGGCACCATCCCGCGCGTCGCGGAATGTGCGGCAATGGATGCGGGAGGCAATCACTCCTTCCCCTTGATCAACCGATAAACCACCGGCAGCCCGAAGAACAAAAGAAGGCTTGATACCGAGAACCCTCCAATCACCGCAATCGCCAGCGGCTGCTGCATCTGCGCCCCGGCACCTATCCCGAGCGAGAGCGGAAGCAACGCCAGCACCGCGGCCATCGTCGTCATCAGAATCGGTCTGCGCCGGAGCCTGCTGGCATGGACCAGCGAAAGCTCCAGCGTCATCCCACCGGCGCGAAGATGCTTCATCTCGTGCAGGATGAAGATCGCGTTCTCCGCCACGATGCCGATCACCATGATCGTTCCGACCAGGCTGGAGATGTTCAGCGTCACCCCCGTCACCCAGAGCGCTCCCACCACGCCGAGGAGCGACAGGAGATTGATGATCAGGATCGAAACGGGCGCCGCGAACTCGCCGAACTCGATCAGCAGCACGATAAAGACAAGCCCGAACGCCGCGAGCGCCACCATCACCAGCCCCTTGAACGATTCCTGCTGCGTCTGATACAGCCCGCCATATTCGATCGACATCCCCGGAGGAACCACGAGGCTCGCCGCCAGTCTGCTCTTGATATCGGCGATGGTGCTGCCAAGATCGCGGCCCGTGATCCGGGCGGTGACCGCCACCATGCGGCGCAGCCCCTCGCGGTGCAGTTCCGGCTGGCCGGGAGTCCTGGCGATCGTTGCAATCGATGTGAGCGGGATGGCGATACCCTTCTGATTCACCAGCCGGACCCCGGAGATCAGATCGATATCGTGCCGGTACTCGTCAGGATAACGGACGCGGATATCCACCAGCTTTTCCCCCTGCTGGACGGTGGAGCCCACGCTGCCGCGCATGATCGTTTCGAGCTGTCCGGCTACTTCGGTGGCGTCGAACCCGGCCTGGGCCGTGCGTTGAGGGTCCAGATTGATGACGAACGACGGGCCGGTGATCACGATGCCGTTGAACGCGTCCACCACGCCGGGAACCTTCTCGATCAACCCCGTGATCTCCTCCGCCTTCGCCTGGAGAACCCTGCTGTCGGAGCCGAAGAGCTTGATCTCGATCGGCGAGGGGGAGTTGGTGAGATCGCCGATCACATCCTGCATAAGCTGTCCGAAGTCGACGCGCAGCGCCGGCTGGGAGGACTCGATCTTCACGCGAATGTCATCGATAACCTCATCGATCGGGCGCGACCGATCCGTTTTGAGCTTCACCAGGAGATCGCCGCTGTTCGGTTCGGTCAGGAAGAAGCCGAGCTGCGTGCCGGTCCTGCGCGAGTACGAATCGACCTCCGGGACCTTCATCAGAAGCCGCTCCATTTCCGCCAGCATCCTGTTGGTCTCATCGAGCGATGTCCCCGGCGGGGATTCATAATCGATCACGAACGCCCCTTCGTCCATATCCGGCATAAAGCCGCTCCCCACCTGCGAGTAGATCAGATACGTCACGGTAAAGACGAGCAGCGCAAACGGGATCGCCACCCAGGAATGGCGCAGGAGCCACGCCAGACGCCGCTCGTACCAGCCACCGCCGCGGCTTCGCTTGTGCTCACGCTCCAGCTCCCGGTCGATATCCTTCTCCCGGATAACGATCGAGGCCAGAAGAGGGGCCAGTGAGATCGAGAGGAGAAATGATATCAGGAGGGCGAAGACCATTGTGATCGAAAGGGAGGCGAAGAAGGCGCCGGTAACGCCGCCGAGGAACGCCAGCGGGATATGGATCACAAGCGTGCTGGCGGTTGAACCGATGATCGCCGGCATCAGCTCGCGAAGCGATATCCGGGCCGCGGCGGTAAACGCGCTTTCCGACCGCGAGGCATCGGCGCGGGCCTTGTTGAACCGTGTGAAGATATGCTCGATCACCACGATCGAATCATCGATGATCAACCCCACCGCCGCCGCGATTCCGCCAAGCGTCATGATGTTGATCGAGAACCCGACGACGTTCAGGCAGACGAGCGTCATGGCGATGGTCACCGGAACCACGACGGCGATCACCAGCGTCACGCGCCAGCTCCGGAGGAAAATCAGCAGCACGATCATCGCCAGCACCACGCCGATGATGATGCTGTCGCGCGTGCTGGAGATGGAGCTGTTGATGAAATCGGATTGATCGTAGAAGTTCTCGAAATGGACATCGGACGGGAGCTTCAATCGGGCAAGCGCGCTGTCCACATCCTGGCCGATCTGCACCGTGCTGCCGGTCGGCTGCTTGATCACGTTGATCAGCACCGCCTGGCGTCCGTGCGCCGTGGTCCTGATGAACTGATCGGCCACCGATGGGCTTACCGTCGCCACATCGGAGAGATGGACCGGCACGCCGTTCTGCACGGCCACCACCACCGAACCGATATCGCTCACCGACGCCAGGCGCTCGACAACCAGCGAGAGATACATCTGATAGTTGTTGTCGAGGATTCCCGTTGAGGCCACGATGTTGCTCTTCGCGATGGCGTCCGATACCTGCCCCACGCCCAGACCGTACCCCGCAAGCTTTTGCGGGTCCACCGTCACCCGGTACTCGCGCACATCCCCGCCGGTCACCTCGATCTTCGCGATTCCCTTCACCTGAAGCAGCGCCGGGCGAATCGTGTAGAGCGCCAGATCGCGAAGCTCCACCAGGCTTCGTTTATCGGATGTGAGGCTGTAGCCCTGAATCGGGAAGACCGACACGCGCATCTGCTGCACCTGAATCTCCGCGGTCGCCGGCAGGACATTATGGATATCCTGTATCCTCCCCTGGAGCGATTGAAGCGTCTCCTCCACATTGGCTCCCCAGTCGAGATCGACCGATATCTCCGTGGAGCCACGGCCGGTGACCGAACGGACAAGCCGGACATCCTGAAGCGAGCTGGCAAGCCCCTCCAGCGGGATCGTCACCTCGGACATCATCCGCTCGGCCGGCTGCTCGCCGTTATCGGCAAGGATCACAATGCGTGGGAAGGTGATGTCCGGAAAGAGGGAAACCGGCATGGAGTTGATCGCCGCCACACCGGCCGCCGCGAGGAGCGCCACGGTGAAGAAGAGCGCTTTCCTGTGCCTGACTATCTGGCCGTAGAAGTTCATGCGCCCCTATCTGGCTACGGTTACTTTCGTGGAATCCGCCAGCGAATACTGCCCCTCGATGATCACAGTCATCCCCGCGTGGAGCTGATCGCTCCGTATCTCCACGGTGGAATCGCGCGCCGCGCCAAGCTCCACCGGAACGATATGCGCCAGCGAGTCCCTGCCGATGGTGATCACGGAGTTCGTGTTATCCTCGTCGTTCCTGAGCACTGCCGCCTTCGGCACCAGCATCGCCCCCGGATGATGTCCGGTGATGATCGAAACCGTGCCGGCCATATCGGTCTTGAGCAGGCGGAAGGTCGATGCCGGAAGATGATTGAACCGCATTCTGGCCCGCACCGTCTGGCTCGGCGCGTCGGACTGCGGGCTGATGGCGACCACGATCGCGTCCAGCTCCTCGCCGGGAAGCGCCTGAAGTTTTATCCTGCATGCCGATCCCGGCCTTACCTCCGTAACCGCGCTCAACGGCAGATCGGCCACGAAGACGAGCGTGGAGATATCGACGATCGAAAGCATCTCCCCCCCCTCCGCGATGCTCTCCCCCTGGTTCGCGCTCTTCGTTGCCACAATGCCGCCGATCGGCGCGCGAACCACTGCGCTGTTGTCGGCGGACGTGGCAAGCTGAAGCGTCCGTTGCGCCTCCGCCTTCTCCTCCGGCGTCCGGGCAATCGCAAGCAGCGCGTTGGCGCCATTGATCTGCGCCTGCGATTCCTTCGTCCTGATCACCGCGACCACCGCTCCCTTCCCGATCGACTCCCCTTCCACCGCCTTGAGGCTGAGCACCGTTCCGGCGACCGGCGCGTAGAGCTTTTCGGTGCGGAGCACCTCGATCTTCCCCACGGCATCCACCATCGTCACGGCATCCCCCTGCTCGATGCCGGTGATCTTCACGGCAACCGTCGGAGGGGAAGTCTTCTCCTCCCCGGCCTGCTGCTGCCGGGAGCATCCGGCAACGAACAGCAGCAGTGCAATGGTCCCCGGAAGCCGGCGCCGTACCTGGTTTATGATCATCATAGTCTACGGGTTTGTCAGGCGTTGGAGTTTCGCCACCAGCGCCTGGAGATCGGCCAGCGTCTGAAGCTCCGCCAGCCTGTTGTCCGAAAGAAGCTGCTGGGCGTCCAGCACTTCCAGCGCCGAGCCGCCGCCACCGGCGTATTTCGATTTGGTCAGCAGAAAATTCTTCTCTGCGTCGACGATCGTCGCGCGGATCAGCGCCAGCCGATCGCGGCCACGAGCCAGCCGTGCCCGCAGCTCTCCGTTCTGCCGGAGGATCGATCGCCGGAGGATCTCGGCCTGCAACCGCAGCGTATCCACCCCGATCTGCCGCTGCTCCACATGAAGATCGGTGATGCCCCAGTTCAGGATCGGGATATCCACCGTCACCCCGGCCGAAAATCCGATAAAGCTGGATCGATCGCTCCGCGGCAGGGTGATGTTCTCCACGGAGGTCAGCGCGCCGGCATCTCCCAGAAGGCTGACCACCGGGCTGTTCTCCCGCCGCGCAAGCTCGACATCGATCCGGCTCCGGTTGACCGCCAGATCGAACGCGGCCAGATCGGGGTTGGTCGCCGTATCGAACGCGCCCACGTCCGGCAGTGAATCCAGGCGTCCGGCGACGGCGATCGAGGTATCGAACGGAAGCCCTATCAACTCAGCAAGCGCGAAGCGCGCAGTATCCGCGGCGCCCTGCGCGTCATCCAGCGCAAGCCTGGCATCGGAGAGGCGGACGCGGGTTTTCAGCACGTCGGTAAACCCAACCAGGCTCCCGGCATACATCGCCTCCACAAGCCGGAGATAATCGGCGAGCTGCCCCACGTTCATCTCCCTGAGCGCTATCTCGTCGCGCGCGTGCATCGCATCATTGAACGCCAGCGCCACGTTCAGCCGCAGATCGCGTTCCATCAGCGACCGCGACCGGCCGATCAGATCGATATCGATCCCGCTCTGATTCAGCCGGAGATCGCGCTGGCCGCCGTCGTAGATCAGATGCTCGATCATCACCTGCGCGCTGATCTGCCCGCCGCTGGTGATCGTGGGATCGTAGCCGAATGATGGGAACGTTGGGGCGTAGGTGGCGTTGCCGTGGAAACTGACTCTGGGAAGTCGCTGCCGGATCAACTCCCGTTGCGCCGACTGCGCGCCGGCAAGCCCCTTATCGGCGATGCTGAACCGGGGATTATTCTCATGCGCGATCGTCAGCGCGCGATCGACCGTCAGTGCCATCTGCGCGCTCGTCACCATGCCGGCCGCAAGCAGCAGGAAGGACGAAAGGAGAAGAAGGTTCAAGGATGATCGCACAGTTGAATCAGCAAGGTTATGGGCCAGATCACGGCAATCTCCATACCAGCAAAGCGGGCAGTTCCACGCACAGGAACCACCCGCTTCCGGAATTTCCGAACATTTACATGGCCGGCAATTTACTGGCTCTTCTTCGCATGGCGTTCCTTCTTCTCGGCCTTCGCCTCACTCTTTTCATCGGCCTTCGTCTCGTTCTCCGTCTTGACCACCTGGCCGCTCATCGCGTCCACCCAGACTTCCTTGATGCCCGTACCGGCCTTGATGTCGAACGAATAAATAAACTGGCCGTCCTCGTGCTCAAGCTCGGCGCTCTTGATCTTGCCATCCGGCACCGCCTGCTGCGCCGCGGCGCGGGCCTGCTTCATCGTGATCTTCGGCTTCTGCGCGCTGGCCGTAGCCGAAGTGGAAATAATGGCCGCCATTGCAACCGCAAATGCCAGACCGATGGATTTCAGGGGGGATTTCATTGTCGTCTCCTGTATGATTGATTGAGTTGAGAAAAGGATAATGAGTGTAGCCACATCATTGATCATTGTTGCCGGATCGTTCGCCGGCAATTGCCCGCCGGCGCATAATTCATGCGGATCAGAACTCCAACGCCAGGCCGGGCCTGAACAACAGCGCGTTGTTGTTGTCGTAGCTTATCGCGAACGCGAAATAGAGATTCGGTTGAAAAAAATATCGTCCGCCAATCGTAATAAATGCCTCGCCTCCCGCCGCTTCCGGCGCGGCAAGGCTTTCGCTGGTCACGCCGTTCTCCCCCGTCTCCGGCACGGAAGCGGTACTGGCGAACACCTCGCCGACGATATCGATGACGGGGCTGACATGATATTCGGCCGCAAGGCTTCCGTTAACGACATCCGACAACCGGATTCCCGGCGGATTGCCGAGAATTGAATAACCGATATTGGCGTGCATATCCACGGGGCCGAAGCGTTTGCTTGCGATCAGATACGCCGCGTAATCGGTTTTGCCGGTGCCGATCAATGTATCCCCTGCAACGGGAATTTTAATTTCACCGGCCAGCGCCAGCGCGGGGATACTGGCCTCCTCCCGTACAAACCGATAGGTGAGCGTGGCCTCCAGATCGCCCAGCCCACTCGCGGTACGCCCCGCCTTCGGCCTGATGGATGTGTAGGCGACGGGCTCAACGATAACCTGAAGATCGTCGGTAATCCCATATTCCAGCTCCAGGGGAACCGCAATCTCCGATCCCTCCGCCGCTGTCTGATATTCCAGGTTCGCGGCGATCTTCCCCCTGCCGGCCGGGAGCGTCCGCGCGGTTTCGGTTTCCAGAGGCTGCGCGATAAGTGCCGGACCGCCGATGATCAGACTGCCCACGATGGCCAGACCCGCTATTCTCGATTTCATGATTGCCCCTGTTGATGCGCCTGCCAGCCCCCGATTGGAAACTGTCGTGGAAGAACGAATTGCAATCTACAGGTGCCACATGGAGGCAGGATGAAATTTCGCGGAGGCGGCAGAACCATCAATCTTCAATTTGTCGAACGCCGATGTCACTCCCGAAGGAAGTCGGCTGTCATCCACCATAGTGATAAGCGTTATCGCGTCTGCTTCCGTCCGTTTCGATCAAGAATGAACATTCTCCGGCCCGGCTTCCTCCTTCTTTTCTCCTCCGTGGTTCTCCTCGGATGCGCTTCCACGGCGATCCTCCCCGAACAATCGAAACTCGATTGCCCGGTAACGGTATTGCCCTGCCGGCCGGGGAGCTTCGATATCGTGACGATCGATACGGGATCGACGACGATCAGCGGATTTCATCCGGCGATCTCGCGGGTGCATGGGCTCGACGGAGAGCGCGATGAGTTCGGCCTCACATTCCCGTCTCACGCCGCCGGCAACCTTCTGGTGACCCTTCGCCCCGCCAGCCCCCGTGGATTCCAGTCCGGCACCGACAGTATCATGGAAGCCCGGCTTCGCGATGTCGATGATGTGCTCCCCGGCAGGCCGATTGCCGCCGATGGGGTCGATGGATCGATCGGCGGGACATCGGTGATGGCGGATGGTGACACGATCTACGCATCCGCAAGGCTTCATGGCCGCGTGGCGAGCGATTACGATCTGATCGCGGGAACGGTGCACGGCGACGTGATATCGGCCCCGCATCGTCTCGCCATCTCGTCGGTGCGGACATGGGACGCGCAGCCCGCGCTTTCGCCCGACGGCCGGTCGCTCTACTTCGCCAGCAACCGGCGCGACGGCATCGGCGGCACCGATATCTACGTCAGCCGTCGCGGCTCCTCCGGCACGTGGTCCGATGCGAAGAATATCGGCGCGGGAGTAAACACCCCGTGCGACGAGCTTTCCCCGTGGGTCAGCGGCGACGGGAAGTGGCTCTATTTCTCCTCCGCCGGGCATGCGACAGTTGGCGGATACGATCTCTTCCGCGCGCCGATTTCCGGCGATGCCGTGGGAGAAGCCCAGAATCTCGGCAGGCCGATCAACACCCCGGACGATGAATTTTTCCCCTCCGCTCCCGCATCGGCGAGCCCCGACACGCTCCTCTACTACAGCTCCAATCAACATCGCCCCACGGGATTCGATATCTACGTTCTTCACAGCGTCAAGGGACGGAAGCCGGCAAGGGATACGGCGGCAATGGCAGGCAACCCGCGCGACGGGAACAGGGCATCCCACGGCGACGGGAAAACGCCCACGCGGATCAATGGCTCGCCGCGCACATCGATCCCATCCGATACCGCGCGCGACACGGCATCGCTCCCCGTTACCCCATCCGATACACTCGTCCTGCGGGTCAACTTCCCGTTCGACAACGCGACCGATCCCTACCGGTTCACCTTTGACGATCGCGGCCTCCCCACGACCGAGCAATGGACCGATATGCTCGATACGGTCGCCTGGTCGCTGCGGCGCATCCACGGGATATCGCATGATCGATTCGAGATCGTGGGACATACCGATACGATCGGCACCGAGCCGTTCAACCTGGACCTGGGACAGCGGCGAGCGACGTTCGTCAGAGATGAACTGATCCGCAGGGGAGTTCCCCCCGGCATGCTCTCGGCCCGCTCGGAGGGAAAGGCACTGCCGCTGCCGATGTTCCCCAATGAGCCCGAAGAGCAGTATCTGGCCCGGCTGCGGCGGGTGGAAATCGTCAGAACCCATGAATAATGTCCTGGCACATATGACACGGACTGGAGCAGGCATGAAGTTTATCCTCGCGACCGCGCTCGCGGCGCTCACATTATCAGGATGTTTCCCGATCACAAGAATCGAGCGTGACCGCTACACGATCACGCAGCTCGACTCGACCATCCGGCAGAACACACAGAACATCCCCGGCGATCGCGACAACGGCGTAATCTACCCATCGGCCAGCTCCGTGGACATCCACCGGCAATACGTTCAGCACGATTCGGAAGTCACCCGCAGCTATCCCGCGTTTCTCCGCCTGGGAGGAATCGAGACGGCCAGCTTCCTGACATCGGGATCATCGAGCCGGGGAACCGGCAACGGGCTGTTCGGGCTGTACGATCTGCTGTCGGGAAAGCATTTGACCAACACGAAAACCTTCGGCGCGAACATGTACCGCCTTCTCCCCTACGAGGTCCGTCTCCGCTGGCTCCACGATGCTCCCGGCTGGACGATCGGCACGGCGGGCGCCGAGCTATTCCTGAAGCAGCAGGACACCACCGCAGAGCTTGCGCCGGGCGGCTATCTGGTGGGCGTGCTGCCGCTCTATATCCGCAAGCGCTTTTTCCTGCGCGATCAGATCCCGTTTGTGATGGTGCAGCCATTTCTCGGATTCGGCCTCTTCCCCTCGCAGTACCTCAACGTGGGGGTTACGCTCGATGTGGGATCATATGGCGGCTTCAATCTGCGGGGCTACGCCGGATATGTGGCGGGCTCCTCCAACCTCCTCCGAAACTCCAACCGCCGCCATATCGACAGCGCCGACTACAGCACGGCGTTTCCATACATCGGCATCGGCATATCCGCGCTCGACTTCGTCAACAAGACCGAGGAGCTTTTCGTGGAGTGGAAAAATCAGAAGCACTCCGCGCTGGAGGTGAGCGTGCTGAACCTCGATCTGGTGCGGAGCCTCAGCTCCAACGCGCAGCAGTTCCAGTCGGTCGCGCCCGGCGGCGCCACCCCGGCCATCACGGGGCTGATCGCGCGGCTTGCCTCCGCAACCTATCCCCTGCCGTTCGGCGAGCGGCGGTTGTTCGTCGGCACGTCGCTTGTCAACCTCGTCGCCCTTTCAGCCACCGAAACCGGGTTCGGCATTCTCCCGATCCGCGCCGGCTATCGCTTCAATGTGCTGTACGACGAGTTGAACCTGGAGCCGTTCGCGGAGCTTACCTACTATCCGCAGTCGATCGTTCATATCGGCGCGCGACTCTCGCTGCCGATGTTCGATTTCGGCACGGTCAACGTGGTGGCCGGCTACGCACGGGGAGCGGCCAACAGCGATATCGCGTTCGGGCTCGATAATCTGGGGATCGGGACAAGCTGGTCGGCGGGATATATCGGCATCGGGATCGGCATCGGGGATGTGTTTCATTCGCCGGCCGAGGTGATGAGATGACCGTGAGCGGCCGTATATATCCGCGGGGCATCATCCCCCTTGTCGCTCTTGCTCTGCTCAGCGGCTGTGCCTATGAGAAGATCGGCATCCTCGCGGGGCGCCAGGGCTATGATGGGGAGACCCTCACCGATTACCGGGATGTGGAAGTTCGGAGTTCGGGGATCGTGCTGAAACCGGGCGCGCGATTTGCCATCCGGTCGCCCGACCTTACGCAGTTTATCGGCAGGTTCGATGTCGCCATTCTCTCGGGTGATGGGCTGAGGGTGTACATGAGAACCGTCCCCCATCTCCTCGACTCGACGAAGGGGATCGCTCTGCTTTATTCTTCTCTCAACGGCTGCTCCGTCAGAACGGCGGATGGCGGGGTGATTCCGGTAGCGAACCCGGCAGGCCGCGGAGCGGAACGGCTGACGTTCCATAACGAGGCAGGGCTTCTTTCGATATCGATCGGGTGCAGGGAGATCTATGAGGATTATGTCGATCTTCCGAGCACCGAGTACGTGATCTTCGAGGCGCTTCCGGGGAGCACGGTCGAACTCCGCACGGTCAGGTTTTCAGACATTTATACCGAATGATGCCGGCCCCCTATCGCAGCGGAAGATCGATGATGAAGGAGGCGCCCGCGTTCTCGATGCTCTCGGCGCGCACGCTTCCGCCATGCAGCTCCACAACGCGCCTGACGATGGCAAGCCCAAGCCCATGCCCTTCGCCGCGGGCTCTCGATTCATCGGCGCGATGGAAGCGCTCGAAGATGTAGGGGAGGCTTGCCGCGCTGATGCCGGGGCCGTTGTCGCGGACAGTGACGCGGGCAATCGCGTCGAGCCTCTCCAGCGCAATCGACACGATTCCCCCACGATCGGAATACTTGATCGCGTTGTCGATCAGGTTGATCAGCGCGCGCTCCAGCTTCTCCTCATCCCCCTCGGCCTCGATGGCCTCGGCGATATGCGGCGCCAGCGTAATCTCCCGACTCTGAGCCAGCCCCTGCATGCGGTTGACCGAGCGCATGACGATCTCATCGAGACGGACAATGCCGGTGTTCAGCGGATGGTGCGGGCTGTCCAGGCGGACCAGCAGCAGGAGCGACTGCGTCAGCGATGTCATCCGATCCACCTCGCCGAGCGCGATGCCGATGCTCTCCTTTACCTCGCCGATCTCATCGCTTCGCTCACCGAACTCCAGTTCCGTCTTGATGATCGTCAGCGGCGTCCGTATCTCGTGCGATGCGTCGGCGATAAACTGCCGCTGCTGCTGGAACGCCACGCCGATCCGCTCGATCATCGCGTTCAGAGTTTCCGCCAGATGCCGGATCTCATCGCGCGTCCCTGGGACCGCGAGACGTTGATCGAGATTGGCCGCGGTGATTCGATTCGCCGATGACACCATCGCGGAGATCGGGCGGAACCCGGCGCGGGTGATGATAAGCGCGGCGATTGCCCCGACGAGCAGAGAGAGGGGGATCAGAATGAGGAAGATCAGCTTCAGGCGATCCGAATCCTCGCGCACTTCATCGAGCGGGGCGGCGATACGCATGATCAGGCCGTGATTGTTCTCGACATCGACCGGGCTGGTGCGCGCGCGATACTCCCTGCCGCCGATGCGAATGTCCGCAACGCTGATCCGCCGGCTCGATGCCGCGCGGATGACGCCCGCCGGAAGAATGGGAAGCAGGGAATCGGAAAGAAGCGTCTGCCCGGTGGTGTCCATGACCTGAAGCCGTACGTCATGCAGGCCGTTGGTCGTCAGCGCATGAATATCCTGAACGGCGGGGAACTCGCCATCCCCCATCTCCTCCTCAATCTCCGTCGATATCTTGTCGGCATGGCTCTCCAGGCGCGCGTCGATCTTCTCGATGGCGGCCTGCTCCGTGCTCCGGTAAATGACAAAGGCAAACCCGGTGAGCATTATCCCGAAGACGAGCGTGTAGGCGAGAACGATTCTGGTGGTTATGGTGAACACTCACGGCCTCGTATCGGAAAAAATATATCCCGCTCCGCGAATCGTGTGGATGAGCGGCTGCTCCGAACCGCGATCGATTTTCTGCCGCAGAAACTTGACGAACGATTCGATGACGTTGCTCCGCTGTTCGTAATCCATCCCCCAGAGATGCTCCGAGATCACCTCACGGGAAAGGACCGTATCGGGTCGGGTGAGGAACAGCTCAAGAAGCGCGAACTCCTTCGCGGTCAGCGAAATCTCCTTCCCGTCGCGAAACGCACGGTGGGAATTCAGCTCAAGCCGCAGCCCGTATTTCTCGATGATCGATGAGCGCACCTGGGTTCCCCGTCGGGCCAGCGACCGTATCCGCGCCAGCAGTTCCGGGAAGTGAAACGGCTTCGCCAGATAATCATCCGCGCCTGAATCCAGCCCGCGCACCTTGGCATCCACATCGTCCAGGGCGGTGAGCATCAGGATGGGAGTATCGACATTGTTCCGCCTGAGCTGAACGCATGTCGTCCATCCATCCTGTTTCGGCAGCATCACATCGAGGATGATCACATCGTACTGGTTGACGAACGCGAGGTCCTCGCCGGTGACACCGTCGGAGGCGATATCGAACGTATAGCCCGCGGCCTTCAGGTGCTTCCCGATCGCCGAGGCCACCTTCCTGTCATCTTCGATCAGGAGTATTCTCATGACCTTAATCTACACAGCAGTGGACGAAGAAGGCTACCGGGCGTATTCCAGCACCATGAACGATCCGCTCACGATCTTCGGTCGAGGATGGGGTTCGGCAGCAGTTGCCGCCGGAGCAGGCTCGAACCGCGCGGTGGGGAGAAAGAGATTATGAGTGATGGGATCGAGCGCCATCGTGCGGGCGCCACGTTCGGTCGCGACGTTGTCGATCACCGTAAACCTGTCGGCGGAATCCTCGTGGATGACCGTGAGAGTCCCATCGCCGTTGGAGGCGAAGGCCAGGCCGGTGCCGGGATCAAAGGCAGTGGCATCAACCCCCGACCCGATTGGAAGCGTGGCGAGGATATTCCCGTTGTCCGCGTTCATCACGGCCATCAGATTGTTGTGGCACCCCACGAACAGACGGCGATGAGCCGCGTCGATCGCAAGCCCGGTCGGCTCCTCCCCCTTTCCCAGCTTCCAGTAGTGGATCACCTTCAACGTCCTCACATCGATCTCCCCGACATCGCTCTTATCCTCCACGTTGAAGAAGACATGCCCCGCGCCGTCGGAAACCGCGAACTCCGGGCCTCCCTCCAGGGGAATCGTTCCCATCACATCTCCCGTCGCCGCGTTGATCACCGTCACATCCGTGCTTTTGCCGTTGAACACGAAGACACCCCCGGACGTTGCATCATAGAGGATCGCATCGGGCTTCCCTCCGGTCTTCACCTCCTTCAGCACTTTCAGCGTCTTAAGATCGAAGATCGAACAACTGTTGCTCCGCCCATTGCTGGTAAAGCCGCGTCCCAGCGCCGGGGCCAGCGCCACGCCGTGGACGCCCGCCGTGTTGGGAACAGTCCCCACAACCGAGCCATCCCCGATGTTGACGACTTCCACGTGATCGCTGTGGCTGAGGTAGAGGCGCTTCGCGACGGGATCGACCGTGGCATAGTCCCACCCTCCATCGCCGCCGATCGTGAAGGCAGTTACCCGCCGATATCCCGATCCCGACTGGGCGGGAAGCCAGATGGGAGTAAACAGCAGAGCGATGAGGAGCAGAAGCACCTTCTCTGACGCGATACGGGCCACATGATTCCGCACGGAAACACCTGTAGAGTTATATGCCTGAAACACTTCTTCTAGGAGCAATCAAGGTACGGTGGGAATATGGAGGCAGGATGAAAAATGGCGGCTCGGGGAAGAGACAACTCGGCCCGGCAATGGCGGTATCGGCAAAACGCACAAAATCGAAACATCTGGAGCTATGACGGAGATGACTGGAACGGTGATCTCCGTCATAGCCAGAAAAAGCCTGATGAGCGCAGGGATCGACAAATACCGCTCCCGGTGGTATTTGGTCGATATATCAGGCGGTCACGGACGTGATGGCCGTCTACTTCATATTGTGGAAGACATTCTGCACATCGTCATCCTCTTCGATCTTGTCGATAAGGGTCAGGATTTCCTCCTCCTGCTCCGCCGAAAGCTCGGTGGTGGTGTTCGGAATCCGCTGAAGCTCGGAGCTGATGATGTTCAGCTTCCGCTCCTCAAGCGCCTTCTGCATCGCGCCGAAATCCTTGAACGACGTATAGATGTAGATCTCCCCATCCTCGACGAAGATATCCTCCGCCCCGAAGTCGATCAGATCCAGCTCCAGCTCCTCCAGCTCCACGCCATCGGCGGCAAGACGGAACACCCCCTTGCGATCGAACATGAAATCCAGCGAGCCGGCGGTGCCGAGCGTCCCCCCGGAGCGCGAGAAGAAGACCCGCATATTGGAGACGGTGCGCGTGGGGTTGTCGCTGGCGCATTCCACCAGCAGCGCCACGCCGTGCGGCCCGTACCCCTCGTACGTCACCTCCTGGAAATCCTTCTCATCCTTGGATGATGCCCGCTTGATTGCCGATTCGATCTTGTCCTTCGGCATGTTCAGCGCCTTGCCATTCTGGATGGCGACCCGCAGACGCGGGTTCGACGCCGGGTCCGGGCCGGACTGCTTCACGGAGATGGCGATCTCGCGGCCGAGCTTCGTGAACGCCTTCGACATCTTGTCCCACCGCTTTTCCTTGCGAGCCCTTCTGAATTCAAACGCTCGACCCATGACAATCCTCTTGTATGTTCGTGTGCCAGTTGTATTCGGTTTCCGCACGCTCGCTTCGGGTTGATCCCCTCGGGAAGCTGGACGCGCGAAGCGGAAAGCCGATGAAATTAATGGAAGTGGGTGATGCCGTACAAACTCTGACGCCGCGCATCGTACGGCATGCTCCCCATTCACCATCCCGCGGGCACTCTCAGATGGATTTGTAGATATACCACCCCCGCACGATCTCCTCCACATAAATGAATCGCGATGGCGTCATGCCGGGGGGGGCGGCGCCTTCCGGCAGCGACAGATATCCGACGGCATGATCGGATTCATTGTGGATGGTCAGATAGAACGCCCCGGAACCCTCCGCCGCGCGTCGTATCGAATGAATGCGGAGCTTCCGAAGCAGCGCGGTTATCCGGAAAATCGTTCCGCTGTTCGATGTGATTGCCGGATCGGCCTCTCCATTGCTCGTCACCGCGATGATATCCGGCGTCGATCCGAGGATATTCCGCAGCATATCGAACTCCTCCGCATTCGCGCGAAAATAACTCCTCAACGAATCATCGGAATTAACGGCGAGCCGCATATTCGCCAGCCGCGAGGCGAGGGAATCCGGGAGATTTACTTCTCCCTCCAGTTGCTGCATGACGCGATAAAAAACTCCCGGAAGCCCAAGCGTCCGGATTGCGTTTAATTTCCAGCCATCGCCGGCCCGAACAAAAAAAGCATAGGTATCGGAGTGATATGACCGGTCGGTGGTGGCAACCGCATAGACCGCTCTGGTTGGATCTTCCTGAAGATTCCGCCAGGTGACACGGGCGCTGTCGGAAAGCCCCGATCCCGCCGTCGCATGATTATCGTTCCGCAGCTCGCCAATCGTGTAGTGTTCCACCTCCGGAAACGCCCTGCGCGTGAAATACATCTGAATGATCCACTCGGGCGATCCCTGTTCGGGATTACGGCTGTTCCCCGCGCCCCGGCTTGAACCACAGGATGAGAGCACAAGCGCGGAAAGGAGAAATGCCCCCCCGTATATTCCAATACTCTTCATGAAGAGGCGGTTGACCTGATGATAGTTCGGATTATTCCTGAAGTATCCCGTCGGCTGAAACAGCGGTTCTAAATGCCGCCGGATTCCGGTGCCGGCACACCGGGCGCGGGGAGAGGAGGGCTTGTCCTGAACTCCCCGGCGCAGAGAAGCTGAATAGTATCGGCAACCGTATTATTCTCGCTCCGCCGCAATTCCTGAACAATGAAATCATCGAGAAGGATGGCATCGGCCAGCAGGCTGGCCTCCTCATCGCGAAGGGCGATATGCGCCTGCTGCGCGGCCTGGGGAAGCGCGGAGAGTTCCCGCGCCAGCATCCATGCCACCGACCGCGCCTCGGTCATGCCGAACCCGAGCATGCTCCGCTCCACGCCGGGAGCAAGGGAGGTAAGCAGGTTCATTTCCCAGGAGGTATTGCCAAGCTGTCCCTCCACGGTCGGCGTAAGCGATGCGAGGATATCGTTGATCCTGTCGAAATCGGCCCGCAGGCCGGCAAGCTCCGCGCCCGGCGCCACGGTTGCGGCCGCGATGCCGAGATCCAGATTGATATGCGCGTTCATCCCGGCGAAGAGATGCTGGAGCACGATATACCCATCCCCTTCCGCCGCCCTGAATGCCTTCAGCCACGACTTTGTGGGAGTTCCGCCCGATTTATACTGGCGGTAGGCATCGATATATCTGCCGGCAAACACCACGTCCAGCCGCGCCATCCTCTCGTTATCGTCAAACTGTTTCTCCCCCACCGCATCCCGGATCGCCAGCGTCACGCGATTATACAGCGCGGCAAAATAGCCGAGCCGGGAATTGGCGATAATGCACTCCCTGATAATCGATTCAAGCTCCGCGATAATTTCATCGATTGTTCCCGCCGCCATAACTCCTCCTGAAAAATCCTCGGTTGTTCATGGGATGATCTTATTTCAATATCGGCCGCCCCGTCGGCATTCGAGAAGTCCGCCAATGTACTGAAAAGTTGAACGCGACCCCGGCGCCACGGGCATGGTGACAGGCGACGAACCGGAAGGAGGGGCCCGATATATCCCACGGCGAAAAACACGCGGCGGAATACATCCGGGCTCCCCATCCCCTTACTTCCGCAGATCCCCGACCCTGGTCACTTCGGTGATCCTGCCGAACTGCTTCATGAACATATCGATCAGCCCCTCATATATTCTGATCTGTTCCGGCGCATCCGGGCTGGCGGCATCGATGGACATGATCATCTCGGTGCATTTTCCAACCGCGGCAAGCTGAAGCTGCAACATCGCCTGCTGATGCTGGATGGCGTTCTGATGCGCCAGATTATCGTTCGCGATACGGTTGGCGAGATCGAGATTCCGCATCATGTTCTCGACGACATCGATGGGACTATTGTCGCCGGCATCCACCCGGACAGCATGAGGCGCACGCATCCCCTCCGCCGCGCCATTCCCGGCGCTGGTTATCGAATCCGACATCGTTCTGCTCCCTGGTCCTCAGCGAACCGGATTATGTGGTGGATGGTGACTGCGCGGTTGCTCCCGATGCGTCCGCCGCCTTCAGGGCGGCGATCTCCTCAGCGACATCGTTCCCCGTATCCAGCTTCTGGACGGCGACCGCTTCCATCGGGCTGAGGTTGGAGATCAGGTTCACCGTCTTACCGACAATCGAAATGCCGAGCTGATTCATCGCCTGCTGATTGGCGACCGCATTCTGCTGCGACAGGTTGGTGTTCTGCACGAGGTTGGCGTACATGAGGTTCGAGAGCATCGCGGGCTGGTTGGCGATGCTCCCGACGTTTCCAATCGCGATCGATTCCGTGATCCCGTCCGGAAGCGCTGCATTGTCTGGCATGATATACTCCTGAAGAAAATAATGTGGATGCGATTGATCATGATCCGGCGCATGCCGGATGGAACCCGCATCGGCCGTCGATGGAGAGCGCACTGATCAATGGGCTTCCCTCGATGCCATCGGCCGAAGCGTCGCAAATTTAGAACGCCCGCCGGCACAGAGCAACGGGACAACACCGATGGCAGCGACCCGGTTTGAATCCATCCCTCCGGTTGACGGCGCAATGATCGATCGACGATCCTCCCATCACTCTTCAAGCTCCGTCAGGAGCACGCCGGTTGTAGCATCGCCACGCCTCCCATGATTCCAAGCTCCATCGGAGCGTACCATCCTCGCATTCAGGAAGAGAAGAAGGGGACGCTCCGATGGAGCTCGAGCGGGCAACGGGGGTATCGATGCTACAACCGGCACGCCCCGATGGGGCTGGGAAGCCAGATGCCGGATATGACTCTGGGCATCATCCACGGCATCTCAACCTGAGTCACCCTCAAAGGCCGGAGCCGCGGATGATATTGTTCAACAGGCTGCTATATTGCCGGGCTTCCGGCCGGGTCGACCGGCCATCAACGATAACCAGCAACCAGTTAATTCCGGGCACCGATGTACAAACTGACAGCTCTTTTCAAGCATCCCGCCAACGTCGAGGAGTTCGACGCGCATTACAACGAAGTGCACGCGCCGCTGATGCGGAAAGTGCCGGGCCTGCGGAAGCTCCTCGTCAGCCGGAACCTCCGGTCATTCGGCGCCGAATCGCCCTACTATCTTATCGCCGAGATGCATTTTCCCGACAAGGAAACATTCAAGACCGCGATGGCGAGCGATGAGAACAAGGCGGCCGGAAAGGATGTGATGAGCTTTGCCGGCGATCTGGTCACGATGGTTCACGGGGAGTTTCAGGAAGTGGAGGGATAGACCGTGCCGGATGGGCCGCGGCAAACCGGGGCTCGCCGCGCAGGCAACGGTTTCTACAGGTAGGATGGCGCAATACGTCGCGCCATCCTGACCAGCTCCCACGCCGCAATGCCGAACGCGACCGCGACATTCAGCGAGTGCTTGACGCCGTACATCGGGATCTCGATGGCGCCATCGCAGTGGGCCAGCGTCCCGGCGCCCACGCCCGCAATCTCATTGCCGGCAACGAAGGCCACGGGAAACGGGAGCGGCTCGATCGAATCAAGCCGCATGGAGCCGTCGGTGATTTCAAGCGCATAGATCCTGTAGCCCTCATCCCTGAGCTTCAGCACCCCCTCCAACGGATCACGGATATGTTCCCAGGGCACCGATTCGGTGGCCCCGAGCGCGGTCTTGCTGATCTCCTTCCGCGGCGGCGCCGGCGTATAGCCGGTCAGCATCAGCTTCCTGAGCAGCATCGCATCGGCCGTGCGGAAGCAGGAGCCGACGTTATAGAGCGACCTGATATCCTCCAGCACCGCGGCAACCGGATGGCGCGTGGCGGCAAGGGCATCCTCGCCTGAAATCCGTTGCTCGACTATCTCGGCATGTATCAGTTTTCGCATGGCTCGTCGTCATCGTTCCGGTTTATCGCGGCGCCCGCATTTCTCTCCTGTCACGACATGATTGCTCACGTCGATCCTCCTTCAAGCACGCTCAGAGCCGCGCTACGGCTTATCGCGTTGATCATCGCGGTGCTTCTGCTGCTGCCGTTCTGCGCCATCCTTATCGTGGGCGCGGGAATCGGCGGAAGCATTGCAAGATACCGCATGGTGATGAGCCTGACACCCATCTTCTGCAGAATCATGGCGGCCGCGCTGGGGCTGCGTGTGAGGATCACCGGCACGCGAAGCGAACGGGCAAGGATTTTCGTGGGGAACCATGTAAGCTACCTGGATATTCTGGTCGGCGGGATCGGCGTGGGGGGCGTTTTCGTTTCCCGGCACGATGTCAGGGACTGGCCGGTGATCGGGATTTTCGCGCGACTGGCGGGGACGGTGTTTATCGATCGGCGCTCGCTCCGGTCGGCAATTTCCTCCTCGGCGGGGATTGTCGAGCGCGCGCGGCAGGGGATCAGAATCGCTCTTTTTCCCGAGGGTGGCACCACCTCCGGCGAGAGCGTCGGGGAGTTCCGGCCGTTTCTTTTCAGCGCCATCAGCGATGCCGGCATCGCCGTGCAGCCATTTACCATTATCTACTCGCATATAGGTTCGGTCCCGATCACGGCCGCCAATAAGACGCTGGTCTACTGGTACGATCCCGCCCCACCGTTTACAACGCACGGATGGAGGCTGATGAAGATGAAGAACGTCAGGGCAACCATTCATTTCCATCCCCCATCGGCTCCGCCGGAATCCGGCGATAAATCGTCGGTGCGGTTATTTGCCGATGAATTACGCCGGCAGGTTGCGGACGGGCTTCAGGTCGGCGGACAATAATGATGGCTATCCATTGCCATCGATTGCTCCGGGCGCATTGAGCATATCGGCCTGCCGGAATTCCGCAACCGTGCCATCAGCACGTGCAACGCCATTCATCACACCGCTCTTTTTCCAGGGACGATTGGAAAGAAAAAGGCCGAGCAGGAGGAAGCAATATGGCTCCGTCATAAATCGAAATCGATAATTCTCACCGCACTCGAAAAGGATGCCGACAACCATGATCCAGAGCATCGTCCCGACTATGAATGCGAGCGTAATCGAGAGCGCACGACCTCTGAGCCCGGCATTGAAATTCTGGCGAATCGATCGTATTCCATAGAGAAGCAGCAATGGAATTCCGATTACGAGCATTATTCCCACCTTGAATATTTTCGCCACGCCATGCGAATCAGGAATATCCTGGTGCGGATGGGCGTTCTGATAATCATATAACTGCCCATATATCGCAAGGTCGAAGATCCGTTCATACCAGGAAATGCGCGCTCGATTGCTGTCGAGCAGAAAATGAACACTGGCGGGATAAAAATAGTAGAACGATGAGAGCATGATGGCTTTACCGAACGCGCCCGGCCGATGCGTAAGGACATATTGTGCATCCCGACCATACTGTCGGGATATTTCGATATACGCCAGATTATTGAAATTCGTCGAGCAGCCCAACCAATCTCTCTTCAACGGCCGATCCAATGTGGGGATTCCCGTCGGATAGCCCGTTCCGACAGATCGTTGATAAGAAGAAAGGTTCGAGAATGGCGGAATCAATGATAGAGGGGATAATTCTTTATTTCGCACCATGGCCGCGCGGTCGGCCGAGTCGAGCTGGCAGATCGTGACCCTCGCCATGTTCATGCCGAACCAGGTACTCCCTCCAAAATTTCCGAACACCACCAGATTTTTCACATAAATCGATACCGCCAGCATACATGGAATACAACCGGCAAGGACGATCTTTTTCCATTGGTCACGACGCAAAATCATCAACAAAACCATCACAAGGAGAAGCCACGACAGATGAAACAGGCTCCTTGTCAGCACGATCACTGCAAGCAGAACAAAAAAGAGGACCAGATATCGTAGTCGCCCGATAGTCAGATATTGGAAAAGTAGAAAGGCAGAGGCAATGAGAAGAGCGGCCAGAAGATAATCGTAGAAAAAGAGATTTTCATAGAGTATCGATGCCGGGCTGACCATAAATATGAGAACCATGATCAGGGCGACTATTTTACCGACGCCCATATGAGTCATCAGCTTGTAGAGAACAATGGAAATTGCGAGCCCCACACCTATGAATATCCCGTTAAACACAATGGCATAATCTGACGGGAACAACTTGAGGATGATCCCGACCAGCAGATTCAACAGAGGAGGTTGCTCATGAAGGTAGAATAGCGTTTGCAGGAGATGATCTCGCAAAAGTCCCGGCTCGGCGATATGCCAGAGATCGTGAAAGTTGATGGTGTATCGAATTCCGGCCAGAGCAAAGACAATTCGACTGAGGGCAAACACCAGTGTAAGCACGGCGATGGGGTTATCAGTCGATTTTCTGATAATTTTGCGGAACTGTGGACGGCTCGTCAACTCGAAACGGAAGCAGCTACATTCCTTGTTCACCATTATCGCCACCTCGGGGATTATTGATGGGTCCCAATCCCGGAGATCATTCCGGAGATTTATGGGCGTCATCAATCCGATTGGCGAGAGGCTGAATGGAGCGCGTGGGGGACATCGATGGGCGTCGGGAAGCAGTCCCGTGCAATACGCACGCACGGGCTACCACCGGATGGTTCACATCCGGCATCCGCATCCCCTGTCACTTCGAATTACCACGCCCCTTCCCGACCGATGCAGCAAATGGAACGGCACTCGTCCTTCCTTCGAGCGCGCTGGCGGCCCTCCCCGCACGCCATGATGACGAACGGAGACGTGCCGCCAGCGGCCTGGCGGATACAACCGTTGCTCTTATCTGCTCCCCGGACCGGCCCGTTTCCGGGCTCGCTCTCTACCGCGATCGATTTCCGTCGCCGATGACCGGCAATGGCATTCGGAGATCATATCGCACTGTTCAGATTGTAGACGGGTAGCGTTCAGCTCATTGAATAAATCGGAAGATGGTGGCCGGATGTTCGCAATCGAGTGGCATCGGATAGTTCGCTGAAGATATTTCAAGAGCCCTTGAAATGAAAAATGGCGTGGGGCCGTAAAGCCCTGCGCCATTATGAACACGTTCCATCAATAAAGTTCTCAGGGCATTTCAAATGCCCTGAAATGCCGATCAGAATTTTATTCTGGCGCCTCCCCTTCCAAAGAGATAACTGACATTCCAGCTTCTGCCCGGCGAGATCGACGTCAGTGAATATCCGGCTCCCAGTTCCAGAAACGCCTTCCAGCCCCCCTGAACCTCCACCGTGGCGCCGATCCCGGTCTCCGGCGTAATAACGATGGGGAAGCCCGAAGGCCCGCTCCCGTCGTAATCCGTCCGCTCGCCGCTCATCCCGCCGTAGACATAATTGCCCGGGAGGAGAATCGTTCGGGTATATTTTTCGGAGATATAGAGCGGCAGAGAGATATTCGCCAGCCCGAACAGATATGCCTTGTGATTTGCGAAATAATACTGGATGCCGGGGGAAAGCGTCAGCAGCAGTTCCAGCCTGTGAAGGCGGAACTCCTCGGAGATCCGTGTGCCGTCAACGGCGGTCCCGAGCGAATCGCGATAACCGATGGCGTTGGCGGTCCATATATCGAACCCTGCCCGCGCGGTCAGATAGATATTCCCCTGATACGGCCGTTCCGCAAATGCCCCGAATCCCCAGACCGGAGCGCCATGATTTCCATGCAGCACAACCGGATTATTCAACGGATCGGAGCCGGCCGGGATATCGACGTTGTTATCGAGCACCGAATATTTCACGTAGCCGCCAATCAGCGTGTTCCTCGAAAAATCGCAGCTCTGATCGCCGCTCAGCACCGATATCTTCATCGAGTCGCCATGCTCGTCATAGATGGCGCAGATGGTGTAGGTGCCGGTATTTCCCGCCTTGTCGCGAAGCCTGAAACGGGCGTAGGCGTTGGTCCGCGGAGTTTTGATCCCCAGTGTAATCGGCACCTGCGGCGCTCCCGGCTCGAACCGGCTGATGACCGGGTTCAGATTATCCTGATCGATCACCGTCACCTGTTCCATTCCCTTGTCGTTCACCCTGTCATCGCGTGCGATGGCGGAGATGGCGGGGGGAAGCCCCGGCGCGCGGACGTTGTTGGCGGTCAGCACGGGGATCATGGTATCGGGATACTGAATCACCTGCTCCATGGACTGGCCGCCGCCGTTGCCGTATGCGTCGTAGGCGGCATCCTCGTAGCCGAAGCCATAACTGTAGAGGCCGAAGGGCTCCGAGTTGGCGATCACATGGGTTCCATACGGCACCTCGATCTGCGCTATCGAATAGAGGCTGAGCCCGAACGGTTTGAACTGTCGCCGATCGATCGGCGAGTTATCGAGCCGGATATCGTCAAGCGTTTTCGTCGGCACGAGCAGGTTTACGTAGTGGTGCCAGTTACCGCGAACCGGCGTGGCGAACCGATAGCCGGAGAGGAACTGCTCGGTGGGAGCAACCACTATCATCATCGGGTCACCCACATCATCGCCGTTGTCGAATCCCTTGGAGTACTGCGCCACAAGCACCGGCTGGTCGCTCGTGATCATCGTATGCTGCGTCTGATTCTTGTTCTCGTAGAACTGCCCGGCGTTCAGCGTGGCTACCAGCCTGTTGTTCTCGAAGACGTGCGTGCTGTCCTTGTCCGCCAGCACGCGGAGGAGCGAGCTGGAGCGCCCGGCCAGCGTCCCCACGAAGAACTGGCGCCCCCAGGAGCGGAGCGCGGGGATCTGCTCGACCAGAAGATTGCAGGCCTTGACCGAGGGATCGGGGACATAGGCGCAGTTGTGGCCGCTGAAGACCGCCACGGGTTTGTCCGACTCGATCAGCGAGCCGGTGAGATCGCACGGGGAGTTGGGGTCGTACTTCGGGATCACCTGATAGACATCGCCGCGATTGAGGACAACCTCGAACGGCACCTTCGCCGGCTTCCCCTTCTGGGTCTTTACGGTCGGCGTGAACTTCACATGCGTATCGTCATCGGTGGCGATGATGGCAACCTGCGAGAGAAGATCGTTCTGAAGCCAGCGGAAGCACATGGCGCGATAGCTGGTCCCCAGGACGTTCACCGGATGTGCCAGATAGGTATCGGTGGTCTGAAACCGGCGATTGAGGCCGTAGACGGCGATCGGCTGATCGCAGACGATATGGACCGCCAGATCCTCGATCTGCTCGCTGGAGCGGACCTGCGCCGCGGTATCGATCACCAGGTTGACAACCTTGCCGGCCGTTACGGTGAAATCCCTCCTGAAACGGAGCCCGCGGATCTCCACATAGCCATGAGCGTTCTCACTGGATGTGATAAACAGCTCAAGCTGAAGCGGATCGGCCGGTTTCAGCCCCTGCGTCTTATCATCGGTCGTGAAGTCGCGGAAGTTCTTCTGAAACACCAGCCAGAACTCCTTTCCCTCCGTCGTGAAATCGGTGCGATGGACGATCGCGGGCTGCGCGGCCACCAGTGCCGGCAGAACAAGAAACGCGATGACCGCCAGTATGCTATATCGAATCATCTGCATGAAAAATCCGCTGTTGAGAATCGACTGTCCTCTCTTAAATCTCTCCAGGGGCCACCGGAACAACGCCTGGCGAACGAGCCTTCCACAAATGTCGCTTTTATGCGGGATTGATCCGCATGAATTAACCAATCGTCGCTATTTACCGGAGTCGGGAATCATATAGCCGCCGGCGTTGCCGTAGGCATCGTAGTTGTCAGCCCCATATCCGAAACCGTAAAGATAAAGTCCGAACGGGGATGATCCCGTTATGAAGTGAGCCCCGCGATCAACCGCGACCGCCGCCCGGGAGTAGAGCCCGTCGCTGAACCGACGGAAAAGCCCGGTATCGATGGAGATTCCATCCAGGCGAAGCGACCCGAGCGATGCGGTGGGCGCCAGCACCGTGATATAGCTGTGCCACGAGCCCGCCTCCGGCGTCATAAACCGGTATGCCGAGGCATACTGCTCCACCGGGGCAACCAGCAACATCATCGGGTCACCCAGCGTGTCCACGCCATCGCCCCATAATCCACGCGATCCGTAGCCGATCTGCGCCACCAGCACCGGGAAATCGGCCGTAAGAATCTCCGCGCTATCCAGCCGCTGCTGGTAGAATCTTCCGGCTCCGAGGGTCGCAACCAGCGTCCCGTTCCGATGGATATGCGTGCTGTCGCGCGATGCCGTCACGCGCACCAACGATGGGTAATGCCGGGCCAGATCGGCGACATAGAAGGTCCGCCCCCACGCATCCGCTGGCGGCAACTGCTCCACCAGAAGATTGCAGGCTTTGGCCGATGGATCGGGAACATACGCGCAGATATGCCCGCTGAAGACCGCGATCGGCCGGTCGGATAGGATCGATGTGCCGGTAAGATCGGCGGAATCCTTCCCCCCGTGGATGGCGGTGTACGATCCCGCGCTTCTCGCGATAAGCTGATAGACATCCCCCCGGTTCAGCACGATGGTATAGGGAAGGCTTGCCGGCCGCGACACGGTCACGGTGTCGATCTGCCGGAATGTCATCATCACCTCCTGGGTCGTCGAGGAATCCACCCTGCTCAACACCGCCGTGACAAGGCTGTCGAGCCGCCTCCTCTTGTTCCTCCCCGGCTTCCGTTGCGGGGCACCGCGCCTGACGGTGTCGGAAGCGGAGAGTCGCGACCTCGGGAACGTTATCGCCAGCCCGGTCGGCACCGTCCGGGCAATCCCGGCCGTGGGCGTGATCGTCACCCGAGTCCCATCCTCCGTCCCCACCAGTGCCACCTGCGCCGTCAGATCGCGATCCAGCGGGCCGAAACAGGAGGCGCGATAGCTGTTTCCAAGATCCTCCACCGGATACGCGATAAAGGTTTCCGTGCTCTGATAACGGTGGCACGTGCCGTAGACGATGACGGGAGCGTCGGCCACGAGATGGACGGCGCGCCGCTCCACCGTATCGCTCGACTCCACCAGCGCGGCCGGATCGATGGGAATCGTGATCATCTCCCCGGCCGGAACGGTGAAGGGGACCCGATGTCCGCTTCCGGCGATCTCGGCGTAGCCCCGTGCCATCACCGCGGAGGTGATCGAAAGGCTGAGACGAAGGGAACTATCCAGCACAAGGTGGCTGAACTTCCCATTCGAGACGTCGCGATAGCCCCGGAAGTTCCTCTGAAACGTCATCCAGTATTCCCGGCCTCCCTCGATCGAGCGCCGCTCCCGCGGCACATCCGGCTGCGCGCCCGCCCGCGAGCAGAGGAGGAAGAGCAAGGGAAGCAGCAGAACCCGGAGGGATGGAATCATCAATCGCGCGAATGTTGTGAAGGAGCCCCGTCAACGAACAGCGAAGCAAGTTGACAGCTCGCATCCTCCGATACCATGCGATAATTCATCCCCTGGAAGCCGCCCCCCGCAACGCTTTCAGCCCGGCGGCATCCACGGATCATCTCCTCCGAAACGTATATCCCCCGGCGTTGCCGTACGCATCATAGGCCGCGTCCTCATACCCGAAACCGTAGTTGTAAAGGCCGAACGGCCCCGGACAGGCGACCATGTACGATCCGAAGGGAACCTCCGTGCGACCGATATACCACGTGCCGTCGCCGGCCGGGCTGAAGAGGGCGCAGTCATGTCCCCGATCCGGCGGGTATGGACATCACGATTCTCCGGGATGAATGGGTCGCGCGGGGCGGCGCAACCGGCTCCGCCTCCCGTCATAACGACCGAACGCGGCGGAACTCCACCGGAACGGGCCCCGGCAGAGAAAAAATCGCGAGAGAGATCGATGAGAGTCACTTCCAGCGACGCGGAAAGGTCGGTTCTGTGACTAGCCGGAGAATGATGAGTGCCTGTTGTACGGGGGCGGGTGATTAACGGACGTAGAGCATCCGGCGCAGTTCATGGATGCGGTTGGTCTTCAGCTCGTAGATATACATCCCGCTCGACAGCGTGGGAGACGGCAGGAACGATACCACATGGCGTCCCTTGGTCTGGTTCATATCCACAAGCGTCACAACCTGATTATAGAAGAAATCGTGAATCCGCAGAAGCACCGGGGAATCCTCGGAGAGGGCGTAGGCGATCGTCGTCGCGGCGCCGGTCGGGCCGAACGGGTTCGGGTAATTGGGCTCCAGGAAATCGCGATCCCCCGGAACGATCGTGGAGGTATCGGCGGGCCCGCCATCGATCTTGCCCATGAACGTATCGCGCGCCGCGCCGCCATACTCCCTGAGCAGCCGGCCGTGGCAGCCGCGATCCACCAGCGGATGCAGGATGCCCCCGTCGGGATCGGGAAGGGAGAGCGGATCGATCATCTGCGCGCTCGCCAGATGGGAGTAGAGTCCCACCCCGATCACGACAGGCATCAGTGCCCGGCATGACCGGTAGAGCCATTGGAGCTCTCGGATCATGCCCGTGCCTGCTTTAGTGGAGCGCCATTCATTGTCACGCTGCCGGCCGGTATGCTCTCCGGATAGAGGAGGCATCGGGTGACGTGCCCGCTTCCATCGTCCCCAAGCACCGGGTGGGTGACCTTGCAATCCGCCATGACCTTGGGGCACCGGGGATGAAAATAACAGCCGCTCGGCAGATTCGCCGGGCTTGGCACGTCACCGGCCAGCACAATCCGCTCGCGACGGCGACGGGGATCGGGAATCGGCACGGCCGAGAGGAGGGCCTGCGTGTAGGGATGCTTCGGGTTGGCGTACAGGTCCTTGGCATCGGCCAGCTCCACGATCTCCCCAAGGTACATCACCGCAACGCGATCGGAGATATGCTCAACCACCGAAAGGTCGTGGGCGATAAAGAGATAGGTCAGGGCAAACTCCCGCTGAAGATCCCCCAGGAGGTTGATCACCTGCGACTGGATCGAAACGTCGAGCGCGGAGACCGGCTCATCGCAGACGATAAACTTGGGCTCCACCGAGAGCGCCCTGGCGATGCCGATACGCTGCCGCTGCCCGCCGGAGAACTCGTGCGGATAACGCCGCGCGTATTCCGGGCGCAGCCCGACGATATCGAGCAGCTCCTGCACCCGCTTCTGAACCTCTTCATCGTTCTTGCGGAGCTTGTGAAACTTGATGATCTCGCTCAGCATCCCCCCCACCGTGATGCGTGGGTTGAGCGATGAATAGGGGTCCTGGAAGATGATCTGCATCTCGCGACGAAGGTGCCGCATCTCGGAAGGCCCCATCGCTGTAACCTCCTTCCCCTCGAACTTCACAGAGCCGCTGGTCGGCTCGATCAGCCGGAGGATCGATCGCCCCACGGTGGTCTTGCCGCATCCCGACTCCCCCACCAGGCCGAGCGTCTCACCCCGCTTGATATCGAGGTTGACCCCGTTGACCGCCTTGACCTGCCCGACGGTCTGGGAGAAGAGGCCCTTCTTGATGGGGAAGAATTTTCTGAGATCACGGACTTCGAGCAGATTATCCATTCGCGTACTGATTGTTCAGATGTTCGAGTAAAGAGTGTTCTTCGCGGGACCCCATTATCCCAGGCCGCCGATCAACGCCAGCGCCACGATCGCGGCCGTCTCCGAACGGAGCCTTGTATCGCCAAGCGATACGATATCGGCCGATGCCTCGCGAGCCGCGCTCACCTCGCGATCGGTAAATCCTCCCTCCGGGCCGATAAGGACGATCGTGCGCCGGGCACCGGGAGAGGATATCAGAAACCGCGCCAGTGAGTTCTCAGCGGGAGCGCTTTCATGGCAGAGACAGGCCCGCTCGAACTCCGGCAACCGTTCAAGCAGCCTCGCAAGAGGGGTGGGATCGGCGATGGTCGGAAGAAATGAGCCCTGTGACTGCTTTAATGCCGCCACCGCGATGCGAAGCGCGCGATCGTGCTGAAACCGCCCCTCGGCACGCTCGGCCGAAATCGGAATGATCTCGCGCGCTCCAAGCTCGACTCCCTTTTCAATAGTCCACTCAAGACGGGATTTATCGGCGAGGAGACCGATTCCCAGGGCAATATACGGCCTCCCCTCTCCCACGTCCAAGACTCTGGCGCGAACGCGGACAATCACCTCTCCCCGCTCCATTCGCTCCACCGTCGCATCGGTACGCCCGCCGGCGCCATCCAGCAGAAGCACGGGATCGCCGGCCCGCAGCCTGAGGGCGCGGACGTGACGCGATTCCTCCTCCGGAAGCGCGATGCGATCGTTCGCCTCCCCACCGGATGGGAGATAGAGCGCGGGGATGTTGGATTGAAATCTGCCCATGAATCTTCCAGAAACGTCCCCGGAACAACCGCGCCGCCGGGCCGGGGATGCCGGGACGCACGATCGCCGAAAAAAAGCAACATTCGCCTATCCGACCGAATAGTTGCCCACCGAACTGCACAATCTCGATAGATTCGAAAAATAATCCTCGCCCTTCGGGGCGGGAGCTAACAAAAAAACGGTTGACGTGTTACGGTATGGGCGGCCAGATGCCGGTGTGAACATCCGGTTGTGAAGGAACCGTATCGGCCCGCGACCGCATCCCCTTTTCGAACGCTCGTCTTCAATTGCATATCACGTGACGTTATCGGACGTGTTCATACGGCGATCAACTCCGAAGAAGGATCTCACCGACGACGAGTTGATGCAACAAGTCCGGAAAGGGGATAATACCGCGTTCCGCACGCTGTACGATCGTTACAAGGCGCAGATGTTCATCTACTGTCTTCGAATGGTCGGCGACCGCGATGCGGCGAAGGACGTGCTGCAGGAGGTCTTCATCAGGGTCCATACCCATCGCGATCGTTACGAGCCGGGGACGAACTTCGTCGGCTGGGTCCATACGATCGCGCGAAATCTCTGCCTGAATGCGCGCCGCGATTCAAAGGACCAGACGAGCTTCGACGAAACTGCATCGTATGGTGTGAGCACGAACACCCCGGACCCCGATATCGCGTTGCGGGAGCGGCTGGCCGGGGAAATCGGAAAGCTCCCTGAAATCTATAGAGAAGTGCTGATCCTTCGGGAATACGAGGGACATTCATATCAGGAGATCGTGAACATCACCGGGCTTGCGATGTCAACCGTGAAGTTCAGGATCTTCAAGGCGCGGGAAACCCTCCGCGAACGCCTCGCCTGGGGCCTCGACGAGTTGTGAAATGTTTATGTGTGAATACGTTCAGCCAAGAGAATCATGATGATCAACGATACCATACAGGAGCTGTTCGAGGGATCGCTCGCCGATGAGCAATCCGCCGAGCTGTTTCATGTCCTCTCGGTGAGTCCCGAACGGCGCGTGGACTTCAACGCCTACATGGCCCTCATGGCGGCAATGCAGCGCGATCGCGCCGCGAACGCCCTTACCTCCGATGAAGATTCGGAGATCTGGGGAATCCTCGGCGGGCTTGGTGCCGCCACGATTACCACCAGCGCCGGCTCCGCCATCTGGAGCTGGCTGGCAAAGGGAGCCGCGGTTATCGCGGTCGGCGTGATCGGCTATATCCTCGGAACCACGTTTACATCGAATAAGACGGTCACAGGCGGCAACAGCATCGTCACCTCCGGTTCGAAGACTGTCACGCAGGCAACGCCGCCATCGGTTACGCCGAACGCGGGAACGCCGACCAACGCCCGATCGAGCGCGGGAACACCCGCGAACGGGACATCGTCAGCCGGATCGCGTGCTCCGGGGGCGATATCGGGACCGGCCGTCACATCGCCCGCCCCGATTGCCAGCGCGACCTCAAGCAGCCGCATTGCGACCCCGAAGGTGCTCTATCGCGATCGCATCGTCTATCGTGATTCCGCTCCGATCACCTCCGCAGCGGACGCCGCGGCCAGGAGATCACTGTTCGCCGGCAACACAAGCTCCAGAAGCAGCAGCTCCATGAATGGAGGTAACAGCGGGAAGCAGAGCAATGGAAACGGTGGCGACGGCACAACCGCGAACACGACACAGCCGGCAACGCAGAACTCCGCGAACGGCAACACGCCCGCGCACAGCACCGCGATCGACAGCACGAACCTGAAGACGAGCGCCTCCGCATCCCCGATCAAACCGGAGGATGCGATGGCGAACATGAGCGAGAGAAATATCCCGAGCCCGCAGATGATGACAACGGCCCTCCGCCGCAATGGCATCGAGATCGGCCTGAACGAGCGCACCGGCGCGCAGATCCTGAGGGCGAAGGGAGATGAGGCCGCGCCCATCTTCTCGACGCATCATTTAAATATCAGCTATCACTTCGGCGAGGGACGGTTCGGCCTGGGAGCGCGGCTTGGCTACGGCACCTTCCCCGTGATGACGCTTTCCTCGTCGATCACGTTCCGTAAGAACACCGACGGCAATATCAAGATTGCCGAAACCCTCTACAGTGCCCATCCACAGTTACGCACGCAGGCGTTCACGGAGTTCTTCACGAACTACAGGATACCGTTCGGCAACAGCCTGGCGCTCTGCGCGGAGGCGGCCTACGGCACATCGACATCGATCACGAAGGCGGGAGGTGATATCTCCCTTCTCTGGTTCCTCACCGAGCGGGTGGGAGTGCAGATGGGAGGCGGCATCAGCCACTACTGGTACTCGCTGGATGACGACGTAACCCTGAAGCTGAACGCGGCAAGCAACGGGACATCGTTCGCGGATAATGTGAAAGCGGGCGCGGGAACGATATTCGAACTGCGCTACGGCATGCTCTTCCATTTCTAGCGGAACCGGCGGAGCGATCGATCAACGACACGAGTAGTCTTAACCTGGCAGCGGAGCAAGAACCGGATCATGATGAACGCTGATACATATGGAGCGAGCGGCTGGCGGCCGACGGCGCTTGGTCTGGCGGGCATCCTCCTGCTGGCCGGGCTCCTGAGCGCCTGCAACATCACCGGACCGGAAGATGAGCGCTGGCTCGATGTCTCATCATTCTCCTGGCCCACGGATACTCAGGCCGTAATGCACTACAAAACGGTGAAAGCGTCCTCTCCATCTCCATCTTCATATACCGTCAACATCAGGCTCGCGGATTCGACGGACAGGAGAAATGCGACGCTCAAGGACAAGCTGACCCGCATCAACCGCTGGAACCTGGCGGATCAGATCTACATGCTCGACAAGGCGAACTACTCCCACAAGGAGTACTTCATCCCGCTGAAGGATACGCTGATCGCCCTGATGTCCGAGGTAGGGGCAACCTACGCCCTGGTCGCCCCGCTCGACACGGGTCACACCTGGTACTGCTCTTACGGTGATGACAACAACCCGACACAGCAGGCAAGGATCGTCGAGCGCTACTCCTATCGGAAGATCGAGGGAAAAATCTACAAGAATGTGATCGAGGTTAAATACAGCTCCGTGGGGAGTGTCAGCGATACCAGCTTCTGGGTCTGCTTCTATGCCCAGGGCATCGGGCTGATACAGCGCCTCAAGTATCAGATACCGATCAAATCGGATAATGCGCCCGATACTACGCCGATAGTGGAAGAGGAAACAGTGTTGACCGAGACGAACATACAACAGAAGTAATCATGACGATGGAACCTCACCCCATCAGGTCCCATGCAAGGAAACTTATGAAGCTCCAGAGATATATAACGCCCGCGCTCCTTGCGCTTGTCATCGCACTTCCGGCGATCGGCTCGCGGGCATTCGCGCAATCACCCGAGCCCCCCGCCGCGCCGGCAACCGGCACCGAATACTACGTCTCGTTTCTTCAGAACGAGGATATGGAGCACGGCGTTACGGCGAACAGGTTCATGGGATTGATGATCACGTCATCGGTCGCCACAACCGGACAGGTGGAGTATCGCGATTCCGCGACCGGCGTGCTGAATGTGAAGCCCTTCTCGGTGATCCCCGGAAAGATCGTGACCATCCCGATTCCCCGGACCCTGGAAGCATTCGAGGAGAAGGCGCAGCCGGCGGTGCATGTCACCTCGCGCGATCCCGTCTCCGTCTTCGCCATGAACTCCCGCCTCCAGTCCGGAGCCGGCTTCGCGGCCATCCCGGTAAGCCTCTGGGGAACGCACTATCTGCCGATGACCATGCCGAACGGGCCGGGATGGCGCGCCGGCGAGTTCACGATCGTGGCCGCGTACAACAACACTGTCATTACCATCAACCCGAGCGGAGCAACCCAGTACAAGGAGGCCGGCGCCGATATCGATGTTGTCCTTCAGAAGGGGGAAACGTTCTTCGTGCAGGGACGGATGAACCGCCCGAACGAGGATCTCAGCGTCTCGGAAATCGTCTCCACGTCGCGACCGATCGGTGTGATCAGCGGCCATGTGCAGACCCCGATCACCGCCGATCAGGCCGTCTCCTCCCCGCTCTGGACCGGCCATCAGGCGGCAATGGTCCTTACCGACTCCCTCTGGGGAAAGGAATATTTCAGCGTCCCGTCACGCTCCGGCGGCGACCGGTTCCGTCTGATGCCGGCGTTCGACGGGACCACGGTGACGATCACCCACTTCCCGCCGGGAGGGGGCATCTCCACAAAGAAAGTGACGCTCGACAGGGGCGATATTCTGGACAGCGCCGCCATCAACGGCCAGGCCATCACCGGCCCGGTTCACTGGTCGGCAAGCGGGCCGATGATCCTGATGCAGCTCAGGACGAGCGGCGCGTATGGCGATCCCGAGAACAGCCCATCCTCGGTTCCTCTCCCCGCCGCGAATAACTTTTCGAGCTATTCCGTCTTCGTGGCGCCGGATCAGATGGGGGGCGATGCGTTCACCTCCCATACGCTGACCGTCATCGGAACCGGCGGAAGCAGCGGCACGCCGATGGGCGGGATACGGCTGGATGGCAGGGAGCTTATCGCGATCGACCCCTCGGCCGTGGCGCAGCGGATCGGGAACACCGACTACTACTATGTTGTGATGCATATCGGCTCCGGCGGGCATATCCTCTCCTCGGACGATGGCACCCTCTTCGCCGGAACGCTTCGCGGATCAAACGGCACGCTGGCGCGCGACGCCTATGCATGGGCGCTCCCCTACTGGAGCCCCCGCATCGCCTCCGACACCCGCCCGCCGTATGTCATCACCCCCAGCGTCTCCGGCAACAAGCTCACGGCGACCATCAGCGACAGCGCGGCATCCTACTTCAGCGGCGTTGCCGGGGTAACGGTGGTGAGAAACCCGAAGTGGCAGATCGACGGGCTGTTCGTGGCGCCGGCGCAGAGTGAGAATGTATCGGTCACGTTCACCGCCACTGCCGATCCCAGCGGCCCGCTCTGGGTTGCGCTGACCGATCGCGCGGGAAATATCGATACGGTGAAGATCAGCGACGGGATCTGCTCCCGCCCCGCGTCAGCGGATCGCGACAACATCCGGCTCTCCATGCCGGTGACGGTTGGAGCAAGGGACAGCGTCCTGATCACCGCCAACCCGTGCGGCGATTCGGCCCGCGTCGTCTCGGTCGATCCCGGCACCGGAAACGCCGTTCCCTATATCCATGTCGGGTTCGCGCAGACCACGCCATTCACCATTCAGGGACATGGAGCCATCCGGCTGGTGGTGACGGTGGACCCGATCGCGCAGAAGGGGAGCTATACCACCACGATCACCGTGACGCTGGACGGCGGGGTGACAATCGTCCTTCCGCTTCAGATCGAGGTGACACCTCCGGCCGGCGTCGATGCCACGGCGGAGGCGATGGACCTGACGGTCTACCCGAATCCCTTTGCCTCGGCCACCACGATCACCGCCGGCAAACCGCTCGGCGGAAACGCCACGGTCACGATCTCCGATCAGCTTGGACGCACCATCCGGGAGATCGCCGGAGAACGGCTGGCGGGGAAGACATCGGTCCTCTGGGATGGCCTCGACGGTCGCGGAATTATCGCCCCGACCGGGATCTATTTCATCAGGGTGAGCGATGGCGGCCATCGGGCGGTTCGGAATGTGACGCTGATCCGGTAGGTATCGCGCCGGAGAACCGGCACAATCGATGATCATTGAGAAGGGCGCCGGAAAAACCGGTGCCCTTTCTCGTTATAAGACTGCTGAAGTATTTCACCGGCCTGTTAATCGCATCGCCATCACTCCATTTCCCGGTTCACCACCGAAACGGTACGGTTGTTGTAAAAATCCCCCAGAAGGCCTGTAGCCAGCCCGCCCCGGAATATCCCGGACCGGCGGGACGGCTCGTTACAGACCTTCGGAGATATTGAAACCTTTGAATGATGGGGCGCACGCGGGCAAGATCATATCATCAGCAGGCAATTCTGGAGCACTTGCATGGGGATCTCACTGAAACCGGAACATCTGAGGCGATACAGGGATATCGCAAAATTATTTCTGAAGTACGGTCGGTCCGATCTCGTGAAAAACTCCGGGCTTGAGGATATCCTTGTCGATGAGGAGAAGTCCGAGGGGACATCCGATCCGAAGGCCGAGGAGCTGGCGCACGATCTGGAGGGGATGGGGCCGATCTTCATCAAGCTGGGGCAGCTGCTTTCCACCCGCGCCGATATCATGCCGCTCCCCTATCTCAAGGCGCTCGCGCGCCTGCAGGACAGCCTGGAGCCATTCCCCTACGCGGAAGTCGAGGAGATCATCCAGAGCGAGCTCGGCGTCCGTATCTCGAAAGCGTTCTCGGAGTTCGATCGCGAGCCGCTTGCCGCCGCGTCGCTGGGACAGGTACACAGAGCGGCGCTTCGCGATGGGCGGAAGGTGGCGGTGAAGGTGCAGCGGCCGCATATCAGGAAGGAGATCGCTGGCGATCTGGAGGCGATTCAGGAGATCGCGGAGTTTATCGATAACCATACGGAGACGGGTCGCCGATATCGCTTTACCGAAATCCTGGATGAGTTCCGGAAGAACCTCGTGCGCGAGCTGGACTACCGGCAGGAGGCGCGCAATCTGACCCAGCTTGGCGAGAACCTGAGCCAGTTCTCCCTTATCGTGGTCCCGCGGCCGGTGGAGGATTACACTACCTCCCGCGTCCTGACGATGGATTATATCCACGGCAGGAAGATCACGGAGCTTGGCCCGCTGACGCAGCTTGAGATGGATGGCTCGCGGCTGGCCGAGGAGCTGTTCCGCGCCTACCTTCAGCAGATCCTGGTCGATGGCCTCTTCCACGCCGATCCTCACCCCGGCAACGTCTTCCTGACCGACGACAAGAAGATCGCACTGATCGATCTCGGGATGATCGGAAGGATCGCCCCCACCATGCAGGACAGCCTCCTCAGGCTCCTCCTGGCGGTGAGCGAGGGACGGAGCGATGAGGCGGCGAACATCACGATCAGGATGGGGGAGATTACCGGGAGCTTCAACGAGATCGAGTTCCGCAGACAGGCAGGCTCGCTGGTGACGCAGCAGCAGAACGCCACGTTGCAGGAGATGGAAATCGGCAAGCTGGTGATCGAGGTTTCGCGCGCATCCACCGAGAACGGCATCCATCTGCCGGCGGAGTTCACGATGCTCGGCAAGACCCTGCTCCATCTCGATGAGGTGGCACGCAGCCTTGACCCGAAGTTCGACCCGAACGAGTCGATCAGGCGGAATGCCACCGATACGCTTCGGAAGCAGACGCTGAAGAGCATCAAGCCGGGGAATATCTTCACGGCCGCCATGGAGATGCGCGATTTCGTGGAGCACCTTCCCGGCAAGGTGGACAGGATTCTTGACGCGGTGGTCGGAAACGAGCTCCAGATCAAGGTGGACGCGATCGACGAGAAGACGCTGATGGATGGCTTCCAGAAGATCGCCAACCGCATCACCGTGGGGCTGGTGGTGGCCGCGCTGATCATCGGCGCGGCGATGCTGATGCGGGTGGAGACATCGTTCCGTGTCTTCGGCTATCCGGGGCTGGCGATGCTCTGTTTTCTGGCGGCCGCCGGCATCGGGTTCTGGCTGGTGCTCACGGTGCTGATGAGCGATACACGCGGTAAGACCCGACAACCTTAGGAGCTGCCGAACAACGTCATCCGCGGCCCCGGCCTTTGCTCCCAAGCCCCGGAGGGGCGCGATCCCTGGTGCGCGGGGCGATGCCCCGCGCACCAGGTCAGCCGGAGATTTGTATTTTCCCCGCTCTTCGAACGGAGTAGGGGACGTTTCAAACATCCCCCTACCCGAACGGCATCCGTTCTCTCAATCCAGCAACCTCCTTTTCCGATATGCCCGAGAACATCATCGTAACCGCCCACGATGGCTTTGTAGCCACTGTGCAGCTGAACCGTCCCAAGGTGCTGAACGCGCTGAACCTCCAGTTGATGATGGAGCTGGTGGAGGCGCTCGAAACGCTCGATGCCGATCCCGATATCCGCTGCATCGTGATCCACGGCAGCGAGCGGGCGTTTGCGGCCGGGGCCGATATCACGGAGATGGCCGGCGCAACGGCCACCGAGATGCTCCGGCGCGATCAGTTTACGCGGTGGGACAGAATCCGCCGGGTGAAGACGCCGATCATCGCCGCGGTCTCCGGGGTGGCGCTGGGCGGCGGATGCGAGCTGGTGATGATCTGCGATATGATCGTCGCGAGCGAGACGGCGCGGTTCGGACAGCCGGAAATCAACATCGGGGTGATGCCCGGCGCCGGCGGCACCCAGCGCCTGACGCGCGCGGTGGGAAAGGCCCTGGCGATGGAGATGGTCCTGACCGGACGGATGATCACCGCGGAGGAGGCAAAGGCCGCGGGGCTTATCAACAGGGTTGTGCCGGTGGAGTTCTATCTGGAATCCGCCATGAAGCTGGCCCGCGAAGTGGCCGCCCGCCCGCCGATCGCCGCGAAGCTGGCGAAGGAGTCGGTGCTGAAATCGTTCGACACCACCATCAACGACGGGCTGGAGTTCGAGCGGAAGAATTTCTATCTCCTCTTCGCGACCGACGACATGAAGGAGGGAATGGCCGCGTTCCTCGAAAAGCGGAAGCCGGAGTGGAAGGGACAGTAGCGCAATCGACGGCAACCGATTTCGACCGATGATATTCCAAGCAATTCATACCTGAATCATACATCCATATGACCTTCGAAACGCTTCTCTATCAGCTTGAATCGGGCGTCCTGACGCTCACGCTGAACCGACCGGAAAGCTACAACGCCTGCAACGAACAGCTTACGACCGATCTGATGGCCGCGCTCAGGGAGGCCGAAAAGGACCCCGCCGTGCGCGCCATCATTCTGACCGGCGCCGGCAGGGCATTCTGCTCCGGCCAGGACCTGAAGGATGCCCCCGCTCCCGGAGCCAAGCGCTCGCTGGCCGATTCCCTCCAGCGACGCTACAACCCGATCATCCGCAAGCTGACCACCATCCCGAAGCCGATCATCGCGGCGCTGAACGGCGTCGCGGCGGGGGCCGGCTGCTCGCTGGCGCTGGCGTGCGATCTCCGCATCGCGGCGGAGGGGGCATCGCTCCTCCAGGCGTTCGTCAATATCGGCCTGGTGCCTGATTCTGGCTCATCGTACTTCCTGGCGCGGATGGTCGGCTATTCGCGCGCGTTCGAGATAGCCACGCTCGGCGAGAAGATCCCGGCAGCGCAGGCGCTGGCGCTTGGCCTGGTCAACAGAGTGGTTCCGGCGGAATCGCTGATGGAGGAGGCGCGTTCGATGGCGACGCGATACGCGGCCGGGCCAACCAGGGCATACGGCTACATCAAGAAGATGCTCCACCGCGCCGAGCACACATCGCTGGATGACGCGCTGGACTACGAGGTCTTCATGCAGGAAGCCGCCGGCCGCACCAGCGATTACGGCGAAGGGGTGAAGGCATTCGTGGAGAAGCGGAAGGCGGCGTTCACGGGGGAGTAAGAGAGGGTCATTTCAACTTCATTCATCAATGACAACTGATTCCACTTCCGGCCCGGCGCTCTTCGGCGTCTGCGGGGCCGGCACAATGGGCTCCGGCATCGCCTACGCCGCGGCGCTCGCCGGCTATACGGTTCGGCTGTACGATATCGGCGAGGAGCAGATCCGCCGGGGCGCCGATCAGATCGCGCGATTTCTTCAGGGGAGCATCGACCGGGGAAAGCTGACGGCGGAGGCGGCGGATGAGATCCGGAGCCGCGTGGCGACAACGCTCGCGCTGGAGGATTTCGCCGGGGCGGAGATCGTCGTGGAGGCGGCAATCGAGCGGCTCGATCTGAAGCAGGATCTGTTTGGAAGGCTGGAGGCGATCGTGCCGGAGAGCGCCATCCTCGCCAGCAACACATCATCGCTCCCCATCACCGCCATCGGCGCACGGCTGGCCCATCCGGGGAGGATGGTGGGGATGCACTTCTTCAACCCGGCGCATATCATGAAGCTGGTGGAGGTGATCGAGGGATATCGGACATCGGCGGAGACGATGGAGCGGACGGCGGAGATCGCGCGGCGGATGGGCAAGACGCCGGTGCGGGCCAGGGACACCCCCGGCTTTATCGTCAACCGTGTGGCGCGCAATTTCTACGGCGAGGCGTTCAGAATCGTTGGGGAGGGAGCCGCGACGTACGAGCAGGTGGACCGCTGCATGAAGGCGGTCGGGTTCAGGATGGGGCCGTTCGAGCTGATGGATCTGATCGGCATCGATGTCAACTTCGCGGTAACCGAATCGGTCTACGAGCAGTATTTCAACGAAGCGCGATTCCGTCCGCATCTGATTCAGCGGAAGATGGTGGAGTCGGGACTGCTCGGGAAGAAATCGGGAAAGGGATTTTACTAAGACGATTGCTCAGTAAGCTATCGATGACTGTGCGTCGGGGCGGGTTTGAAACCCGCCCCGCCCCGCCCCGACGCGCCCCGACTAACACTATCATCATTCTACGATCTATCTCACTTCCACCGGCCGCACAACCATGATGCCGGTGTGCTTGGAAACGCTCGCCAGATAGACGCTCAGCTCATCATCCAGCGTCACCTGCTTCTTGGTGAGCGAAGCGTGGAGGAATCTGAGGAGGCCGGCATCATCGCGGTAGCAGAGCCCCGTGTGGGAGCAGTCGATACCGTTGATCGTGGTGGTGATGCCGATGATATCGCCGGTCTGGAGCTTCGGCTCGATCGACTTCACCTTATCCTTGGGCACATAGTACATGGTGCGGCTGTTGATGGACCGCTCCACCTCCGCGATCACCGGCACCAGCTTCGGGTTCGCCTTCAACTGCTTGTAGGCATCGGGATGGGTGCTCATAAAGTTCACCGGGTTGGTGAACCGGACAGCGCCCGGAAGCTCGCGGGTGATGTTCCGCACCACATGCTTCGCCTCGTTGTCGTAGAACCAGTCGGAAGTGTAATGGAGGCGCGATGTATAGTCGGTCATCCTGCCGCCGCGATATCGCGTGTAGGTAACCTGCGCCATCAGAGCGGCGGGGGTTGCATCGCCCCGTTTGATCGACCGGGCCAGCCCCAGGGCGCTCTCGAAGAACGTCACGCAGTCCAGCCCGAGCAGGTTCACCGAGCAGACCTCGTGATCATCGAACAGCTCCAGCGTGGAGCCCACATACGGCGTTCCGCGCATCTCCAGGCCGATCTTCCCGATCAGCTCCCCGATCGGCAGCGACTTCCACTTCCCCTCCTCCGCCAGCTTCGTGATCTTCATAAACGCCGCCTGGCCGGTGAAGTTCTTCGGATCGCTGTCGCGCGGGGCGCGCGCCATGCCGGCTCCCGGAATCAGCGAGGGGATCGCCAGCGCTCCAAGCGTCACCAGCGACGTTCGTTTCAGGAAATCTCTACGATTCATATCCATCGGTTCTCCAGGGAGTGTATTGTTCGAAATCGATTGCAACGGAGGGAGCGGCTCATCGGGCGAACGATCAGTTCGCGATCCGCACGGTGATGACATTGCTTTTCACCAGTTGTTGCGACGCCACCAGCACATCGCCGATATCATCCTTCATCCCCACGGTGATCTCCACCGAATCGCGCGCCGCGTTCCACTTCCGCTCCTTGACGGGGAGCGCGTCCAGATAGTTGAGCGTGGTGTAGGATACATCGTAGCGAAGCCGGAGCGAGTCACCGAGATTGGGATCGCGCTGGTACGACGCCGCGCGAAGCTCCTTGCTCCGATCGGAATACAGCGTCGGGTTCAACTCGGCCTGAAGATAGTATTCGGGAACCTCGGTAGGCGTGGAGCAGAGCCACCGCCGGGGGATGATCCCGCGAAGCACTACTTCCTTCCCCTTCGGAAGCCGGAAGAATCTGAGACGGGCGTCCTCCCGCTCCACCAGATCGTTGTACTGGATCTGCCGCGCAACCCGCACCGGGCCGCCGCTCACGTAGAAGAGCCGCCACGGATAGAGTTTAATGTTCTCCCCGTCAAGCTCGTTGGAAATGGGGATGTAGATATCCCGCGCGCCGTTGTTGGCAATCTCGATCCCGACCTCGGTCCCGTCCTCGCAACGGGCGGGGACATCCCCTCCGGTCAGCCGCACCACGACGCTATCCCCCGGAACGCTGCTCGCGCGGAGATTGGTGAAGTTCCAGGTGGAGTACCTGATGGTGCGGCAGCAGACAAACGGGCTCTCCGAGGAGACGGCATAGCTCACCACCTGGGGCGACGGCGTGCATGCCGATATGATCAGCAGCAGAAGGCACGGAAGGTAACGGGAGGATTTCATCATGTGCAAAAATACAAGAAGGATGGAACCACCGGCGTGGCGGCCCCATCCTTCGACAAACATACTGGTGATAGATCGGCTTCCGAAGCCCGCGAACCGGCTCTCAGCGCCGCGTCCGCGCCACCGGCCCGCCGCCGAACGATACGCCGAATGTCCCGGCGTACGGAAGGTTCGGGGTCGGCTGATAGGAGATCACGATGTCGAGATATCGATTCGGATATGTCCCCTGAAGCAGCGCCCCTCCGGCGCTCGCGATAAAGACCCGCGCATAGTGATAGCTCCCCTCCACCCCGGTTCTGACGTAGAACCCCATCCCCTGCGAAGCGTTGACCGGCATGGTGAACGCGCTGACGTTGCCGGACGGAGCGATCTGCTGGTCCAGCGGCGTCGAGCTGTACCATGTATCGATCCCCGCCGCCATGTAGGACATTTTGGAGATATAGACGGTGGAGTCGAAATCCCCCTCCCCCAGATATCCCGGCAGGCCGAACGCCGGGCCGATATCGAAGGTGGTGGGCGTTCCGGCGGGAACCCAGAGCGCAAGCTGCACCGAGGCCGGATCTCCGGGGTTCTTCGCCTTTACCCGCCGGGGTCCGCCGAGCGATGAATCGATCGTAAGGCCGCTGCCGTAGGGGGACGACTCCTCGTACATCCGAAGACTGGTGGTCCCGGAAGGCTCGTTGACATAGCGCGTGGCGGTTGCCCATCGGACCGAGATGGCCGCGGAACGCCCCACGCCCCGCGACGCCGCAACCTGGAAGGTGTAGAGCTTCCCGGATTGAAGGTTCCCCACCGTCATCGATGAATCGGTGGTGACGGCGGTCATGCTGTCCGTGACGCCGGCGGAGCGCCAGATCAGCGTATAGCTGATGGCACCCGTATCGGCGCCGGGAGTCCAGGCAAGGCGGATGGCCGTATCGCTGATCGAGCTGGCGCGAAGATCGGACGGCGCGCTCACCTTCAGGCCGTTCCACGTTGCGGTGACGGGGGATGAGAGGAGATCGCCGTTGGCGGCCCTGAGCCAGAAGGTATAGCTGTTGGCCGAGTTGAGCCCGGGAATGCCGATGGCGCTGGCCGATGACGGGACGGCAACATAGCCGGAATCGCCGCCGGGAATCTTCCATGAGGCAAGATAGCCGGTAAGCACCGGATCGGTCGACGCAATCCATGTCAGCCGCGCGGTGGCCGGATCGGTGAACATCGCCAGCAGATTTTTCGGCGGCCCTACCAGACGCCACTGCACCGTGACCGGCGGCGAGAAGAGCGTATCGCGCCGGGCGGTGAGGGAGAACGTATAGGTTATCCCTGTCTTCAGATTGCTGACACGGAGAGCCGTGGGAGATGCGGGGAGATCGAGCGAATCGGTCGATCCGCCGGCCGGGCTCCAGACGATGCGATAGCCGGTGATGCCGGCGGAATCGACCGGTGCCGTCCACCGCAGGTCGACCGTGGAGTCATTGACGGCGGTGGCATGCAGATCACGTGCGGCGCCGGGCGCCTTCAGCGTTGCGTTGCCGGCGGGATCATCCTTGCATCCGCTGCCGGCCAGAGCGATGACGCCGGCCAGGATGCCGGTGAACAGATACCTGATCTTCACGATGTAATCCTCCAACATTCTGTAGATGTGTGAGCGTACCGGAGAGCGCCGGTTGGAATCCGCGGGGAGATCTGGACGGGACGTGCGATAACGTGGCTGGCGTTTGCCCGCAGGCAGGAGAACGCTGCGCGAAGATATGAAAGCGGAATGGTTATGCGGCTGTATATCCACCGGTTACTGGTGATACACCGGCATCAGCCCTGGAACCCCGATGGCGACATGGGATGTTACGTCACTGGTTGAAGGATTTCCGACGGGGAGATCTTCAAGGCTTCCCGCCATGCGATTACGGCTGGAAAGGCGCCCTGGCGTTCGCCGTCGGCTCCCCCCTTCCGGCGGCCCTCGCATAGGGAAGATTGGGGGTCGGCTGATAGGATATCTCAAGTTCCACAAATCGGTTCGGCGGGTTTCCCTGAAGAAGCACGCCGTTGAGGTTCACGATGAAGACGCGGGCATAATGATAACTCCCCGCGCGTCCCGTGCGAACATAGAATCCCTGCCCCATGCTGTCCGGCTGAAGCGTCGGAAGCGTGTAGGCCTTCTGATTCCCATCCGGATCGATCAGCCGGTCGATCGGGCTGAAGGAGTACCAGGCATTGAGGCCGGGAACCGGCTCGGTGGCGCGGGAGATGAAGATCGTGGAGTCCACGGCGTACTGCGTCCGGTAGGAACTGAACGCATAGGCCGGCCCTATCTTGAACGTCGAGGTATCCTCCCGGACGGTGTAGAGCGCAAGCTGTACCCGGTCGGCATCGGAGGAGAGCCTCAGATCCACGTTACGCGGCCCGCCGCGGATGGTATCGATCACAAGGCCGCTCCCCACGTTCGAGCCGGTTTCGTACAGCCTGATGGGGTTGGTCGATGCCTCGGTGATATAATGCCGCGCGGTGGCCCAGATCACGGTCCTGGTGGAACCGGGAATCAGCGTGAGGATAGTGCCATCCCTGTAATTGCTCGCCGAGAAACCATACGCCTCGCCCGGCCGCAGGCCGCTGACCAGAACGGTTGTATCCGCCTGGAAGACGGTGCCGCTATCGCTCCGCGCGTTTATGCCTTCCCAGTGCAGGCCGTAGATCACCCCCGACTCCGTGGCTCCCTTCCACCGCAGTCGCACGGATGTCTCGCTGATCGACGACGCCTCGATCCCCTCGGATGTTCCGCCAGGATTGCTGGTGGGACTATCCAGATCGTTGACCGAACATCCGGCAATGACAATTCCGAGGGAAAGGATAGCGAGGAGAGTCCTCAAGACCATAACGATGATTTCCGCAATGCAAGTCGAACCGCAGTAGATCGGAGGGATGGCCGAGCCCCGTCGTGGTCCGCCGACGGGTACAGATTTATGAACCATTCGCCCTTGAATGTAACACCGAACGGGGCCGAATCGCGACCCAATCCCGTTACGTAATGTGAGCAGACGCATCGCCCCCATTCAATACTCTTCGGGAAGCAACATTCCTTCCTGGGCCCATAAAACGACGGATACCGGAGTGTCCGCCCTGCTCTTCCGTTCAATCGGTGCCGGCGAATCTATCGACGGACCTGCGAACCCGCCACGGCCGGCGTGGAATCCCATCCGGGGAACGCCCTGGCATAGGGAATGTTCGCGATGCTCTGATATGATAGCTCCAATTCCACGTATCTGTCGGGCGCGTTTCCCTGGAGCAGCATGCCGTTGCCGCTCCTGATAAATACACGGACAAAGTGATAATCGCCCGGAGTCCCGGTACGCACGAAGAAACCTCTGCCAGGAGCGCTCGCCATCGGAATCGTAAAGGCACGGAGGTTCCCGTCGTTGGGAATTCTCTTATCGATGGGACCGGAGACAAGCCACGCATCAAGGCTTGAAGCGGCATAGATCGAATCGGAGATAAATGTGTTCCGGTCGAAGTTATCGGAGTTCTTGTACTCGACTATGGAATAGCTCGCGCCGATAATGAAGCTGTTGCCGAGATTGCCGTTCGTATACATCGCCAGTTGCACATTCCCCACCGCGCCATTCCCGGTGCTGATCGTGGCCGGACCTCCTCTGCCGGGATCGAGCACAAGGCCGCTCCCCCCAACCGCGGATTGCGTTTCATAGAGCCGGATCGGGGTGGTGGTTCCATACCGCGCCGCGCCGGTCCAGACGATCGACGCGGGGACCGATATGACCCCGGCACGAACCGCATGGATGTAGAATACGTAGCTCTCCCCCGCCCTCAGATCGCTGACAGTGATGCTGGAGGATGTCGTGTTGGCGATCGATCCACTGTCGCCGGAAACAACCGACTTCCATGCCGCCCTGTAGGTAATGGCTCCGGTATCGACCTGGGGAGTCCAGCGCAGGGCAACGGCGGTGGGGGAGATCGAGGAGGCCATCAATCCCAGCACCGGCAGTGGGCCAACCAGCGGCACAACCACGGTCGTTCCACCCCATAGAAGCGTCGCCTTCGACGAGAGGAGCGCGCCGCGCCGGGTTGCAACAGCAAACCCGTAGGGGGTTCCGGGCGTAATGCCGGTGAGGTTGTAACGGGTCGGCACGGCGGAAACATCGGCCGAATCGAGCGATGTCGCGCTTGTCCACCAGACTCGATATCCGGTGATATTCGCGCTGTCGGCCGGAGCATCCCACATAAGGCTGGCTGATGTGCTCCCCACGGCTGAGACTTGAAGGTTGATGGGAGGAGACGATGGTACGTCGGGCGCGATGATATCGCTCTGACATCCGGCGATAAGGGCAACCGCCGAAGCGAGGAGCATGGTCAGCACGATCTTCCTCAATTCCATAGATACGCTTCCGTGTGATAGTGATCAGGACAATCGCTTCGGTTGCGGCTGGTGCTACCGGCGGGTCAGGCCTTCGCGACCGGGCATCGGATGGGACAATCGTCGCCGCCATGACACGGCAACATCGCCGATATCATATCGGAGGGATAAAAAAAAGGCGGAAGCTTCTGCAGCCTCCGCCCTGATGGGATTATGATACCCCGCTCTTAGTTGCTTGCACGATGCGAGGCCGCGACGCCCGGCGTCTCAGGATAACCTGCAACGCGCTTCGCGTACGGAAGATTCGGCGTGTTCTGATAGGAGATCACGAGATCCACGTAGCGATTCGGGGACGTTCCCTGAAGAAGGGCACCACCGACGTTCTGGATGAAGACACGGGCATAATGATAGCTGCCCGAAACGCCGGTGCGGACATAGAAGCCCTCGCCGAGCGTGGTGTTGTCGGCACGCGTGAAGGCGCGCAGGTTGCCATCGGTCGGGATGTGGGTGTCGATCGAGCTCGAGCTGTACCATGCGTCCATGCTGGAAGCAGCATAGATGGAGTCGGAGATGAAGGTGTTCTGATCGAAGTTATCGGAGTTCTTGTACTCCACGATCGAGAAACCGGTTCCGATGATGAAGTTGCTTCCGGTGCCCGTGGTATAAAGTGCGAGCTGAACGCTGCCCGGGTTGCCGGTCTTCACGCTGACAGCCGCGGGTGAACCGGCGGCATCGATCGTAAAGCCGCTCGGGTTGGAGGATGCGGTCTCATACACACGAAGGCTCGTGGTGCCACCGTAACGCTGAGCGCCGGCCCAACGAACCGTGGTGACGGTAGAGGAAACGCCGCTGCGAACAGCATACACGGAGAAGGTATATGCCTTGCCAGAGCTGAGGCCGGTCGCGGTGTAGGTGGTCGCCGAGGTGGTCGCCGAACCGCTGTCCGCGGCTGCGTCACCAAGCCATGCCACGCGATAGGTGATGGTCCCGCTATCGACGGGAGCGGTCCACTGAAGTGCAACCGACGTCGGGGTGAGGGAATTAGCACCAACCTTGCTCACGGGCAGGGGAGCATTGCCGGTCGTACCAGGGGTAACAGGATTTTCATTACAACCCACGGCGACAAGGCCGAGTGAGACGGCAACGAAGCCGCTCAACAAAAGATTTCCGAGTTTCATTTTCTTCTCCACGTTCATTAGTGTGTGAGACCTTAACCCCCTCCGGCTCATGCCGTTGGGTGTGTCGGTGTTAATCTATTCAAAATACGTTATTAACGTCTTATCAGCCGATGGGCCTCGTGGCACCGCAACTGAATTCTGGTTGTTTAGTCCTGCCATCAGGCAATCGGTTTAGCCTGCTCGCAAAAATCGATGAGGACTGTACCGGAAGGATTCGAGGAATAGGCTAAGAGTTGTACAAACTCCATGCCGCTTAACGGGGCGGGCGACCGGATGCGCCGCTGCGCGTTGAAGGAGACGCTTCCGGGCCATGCTCAGGCGCCCCGCGGCATCCAGGGATGCTCCTGAACATCGGCGGCCTGATTCACCGCGCGGGCCAGCACGAAAAGGAAATCGCTCAGCCGGTTCAGATACTGCATCGGCATCACCCCCACTTCCGGCTCCTCATGGATGAGCATCACCACCGAGCGTTCCCCCCGGCGACATACCGTGCGGGCCAGATGGAGAGCGGCTCCGGCGGGTGATCCCCCCGGCAGGATAAAGTTCTTCAACGGGGGCAGCCCCGCCTCAAGCGCGTCAATTGCGCGCTCAAGACACTCTATTTCCGCGACTGTAACACGCGGAAGAGAATAATTTTTCATCGCCCCCTGCGGGGTCGCAAGATCGGCTCCAAGGATGAAAAGATGCTCCTGAACGGTCGCCAGAAGCCCATCGTGCTCCGGTGTGAGGCCGGCGGCGCGAGCCACGCCAACAAGGCTGTTAAGCTCATCGACGGTTCCATAGCTCTCGATCCTCACGGAATCCTTCGCCACCCGCCGTCCGCCAAACAGCCCGGTGGTGCCGTCGTCTCCGGTCTTCGTATAGATCTTGTCGGCCATGGTTCTGAAAACTCCTGATGGAATGGGCCGCCGGCCCGCTCATCGAGGCCCCTCCGGGGAGCAGCCATTTCGGACTCCCTCATGGGGTCCGATTTGTTGAAATCGATCCCCCGTTCATTGCCCCAGGCGGAGCAGGGGCTCTTTTCACCACGTTGCGATCTCCCCACTCTTCATATCTTCACCTGTCGCTTTTCTCCGGAGAGGAAGCCGAATGGCGTGGTCCTGAACGCATCGGAACGGCGCAGCTCGAAACCGGGCATCGCAAACCATAGGGCGAGCGGAGCAGCGGGCGCGCAAAGATACAATTGTCCCGTTTACGACAAGACCGCGATTCCAACGGAATTCGATCACATCAGGAAAGAGGTCAACAACGTTCAGCCGCAGTGCCGGGAACAGCCCCCGGATCACTCACCTCAGGCTAGGGGCTGCAAGCATTGGAACAACTCGATTATGCCGTTCAAAAATCTATTGATGGTTGGTGATATCGTCGGAGAGCCGGGGCTTGAGACGCTTCGCAAACACCTCCCCCCGCTTATCGAACAGTACGCCGCCGATTTCGTCATCGTCAACGGCGAGAATACCTATGAGGGCAAGGGCCTGCGTCCCGCCGACGCCGACGCCATCTTCAAGAGCGGCGCTCATGTGATCACCTCCGGCAACCATGTCTGGGAACGATGGCAGTCCAAGGATGTCCTTATCAACAACAGAAATGTCCTCCGCCCGCTCAACTATCCGCGCGAAAACGTCGGCTACGGGTATACGGTCTTCACGCTGCCGGATGGCACGAAGATCGGCGTGATCAACCTCCAGGGTCGCACATTCCTTCCGCCGATCGACTGCCCGTTCCACGCCGCGGACTGGGCCATCGGGCGGATCGAACATGATACGCGCTGCATCGTCGTCGACTTTCACGCCGAGGCCACCGCCGAGAAGATGGCGATGGGATGGTATCTGGACGGACGGGTCAGCGCGGTGGTCGGCACCCACACGCATGTGCAGACCAACGACGCCCGCATACTCCCCGGCGGCACCGCCTTCCTCACGGATGTCGGCATGACCGGCCCGTACGACTCCGTGATCGGCATGAAGAAGGAGGTGGCAATCCGTCGCTTCCTGACCCAGACGCCCCACAAGTTCGAGATGGGACAGGGCGATGGCCGGCTCTCCGCGGCCTTTATCAGAATCGACACGACGACCGGGAAGGCCCATGATATCGAGGCGATATCAGCCCCTGAGTTTGTCCGCAGCAGAAGCTGAACCCAGCCGTCACGCGTCCGGCAGCGCGAGGGAATTACTTCAGGATATGAACAGATCATCAATGATTATGAACAAGCATTACAGACTGATCCTGAGCGCGTTCGGAACATCTCTCCTCTTCCTTGCCTCGCGCAGCCCGCTGGCCGCCCAGTCGCCGATCGAGAAGAGCGAGGGGAGAAGCAGCAACGCCGCCGAACAGGCACGCATCCCCATCGCCAGCGCGAAATATCAGGCGCTTATCACGTATGGCGTGGTTCGCGATCGCGCCAACGGCGAGGAGGCGATCGGCCACGCTCTCTACGTCAAGGTCCGCCCCGGATACTTCTACAACCCGGCGGCGGAGTTCCCGGCAGTGGCGGCGCGGGCCGGCCTTCCGGTGGCCGCCGCGTCGCCGATGGCGCTTACCACCATGCAGCCGGACGCAAAAGTCGCCAGCCGCATGCGTGCGATGTCCGCGGGGCAGCAGGAGCGGGCGGCCGTGGCGCAGGAGGATCTCCGGCGGATCATCGAGGTATACTACTCGCCCGAGCTTACGCCACGCGAGGCGATCGCCCGATTACGGAAGCTCCCCCAGATCGAATATGCCGAGCCGATCTTCATCGCGCACGCGCTGAGCCCATCGCTTCCAAATGACTCGCTTGTGCTGCAACAGCCCTACCTGGACGCGGTGAAGCTCCCGGAGGCATGGGAGGTCTGGAAGGGGGATACCAACATGGTGATCGGCATCGTCGATGTCGGCATCGATATGACGCATGAGGATCTGGCCCCGAATATCAAGGAGAATCCCGGCGAGGCCGGCCCGGACGGCCACGGTGGCCTGAAGCAGAGCAATGGAATCGATGATGACAGGAACGGCGTCGTGGATGACTGGCGCGGCGCCAACCTCCTCTGGCAACTTGATGATTCCCCCCCCGGTGATACACGCGGGAACTCGCACGGAACCCACGTTGCCGGCTATGCGGCGGCGGCCACGAACAACAAAATCGGGATAGCGGGATCGGCATATCGCTGCAAATTCTTCCCCGTGAAGGTCGGCCGCGCCGATGATACCGAGGGACGACTCCTCCAGCCGTACGAGGGGGTGATCTACTGCGCGAAGCGCGGGTTTCAGGTGATCAACTGCAGCTTCGGCATGAGCAATTACTCGCAGGCCACGCAGGATATGATCACCGACCTGACGATGACGTACGGCTGCGCCATCGTTGCTGCGGCCGGCAACAGCGCCATCTACGACTTCCGTTTCCCGGCGGGATACGATCACGTCCTCGGCGTCGGCGCCATCGAGGTCGATCCGGCCAGCACATTCAGGACATCGTGGGGCGAACAGGTGGATGTTTCCGCCCCCGGCACCGGCTACACGACCGATATCAACAACACCTACGGCAGCGGAGGAGCGGCAACGTCGTTCACGTCGCCGGTGGTTGCCGGCGCGCTGGCGCTGGTGCGGAGCAGGTTCCCGGATCTTACCCCCGATCAGGCGGAGGCCCATATCAGGCTTACCGCCGACCCCATCCCTCTTCCTCCGGACGTTGCGTACAAGACCAGGCTCACCGGCTACGGCAGGCTGAACGCGTATCGCGCAGTCTCCACCGATCCCTTCTCCCATCCCGCCATCGTGATAGATTCCACGTGGCTGGCGGATGAGGCCGGGAACCCCGCCGAACGGATCTCGGTGGGCGGGCATGGACAGCTCCACGTCAGGCTCCGGAATCTGCTGGGAAGCGCGACCAACGTGAAGGTGCGCGCCACGCTCTATGTCACCGATGACCGCTACATGGCCGATGACAGCGCCATCGTCGATATCGCCGACACCATCCTTTCAACCCCCTCCCTCGCATCGGGACAGGTGAAGGTGCTCGATGGCGGAATACCGTTCACCGTCAAGCTCCCGGCCGGCGACCGGGTCAGAATCCGTTTCGATATCACGGCCGACGACTACACCGATTATCAGTACCGGCGGATTCTGATCTATCTCCCCTACATGACCGCGCGGACCCCGAAGATCACCATGTCGCTTACCGACAGGGGACGGCTCGGGTTCGAGGATTACCCGATCAACACTGTTGGCGATGGCTTTCAGTACCAGGGGGTGCCGTTCCTTTATGAAGGGGGGGTGATGATCGCCAGCGACTCCGAGCATCTGCTCAGCAACATCCGCGGCGGCAATGGATCGATGCAGCAGGAGGACTTCGCCACCATCGAGTATCCGAATCAGGCCAACCGTTTCACCCTGGGGCTGAGCGACAGCGCGGCCGGGGATCGGAGGATCGGCCTGGAGATGCGGATGCGGTTCGTGACTGTCGATTCGATACCGAACGCGATCGGCATCGAGCTGCGGACCAGAAACATGAGCAGCAAGCGGATCGATTCGCTGAGGGTGGCGATGTTCGCGGACTGGGATCTGGACAGCAGCTCCAGCGGACAGGGGCTGGAATACGTGGAGTCCCCCGGCATGCCGGTCACGTTTTACGGAAAGGCCACGTCGCAATCGGACTTCTTCCTGATGCACGGCCTGGCCGCTCCCGCGCCGATCCCGATCTTCTATGCAATCGACAACACGCATCCTCCGCTCAGTCTGTACGAGAACTTCTCCCAGGCCAAGAAATGGCTTACGCTGAGCAACGGCATCGCCAACCGGCAGGTGCCGCCGGTGCCGGACAGCAGCGACATCAGCATTGTGATAGGGCATACGATAGCGGGCTTCGCGGCCGGCGCCGAGGACACATCGCTCTTCGTGATCGGCGTCTCGGGGCTGGCGCAGGAGGCACGCGATGCCATGCAGTCGCTGGCCGGCCGGCAGATCGGGTCACGAGCCGGCGTCGGGATGGAGCCGGGCACGATGATTTCGCTCCTCGGCGTTTCGCAGACGGACGGCGTTGCAACTATTCACATTGGACGTGCCTCGGGTGATGCTAGATTGCGCGTCTTCGATATCGCGGGGCGTCAGTTGGCCGACCTTACCAACCGTCTCGCGCGTTCAGGAACCTCCACTATCATCTTCGACGGCTCCGCCCTCCCCAGCGGTGTCTACTACGTTCAGCTTGTATCATCCCTTGGAACGGAATCCCGGAGCATCGTGCTGATGCACTGATTGGCGCCCGGCGAGGGAACTGATCGGCGCCGCGCATTTCCGGTTCATACAACAGCGGAGCAATGGAGTTTACGAGGCTGGAAATCGAGATCGCCGAGGGCATCGGCACGATCTGGCTGAACAGGCCGGAGAAGCGGAATGCCCTGGACCGGACGATGGTGGAGGAATTGCGCGCCGCGGTGGAAACGCTCGGCGCCGATGAAACCGTCAGGGCGATCGTTCTGGGGGGGCGCGGGACCGCGTTCTGCGCCGGCGCCGATCTGGATTACATCCGGCGGATGGCGGAGTTCACCGTCCTCGACAACATGGATGATTCCGCCGCGCTGGCAGCAACGCTCCGCGCGATCCACGAAGTCCCGAAGCCGACGATCGCCCGCGTCCACGGGCCGGCGCTTGCCGGCGGATGCGGCCTGGCAACGGTCTGCGATATCGTGGTTGCATCGGAGGAGGCCAGCTTCGGCTACACCGAGGTTCGCATCGGGTTCATACCGGCGATCGTGATGGCGTTCCTGATCCGGAAGGTCCCGCAGATCCAGGCGCGCGAGCTGGTGCTGAGCGGTCGCGTGATCGATGCCCGCGAGGCACGGGAACGGGGCCTGGTGACGACCGTGACCGAAGGCGGAATCGAAGGACTTGATGCACATATCCGCTCGGTAACCGATCCCATCGTGGCGGCCAGCGCATCGGCCGTGGCCCTTACTAAACAGATGCTCACCGCGCTCGACGGCATGCCGCTCGACTCCGCGCTCGATTACGCGGCCCGCATGAACGCCCTCACCCGCATGACGCCCGACTGCCAGCAGGGAATAGCGAAATTTTTGAAGAAGAGCTAAACCCCGGCCTGTTTTTCTTGTTATCTCCTCGCAAATCCCCTTCGCCGGCGACAATCGTTGACCGGCCCTCCAGGAACATCCCTGGTATTTTTACGACTTGTTCCGCAGGTCCAAGACGCGTTATCCTACTATTCGAAGCATCTCATACCTAAGCGATTGATCATTCTCATGAGAACACAACTCGGAACTGGTGCCCGGAGAAATCTGGCGGTGGCTCTTATTGCCCTTGCCACTCTTCCCGCGGCCGTATTTGCACAAACCAACCCGCTCAAACTGATCAAGGGAAAGGTCCTGGATTCGAAGACCGGCAAGTTCGTCCCCGGCGGCAAGGTCCTGGTATTTCAGGGATCGGGCACCGAGACGGTAACCACATCCAAGATCAACCCCAGCACCGGCGCGTTTCAGGTGATCCTCGGCCCGAGCACGACCTATCGTCTCGAAGTCGAGTCGCCGAAATATTACATGGGGACATTCACGCTGACCACCCCGGCCGGCGCGAACTATGAGGAGACCATCAAGGACATCCCGGCGGAACCGATCGCCGTGGGAACCGCCCTGTTCACGGGCCGCCTCTTCGAGCCGGGATCGGCAAAGCTGGGCGATCCCTCCGCGATGGCGAAGGCCGTCGATTTTCTGAAGAAGCAGAAGGGCGTGGTGGTCGCGCTCTCGGTAACCCCCGATATGATCGCCGTGGCGAAGAAGAAGGCGGCCCCCCCTCCCAAGAAGAAGAAGGGAACGCCCGCGGCGGAGATCGCCCCGGTAACGTCGCCGAACTCGATGACGACCGGGGATATGCTGAAGCAGCTTGGCAGCGACCGTGTGACATCGCTCAGGAACTATCTGAAGCAGCAGGGAATCAGCACAACCCGCATCACGTTCGACATCCGTCCCGGAATCGAGCTGGCGGCCGCGAAAGGCAAGGGCTATCCCGACAACGTATCGATGAAAGTATCATCGCTCCTGCAGAGCTTCGAGGGGGATGACGATTAAATCCGCATGATCCGCATGCGACGGGGCCGGCCACTTCGATGGACCGGCCCCGTTCTGTTTCCGGCGGCCGGGAAGGAGCATTCGGCGGCGCATCGGCCACTTTGGAGAAAGGCGATTTAATATTCGTCCGACCGGTGATTGATCCGTGATACTTTCGTAACTTTACCTCCTTTAAATTATCAACCCGCTCCTTCGGACATACCTACGTCTATGATCATAAGCATGACCGGCTTCGGCCGGAGCGAGATTTCGAGAGACGGAGTAACGATCTCGGTCGAGCTCCGCAGCGTCAACAATCGTTTCCTTGAAATATCCGCCCGTATGCCGCGCGAGCTGAACGCTCGCGAGAACGACATGCGCGAGATCATCCGCAAGACGCTCACGCGCGGGAAGATCCATCTCAACATCAATGTCGAGCGTCAGGAAGACGCCTCGAAAGCGATCGACGTCGATCCCGAGGTCGTCAAGACCTACAAGGACGCGCTCGAGCTGATCCGGAAGCACGCCAAGATCAAGGAGACCGTGGGACTGGAACACCTCCTTCACTTCAGCGACGAGATCTTCGGCCGGAGCAACACCGGCACCGAGGAATCGGATAACTGGGAGCTGGTGGCGGAGTGCGTGGAGGGAGCGGTCCGGGAGATCGACCAGATGCGCCGGAACGAGGGTCGCGAGCTTGCCCGCGATATCCGCGAGCGGATCAAATCGATCGATGCGATGGTGGATCGCGCCGAGCAGCTTTCCAAGGATAAGATCCCGGCGGAACGCCAGCGCCTGCGCGAGCGGATCGCCCAGCTCTTCGAGAACGACGAGATCGACGAGCAGCGCCTGGAGTTCGAGATCGTGATGCTCTCCGACAAGCTGGACATCACCGAGGAGTGCGTCCGCTACAGGAGCCACTCCAAGTACTTCGTCGAAGCGGTGAAAGGGCCGGAGCCGGCCGGGCGCAAGCTCGGGTTCCTCCTCCAGGAGATCAACCGCGAGGTGACGACGATCGGCTCGAAGTGCAACGACGCCGAGATCGCCCACATGGTTGTCCGCGCCAAGGAAGAGCTGGAGAAGATCCGCGAGCAGGTACAGAACATCGAGTAACCGGCCCCTGCGCCGATGGATGGCCCGGCGGCTCAACCTCCGGGCGTCCGGCCGCGCGCAGCCGTGAAAGCATGAACGATCAGCACGTACCAGTTCCAGAAGATCCCACGATCCCCCGGTCATCCCGGCGGATCATCGTCCTCTCCGCCCCTTCGGGAGCGGGAAAGACCACGATTGCCCATCGGCTGCTGGAGGATCATCCCGGGTGGAAGTTCTCCGTATCGGCCACGACCCGCCCACGGCGCCCGAACGAGGTGGACGGTCGCGATTACTACTTCCTGACCGTTGAGGAGTTCCGGCGGCGCATCGCGCACGATGATCTGGTGGAATGGGAGGAGATCTACGGCAACCTGTATGGCACGCTCAAAAGCGAGGTGGCCCGGCAGCTTCTGGCCGATGAGGGATCGCGCGTGATCTTCGATGTCGATGTGAAGGGGGCTCATGCGATCCGCAACGCATTTCCCCATGAGGCGTTTCTGATCTTCGTGGCGCCGCCATCGTTCGATGAACTGGTCCGCCGCCTCAGAAGCAGACAGACCGAGAGCGATGAATCGATCCAGCGGAGAGTGGAGCGGGCGGAGATGGAGATGGGGATGCAGAATGGGTTCGATACGGTGATCGTCAACGATCGGGTGGACCGCGCCGTTGAGGAGATCGAAACGCTCCTCGGGCAATAATATATGAGGTCGCCTCGTCATTCACCGCTGCCGCGCGTGGTACCGCGCGCCCGGCGAACCGATCATGCGGCCGACCAAGTTTCAGAATATTCGATCCGATAAACTACTTAGGAGTGAACCGATATGCCGATTAGACCGGTCGATTTGAAAAAGGCCACCGGCGATGCATCGAGCATCTACGAGGCGATCGTGGTGATGTCGCGCCGCGCGCGTCAGATCAACGACGAGTTGAAGGACAGCCTCCATCGCCGTCTGGAGACCGTGGCAAGCCTCAGCGAAGAGGGTGAGGGCGAAGTAACGAACTTCGACCAGCTCGAGATCAGCCGTGAGTTCGACCGTTTCCCGAAGCCGACCTTCCTGGCGCTCGACGAGATGCTCGATGGCGAGCTTACATTCCGCTATCGCGAGTCCACCAGCGCCTGAGTTCTCACTCCCGACATGACAGTTCCAGATCGGCCCGGAAGCTCCTTCCGGGCCGATCGTCGTTTCAGCCACATCCGTGCAATCCATGTTTTTCGCGATAGCGGGCTCTTCACTAACCCTGAACGGCACGCATATTGATCTGCTCGTCATCGCTGGCAACAGTCAATAATCGGCACCGTGCCCGCCCCGGCGGAACAGCACGGATTCAATAAGCTTTTTCTATCAGGAGAACGTACCATGGAGTCAACCAGCTCGGACCACCCACGGATGGTCACAGGAGTTTTTCGCGATCGCGACAGCGCAGAGCGTGCATATAAGAGCATCCACGATCGTGGATACACCGACAAGGATGTCAACGTCGTGATGAGCGACGACACGCGCAAGAAGCATTTTTCGACCGGTGAGTCGGAGCTTGGCAACAAGGCAATGGAAGGCGCCGGAGCAGGCGCGGGCATCGGCGGCACGGTTGGTGCCATTGCCGGTGCTATCGCCGCTATCGGCACCTCGCTCGTGATCCCGGGCCTCGGCCTGGTGGTTGCCGGACCTGTTGCAGCAGCTCTTGCCGGCATGGGCGCCGGTGGTCTTACCGGTGGTGTGATCGGCGCGCTTGTCGGCTCCGGCATCCCTGAGGAGAGGGCCAAGGTTTATGAGCAGGAAGTGAAGGATGGCGGCATCGTGATGGGCGTTACCCCGCGTAGCGAGGAAGAGGCCCGTCAGCTCGAAACCGACTGGCGCGACAACAAGGGCGAGCATATCTATTATTGATCGGCAGCCCGAACAAAGTAGTAATCTGATGGAAGAACGGGAAGCCCCTGGGCATAGGGCTTCCCGTTCTTCGTTTCAGGCGTGTGCACTGGGCGATGCCCTGTGCACGCCATTCAACGCCGCCGGTCGCTCACGACCCTCCCGTCACGCATCTCCACCGTCCGCCCGGCCTGCGCGGCGATCGCCGGATCGTGCGTCGCCATCACCAGCGTCAGCCCCTCATCGGCGGCAATGCGACGGAGAAGGTCCAGGACCAGGGTGCCGTTGTGGGAATCCAGATTCCCCGTCGGCTCATCGGCCAGGAGGATTTTCGGCCGGTTGACCAGGGCACGGGCAATCGCCGTCCGCTGCATCTCGCCGCCGGACAGCTCGCTCGGCTTGTGCGATGCGCGCCCCTCCATGCCGACACCACGCAGCAGCTCCATCGCCCGCGCCCGGCTCTCGGACTCGCTCTTCCCCGCCAGCTCCGCCGGAAGGGTCACGTTCTCCAGCACCGAAAGGGTCGGCATAAGGTTGAAGAACTGGAAGACGATGCCGATCAGCTCGCGCCGCAGCATCGTCATCCCCTTGTCCCCTATCGTCCCGATATCCCGTCCCTCCACCATGATCGTCCCGCTCGTCGGCAGATCGATCCCGCCGATCAGGTTCAGCAATGTGCTCTTGCCGGAGCCGGAGGAGCCGACCAGCGACACCTGTTCCCCCGCCTCGATCATCAGCGATACGCCGTTCAGAGCGGTCACTCCCTCGGCGGAGGCGGGGCCGTACATCCTCGTAACATCGCGCAGTTCGATCAGCGCCATCAAATCTCCCGGTAAATGCCCGCGATCCGGGCGGTTCGATCCCTCATGGTCCATTTCATCCTTTCGCTCTCCAGATCGGCAAATGGTCGTAGATTGAACGTACGGAGGATGTATCGCGCTCCAAAACCCGCGATCGCTCCCCGCTCGATATCAAGAACACCGATGCACCGACATACGTTCATTACAGATTCCGCGCGAAGATACGGACTTGGGGCCGTGACGCTCCTGATGGCACTTGCCACGGGATGCGGCGGCACAAAACAGATCACGACATCCGGCCTTGCATCGAACGTGATGGCGCAGCCGCGTGGCACCATCGGCATTCTGACCGCGGCTGCCCCCTCGGAGCTTCCCCTGGCGCTTCAGGCGCTCGGCATCCCGTACAAGCGGCTGGCCTCGCAGACGCTGCGCGAGGACCTCTTCACCATGCAGATCGTGATGGTGGATGAAGGGGCGCTGGATGATGAGGCGGCCGTCCGCGAATACGCGCGGATACTCGATCATGCAGCGCAGTACGGGATCATCGTCGTGCTGCTGCATCAGGATTCCAGGACGATGCGGAGAGTGGTGGGAAAGCTGAAGCACAAGGTATACCCGCGCGATGTGGAGTACGGCATCAGGCTGACGACCACCAAGGGGGCCGATCCGGTGCTCAACTATCCGAACCCGCTCACGCGCACCAACTACGACTCCATCGGCGGAAGGGTCACGCAGCTTGTCTCCGGCGGTCGCGATGCGCGCGGCATCATCGCCGCGAACGTCGAAGCCCCCGATTCCTCCGCCGCGATGCTCTGGGAGCCGTTCGAGAAGGGATTTGTCTGGTACGTCAGCGTCCCGATTACCGCGCACGCGGCGGCCGGGTACGAGGCGGAGCAGAAGTTGATCGCAAACCTCGTCAGCAATCGCTGACCCCGATCCGGCACGGATGATGCTGGAAGGATTTCGCCCCGCTCGCGCGATATCCCGAAGGGGGTTCGTTTGAAACGAACCCCGACCGACGCGCGAGATGTCCGGAATCTCTTATCTTCCGGCTTGCTGAAACAGTGTATCCCCCGTTCAATCAACAGCTAGTGACGTATGGATCTGGAGCTTACAGACAAGACTGCGATCGTGGCCGCCGCGAGCCACGGCATCGGTAAGGCATGTGCTCTCCGCCTGGCGCGCGAAGGGGCCAATGTTGTGGTCTGCGCCCGTGGAAAGGAGGACCTGGTGAAGACCGCCGAGGAGATCTCCGCCTCCACGGGTCGCCGCATCGAATGGGTGCAGGCCGATATCACCAAACCCGATGATATCGAGATGCTGGTTGATGCCACGAGGATCGCGTTCGGCGGCGTCGATATCCTCGTCACCAACTGTGGAGGGCCGAAGCGGGGGACATTTATCTCGCTCGAGGATTCCGACTGGCGGACCGCCTACGATCTGGTGCTGATGAGCGTGGTCCGGCTGATCCGCGCCGCCGTCCCGCAGATGCGGAACATGCAGTGCGGCAGGATCATCAATATCACATCGATCTGCGTAAAGCAGCCGATCGAGTACCTGATGCTCTCCAACGCCCTCCGCTCCGCCATCGTCGGCATGGCGAAAACACTCTCCAACGAGCTGGCGCCGTTCGGCATCCTGGTGAACAATGTGGCCCCCGGCTATACGCTTACCAACCGGATCTACGATCTGGCGATGGATGAGGCAAAGGAGCTGGAGATGTCGCACGAGGAGATCATGGCCCGCTACAACGAGGATATCCCCCTCAACAGAATGGCCCGCCCCGAGGAGATCGCCGATGTGGTGGCGTTCCTGGCCTCCTCCCGTTCCAGCTATATCACCGGCACCACCATCCCGGTGGACGGCGGCTATTATCAGGGGCTGATGTGATGCGGGGTGCGGGGATCTGAGAGCCCATGCCGACCGCCCAGGTACATCCCCGGCGGTCAGGCCCATGCTGTTTTCGGCTCCCGCACGCTTCGATGCGCCGAGCGGCGCTCCTTCCCATAATCGTCAGGCATTGGAATGATCCCCGAACTACGACGGCACTTCAACGGCATCTTCACCGAGCGGCGCTATCGGAATTTCCTTGCGCGGCTGGACCATCGATGCCGGACGGAGATCGGTTTTCGCGTGGCGGAGACCCCCTGCTTCGTGCCGCGCTATATCCAGCGGCAGTGCGAGGAGGCGGCCATCGAGCTTGCCGTTCAGGCGCACAACCCGGACTATCTCCGCCGCTCCGATGCCACCCTGCGCCCGGAGTATACCGTCGCCAACCAGACCGATCGCTCCACCTTCCTCACCGTCGATTTCGCGATGACCCCCGGCCCGGACGGCACATTCATCCCGAAGCTGATCGAGATGCAGGGCTTCCCGTCGCTGATGGGCTTCCAGCTCTGTTTCGCGGAGCTGATGCAGGAGCACTACGCCCTGCCGCCGGAGCTGCGGACCATCAACGGCGGCTACTCCCGTTCGGAATATCTCGACATCCTCCATCGCGCCATCGTGGCCGATGAGGACCCGGAGAACGTTGTCCTGCTGGAGCTGGACCCGTGGAACCAGAAGACCGTTCCGGACTTCCACGCAACCGCCGATCTGCTCGGCATCGCCGTTGCCGATATCCGCGACGTGCGGAAGATCGGCGCAAAGCTCCACTATCCACGCCCCGATGGAACGCTGGTCCCGATCAACCGCATCTACAACCGCGCGATCGTCGATGAGCTTCAGCGACGGAAGATCGAGATCCCCTTCAACTGGCACGATGATCTCGATGTGGCCTGGGCCGGCCACCCCAACTGGTACTTCCGCATCAGCAAGTTCACGCTCCCCTTCCTCGATCATCCCACCGTCCCGAAGGCAACGTTCCTCCACGAGATACGGGAGCTGCCGGATGATCTCCAGAACTACGTCCTGAAGCCGCTCTACTCCTTTGCCGGCGTCGGCGTTGTGGTGGGGCCCACGCGGGAGGAGATCGAGAGGATTCCGATGGAGGAGCGGGATGGATATCTTCTTCAGGAGCGGATCGACTATGCCGACGCCATCCAGACGCCGGTCGGCGGAACCAAGGCGGAAATACGATTCATGCTGATCTGGCTCCCCGGCGAGCCGAAGCCGCGCCCGGTGATGGGCCTGGTCCGGATGGGACGGGGAGTGATGATGGGGGTCGATTTCAACCGGAGCAACACCTGGATCGGGGCGGGATGCAATCTGTTCGAGGGGTGATGACCGGAGATTTCCTGTTGGGGGATTCGTCAATTTCCCCTCCTTTTCCTATTTCCGACGCAATGACCGCTGAGAACCCCGATACGCCGGACGCCCCCCGCCGCAACGCCATCACCATCCTCCTCTGGAGCGCGCTCGCGACCATTGCCGCGCCGGTTGTCTATGTCGCCGGCAGGTTTATCAGGCCCCCCGCAGGCGGGCCGGCAACCGCCGTCGCCGGGACCGAGGCGGAGCTGGGAGCAACCCCCGCGCATATCCTCAAGGTGGGAAGCGCCGATGCCATCGTCATGCGCGACCCGAAGGGAGCGCTCTACGCACTGAACCTCCGCTGCACCCACGCCGGCTGCAACGTCCACTGGAACCCCGCGAACGGCGGGTTTGCCTGCCCATGTCACGGAGGCCGGTTCGACCGGAACGGCCAGGTGGTCAAGGGGCCGCCGCGCATGCCGCTCCGGCGGATGACCGTGACGCTGGACAACGGCGTCGTGATCGTCTCCGACAAACCTTCCGCCGAATGATTCCATCCCCATCCAATCGGCCGCAGCCCGAGCCGGAAAACCCCGGATCGGGACCGCGTGAGGGGCATCATCCTCTCATGGAGCTGCGCGGGTGGCTGGCGCGGAAGCATGTTCCGGAGCATCGTCATTCGCTCTGGTACTACTTCGGCGGGCTGACCCTCTTCCTTCTGGCGCTGATGGTTGCCAGCGGCCTTCTCCTGACGCTCTACTACGAGCCGAGCGCCGCCCCCGCCGTCACCTCCGATGGAACGCCCCTGGCGGCCGCGCGCGTGCTGAAGGGGCTGGACTGGGGGGAACATCACTATGTGGCGGGCGATGTGATAGCGCTGCCGCTGAACGCCCGCACCGGTGAGATCATCGTTCCGGCCGGGATGAAGGGGGCGGTGGAGACGGTGAAGGATGGGATCACCGGCGGCGTGATACGGCCAAGCGCCGCGTGGGTGAGCGTCGAGGGGACGATCATGCGCGATGTCGAGTTCGGGCCGCTGGTCCGGTCGGTGCATGTCTACTCGGCAAACCTGCTGATTGCGACGCTGCTGATCCATATGTTCAGCGCCTTTTTCCTCCGCGCCTACCGGCGCCCGCGCGGGCTGATGTGGGTTACCGGCTTTATCCTTCTGGGGCTGATCCTCGGCTTTGCGTTTACCGGCTATCTCCTCCCCTGGAACACCCTTGCCTATTTCGCCACGCGCATCGGCGTAAGCCTGCCGGAATCCTCGATGCCGGGGATCGGGCCGGCCGCCGCAAACGCGCTCCGGGGGGGAACGGACGTGGGCGACGCCACGCTGACGCGGATGTATTCCGCGCACGTCGTGGCCCTTCCGATGGCTGCCATCCTGTTTGTGATTCTCCATCTCCTCTTCCTTCAGATATTCGGGCTCTCCATCCCGATCGGCGCGCGGCGGCGCGGCGGGAGGGGACTGGCCGCATCGCTCGGCGGGATCGCGGCGGCGGTGCTGATTGCATGGCCCATCGCGATGGGGACGTTCGATCCGCTCGCCCCCCCGGTGCTTGCGGCATTCGTGGTCCTTCCGGTGGTCATCGCCTATCTTCTCAGCGGGATGGCCGCGCCGGCGGTGGAGAGCCCCGACGGAACATCACTGGGATCGATCCCCTTCTATTCCAATTTCATCTACCGCGATCTGCTCTGCTGGCTTGTGGCCTTCGGCATCATCGTCACCCTCGCGATCGCCGTTCCGTGGCGCGGGCAGAACCCCGGCTCCATGCCGGTCGATCTGACAAGGCCGCTCGCGACGCCGCCGGGAATCCACCCGGAATGGTACTTCATGTTCGCGTTCCAACTGCTCCGCGCGGTCCCCGGAACGCTTGCGGTGATCTGCCTGATCCTGCTGGGCGCCGGGATTCTGGCCGTTCCCCTGCTCGACCGCCGCGCGGCGCGTGGTGAGCGGAGCACCGCGATGACGGTGCTGGGGATCGCAGTCGCGGTGGGGCTGGCGGGGTTGACGGTCTGGGGCTATCTATCGCTGGCAACCGGATAAGGGGATGGCAGCCGTCACATTTGCCGACGGCCGCCGTAGGGTCGGGGCCGGAAGGGGAACGCATCGTGGTTCCACCCGGTTATCATCGGGGTCCTCGAAGAATTCAACCAATGTCCCGGCGCGGGCACGGTTCAGATGCCGGCGGCCCGTACCGCAACGAATGTTAATGGAGATCATCGACAGTGGAGAAAACAGCAGCGGATGGGGAAAAGCGCCCATCGAAGGGATCGAAATGGAAGCGGCGGACATTTCTCGGCGCGCTTGGAGCGGTCGGGGTATTCGGCGGAGCAGTTACCTCCTTCGGCTATAAGTTTTCGGTCGCGCCGTATCGCGGGCCTGTCTCCGATCACTTCAACGGCGAGAAGTTCTTCAACCCCGGCGGCGAGGGTCCGCATGGCCTTGTCGATCTGATGAAATGGATTCTCAACCGGGATATCGGCCCGTGGAAGGAATTCACCGACGCGCCGCCGGGAGCGCCGCCGCCGAAGCGGGTGGCAAAGGGGGATCTCCGCGTCACCTTCGTCAACCACTCCTCCGTGCTGATTCAGATGGACGGAATAAACATCCTGACCGATCCCGTCTGGTCTGAACGGATCAGCCCCGTCTCCTTCACCGGGCCCAGACGGCATCGCCCCGTCGGCATCCGTTTCCAGGATCTGCCGCCGATCGATATCATCCTTCTCTCCCACAATCATTACGATCATCTGGACGCCCCCACGATGACGCGGCTGGCGGCAACGCACAGGCCGCGCGTCTATACGGCGCTCGGCAACAGCGCCTTTCTGAACACGATCGATGTTCCGAACGCCACCGACATGGACTGGTGGGACGCGATCGATCTGGGCGGGGGGATGCGCCTGACCTGCATGCCGGCGCGGCATTTCTCCAACCGGGGAACGTTCGACCGCGATACGACGCTCTGGTGCGGGTTCATGCTGGAAGGCCCGGCCGGACAGGTCTACTTTGCCGGCGACAGCGGCACGGGGCCGCACTTCGAGGAGATCGGCAGGCGATTTCCATCGATACGGCTTGCGCTTCTGCCCATCGGCGCCTACCGTCCCCGCTGGTTCATGTCCCCCGTCCACATGGGGCCCGATGACGCGGTTCGCGTCCATCGGACGCTGAAGGCATCGCGGAGCATGGGGATTCACTTCGGCACATTTGCCCAGGCCGACGATGGCGAGACGGAACCGGTGGAGCTGATGAACGCGACGCTCGATACGCTCGGCATCCCGCGCGACCGATTCAGGGCGCTGGAGAATGGCGAGGGCTGGGACGTTCCGCCGTTCTCCGCCTGACGCCAATGGTGGCGGCAGCTCCGCCGCATGCTCGCCGCTCATTCCGATGCCGGCACTGTCCGGCCGATCGTCAACAATTCTGGAGAGATAGCATGGCAACGCCAGCAACCATATGTGAACGCTTTGAGCGGGTCGCCACGGTCTGGATCAACGCGCTCGACCGCTACACGCCGGACCAGCTCACCGCCACGCCGGCGGATGGCGGATGGTCGATGGGCCAGCTCTACAACCATCTGATTCAGACCGCGCTACACATGCAGTTCAGGGAGATCGATGCATGCCTGAACGGAACCGGAACCACCGAAGGGAGCAAGACATTTCCGGGTCGGCTGGCATTTGCTCTTGGGAGCATTCCACCGATAAGGATCAAGGTGCCGCCATCGCGCGAGTACACTCCCGAGCAGAGATCGGACGTCGATGGGCTGAAGCGGGAGATGCGCGGGCTGATCGACCAGATGCGTCTGGTGGCGGGAAAGCTGGAGAAGGCGGGCGCCGCGGCCGGAAAAGCCAGACGGAAACATCAGGCGCTGGGGATGTTGAACGCAACCGAGTGGTACAGGCTGGTGGAGATGCACCACCGGCATCATCTCCGGCAGAAGCGACGGCTGGACGCGTTCCTGGGGTTGAAGTAGCGCCCACGGTCTCACCGATATATCGCTGGACAATTTCATGGGGAGCGGATGATGGCCGGACGTGGATCGATCCTTCTGATGGCGCTGGCCCTCGGCGCCTGTGCCGGACGCGCAACGCCGGCCGATATGCCCAGGCTATCGCCCGATGCTCCGCCGATCGTGAAAACGGGCGCGGCGGCCGCCGCGCCGGTCGCCGTGGTTGAGCTATTTACCTCGGAGGGCTGTTCCAGCTGCCCCCCGGCCGACAGGCTTCTCAGCGCCATCACCGATGAAGCGCGGCAGGATGGCAGAAGGATTTTTCCGCTCTCCTTCCACGTCGATTACTGGAACAAGCTGGGCTGGCGCGATCCCTTCAGCGATGCCGCCTACAGCAGCCGCCAGAACGACTACGTGCGCGCGCTCGGCATTGATGGGGCCTACACGCCGCAGATGATCGTCAACGGGCGCGCGGAGTTCATCGGCTCCGACGCAACCACGGCCCGCGCAAGGATCGCCGATGCGCTGGCGATGCCGGTGGAGGCGGAGATCAGGCTGAATGCCACGCTGGACACGGCGGCGAAAACCGTGACGGTTCGCTATGAAGTGACCGGAGCGCGCCCCGGAGAGGCGCTGAATCTGGCGTTGACCGAGCGGGATCTGAACGTGGAGGTGGCACGCGGCGAGAACGGCGGGCGGAAGCTCCATCACGACAATGTGGTCCGCGCATTTGCCACAATCCGGATCGGGGAGGATGGGCATGGCACCGCGATGCTGCCGGCCGGCGCGCTGGAACAGCCCGGAAAGAGCGCGGTGGTTGCCTACGTGCAGAACCCGGAGACGATGCGGATCACCGGAGGCGGGATGACAGGGCTGGCGAAATAACGGCCCGCCCGGTGTGGAATATATCGCCCGGCGCCGACGATCTCAGAAATGAATTCCATACCAGACGAGCCCCGGATAGATTCTGACGGCGGGGGCGGGGAGATGATAGAAATTCAGATTGTGCCTGATGAATTTCCAGAACGCGCCGTCGCCGGGGAGCGCTTCCAGATTCCAGTCGAGCGATAGATAGAACTCGTGATTGCCGCCGCCGAGATGATCCAGGTTCCGGACGCTGTGGCCGATTGCCACGTTGAAGAGCGCCGGTATATCATCCCGCAGGCTCTCCGGCAACAACCCATGCACATCGATGCTGAGCCAGTGATAGGCGCTCTCGTAATCGTCGATGATGGCGTGGTATTGGCCGGCACGGTAGCTCTCGGAAGGATAAAAGGACATCTTGAAATTGAAGTGGCGGAGAGCCGGAAGGTAATGCTGCGCCACCGGGTATGCCGCGCCGAGAATATCGGCGGTAAAATCGCCCCAACTGAAGCCCCACTCCTTCGAGAACCCATCTCTGACCTCGATATAGGTCTGGTAGGCAAGCCCCATCCCCGATGCCAGCCAGAGGCTGGTTGTGGTATCGACATCGCTCCAGATCAACTCCTGGCGGCAGATATCGGACGCCAGGTAGGGAAAGAAGAAATGCCCAAGCTTGTCGGCGCCGAGAGCATAGCTCCAGTCATGATCCCACTCGAAATGGAACGGGCTTCGCGTCCCCTTCCACCAGAGATGTGAAAGCACCGCATGCCCGTAGATAAACCCTCCCGCGGTGATGCCGCCGATCACCGCCAGCTTCACGGCATCCGGTCGCACCGTGTCCGGCGGGGCTGAAGTTCCCTCCGTTCCCGTGTTCGCGGCGGTTTGCGCGCCGAGACGGGACACCGCCAGCAGCGCAATCATCAGGATCAGACACGGATGGAGCATGCTCATATCGCCTGTGGAATATTCCATCGCCCGCCTCCGACCGTTCCGGCCGGCATGGGGCGCGTCGTATGCAGGGAAGATCATCAAGAAGGCGATGGTGTGACACGGCGACGACTGCGGGATGGAATGGTGATGACGCGGAACGGGGCAATACGATCGATCAACGGCGGGGCGCCGTCAATTCCACACGTTCGGGGACTGCTCCCGGTTATCCCACGCCACCACGACAGGCTCATGGGCTGATATGGAGCGCCGGACCGTTCATCGCCTGATGGATATATCCCGCTCCCCCCGGAGAATGACGCTTTACGATTTCCGATTCCACGGGATAATATCGGGCGCTGTCGGCGATGTAGATCGAATCGATGAACGCGGCGGCGGTGAAATCGTACGGGCCGGCGGCCTCGCCGGAAAATCTTGGATGGGGCATGATATCCCAACGCTGTTCGAACGGCTGGTTCGCCGTAAACTCCGCGGGAATATATTTCATATCCGATGTTCCGAACATCGTGATGGTATCGGCCACGGGCCACGCAAGTATCCAGCCGCCCCAGTTCACCTCCGCCTCCCCCTTCAACCCGATCACTCCCTTTGCGGTAACGGTTGGAAGGCAGCGCATGGTGATTGTGGTGATATGGTCGATCGCCAGAGTTTCCGGCACCGCGGAGAGCGTCACCTCGGAATTTTTGAACGCGGGCGCGGGGTCCGGCACCGCGTTGACGACGGAATTCCCGCACGCGGCGGAGGTGAGCATTATCGCAATGGAGCAGATCAACGTGAGGGATTTCATAATTCGAATACTATGAACGAACAATGGAATACGCTGGAAAAGCCTCGGCCCGCGGGCAATTCCATTATCGGATCTATCATGGAGAAGGGTTGCCGGAGCCGATCGCTGGCTCACTGGAAAAGTGGATGAACTTACGCCGCGCGATGACAACCGCGCAAGCTGGATCGGGCGGGCTGGTTTACAGAAATCGTGCGGAAGAAAGGGTGATATTCTTTTCGGGGGTCCGGCGATTATTTCGGTGATGGCGTAGTTCATCGCGGGCTGACGATATGCCGCACAATTCCCGGCATTATTCATCATGATATTCATGACGATATCACGTTGAATAACGCGGCGATGTTTTTATGCGTGACGAAACTGTGGGAGATGTGGATGGTGCCGTAATGCCGGCGGAGGCTGTGGGTGGCGTTTTCCCGGTGGGAGCCGGCTCGCCCTGAGCCGGCTCCCGTACCGTGATTATAATGTTACCAGGAATGCGTAGATAACAGGGGTCGCTATAATCCGACATTATCCGCTGGCAATTCCTGGTAACAACTGCCGGACCGCATCATCCCCTGAGGTCCTAGGGAATAAGCGATGTCGAGATCCGGCCGGTAGCAATTTGTTGTCAACCTTGTCAAATTCACCCGAGCGGCGATGCCCTAATCGATCTCGTTGAACTTTTACGAATGCAACTTACGGTGGTCGCGATGGCCTATCGCTACGTATTAAATACTTAGACGGCGGCGGGCACTTATCCACGCGTTCCTTGCTGACAGGCTGTTGAATTACCTCCGGCGCTCGGATCGTTCAACGGCCATTAGATACAGCGTGCGCGGGGCGATGCCCCGCGCACCAGAGATTACGCCCCTCCGGGGCTTGGGAGTGTTCTTCCGCTAACGCCGTGGATAACGTCGTTCAACCGTCTGATAATGACAGCCATGCGGGAAGCCGCACCGCAAATCAGCGTTCTTCCGCTAACGCCGTGGATAACGTCGTTCAACCGTCTGATAATGGCAGCCATGCGGAAAGCCGCACCGCAAATTGCGGCTGATATCTCAGGGGCAACCTCATATGCGGAGGCTATAACGGAATGGCCCTGAAGGAGGCCCGCCGGGAATCAGCCGATTCAGGTTCGATATGAGAGGAGGAACGGCAACCGGAGAGATCGTGGAGGCGGGGGTGATGGATGCGGGGCCGGGGCAATATACCGAGGAGGATGCCTGCCGCGCTGAGCGCATTGCAGGCACCCTCCTTCGGCGGGGTCCGTCGCTGTGGTACAGGTGTGTTCGGTCGTTGATACTTCCCTGCGTTCCGAAGCCGGTTATCACCGGCCCGGTGGTTGTTTCAACATTGGTGCTTCCGGAGCGATCTGGAGGCTGAGCGAGGGACCCGCGCATCCTGCATCGAGATGGATTCGGGCATTACCGCCCCGGTTGCTTGTTCGTCTGTTGCATAGTTCGGTGCCCATGTGGGCACCAGCCAGAGGGTGAAGCGATCGGTAGTTTCCGGCGAAACAGAGGCGTTCCGGCATCCGGTGCCCCGAGTTCAGACGATCTTCGTCAAAAAATCGCCGTTTCGAGGCAGGCAGTGGATGAGGTCGGCTGGTATCGTTTCCTGCAGATTCCGTCTTTCACAGATGCAATTTCGCATGGAAAGGGCATATTCCCACTACGTAGAAACTACTTAGGATGGCCGCGGGAGGGCTATTGTCCATATCGGACATCAGAGCGCGGCAAGGAAGGTTGAAAGGCTGGTGCCGGAGGTAATCCCCAGCTTCCTGCGGATGTTGTACCGGTGGACCTCGATGGTCCGAACCGATGTGTAGAGGAGGTTGGCGATATCCTTGGTGGAGAGATTGATCTTCGTCAGCGAGCAGATCTTCTGCTCGGTCGGGGTGAGCGTGGGGAACCGTTCGGAGAGGATTCTGATGAAGTCATGGTGAACCGTGTCGAGCTGCTGCTCGAAGATCTTCCAGTTGTCATCGGCCCCGCGGCTGTTATCGATATCCTGCATGATCCGGTCCACGAGCTGGCTGCTGGAGTCCTTCTTGATCTCCGGGAGCTGTTTGATCTGCGACTTCAGAGTATCGAGCAGCTCGTTCTTCTGAACCAGATTCAGCGCCATCGCCGTCACCTCGTTCTGCTTGCTCTGCATCTCCGACTCAAGCTGCGCGGCCTTCAGGCGATAGATCTCCCGCTCCCGCTCCGCCTTCTCCATATCAAACCGCACCTGAAGCTCGGCGATCGATTTCTGCTTCTCCTGCCCCGCCAGCTCATGCCTGATCTGCGCGAAGAGCTTGTAATGATGAAGCGCGAGCGGCGGATTTCCCAGCTCCTCGTGGATGTGCGAGAGCGCCTCGTGCAACTGATACTGCAATCGCGGCTCGTCGATCTCCTGTGCAATCCTCAGCGCCTGCTCGCAGACAATCAGCGCATCGTTGTAGGCGCCGGTCTGCTGGTAGAGATTCCCGATGCTGAGCAGCACGGAGACATGGAGATGATGATCGTCCACCCCCTCCAGCGCATGCAGCGCGCGTCCCTGGCATTCGAGCGCGACATCGAACTCGCCGATCTGCTCGTAGATCTTGCCGATGCTGGCGAGCGTAGCGGCAAAATTGGACTGGTCCTCCAGCGCCTCGTAGATGGTGAGCGCGGTGAGTGAATATTCCAGCGCGATCTCCAGCTCCCCCCGCGAATAATGCACGCTTCCAAGGTTGGTGAGCGCCTTCACCTCCTGATAGCGATTGCCGGACCGACGGAAATACTCCAGGCCGCGGGTGAAATAATCGAACGCCGCATCGTAATCGCCGGTCAGCCCATACAGCCTCCCAACGGTGGAGAGCGCCACGCCGATGCCGTCCACATCGTTCATCTCCTCCTGAATCACAAGGCAGCGGAGGAAATAATGGAGCGCCTTGGCATAATCCCCGAGGCCGGAATAGGCATTGCCGAACGCCTCCAGCACCTTCGCCTCGGCCTCGCGCGATTCCGTTCCGGAGCAGCGATCGAGCGCCATCTGATACCACGAAAGCGCCTGCCGCACATCGCCGAGTTCCCCCTCCACATTGCCGATCGCCAGCGCCACCATCGCGGTTTCCCACCGGCGATCGGCCGAGAGAAAGAGATTGTACGCCTCGCGGAAATCGGCCCGCGCCATATCGTGATTGGAGAGGGCCAGATTGCAGAGCCCGCGGTGATAGAGCGCATCAGCCATCGCGGGCACATCGTCGGCAATCATCGCCAGGCGGTATGCTTCATCGGCCAGGCCGATGGAGTAGGCGGGATCGCGCTCATACACCTCCAGGATAAACGATCGAAGAATCGCGAGTTTCTCCGAGGAGTCCCGAACGATGGTCAATCGTTTCTCGAACTGCGCCGCATGGCTGTCTGCATCGAATCGTGCCGAAATCATTTTTTCACTGATCACTGTATGGGATATCCGAACGATTTGTTTTTACGGAATCTTACCCCGATTTTATCAACGCTTTTACTGCTCATCACCGTGCCGTCTACGTATTTGTTACGTAGCGATGTTGTGGATTCCGCGCCGTAGGTTGCACATAACTTCTCGCGATCAACTTTCTCGCCTCTTCATTCATGCGGGAGATCATCATCCGGTTATCGATGCAGGATCGATTCCGCCCACGCGTGTCGCGTCGGTTCAGTCCCGCGGAGATGATGGGAGATACAGTTCTCCTTATCGTACATCCATGCCCAGGTCGCCGAGCGATCGGCGGGCACGGACTGTTCCACACCTTCCATCCCGATGGTCGCGAATCCCGGACGGTACTCATGCAACAGCGGAACGCAGCGGAAACCCGATTTCAGGGCTCCTCAATGTACGCACGAAAGAGTTACAGGACGGCGATCGACTCCCGATTATCGATTGCCGGTTTACTTCCGTTCATCAATTCAACCACGGGAATAACCATGGAACGTATACGAACCGTACGTGTACTCTCGATTTTTTCACTCGCGTTTCTCTTCCTCGCCGTTGGCTGCAAGAAAAAGCCGGATGCCGACCATCCCGCAGGCGACAGCGTTAAAGCAAAAGCGGAAGCGCCGCTCACCACCGCGCTTCCCAATACCTGGAAATGGGTTAACGGGCAGATTAAATATACCGTCCTCCCGAGTAACAGCGGAGGAACCGGAGTCGCCGAACGCGGAAACTGGGCCTCGATGGTCACGATTGCCGGCTCGGCCACCGATACGATCGAGAACTGCCATATGGGGGGAGTCAAGGATATCCCCATGCCCGCCGGCATCTACATGATCACGCCGAAATTCCACAACGGCTCCTGCCCGGCGATACCGGATTCGTTGTTCACGGGGCCAACGAGCGTCGATACGGTCTCAGGGCACTACATTCTCAAGTTCAGGTCGGCCGACACGAATAATGTCAGCATCGATATCAGCTTGATCGATATTATCCCCACCACGGAGCATCCATAACAGGTCTCCGCATTCATCGGGATTATCGAGCGATCAAAACCGCAGATTTCAGGTATCCACGGACAGGCATTGCCGCAAGGCAATGCCTGTCTCATTTTACGATTCGGATGGTTATAGCAATCATTATACAACCTGATTAAGCAGTTTTTTTTCAGCCTCCACCATTTCCTTGCTGACATTCATTCTGCAGAGGAGATCAAGATATCGCGATGTAGCTCTGATGGACTCGGGATTATTCACACCGAGAATTTTCGCCTTTATCATGGCGATCCTTAAATAAAGCGGTTTGGCCCGCTCATAATCACCCTTGGCAGCCAGCAATTCAGCAAGGTTATGCTGCATATTGATGACATTTAAATGCTCGGGGCCATAAACTTTTTCAGATATGGCCAGGCCCTCTCTGAACATGATTTCAGCCGCATCGAAATCGTTCTGCGCGCGAAGGAGAGAACCGATATTGATAAGAGCTTTTCCCGTCTCCGGGTGATCCGCCCCCAGCATCTTCCTGTTGATCGCCAGCGCACGCCGATAACAGACCTCGGCAAGATCGTTTTTTCCGGCCATTTTCAGCACGACGCCGAGATTCCCAAGATTGGTGGCCACTTTGGGATGTTCCGCCCCGAAAGCCTTCTCATTTATCGCCAACGCCCTTTCGAAGAGCAGAACCGCATCATCGAGCCGTTCCTTCGCCTTATAGATTGTCCCCAGATTGTTGAGCGCCTGGGTAGTCGCCTGGCTGTTAGCCCCATGCACGCGCTCATTGATCGCGATAAGCCTGAGGAAGAGGGCTTCGGCTTCGTCGTACTCCTCTTTCAGGTACAGCATCGCTCCCAGCGTATTCATGGAGGCCAGTGTCAGCGGGCTTTCAATACCGAACTGCTTTTCCCGAACCTCCATCGCTTTCCGGGCAAATGGCTCGGCCCGATCCATGTTTCGCTTGTAGTAATACAGGCTGGCAAGGTTTTCCATCGTCTCGATGGTTGCGGCGTGCTCAAGGCCCAGCGACCGTCTACGGATAAAAAGAGCCTGTCGTAATACAAGCTCGGCGCCTTCGTAGCGCCCGCTGGCAATCAGGAAGGCGCCCAGGCGATCCAGCACCTCACCGATGTTCAGAGGCTCCTCCTCCACCCGCCGGTATTCCTTCACCTCCCTTGCATATTCCTCCCCCATGTTCCACCGGTCCCCCAGCGAGAGCCAGTAGCCCAGAAGCTGGTATTTGCTCTCCTCGTTGGAGAGCGCCATGAACATGGAGATGTCCGTGATGCATTCCTTCAGCTTCGGCCATGTGGAGGCACGCTGGAGCTGCCAGGGCTGCTCGTCGGCGCGACGGGGGGAGATGGGCTGCGAGCCGAAATATTTCGCTATCCGGAGGTGGACCTTCTCGGCGGAATTGCCGCGCCCGGTCAGATAGCGCTGGCGAACGCTCTGCCGGAGATGATCGTGGAAAAATGTCAGCAGGCCATCGCGACGCATCAGATGGTATTCGAGCGCTTCGAGGAGCTGGGAGAGGCCCTCCCGGCGCGCGCCTGTAAGATCCTGAAGTTCTCCTTCGCTCAGGCCACGACGCGAGGCCCAGATCAACCTGAGAACGCTCCGCACAAGGTCGGGGCCGTAGTCCCCCTCCAGCCGCTCCAGCACGCGCTGGAAGAGATCGTCAAGATTCTTGGCCGCCAGATAATGATCGATCCGCTCGTTCAGCTTCTCGTACGACCCGTACCTCCTCAGCTCCTCCAGCCGCGTGCGGAGGAAGAGGGGATTGGAGCTTGTGGAGTGACCGGAAATTCTGCGGAGCTGCTCGCTGCTGAACCGCATGGCGTGCGCTCCCATCAACTGCTTCACCACCGCACGCCGCTCCTGCAACGTCAGCGGCATCACCCGCAGCTCGGGCCATCCCCGCTCCCGAAGCCCGTCGGCAATGGGCCCGTCCAGCAGGGAAAGAATCAGGCGGACGCGCGGCTGGATATAATCTGAAAGCCACCTGGTGGAGAGCTGATAATTGTCGAGCTGGTTCAGCGCATCGATCACCAGCACCAGCTTCTCCTGCTGCACGCGCGCCAGCCAGAATGGAAGCTCCTGCTCGATCTGCGCGGCGCTCGTCGGAATCTCATCGGCAAGGTTGTAGCGCTCGCGGATCTCCACCATGATCCGGCGGAGAATCGAGAGATGATCGGTTCCAAACGATGTGGCGCCGATGTAGTAGGTGATGATGAACGCGTCGGGATTCTCCAGCCGATACCGTTCGCTCCAGTAGGCAAGGAGCGAACTTTTTCCGGCGCCGGAGTCCCCCGTGACAATCAGCGGCGGCCCATCGCCGACGACATGTTCATCGAGCCGTTCAAGATAGGACGGAACCTCCACGTATGCTCTGCGCCTGGATGCCGCAAATGCCTCGTGCGCGCGACGCTCCAGTTCAAGCGGAGTCGGCACCCCACCCTTCTCATCGGTCCCGTCCGGCACCCGGCCTACGTCGTAATCGGTCGTCATGCAATGGATTCCAGTAGTTGCTGTAATCAACGGTCCGCCAGGCATCGGCGCGGTCCGGAATATCGGAGCAATGTCCTTTGGGAGACTGGGAGAGGCCGGAGCTGCGGCGCACTGTTTCGTGCCTCGCATCCGATCGGCCAAAGATAGCAGGGATTGCGGGAACCGACCAAGGTGATATCCACCGGATCGGATTTCAGCGGGCGGGCTCGGCTGGCGGAAACAAGAAGCCCCGGAGCGGAGATGGCTCCCCCCGGGGCTCGATATCCTGCGCCAGCCGCGAGCCGGTTGGGCGACTATTCCTTCACGATCTTCCGGCTTACCTTCCGGGCACCGATCGTGATCTCCACGATATAGACTCCCGACGGAATATCCCGCACATCGATCTCCTTCCTGTAGGCTCCGCTGACCCTTCCCTCATCGAGCGCGCGAATCAGTTTTCCATTCAGGTCGGTCAACGTCAGCCGCACGGTGGTGGGGGCCGCGATGGCCGCCTCCACGGTGAACAGACCGTTGTTCGGGTTTGGCCGGACCGCCATGCTCAGCACACCAGCCTCGCCATCGACCGACGCGGGATGCCAGTTGACCGGGAACGGAGAGGAGGTAGCGGAGCAGCCGTTGGAATCGGTAAACATCACCGTGTAATTGCCATCGGAGCGGACAAGCAGCTTCCTGCCGGTTGCCCGCGGAAGCAGCACATTATCCAGCCGCCAGGTGAAGGTCCCCGTGCCGGCGGTCGCGAGCAACGAATCGGTGTCCGGCACGTTGCCAATCGTGGGCGTCGCGGGAAGCGGATGCACTGTAATGTTGATGGGGTCGGACCTGGAGCTGGTGCAGCCGCCGCTATCGGTCACCGAGACGGAGTAGGGGCCGGCCTTGTCGACAACAATCTGCCGGGTGTGTTCGCCGCTGGACCAGTCGTAGAAGGCATATCCCTCCGGCGCGGAGAGTGTGAGCCTGTCGCCCTGACAGATGCTGACGTTACCATCCGCCGTAACGGTGGGTTTCGCCAGGTTGTTCTGGATGGTGATGGGAAGCGATGTGGGGACCGAGGAACATCCCGTGGTGATCCGCGTGGCGACCAGCTCCACCCTGCCGGTACCGATCCCTCCCCACTTCACGAAGATCGTCTTTGTCCCCTGTCCCGATGTGATCGCGCCTCCGGTCACGTTCCATTGAACGTTCTCGGTGGGGACATTCCCTGCTGAATAGCTCGCTGAACTCTGCGGGCAGACACTTGGCGGCCCCTGCACGATCGGCAATGGGCGCGGATTGACGGTGATATAGCTGCTGTCGGAAGCCTTTACGCATCCCTTGCTGTTGGTGACGGCCACGGCATAGGCTCCTCCCTTCCGCACCGCGATCTGGCGCGTGGTATCACCGTTGGACCAGCGGTAGCTGGTAAAACCATCGTTCGCGGTGAGGAGGATGCTGTCCCCCTCGCAGATCACCGACCCATGATTCGAGGTCACAACCGGCTCCGGAAGCGGGTTCACCGTGACGGTGATGGTATCGGCGGAGGTGCACCCTCTCGCATCGGTCACGAGCAGATGATAGGTCGTGGTGATCACCGGCGAGGCAATCGGATGCGGATCGAGCGGGGAGTTGAGCCCCGCGGCGGGGGACCAGAGATAGACATACGGAGCAAGCCCCTGCGTGGCCGGGTTCGGTCCGCCGAGCGTGATGCTCTTTCCGGCGCAGATCTCGACATCGGTGCCGGCGGCGGCAACGGGGTTCGGGTTGATCACAACAGGATAGGAAGGCGTGGTAACCGCGCATCCGGTGGCAAGGATCGTCTCGGTAAGCTGGACGCTGCCGGGCGCGCTGTTCCCCCAGGCGACATCGATACGGTTGGTATTGGTGGGGCCGACAATCGTTCCCCCCATCACCAGCCAGTCGTACTTCCGTCCGTTGGCGAAATTGGTGAGATATGGCTTCGTCCCATTGGCGCAGACCACCGGATCGCCGGTGATCACCGGGTTGGGAAGCGGGTTCACCGTCACGGTCACATTGACCCCCACGAGAGTCCCACAGGCATCGGTGACATCGGCATGATATGCCGTTGTAAGGGTGGGGGTGGCGGTGCTGCTTGCCTGGCCCGGCGCGGCAAGACCGGCGGTTGGAGTCCAGCTTACGTTGTATGGCGGGGTGCCGCCGGAGATGGTGACGCTCACAGTGGCAGCGTTGCCGGCGCAGACCGCCGTATCGTGGCCCGGCGTCACAACCAGCGTGCTGCTTGGCCCGATGATCTCCCCGATCCATGTGCTCCAGCTTGTCGCGCCGTTGGCGTACTCGGCGGAGGCCCAGACAGTGCCGGCGGGATCAACGCCGATGCCGGAGTAATCGCCCCACCTGTTCCTGGTGGTGCTGGCGTTATAACAGAGCGTGCCGGACTTCACCAGCAGGGTCGTGGGATCGTTCCACGGGTCCACCACCATGTGGAACTCCGGGAACTGAGTGCTGCCGGTCTTGGTGAAGCCGATGAACATCCTGCCGCACGGATCGACCGTCGCGTTCGGATAGATATAGTGCATGCCGCTCGAGCCGAACGTGAAGTCCTGCGACGCCACGGCGGTCGTGGTGTTGATCTTCAGAATCCTGAGCGATCCAACCGATCCGCTCCCCCAGTTGTGCGACTCGGTAAAGGCGGTGTAAAGGGTTCCACCGGACCAGACGGCATCCTGCGTGCGATTGTCGCCGGCATCCAGGTTTGTACATCCCCCCTGCTGCACCGATGTCGGAGGAGGGAGATACGATCCCACGGTGGTGCGCCCGGTTGCTCCCTGCCGCGCGAGCGTCGGCGCGGGGGCAAGAGGATTGGTGATCTTCCAGAGGGTGACGAAGTTGGCACCCGCCGGCTTTGTGTTCACCAGATACTCGCCGCCGGCGGTGCCGTATGTCTGAACCGGCTTTACCGTGAAGACCGTGGAGTTGTCGGCGTTCTTCATGTTGACGAAATCGAACCAGGTCACCGGCCCGCCCGCATACACCACCGATTTGTCGAGGATGCGGATCTTCGAATAGACAAAGGCATTGCCGGCAAACGTGTACTGGTTGCCGGTGAGATAGATGGCCTGATCGTCGAAGCCGAGGCCGGGGTAATCGGTCCAGTTGTTGGTCGGCGTTGCGCCGTCGAGCTTGGAATCGAGCTTGTAGACCCACCACTGGGCGGTGGGATCGGCGGTCTTCGACGCGGCCACCAGGAAGAACGCGGTCTGCGTCGGCGTGTCAAACGTCATCTCAAGAACCACGAAGCGCTGGGCAACGGGATCGTAGAACACCTTCGGGTCGTAGATAAAGCTGGGAGGCGTCACGCTGGCGAAGAAGGTCGCCAGCCCTTGGTTCAGCAGGGTTGTCCCGTTCTTGTTCAGCACGCGGATGGTGGAGTTGACCACCTGCACGATATGATTGGCGCTGACGGCCATCGAGGGATCGGGAGGATAGGGGCCACCGGTGCTGCTGCCGCCGAAGTTCCTGCCGAGCGTGGGCGCGGCAAGGATCTGCCGCCGGTCGCGCTTCCGTGCGTCGGTCATATCGCGAAGCGGCGTGCCCCCCGCTTCGCCCGGACGGAGCGCCTTCACGCGAGCCCAGATCCGCGCCCATTCTTCCGGCGACGTATCATCGGCAAGCATCACATCGGCATCCCTCTCCCCTATCTCCGACTCCACATGCCGCCGCTCTCTCGGGAGCTTTGATAGATCGACCGTAGCCGGGCGAACCGCCACGATGGACCGTTCCCCACGCACCTGCGCGCGCGCGGGAAGGGCCACCAGCAGGGCAACCGCTGAAAACATCGAAAGCAGGTAATAACGAGTACGCACGTCGGCTCGCCTCCTTACAGGGGAATCAGAGATGTTGGGAGATGTGATCCATGGACCTCCGGATCGCAGGAACACAAAATACTATATCGGTCCATATGCGCGAAAAGGCCGGCTGGCTCCGCATTCCGGGGTCGGCCGCAACTCCGGCGCGACGGGGCATGTGGAGATCGCACGCCGGGGAGGAGACACTCGGAAACGGAGATGTCCACCGGCAGGTTCAGGCCATTTCATGAATCTGGCGTTCGGAGAAATTCGGTTGGGCCGGGATGAGCGCCCAGGGAAAGCCGCGACGACCGGCGCGATGGGAGGAGGCCGGCTTGAATCGGGTTCATAAGATAGGGAGAATCGGATTGCCCGCCACACCATAAAGCGGGGTCGGCGCCACGGGGTTCCTCCCGCCGGGCGCCCGTTCACGCGCGGCGGATTCCGGGGGAACGGCTCCCCCGGTTTATGAAACCATCGGTGGATGATATGACTATATCGCCCATGACATCGCCGGCGATATCATCCGCGCCGGTCCGGCACCGGGGGAGAGATAGAGATATCTCCCCCTACTTTATGCCGAGCCGTTCGAACAGCCCGGTGGTCAGCAGCGGCAGGGCTATCGTGGCATCGCACTGCACCTCGGCGGTGATGGCGTTCTCCGTGTACTTCCCCCACGACACCGACTCCGAGATGGTGCAGCCGCTGAGCCCTCCCCAGGCGGGGGAATCGGTGAAGATCCTGATGGTCCTGTCGTAGCCGTGGCGTTCGGTGGCGCCGGTCATGTCGAGCAGCGGCCAGGCCTGCTGCGCCCAGTTGCGTGGAACGCCGCCGCCAACGATGATCGTCCCGCCGCGCTCCTTCGCCAGCAGGCTGTGGGCAAAGACATTCACATCCGCCAGCTCATCCAGCACGATCCGCCAGTTGTTGCGGAGGTTGTACTTCACCAGGTTGAGCGCGAACTCGCTGTCGGTGGTGGCGCCGCAGAAGATCGGCACGTCGTGGCGGGCGGCGGCGGCCAGCACACCGCGCTTTCCCATGGCGGCCAGGGCGCTTCCGACCAGCCGGAACAGCTCCTGCGGACGGATCAGCCACGGCTGCATGGGATCGATCTCATGCTCGGCGAAATAGCGCTTCAGAATCGCCTCGAGCAGCATCTCCCCCTCATGATATCCCTCTTCCGGGAGGAACGTATCGTAGATCCTGTTGATATGATGCTCGTACAGCTCGGCATCGTCCACGCTTACCGCCCCCACGTAATGCCCCTGGTTCTGGGCGTCGGCGTGGTTCACCATCGAGTGGCTGATGTTGGCGCCGGTGGAGACAAGCGCGTGGATGATCCCGTGCTCGATCAACTGCGTGACGGTCTCCTCCATCCCCCCCGGCACCATGGCGCCGGCCAGGGTCATCACCACCATGCAATCCTCATCGCGCACCATGTTCTCCAGCACATCCAGGCAGCGGGAGAGCGCGCGACCCTGAAAGGAGCAGCCGCCAAGCCGCCTGAGGAGATCATCGATCCCGGTGATATCGCGCGGCGATATCGGATCGATCTTCTTCTGGAGATATTCCTCCTTGCTGTACTTCACTTCTCTCATGATGATTTCCTGTGAGTTCCTGTGTTCAATGCGCGGAGATCCGGCGATCAATCCCGCAGCTTCCAGAGCCCTTCGATGTAAATGGCGACGATTGTATCGCCACCCGCAATCGCCATGGTCGCGGTGCGAAAGAGCATCCGGAGAGGATGGTAGCCGTTGGTCGGGGTGATCGGGTTGAAGGTGTTTCCATGCCCCTGAAAGATATTCCAGGCCACCTGGAGATAGAAACAGGTGTCGTCGGCCGGGAAGTTCGCCGGCCGGAGATGCGCGGGGATCATCATCAGGAGGAACCAACAGAGGGCGCGGATCGATGCGGGAACGGCATGGTTACGATCCATCAGCATATCGGCGCCATCATGGTGACAACCCATCCGCACGGGGAGCGCGCTGCTCCCCGGCGCAATCCGTTCAGTCTCTCAGCTCTCCTCGCCCCCCTTCTTCCTCTCCATGTTTCTCGCCCGCTCGTTATCGCGCCAGAAGTTGTAGTACGTGTACTCCTCAAGCCCCCTGGCGTACCGCTCGGTGAAGGCAACACCCTGCGTGGGGCGGAGCTTCTTGGATTTGACCCGCTGGCGGATCAGGGAATCCATCCGCTTTTTCAGATCGCTCGGGAAATACTGCACCAGCGAAAGCGCCTCGATCACCGTGGTGCCGGGGATATATTTTTCGATATAGAAATTCCCATCCTCCTCCTCGTCGGCGTAGACATGAACCTCGTTGACGCGACCGAACAGGTTGTGCATATCGCCGAGGATATCCTGATAGGCTCCCATCAGGAAGAAGCCGAGGTAATAGTTGTCGTCGTTGGTGGGATGCAGCTCCAGAAAGGAGCGCTCGCCATCGTCGCCGATGAACTGATCGACCTTGCCGTCGGAATCGCAGGTGATATCAACCAGCGTCCCGCGCCGCGTCGGCTCCTCGTTCAGGCGATGGATCGGCATCACCGGAAAAAGCTGATCGATTGCCCAGTGGTCCAGCATGCTCTGGAAGACCGAGAAATCGCACAGGTACTGATCCACGAGCTGCTCCTCCACATGATACAGATCGGTCGGGAGCGATTCCGGATCGAGCTGCGTCATCGCCTTGTAGAGCCCCTGCATCAGCGCCCAGTAGAGCTGCTCGGTTTTCCCCTTGTCCTCCAGCGACAGATAGCCGAGCGAGAAGAGAAGCTCCGCCTCCCGCCGTTTCTCCACCGCGTCGTGATAGCTTTCCAGATAGCGCGCCTTCCGCTGTCCCGGCCCTCGGCTGGCGCCGTTGGACGCCCCCTCCAGGCTCACAAGCAGATCGTACAGCTCGCGCACCACCGGCTCATCCGCCTCGGTCACGGTCGGCAGCTCATCGGCGACGCTCTTCTTGGTGGCGCTCAGCACGCCCACCACCAGCACGGAGTGATGCGCGGTAAGCGCGCGTCCGCTCTCGGAGACGATGATCGGATGGGGAACCCCCTCGATATCGCAGATCTCCTTGATGGTGTAGACCACGCCGTTCACATATTCCTGAAGCGTGTAGTTGATGCTCTGCTGAAGCCCCGCCTCGGGGGAATCGTAGTTGATGCCAAGCCCGCCGCCGACGTCGATATACTTCACCCCGAGCCCCATCTTCACCAGCTTCGCGTAGACGCGCGTGGCCTCGCGGACGGCGGACTTCAGGGCGATGATATCGGTGATCTGGGAGCCGATGTGGAAGTGGACAAGCTCGAACGCGTTGATCTGATCGCGCTCCCGCAGGACGCTGATCAGCTTGAGGATATCGGGGATGGAGATGCCGAACTTCGAGACATCGCCACCGGATTCCGCCCAGCGGCCGGTGCCGGATGTGGCAAGGCGGACGCGGACGCCGAACTTGGGATCGAGCCCCATCTGATCCGCCTCGGCTATCAGATCCTCGAACTCCTTATACTTCTCGAGGATCGGAAGGACGTTCTTGCCAAGCTGCTGCCCCATCAGCATGGAGCGGATCATCGTGGCGTCCTTGTAGCCGTTGCAGATCAGGAGCATGCTGTCCCGCTCCAGATGTGGAAGCGTGGCGAACAGCTCCGCCTTGGAGCCGCACTCCAGACCGAAATTGTACGGCTCTCCCGCCTCCATGATCTCCAGCACCACCTCGTGGAGCTGGTTCACCTTCACCGGATACACCCCCTGATACACCCCCTTGTACTCGAACTCATCGATGGCGCGACGGAAGCTCTCGTTCAGCTCCACCACGCGACGGCGGAGCAGATCCTGAAAGCGGATAAGCACCGGAAGCTGGATTCCACGACGTTTGATCTCCTCGACCACCTCGTAGATATCGATCTCGGTGTCCGCGTCGTACAGAGGGCGCACCGAGACATGTCCGCCCTCGTTGACGTTGAAGTAGGGAAAGCCCCATTTATCCAGGTTGTACAGGGACTTTGCGTCGTCGACGCCCCAGCCCGAAGGCTCCGGCTCGACGGAAGGAATGCTTGCGGTCTGGGATTCGATGGGATCGACGTTCATGTATCCTGACTACTCGTAGAGGCAACGGACGTGAAGGATGGATCGGAATATCGCCGGCGCGCGGCGCACCCGTAGGGAGAGAATCGGATAAAGATACGAGGAACTGGTAAATGAGAAGGGCGGCGCCATCGTGAAGATGACATCCGCCCTTGTCGCGATTGTGCCGGCCGATGCAGATACGCCGTAAACCCAGTGGCTTACGCCTCGGTCTCGGCGGGAGCGTTGGAGAGTGTGGACTCCCCCTTCTGCCAGTTGCAGGGGCAGAGCTCGCCGGTCTGCAGAGCCTCCAGGACGCGCCGGGTCTCGGCAATCGAGCGACCCACATCCTCATTATGCACCACCATGTACTGAAGCACGCCATCCGGGTCGATGATGAACGTTCCGCGGAGAGCGTAGCCGGTCTCCTCCTTCAGAACTCCGTACGCACGGGCGACAGCCTTGGTGTTGTCGGCGAGGAGCATGAACGGAAGATCCTTCAGCTTCTCCTCCTGACGGCGCCATGCAAGGTGCGAGTGCTTGGAGTCGGTGGAGACGCCGATCACCTCGGCATCCAGATCGCGGAAATCCTCATAGGCCCTGCCGAACTCGGCGATCTCCGTCGGGCAGACGAAGGTGAAGTCCAGCGGGTAGAAGAAGAGCACAACCCACTTGCCGGCGAAATCGCCAAGGGCGATATCCTTGAACGCATTGTCCGGGTTGAGACCGCCGGAAATGCCGCCGACCACCGCCGTACCCTTGAAGTCAGGAGCGTGATTGCCAACCATTACTGCCATGAATCTGTTCTCCACAAGAAGTGTAAAAGTTATATGGAATATGTTGAAGTCGTTACAAGCGCATCATCCCAGCCCCTGGAACGGTTCGGGAGGGCCTGAAGGTAGCGGTTACCGATCTTCGGATCAATCGGCCCGGTTGTTACTTTTTGTTGGCACAGGGAGTTATCCGCCGCGACGGTGTGGGTCAGTCCACTTTGGAGAACGTGGCGACGCCGGAGATGAGCGCCCCCACCCTGAGCGCCTCCTCGATCTGCGGAACGGTGGCCCCAAGCTCGCGGCACTTCGCCAGATGCCCCTTCACGCAGTACGGGCAGTCATTCACCGTCGAGACGATCGCGCAGATCATCTCCACCTGGAACACCGTCAGCACGGCGGGGCGGAGGAAAACGCTCAGCTTGTAGCCGGGCTTGAAGTCCTCGTAACCGGGGCCGGCCAGATGCTGGAACTTGTAGAAGACATTATAGCTGGCGATGGAACCTGCCACCGAGAGCGCCTCCGCTATCTGATCGTCCGACACGCCATCCTTCTGCGCCTCGTGTGCCCGCGCCTGGACCATATGCGGGCCACCGCTGACCGCCGCGATCGCCACGGCGATCAGATGCTTCGTCTTCAGATCGAGCTCCCCATCCACCATATTCTTCTTCAGGTTGTAGAGGGTATCGTTGAGGAAATTCTGGTTGAGCGCGAGGGTGTGATAGGCCTGCGGGATCTCGCCGAGCTTTTCCTGGACCCGCGTGAGAAGTTCGGTAACGCGCGTTTCATCGCGCGTGGTCTGCAATCGTTTGCTGAGGGACATGAGAGCTGCCTTGTTGATATCATGCATGACGTATTGAGGGCCGCTCCCCGGCGTGGGAAGCCGGCGCGGGCCGGGCTGATTGACGCGCCCGAAATTTCATAATTGCCGCCGGAGCGGGTTTCGGTATGTAACACCGGGATGGCCCCGGACGTTGCAAACCGAATCATTTCGGAAAGATAATCCTTCGCGCGATCCCGATTCCCCGAATATCGGCGCGGATCGTGGCGCAATTCCTGCGAACCAAAATCCGGTTTGTCGTCCCCTCCGGAATTCCCGGAGACCGCGGTGCCCGCTCCCGGCGTCCGGTCAAATCATTTCTCTATCTTGAGCCATGATCACTCTGGTTCTCGCATTCCATAATCACCAGCCGGTGGGAAATTTCGGCTGGGTGATCGAAGAGGCATATCAAAAATCGTATCGCCCGCTGATGGAGATCATGGCGGCGCATCCCTCCATCCGTTTCGCGCAGCATTACACCGGCATCCTCCTGGACTGGTTCCGCGAGCACCATCCCGAGTTTATCGAGATGATCCGGGCGGGCGTCGGCGATCAGCGGATCGAGCTGCTCTCCGGCGGCTACTACGAGCCTATCCTGGCGATGCTCCCGGAGCGCGACAGGATAGCGCAGATCGAGAAGCTGAACCGACGGATCACCGCCGAGTTCGGGGTCGCGCCGGCCGGCATGTGGCTCGCCGAACGGGTCTGGGAGCCATCCCTCCCCTCCACGCTCAACCGTGCCGGGCTCCGCTATACCATCCTGGATGATACCCATTTCAAATCGGCCGGGCTTCGCGATGACGACCTGAGAGGCTACTTTCTCACCGAGGATCAGGGGAAACCGCTCGCCGTCCTCCCCATCGATAAACAGCTCCGCTATACCATGCCGTTCGAGGCGCCGGAGGCCACCATCGCCTACCTGAAGGAGCTGGACCGCGACGGTGAGGACCGCGTGGTCGTCTTCGCCGACGATGGCGAGAAGTTCGGCGTCTGGCCCGAAACCTATCACACGGTGTACGAACAGGGGTGGCTGGAGACCTTCTGCGGGCTGATCGAGAAGAACGCCGCGTGGCTCCGTACAGTTCCCCCCGGCCAGGTGGTGGCGACGATGAAGCCGGCGGGCCGTCTCTACCTGCCGACCGCCTCCTATGCCGAGATGCTCCACTGGGCGCTGCCGACCGCCGGCGCGTTCAGCGAGTACGATGCGTTCGAGCATATCCTGAAGGATCAGCATCTCCTGGATGAATATGGCTCGTTCGTCCGCGGCGGGTTCTGGCGGAACTTCCTGGTGAAATACCCGGAGGCGAACGCGATGCAGAAGAAGATGCTCCGCGTCTCCGAACGGGCCGCCCGCCTCCGCGCCGACAGCCTTACCGGAAACGTCGGCAACGAGCAGTTGACGGCGTACGACCACCTGATGGCCGGGCAATGCAACTGCCCCTACTGGCATGGCGTCTTCGGCGGGCTCTACCTCTCGAACATCCGCGCGGCCATCTATCATGAGCTGATCACCGCGGAGCGGGAACTCGATGAGATCGAGGCGCCCACCCCTGCCCGGATGGAGCTTGTGGATTACGATCTGGATGGATTCGATGAGCTGATCTACGAAAGCAGCATCATCAATCTCTATATGGCCCCCGCCCGCGGCGGTGCCATTTTCGAATTTGATTACAAACCGGTCGGCTATAATTTGACCGATCTGCTCCAGCGACGCGAGGAAGGATACCACGCGCGCCTGCGGGAGATGCCGGCGACAGATGCCGCGAAGCCGGAGACGGCCGCCGGCACCGGTTCCGACACGGGGGCCAAGAGCATCCACGATATCGTGAAGGTGAAGGAAGCGGGGCTGGAAAAGGCGCTGGTGTACGATACCTACCGCCGAGGGATGCTGATCGACCACTTCTACGATGGCGAGGTCACCGCCGAGGGGCTCCGACTGGGGTCGCTGACGGAGCTGGGCGATTTCATCGATGCCCCGTACCGGATATCGTGGAGCACGGCCGCCGCCATCACCACGGTGCTCTTCCGGCGCGACGGGCTTCTGGGAGGAACCCGGCCGGTCAGCATCGAAAAAGCTGTTTCGATTCCGGAGGGTTCTGCTGATATTCAGATCTCCTATACCGTCCGCTCGACCGATGGCGCCCCCCTGCCGGGACGATTCGGCATCGAGATGGCCTATACCCTCTCCGCCGGAACCGAGCCGGACAGGTACTATACGGTGGACGGCGTGAAGACCACGGAAAACGGGGGACGGCTCAACGGCACGGGCGAAACGATAGGGGGGAGTTATGGGCTTGTGGATGAATGGCTCGGCATTGAGATTCGCGTCGATCTGGAACGTCCCGCCGTGCTGCTCCGCGCCCCGATCGAGACAGTATCGCTCTCCGAAGATGGTTTTGAACGTAATTATCAGGGCTCGATCGTCGTCCCCGTCTGGGATCTGGAGGGGGCGTCAGAGTGGAGCATATCGCTGAGACATCGCATCATCTCGCTGCGATAGGAAGCCGGATGGCGGGGAGTGACGATGCGGAGACGTGGCCCGGCGTATGACCCCGGAACGTTGGGGAGAACGATCTCGGCAGGGATCCGGACAGGTCGATACGAACAATACGGCAATAGAAATTTCTTCGATGAACCATTTGATCACGTCAGCCAGGCAGTTCTCCCTTGGCATCATCACGGGCATGCTCCTGCTGATGGCGGCAACGGCGATGGCCGGCCAGGTATCCCCGGCGGCAATCCCCGGCGCCGATGCGGGGCAGACCGGCGGCCACGACTCCGCCGGCGTGACAAAGACCGATACCCTTCCGGCGGCAGGTTCGCCGGGGGATACGTTGACAACGCGCGCCACGATCCCCGATTCGACCCGCCCACCGCTTCCCGACTCGTCGATCGTCGGACGCGTCGGCCCTGGTCCGTCGCAGTCCCCTGAGACCCCATCGCTCAACGATGTTCTGACCGATCATCCCCGCCTGTCGCAGGAGGAGTATACGTTTGCCGGGCACACCCGGTATACCATGAACGGAAAGCTCCCGTACCGGCAGACCAATATCCAGCCGGGGACAATGGCGGCATTCGGCGGGGCGCTGCTGGCGCTGGCGACCACCATCACCTGGTACCAGCAGGCGTGGTATCCGGACAGCACTCTTCAGCATTTTCATTTCCTGGTGGACTGGAGATATGCCAAGGAGTTCGACAAGGTGGGGCATGCGTTCGGCGGGTGGATGTCGGCGTATTGCAGCCACGAGGCGTTTATCGCATCGGGGCTTTCGAAGGATGACGCGGCCATCTGGGGAGCCGCCGGAGGGCTCTTCTTTCAGACGTTCATGGAGGTGCAGGATGGCTTCCATTCCTGGGGATTCGACTGGACCGATGAGCTTGGGAACGTTATCGGCGCGGGCTACTTCTACGCGCAGTTGAAGGTCCCCTTCCTCCAGAACTTCGACCCGAAATGGTCGGTGGGCCCCACCGGTCGCGATTCCGCCCGGAACGCCGCGCAGATCCGCTCCCGTCTGATCGTGGATGACTACGACAGGCAGGAGATGTGGCTTTCGGTCAAGGTCCACAACCTCCTCCCGGAAAACCTCCAGCCCTACTGGCCGAAATGGCTTCAACTGGCCGTGGGCGCCGGCGCGCGCGATGTGGAATTGCAGGGCTACACTCCGTACCGTGTGCTTCACTTATCGCTCGACTACAACCTCGTGGAGATGCTCCCCGATCTGGGGCCGTTCGGCAACTGGCTTATTCAGGGGATCAACGCGTTTCATCTCCCGGCACCAGCCCTTCAGTTGTGGCCGAAGGTGAAGTTCGAGCTCATTTACCCTTTCCATCTGTGAGAGAATCCGACGCCGCCGATACCGGCACCGTGAGCATGAAGTCCGCAGCCACCGCCTCCCCGCGCGGACCGGGCCGGGCGGTCATAGATGTCGATCCCATCATCAGCATCGTGATTCCCGCGTTGAACGAGGAGAAGCTGATCGAGCAGACGCTCCGGGTCTTCTCGCCGGAACTGCGGGCGCGCCACGGCATCGAGCTGATCGTGAGCGATGGGGGAAGTCGCGACCGGACGGTGGAGATAGCCCGCGAACATGCAGATATCGTGGTGGAACATCGGGAGGAACGGCGGCAGACGATCAGCGAGGGACGCAACAGGGGGGCGGAGGTGGCGACGGGGACGCTGCTGGTCTTTATCTGCGCCGACACGATCCCGCGCGATCCCGAGAAATTCATGCAGGGGCTGGCGCGGTTCGCCAGGAGCGCCCCCGGCAGCGGAAAAATCGCGGCCATTGCCTGCCCGGTGGAGATCGCCCCGGAAGAGCGGCGCACCAGCGATCTCCTCTTTCATGCCTTCTTCAACAACTACGTCCGCCTCCTCAACCTTGTCGGCATCGGCATGGGACGCGGGGAGTGCCAGGTCATCCGTCGCGAGTCATTCCTCGCCGTCGGCGGGTACGATTCCGCGATGGTGGCCGGCGAGGATTTCGATCTCTATTCCCGCCTCGCCAGGATAGGCCGCATCGGGCACAGCAACGATCTCCGCGTCTACGAATCCCCCCGCCGCTTCCGGCGCTACGGCTATCTCAGGGTGCTTGCCTCCTGGACCACCAACGGCCTGGCGGTGATGCTCCTGCATCGCTCGGTTTCCAAGGAATGGGAGGAGATCCGCTGATCCCCCCGTCCCGATCCCGTAACCACCGGCCCCGCCGGCATGGTGTTCAACATCCCACCCAGTCAGATTCCACCCCATTCATGGCGTGCCCATGACCGATGTTCCACTCGCCGACGGGGCCGCAATCGCAACGATGCCGCTCCTTCGCCGGGTCAGCAGGGTGTTGAACTGCTTCCGGCGCTCAGCCTGTTCAACAACGAATGGGGGGATGGTACGCTCCGATGGAGCTTGAGCGGGAACGGGGACATCGTTGCTACAACCGGCGCGCTCCGATGGAGCTTGAGGAGTGGTAAAGGGATCGATGATCGTTCGGGGGGACGGGTTCGACATGAGTCACTACCGAACCTGAGCAAGCGAGGCGTCCTTCCCGGACGCGCAATGAACGAACGGTGAAGGACAACGCCGCAGATGACGTTGTTCAAGGGCCTGTTAGAGATATCTTGAAGTTTCTGACAAAATCGGCCATCGATCCGTTCTTTCGGGAACCCGGCAGGAAGCCCGCCGGAGCTATTCCCTCGAAGGGCCGCCTTTAACCGGCCGACGGCCCGTTCTGTTGGGAGCTTTTAGTAAATTGGCCGAATGGCGCCCCCCGAGCGCTCCGTCCCCGGTACATTTCAGGTATACTCATGATGAATGTTCTTACGCGTCTCCCTCTCCTTTCGGCTCCTCTGGGGGCCCTTTCGCTGATGCTCGCATTGTCGTCCTGCGCGGTCGATACCACCTCTCCGACCACGGTCGGATCGGGGAATCTTTTCGACGCGACGATCCGCGGAAGCAGAATCTCGTTCGATCCGGAGAGCCTTGCGCTTCCGCCGTCGTACGATGCATCGGCGCACCGCGGCACGTTCACCGGCACGGTTGTCGGCGACACGACCCGCACGCTGGTGGTGGCGTTTACGTACGATATCGATAACGCGAGCCTTCCGAAAACCCTCACCGGCTCCGATGTCTCGATCACCTATGCGGAGAAGGTGGGAACCACGAACCTTACGTACGACTGCGCCGTTGGCGGCACCGACTGCGCCATCACGCTGACCGCGACGGACAAGCATACCGTGGATGGCACGTTCACCGCGAAGCTCACCAGCGCCGTGGCCCCCACCAGGTCGCTCTCGATCACGAACGGCAGTTTTTCCGTGAAGCTGAATCGGTAGCAAACCGAAGCATGGCGCACACGCCGGCATCATCCCGGCCGCGTGGTTCCCTTCCCCCCCGATCCGATAGATTGTTCGAAAAGATATGCGGTGGCCCGGCGTTGTCCGGCCCACCGCATTCAGCAGTCCACTCCAGACCTCGCCTCCTATGCCGATCAGCACCAGACGTTCCTGGGTCCTCCTCGTACTCCTCCTGACCGGCATCGCCAGGCTGCGGGGACAGGCGCTGTTTACCCCGGAGGCGCTCACCAACCGACCGCTCGGCGCCCTTAACGATGCCTCGGCCACCGGCTGGAATCCCTCCCTCCTCGGCATCACGTCGAGCGGGGTGGATGTGATGCTCGCCCTCCCGTTCAGCAGCCCGTTCAGCTTTTCCGGCAATGCGTACGGGGCATTCGGAAAGTTCAGCTACTTCGGGCTGGGGATTATCGGCCCGCTGCGCGACAGCATTCCCACCGGGGAGATCCCGGTACGGAAGCAGTATTTTGCCGGGTTCGGCCTGCCGATCGTCGATGACTATCTCTGGATGGGAGCCGGGGTCCGCTGGTTCGATGGCGAGGGCTTCGGCCACTCCGGGGAGTGGTCGCTCTCCGGCACGCTCCACCCCGCATCGAAACTTCTCGCCTCGGTGACGCTCGCCAACCTGACGCTCAACAATGAGGGGGGGCTGAGGGTGAACGCGCACGCGGCATATCGTCTGCTGGACTGGGCCACGCTGTTTGCCGGGACCGGCTACGACAAGGAGGATACGCTCCACGGATGGTCCCCCTTCCGATTGAACATCGGGCTTGGCCTGGGGATCTTCAGCAACCGGCTGCGCGTGAGCGGCCAGTACGATCCCACCCGCTCCTTCTATCGTCTGGGGGCCGAGTTCTTCTTTACGGGGGATGATGCCGATATCGGCGGCGGGGTGATCTCCGACGGCGAAACGGGGGGCGGCGGCGCGCGGGGAGGCGTGGTGCTGGCCCGCTATACAACCGTCTCCGACCCGCTCGACGCCGACAAATCGGATGACTTCCCCACATTCCACAACGACAACAAGGGGTGGGCGCCCGACCGCGCCTATACGCCGACCGGCCTCTATTACAAGACCCCGACAAATGATGCCCAGGCCTCCGGCGACGCGCTGATAGCGCCGTGCGACGGCACGGGGCAGGAGATGGACACGCCGAAGGGAATGGCCCGCGCCATCACCCAGGCCGGGGCCGCCTACGCCGGGCTGGCCGACAAGCTCAAGAAGCTCTCCCCCAACCTGAGCAATCTCTATCGCTCCATCCGGCAGGAATACTACACATCCCGCGTCAGAAATCGCGAGCTGATCCACGGCGATTCCCTCTCCCTGATCTCCCGTCAGGGATATACCATCGGCATCCAGAGCACCGATGCGTCGAAGTTCCCGGAGGTCTCCCTGATCATGCAGGTGACCGATGCCGCCGGACGAAACGTGGAGGGGCTGGGGAAGAACGATTTCGCCTTCCGCGATTCATCCACCAGCATCATCTCGGTGCGGCGAACCGATTCCAGTTTCAATGTGCCGGTCGATATCGTCCTGATCCTGGATTGCTCCGGCAGCATGAAGGAGGAGATCGAATCGGTGCGGGCGAACGTGCAGAGCTTCGTGGATACGATGGCGGCGCGCGGCGCGGATTACCGGATCGGCGGGGTGCTCTACGGCGCCATCATCTACGATACGCTCCATCCCACCGGCGATCTCAAACGCTTCAAGCAGTTCGCCGCCAACGCCGACGCCATCGGCAGCGACGAGATCACGACGCTCGCCATCAAGGCGGCCACCGAGATGAACTTCCGCCCCGGCTCGCAACGCGCCTTCATCCTGATCACCGATGACTGGCAGGTGCAGGATAATGCCAGGCTTACCGAGCCGGATCTTGTGGAGATGCTCTGGAACGTCGGCGCGCGACTCTACACCATCGGCTCCCCATGCAAGAACAACGGCGCCGTGATGACCCGCCTGGCGCTCGGTCGCGAGTATAAGATCACATCCCCGTTCAGCTCGATCCTTGACGATATCGGCGCCGATGTCACCACGCTCTACCAGCTCGTCTACCGCTCGCGCATGCAGGAGGCGGCCCCGAAGGTGACGATCCTCCGCGGAAAAGTCCGCGACGAGATGGGGAGGCCCGCGGCCCCGGAGCTGCGCCTGAAGGATGCATCAGGCCGGCAGCTCCCCCCGATCACCGTGAACCCGACCACCGGCGAGTACGAGACGGAGATCGCCGAGGGGATGGACTACTCCGCCGATCTCTCCGGCGGCAGATACCTGCCACTTTCCGAACCGGTGGACCTGCGGAATGCCCGCAAGGGGGATACCGTGGTCCGTGACTTCACGCTCCGCCTCCCACGCACCACGCTGGCCGGCACCGTCACCGATGAGAACGGAGCCCCGGTCAGCGCCGAGGTGCGGATCGATGACGCATCGGGGACGCGGATCGCCACGGTCCGCAGCGGCGCCGACGGACATTACGAAACACCGCTTGCCGAGGGACGCAGCTACCGCCTGGAGGCGTTCAATGCGGACTACATCCCGACCCCGGCCGATCTGGACGCGCGCGGCGTGGAACGTGGAACGAACATGCGGCAGGATCTGAAGGTCACGTCCATCACCACGGCGATCAACAGCGGCGCGACGTTCAAGGTGCAGAACATCTTCTTCGATTTCGGCAAGGCCGATCTGAAGCCTGAAAGCTTCGCGGAGATCGACCGTCTGGCGGCGCTGCTGAACGAGTATCCCCGCATCAACGTGGAGATCGGCGCCCATACCGACGCGGTCGGCAGCGACCGGGACAATCAGACGCTGTCGCAGAGCCGCGCCCGCTCCGTGGTGGACTATCTGATCCGCAAGGGGATCGACGAAAGCCGCCTCCACGCGAAGGGCTATGGCGAATCGGTTCCGGTGGCAAGCAACGACAATGACGAGGGACGCGCGCTGAATCGTCGCGTGGAGTTCAAGCTGGTCCGCTGAGAGCGCGTAACGTCGGGGTACGTTTGAAACGTACCCCGATAGTTTCAAGGGTACGTTTGAAACGTACCCCGACGCGTAACTATCTTCTCCGTCGAGAGTTCTACCATCCCACTCCATCGTGGAGGCCCGGCACGGTCCATCTCCCCCGCCGGCTCCGTTCCGTTCACGCTATTCCCGGGTGCTATGAGGCGACTTCCTACCCTTTGCGTTCTGCTCGGCATCATCCCGCTCCTTGCCCATTCCCAGCCGCTGGTAAACCCATTCCCGTTCGTGGTTCCCAGCTACGACTCCACAAGCTCCGACTGGCTTCCCCGCTTCCCGATGGCCGACATCGACAGGCAGGGATTCCTGAAGATGTCGGACAACGGCCATTTTCAATGGGCGGATGGCTCGCCGGCGCGATTTATCGGCGCAGGGGTGATCGGCTCCGGCTGTTTCCCGGACAGCGTCTCGGCAATCGTCTCGGCCGGGCACCTGCGGAAGCTGGGAGTGAACATGGTCCGCTTCGATTACTTCGATTATCACAACAACGACGCCGCGTCGCTGCTGGCACCCGGCACCCGGTCCGATTCCCTTTCCCCCGCGCAGCTCAAAAAGCTGGACTGGTTTATCTATCAGCTCAAGCTGAACGGCATCCATGCCCACTTCGTCCTGAAGTCGCGCAACGGGCCCCGCAAGGATGACGGCGTCCCCGGCTGGGATTCCACCTACAACAACGGCCAGTACATCACCTATTTCTCCGAGCCGTACCAGCGGATGCAGCGGGCCTATCTCTCCAAACTCCTCAACCACGTCAACCCCTACACCACGCATCGCTACGGCGATGAGCCGGCAATCGCGCTGATGACGATCAACGACGCCAACTCCTTCTACGACCGCTGGGTGAACGACCGGCTCTCGCAGTCGAACGGCGTCCTGAGCTACGCGCACGCGCGCCTGCTGGACACGCTCTTCACCAACTTCCTGAAGCGGCGCTACGGCACCACCGCGAACCTGCGGAATGCCTACTTCGAGGGGATCGCCAGCCCCGGCCCGAACACACTCAGGAACCCAGGGTTCGAGAGCTTCGCCGATAACTGGACGCTCCAGGTGGGGGAAGGGGCGCAGGCCAGCCAGGTGATCGTGCAGGGGTCCGATGTGGCGCCGGGCGATGGCCCCAACTCCATGCGGATCGTGGTGCGGAAGGTGAACGGCAACGAGGGAAGGATTTACCTGGAGCAGACCGCGGAACGGGTGCGGCAGGGGGGAATCTACCAGTTCCGCTTCCGCGCCAAGACCGATTCGGCCGTCGGGCGCACGCTCCACGTCACCAGCAGTTTCGGGCTGGATACCACCGTGGCGCTGACGACGGCGTGGACAACGTACGGGCTGATCTTCCGCTCCACCATCACCGACAGCCTGGGAACGTATATCCGTTTCCTCGCGGGAAAATCGATGGGCGATGTCTTTCTCGACGGCATATCGTTCCAGGAAACCGGGCGGAGCGGGCTGACGGGGAACGAGACGCTTGAGGCTTTTTCGGTCTACCGCGCCAAGTACCGCGAGGCGCCGAAGATCGCGCTGAAGCGGATGCTGGACCAGGGTGATTTCTACGATTCGCTGGCACGCGCCTACTACCGCGGCATGCGATCGCACCTGCAATCGCTCGGCGTGAAATCCCCGATTGCCGGCACCAACAGCGGCACCGGCAGCGCCGATACATGGGCGCAGTCGGAGTTCGATTTCACCTCCAAGGGGGGTGTGCAGTGGGATTTCACCTCCACCCGCGCCGGCATGCCGGGGAGCGATTCCACCTGGGTGATCCGCAATTACTCGGTCCTCAAGAACAAGGACAAGCTGGTGGAGTTCACCAAGAGCGCCATCTACGGCAAGCCGTTTATCGCGGAATCGTATCTCCAGATCTTCCCCAACGCCCACCGGTCGGAGTCGATGCTCTACCTTCCCGCCTATGCCGCATTGCAGGGATGGGACGGCGCGTACTTCTACTGCTATACCGACCGAACCACGGAGCTGGCGGACCGGCGCCGGGTGATCAAGGATGATTATTCGAGCATCGTGGGCGATCCATCGCTCACCATCCTTCTGCCGCAGGTTTCAGCGATGTTCCGCGGGGGATGGGTGGCCCCGGCCACGCGGACGCTCCGCATCCATCACGATACGGCCGATCTCCGCCGCCTCCCCGTCAGCTATTTCTCGCGCGGCTCCTACAGCATCGATGGCTCGTTCAACAACGTCTCCAACCTGGTGGACGCCATCCGCGTGGACTCCCTCAACGCATCGCACCACTACACCTCCGGCGATTACTACGTGACCGTCCCCGCCGATGACGCCATCGAAAGCGACACCAGGGAGATCCGCCTGGACGCGATCAAGGGGATCATGCAGCTCAACACGCCAAGGATTCAGGGGGCGGCCGGCGCAATCGGAACGGCCTCCGCCATCAAGACCGATCAGTTGAGCGTAAGCTGGATCGATGGCGGCGTCAATGCCACCTACTTCTGGAGCTCGCTCGACTCATTCAATCTGGACAGCGCCCGCCGCTCGCTGCTGACGATATCGACGCGCGCGCTCAACACCGGCGCGGCCTGGCAGTTCGGCGATTCCAGCCTCGGAAAGAACTGGGGCACCGCCCCCACGCAGCTTGAATCGGTAAAGCTGGGGATCAACTTCGCCACCGCCGCCGACTCGGTGATCCTCCACCCGCTCGATACGCTCGGCAGAGCCACCGGCAGGACGATCCCGACCACGCGCGGCACATCCGGCTCATGGCGTGTAACGCTCGATCTCTCGGTCGAGAAAACCCCGTGGTTCGGGGTCGAGCAGGTGTTCCACGGTGGACCGGACAGCAGCATCGCCGCGGTGCCGGCAACCGGCGGCTCCGCGCTCGCGGTGGGCGATATCTATCCGAACCCGGCATCCGGCACCGCGGCGCTCGATGTCACGGTCCCTCCGGGGGGAGCGGTTGTTAGCGCCAGCGTGGTGGACATGCTGGGCCGCGTGGTGGCGGTTGTGGCGGAACATCGCGGGGTGCCGGGGCGGGGCGCCCTCCCGCTTGAGCTGCGCGGGCTTCCCGCCGGCGCCTATGTCTGCCTGGTCCATGTGGGCGATCAGATCGCCGCGCGACGGTTTGTGGTGAGGCGGTAGAGTAGCAGCAAGGGATCATCGTGACCTATCTCGGCTTTCATCTCATCTTCAACATCCCGGCGATTCTGCTGCTGCTCTGGCTGGGGCGGAAGCGGCTGACCCGCGTCCACATCCGCTGGATCGCGGCGGTCTGCGGCATCGTCCTCCTCTTCACATTTCCCTGGGACAGTTGGGCGGTCGGCAGAAGGATCTGGGAGTTCGATAACGCCCGCGTCCTCTTCCGCATCGGGAATCTGCCGGTCGAGGAGATCCTCTTCTTCATTCTGGAGACGATCGTGGTCGGGCTGGTGACCATCCACTTCCTTCCACGCCCGGACGCGGCGGGGAAGGAGGGATGATGGCATCGACGAACTATCTCTTTCATGTCCTGGTCTGGATGCTCCCGGTGATCGCGATTCAGTGGGGGCTGGCGTGGCGTGCCTATCTCCGCAACCTGAAGGCGGTCCTGCTCCCGCCGCTGATTGTCGGGACCTATTACTCCATCGCCGATTCGTTTGCCGTGCGGGATGGGATCTGGTATTTCGATCCGGCGCAGATCACCGGGGCGAAGGTCGGCCCGCTGCCGATCGAGGAGATCCTCTTCTTCTTCCTGACGGCGCTGATGGTATCGCAGAGCCTTGTGATGTTCCTCCCCCGCAGCCACAGGAGATAACGCCCCATCGCCACGGCGCGCGCGATCCCGTGAGATGGAGCATCGCGGGCGCCGCCGTGATCCACGCCGCGCCCACGATCCTGTCCGATTCATCCTCCACATTCTTCTCCGGCATCATGATATCGGATCATCCATCCATTGTTACGGTATCATGATGCTTACCTCGTTCGAGGCGGGGAGGATGTTCAGCGGATAAAACTGCAGGCCATCATGTCCACCGTTGATCGTGCTGGGCCCGGGATAAGCGACCATGTAGACTCTGGTGCCGCTCGGGAGCGTCAATTGGCTATGGGAGCTTCCGTTGATCTGGGCGCCGGGGCCTGGCAACTCGACATCATCGGAACCGAAGGAAGCTGATCTGGATGCGGGTGATGTTGTCGAGTAGAACACGGTCACATCCCTGCTGATGCCATTGACCGGTGGAGAGGAGATCGCGCCCGTGAAAATAACGTTCCTGTCGCGGTCCACCGACGCGGAGAACGATGTGACGGTGTAGTCCGGCCTCCTCCACAGATAATAACCATTATTCATACGATCGTAGGTCACAGTTCCCCCTCCCACGAACTGGAACGAGCTGTCCACATAGGTCATGTATCCCTGTTTGGACATCGTCAGGATATACGTCCCCTGCGGCAGATTCTTTATGCTCCAGGTTCCATTGGCGGCGGTCGTCGTGGAGTATGGTGTTCCCTGCATGGCGACCGTGATGCCGCTGAAATCGCCTGTCGCGCTGAATCCCTTCTTCCAATTCTCCCCCATCAATCCCACGCGGCCGCCGAGGGTTCCCTTCGCGTCCGCGTTCGCGGGGTTGTTGCCGCACGATCCCACCGCAACCGCGATCATGATCGCTCCGATCATCAAGGCCCATGGCTTTCGTTTCATCGATGTGCTCCCGATATGGTTTATGAGAATTGTCATCAACACGTGACTCCCCCCGGGCAATCGGCGGCCACCGATCCGCCCCCCCTTCCGACGGCTGCGGTTGCGGCTCCGACAGGGTAAAGAACCCGCCACCCGGCGGAATGTCGCAGATCGCGCCGGAAGGGAATCGAAACGCGGGATGTGAGGAACCTCTTTTCCCGCCGCCGAACTCTCGCTACCTTTGCTCTCTCCGACACAATTCGAGAATCGAACGATGGGGAAGAACTCCCGTGGCCGCCGCGCAGTCGCGGAGCAGCTTGGACTGATTGACCAGCACGATGAAGCTACCGGCGCCGGGAGCCGGACGGGATCGCGCGGAGGGAATGGCGGAAGTACGCCACGACCACGGGCGAAGAGCGGATCGGGAGGCCGCCGGCGTGGCGCGCTTCCATCGGATGGAGCCATTGCACGTACCATGATCGGACGCTTATTCAGATGGGCCGTACGGCTTGTCGCCTTCTTCTTTCTCGCCTCGATCGCGCTGGTGGTGGTCTACCGTGTCATCGATCCGCCGCTGACGCCGCTGATGCTGATACGCCCGCTGGAAGGGGTGGCCGGCATCAACCTGGTCGGCATCAACAAGAAATGGATCAGCATCGACGATGTCTCCCCGGCGCTTCTCCGCTCGGTGATCGCGGCGGAGGACGGGCGGTTCTTCATTCATAATGGAATCGACTGGAAGGCGGTGGACGCGGCGCAGAAACGGAACGAACAATCCAACGGCAAGAAGCTCTACGGCGCCAGCACCATCACCATGCAGTGCGCGCGGAATGTCTTTCTCTGGCAGGGACGGAATTACGTCAGGAAGGGGCTGGAGATCTACTTTACCTATCTGATGGAGTTCCTCTGGAGCAAGCGCCGCATCCTGGAGGTCTATATCAATGTGATCGAGTGGGGCGACGGCGTCTATGGCGTCGAGGCGGCATCGCAGAAGTATTTCGGCATCTCGGCGTCGCAGCTCAGCGCGCATCAGGCCGCGCTGCTGGCCTCCGTCCTCCCGAACCCGCGCGTCTGGAACCCGGCCAGCCCCACATCCTACATCGGCCGCCGGGCGGCCATGATCCAGGGACGCGCGGCGGGCGTGGGCCTTGGCCCGCTCCAGAAGGCGAAGACCGGAACCGACGCGCCGGCGCGCCTGGAGAAAAAGAAGCGCTGATCTCCCTCCCCTGCCCCCTCCGATACGTTCATCAACCCGATTCCCACGTGCAGTACCGAAAGCCTCATCATCGCGGGACGCTCGCCGTCGCCTCCGTGATCCTCCTTGCCGGCGCCTATCGCGCCGCCGCCCAGCCGCCCGACGACCGCGGCTACGACGTGCTCCACTACGACGCCATCATCCAGGCCGATCCCCGCAGGGGGACGATTACCGGCGATGTGACGATCGAGCTGGAGAGCACCACCGATGATCTGAGATTTATCGAGCTGGACGCGGAGGAGCTTCGCATCGATGCTACATTCGAGGAGGAGCGCGAGGTGGAGGGGGATCAGGAAGAGCCAAGGGAAAAGGAAGAAGAGCATCGGAAAGAGGAACATAAGGAGAAGGAGGCGCCGCGGCTCCTTCCCTGCCGCCACGAGCTGGCGGGCGGACGATTGAAGGTGTGGCTGACGCGCGACGCCGCGCGACGGGAGAAGATCGCCATACGGATACGCTACTCGGGATCGCCGAAGAAGGGGATCACCTTTTCCCCCGATCTTATCTACACCGCCTTCCACACCCATCACTGGCTGATCTGCAAGGACGATCCCGCCGACAAGGCAACCCTCTCGCTCGGGCTGACGCTTCCAAAGGGGCTTGTCGCCATCGCGAACGGCCGCAGGGTCGGCAGCGAAACGCTCCCCGGAGGTCTTGCCAGAACAACGTGGATGCTCGATCATCCCCACTCCCCCTATCTCTTCGGCTTCGCCGCGGGAAAGCTGGCCGATACCACGATCACCGTGGATGGCAGGGGGCTCAGGCTTCTGGGAGCCGCCAGCCGTGATGAGGCGGCGACCATTCTCGCGCTCACGACCGAGGCATTCCGGTATTTCGAGCGACGCTCCGGGACCAACCTGCCGGAGGGGCTTTACGGGCAGGCGCTTGTGAAGGCCGATATCGCGCAGGAGCTTGCCGGCTTCTCCACCATCAGCGCGGAATATGGAGCCGGCCTGGCCGCCGAGCCGCGTGAGGACTGGATATTCGTTCACGAGCTGGCGCATCAGTGGTGGGGGAACCTGATCACCTGCCGGAGCTGGTCGGAGATATGGCTGAACGAGGGATTTGCCACGTTCATGGAGGGGACGTTCAAGGAATTTCGATGGGGAGCCGATGAGTACGATCGCGATATCACGCTGGCGCGGCTCCGCTACGAGCGCGCGCGGGAGGCGGGAAAGGACAGGCCGCTGATCTTCACCGGCTGGCGGGCTCCCGAGGAGGCAAACGGCCTTATCCCCTACAACAAGGGGGCGCTGGTGCTCCACCTTCTCCGCTATGAGCTGGGGGAGGATGCGTTCTGGGAGGGAATCCGTCGCTATACGAGAAACGGCGCGGGGGGAAACGTCACCAGCTACGATCTCCGAAAAGCGATGGAGGAGACCAGCGGCCGCGATCTCTCCGGCTTCTTCCGGCAATGGGTGGAGCAATCCGGCGTTCCCCCGCTGACGGCGCGCCACGCGATGCGAAACGGCAGGCTGGTGGTGGAGATCGATGGCGAATGGGATGGCGCGATCCAGGTCGCGGTGGAGACGGCGGGCGGACGTGAAACCCGGCGGGTACGGGCGAGCGGCGGACGAACCGAAGCCACGTTCACCATCGATACCACGCTTCTATCGGTCAGGATCGATGATGGCGGGCATCTTCCGTTCAGGGTGCCGCACGAGCGGACGCCGGACATGCTGCTCCATCAGCTTGCGTCGGAGCCCGACGTGGCCGGACGGATCGACGCGATGCTGGAACTGCGGAAGATTTACGCGACGCTTCCGGGAGCATCCCAGGTCGATATCAGAAACGGGCTGAAGGATCGGAGCGGGCTCGATGGATCGCGGCTGGTGCGGGAGATGGCCGCGCGGACGATTGGGGAGATCACGACGGGGAAATAAACATCATCGCCCGCTCATATCGAATGACCCGATAACGGGTAGTGACTCAATTTGAATCCAGCCCTCCGGTTGACAGCGCAATGATCCATCGACGATCCTCTGATCACTCTTCAAGCTCCGCCAGGAGCGTGCCGGTTGCAGCAACGATGCCTCCGTTTTTCACGCAAGCTCCATCGGAGCGTACCATCGACCCGATAACGACGGAAGCCCCCGGCGCTAACCGGAGGCTTCCTGATTGTCTATCACATCCACGCGAAACGATACCGCCTAGTCGCGCACCAGCACAAGCGGCTTGGTATCGACCACGCCATCGCTCTCCACGCGATAGAAATAGGTGCCGCTGGGAATGATCTCGCCGTTCTGGTCGTGACCGTCCCATGCCACCGAGTTCGCCCCCTGCTGCATCGGAGCGGCATCGAGGAGGGTGCGGATCTCGCGCCCGGAGGCATCGATGATCTTCACCGTCACCGGAGCGCTCGCGGCCAGGTTGAAGCCGATCGTCGTCGTGCTCTTGAACGGGTTCGGATAGTTCTGCATCAGCGAGAGCGAAGGCTCGCCGGTGACAGCGTTGGTTCCGTTGTTCAGATGCTTCTTCTGGAAGCCGTCGTTGTTGCCGCGGGTAAGCGAGTTCACCGGGCTGAAGTACGTGACATTCACATCGTAATCGCTGGTGATCGACTCACCCCAGAAGCGGCCGAACAGATCGGTCCCCTTGCCAAGATCGATCTTCCCATCGGGGGCGAACACCTGACCGTGAAACTCCGTCCGCTCGTTGAACGCCACGGAGGCATCGTTCGTGCAGAGGGCATCGGAGCGGACCAGGAAGAGCGCCGCGTCGTACGGGCCAACATAACTGTCGTCATCGATCGAGAGCTTCGAGGCGATGCGGATCTTCGAAGCCACGTTCGTGTTGATATGCGAATGCTTTCCGGCAATCAGCGACTTGATGTTGTAGATGCCGGCCGCCAGGTTCAGTGTGCCGCCATCGCGCACCGTAACCGTTCCATACTTGCCCGGAGCAAGCGTCATGGTCCCGTTGATGGAGCCGGTGACGTTGTTGCAGCCGTAGGTGAAGCATGGAATCACCGGCAGACTGCAACTGCTGATGATCGGGAAGGTGACGCAGGTGGAGGTATTCCGATGCCGTTTGATGGCGGTTGACGTGGCGCCGGTTGCCCGGTTGGAATAGAGATCGTAGACGCTCACGCGGGAGCCGCCCAGATCCACATAATCACCGATCACGCGATACTCATCGTTCACATACACCCCGTGCGGCGTGCAGCCGCCACCGAGCGTCAGGTTCGGCTGCGAGCCGGAGCAGGTGCTCCTGGCCTTGTTGTTCACGCCGACATTGCCGTCGATGATGCCGCGCGTGGCATCGGTATAGCGTCCCTTGAAGTAGAGATTATCGTAGGCGAAGAGCGCAAAATCGATCCCCGCGACCAGGATGGTCTTCGAGAAGGTCCTCGTCGATCCGTTCTTGGTAACGGTGGCCTTCACCGTGAAGCTGCCGAAGTTGCTTGTGATGATATCGACGGTCGATCCATTGGCCGGCCCGCTGATCACCCCGGCGCCCGTAACGGTCCAGAGGATCGTCGCATCGGTCTGGTTGGTGGTGATCGTGTAGGTGAAGTCCGATGATCCGGTCACCGTATCCGGGCCGGCGATCGAGCCGGTCAGGTTCTGGTGGTACCCGAACTTGCCGCTCGGATGCTGATGCGTTGCGTCCAGCGTCACGCCCCATGTATTCGGGGTCGCCACGCCATCGGGATCGGCCGTGGCGGTCTGATCGTTGCCGATCGATGCGCTGCTGACGGCGACGTTGGCGCGGCCGAGCTTCAGGCCGCCGAAGAGGAAGTGCCCGTTATCGTCGGTCTCGGTCGAGTACGTCTGGTCGGCCGTGCCATCGTTGTTGTTATCGATGGTCAGAAGCACCGTCACGTCGGGGATACCAAGCTCGGTGGCATCCTGAATTCCGTTGCTGTTGCCGTCGTAATAGATCGTGCCGGAGATGCCGGCGGTATCCGGCGGAAGCGGCGATGGAGGAAGCACCGGACTGCCGGCGGCATCCACGCCGAGCGCGATCATCGCGTTCACGCCGAGCGACTGGCTGCCGAACCGCCAGGCGTTCAGATTCTGCATATCCATGCCGGTCATCCGCACCTGGTAGATACCGGCGGGGATGCTGTCGGCATGATAATCCATCTTTGTCCTGTCGAACGGAGCGGTGCTTATCAGGAACTGCTCCCACTCCAGGTTGCCCGACGGGTTGTTGTTCGCGTAATAGTTGCCGTACGGATCGATCACCTCATACACCACGCTCGGCGAGCGGCGATAGCCCGGATACGATGCGTCGTCGGTCGGATTGCCCGACGCGCTGTCGCCGGTGAGGCAGATGTTGGAGCTGCTGGCAACCCCCTCCGGGACCGCCGATGAGCCCACCGCCCACGGCGGAAGATCGGTCGGGGTATCGGGATCATCCACATCCTTGTTGGAGCAGTCCCACGAGCCGAAATCCATGTCACCATCCCAGATCACAAGCTGCGATGTGGCGTTCGGAACATTGAGATAGAAGGTCCATGTTCCGTCGTATGTCGTCGGCTCCAGAGCGGGCCAGCTCGGGTAGATCACCTGCGCCGACGCCAGGCTGGTCAGCGGCGCGGTAACGGAGAAGGCCTGTCCGGCGCGGAGCGCGATGGTTCCGCTCGCGCGGATCTTGAAATTGCTCCAGCTTGTCACGGAGGCATCGGTGCTGCGGACCTTCATCACGTAGAAATAGCCGCCGCTGGCGCCGCGTGCCTGGGGAACGTTGTTCACGATGATCCCGAACCATCCGTTATCGACCATCGAATCACCACGCCATGTTCCCACCCTGAACGTGCCGCTGCCGTCGGCTGTGGGATCGGCATAGAGAGAGAACTCGAGCGGGATGTTCGCCGCCTGATCCCACATGCCGCCGGTCTCGCCATCGAAGATGCCGATTTCGAGCGTCGACGCGGTGGCCGGAGCGGTCAGGGAGATGGAGACGGTTTCACCGGCAAGGGTGAAGATTCCCGCTCCCGCGACCGAAAGGAAATGTCCGTCGGTCTCGCTACAGGTTGGGAAGCAGACATACGTTGCGGGCGTCTGTCCGGAAGCGGTCCTCGTCAACAGACCGAGTCCGGAAATCAAGAGCGTCACGAGTAGCAGAATCGAGCGTGCCGCTGCGGGCAGTCGATAATCATGCTGGACCATGCAGTATCCTCCAAGATGGGAAATGGCACCAGAGAGGGGTCTCGAGTGCAGTTGATATGAAAAACGCGTCATGTCCGCCACGTCAAAGCACACCACTGCTCCTGACAGACATTTCGGTTAGGAAAAAGCGAACGGAATCCGCCGTCCGATGACATCGAAATCATCCGGACAAACGGAACTATCGGCTTCGAGCATCCGCGAAACACGCGAAACTGCGGAAGGGAGTGATTGCCGATCCCGGGCGGATCAGCCTGAAGCAGAAACTGGGAACCTGAGAATGGGCCACCTGACGAGCCCTGGACAGAGCTGCGCCGATGGATAACGAGCGGTCAATATAGAGAGGAAAAGTGGTGATGCCAAATGGGGAGCGCCGATCGTTCACGGACCATCGACCTCATCCGGCGGGAGAGATCGATGATTTTCAAGGAAAAAATGGGCTGGCGGCTCGAAAAGCAGCATTCGGGGATACGGCATCATCATATCATTATCCCCGCCCCCACCCTGTAACGACGGAAGCCCCCGGCGCGAACCGGGGGCTTCCTGTATGAATCATCGAACGTTGATACCGGATCAGTCGCGCGTCAGCACGAGCGGCCTGGTATCGGAAACACCATCGGACTCGACACGGTAGAAGTACGTGCCGCTCGGGAGGATCTCGCCGTTCTCGCCGTGGCCGTCCCATGCAACCGAGTTCGCACCCTGCTGCATCGTGGCCGCATCGAGAAGCGTCTTGACCGTGTTACCGGAGGCGTCAATGATCTTGACGGTCACCGGAGCGGCTGCCGCCAGGTTGAAGCCGATCGTCGTCGTGCTCCTGAACGGGTTCGGGTAGTTCTGCATCAGCGAGAGCGAAGGAGCATCGCCGGTAACAGCACCGTTCTCCAACTGCTTCTTCTGGAAGCCGTCGTTGTTGCCGCGGGTAAGCGCGGAAACCGGGCTGGCGTAGGTGACGTTCACATCGTAATCACTGGTGATCGAAGCGCTCCAGAAGCGACCGAACAGATCGGTTCCCTTGCCAAGGTTGATCGTACCATTCGGTGCAAAGACCTGACCATGGAACTCCGTTTCGTCGTTGAAGTTCACCGATGCATCGTTCGAGCAGAGGCCGTCGGAGCGGACGATGAAGAGCGCGTAGTTGGCCGGGCCAACGTAGCCGTCATCATCGATCGAGAGCTTCGTGGCGATACGAACCTTCGTTGCCGTGTTCGTATTGATCTTCGTGTGCTTTCCGGCGATCAGCGACTTGATGTTGTAGATGCCGGCCGCCAGATTGAGCGTGGCGTTGTCGCGAACCGTGATTGTTCCATACTTGCCCGGAGCAAGCGTCGTGGTCGAGGAGACCGTGACGTTGTTGCTGCCGTAGGTGAAGCTGGGGACGATCGGCAGATTCGAGGAAGCGATGATCGGAAGCGCCAGGCTCGTGACGTACGAATGACGCTTGATCGAGCTCGACGAGGCGCCGGTTGCGCGGTTGGCGTAGAGATCATAGACGCTCACCTTGGAGCCGCCCAGATCGACGTAATCGCCCATCACCTTGCTGCCGTCGGAGACATACACCGAGTGCGTGGAGCAACCGCCGCCGAGCGTCAGGTTCGGCTGAGCGCCGCCACAACCGCCGGTCTTGGTCCTGTTGTTCACACCGACGTTGCCGGTGATGAAGCCACGGGTGTTATCGGAGTACCTGCCCTTGAAGTAAAGGGTGTTGTAGGCGAAGAGGACGAAGTCCGTCCCCGGAACGATAACCACAACCGTCTTCTTGATCGTGCGGCTCGAACCGTTCTTCGTGATCGTCACGCTCAGCGTGTAGGTGCCGGCGGAGCAGGCTGCGTTAACCGTGACCGTCGCCGTGGTCGCGGTTCCGGAGATCGTGCCGGAGCCGGTGATGGTCCACCGGTAGGTCGGGGTCGTCTGGTTGGTCGTCACCGTGAAGTTGGTGGACGTGCAGTTGACCACCGTATCCGGGCCGTTGATGCAGCCGGTGATATTCTGATGATAGCCGAAGTTCGCAACCGGACGCTGATGAGTTGCATCGACGACGATCACTGCCACGTTCGGGGTGGCGATGCCGTCGGGATCGTACGTCGGCGTAAGATCGGAGCCAAGCGATGGCTGATCGATGGTAATCGTATACCGTCCGCTCTTCAGATTGGCGAACACATAGCGACCGTTTTCGTCGCTAACGGTCGAGAAGCGCTTATCGACGACGCCATCGTTGTTATAATCAACGGCCAGGTTCACGGTCACCATATCGATGCCGAGGTCAACGCCCGCATCCTGGGTGCCGTTGCTGTTGCCATCATAGAAAAGCGTACCGGTGATCACGGCGGTATCCTGCGGAGCCGGGCTTGGCGGAACAACCGGGGTTCCGGTGGAATCGACGCCCAGCGGGGTCATCGCAAGCACGTTGGCAGTGTTGCCGAAGCGCCATGCGTCCAGGTTCTGCATATCCATGCCGGTGATATGCACCTGATAGATGCCGGCGGGAAGGCTGTCGGCATGATAATCCATCTTCGTCCGGTCGTCCGGGGCCGTGCTGATCAGGAACTGCTCCCACTCCAGGTTGCCGGAGGGGTTGTTGTTCGTGTAGTACTCACCGTTCGGGTCGATCACTTCATAAACGATGCTCGGCGAGCGACGGTAGAAGAGCGAGAGTGCGTCATCGGGCGGCTCGGACGTGGCGGTATCGCCATCGATGCAGGCCATCGATCCACGTGCAACGCCTTCGGGAACGGCCGGCGTGCCGGCGGTCCATGCGGGAAGGCTGTCGCTCGGGGTGTCGGGATCATCCGAGTCCATGGTGGAGCAGTCCCAGGAGCCGAAATCCAGATCGCCATCCCACATCTCGAACTTCGCAATCGGGGTCGGGACATTGAGATAGAAGGTCCAGCTTCCATCGTAGTTCGTCGGCTCGAGGACCGGATAGAGCGGATAGACAACCTGTGCCGTGGCGAGGTTGGTCAGCGGCGCGTTGATGGCGAACGGCTGACCGGCGCGCAGCGTGAGCGATCCATCCGTACGAATCTTGAAGTTGCTCCAGCTCGTCACCGTGGGATCGGTGCTGCGAATCCGGAGGGTATAGAAATATGCACCACCGGCGCTTCTCGCGGCCGAGGAGTTGGCAACCGTCATGGCATACCAGGCATTATCGGGCATCGCATCACCGCGCCATGTCCCAACCTGCGTGGCTCCCGTTCCATCAGCCGTGGGATCGGCGAACAGGGTATACTCAAGCGGAACCGTGCCCACATCCCACATGCCACCGGTCTCACCATCGAAAACACCGATTTCGAGGTTGGCTGCCGTTGAAGGGGAAGTAAGGGTAAGGTAGATGTTCTGGCCGGCGAGGGTTGCAATGCCGGATCCGGCGATCGAAAGGAAGTGGGCATCCCGCACATTATAGGTGGGGAAGTAGACATATCGCTTCTGAGCAGAGGCAGTCTGCGTCAAACCGAAAAGACCGGATGCGATAAGCACTGCCAGCAGTAGAATCGATCGGCCCAAGGAAGGCAACCGATAGGTTTGCAGTATCATAAGTACTAACCTCGGAGTTTATAAGACACCCGAGATTGAGGGATCTCAGGTGCAGTTCATAAATATTATGAACGAGTAGGGCTTTCTCAGACGATAAGCCATGCACGGGAAGCAGCCATCAACCGAAGAGCCGGGCATGAATTGCCGGAACTTCCATTCGGAAAGGCGCTCGCAGCCGGAATGGCCTCGAACACAGCAACGAACGCATACGCGGAACTCGCGCTCCATAACGCACGCACGATCGTTGCCCTAAATTTTACCTGGACCTGGAAAATTGGACACGGATGGACCACTGCACATGCCGCCAGCGGCTGTCGTGAGCCACAAATATAGAAATTCCCTGCTCTTAAGCAAAATCAATCTTTCATAACCGAACAGGGCATTTGTAACAATACGTGGCATTTTTCGACAGAAACGGGCTTTTTCGGATATGGAAGCCGATATCCGATGGTTTCAGCCGGGCGACCCCACTCGGCCAGCACGGCCGTGTCCCGGCGGGGAAACAACGTCCGGACAGTCAGGTATTGCGATCGATTTGCCGCCATCGTTTGCCTGGAATTGCGATATTCGCGCGCACAGAGTGAACATGCCCGCCTGTCCCGATCTGATCTGGATATGGACGGGTTGCAGGACCAGCCACATTGCATCCCCGGGATTGTCATGGATTTCACGGTAGAGACGGCTGAGAAGGATGCTCCACCTTCCGCGCCGGGAGATGGGTTCTCGCGACGAGAAAGGATGATCCGCTGGGGAATCGTTCTCCTCTCGGGCCTCGCGGTGACGCTTATCCCCGTGCCGACCGGGATCGAACCGGCGGCATGGCGCCTGCTCGCGATCTTCGTCGCCACCATCGTCGGCTCCATCGCGCGACCCATCTCCGGCGGCGCAATGGTCCTCCTCGGCGTATCGGCATCGGCGCTGAGCGGCGCCAACCCGATTGAAACGGCGTTGAAGGGATACTCCGACCCGATCGTCTGGCTTGTGCTGGCGGCGTTCTTTATCTCCGCCGGCATGGTCAAGACGGGGCTGGGGCGCAGAATCGCCTTTCTCTTCATCAAGGCAATCGGCCACCGATCGCTTGGCCTGGGCTACGCGATGGTCGGCACCGATATGCTCCTTGCCTCGGTGATCCCGTCGAACGGCGCCCGGAGCGGCGGCATCCTCTTCCCCATCGCCACCAGCCTGGCCGAGGCGTACGATTCCCGCCCCGGCCCCACCGCGCGGCGGCTCGGGAGCTTTCTCATGGTGCTGATCTATCAGTGTGAGGTGATCATCTGCGCCATTTTTCTGACCGGCCAGGCATCGAACGCGCTGATCGCGAAGTTCGCCAGACAGGTCACCACGCTGGATCTCAGCTATACTCGATGGCTGATCGGCGGCATCGTTCCGGGAATCGTCTCGCTGCTGGTGGTTCCGCTCATCATCTACAAGATCTACCCGCCGACGATCAAACGGACGCCGGAAGCGTCGATCCTCGCGGCAAAGGAGATCGAGAGGATGGGGCCGATCTCCCGCAACGAGAAGCTGATGCTCCTGGTGTTCCTGCTGGTGGCCGGGCTCTGGATCACCACCGGGGTCCACGGGATTCACTACGCGGCGGTGGCCCTTCTGGGGATCTGCGTGCTTCTCCTTACCGGCGTGGTAACCTGGAACGATCTCCTCGCGGAACGGAGCGCATGGGATGTCTTCGTCTGGTACGGCGGGCTGCTGGAGATGGCGGAGCGGCTGGGGCAGTATGGCATCACCCGGAAGTTCGCCGATTTCGCCGCCGGTTTCACGGTCGGCTGGAGCTGGTGGTGGGCGCTGGCGCTCCTGCTGCTGATCTATTTCTACGTCCACTACGGGTTTGCCAGCATCACGGCGCATGTCACGGCGATGTTCATCCCGTTTCTGATGGTGATCCTCGCCGCCGGCGCGCCGCCATGGCTCGCGGTCCTCTCGCTTGCCTATCTTTCCAATCTGAATGCATCGCTTACGCACTACGGCACCACCCCCGCGCCGATCTACTTCGGCGCGCATTATGTGAGCCAGGGGACATGGTGGCGGATCGGGCTGATAGCATCGGTGGTGAATATCGCCATCTGGATGACGATCGGCGTGGCGTGGTGGAAACTGCTGGGATGGTGGTGAGAGATGGCCGATATATTCCAGAGAGATATCCCGGAGGATGGCATGAACCAGAATGAAATCCCCCCCGCGATCTGCCCGATCTGCGGCAAGGAAAACGCATGCGCGATGGAGATCTCCCCGCGACCGGAAGCGCCATGCTGGTGTACGTCGATGACGTTCACGGAGGAACTGCTCCGCCTGGTCCCGGCAGCCGCGCGCGACCGGGCCTGCATCTGCCGGAACTGCGCCGGGAAGCATCCGCCGGAGCGATAGAGCCCGAGGGATGATCCCTTATCGATGCCACGAAATCCCGTGCGGCATTTATCCATGACCCTTACCGAAGCCAGAGATATTCTCGAAGCGATCGAGCCGGCGCTTCCCTCCGCGCCGTTCGTCACGGCGCATACGTTCGCGCGCGACGGGCGGGCGCTGCATCTGGCGCTGACCGAACGCTTCATGCGGCGGACACGAAAGGGAAGGGTCTGGAAATCGGGGCCGCTCCTTACCGCGCTCAAGAACGCGGCCTACGGTTTCGATGAGGATCGGGCGCGAAGCACCGGCGGCTCCGACGGGATATTTCTGCTGGACCGCTCATTTACGCCCCGCAATGAGATGATGCGGAAGATCTTCGATCGCTATCTCGATAAACCCGGAAGCGGCGCAACGGATGTGGCGGAACATCTCAAAGCATCCCCGGACGATCTTCTCGCCGTCCGACTGGTGTCGCACCACATGCGGCTTCTGGGAGTCCTTCACCGGACCCGCGATGAGGACTGGCTTGTGCTGGTGGATTATGATGACACGAAATGATGGATGATACCGACGGCGCGCGATCGCGGGCGGGTGAGGCCTACTCGCTCGATGAGCGACGGAAGATCCTGCTGGAACATCGATACTTCCTTGCGGCTGATGAGGTCTGCGCGAAATGGAAGATCACCCGCTACCGGCTCCGGATATGGAAGCGGGAATTGCGCTATGAGTATCTGATCGGCGATCTGGCGGAGATGACGGTGGTAGCGCTCCGCAATGGCTCCGGGACGATTCCCATGATCATCGAGCATCTCGATTATCTGAACCACGCGCGATATTCCGAGGCGAAAGTAATCGCGATTCTCGAAGGGCTGCGGATCGCGGGAATTGCGGCCACGGAGCAAGGTCGCTGGTTCTGCGATCCCTCCCACTCACGCAGCGGGACATCCTTCATTTTCTGACTCCCCGGCCCCCCTCCCGTCCCACCGCGCCGTAGGCATCGGCGAACGCATCCCCCCGTTCCATCAGTTTCAGGAAGTCCGCCAGCCCGGCCGTCCCCACGATATCCAGCCATCGCCGCACCTCATGTTTGGACGTGGCGAAGGCACGCCAGTATCCTTCCGATGTAAACGCGCTCTCGCCTGTCAGATCCTCCAGCGGCGGCGCAAGCGCTCCCCCCCTGGTCTCCCGTTGCCATGCCTCTTCGCGGTAATCCTCCCAGTCATCGGCCTGCATTGCCAACCCCTCATCGAACCACGCGGGTATCCTCACATCGCGAACCCACCAGCCAAGGCGGGCGCGCAGCTCGGCGTGCATGAGTTCATGCGCCATCACATCCACGTTCATCCCATCCGGGCCAAGCACAACATACGTCTCGCCGAGGACGAAATGGGTCGCCGCCGTGCGATTTCCATGCCCGCCGAAATCCTCGATCACCCGTTCATCGGTTCCTGCGATCACCTGCGGCGCTGACCGGAGCGATCCGTAGAACCCGGCATCGCGGGCGCGGGCATCGGAGAGGAGGATGCCTATACGGTCAACATCGCCGGCCGTCATCGCGGGATCGACGTAGAGAGAGCCGTTCACCTGCCTGAGGGTGGACCACGCAACAAAACGGCAGCGAAGCTGGCTGGCGAACAGCGTGCAGGAAACCGTGAGGATCATCATGGCAGCCACGGCAAGCACGATCCTCCTGATTCGTTTGTTCATCGTCATGACCCCTGGTGTAGATGAGGCGCCGCCGCCGCGCGGGGAGGATCGATCAGAAATTCAACATCTTCTTCCGAAGCTCCACGGCGGCCGGCGGGGCCGCGTCGTCGATCGCCATCTCGTTGATATCGAAAATCCCGAGCGATACCGTCACCCGCTTCGTATCGGAATTGCCGTTCCGCTCCACCGCAAGATCGATGGTCAACTCGGATGGGATCTCCGCGAAGAGAGGATCGATATTCGCGCTCGGAAACTCGCTCAGATCGTAGCGGACCCCCTGTCCCTGATAGGTTACCTGGAGCCTGGTCAGGATATCGCCGGCCTTGATGCCGCTGTTGTAGAGGCTTCCCCCCGGCACCACGCTGAGGACGCGGAGCCCTTTCTTATCGACCATCTGAAGGGCCGCGCCAAGGGTTGGCCGCCGGGTGCGTTTGGAGACGATCTTCATGCCGATCTGCGGAAGAAAATCCGCGTAGGGAATCGGGTTGATGCCGTCGATATACTTCCTGTAGAAATCCTCCAGCTTCACGCCGGCGAAATTCTCCATCATTCCGATGATCTCCGTATCGGTGAATGTCCGGCCGGACTTCCCGTACTCCTCGTTGAACCGCCGCATCACATCATCGAGCGAGACTTTTCCATTGCTTCGCTGGCGGATGATGATATCCAGGAGCATCCCCAGGACCGGCCCCTTGGTATAGAGCATCTCCGATTCGCTCGGGGGAAGATCCGGGAGCTTTACGCTCAGATCGGTGATTGCCAGACGCGGGGACTTCCCGAAGGTGGGGCTTACATATTCATCGTTCGCCTCCCTGAGAAAACGGTCCTTGTCCATCACCCCGCTCCGGAGCATGAAGAGCTTGGCGTAGTACTCGGTAAGCCCCTCGGCAAACCAGAGGGAGATGGTGCGGGGCGGATGCTGGTAGTCAAACGGGCCAAGCTGCGCCACGTGAATCCGCTTCGGGCTCCAGAGATGCCAGAACTCGTGGGCGATCACCGGCGCCAGTTCCCTGACGATATCGCTCTGCTCCGAGTAGGGCATGCGATAGGTGGAGCTGTTCCGGTGCTCCAGCGCGCCGTAATCGTGATCGCCACGAACCGGCCGCACCAGATAATGCTGGAAGACATAGCGATCGTACGGCATCTCGCCGAAAAACGTCGTCTCCTGTTCCACGATCCGCCGCGTCATCTCCACCAGCACCCTGCCGAGCGAATCGTTGAACGGCACGGGAGAATGAAGGTTGATGGTATGCGGCTTTCCCCCCACCATGAACTCGTATCGCTGAACTTTTCCCATGTCCAGGGGCGCGTCCACAAGCTCATCGTAATCGCGCGCCCGGTAGGTGTTCCGGGAGGCGCCGGGAACCGGGTCAAGGCCGATGGCGATATCCCATCCGGCCGGGACTTCGTAGTGAACCGTGTACGGCAGGCTTTTCCCGCCCGACGGATAGCCGAAGAGCGCGGTGCCGACCGCGAAGGCGGACGTGGGGCTGATATCCGCAAGGCCGAACCAGAGGGAGTTCGGGATAAGCCCGATGGAGCGGACCTTGTAGGCGATCTTCACATCGCCGGCCTTCGCGCCGGCAAGGGTAAAGGAGTTTGAATCGGGATGCCCCACCGTCAGCGCCGATCCGTCGGCATTGACGGCCGTGAAATCGCTGACATACTTGCCGAAGTTGACGATATCGTAGGCGCCGGGGGCCCAGATCGGAAAGTAGAACGTGGTGGTATCCTGAATCACGCCGTGGAGCATCGCCGATACCTCGAACATCTTCGACGCGGGATCGGGAACCGAGACGGAGTAGTCGATCGTGGGGAAGCTCTCCCCCGCGCGCAACGGAGTATGGAGGCTGGAGAGATGGAAAGCCCCCGCCAGGGCAAGGGCCGTAATGGGCCGTGATAGCAGACGCATGCCGGACAACGATAAGATGGATATTTGGCGATCCTTCCTGAAAGCTCTTCACGGAATGGGCCGTTGACATGCTGGTCGAGGCGCTTCCGGCGGGCAGCCCATCGGGCTCCCTGTCGTGAACTCCTGGGGATCGAAGCCGGGAATCTACCGCGTGGGAAGTTGGCGGCAAATGAAATCTCTCGGGCAGATTCCCGGCAACCGGTCGTGCGGGCTAGAAGTTCAGCATCTGCTTCCGCGCCGCGACCGCGGCGGCGGGCGCATGATCATCCACCGCGATAAGATGGAGGGTCACGTTGCTGGTCGCATAGTTCACCGGCACCGTGACCTCACCGCCGTTCCTCCGCACGATAAACGAGAGCTTCACCGATATCGGGACCTGGGCCAGCACCTGATCCAGCGCGTTCAACGGGGCATCGTTCAGATCGAACGTCTGCCCCTGCCCGTCGGCGCCCAGCCCGATCTTCTCCAGCACATCCCCGACCTTCAACCCGGTGGAGTCGAGCGTTCCCCCCGCGCTTACGCTGGCAACCCGAAGCCCGTTCGCCACTTTCTCGAACGTCCCTCCCACCACCGGCCGCTTCACTTCCTTGGAGATTATCTTCAACCCGACCGCGGGGAGGAATTCATCGTAGGGGAGCGGCTCGTGCCCGGCGATATACTTCGTGTAGAAATCGCCGAGCTTCACGCCGGTGATCTTCTCCATTTCCGGGATGATCTCCTCATCGGTAAATGTCCGGCCGGTCTTCCCGTACTCCTCGTTGAACCGCCGCATCACATCATCGAGCGACATCTTTCCGCCGGTCCGCTGGCGGATGGCGATATCGAGAAGCATCCCGAGAATCGGCCCCTTGGTGTAAAGGCCGATTGTCTCCTGCGTGGGAAGATCGGGAAGCTGCATGCTCAACTCGGTCATCGAACGGGTCTGCGGCTGCCCGTACGATGGCGCCACAAAGCTGTTGGTCTCCCCCAGGAATCGCTCGCGCGAGCCCATCCCGTTCCGAAGCATGAAGACCTTGGCGTAGTACTCGGTAAGCCCCTCGGCAAACCAGAGCGATGCCGTCCTTGGCGGATGCTGGTAATCGAACGGGCCAAGCTGCGCCACGTGAATCCGCTTCGGGCTCCAGAGATGCCAGAACTCGTGCGCGATCACCGGCGCCAGCTCCTGAATCAGATCCTCCCCCTCCACATACGGCATGCGATAGGTGGAGCTGTTCCTATGCTCCAGCGCGCCGAAAAAGCTGTCCCCCGGCTGCGGGTCCACCAGATAGTGCTGGAAGATGTAGCGATCGTACGGCATGTCGCCGAAAAACGCCGTCTCCTGCTCCACGATCTTCCTCGTCATATCCACGATCGACTTCCCCGCCGCACCGCTAAGGGGTTTGGGGGAGTGGACGGTGATCACATGGGGCTTTCCGTTCACCTTGAAATCGTAGCGCTGGAACTTCCCCATATCGAGCGGCGCATCGATCAGCTCATCGTAATCGCGCGCCCGATAGGTGTTCTTCCCGCCGGACATCGGATCAAGGCCGATGGCGATATCCCATCCCGCCGGAACGTTGTAGCGGACCGTGTAGGGAAGCTCCTTGCCGCCGGACGGATAGCCGAAGAGCGCCGCCCCGACCGCGAACGCGAAGTTCGGCTCGATGTCGGAAAGGCAGAACCACATGGAGTTCGGAATCTGGCCGATGTCGTGAACGCTGTAGACGATCTTCACATTGCCGTTCTTCGCGCCGGAGAGGGTGAAGGAGTTGGAATCGGGACGGGTTACCGTAAGGCGGGAGCCGTCGGTGTTGGTCGCCGAGAAGTCGCGAACGAACCGGCCGAAATTCACGATATCATAGGCACCGGGCGCCCAGATCGGGAAATAGAACGTGGTAGTGTCGTGGATCACATTGTGAAGCGTCGCGGTGACGAAGAACGTCTCGGCCCCAAGGCTCGGAATCGAAACGGTGTAATCGATGGATGGGACCACACTCGTCCCCGCGAGGAGCGATGGCGACGCAGTTCCCGCGGAGAGCGCCCCCGCCAGCGCGATAAGCGCAATCGTTCGTGTTGATAACCGCATAAGTATGACCGTTGGATTTGGATGCGGGCGATTCAATCCACCGGGAGGGGGATAGCGTTCGGGAATCGACCAGCGTGGATAATTGGCTCGTATCGTGAGAATGTATAGGATTGTTTCAGAAGCGGGGAAATATCTCATCAGCTCCAAGGGCGCCCGCCGCGACATTTCCGGGCATGGCGGGTCAATAAGGAGCTGTGATGGAACCCCTTTTGTTGTTGGAGGGTTTCAATGAACGGCCCGCAACCCGTGCCCTCCCCGCTCCACGGCCTGGCCGCAACTTTTTCCGGCCCGCGCCACGGAAAGGACATTTTCTCAACGATCCCGGCATCTTCATGAAAACAGTTCGAGCTCCCCGGTTCGCGGTGTTTCTCTCGCTCCTTGTTCCGATTCTTCTCGGCGGTCGCGCGGAGGCGCAGCTACGGGTGGTCCCATCGATCGGCCTTCAGACGATGTGGCTGAACGGGGACTATCCGGCAAGCGACGATATCAGCCCCGGAAAGGAATCATCGCTTCAGCTTGGCGGCGGCATCATGGGTTCGAGCAACGGGCTCCATCTCCAGGCCGATCTTGTTCCCGACACCACATGGCGCTTCCGCTTTCCCATAACGTTTGAGGCGTTCCATCTTGTCGGCGCCACCACATATGTCGGCGGCCGCAACGGCGAGCGGCTGCAATATCTGCGGATCACCAACACGGCGAACATCTTCTCGTTCGGCGCCGGCGTCACCGCCACGTTCCATAAATCGCCCGATGTCTATGTGAGCGCCGATGCCCGGATGAACTACATCCCCCCGAGCGAGCTGCATTCGCTGCGCTATCATCCCGACAACGACGAGGTGCTCGCGGACAGCCTTCAGCATCCCGACCCGAACGGCGAAACCCGCGTCGGGGCCTATCTGAAGGTGGGGACGCGGGTGAACTTCTTCGGGCCCCTGTCGCTCGATTTCAGCGTCGGCTACGGCGCGATCAATCTTCTGGGAAGGAATGGCAACGGGCTTGGACGGAGCCTGCTGACGGTGGACAACCAGTATCACGCGCCGGAGATCACGCTGGGCTATATCGGGTTCGGGTTGAGCGTGGTGTGGACGGGATATCGCGCCGATGAAGACGAGGAGGAGAATGCATCGACCCCGCTGAAGGCGCACCCGGACACGGGACATCCCGCGCCGTCCGGCAATTGAAACACCGACCCCGAAAGTTCGAGGTCGGCGCGGCGGATCATCCGGGGCGCTTCCGGCCGTTACCGGAAGTAGAAGAAGAAGCCGGCCTCGGGGACCGGATACACCTTGCCGGTATTCGGGAACACGGTGATCGGAAGGGCGACCGAGAAGACAAGCTGATCGCCGATAAAGCTCTCATAGCCCGGCCCTATCCCAAAGCGGAAGGGATCGGAGATGCGGTTGCCGGGGAAGGCGGTATCGCTGGTGTGGGAGCTGTAGAAGCCCATGCCGAAAAGCCCATAGAGCCGCCACGTGTTCTTCCGTATAAACGCATACTGCACCTCACCTCCCAGATTGAAATGGGTCCAGTTCCCCACCGTGATCACAAACGCCGTGGCCTGCGCCGCGAACCCTCCGGGAAACGTCGCCCGTCCGGAGAGGCCGGCGCCCGAGGTCAGCCCCGCCATCAACCCGATCCCGTACGATGGGTTCCTGTAGAAATCCTGGCCGTTCATGCCGGTATCGGCCACCGCGATCGGCGTGGAGCCCTGCGCGCGCAGGGTGCCGGCACAGCAGAACAGGGCAAGCAGCGTAAGGGAAATCGCTAGAGTTCGTTTCATGAATGATTCCTAAAATTGACGGAAAGAGAAGCGCCGCCTGATTGAGGGCGGCGCAACTTCGACACTCGCGTGGACTCTTGCAAAAGATGTTCCAACAAAGCACCGGAAACCGTTTCAATGATGGCTGCTCGCCACATCCCCGCGAAGCGTCTCGCCGATCTCCCGTCCCACTTCCATCGCGGCGTTATCCACCACGGTCCGTATCTCCTCCTCGCTCAGCGTCAGAAGCTGGACGGCATTGAAGATGCTGGCGCCGGAGGCGATGGCCCTGGGGGCGAACGCCGCCAGATAGGTCTCCGAAAGCTGCACCGTCCTGTTCTCGGAATCCTCCCAGACGATCTGCCCCGTGGCACGATCGATCATCCTGGATTTGCCGCTGACATACAGCGCCAGCCCGGCTGATGCCGAGAGAAGTTTGTATTCGGTGATCTCCGTCTCAACAATGATATCGGGATCATCCTGCATCCCGGCCACCGCCCGGAGGCTCAGATAATCGCTGGTGGCATTCTGCGTTCCCAACGAAACCGACTGCGCTATCGAGTCGCCGTTGACGGCGTGCTCCAGCTTGTGCCTGGCCTGGCCCGATATCACCACCGAGCCGACCGCGGCGATAAGATCCACAACGGTGTTCTTGACCGGGCTCTCCACCACGCTGATCGATGATGCCGCGTCGGGGACGGCGTGAACGCGAAAGAGGGCCTTTTTCCCGGCGACAGGGAACTTGGCGAGATTGTTTGTGTGCCCGCATGCGGCCAGCAGCCCGGCCAGCGGTAGCAGAAGGAGGATGTGCAAATGCTTCATGATGCTTCCATGGTTCAACGTGATAGTTCAGTCCGTCCCCGCCTGCTTGCGCTGTTCGAAACGCGCCTGGTGTATCGGGACGACGGCTGATGGGCTATCGATCCCCCTTCACCCGCATCGGTTTAACGCATCATGCAATATTTTGCTGCGCGGGGCAGCGCCCCGCGCAACAGGGATTGCGCCCCTCCGGGGCTTGGGGAGATTGCTCGGCACACGTGGTGGGTGACATTGTCAATTCCCGGATAACGGCGGCCGAGCACGAGCGTGAAGGCCAACGCCGCGGATGGCGTTGTTCAACAGCCTGCTACAGGCTGAAACCAAGCATCAGCCGCAACCCAATCGTCAGCGATTTGAAATCGGTGGAGCCTCCCCCCACCGGTACCACATAGCCCGCGCTCACGCCGAGGCTGGCAATGGGGGAGGGCATGTAGGCCATCACAACCTGCGGTCGCAGAAGAAAATAGTTCTGATTACGGACCTCCTCCAGGATGGTCCCCGCCGCCGTCACGCTCAATTCCGGACGTCGCCGGATTGCCGTCAGCCCGCCACCGCCAACCAGCACCGATGACTGAAGATAGAAATTACGCCCCTCGGACAGGCTGAACTCGTAGCCGAGAAGCACCCCCGCATAGCTGTAGGTGAACTGATAGGTGGCGGGATTCGCGTTGTACAGATGGGCGCTTCCCCCGGCCCCTCCCACCATCAGACCGTTGAGCAGCAGCAGCCCCTCCTCACCGATCAGCACCGGCGTCCCCCCCAGATCGGGGGCCACTGCCGATGGGCCGAGGCTCATGTAGTCCACGGTCAGACCGATGTAGGCGCCGGCGCGACTGGTCCGTGGGGGAACCCGCGGCGATGCGGAAGGCCCGTCCTGACGAAGATAGCCGAATCGACCGCTGCCGACGGAATCGCCGGAGCTCTGGGCCCGCAGGCCGACGTGAAGAGCTGAGAAAAGCAGCGTAACCAGCAGTGCGAGATGCGTTCTGTTCATGCGCGATAATGTTCCTGAATTCCGGCGGGGCCGATACCCATCACTCGCCGATACCGAAAGCAACCCGTATGCCGTAGGTGAGGTTTCGCAGATCGGTGAGCGAGCTTCCGCCAAGCGGCAGAAGGTAGTCCACGCCGAGACGAAGATCGAAATACTGGATCGGCGATATCCCGATGCTGATGCCGGGGCGCAACGCATAGAAGCCCTCATGCCGAACCCGCTCCAGAATCTCGCGACCGGTGGAAAGCGTGAGCGCGCTATCCTTTCTGATCATCTCCAGCCCTCCTGATGCCACCATCACCGCCCCGCGCACGGAGAGCCCGAGTGGACGAAGACGGGCATCGTAGCCGAGAAGAACCCCCCCGTAATCGAAGGAGAATTGATCGTAGGCCGCCGGTGGATTGTAGAGATGGGCGCCGGACCAGCCGCCGCCGATCAACAGCCCGTTGAGGAGGGTGAAGCCCTCGAAGCCGTAGAAGACAAGGCTTCCCCCCTTCAGCCGGGGATCCAGCGCCTCCAGCGACAACCCCGATCCGGCAACCAGCCCCGTCAGGTAGATAAGGCCGCTCCTCCCCTTGATAAACGGATCGGGCTCCTTGGCGAAGAACTCGACGGTATCGGTGCTGATGCCGCTGAGGAACGAGCTGTCCGCGCTGAATGCTCCGGTGGTATCCACGGTCATCGATGTGTCGCTCGGGAAGAGCGTATCCCCCCGGCGGGTTGTGTCGGTCTGGGCAGGGGCCGGCAGCGCGAGCATCATGAGGAACAGAGCGATGGCGGGAACCATGCGGCGCGATATCCGAAGTAGATTCATCTGTTGATTCTCAAAGAGTTCCTGACGGAAAGAGCCTCGGTCACTGAACCAGAAGCCCCTCCGGGATAGATCGTTATATGCTTACTGCCTGGTGAGACGCTTCGCATCGGGAACGGAAACATCCGGCCGGATTCGGTAACTATCGCGATCGTTCGTAATCGAAATGCGGAAGTGGCGTAAACTCCTCCCCATCCAGATCCCCGATCACCACGCGACCCTCGCACTCCACCCAGGCATGAGCCTGAAAGCCGCCATCGCGACCCTTTGCAACGCCCAGCCTCAGCATGGCCGGATAGCCGCTGCGGACAAGCAGGAACTGCGCCGCGAACGCCTGCGTCAGGCATGTGGCGTTCGGCACATACCGGCTTGCGGCCGTCACAGCCCAGGCGATCCTCTCGGCCGCATGCCGCCTGGGGCTGATGCAGGCGGGAGGCCGCATCAGCCTGGCAAGGAGCTTCCGGAGCGTTCCGAACGGCAGAATGGTCAGCGCGGACCGCACTCCTCCCACCAGCAGGAGCGCGCCGAGCAGCAATCGCTGCTCGGCACCGGGAAGGCGAAGGAACCTACGCACCCTTTCCGTTGCTCACCTCGATGAGCCCTTTGGATTCCAACTGCTCCAGCAGCGCCGTCACATCCCGCTCGCACTCCCCGGCGTCAACGTCGAACTCCGCCATCACGCCACGGCAGATCGCGTCGAATCCGGTCGGCTGGCTCAGCATGTTCCAGATAAGCGCCCCCACCGGGTCCAGCCCGTAGTAGACGCCATCGGCCAGATTGAGAATGGCGGCCTCGCCCGCAAGGTCGCATGAAACCTGCTCGCGCGATGCCACGATGATCGATTGGCGAGATATCATTCTCCTCGTCTCTCTTCGGGTTGATGGAATAGCCGTCGCCAATGTGACGGGCGCATGGCAACCGCTGAATAATTTCATCGGCTTCCGTGGCATCCCGGCATGCGCCGGCGGCCACGGAAACAGCGTTCCGCAAGATAGAGCACAACCGGCAAATCCCGATGCCCGCGCGGCCACGGTACGACAATTGGCACTCACGGTTACGCCGGATCGCCGGGATTGAAGGGATGAATGATGGGGATGAATCGTCGATGCTCAACGACGGGAGATTATCGCGGCGGATCGCCGAGATCCTGCTCGATGAGGTCAAGCAGAGCGGGAAGAGCGGTGATGGAGCGATGAACATGGAGGCGAAGCACCGGAACCCGCGCGGCCAGGCCGGCGCACTGCATCATGTTTGCGGGGGCGGCCCCCATCCGTTCGAGGATCGGGGCGATATATGAATGGCGCATCAGCTCGATCATCCCGTCGCGCGGCGTCAACGGCTCGATGGCGTTCGTTTCGCCGGTTGTGATCGCGTAGATTCTCAGCGGATGGAGCGGAGCCGAGGGAAAGTCTCCATGCAGTTCGAGCGCGCGCTTCTCAGCGTCGGGACGAAGGATCGGCATGACGAGCGGATCATATCCCAACCCTGCCGCGGCGTCGGGCCATAGCTTCAGAAGCGGAAAACCGGGGTCGATGGCGGGTGGTTCATGAGCGGGGTCGATCGACACAAGATCATCGGCAACCGCGGGGTATCCCCGACGGTGAAGCCCGGCGGCGATGGTCGATTTCCCCGCGCCGGATTCTCCCAGAAACGCTGCCACGCCGGATGCCGTGGCAACGGCGCTTCCATGCAGCACAAGCCTTCCGCGCTGCTGAAGCAGCAACCCCAGCACCGGCCCGAGGAGATAGAGCCGGAGCACGCGCTCGTCGGCATCGCCGACCGGGTCGACGATCACCTCATTGCCACCGCGTATCAGAAATCTTCCAGCCCCTTCCCAGAGGAAAAGGGCCTCATCGGGCGTGGCGTGGAGGCAGCCATCCACCGACTCCGATGCAGAAAAAAAGGCGAGATCACCCGCCTTAACGACAACATCCGCTTCCCGGTCGAGGGTTCGAAGCTCGGGAAGCGGAATAAAAGAGCTGATTGAAAGACCGTGGGCGAGAAACGCGCCGGGCATCAACCGGCGAGATGCGATCCCATCGGGAAATCGACCGGGCCGCTGCCGACGTTTTTCGTGATGTCGGAAAGCGATCCCAAAACTTCGAGGTTGGGGGCAACGTACGGCTTCTTAGCCTGCGTCTCATCCACGTTACCGGTGGAATGCGACGGATTCTCGTTTGTCATGATAATGCCCTGCGTAAACTGATGATAGATCGGATATCTGAGGGATCGGAGCGCGCCGATCACGCTTCGTGCTGGAATTGCGCTTCACATCAGGGGCGTATCGTGTCGGAGCAACGTCGTCTACATCGCCCCACAACTTCCCCAACCTGAACCGCGCAACACGAAAAACAACACAATCCCAACCATGAGCGACGTTCCAGACGTCCCCACTGGGATTTCATTGCCTCCTGAACAGAGTTCAAGTTCGCTATTCTTCCCCACATGAACAACCCTTCATGAGAACTTTACGGCAGAGCCCGCACCGTCATCCCTCGGAACGGAGCTTCGGCAAGCCATCCTCCGCTGGTGGAGCCCGGTCGCGTGAGTTGAGTTCTCCGCGCCGGGCTCCGTGCCGAGAAACGGAGCCAAGCCGCATGGCATGGACGGGTCAGGGATGGAAGACCCGGTCACATACACATCAGAACCGTGCCCGGCCTGACTGCGGCACCAGCATCACACACTTCAACGGCGCATTTCTTCGAGGTTCCGCGACGGAAACTGCTTTGGAGAACATGAGGGGATGGACGCCGGCCCCTTCTTGAAGAAGGCCCTTCCAGTGCCCATCGCCATGAAACTCCCAGCCCGCAGGCTGAAAACAGCTTCGTCATCGGCTCCACGGAAACGCGCATCATCAGGGTTCGCGGAAAGAGCGCGGCCGGCGGATATCGCGTTCAGGAATTGATTACATCGGCACGCACCAGTTCCGGGGAACGCGCTGATACATCGCCCGCCAGTACAGGACGGGTTCCCGAACGTAGGGATGGGATCGATATCCGGAATCGACCGCGGGATGCGCGAAGGATATCAGCCCGCCAGATGCGAGCCCATCGGGAAGTCGACTGAGCCGCTTCCGATATTCTTCGTGATCTCCTTCAACGAACCGTGAATAGTCAGCTTGGGCGTGTGATACGGTTTCCGGGCCTGAGCACGATAGATGCTCTCCTCGGAATATGGCTGGTTCTCGCTGTTCATGGACTGGACCTCCATAATGCTGAAAATGAATCGGAAACGCGGTGATCGGATAGATTCCGATCGCTTCGGGAAGGCTCCCAACTGGAACCTCGGGCCTTCCGGGGAGATGCCGCGCCTGCGCCGACGGGGTTGGATCGATACGTATCACGCGGCGACGAAATCGCGATAAGCCGTGGCATCCAATTGACAAACAACGTCAGCGCTGAGAGAAAACGGTGTGGAAAGTCCTGCCGGCGGTTGGATGAATCACCCTGAAACGATCCCGGCGTCTGGATTACGCGGGCCGCTGGGCTCTCCTGAAAACCGGGAACTGGACATCCACGGAAGCGTTCGTTCGCGCATCGATGAGATCATCGACGTTGGACCGTGTCCGAACGCAGGGTCCAAGATCGCAATTATGGATATATCAAGCAACAATTCAGCCAGACTTTATCGGAAATTTTTCGGGGCGATCTCCCCGAACGATTCATCGACCGCCGCCAGCGTCCGCTCGATCTCCGCCTCCCCATGCGCCGTGGAGATGAAGAGCGCCTCGTACTGCGATGGCGGCAGATAGATCCCCCGACGGAGCATCGCGTGGAAGAACGCGGCGAAACGGGATGCGTCGCACATCATGGCGCCCGCGAAATCGTTCACCGGCCCTTCGGTGAAAAACGGGGTCAGCATGGAGCCCACCCGGTTGACGCGCAGCGGGATGCCGTGACGTTCCGCTGCCTCCGCCAGCCCCAGCGCGATACGCTCCGCGGTCCGCTCCAGCGCGGGATAGGGATCATCATTCATCAGTATCCCGAGCGTGGCAAGGCCGGCTGCCACCGCGAGCGGGTTCCCGGAAAGGGTGCCGGCCTGATAGACCTTCCCCACCGGCGACACCATCTCCATGATCTCCCGGCGGCCGCCGTAGGCCGCCGCCGGAAGCCCGCCGCCGATGATCTTGCCAAGCGTGTACATGTCCGGGGTGATGCCGTAGAGCGATGCGGCCCCCCTCAGCGCCACCCGGAAGCCGGTCATCACCTCATCGAAGATCAGCACGGTTCCATGCTCCGTGCAGAGCCGGCGCAGTTCCGCGAGGAATCGCGGCGTGGAGGGGACCACCCCCATGTTGCCGCCGATCGGCTCGATGATCACCGCGGCAATCTCCCCCCCGTTCGATTCAAACAGATCGCGGACGGAGGCGATATCGTTGAAGGTCGCGTTCAGCGTATCGCCGGCCGCGCCGCGCGTTACCCCCGGAGAGCTTGGCGCGCCGTGCGTCAGCATCCCGCTTCCCGCCTTGATCAGAAAGGAATCGCCGTGGCCGTGATAGCATCCCTCGAACTTGATGATCTTCTCCCGCCCGGTAAACCCGCGCGCAACCCGCACGGCGGACATCGTGGCCTCCGTGCCGCTGGATACCAGACGGACCATCTCCAGCCCCGCCAGCAGCCCCGTCAGCAGCTCCGCCATCTCCACCTCCAGCCTGGAAGGGGCGCCAAAGCTGGTGGCGCGGTCCGCCTGCCGGTGGATTGCATCGATCACCCGATGATCGCCATGCCCCAGAATGAACGGCCCCCATGACCCCACATAATCGATATAGCTGTTCCCGTCGGCATCGGTCAGATACGCGCCGCGCGCCTCCTCGAAGAAGACCGGCGTGCCGCCAACCCCGCCGAAACCACGCACGGGGGAGTTCACGCCTCCGGGAATGGCCCGTCGCGCGCGCGCAAACAGCGCATCGCTTTCCGTCCGCATTCCGCTATTATCGGTCATGGGATCGTTCTGATTGCCGGTTCCTGATGATGGCGTCATTTCCGCATCCCCTGGGCAAGCCGTTTGGCGAAATAGGTGACGATGATCGATGCCCCCGCCCGCCGGATGCAGAGGAGCGATTCCTTCATGGCGCCGTCCAGATCCAGCCAGCCGTTCCGCGCCGCGGCGTGGATCATGGCGTATTCGCCGGAGACCTGGTAGGCGGCAATCGGGACGTCGGTGGTATCGTACAGCGTCTTGATCACGTCCAGATAGGGGAGCGCCGGCTTGACCATGATGATGTCGGCCCCCTCCGCCAGATCGAGCCGTGCCTCGCGGAGCGCTTCCCGGAAGTTGGCGGGGTCCATCTGGTGCGAACGCCGGTCGCCGAAGCTCGGCGTGGAACCGGCTGCTTCGCGGAACGGGCCGTAGAAACTGCTTGCGTACTTGACGGCGTAGGAGATGATCGGGATGTCGTGATATCCCGCCGCGTCCAGCCCGCGCCGGATGGCGCCGATACGGCCGTCCATCATGTCGGACGGGGCGATGATATCGGCGCCGGCATCGGCGTGGGAGATCGCCGCGCGGACGAGAAGATCCACTGTGGGATCGTTCAGGATATGCTCGCCATCCAGCAGGCCGCAGTGGCCGTGGTCGGTATACTCGCAGAGGCAGACATCGGTCACCACCGTCATCCCGGGCACGGCCGCCTTGATCGCCCGGATCGCCCGCTGCACAATGCCGTCATCGGCATACGCGCCGGTCCCCTCGGCATCCTTCGATTCCGGGATGCCGAAGAGGATCACGCTCTTCACGCCAAGCCCCAGCAGCTCGCGACTCTCCTCCACAATCTGATCCACCGAAAGCTGATAGACCTCCGGCATCGATCCCACCTCGGCGCGGATGCCGGTGCCGGGGCAGACGAAGAGCGGCTGGATAAGGCCGTCAAGTTCCAGCCGGGTTTCGCGGACCATCCCGCGGATGGCTGCTGTCCGCCGAAGCCGGCGGGGACGATTTGTGAGATGACCGGCAGTGCCGATCGATGCGGTTGTATCGTTCATGGTTTGAGCAGTAGCGGAATGGCTGAAAGGGAGCCCATCGGGGAGCGCCGGGGAGAAATCGGCCGCGGGGGATCGGCGCCGGATCAGCTCTCCTCGTAGAGATCATCAGGAGCCTGAGCGTCCGTGGCGACCGCGACCCGCGCGCCGCTGCGGCGGAGAAGCCGATCGGCAAGCGCGCGACCGGATTTCACGCAGTCCCCCACCGACACGCCCCCCCTGTAATTGCCGAGCAGATGCATTCCCGGAAGGCGCTCCTCCGCCAGCTCGATCGCCTCGATGATGGCGCCATGCCCCAGGTTGTACTGCGGTATCGCCCGGTTCCAGACGCGCAGATCGAACGATTTCGGGCGGGCGCAGATGCCCAGCGTCCGCCGAAGCTCCGCGTGAACATCGTACGCGATCTCCTCGGACGAACGGAGCGCCAGCGCCGGCTCCCGCGCGCCACCCATGAACGCCGTCAGCAGCACGGTTCCCTCCGGGGCGCGATTCGGAAAAAGCGTGGATGAGAAGATGGTCCCGAGGATGCAGCGCCGCTCCACCTCCGGCACCAGCATGCCGAAGCCATCCAGCGGATGAGTGACCATGGAACGATCGTACAGAACCGAGGCAACCGCGAGCGCCGGATATTCTATCGACCTGAGCGCGGCGGCGGCGGCCGTCTCATGCTCGGCGATCAGCCCGGCGGCCGTCGCCGCGTCGGTGGCGATCACCAGGTTCGGCGCCACGAAGCGCTCGCCACGAGCCACCACGTGCCAGCTCCCCCCGATCCTGTCGATCCGCTCCACATCGACGCCGGTGTGGATGCACTCCCCCCAGCGTTCCTGAATTCTTCCGGGCAACTCCCCCATCCCCTCGATAAAGGAGAAGAGCCCCTTGCGCTCCGGTGCCTCCCCGCGCGCGCGCGCCTTCCTGCCGGCGCGCATCCGCTTCAACCCGCCACGGAGAAGGCTTCCGGCCTCCCGCTCCAGATCGTGAAGCATCGGCATGGCATGGCGGACGGAGAGGCGTTCGGGGCGGCCGGCGTAGACGCCGGAGATAAACGGGTTGATGGCGTAATCGAGCATTTCGCGACCCAGCCGCCGCTCGACAAACTGGGCGATGCTCTCCTCCGCCTCACCGACGGCGGCGCGGATAAAGGGCTCGCGCAGCAGCCGTCGCTTGGCCGCGCCGGAGAAGAGTCGCGAGCGGAAGAACGCCTTCGGGCCGGTCGGCACCGGCATCAGGCGGCCGTCGCGGAGGATATAGCGGTTGGCCGCCTCGGCGGCGGGATGCACCAGACGATCCCCGAGATCGAGATCGTCGATCAGCTCCGAGAGGAGCGGCGTATTGAACTGGGCGCTGTTCGGCCCGGATTCCACCAGCGCGCCAAGCTCGTTTCTATGCGAGCCCATGACGCCCCCCACGGCCTCCCCCCGTTCGAAGAGAACCACATCGGCGCCCCCCTTTGCCAGCCAGTGGAGCGCGGAGGCGCCGGAGATTCCGCCGCCGATAATGATCACATCGAGATTACGCATCGGCTTTCTCCCTCCCCGGCCCGTTCTCCAGCGGAAGCTCATCGCGATAGCGGGCCTCCACCAGATCGGCGAGCGCGGCTATGAATGTTGGCGTATCGTTCAGCGCGTACATCACTTCATATTTATGAATCCCCGCCTTCTCCGCGACCTCCCGCAGCTCCATCCCCAGCTCGTGCAGGGTTTCGATATGGTCGGTGACAAAGGCGATCGGGACGATCAGCAGGCTCTTCACCCCTTCGGCGCCAAGCCGCGCCAGGGCATCCTGCGTGTAGGGCTCCAGCCATTTCACCGGCCCCACCCGGCTCTGGAACGAGAGATGGTGGGGATAATCCCCTCCGCGCAGCGCCATCACCGCATCGACAGTCGCGGCGATCTGTTTCGAGTAGGGATCGCCGGCCTGCACATCGGAGATCGGGGTGCCGTGGGCGGAGAAGAGAAAATGCAGATCCCGCCGCTCCTCCCCGGTAAACCGCTCGCGCAGCGTCGCCTCGATCCGGTCGTTGATGGCGGAGATATAGCGCGGATGGAGATGATAATCCTTGACCGATTTCACGCGGAAGCCGCGGCCGTAGCGGGTGCGATGGAGATCGCGCCACTCCTTGAAGCTGGAGCCGGTGGTGGTGCGGGAGTACTGCGGATAGAGGGGCATCAGAAAGATCTCCCTGATCCCCTTCCCCTTCAACTCGTCGGCCGCCTCGGTGGTAAACGGATGCCAGTAGCGCATGCCAAGCCTGACGTGAAACCTGGCGGCCCCGGCAAAGCGCCTGTTCAGCTCCGCCTCCAACGCCGCCCCCTGCTCCCGCGTCCGCTCCACCAGCGGCGATTTCCCGCCGATCGCCGCGTAGTTCGGTATCACCTTCGGCGTCCGCCGCCGCGCCACGAACTCCGCGAAGAGACGACGCGGAAAAAGCCGGCCAAGCAGCCCCGGCAGGGGGATCTTGATGATCTCGGGGTCGAGAAACAGATTGGTCAGGAACGGGCGGATCGCATCGAGCGATGTAGGCCCACCAAGATTATAGAGGATCACCCCAACCTGCTTCATACGATTTCTTCGAATGTCGATGCCGGAACCATCCCCCGAGCCACGGGGGAGCACGATGGGGCATCGGATGGATCGAACGTCATGGAAAAATAATCATGGAGAGAGCTTCCCCCCGTCTCAATTCGTCAAGAGCGGGCCTCGGAGAGGAACGATTTGGAAGCACCTTCCTCCCGGTGAGATGCTCCGGGGAGAACTACCGATGGGATCGGCCCGGCGGGCATCCTCAATAATAGAGAATTCCTTCGTCCCGGCGAGGAGCGGAGCGCGGGTCCGCGGATCAGGTTAACTTGTCGCGACCGGGCGCCTGGACGGTTTCGCCGGGGCGATGTTGCCAGGGGCGCGCGGATTTCGATCAACAATATCGATGGGATGAACGTTCGCGGCAGGCTGCTGACCCGCTATTTTCGCGGGCGCGCCGGAAGGAGATTTGCCAGGGTGATGGTCCGGGGAATCGACCGGATGGCGCCGTGGGAGCCGGACGGCGCCGCGCGGGAGCCGCTGGTGATCGTGGCGAACCACTCATCGTGGTGGGACGCGGTGATGCCGGTGATCATCTCGCGGAGCATCCGCCATCATGACGGCTACGGGCTGATGGACCGCGGGCAGTTCGAGCGATATCGCTTCTTCCGCCATGTCGATATCCTCCCGATCGACCGCGGGAACCCGCGCGCCGCAATGCGCTCGCTCCACGAGATAGCGGAGCTTCTTCGCGACCGGAAGCGGATGGTCTGGATGTTTCCGCAGGGAAAAATCGCCCCGAACGATATCCGCCCGCTGGTCTGCGAGTCAGGCGTGGCGCACCTTGTGGGGATGCTCGGCGCCTGCTCCGTGATCCCGGTCGCCTTCCGCTACGAGGTCGGGAGGGATGAGCTGCCGGTGGCATATGCGGGGATCGGGGAGGCGCGATCATTTCGGGATGCGCCGCCGGCAAGGGAGCTGACCGCGCTGATCGGCGGGATGCTGACCGGGGAGCTGGACCGGCTGCGTGATGATCTTCTCGCCGAGCGAACCGACGGGTTCCAGGTGGCGCTGCAAGGCTCGGGCTCCGTCAACGACCGATGGGACCGGGCGCGGGGGCTGGAATAGCGCCGGCGGATCGATGGAACGAATTCACCTGATTATCTTTGCCCATGCTCTTCTATCTGGCGCTTCCATTCGTGGTCCTGGTCACGATCTATCATACCTTTTCATCGATGGTCGCCGCGCTCGTGGACAAGAGCGGGGTGCGCTACCACAATGTGCTCCGGCGCTGGTCGAAGAACCTTCTCTGGCTGCTGCGGGTAAAGGTGCACGCGCACGGCGCGGAAAACCTGCCGCTGACCACCAACTACGTCTATCTGGCAAGCCACTCCAGCTATCTGGACATCCTGGCGCTGGGGGCCACGGTCCCCGACCCCATCCGGTTTATTTTCAAGGAGGAGATCACCAGGGTGCCGATCTTCGGCTGGGGGCTGGCGCTTGGGCCGTACATCCAGATCGACCGGGCGGACGCGCGGAACGCGATGGCGAGCATCGAAAAGGCGGCCGGCGAGATCCGCGACGGCGCATCGGTGGTGATCTTCCCCGAGGGAACCCGCACCTCCGACGGCAGGCTTGGCCCGTTCAAGCGCGGCGGCTTCATGCTGGCGACCCGATCCGGCGTGCCGATGGTCCCGGTGGCGATCCAGGGGAGCTACGAGCTTCTCTCCCGTCGCGACTGGAAGGTGAAGCCGGGGACGATCGATATCACCTTCGGCACGCCGATTCAGGGAAAGCAGAACCTGAACCGCGCGGAGGAGCAGGGGATTCAGAAGGCGGTGAGGGAGCAGTTGCTGGCGATGCTGGGGCAGGAGGACGCGCCGGTCGTGAGCAAGGTTGCGGAGGGGTAGGGCGTTATCAGGCGTAGTAAACCGGGAGACGGAATCCGACCCGAAAACGGTTGTGCCGAAATGGATGCTTCGCCGGACCATCACCTATTACTGACCGTCCTCCTGTCAGAAGTCGTAACCATCATCCGCTCTATCTCCGCTCCGCGTTGCGAGTTCGGGGCTCCTTCGGTAAGTTTGCCGTCTGTGTTCGTTACGGCCGCTGCCGGACCGGAGCCCGGGCATTGCCCGATCCGTCCGTCGCCGGCCCATCAGGTTCATTAGAAGGATCAACATCGTGAAGGATCGCGTCGAAGTCCGCTCGCTGAAGGATCATGTCGGGGAAGAGGTTACGCTCGGAGGCTGGTGCTACAACTCGCGTGGCAGCAAGAACGTGAAGTTCCTGCAGCTCCGCGATGGAAGCGGCACCGTCCAGTGCGTGTTCGGGGGAAACAGCGCGCAGAATAACGCGTTCGAGCGGTTCGATGAGATCACCCAGGAAACAAGCCTCTATGTCACCGGCGTGGTGGTGAAGCATCCGAAGAAGGAGGGCGTGTACGAGATCGACGCGCGCGATTTCGAGATCATTCAGGTGGCGGTCGATTACCCGATCACCCCGAAGGAGCACGGCATCGACTTCCTCTTCGACCGGCGGCACCTCCATCTCCGCTCCTCCCGGCCGCACGCCATCATCCGCGTCCGCCACAGGATCATCAAGGCCATCCGCGATTATTTCGACTCGCACGGCTTTACGCTCCTCGATTCGCCCATCCTCACCGCCAACGCCGGCGAGGGGACCAGCACACTCTTCGCCACCGATTACTTCGATCTGGGAAAGGCCTTTCTGGCGCAGACCGGGCAGCTGTACGGCGAGGCCGGGGCGATGGCGTTCGGCAAGGTCTACACCTTCGGGCCGACCTTCCGCGCGGAGAAATCGAAGACGCGGCGCCATCTGACGGAGTTCTGGATGGTGGAGCCGGAGGTGGCGTTCATGGACCTGGATGGGGATATGAACCTGGCCGAGGATTTCATCTGCTACGTGGTGGAGTGCATCCTTGCCGATTGCCGCGAGGATCTTGCGACGCTGGAGCGGGATATCGCGAAGCTGGAGAGCGTCCGCAAGCCCTTCCCCCGCGTCACCTATACCGAGGCGGTGGAGATCCTCCGCAGGAAGGGACGGGAGTTCGAATGGGGAGATGATTTCGGCGCCCCGGACGAGACGATGGTGAGCGAGGATTTCGACAGGCCGGTGATCATCACGCATTACCCGACGGTGATCAAGGCGTTCTACATGAAGCGCGATCCCGACAACCCGAAGGTGGTAAAGGCGATGGATGTGATCGCGCCGGAGGGATACGGCGAGATCATCGGCGGGTCGCAGCGCGAGGATGATATCGATCTGCTCCGCGAGCGGATCGAGCATGAGAAGCTCCCGATGGAGGTGTTCGAGTGGTATCTCGACCTCCGGCGGTACGGCTCGGTGCCGCACGCCGGGTTCGGCATGGGGCTGGAGCGGATGGTGGCGTGGCTCTGCGGCCTTGAGCATATCCGCGAGGCCATCCCGTTCCCCCGCACGCTCGCGCGGCTCACGCCGTAACCGGCGGCCGTCCACGGCCTCCCGATGGATCGTTCCAGAATCTACAGTATTCCATATAGTCTCGTCATGGCACTCCAGACCGTTCTCTTCTCGATCCTCGCCGCGATGGCGGTGATCTCCGCGCTGATGGTGGTGACCCGCAAAAGCCCCATCTCCGCCACGATGTTCCTTGTGATGCATTTCATGACGCTCGGCGGGCTCTACCTGACGCTCCATGCCCAGTTCATGGCCGTGATCCAGGTGCTTGTCTACGCCGGGGCCATCATGGTGCTTGTGGTGTTCGTGATCATGCTTCTGAATCTCGGCAAGGAGGAATCGCTGAGCGACAGGGTAACGTCGCGGGAATCGATCAGCGTGGGGCTGGCGATGATCCTGGGGGGCGTAGTGATCTACGCATTTACGCGGGGGCTCCATCCGGCGTCCACGGTGGCAAAGGAGATCGTAAACCGGAATGGAACGATCGAGGCGGTTGGAAAGGCGCTCTTCACGACCTATGTCTTCCCGTTCGAGATGGTCTCCATGATCCTCCTGGCCGCCGCCGTCGGCGCCGTGGTTCTGACCAAGCGTCATCTGGCCTGAGCCCGGCCCCCCTTACCGGCCCGGCGGCCGATCGACTTCGAACGGTCAACGAATCATTCTCTTTTTCCTCTGCAGCTATGCTTTCGCTTCCCATAGAATATTATCTGGTGCTGAGCGCGGTGGTCTTCCTGATCGGCATGGCCGGCGTGCTGACCCGTCGCAACGCGATCATCATCTTCATGTGCATCGAGCTGATGCTCAACTCCGTCAACCTGACGCTTGTCGCCTTCAGCCAGTATATGGGTGATATGGCCGGGCAGATCCTGGTTCTCCTGGTGATGACGGTTGCCGCCGCCGAGGCCGCCGTGGGCCTTGCCATCGTCCTCTCGCTCTTCCGGAACAAGCAGACCGTCTACCTGGACGAGATCAACCTTCTGAAGTGGTAGACGGCCCCCCCCTGAGTCCCCGCCGCTCCGTCTGGATCGGCCGGATCAGGATCATCGTCATCGTGGCGATCATCGGGTTCGCCGTCTGGTACATGCTGGCGCACACCAACCGCGACGATCTTCTCAACGGGCTTGCAACGATGAACACCGGCTGGGTGCTGGCCGGTGTCGGCGCGACGCTGGCGGCGCATCTGGCCCGGAGCATCCGCTGGCGTCTGATGATAGCCGAAGGAAACACCATCCGCCTGTCCAATGCCTTCTCCGCCACGATCATCGGCTATATGATGAACAACATCATCCCGCGCAGCGGCGAGGTGGCGCGCCCCTACGTCCTCTCCCGCAGCGAGTCCCGGCCGATGGGGACGCTCCTGGGGACGGTGCTGGCCGAGCGGGTGATCGACGGCATCACGCTGGCGATCATCGTGGCGGCGCTGATCGTGGCCGAACCGGGAAACTTCGACAGGATCTTCGCCGGCTACAGTCGTGGCGGGATCATCGCAGCGGTCCTGGTGCCGCTTGCGCTGGTGATCGGGATCATCGTCGTGATGGTGCGGACGCGGCTGGGGGAGCGGGCGATGGCGGCCATGGTGAAACGGCTTCCGCCCCGCATCGGCGGGAGGATCAGGACATTCCCGGAGGATTTCCGGGCGGGAATCGCCGTCAGCGGCTGGAAGGGGGCGCTGGGGCTGATGGGCTGGACCATCGCCATCTGGACGGGATATCTGCTTGCCATCTACTGCTCGTCGCTCGCCTTCGGGTTCGACCGGCTCTACGGTCTGGGGCTGGCCGGCGCCCTCCCGCTGCTTGCCGTGACCGCCATCGCCGTGGCGATTGCCCCGACGCCGGGCGGATTCGGCGTTTACCACGCCCTCTGCTTCGCCGCGCTGACGGTTCTGTACGGCGTTCCGGCCGGGAAAGCTGCCGCGTTCGCGGCGGTGGCACACGGAGCGCCCTATCTGGTCGTCATGATTACCGGCTCGCTCTTCTTTTTCCGCGAAGACCTTTCCTTTGGCGACACCTTCCGCCGGGGCATGGCATCTACCGCCCCGCGGCCCGCCCTGACACCGGACGACGACTCCCCACGGATCTGAGCCGAAACGGGGCTCCCGACATCTCTATACTATCTTCTGAATTTGCTTTGCCCGTCCCCCGGGACAGGGATATATTGCTCGATGGGGTCGTGTAGCTCCCATGCATCGTATATAATTCATGCTCCTATGAAGACTTCGAACAACGGTTCAGGACCGGATGATTACGGAAAGGGATCGCCCTATGGAAACGGCGATTCGGGTCGCGGACAGTCCAGCCGCGCGCTCGCCCGGCGTTCAGGTTCGCTCGGCTCCTTCCGTCGCCAGGGGTCGATTCAGGAGGCGAACATGATCCCCTCGTCGCTGATCGAGCAGCAGGAGAAGCGCCGGTTCAGCTTCGGCGACTACATGGGGTTGCTCTGGCGGGGAAAATGGATCATCCTCTGCTGCATTATCGTGGCCGGCGTGGCCGCGGCGTACTACACCTATTCCCAGCCGTTCGTTTACAAGTCATCGCTCCAGATCATCATCAATGAGCAGGACCGGAACATGTCCCCGCTTCTCGGAAGCGAGACATGGTACTGGCAGCCGCCGGAGCGGGTGCTCAAGAAGGAATTGCAGATCCTGACATCGCAGCCGATCCTCCAGCAGACCGCCGAGCGGCTTATCGCGCAGCGCTATCTGGACACCATCAAGCGGGATACGGTGATCCCGGTGGTTGTCTCCAGCGAGCGGGCACTGGGCGCGCGCCATGTGCAGGCGACGCCGGAGGAGAAGCAGGCGGCGCTGGCAACGCTCGTCGCCAGCAGCATCCGTGCGCTTATCACCTTCCGGCCGTCGAAGGAGGCGGATATCATCCAGATCGTCACCCTGGCGGGCGATCCGAGGGAGGCGGCGCTGATCACCAACGTCTACGCCCAGGTCTACGCCCAGGACAACCAGGAACAGAACCGCTCGAAGGCAAAAGCGGTGAAGGATTTCCTCGCCGAACGGCTGAAGTCCACGCGCGACTCGCTGAGCAAGCAGGAGATGGATCTGCGGAACTACCAGCAGGGGAACAGCATTCTGGGAATGGGGGAACAGACCACCGATCTGATCAGCGCCAACTCCAAGCTGGAAACCGACGCGGCGGAGACACAGATCCAGATATCGACCATCGCCAAGAAGATTCAGGAGTCAAAGCGCCAGTACAGGAACTACGATTCCACACTCCCCGCCGAGATATCATCGGCCGTGCCGCTGTATATCGAGCAGATGCAGCGGGAGCTGACGCAGCTCGATGTGGACGAGCAGTTGATCAAGGCGACCAACCAGGCGCGCGCCAGCGAGGAGTGGTATCAGAAGGAGATCCGGAACCGCGATGAGAAAATCCGCGTGCTCCGCGAGAAGCTCTTCACCGAAGTCTCGAAATACAAGGCGTCGATGGTCAACTCGATGGGGAGCGGCACCAAGGGGGATGGGAGCTCCACGTCGGCGCTCGGGGTGCTCCGGCAGCAGATCTTCGATGACGAGATTCAGCATCAGGCGCTTCAGGCGAAGCTCTCGGCCATCACCGGAAAGCGGGCGGAGATCCAGGGAAAGATGTCGCAGGTGCCGGGGCAGATGCTGGACATGGAGCGGCTTCAGCGGGACAAGGCGGGGTTTGAGAAGATCTACATGCAGCTCAACGAGGACTACAACCGGAAGGTGCTGGAGGAGCAGTCGGTCTTCTCCAGCGTCCGTCTGCTGGAAACCGCGCAGGTGCTCCCCTCCCCCATCAGCCCGAACCGTCCCGCGGATATCGCCACCGGCTCGTTCGCCGGGCTTGGCCTGGGGATCGGCATCGTGCTGCTGATAGCGTTTATCGACACCACGATTCATACGCCGGAGGAGCTGGAGAAGAACGGCTTTGTGATGCTGACGGCGATCCCGACGATCCGCAGCGACATGTTCGACACCAACGCCGTGCGGGAGGATATCACCGTTACCGGCAAGGTGTCCCCGCATCTTATAACGCAGGTCAACCCGAAATCGCCGGTGGCGGAGGCGTACCGATCGCTCCGAACCGGCATCCAGTATGCATCGATCGAGGAGGCCACGCGGACCATCCTGGTCACCAGCTCGACGCCGCAGGAAGGGAAGTCCACCACGTCGGTCAACACGGCGATCGTCTTCGCGCAGAGCGGATCGAAGACCCTGCTGATCGATTGCGATCTCCGGCGCCCGATCGTCCACTCCGTCTTCGGCATGGCGAAGGAGCCGGGGCTGGTGAACTGCCTGATCGGCAGCGTCCCGATCGACGAGGCGGTCTATCACACGATGATCCCGAACCTGGATGTGCTCGCCTCCGGCTCCATCCCGCCGAACCCGTCGGAGCTGCTCGGCTCGCGACGGATGCGCGATCTTCTGGATGAGCTTCGCCTCCGGTACGACACGATCATCCTGGACTCCCCCCCCACCGCCGCCGTTACCGACGCGGTGATCCTCTCCACGCTCGCCGATATCACCATCGTGGTGGTGCGCGCGCACAAGACCAAGCTGGAATTCCTGGAAAAGACCAGGACGGAGCTTGAACGGGTCTTCGTCTCCCCGCTCGGCGTGGTGTTGAACGATTTCGATGTATCCCAGAGCTATGGTTCCGCCTATAAGTATTACCGGTACTACAAGTATTATGGGTACTACGGCCAGTCCACCGATGCCGGCAGCCGGCGGAAGCAGCGCCGCGCCGACGCCGTCCGGAACCTTCCACCGGCCGATGGAGTCTAGAGAAGCACGGTTCCCCCGCGGAACATCGGGCGCCCGTCACTCCATGACGGCGCCCGATGGCATGAGGCCGCCGATAAAGGGGATGGCGTTTTACACTGCATGGCCGGCTTCCGGCTTTGTATGCTTGTAACTCCCCGCGGGAGCGGTTTATCGTTGTCGGGAACCGCTGTAAAAATTTATCTTGTGACGCTTACACCAATGCACTAGACCGAGGCTTTTATCGCTCATTAGTTACTATTGTTGCCCAGTTCCCCCATGATATCCGAATTTCGGGCCCCGCGCGGAAGCGCGTGGAGACCTGATGCCGTAGCCGGCCTGTTCGTTACAAACACCGAGCGGGGTCGTTTATAGGAGCACGGCGCTTATCTCCCCGCGTGGAGTGGCGGCGGTTCGGAGTATCCCACGGCATCATCTGGCATATGTAGTTCTCTCTCACTTTCGAGATCCTTCTGTTTTGAGCGATAGATTTACGCTTCCCGAGACTCCTCTCCTGCGTAGCCTCTGCCTGGTTCTACTCTTCCTGGCGGTGGCATCCCATGCCCACGCGCAGCCCGATACCGGGCGGGGAAGCGAGCCTACACCGGTGACACCACGTTCTCCGCTTTCGCCGTTGAGCGAGCCATTTCCGTACTCCGCCTACAGGCATTCCGTGGAATTCGATTCCACCTCCGACTCCGTGCATCTTCGCGAGGAAGTGTTCGGCGTGGGGATTGGACAGCCGCAATCCCTTTCGCTGGATGATTTTCTCGCGCAGCGCCGCCGGGAACAGGAGCGGGAGATGTGGGAGCAGCGGGCGGCCAACTATTCGCTGGGCAAGGCCCCGGTGCCCCCCAAGGACGCGCTGGACCAGCTTATCAACAACGGAACCACATTCGAGTTTCCGATTCCCCAGGGCCTGTCAACGATCTTCGGCGCGCCGACGGTGAGCATCAACGTCAACGCCGCGGTCAACGTCTCGGCGGGATGGCAGATCGACAACAACAACCTGACATCGATCAACGCCATCGGCTCATCGCAGTCGGCGCCGTTCTTCAATCAGAACATCACGGTTTCCGCGTCCGGCAAGGTTGGCGACAAGCTGAAGCTGAACGCCGATTTCGACAACGGCCGCTCCTTCGATTTCGATAACCAGTTGAAGATCGCGTTCGGCGGCGGCCCGGAATCGGATGACGATATCATTCAGGGGGTGGAGGCGGGGAATGTCCAGCTCAACACGCCGAGCACGCTGATCGGCGGAGCCCAGGCCCTGTTCGGCGTAAAGGCGAGCTTCAAGTTCGGCCCCCTGCTCCTTACCACGATCGCATCGCAGAAGCGGGGCGAACGGAAGACGGTGACGGTATCCGGCGGATCGGTGAAATCGACCATCTCCATCAAGCCGTACGAGTACGCGCCAAACCATTTCTGGCTCGATACCGCCTACAAGCGCTTCTACGACATCTACTACAGCGGAATCCCCCCGACAGCCACGCCGGAAATGCAGCGGTACACGATCAAGGATCTTGAGGTGTACGAGCAGGTAAAGGATGGCGCCATCGCCGGACAGTTTCAGGCGATAGCCTATGCGGATCTTCGCCCTCGCGGCAGCGGCTATTCCCCCGAGATGCGGAGCTATCCCACCATTCCCCCCCCCGCCGGAAGCGTGGCGCAGGGCTCGTTCAAGAAACTGGATCTGGGAACCGGCTACGAGTACGATCGCGTGCTTGGCACACTGACCATCAAATCGCTCCAGCAGGATAAGATCTACGCGGTGGCCTACACCACCGACAAGGGCCAGGAGGAATACGGCGAGCTATCGAACACGCGCAGCGATTCCTCGAAGCAGCGCGCCATCCTGAAGCTGGTCTATATCAACAATATCCAGCCGCAGTTCACCACGCTCTGGAACCGGCAGATGAAGAACATCTACCAGCTTCAGGGCGTCCGCAATGTGGACCTCCAGAACTCGCATGTCAGAATCACCTTCGGCATTCCGCCGGATACCAGCGAGGTGCTGAAGAGCGCCGGCGGCGCGCGCCTGGTTACAGCGCTCGGCGTCGATCTCTATAACAGCGCCAACGACGCTCAGCCGGATGGCGAGTTCGATATCCGCTCCCAGTTTTTCTTCGATCCGATCAAGGGGGAGATCATCTTCCCCTCCACCGAGCCGTTCCGCAAACAGCTTCGGAAGTCCCTTGGCGTCAACGCCGAGCCGTACGTCCTGAATTCGATCTACGACGAGACGCGCGAAACCGCCCGCCGCGACGCCACCGTGAACGAGTACACGATCGGCGGCGAAATCGCCGGGGCGGGTGGAAGTAAAATCCCCCTCAACGCCTACGGCATCGCCCCCGGCTCCGTTCATGTTACAAGCAACGGCGAGCTGCTCCGGGAGAACGAGGATTACAGGGTGGATCAGACGTTCGGCGAGGTCACGCTCCTCTCCCCCAAGGCCCTGAGCGGCACCGGCAACGTGGTGGTGGAATACGAGCAGAACGATTTCTTCACCACCGCGGTGAAAACCCTGCTGGGCGTCCGCGCGGACTACGATCTGTTCCACAAGCGGAACCTGACATCGAAGATCGGCATGACCTTCATGCGCTACTCGCAGTCGATCCAGACCAACAAGGTGCAGATCTACTCGGGCGATGAGCCGACCACGAACATGATGCTCGGCTTCGACGGAAGCGTGGAGTACAAGGCGAACTTCCTGACCAAGGCGATCGACGCGTTGCCGCTGATCGATACCAAGGAGCCGTCAAACCTCCGCCTGAGCGGCGAGTGGGCGATGGTGATGCCGAACCCGAATACCAAGGCGAGCCTGGTGGCGAGCGATCTGGGAAAAGGCGCCGCCTATATCGACGACTTCGAGTCGGGAGCAAAGCGGCAGATCCAGCTCAGCACCAGCTATACCTACTGGCATCCGGCCAGCGCGCCAGTGGATTCCTCGATCGGCCCCGATGAGCTTTCCCGCGTCGGCCACAAGGGACAATTCTACTGGTACAACCGCCTGCCGGCCGTCACGCCGATCAAGGAGATCTGGACCAATCGCGATGTCTCCCTCGAATCGCAGAAACAGACGGTGCTCGATCTGATCTTCGATCCATCCCACCGCGGCATGTACAACCCGAACTTCGGGTTCGACAGCGGCGCCGTCTCCCCCGATTCCGTCTGGGGCGGCATGATGCGGAGCCTCTCCTTCTATACGACCAACCTGGACGAGGAGAACATCGACTACATCGAGGTGACGATGAAGGTGGATACCTTCGGCACCAACTCGAAGATGTATATCGACCTGGGACAGATCTCCGAGGATGTGATCCCCGACCAGCAGCTCAACACCGAGGATGGCATCACCGCCACCAACCCCCAGCGTGACGATATCCTGAACGAGGGGGAGGATGTGGGAATCGACGGCATGAACAACGACTCCGAGCGCGTGTTCTACCACAGCACGCTGGATGATCCCTCGGGGGATGATTACGCGTCGTACACGGACGTGGGGACGAAGAACGTGGACAACTACCGCGACTACGTCAAGGTGGATGGGATGGAGAAGAACGTCGGGCAGGAGCGCGGGCCGTTTCCCGATACCGAGGATCTGAACGGCAACAAGGGGCTCGATCTGGATAACACCTATTTCCGCTACGAGATCAACCTGGACCCCGATCCCCGGCGCAACCCGCAGATCGTTGGCGGCGGCGACAACCAGAGCGGCTGGCGCCAGTATCGCATCCCGATCCGCACCGGATACAGGAAGGTCGGCGATCCCTCCTTCGCCAACGTGCAGTTCGCCCGCATCTGGTTCAAGAGCCCCGGCGCCGTCCGCGTCCGCATCGCCGAGATGAACCTGGTCGGCAGCGACTGGCGCGATCTGAACGCTCCGGCCGACAGCAGCGCGCACGATCCGAAGCTGAACATCGCGTTTGTGAACGTGGAGGACAACGCCGATCAGCCCGACTTCTACACGATCCCCCCCGGAGTGCAGCAGGAGCATGAGTATTATTCCGATGTCCTGAAGAACGAGCAGTCGCTGGCGATCCAGGTGAACGGGCTGGACCGTGGCGAGTCGCGCGGGGCGGTCCGCGTCCGTCCGCGCGCGTTCGATGTCTTCAACTACAAGCAGATGAAGTTCTTCCTCCACGGCGGCGGCGACATGGATGACGCGCAGACGCCGGGGGCGCCGGCCAAGGTGATCGCCTTTATGCGTTTCGGATGGGACTCGCTGAACTATTACGAATATCGCGTTCCGCTGCTCCGCGGCTGGAACGAGTACGTGGTCAACTTCAACGATCTGGCCGCCATCAAGCAGGCGATCCCGCTCAGGAAGGATGGCTCCGGCAAGAGCTTCTTCCCGATCGCCGATCAGCCGGGAAATCAGTTCGCGCTTCGCGGCGTTCCATCGCTTACCCGCATTCAGTTTATCGCGTTCGGCGTGGAGAACAACGCCTACCCCGGCGCGCTTACCACCACGATGTGGGTCGATGAGCTTCGCGCCGTCGGGGCGGAGGATTCGCAGGACTGGGCGGCGACCGTGGCCGCCGATGCCAAGCTGGCGGATCTTGGGCGCATCAGCTACAACGCATCGCGCTACAACCCGAATTTCCATCGTCTGGATGAACGATTCGGCAACCGCGTGGAGACCACGAACTGGGCGATCAACTCCACATTCCAGCTTGAGAAATTCCTCCCCGGACCGCTGAAGGAATCAACCATACCGTTTGTGTACAACCACGTGGAGCGCGTCGAAAAGCCGCGCTACGTGTCGGAGTCCGACGTTGAAGTGGACGCGGCCGTGCGGCAGATCGAGAACTCCAACGCGCCGCCGGCCGAATCGAGCCGTCGTGCCGACAGCCTTCGCACGGCCACGCAGACGCTTCAGGTGAAGGACGGGTTCTCCTTCTCCAACTTCCGTCTCAAATTCCCCGGCAAGGGATGGGCGGTGCGCGATATCTTCAATCGGTTCACCTTCGGCTACAAGTATGATCAGACGCGGGAACGCTCGCCGCTGATCGAACAGCGCTTCAACTGGAACTGGGACGCCATCGGCAGGTATGCGGTGGATATCCCGCAGAACTTCGATATCCAGCCGTTCAAGAAGGTGTTCGAGACCACACCGATCCTGAACTTCTGGAAGGACTTTCGTATCAATTTCCTCCCGAGCCAGTTCTCCGCGAACGCGGAGGTCTATCGCGAGCGAACCATCGAACAGCTTCGCGACGTGGAGGTGCCCAGCCCGGTGCAGCGCGATTTCCACGCCATCCGCGGAACCGCCTTCACCTGGCGGATGACCGAAGGGGGGCTGATCAACCTGACGACCGATTACACGCTCGATACCCGCAGCTCGCTGACCCATCTGGAGACCGACCCGGATGGACAGCAGCGCACCGCCAGGGAGATCTCCAAGGAGCTCTTCTTCAAGGAAGGGCGCATCTTCAACTTCGGTCGCGATAACGATCTCCAGCAGAGCATCAGGTTCAGCACGCGCCCGCGCATCCCCTTCTTCCCCGATGCCGATCGCTACCTGACCCCGTCGGCAAACTACACGGTGAAGTATAGCTGGAATGACCAGCTTACGCCCACCGTGACGCCGGGAAGTGTGACCAAGACCGCGCAGTGGGCAAGCACGGCGACGCTCGGCATGGATATCCGCCTCTCATCGATCGGCAACGCCATCTTCGGCGACTCGCCGAACGGCAAGGTGGACAGCACCGAGGGGATCATCACATCGATCCTCCGCTATCTGATCAAGGTGCCGATCCTCGACTTCCAGAACCTCCGGTTCGGCTACACGCAGGGGAATACATCGAAGAACCCCGGCGTGGTCGGCTCCACCGGCGTCTCCAACCTCTGGGGACGGACGCTCCTCTTCCGCTCGGAGTCGCCGGACTTCGGGCCGGGAACGGCATACCAGCTCGGCCTTACATCCGATCCGCACGGCACGCTCGACTTCGGGCTGGGATCGGCGTTCCCGTTTATCCATGTGACCAAGCATCAGGGGATTCGCGCGCCGAACATCCCCATCCAGCAGGACAACTTCTCGCAGAAGAACAACCTGACCGCGTCGACCGATCGGACGCTCTGGCCGGGGGCGACACTGGCGCTGAACTGGAGCGTGGACTGGGGATATAATCGGAACGTCCTGATCTCGACCGACGGCAACGGCATCGTCACCGAGACCAGCCCGAATGTCACGGGGAACCTGACGCGCTCCTATCTGAGCCTTCCGAACTTCCTCTTCTTCAGCGTGTTCAACAACGATATCGACGGCGTGGTGAACACCTACGCTCAGAAGAAATCGCAGATCCCGCTGCCGACGCTGGCCGGCGGCACGGCGGCGGATTCGGCGGCGTACAACCTGGCGACGACGACCTACAACAAGCAGATCACCGACCTTCTCTCGACCACGTTCGAGCAGCAGCTGGAAGCGCTGAACTGGCTCCCCGGAAACATCAGCCGATATCTCCCCCGCGTCAACTGGCGCTTTACCTGGAACGGCCTGGAGAAGCTCCCCTTCCTGAACGGCTGGGCGCAGAGCATCTCGCTCCGGCACGAGTACAAGAGCACGTTCACCCGGAACTTCACCCTCTCCGACGATGGCGAGACGCCGCAGACGGAGACGGTATCGCGCGGGTTCTCCCCGCTGGCGCAGATCACGATCACCGGCAAGCCCGATGTGTTCAAGGGAACATTCACCGGATCGATCGGCTATAACACGACAACCGATTTCGCGCTGATCGCCGGCGCCCGCTCGGAGATCTCGAAGGAGCTCAAGAGCGAGCTTCAGACGCAGTTCAGCTACCAGAAGCGCGGGCTGAGCCTCCCGCTCTTCGGGCTCAACCTGAAGAACGATATCGAGTTCGCGCTGACCTTCAGCCTGAGCCGGACAAACCGGAAACGCTTCGATCTGACGAACTTCCAGCCGGATGGCAACAACGATGGATCGACCCGGATCAACTTCCGTCCAAGCGCCCGGTACTCCCTCTCGAACACCGTGCAGGCCTCGGCGTTCGTCAGCTATGAGGCCACGCTCCCCGATTCCGAGGGATCGCGCGATATCCGGCGCAGCACGACGAAGATCGGCGTCGATATCAGAGTCGGCATCTCCGGCGGACGCTGACAGGTCAGCCGGCGGCGGCCGGACAACAGAGTCATCGAACGAGCCGGGATCATCCAGCGCCGCGGGCGGGGATCGATCCCGGCTCCGTTCTATCTCCCCCACCGCGATTGGGGAACGGAAATTGCGAGATCCCATGGCAGCATGATGTATTCCAGCGCGGAATACACCGATCCGATGAACCGAAACAGGTGATATGATGATACAGCTCTTCGGCCACGCCGAAACCTCCGCGAGCCATTCATGGCGATCGCTCAGAACCAAGCGCTACGCCGCCCCTCCCGAGGAGATCGCCCGGCGTCTGAAGGCATCGGTCCCCGCGATGCCCCGCTGGAACTTCGTCGGTTACGACAAAATCACCGGCACGATCCACCTGGAGCATGTCACCCCGATAGGCGGTTTCACCGATGATATCCTCCTTCATCTCCAGCCGGATGGCGATGGCACCTCCGTTTCCGGGCGGAGCAGATCGCGCGTCGGCTCGTTCGATTTCGGCGTCAACATGATGAACCTCCGCTCCATCCTTCGCGCGCTGGACCGCGTCATGGCCGCCCCACCCGTGCGGGCGGAGACGGCCGGTACGCCGGTCGCGACATCATCGGGAACGTGAAGGTTGGGTTGTGATTCTGAAGGAGGAAACATGGAACAGGCCGGATATCATCGCCATTTTCGGCAGAATATCCGGCCTGTCAGCGATGACGTTTATTATTATCGGGCCTCGTAATAGGTCCCATCGCCTTTGCGTCCCCAGGCCCGAACAAGGGTGCCTCCATCCATATCGATTTTTACATACCAGGGATTCCCCTGAGCGTCATTGCCTGAATACATGTAGTTATAGGTATACCCGAGGTCGGCAGAGCGGGCAACGATCGAGAAAACCTTATTCCACGGATTTCCGTTACAGCCGACGCCGAACTGCTGATCAATGCACCGAAATCCGTATTTATCACGGTGACGATATAAGCGCCCCCATACCCATTGGAGCAGGTGACCGCCTGATAGAAGCTCTGTGTGGCAGCAAAGGCCGAACTGGTTATCAACCCGAGCAGCATTATGGTGGCAAGTGCTTTTCTCATATGATTCCTGTTCTTCAGAATGTGATAGTCGCCGTCTAATTCAGAATGTGTTGATTGTCGGATGCACCCCAGTATTCTCCATAGGCTGTAACTCCCCACATATCGGTGATCTGTCCGTAGCTGTTAACGTTGAATCGTACCCACCAATTTGCGCCGGATTCGATACAGGTACTGGAAGATCCTAGTGCCCTGGTAAGGGATATTTTATATCCAGGGCAGCCGCAGCAGTCGGTCCAGTGGGTGCCTCCGCATGACGAACCTTCCCGGCGAATTACGTTTCCGTCCCCATCGTAACTAATCACAATGAGCCAGTTGCCCCCTCCGACACAAGGGCCGCTGTAGCCCTCCGCTGTTACTGCCAGTGCCGAGAGCGGAAGCAGCAGCGCGAAGGCTAGCGCGACGAGTAATGCCTTAACCATAATGTTGTCTCCTCTCGTTTTATTGGATGCCAAAATCAGCAGTTCAAGAATAGCGCATTCTCAAGGCTGATGGGAGTACATCTTCGTGCACCACGCATCTATGATAACATATGAAAAAAAATAACCTGTAGACTTTACGCTCACTTCAATTCCCGGTCGTGACTCATTTAGAGATGCTGCAGATGATGCTCAGAGCCATATCCGGCATCTGGCTTCCCAGCCCCATCGGGGCGTACCGATTGTAGTAATACCACACCTCCCATGATTCCAGGCTCCAGAGGAGCGTACCATGCTGCCGGCATGCGAGGATGGTAGGCTCCGGGTAGTGACTCAGTTTGAGATACGGTTCATGCTGTTCGGACTCATGGAGGGCATTCCGCATCTCTCCTTCCAGCCCCATCGGGGCGTACCGGTTGTAGCATCGCCATGCCCCCCATGATTCCAAGCTCCATCGGAGCGTACCATTCGGCACTGATGCGGGGATGGTTCGCTCCGATGGAGCTTGAGCGGGAGATGGGAGCATTGTTGCTACAACCGGCGCGCTCCTGACGGAGCTTGAAGAGTGAAGGAGGGATCGCCGATCGATGATTGTTCAGCAGACGGAAGAGTGGATTCAAACTGAGTCACTACCAGACTCCTCTGGAGCTTGCGTGGGAAGCGGAGGTATCGTTGCTACAACCGGCGCGCTCCTGACGGAGCTTGAAGAGTGACCAGAGGATCGTCGATGGATCGGTGGGCTGTCAACCGGAGAGCTGGATTCAAATTGAGTCACTACCTTCCGGGCAATCATCGCGTGGATCTCCTCTCTTGTCGTCGCGGTCGATAGATCGAGCGGGCGACGTGCAGATTCACCCGCCTCTCGTGCGGTATATGGGTGAATCTTGTGGCAATACGCGGGCGGAATGCCTTGCAGGCCAGGGACTCAGGGAAATCGCGGTTGAGACGCCTGATCGCCGGAAGTAATTCAACAGATTGCTATGTTTGGCGACGGACGTTCCCGGCCGGATAACATCTTCGCGAACATCATAATCATCGCCCGCTCATGGTCATCCTCAGCAGCTATCTCCTCGACGAGGCCGGCAATTCCCGGATCGAGGAGGCAATCGCGCCGCATGGCGACACGTTCATCCGCGCGCCGGAAGCGCGGGAGGAGAGGATTGCGCTGCTGGACGAACGGATCGCCGAGGCGGATATCCTTTTTGGCGGAAGGCTGAGCGCGGAACAATGGAGGCGAGCGGCACGGCTCCGGTGGATTCATGTCCCGTGGGCCGGCGTCAACTCGCTGCTGGCGGTGGAGGAGATCGGCGCGAGCGATGTGATCATCACCAACTCCTCCGGCGTGATGAGCGACGCGGTGGCCGACCAGGTGATGGGCTATGTCATCGCCATCGCCAGGGATTTCCCGGCCCAGATGCGCGCGCGCGCACGACGCGAGTGGAGCGGATACGACGTGCAGAGCCCGCGAAGGAGGATACTTCGGGGGAGCACGATCGGCATCATCGGCTACGGCGCCATCGGCCGGGGGGTGGCGGAGCGGGCAAGGGCGTTCGGGATGAAGGTGATCGCCACGAAGCGCGACATCGCCGGCATCGCCGACGGGCCGGACCGCGTACTACCGTCGACGGAGCTGGGGACGCTGCTGTCGGAATCGGATTATGTGGTGGCAACGCTTCCGCTGAGCGCCGGGACGCGCGGGATGATCGGCAGGAAGGAATTTGCGATGATGAAGCCATCGGCATATTTCATCAACATCGCCAGGGGAGCCATCGCGCGGGAGCCGGAGATGATCGTCGCGCTTGAGGATGGAACGATTGCCGGCGCCGCGCTCGATGTGTTCGAGCGGGAGCCGCTTCCGGCGGAATCGCCGCTGTGGGATATGGAGAACGTGATCATCACCCCCCATTCCAGCGGCGGGTTTCAGGGTTTCTGGAGCGCGACGGTCGATCTGTTCCTGGAGAATCTGGCGCGCCGGCGCAACGGAGAGCCGCTGCTGAATCGCGTGGAGAGCGGGCGGGGATACTGAGCCTCCACTGCCGGAATGGTAGTGACCCGGTTTGAATTCAGCTCTCCGGTTGACAGCGCGATGATCCATGGATGATCCTCTCTTCAAGCCCCGTCAGGAGCGTGCCGGTTGCAGCAACAATTGCGGCATCGATAGCTCCGTTTCTCATTCAAGCTCCAGAGGAGCGAACCATCCTGCCGGCATGCGAGGGTGGTTTGCTCCTCTGGAGCCTGGAATCATGGGGGACGTGGCGATGCTGCAACCGGCACGCCCCGAGGGGCTGGAAAGCCAGATGCCGGAATAACTCCGGGCATCATCCACAGCATCTCAAACTGAGCCCCCAATGCCGGAATCCCCGGCTTCCGCACGTCTCGCCTAATGCCTATCTTGGCCGATGATCGTATCCACATTCATCAATCCAGCCGCATGATGTTCCCGCATGATCGGAATCCGCCGATCGCCGGAGTTCTCCTCGCTCTCCTGTTCCCGCTTCTTGCAATGATGCCGGCGCGGCTTGCCGGGCAGACCCTGTACGCAACGGTGCTGGGAAATCAGAAGTATGTGGTCGGCTCCAGCACGCTTCACAGCGGGTTGTTCAGGAGCAGCGATACCGGAAGGACATGGGAGCATCTGGGGCCGGAAAACCTGAAGACGTACTCCATGGACGCGATCGATTCCAGTCGCGGAAGGATTCTCTATATCGCCGCCGGAAACGGCGTGCATCGCTCCACCGATTTCGGCCGGACGTGGAAGATCATCACCGGCTGGCGGATGACCGAGGTGATGGATCTGGCGGTGGATCAGCGCGATCCCCGCACCATCTACGCGGCAACCGCATTCGGTTTCTGGCGCTCCACCGATGGCGGAACCACCTGGGAAAACCCGGCCGGGCTCCTTGCCGAACGATATGTGCGCGCCGTGAAGATTCATGACGGGGAGATTGCCGCCACCGGCTCCGATACGCTCTATCGATCGAACGATCGCGGGACCACCTGGCGGGCCACGGCGCGGATAACCGACCGGCAGTACGATACCGCCGTCATCGGCCGCTGGCGCTATACCGCGGGGGTGAAGGGAATCGCGAAGACGAGCACGGACAACCCCGGACAACCGGTCGATATCACCGATGATCTGCCGAACCGCGTTGTCCACGCCATCGCGACGGTTGGAGATGCGCTGATTGCCGGCACGTTCGGCGACGGGCTGTTCAGGCTGAAGGGGGGATCATGGAAGCCCTCGGGGCTCCCCGGAAGCCAGATCTGGAGGCTGGTGGTGAAGCCATGGTGAAACGGACGATCGCCATCATCATGCTCGCGGCGTTCCCGCTGATCGCCGGCTGCTCCGGTTCGCGAAACCTCGGCACCGAGCCATCGCGACCGGAGCGTGAGAACAGGGAAAAGGCGCTGCGTCACGTCGCGGAGCAGAAGAGCGGCACATTTCAGAGCATCACCGCCCGGCTCCGGCTTGGCATGGACACGGCGCATGCGTTTCATCAGCTCGATTCTCTTCTGACCAACCCCTCCGGCGACATGTTCTGGATGTATCCGGCCGTCGCCTGCTACCTCGACTGCCGGGCGCAACTGGATGCCGGATGGCGCGCCCGATTCAGGAACACGCTCAGGCGCTACACGCCGTATCGCGGCGACACGGAGAATCACTTCCTGATGTATTATTCCACCATCCTTCTCTTCAGCCAGGAATGGCCGGAGATGACGGGTGATGAATGGTTCAACGGCAAAAGCTCGCGCGAGAACTACGCGGAGGCCGAAGATTATCTGAACCACTGGATCGATGAAACCGTCCGCTACGGCACCACCGAGTGGGATTCCCCCCGCTATCTCTACTTCTATATCACCCCGCTTATCACGCTCCGCGACTTCACGGCCGATACGCTCCTCCGTCGCCGCTGCGAGATGATGCTCGAATACCAGCTTGCCGATTACGCCGCCGAATACCTTGACGGCTCCTACTGCGGCGCCCATTCCCGTGACGGCGACAACTCCGTGATCAACCCGCGCAACAGCGAGGCGGCCAGCTACGGCCAGTTCTATTTCGAGGATTCCCTCGGCTTTATCCTCCCCGATCTCGCGTTCGCCGCGTGCAGCGGTTTCCAGTGCCCGCCGATCATCAGCGCGATAGCCCACGATCGCGATACCGCGTTCGTGCATACGGAGCGGAAACGCTCGCGCGCCAGAATCAGATTTGCCGATGGGAAATACGCGCCGGCCATGAAGTACGATTATATCACCCCGGATTACGGCATCGGCTCGATTCAGGGAGGGCTGCTCCAGCCGATCCAGCAGCACTCGTGGTCCGTCACGTTCGCCTCCGCGCGGCCGAACAACACGCTCTTCGGCCTCCACCCGCAGGTCTCGGCAACGGAGCTGGGGATGTTCTTTCCGGAGGAGCCGGAGCTGATGGTCGATGGCGTGTCGAAATCGAAGGCGAGCTACGGCAGCGAGGATAAATGGGTGGGAGGCTCCCCGTACGAGCGGATCTTCCAGGATAGCGGCACGCTCGTCGCCGTGTACGATATCCCCTCATCGGCCCTCTTCCCCCATACCGATCTCTTCTTCCCGAACAGCCTGGACACGCTGATCCGCGACGCCTCGGGATGGATATTCTGCCGGATGGAGGGGGCATTTGTCGCGGTGCGACCCCTTGGCGGCACGGAATCGGGGATGACATGGACGGAGGAAACCGGATGCCGGCGCCTTCGGAACCGATCGCTGGCGAACGGCTATATCGTCGAGTGCGCGTCCGGGCGGGAGATGAGCTTCGATCGGTTCATGGAGAAGCTCCGGCCGCTGAGCATCGCGGTCGCCGATCCGATGAAGGGCTTCACCTACCGATCGCTCCGCGGAACCACCATCTCGGCGATCGCTCCGCGCTCCGATCCATCGGCCGGAAGTTCCCGCCTCCTCTTCTTCTCGATCGCCGGAGCCGGTCGCAATGCCGGGCCGCAGGTGGGAAGCGATCTCTTTCACGGCCCGAACCTCCGGAGCGCCTACGATAGCGGCGTGCTGGAAATGCGCTGCCACGGCGCCACCCGCACGCTGGACTTCATCCGCAACGAGGTGCGCCGATGAATCTCGGGAAGATGCTGGCCGGCACGGCGGTGATTCTCCTTTCGGCGGCATGCGGCCTGGTCATCGTCCACCATTCCATCACCGGCGAATGGCCGGCGACCCCCGCCGATCTGGCCTTCTGGCACGATGACGCGGTCCGCGAGGGGGATGAGACCAGGCGAAGCTGGACATTCCCGATGCGCGACTCCGCGACGATCGTCGTGGACGCCACCGACGCCGATATCCAGATCAGCCCCACCGACAGCGCCGCCGCGACGGTGGAGATCTGGCTGGCCGGCATGACGACCGATCCCGACAACTACGCATCATCGGTCAGGATGGCCGACCCCGGCATGCTCCGCGTCAACGCGAAGGCGACGGAAAGCTGGCAGAACTGGCAGGAGGGTCATGCGAGAATTATCGTCCATGTCCCGCGCGCGACGGCGATCACCGTCACCTCCATTCGGGGAAACACGACGATCGGCGAGATGAAGGGGCGGACGATTGTTCAGGCATACGGCGGGGGAATCAGGCTGATGGCGGGCGAGGGGCCGATCGATCTGCAGAGCAACGGCGGCTCGGTCGCGGTGGAACGGCATATCGGCGCGGGGAGAATCGTGGCGAAGAAGGGAACGGTGATGACGAACATGATGCAGGGAGCGCTGACGATTTCCGCGACCGGCGACATCGGCGTCCGCCGGCATTTCGGACGGCTTACCGCCACGTCCGATGGCGGAGCGATCACCGCCGATCTTCTCTCCGCCGACTCCACCTGCACGCTGACAACCCATCTCGGCGATATCTCCCTCCGCATCCCCCAGGACGCGCAGACAACCGTGGATGCGTTCACGTCCGAGGGGACAATCATCAACCAGCTTTCAGTCGGCGAACATCAGGGGGAACGGGTGGCCGGATCGTGGGTCCAGCTTCTCGGCGGCGGCGGATTTCCGATGATCCTCCGCTCCTACCGCGGCACCATCACCGTCGGCGAATATTTCGAATAAATACCACGATCGGGCGGGATGATTTTTTCGCCCGTTTTACCACCGATCCGGGCACGCCGAATTACCCGACGCAATTCGCGATTCAGCCTTGCGCCACCGCATCCGGGAATTGTAGACTTGTGCCCGTTAAATAAGCCGGAAATTATCCGCACGATTAATTATCAGCACCCAATCGATGGCAGAAAAAATGCGTATCGGGATTCTCGGCGGCGGCATTGCCGGCGTGGTGGCGGCCAGAGAGCTTTCGAATGACCCGGATCTCGAGATCGAGCTGGTGGAAAAGGCGGATCGGCTCGGCGGATTGCAGCGGAGCATGGAGGTGAACGGCGCGTGGTACGATATCGGCGCGTTCGTATTCGATCGGGAGCATCAACTGCTGAGGACATTTCCGGAACTCTACGAAATATTCGTGATGGTCGATCACTCCAACAAGGCGATCAAGCCGGGGGGCGGGCTCGATTATTATCCGATGACGCTGCACGGATATGCGCGGGAGAACGGGGTGACGGGCCTTGCGATCGCCGCGCTGGATCTGGCCTATTGCAAGATGCGCTACTGGAAGCGCGACGATCTTATCGCCTATATAAAATATTATATCGGCGGCACGATATACGAACGGAGCGGCCTTCGATCCTATATCCAGCGTTTCTACAGAACCGGCGACGACACGATCGACCTGGAATTCGGACGGCAGCGGCTCCCCGGAATCCGCAATGAGTGCTCGCTGCGGAATAATGCGCGGAAAATAGTATCGAGAATTTTTCAGCGGGATTTCGCCGACCAGCACTGGCGCTGCTATGTGCGCCCGCCCGAGGGATTTGACCGCGTATATTCAACGATCGGCGATATTCTCGGCGCGCGCGGCGTGACGATCCGCGCCGGACGCGAAATCCGATCGATAACCCGGCGCGGCGATCAGTTCGATGTGAGGTTCGATGATTCCGAGCGATTATCGTACGACCGCATCATCTCCACGATCCCCATCGCCACGGCGCTCGATTATATCGGCCGGCCGATCGAGCGCGATCTTGAATATATGTCGCTCAACTCCCTCTTCTACCGCTTCCGTGGCGAGCCCGGCTATGACTCCGCGATTCTCTACAATTTCACCCACGACGGCGACTGGAAGCGGATCACGAACTTCTCTCATTATTACGGCCTCAACCGCGGCGATTCCTATTTCTCCGTGGAGAGCACCATCCGCGCCGGAGAGACGCGGACGCTGGAGGAGGAACGGGATTCCTTCGAGCGGCATATCTCCCGCTTTCCGCTCCTCCGCGGCCAGCTCGATTATCAGGGAGGCCGGATCACCCCGAACGCCTACCCATTCTTCCGCCGTGGCGATACTGAACGGATCGGCGCCGCGCGCGCGCGGCTCGTGGAATTCGGGCTGGAGCTGGTGGGACGGCAGGGAACATTTGCCTATTCCACCGCGCATCAGACGGCGGAGAACGCCGTGGCGATGGCAGGCATGATCCGGGCAACGAAAGAGCCCGGCTGATGATCCCCCCCCCCCCCGTCGCCGCTGCCGGCCGAACAGCGACGGTACGCGCCTCTTCGAACCGTTTACGATGGCCCGGCATGTGCCGCACGGGCGCGGACGATGGTGATCCCGCCTTGGCAGTGACTCAGTTTAAGATGCTGTAGATGATGCCCGGAGTCATATACGGCATCTGGCTTCCCGGCCCCATCGGGGCGTACCGGTTGCAGCAATGCCACGCCTCCCATGATTCCAGGCTCCATCGGGGCGTACCATCCCCGCATGCCGGCAGAATGGTACGCTCCTCTGGAGCTTGCGTGGGAAACGGGGGCATCGTTACTACAACCGGCACGCTCCTGACGGAGCTTGAAGAGAGGATCATAACGCTGTCAATCGGAGAGCTGGATTCAAATTGAGTCACTCCCTCCGCCTTACAAGTTGTCAAACGCCGGGTATTTCATTACCTTTTTCCCGCTCCCCTGTCCAGGTAACCATCGCTTCTGTCATTCTGCAGACAGGCGATCTCTTGTCCACGCCGAATCCCGCCGATTGAACGATCGGGCGGCGGTCAGTGCTTCGTCTGATGGGCCACGTATCGCGCATTTCCGGATGCCGATGCGCCCATAAGACACTACCGTCCACGATCTTTTCCATCGCGCGCGTGACATTGGCACCATTGGCCGGTTATCCGGTCATCTGACGGAGTAGGAGAGATGGAAGGGCGCACCAATACCACATCGTGCCGTGCCACGCGGCTGCTTGCAATCCTGGTGATGATCATCGCCGGCGGCGGAAGCATGCTCGCCCGGCAGAATAATCTCCGGTTCGACCGCATCACGTCCGAGCAGGGCCTTTCGGATAATTATGTCCTCTGCTCGATGCAGGACAGGTACGGGTTCATGTGGTTCGGCACGCGCGACGGCCTCAATAGATTCGACGGCTACCGCTTCACCATCTATCGCCACGATCCCGCCGACACCAGCTCCCTCTCCGATGGAAGCGTCAACACGATCTTCGAGGATCGGGCCGGAAATCTCTGGATCGGCACGCATGGTCGCGGGCTGAATCTGTTCGATCGCGTTCACGAACGGTTTATCCATGTGCCGCAGCCGCTCTACGACAGGCGCGTGGGAGATCCGGGGAACGTGACGGCGATCTGCGAGGACCCGCTCGGGAATCTCTGGGTGGTGACCGCCTCCACGCTCACCCGTCTGGACGCGGGAAGAGAGCATTACACGGTGTATCACCACAATCCCGCCGATCCGCACAGCCTGAACAGCAACAACGTGACAACCGTGACATGCGACAGGCACGGGACAATCTGGGTTGGCACGAAGGATCACGGGATCAACCGGTATCTCCCGGAGCGCGACGGGTTCATCAACGATGGCGATGATCCCCACTACTCGCACGATAGGCTCGGATCGATCACCACCCTCTCCCCCGATCCCAACGGGTCGGTATGGGTGCGCGGCAGCAGCGCGACGGGAGCGAAGCTGACGGTGATCGACGGCAACGGCGGGAACGTGGAGGATTACAGGAGGAGCCATCCGGAACTGGCGCAACTGCAGCCGCTTGCGCCCAGTTGCCTCTACTGGGACCGCGACGGGCTCCTCTGGATCGGGACGTGGAGCGGCGGGTTGTCACTGCTGGACCGTTCGGATCTCAGCAGCTTCGTCAACAGCCCGTGCGATCCCCACAGCCTGAGCAGCAACAGCGTTTTCTGCATCTGCGCCGACGGCTCCGGCAATCTCTGGATCGGCACCGACCACGGCATCTGCAAGCTGGACAGGAGAAGCTGGAGCTTCGAACATTTTCTCTACGATCCGCTGAACTCCCGCGGGCTTTCCACCTCCCGCGTCCGCGCAATCTGCGAGGAGCCGAACGGAAGGCTCTGGATCGGCACGGCCGGCGGCGGGTTGGACAGGCTCGATCCCGGCGCTTCCGCCTTCACCCACTACACCAGCGTGACCGACGACGCCCGGACTCTGAGCGAGAACACCGTGAACACCATCTATCGGGATGGCGATGGGGTTATCTGGGTGGGAACCAATCACGGCCTCAACAGATTCAACGCGGCAACCTCCACATTCACCCGGTTCCTCAATAGTCAGGGCGATCATCGCACCATCGGCATCGCCGGCGTCTGGTCGATCATGGAGGATCGCGACCGCAATCTCTGGGTGGGAACGCTGGGCGGTGGGCTGAACAGGCTGGACCGCCGCACCGGCACGTTCTCCCATTTCTATCACGATCCGGCAGATCCCTCCAGCCTGGTGGACAACAACATCCTCTGTCTTCTGGAGGATGAAAGGGGGATATGGATCGGGACCGATGTGGGACTGGACCGATTCGACAGAGCCACGGGAAGGTTCACGCACATGCTGGACCGGGACCCCGGAGGGAAGAATCATCTCGATCGCGTCTGGTATCTCCATGAGGACGCGGCCGGCGCGCTCTGGATAGCGACATCGGGGGGAGGATTGTGCATGTATCAGCCGCGAACCGGCGCATTTACCAGATATACGGAGCGCGATGGGCTGGCGCATAATATCGTCTGCGGGATTCTCGAGGACGGACGGGGAAATCTCTGGATCAGCACCAACAAGGGGCTTTCGAAATTCGATCCGCGCACCGGAAAATTCAAGAACTACGGCATGAGCGATGGCCCGTATCTCCTGGAATTCCATTTCAAGACCTGCTTCAGAAACCGGAGCGATGCGCTCTTCTTCGGCGGCACCGATGGCGTGATCCGCTTTCATCCGGACAGCATCACCGACAGCCGGTACGCGCCGAATGTGGTGCTGACATCGTTCAGGATTTTCGATCAGCAGGTGCGGCTGGACAGCTCCATCGGCCTGAAGAAGGAGGTTCATCTGGACCACGGAAGCAATTTCTTCACGATCGATTTCGCCTCGCTCGATCTCACCAACTCGCTCCGCAATCAGTATAAATACAGGCTGGAGGGATTCGACGCGGGCTGGAGGGAAACCGATGGAAGCCGCCCCTACGCCAGCTACACGAATATTCCCCCCGGACGATATACGCTGCATGTCATGGGCTCCAACTGCGACGGCATCTGGAACGGCCATGCCGCGACCATCGATATCATCGTGGAGCCCGCGTACTGGCAGACATGGTGGTTCAGCACATCCGCCGCCCTCCTCGGCTGCTCGCTCCTTGGGTTCGGCATGGTCGCACGAACGCGGAGCGTGCGGCGGAAAGGTTTTCTCGAACGGAAGCTGGTGGAATCGCAGGTGACGGCCCTGCGCGCGCAGATGAACCCCCATTTCATCTTCAATTCACTCAACTCGATTCTCCATTTCGTGGTGGGGCACGACGCGGAATCGGCGCATATCTATCTCTCGAAATTCTCCAAGCTGATCCGCTCCACGCTGGAGAATTCCGAAAGCGAATCGATTACGCTGGCGGAGGAGGTGGACGCGCTCAGGTTTTATCTCGATCTGGAAATGCTCAGGTTCGACAACAGGTTCAGCTACGAAATCATCATCGATCCGATGCTCGATCTGCGCGACGTGACGATCCCGCCGCTGCTGATTCAGCCGTACGCGGAAAATGCGATCCGTCACGGCCTTGCCTGGCGGCACGACGGCGGCCTGCTGAATATCGATATCTGCCGCTCCGGCGATCGCGTGATCTGCTCGGTGACCGACAACGGCATCGGCAGAAAAAAATCGCGGGAATTGAACGGCCTTCGTTCGCCCGATCACCGGTCGCGCGGGATGAGCGTTACCAGGGACCGGCTCTACGTGCTGAACGCGCTGAAGGGGGGGGAATTCGGAATCGAGGTGACGGACCTGACCGATTCCACCGGCCACGCGGCCGGGACCAGGGTCGACATTCATATTCCGCTGAGAGCGGAGATCGGCGCGGGGGGAAATCGCGCGAGCGGCGTCCGCGCTGTTCTCCGCGGGCTATTTGCGCGCGCGGTTTCATAAACAGTTTCCGACAACAACCAGTCATCAAGAGGAATCCATCCATGATACGCTCGGTCATCGTCGACGATGAGAGGAGAAGCCGGGAAACCCTCTCGACACTGCTCGAACAATACTGCCCGGCCATCGAGGTGATAACATTCGCGGATTCGGTGGAGTCCGGCGAGCGGGTGATCCGCTCGGAACGTCCGGATCTCCTTTTCCTTGATGTGGAAATGCCGTACGGCTCCGGGTTCGACCTGCTCCGTTCGTTGCAGGGATTGCGGTTCGAGGTGATCTTCACCACCGCTCACAGCCAGTACGCCATCAAGGCGATCAAATCCAGCGCGCTCGATTATCTGATGAAACCGATCGACCGCGACGATCTGGTGAACGCGGTGGAACGGGCGCGAAAAAAATTATCGGCGCCGACGGGGCCGGAACCGGAAACCGCGCCCGGAATCGAACGGAATCGTATCGCGCTGCCGAGCTTCGACGGGCTGATCCTTGTGGATATCTCCACGATCATCCGATGCGAGGCGCACGGCAACTACACCACGTTCCATTTCGAACATCGCGATCAGATTCTGGTCGCCAGAACGCTGAAGGAATTTGACATCATGCTCGGGGATCTGAATTTCTTTCGCGTTCATCACGGCCATCTCATCAACCTGCAACACATCAGAAAATATGTGCGGGGAGAAGGGGGGCATGTGATCATGAACGATAATACAATGGTGGCGGTGTCGCGCCGGAGGAAAGTGGATCTGATGAAACGCCTTGCGCGGAGCTGACGGCGTCCCGCATATGGCCGTGACAATTGCTCCCACAACGTTTCCGACCGGATATTCCGCCCCGCTTCCCGCGACTAAAGCCGGACACGACGGGTGAATCGAAATAAAAGAATCATTATTCGTGCACTCCGGCAATATTCCTCTTGCCTTGCGCGTTTCTATGGCGTAGCTTCGCTACTGATTCTTGTGCTGCGCTGGAGATGTACCAGGGAATTTTCGGCGTGTTTTTCGATCCCTGTTCAATAGGAGGTGATCCCGTGTCTAGTAATCTTTTGGGAGCCTCTGGTGATGCCTGCTAGCGACAAGCTACAGTGGCTCCCAGTGTAATCTCAAGGCCCCGTTTCCTCGGAAGCGGGGCCTTCTTTTTTGATTTCGTTTCACACCATCCACTCTTCACTCTGCATTGTCGCGCGCGTTCGATCACGAACGATGAGATTCATTCCGAAACACATTTCCCCGCGAGGTGTATATTCGGCGCGCGGGACATCGCCCCGCGCAGCAGGGATTGCGCCCCTCCGGGGCTTGATGAAGAAAGGAGACAGCAGGATTCCGCCAGGCCCTGAAGGGGCGCCGTAGCTCCCGCATGGGGTACAACCCCATGCACGTTGGTAAACAGTCCGCCAGCATACAATTCACAAGCGCGCTCATGGGTTCCAGACGCAACGCTCTCGACCGGCTCTGGGATATCATCATCTCGATTGCCGCGACAATCTCCGCGATCGATATCCCGCTGCGGCTGGTGCTGCCGCGCCACGGCGACGGCTGGCTCTACACGGACTGGGCGCTCACCGCGCTCTTCTGCATCGATATCTTCATACGCCGCCGCCGCGCCGATGGGATCGCTCCAACATTTCTCGGACGCCCCGCCGGGCCGGGATGGATGGCGCTCGATATTCTTGCGGCTCTCCCCGTTCAGATATTCGGTGTGGGAACGCCGCTGCATCTTCTCAGGCTTCTGAAGCTGCCGCGCGTGGCGCAGTTCATGCGCGTGCTCCGGCAACGCGGGGCATACAACGCCAATAAACTCCGGCTGATATTCTTCCCGTACTGGCTGGGCCTCTGCGCCCACTGGATCGCCTGCGGATGGATTGCCCTTCGCGCCGCCGGCGACTCCGATTCCTTCTCCACCTATTTTCACGCGATCTACTGGTGCGTCACCACGCTTACCACCGTCGGCTACGGCGATGTGACGCCGGCAAATAATTCGCAGCGTTTCTATGCGATGATCGTGATGATCATCGGCGTCGGCGTCTACGGATATGTCATCGGCAATATCGCGTCGCTGCTGGCGAATATCGATCCGGCGCGGACGAAATATATGGAAACCATGGAGCGGCTTACCGCGTTCATGCGCTATCGCCATATCCCGCACGATCTTCAGAATCGCATCCGCGATTATTATAATTACCTCTGGGAAAAACGCCTCGGCTACGATGAATCGGAAATCCTCGCCACCCTCCCCTCCAGCCTTGGCATCGAGGTCTCGATGTTTCTGAAACGGGATATCATCGAGCGCGTGCCGATGTTCAAGGGGGCAAGCCAGGAATTCATCAGGGAGATCGCGCTGCGGATGCGGCCGATGATCTTCACGCCGAATGATTATGTCTTCCATGCCGGCGAGCCGGGACGCGAGATGTATTTCATAAGCCAGGGAGTGCTGGAAGTGGTCTCCGCCGATGGCGCCGATGTCTATTCAACACTCACCGACGGGGATTTCTTCGGTGAAATCGCGCTGCTGCTCGGCCAGCCCCGCACCGCCAGCATCCGCGCCGTCAGCTATTGCGATCTCTACCGGCTGGACAAGGAGATGTTCGAACGCGTCCTTGCGGATTATCCCGATATCGCCGAGCATATCGGACGGATGACCAGGGAGCGACGCGAAAATGATGAGCGGCGGAACCAGGCGGCGGAAGCCACGACATCCGCATCCGCGACGGCCGAGGCGCCGACGGAATAATTTCATCGATATTCCGCATTCCGCGCAACCAGCCCGAGCGCCGACGGAATTCTCCGCGAGATGGAAGGATGAGCCGGGACGATTGTCGTAACTTTCCCGGAACTGTTGTCGGGAGAGCGATCAACAATCCCCTTGAGCCGATGAAAAAAGAATGGAAGCCGATACTCCTCCGTGATGCGAACAGCATTGCGCTGCTGAATACGCTTTTCGAGCACGGCTGGTATCTGCGCGAATATTCCGACATGTTCCCCCCCTATCTGCTGTTCGATGTTTCCCCGGCCGATCTGCGCGCGCAATTGCTGCCCGATGCTCCTCCCCTTTCCGTCAACCCGCGTAGAAAAAAAGTGCCGATACTCATGCTGGAACGCGGAGAATCGACGAAGCGGCAGATGGCGCTGGAGGTGGTGCGGAACGCGCAGGGCTACAAGGATCTTGGGCTTTTCGAGGAAACGCTCCGAAAGGAGGCGCCCGAATGGGAATCGAAAATGGTGATGTCGCTCCCCGGCATCTGCTTTGTGATCATCGAACAGAAATCGGGCAGCATGTCCACGGAATGAATCGCCGCGGTTGTTCACGGATTATTTTCAACGGAATTTATTTTCACAGCATGCAGAGACGCTCTTCGAATTTCCTTTCCGGCGGCATGTCCGCTCTGTTGTTCCCGATCGCAATGATGATCGCCATCTCCTCATGCACATCGTTCAACCCGGAGAAGCTGCGGAAGGAGATCACCAGCGAGGAATCCCTCTGGAGAGGAGCGGCGCTGCGTGATTATTCATTCTATTATCGGATCGGATGCCTCTGCCCGCCGGAAGCCCAGCGTCCGGTGATCATCACCGTTCGCAATGGCTCCGTGGCCGGCGCCATCTACAGCGATACGCGCGGGCCGGTCCCGGCCGATCTTCTCCCCAATTATCCGACGATCGACAAGTTGTTCAACGATCTGCGCGATGGAAGCGACGGCGCAAAGGATATGGATGTGCGGTTCGATCCCACCTACGGTTATCCCCGTTCCATGAACATCGAGGTGGAGGATGTGCCTGAGGGGGTGAATTTCTTCAGAGCCGACAGCGTGCGGCCGATCCGGTGATGGAGATACCCTTCCTGGGTATATTATCCGGCATCAGGCGGAGCGTCCGGCATCCGTCTCTCCAGCCCCATCGGGGCTGGACGGGGGGACATTGCTCACCGATAAAACCGATAATGCTCGCCGGTTTTTTCGGGGGAAAAATCGTGACGCCGGGCGCTCCGGCATGGCTCCGAGCATGAACGACGGTTCGGGATTTCGCACGCATCGCAGCAGAAGAACTGCGTATCGCAATCGAGGTTCGCGCAGTTCACGTAACGGTCGGAGACGGCGCCGCAGTGGAGGCAGTGGGAGATCACCCGTTCCTCCTCCATATTGACCGGCACCGCGACGCGCTCGTCGAAGACATAGCATTTTCCATCGAACAGCCGCCCGCGCGTCTCCGCGTCCTTTCCGTAACTGACGATGCCGCCGTGAAGCTGCGCCACGTCGGAAAATCCCTCGCGCACGAGAAATCCCGAGAATTTTTCGCACCGTATTCCGCCGGTGCAATAGGTGAGAATGGTTTTATTCTTGTACGCCGAGAGATTTTCCCGCACCCACCGGGGAAATTCCCTGAACGTCCCGACGTTCGGGCGGATGGCGTTGCGGAAATGCCCCAGATCGTACTCGTAGGTATTTCGCGCGTCGATCACGATCACATCATCACGCTGAAGCGCCTCGTGAAATTCCGCCGGCGCAAGGTGGCGGCCGGTAATGGCGTTCGGATCGATATCATCCTCCAGCCCCATCGTCACAATCTCCTTCCGATACCGCACGTGCATTTTCCTGAACGTGTGATCATCCACCTGATCGATCTTGAACTCCATCGTCGCAAATCGCGGGTCCATCCTGAGCGCGTACATATACGCGCTGGTCTGATCGACGGTGCCGGAAATCGTCCCGTTGATCCCCTCGGACGCTATCAGGATTCTCCCACGCACGCCGAGCGATTTGCAGAACGCCAGATGCAGCGCGGTGTACGCCTCCGGCTCTTCGATCCGGACGTAGTTATAATAGAGCAGAACGCGATACGGTTTTGATGCGGTCATTGCGATAACGTGATATCTCTGATGCGTTTAGCGTTGCGTGACATTGCATGACGTCGTATGACACATCGTCAACGTACCGTCGGGGCGGTTTTTAAAACCGCCCCGACCAACAGCAACATATAATCATGACGTCCTGCCGAACCGCCGGTCCAACTCCGCCAGATCGACACGGATGACGATCGGCCGGCCGTGCGGACAGACATACGGCATCGACGTTGCGAAAAGCTGTTCGACGAGGTTGAGCATTTCCGGCTCGGTGAGCGGATCGCCGGCCTTGATGGAGGCGCGGCACGCGAACGACGCGGCGATAAGATCGCGCTGGCCGGTCATCCCCATCCGCTGATATTCCTGGTACTGATCCAGCAGCTCGCGGAGGATCTCCCCCTCCTGCCCCGGTCGCACGTCGTTCGGCACGCCGGTGATCATCACCCGCTCCCCCTTCTCCAGCGAGATATCGAATCCCAGCCCCATAAGGTCGGTACGGATCTCCCGGAGCAGCGCGATCTCCACCGGCGATGACTTCATCTCCAGCGGAAAGAGCAACTGCTGCGACATCGGCATCGATGTCTTCATGCTCCGCAGCGCCTGTTCGTACAGAATCCGCTCGTGCGCCACATGCTGGTCCACGATCATCACGCCGGAACGGATCTGCGACATGATATACTTGTTGTGAATCTGCCAGAGCCCCGCGTGTTCCTCCGCATGCGCGTCCAGCGGGCGGACCTGCTGCTGGATCGTGGCGCCGGATGTGAAGTCGGAATGGGCATCGGTTCCGCCGGATGGCGGCGTTATCTGCGCGGTATCGGTCCCGCGCGGCTCGCCGAACAGCTCGCGGAAGGTGTCGTTGTTCATTCCGCCGCCGCTTCCGCGTTCATTCCGATATCCCGCGCCGCCGCCCCAGGCTTCCTCCCGTTTCCGCTCGGGAGCAGGCGTGGCGGTGGGAAATGTCTCGGCGCGATCGTACTGCGGCAGCGCGAACCGGAGCGCGGCGATCACGCTTTCGGCGGTGTCGCCGGCGGGCATGGTCATCGCCGGGGTCAGGTTGTGACTGCTCAGCGTGGCGCGCGTCCCATCGCGCAGCAGATGGTAGATCGCGTTCTCATCATCGAACTTCACCTCCGATTTCGTCGGATGGACGTTCACATCGACCCGCTCGGGATCGATCTCAAGAAACACCACGTAGGGAGGATAGCTCTGCGCGTCCATCAGATGCTCGTAGCCGGTGAAGATGGCGTGCGAGAGGAGTTTGCTGCTGATATGGCGGCCGTTGAGAAACATGTACTGATCGCTCCGGGATTTCCGCGCGAAGTTCGGCCGGCCAATAAACCCCGACGCCCTGATCCCATCGCCGATCGCCTCGAACGGAAGGAGCGCGTTCATCATCTCGCTGTTGTAGATCGCGCCGATCCGCTCCTCCATCGTCCCCGGCGCCACGTTCAGCACCACGGAATCATCATCCGAAAGGGTAAACGCAACCTCCGGATAGCAGAGCGCGAACCGCTGCATCACCTCGACGATATGCTTGAACTCCGTGGCGTTGGACTTCAGAAATTTCCGTCGCGCGGGGACCGAGAAGAAAAGATTTTTGATGGCGATCGATGTCCCCGGCTCGCATGCCGTCCTGCTCACCTCCAGCACCTGGCCGTTCTCCACCCGCACCTGCGTCCCCAGCTCCTGATCCGCCTGACGGGTTTTCAGCTCCACCTGCGCCACCGACGCGATGGCCGCCAGCGCCTCGCCACGAAAGCCGAGCGTCATGATCCGGTCCAGATCCTCGGACGTGGCGATCTTGCTTGTCGCGTGACGGAGAAACGCCGTCTGCGCGTCCTCCTCATCCATTCCCACGCCGTTGTCGCTGATATAAATCAATGATTTTCCCGCGTTCCGCACCACCACCGCCACCTGCGTGGCGCCGGCATCCAACGCGTTCTCCACAATCTCCTTCACCACCGATTCGGGACGCTGCACCACCTCGCCGGCGGCGATCTTGTTGGCGAGAGACTCGGGAAGTCTATGTATTCGGGACATATCAGTCTATTGAATTACTTCCAGTATTCGGATTGGCTCCCCCGGATGCCGGCGGGGGTCAGCCGCGACGGACCCTGAACTTAACGAATGGCCTGAACGGGGCAACGCCAAGACGGGACGGACGGAGAAATTCGGTGATGCCGATCCCCTCGATACTTTCCTCCCCTTCCCTCTCCACGCGGATGCTGGAGAGAAACCGGTGATAAAACGGGCCGGAATCGAGCGTGCTTTTTCGTTCCACGCGCATCCTGAGCCGGCCATCGGCGGCCGTGCCGGAAATCCCCGCCGGATAGGAGAGCGATGACCAGTGCCGACGGCGCGGACCCTCCAGCAGCGTAACATCGCCGATCATCCGCCCGGCGCGACCCTCCTCCAACAGCAGCATCCGCGTGAACGGCGCACCGCCATCATCCGGAAGGACCGCGAAGTAGACGAACACCTTCCCTTCTGAGTGGAGCCGTCCCCAATGCCAGTCGGCGTGAAGATGATGGAGCGGTTCCAGCCCGAAATTCCTGTCGTGATAGGCGCTGCCGGAAAATCTGACGCGCTGGACGCCGCGACCGAATCGCCAGAGATCGAGCCGCGCGGTGAAATCTCCGCCGGGAGCGGCCGGAACCCAGAAGTGCCCGCCGGATGTTGGGTGGTACGGAACGCCTGACGCAACCGAATCGGGCCGGTGCGGGACCACGGAGATATCCCCCACCAGCCGGCTCCGCCCGAATGGGAGCTTCGTGTCGAAATCGAGAAAATAATCGGTGCCGCCGGTTCGCCGGTTCTCCCCGCCACGCGCCGCGTTGCCGGCCAAGCGGACATCGGGAAGATGATCGCTCGCCGAAAAAAGTTCGCGCGGTCGCTCCTGGAGCGTATAGAAAACCCGCCGGCCGCGATGGTAGAGATTGAAGTTGAACGCGGCGTAATCCGCCGGATCGGGGGCCGTCCCGCCGGCCCGGTGCCGGTCGATGGCGGCCGTGTAGTACGGCGACATCGGGCAGCCGCGAAACCAGATGGCGACAAAGCCCCACTCGCCATCGTCCGACAATCCGTCGAAATAGCTCCACTCGTACGATCCCGGCGTATCCAGGTTGTGGAAATGATCCTCGGACGGCTGTAGAACGATCATGCGTTTTGCTGATGGGCGCCCGGGGCGATGCCCCGGGCGCCGGAATATTGCGCCCCGCTGGGGCTTGGGGGAGAATGCAGGCGCGGAAAATCGCCCCGGGCGCCGGAATATTGCGCCCTGTTGGGGCTTGGGGGAGAATGCAGGCGCGGAAAATCGCCCCGGGCACCAGAGTATTGCGCCCTGTTGGGATTTGGGCGAAAGTGTATGCGCGGAACCCCGCCCCGAGTGAATCCCGCACCCCTTTAAGGGGGCAGGGGGTAAAATAGCGGAAGGCCGTATCATTCCATGGCGGCGCGCTCCGCGCGATCCAGGTTTCCGGAATTCCGAACGATGCTCCTCTATCAGATCATGATCACCGGGCTGCTGCTGATTCCATTCGCGGTGGCGCTCCGGAATTTTTTTTCATTCGCCGTGATCCGGCGGGATGATGTGCCGCACGCCTTTCCGCGCGTTTCCGTGCTGGTCCCGGCGCGGAACGAGGAGCGATCGATCGAGCGATGCGTCCGCTCGCTGCTGGCGCAGGAATATCCGGCGATGGAGGTGATCGTGCTGAACGATGATTCGAGCGACGCGACCGGGAAAATCCTGGCGACAATCGCGCGGGATGATTCCCGGCTAAAGATGATCGACGGCGCGACGCTTCCGGCCGGATGGATCGGAAAGAACTGGGCGTGCCACCAGTTGAGCCGCGCCGCCGATGGCGACTGGCTGTTCTTCACCGATGCCGACACATGCCATGCGCCGCAAAGCATCCGCGCCGCCGTTGCGCTGGCAGAGCGTCGCAACCTGGCGCTTCTCTCCGGCGTCCCGCTCCAGCGGATGGAAGGTTTCTGGGAGCGGGCCATCATCCCGATGACGCAGTTTCTCTACTTCGCGTGGCTGCCGAACCGCTGGATCACCGAGCGCCGCAACCCGAAATTCTCCGCCGCCAACGGCCAGCTCCTGATGATCCGTCGCGACGCGTACGATGCAATCGGCGGGCACGCCGGGTGCCGGAGGAATCTTGTGGAGGATATCCTGCTGGGTCGCACCGCGAAGGAACGGGGATTCCGGACCGCGCTGGCGACCGCAGTGGAAACCGCGGAGTGCAGGATGTACCGATCGCTCGATGAGATCGTGGAGGGCTTTTCGAAAAATCTTTTCCCTGGGCTCGGCTACAGTTTCGCGGCGCTGGCGTCCTTCATCATCTCATCGCTCCTTCTGTACACGGCTCCCGTTGTGTTCCTGATTGCCGGCATCATCACCGGCCGGATTTCTCCCGAGCTGACGTGGCTGCCGCTGGCGCAGCTCGCGCTTGCCGGAGCGATCCGCGGGATGCTCGCCATCCGTTTCCGGATGGGATGGGATCAGATATTCCACCAGCCCGTTTCGGCGGCGATGGCCGCGCTGATCGGCATCAACTCCGCCCGCGTCTCCCGCTCGAAACGTGGGACAACCTGGAAGGGGCGGGCGTATCGCCGTTGAATATTCCGTGCATCTGAGCGTCCGGCGTGAGACAATCGATGCTGTTACCTCGGAGGACAACTCCAGCGATTCCACCAGCCACTGCACGGCGGCCGCCGGAACCCCGGCCTGGACCACGGTTTCCCGACCGATCGGTCGATTGATGGGAGTTATGAAGAAAACTTCATCGTAAAATCTGCATTTGTGCTGCTCGCGGGCTTGTCTGTGACCTGTATATGCAGTAATATCGTTACCTGGAAAAAGCCCTCTGTTGCGCGGTGGTGGCAGGTCTCCCGAACATCACTCCGATGACTTCATAAGACGACTTTCTACAAGGCATAATCGTGCTGCGACGATCCACACAATTCCGCATCGATGGTCCTCAGCGGCCCACCGATCCCGTCGAGGGAGGGCGGCCGCGCCGTCGCGGGGATCGTCATACGCTTGGCTCGATTATCTGGCTGGCGATGATCCGCCTTACCATCACGATCTTCGTTGCATGGTATCTGAGGGATCATTTCTTCAGCCAGAACTATGGAGAGTGGTGGGCGATCACCATCGGCGCCATCTACGGCATCGCCATCTATCCCGCGCAGATCCAGTACGCATATTTCAAGCGGACCAGCAAGCGGCTGATCGAGCAGACCCTCTGCTCAAGCTGCCGCTACTTCAACCCAGAAGGTCTTCATTGCATGCAGCTGGACGAACACGTCTCCGAATACTATCTCCCATGCGAGGGCGAAGGCTGGGAGCCGAAATCGTTCGACGATATCTGATCGCCACTCCGTGGGCTCACCGCCCCAGGATCACCGGTTCGCTCCATCCCTCCGTCCGCTCTTTCCGAATTCCACATCCTTGATCGCCGATATCCGATACAGAGCTATGCGCCGTACGTTCCCCCATTTCCTTTCCGTTGCGCTTGTCATCCTCGTCGCCTTGCTCGCCGGGCCGATGCTTCCGTCGTTCCACGATGGCGCCGCGCTGATCGCCGGCCAGCAGAAACAGAAGCCGAAAAAAGAAACGAAGCCGGTAAAGAAGGATTCGAAAGCGACGAAGAAGGATTCGAAAACCGCAAAGAAGGATTCGAAAACCGCAAAGAAAGAGAGCAAATCCTCCAGGAAAGATCCCAAAACAGCGAAGAAGGATTCGAAATCCTCCGCGAAAACCGCGTCGTTGAAGGAAAAGGGCAAGAAAGGGGCGAAGCTCTCGAAGGCTGAGCTGAAGCGGGAGAAGAAGAACAAGGAAACGGCGAGCAGCTCCTCGCGCGATCGTCGCGGGCGCCACCAGGAGACCGCATCGGTGAAACGGGGGACGAAAAGAGAGCGGGAGCTTGCGGCGCGGCGCGAGCAATCGAAGCCGGCGGTGGCAAGCGTATCATCATCGCGCCGTCATGGGCGCACGACGGTTGTCGAGAAACCCGCGGCTGAAACGGCGAGGGTGGCAACACCCGCCGTGGAAACGCCGGTTGCCACCAAGGGCACCGCCGCGAACAACGGCGGAACCGCGTCGACGGCGAGCGGCAGCAGGAGAAACGGCGAAACCGCGTCGACGGCGAAGCCAAGCTCCGGCGCATCGATGGCCGCGCGCGGAGAGATCCCAGTCGATTCCATCGCCCACCCCCGCGCGCCGATCCAGTCAGCCGGCGGAGCGGCCAGCGAGCCACGTCGCGAGACGCGGAAGCCGGAGCTGCGGAGCGGCCCGATCCCGGTGGAGCAGCAGGTTCGCGCCGATTCCACGATCACCACCACGCTGGCCGAGGGCGTGACGCATCGCCGGATAGCGACGGCGGGGCATCAGGTGGTAAATGTGGTGACGATCGATCTGAAGAGCGGCGCCCGGCTGAAAAGCTCCAAGGCGCTCGACCGCTGCGATGGATTGCAGACCGCGTGCGATATCGCCATCAGCGCGAACTCCATGATGAAGGATACGGCGGTGCTGGTGGCGACCAACGCCAGCTTCTGGCGCGCCGGCACAAATTCCCCGATCGGCGCCACGATCACCGACGGCGAAGTGGTGGAGATGCCCGGCTACAAACGCTGGTCATCGCTGATGATCTTCGATGACGGGATGGCGGAGATCAACCGGATAGAACTTCGCGGGACGTTTGTCTGGGACGGACGCCGGTTTCCCCTCTCGGCCGTGAATCGTCGCGGTGGCGAGCCGGGGCTGATCGTCTACAATCGCTTCTACGGCGATTCCATCCCCCGAGGCTCCCGCAAGACCGACAGCGCGATCGTCGCCGAGGCGATGGCGAACCGCGTGAGCTCCGATGTGGGGGATGACACCGAGACGCTGGACACCGCCGCGATCGTCCGCGGATACCGGAGCGCGAAGGCGCTTGAGGATAGGGAATTTCCGAACCTGAAAATCGCATGCGCCCCGCTCCGCCCGAAACGGAAACGGGATATCGCGCGGCCGGCGATGGTGGGAGATACGATGCGGATGGTGGTGACGGCAATCGACACCGGCACGGTTGTACGACCGGAGAACGGCTGCGTCCTCTCGGCCGGCGAGCTGCGCGACGCGTTCCGCGATATGAAGGTCGGCGATACGGTATCGCTGGCGTACGCCATCACCCCCGATCCCGAAAAGCGCGTCCGCGAAGTGCTGACCGGCACGCCGCGCCTGGTGCGCGATGGTCGCGCCGGCCCGGAACAGGAGATCGAGGGATCGAAGGCGCGGCGGTTCGTGGATGGAAAGCTGGCGCGAACGGCGATCGGCATCTCCCGCACCGGCGACACGATATTTCTTGTGACGGTGAACAGCCCGAGCCTTTCGCTCGGCACCACCGGCATGTCGCTGGAACAGCTCGCGGTCTTTATGAAATCGATCGGCGCGTATCAGGCGATGAACTTCGACGGCGGCGGGTCGGCATCGATGGCGATCAACGGCGCGATGATCAGCCTTCAGGGAAATCGTCCCTCCAGCCGTCGCGTGAGCAACGCGCTGATGGTGGTGCGACCGGAATCGGTGAAGAACCGGTAGAGATGTGTGCCGCACAGAGCATTGGATTGTGCACAGGGCGATGCCCCGTGCAATAGAATATTGCGCCCCGTTGGGGCTTGGGAGAAGGAAAATGGTGGTGCGACCGGAATCGGTGAAGAACCGGTAGAGATGTGTGCCGCACAGAGCATTGGATTGTGCACAGGGCGATGCCCCGTGCAATAGAATATTCCGCCCCGTTGGGGCTTGGGAGGAGGAAAGAGGACGGGACCGAGGTTCCAGCACAGGGCACCGCCCTGTGTATCATGTGCGTATCGTGCATGTATTGTGCCCGGAGCAATGCCCCACCCACCGGATCGGTAACAATTCCCACCCGACAGACATTCATTCAGGCGATCGCGCAAGCCAGTTGTCAACATGCCGGTACGGCCTGCGAGCGCGAATCCCCCCCACCCATCATGTTCGGCTCAACCTTATCAGAGAATCATTCGATGAATCAGAGATTCCTCCTGCCTCTTCTCTTGTTTATGATAACGGCGTCGGCCGCGATCGCGCAGCCGTACAACACGCTCTGGATTCCCGACACGCTCTCGGGAACAACGTTCGCGCTGACGATGAACGCGGCCACGAAACAGTTCAGGACCGGCGCCGTCACCAACACCTACGGCTACAACGGCAACGCATATCTCGGCCCCACGCTGATCATGCACAAGGGGGATTCCGTGCAGATCCACGTCACCAACAACCTGATGGATTCCACCACGCTCCACTGGCACGGATTCCATATCCCGGCGATGATGGATGGCGGGCCGCACCAGCCGATTCCGCCCGGCACCACGTGGTCGCCAATGTTCAGAATCAGGAACAACGCCGCAACGTTCTGGTATCATCCGCATCTCCATATGATGACCGAGCAGCAGATGATGATGGGGCTTACCGGAATGATCATCGTCCGCGACGATCAGGAATCCGCGCTCGCGCTGCCGCGGACCTACGGCGTCGATGATATCCCGCTGATCCTGCACGATCGCCGGTTCGACAACTCCAACCAGCTCGTTCAGGATACCTACGGCGACAGCATGCTGGTGAACGGGACGCTGAGCGCGCAACTGGCGGCCCCGGCGCAGATGGTCCGCTTCAGAGTTCTCAACGCCGCCAGCGAGCGCGCCTACAACATCGGCTTCAGCGATAACCGGACGTTCTATGTGATCGGCACCGATGGCGGGCTGCTGAACGCGCCGGTCCCGGTGACGCGTAAAGTTCTCGGCGTGGGGGAGCGGGTGGAAATCATCGTCGATTTTTCCGGCCAGTCCGGTCAGTCGGTGGATCTGATGGCCTACAACGCCGGGCAGAAGATGGGATATCCCGGCAGCGAGCCGCAGGCGAGCGGAAAGTTCGGCAGCGCGCTGAACAACAGAAACTTCCGCATGCTCCATATCGCCGTCGGCCCGTCCACAACCGCGCCGATCACCGTGCTGCCGAAACAGCTTACGACCATCACATTCCTGGACCCGACGGCTGTCAACGTCACGCGGCAGGTGAAGCTGACCGATGGGTTCAACGGCTCGGCGTTCCGGTTCGACTCCACGTCGTTCAACATGGAGGTGATCAACAAGACAGTGCACCTGAACGATGTGGAGATCTGGGAGCTGAAAAATATCTCGGCGTTCTCCCACACATTTCATATCCACGACGTGGAGTTCAACATCCTCTCGCGCAACGGCGTGGCGCCGAACGCGGAGGAACATGGATGGAAGGATGTGGCGCTGGTGAATATGAACGAGACGGTGCGGTTTATCACGCGGTTCGAGGATTTTGCCGACCCGGAACATCCCTACATGTACCACTGCCATATCGGATTTCATGAGGATGGCGGGATGATGGGGCAGTTCGTGGTGGTGCAGAGCCCGAGCGGCATCGCGGAGGGGGGGATAACGACGGGAGGAAGCGGTCTGCGGATTGCGCCGAACCCGGCGACCGATCTGCTGACGGTGAGGATAAACGGCGGCGATATCGCGAAGGTTCAGATCATCAACTACGCCGGCATGATCGTCACCGAACGGACGCCATCGGCGAACGGCGCGGTGGATATCGCCGGGCTTCCCGCCGGACTTTATTTCCTCCGCGCAACCGACACACGCGGAATTTCCCGCGTCGGAAAATTTATCAGGATGTGATGGCACATAGAGATTTTTTTTCGCGAGCCATAGCCGATAATTGAATAACCCGCATGGCCCCGTTCGAATATTTTCGGGCGGGGCCATTTCGTTTGCGATGGCATTCGCAATCCTTCGGATCTTCGTTGTGCTGAGAATGACAACGGTTCTTTTATTGATCGATCGGGCGGTTATCGATAGAGTTGTCGAGTTTACAACCCCGTAACCCGGATCATTCCACCAGCGATTCCGCGTTCACCCCGAACACTTTGACGTTTCACCGATCGAGGGGGCGGTTTAAAACCGCCCCCTACAATTACGCCGCCCCCGACAATCACGCCCCCCGACAACATGGCGCAATCATCACGTTCGCGCGCGCTATGCAATCTCCCCCGTTCTTCATAATGTTGCAGCCGCCGCATCCAGATCCCCGCGATGCGCGTTCAATTCTCTTCGATACTTCATTTCCGTGACATGCCCGAACCTGAAAGCGATTCCCGTCAGCAACTCCGCAGGGTCATCTTTGCCGTCGGCATTCTCATCTGCCTTCTGGCGTTTGTCATTCCATCGATCATCTCGCCGCCGATCGCGCTCGCAATCGGCCTGCTGATCGGGATGACGGTGGGGAATCCGTATCCGAAGGAGACGAAGAAATGGACGAAGATTCTTCTTCAGGCGTCGGTGGTGGGGCTCGGCTTCGGGATCGATCTGGGGCAGGTGTTGCAGGCCGGTCGCGATGGAATCCTCTTCACGATCGCCACGATTTTCGGAACGCTGATCCTCGGCGCGCTCGTCGGAAAATGGCTGGGGCTTTCGAAGCGGACATCGCACCTGATCTCCTCCGGCACGGCGATCTGCGGCGGAAGCGCCATCGCGGCGGTGGGGCCGGTGCTCAACGCCGATGAAAAGGAGATGTCAGTAGCGCTCGGCACCATCTTCATCCTCAACTCGATCGCGCTCTTTCTCTTTCCCGCGGTCGGCCACGCGCTGCTGCTGACGCAGAAGCAGTTCGGCATCTGGGCGGCGATCGCCATCCACGACACCAGCTCGGTTGTCGGCGCGGCGACGGCGTACGGAAAGGAGGCGGCGGGGATCGCGACGACCGTGAAGCTGGCGCGGGCGCTCTGGATCGTGCCGCTTGTCCTCTTCACATCGTTCGCGTTCCGGCAGAAGGATCGGAAGATCACCATCCCCTGGTTCATCGGATATTTTTTCATCGCCTCCGTCCTCCGCACCTACGTGGCGCCGATCACCGCCATCTCCAAGCCGATCACCGATATCGCCAAGGTCGGGCTGACGGTGACGCTGTTTCTGATCGGCGCGGGCCTGTCGATACCGATGCTGAAATCAGTCGGCGTCCGTCCGCTGGTTCATGGGGTTATTCTCTGGATCGTGATCTCGCTGGTGTCGCTGTACGCGGTGCTGCATCTGATATAGCGGATTGTCGAAGATTATGATGATCTCCCCCGTCGGGGACGGTTTCAAACCGCCCCTCGCGAGTGGAGGGAGGGACGGTTTGAAACCGTCTCCGACGCATGCACTGATTCACACGCGTTGCAGCATCTTCTGTGAGAACGATTTCACTACCTTGCCGGAATGGCAAAACGATTTCGTGGCAATGAGGTGCGCGCCGGGGGAAAGCCTCCGACATGGCGCGAGAAAGTGGCGGCGCTCAAGTACGTCCCGCCGCTGGTGAAGATGGTGTGGGAAACGCATCGTGGCTACACGGTGACGATGGCGATGCTCCGGCTGGTGCAGGCGTTCGTGCCGATCGCGATGCTCTGGGTGGGAAAGCTGATCATCGATACGCTGATCGCGGCGCGCGCGGGGAACGATACGCTGCGGCATCTGCTGATACTGATCGGCGTGGAGATCGCGATCGCGGTGGCGCGCGATATTCTGGGGCGGGCGTCGTCGCTGGTGGAATCGCTGCTTGGCGATCTCTTCTCCAATCACACCAGCATCCGGCTGATGCAGCACGCCGCGACGCTCGATCTCTATCACTTCGAGGACCCCGCGTTTTACGATCGTCTGGAGCGGGCGCGCCAGCAGACCACCAGCCGCATCAGGCTTCTGGCGATGATCTTTTCGATGGCGCAGAACTCACTCACGCTCCTCTCGCTCGGCGCGGCGCTGGCCGCGTATTCCCCCTGGCTGCTGGTGCTCCTCGGCGTCACGCTGATCCCCAGCTTCCTCGGCGAAACCCATTTCGCATCGCTTGAATATTCTCTTCTCTTCAGTTGGACACCGCAACGCCGTCAGCTTGACTACATCAGATTTCTCGGCGCCAGCGACAAGACGGCGAAGGAGATTCAGATGTTCGGGCTGGCGCCGTGGCTGGTGGCGCGCTACAAGACGCTGGCCGACCGATACTACGAGGAGAACAAGCGGCTCTCGATACGGAAGGGGATCGCCGCGACGGGGCTGGCGATGATCGGGAAGCTGGGGTATTACGGGGGATATGTTTTCGCGCTGGTCCGCGCGGTGGATGGGAGCATCACCATCGGATCGTTCACGTTTCTGGTGGCGTCGTTCGCGCAGGGGCAGGGGCTGATCGGTGGGCTGCTTCAGGGGGCGAGCGATATCTACGAGCAGAATCTCTACCTGAAGGATCTCTTCGAGTTCTTCGAGATGCGCCCGTCGATCGCGTCGGTCGCCGGCGCGCCGAAGGTTCCGATTCCGATCCGCGAGGGGTTTGTCTTCGAGGATGTCGGCTTTGTCTATCCCGGCTCCGAGCGGTGGGCGATCCGCCATGTGAACTTCACGCTCCGGCCGGGAGAACGTATCGCGTTCGTCGGCGAAAACGGCGCGGGGAAAACCACGCTGACGAAACTGATCGCGCGGCTCTACGATCCATCCGAGGGGAGAATTCTGCTGGATGGCCGCGATGTGAAGGAGTACGATCTTACATCGCTCCGCGCCACGGTCAGCGTGATCTTCCAGGATTTTGTCCGCTACGATCTTTCGTTCGAGGAAAACATCGGCGTCGGTGAAATCGAATCGGTCTCGGAATATCTCGATCGCGATCTGACAACGGAGACGGCGGCAACGATCCCCGAGCCGATCACCAGCGCGGCGGAAAAATCGCTCGCAAGCTCCCTCCTTCCGCGCTTCGCCGCGGGATACGGGCAGATGCTGGGGCGGCGCTTCACCGGCGGCGTGGATCTTTCCGGCGGCGAGTGGCAGAAGGTGGCGCTGGCCCGCGCCTACATGCGGGAATCACAGGTGCTGATCCTCGACGAGCCGACGGCGGCGCTCGACGCACGGGCGGAGTACGAAGTGTTCACGCGATTTTCCGAGCTGGTATCGGGTCGCATGGCGATCATCATCTCCCACAGATTTTCCACCGTCCGGATGGCCGACCGGATCGTGGTGCTGCGCGATGGAACCGTAACGGAGGAGGGGACGCACGCTGAGTTGGTGGCGCATCGGGGGCTGTATGCCGAGCTGTTCGAGTTGCAGGCGGAGGGGTATCGGTAGATGTCCCGCGCGGGGCGATGCCCCGCGCACCAGGGATTGCGCCCCTCCGGGGCTTGAGGAGATTCCAGGGGGCCACGGGGGGGGTAAACATCCAATCATAGAGCATATGACTATCTCCACGCTTTTCGATCTTCATGGCGCAACGGCGCTTGTCACCGGTGCGTCACGCGGGCTGGGAGCGGCCGCGACGGAAATCCTGGCGGAGGCGGGGGCGAATGTGGTGCTGATCGGTCGGGAGATGGAGACGCTGCGCGCTCAGGAGAAAAGACTTTCGGCGCGCGGAGTCGGGACGCTGCCGGTGGTCTGCGATATGGGGAGGCAGGATGATATCACGCGTGCCGTGGCGGAGTCGCGGGAGCGTTTCGGCGCGATCGATATCCTCGTCAACAACGCGGGGATCATCCGGCGCGGCGCGGCCGAGAGCTATACGATGGAGGACTGGAATGAGGTGATCGGCGTAAACCTGACCGGGCCGTTCATGCTGGCGCAGGAGGTCGGCCGGGAGATGATCGCGCGCGGGCGCGGAAAGATCATCAACATCGCATCGCTCCTCTCCTTTTCCGGCGGGCTGAATGTGATTGGCTACACCGCCAGCAAGAGCGGCGTGGCGGGGATCACCCGCGCGATGGCGAACGAGTGGGCGCGGCACGGCGTCAATGTGAACGGCATCGCGCCGGGATATTTCCGGACGGAGGCCACCGCCGCGTTGCAGCAGAACCCGGAGCGCTACAACGCGCTGCTGGCACGGATTCCCGCCGGACGCTGGGGGGAGCCGGACGATCTGAAAGGGACGATACTGTTCCTTGCATCGCGCGCCAGCGATTATGTGAACGGCGCCATCATCCCGGTGGATGGCGGCTGGATGGCGGCGTAACGACGATGGATATCTCTCACGCGCATTCGGCATCACAGCCCCATGAGGGCGTAGCACTGCCATCATGCCTTCCATGATTTCAGGCTCCGGAGGAGCGTACCATTCGGCCTGGGTGCGAGGATAGTTCGCTCGGTAGTGACTCAATTTGAATCCAGCCCTCCGGTTGACAGCGCAATGATCCATCGACAATCCTCTTATCACTCTTCAAGCTCCGTCAGGAGCGTGCCGGTTGTAGCAACGATATATCCGTTTCACACTCAAGCCCCAGAGGAGCGTACTATTCTGCCGGCAGGCAAGGATGGTACGCTCCTCTGGAGCCTGGAATCAAGGAAGGTGTGGCGATGCTACCACCGGTACGCCCCGATGGGGCTGGAAAGACAGATGGCTGATATGACTCCGGGCATCATCCACAGCATCTCAACCTGAGTCACTACCATTCGCTCCGATGGAGCTTGAGTGAACAAGAGAACTTTCCTGCTGCAACCGGCGCGATCCTGACGGAGCCTGAAGAGCGATAAGCCGATGGAGGATTGTTCCTCAGACTGGAGGTTGGCTTCGCAATGAGCAGTTACGCGATCTTCACCGACGTCATCGCTATCGATCCCATCACCAGCTCATCGCTGAAGAAGGTGGCGCGCTCGTTCTTCTCCTGAAGCGCCAGCACGTAGAGGAGCGGGAGATAATGCTCCGGCGTCGGGATGGCGAGCGTTGCGCCGGCGCCGATCAGCCCGTAGTTCGCAAGCGTCGCGTGGTCCCCGGCTTCGATCAGCTCCTTCATCTTCGCGCTTGTCTCCTCCGCCCAGTCGTATCCCCCGTTCGGATTTCTCCAGTCGATCACGCGGAGGTTGTGGACCATGTTGCCGCTGCCGAGAATCAGCACGCCGCGCTTCCGCAGGGACGCGAGATCCTTCGCCATCTCGTAATGCCACGCGGCCGGCTTTGTCCGGTCAAGGCTCAACTGCACCACCGGGATATCGGCAGCGGGATAAACATTCTCCAGCACGCTCCAGCAGCCGTGATCGAGCCCCCACGCGTGATCGGGCTGGATGTCGGCGTGCCGCGACAGCCGCCGGGTTTCCTCGACGAGACGCGGATCGCCGGGGGCGGGATACTGAACATCGAAGAGCGCCTGCGGAAAGCCGCCGAAATCATGAATGGTTTTCGGTCGCTCCATCGCGGTGACGAATGTTCCGCTGGTTTCCCAGTGCGCGGAGATGCAGAGAATCGCATCGGGACGTGGCAGCGTCTGCCCCAGCTCGTGCCAGGCCCTGCTGAACTCATTATCCTCGATCGCGTTCATCGGGCTGCCGTGGCCGACGAACAGCGCCGGAAGTTTTTCATCGCGCTCGGGAAGCTCCCCGGCGAATCCCTTGAAATCGGAAAGTGTTTTCATCATCGTGCTCTATTATCGTGAAACGATTGCCCCATCCCGGTCGTGACAACGACGGCGATGGCGCCGGTATATGGTATCGCGATCCGCAACACCGGCTCTCATTCATCAGCCAGGGCGACGCGCGAAGGGGAAGATCCGAAACGGATATCATATCGTCATGCATGGCGGGCCGGCGTTCCATCCGATGAAAGATATCCCTTCCAAAGCGGTAGATTCGGTTTTCAGTCAGCAATTCATCTCAGCCAGCTCCCATGCGTGATATTCTCGCTATCTCCGCACATCCCGACGATGTCGAACTCTGCGTGGCCGGAACGTTGATGAAGGCCCGCGATGCCGGGCGAACATTCGCAATCTGCGATCTTACCGAGGGGGAACGGGGAACGAGGGGAACGGTGGAGACGCGACGTGATGAGACGCGACGAGCGAACGACATTCTCGGGCTGTCCGCCGGGGATCGATGGAATCTGGGGATGCCCGACGGGAATATCCAGATCAACCAGGAAAACACGCTGAAGGTGGTGCGGGCAATCCGCCACTTCCGGCCAAAGGTTCTTCTCTTTTCGTGGGACAACGATCGCCATCCCGATCACGAGGATGTGAACCGTCTGGTCCGCCGCGCCGTCTTCGATTCCGGGCTCACGATGGTGGAGACCGCGTGGAACGGCGAGCGGCAGAAACCGCATCGTCCCGAGCGGATGTACTGTTTCTTTCACACCTACGAGCGGACGCCGGATTTCGTGGTGGATATCACCGAGCAGATCGAGCGGAAGATTCAGGTGATCGAGGCGTACGGAACGCAGTTCACAATGCCGGGACGGGAGAAGGATGATAACGAGCCGCAGACATTCATCTCCACGCCGGCGTTCGCGGAATCGCTGCTGGCGCGGATGCGGCACTGGGGCTTTATGATCGGCGCGACGTACGGCGAGCCGTTCGTGACGGTGCACGGGCCGATCAAGGTCAACGATCTGCTGGATACTGTGTAGACTTCCCCCCCTTCCGGTGATACCGCGCGCCGAGGCTTTTCACGCTCTCGAATTCCAGCGCGGGATAGCGGAGCGCGGTCAGCGCGCCGCCGAAGACGCAGCCGGTATCGATGCCGATGGCGTGATCGTGCCGATACGGCAGATCGTACACCTGATGGCCGAACATCACCAGCTCCGGCCCCTCGAACCCCGGCGCCCAGTCTATCCGCTCGGGAAATCCCTCCGCTGTCTTCTTTCCGGTCGTCGGCCCGTACATCGTGTAGGCGCGGATGCGATCGCCGCTCCGCTCGGTGTGCAGCTCCGCGTGCCAGGCGGCGTGCGCCACGATCGCCCGTCCGCCGTCGATCTGAATTGCCCACGGCAGACCTCTCATAAACTCGATCAGCTCCTCGCGCCACCGCTCCAGCTCCGTGGCCGGCAGCGCGTGGAACTGCGCCACTGTCTCCTCCAGCCCATGCCGTATCTCAACCTGTTTTCCGCAGAGCCAGCGGAGAAATCGATCATCGTGATTTCCCACCACCGTCAGGGCGTGGCCGCGCGTGCAGAGGCGATAAACCAGCCGGAGCGCATCGACGATCCTGTCGCCGCGATCGACGATATCGCCGACGAAAATAATGCACGGCTTATCGTCCGGAGACGCGGGGGGAATGTCGGGATCGAGGAGATCGTGATGGCCGAGACGCCGGAGAAGCTCCGCAAGCTCATCATAACAGCCGTGGACATCGCCGATAACATCGCACCGGCGGATATCGTGACGACGATGAATGCGCGGGTGCGGAGGGAGATCGCCGGGTTGGGAGCTGTTGGAGTTCATCGGAGGAAAATACGCCGCGGAGATATTGATGGCAATCGCGGATGCCGATGGCGGGGGGAGAAAAAAGAACGGGCTCGCGCGTCGAACAGGGATATCGCCGTGCCATGCGCCAGACGGGCGCCGGGGGAGCCGTGAAGGAGGGGCAACCGCAAGCCGAGGGATGAACGGCTTCACGGACGGGGATGGAGTACGTCAATGCCCGCACTCCTTCACGATCGCGACGATGGAACCTGTCCGGGCGCGAGCCCGGTTAACAATGAACAATGCTCTAGCAGACTGTTGAAGGACGTCATCTGCTGCGTTGGTCTGCGGCATCGAACTACGCCGGGCAATATCATCCGCAACGTCGTCCTTCTTCTCAAGCCCCGGAGGGGCGCAATCCCTGGTGCACAGGGCATCGCCCTGTGCACGCCTGTGATATTTCCGGCCGCCGGCCGGCCTGTCGAATCTAAACGATGACGCCTCTGAAATCCTTGCGGCTTCCGTTGAAGCGGGGAAAGATGGCGCCGATAATCGTTGCGCCCAGATGCCGCGTGGCAACCTCGCTGAAAACAGTTCTGAAGTCGGTTGTCAGCGCCAGATCGCGTCCCTCGTTCAACTGCTCGGGCGCCAGGCCGGGCCACGTTCCGAACACTTTTCCTCCCTTCACGGGGCCCCCGAGGAGGAACATCGCGCTGGCATGGCCGTGATCGGTTCCACCGGAGCCATTCTGTTTGAGCGTGCGACCGAACTCCGTCATAGTCATGACGATTACGTTGTTCATCCTGTCACCGAGATCATTGTAAAGAGCTGCAATCGCGCCGCCGAACTCCCGCAGGCCGTTCGCAAGCTGGCCCCGCGCGCTCCCCTGATTTGCGTGCGTGTCCCACCCGCCGATATCGGCAAACGCGACCTCCAGCCCAACATCGGCCTTGATAAGCTGCGCGATCTGCTGAAGCGAATGGCCGAACGTCGTGTTCGGATAGCGCGCCCCATGCTCCGGCGCGTACTTCGCGGGATCGGCCTTCTTCAGCAGCTTCATCGCCTGGAACGTTTCAGCACCGGCGTTCGCCAGCATGTCATCGCCGTTCCCGGCATAGAGCGACTCGAACCCGTTTCCCCGCACGCCGAACTCCGCGAAGGTGGTCATCGCAAGGGCGGGCGCCGGCCCCATCATCGTCCGCGGCAGGCTCTGCCCGAACGCGACGGCGCGGAATGGGGATGCGGCCGCCGGTTCTCCCTGGAGCAGCCGGTTCACCCAGCCATCGCTCCCGCTCTTCTCCCCCGGCGTTCCCGATTCCATGTAATCCTGCGCGTCGAAATGGGAGCGCGTGCTGTCCGGCGAGCCGACGGCGTGGACCATGGCGAGATGTCCCGTATCGTAGATCGGCTTCAGATCGGCGAGCGCCGGGTGAAGGCCGAAAAATCCATCAAGATCGATTGCCCGCTCGGGATCGCCACGCAACGGCGCGGCAATGGCGATCTGCGGTCGCGAAGCGTAATAGCCGGGATCGCCGAACGGCACAACCATGGACATCCCGTCGGCGGCGCCGCGCTGAAAGACCACGATCAGCACCGGGCGATCGGCGCCGCCGGATGTGCCGCGGGTTCCGGCAAATGCGGCGCGCTTCAGAAACGAGGGGATGGCGGCAAAGCCCACCAGCGCCATCCCCGATGTTTTCATAAATGTTCTGCGTGTCTGTTTCATCGTATCGGCTCCTTTCATCCTCGCGCGGACCGCCGCGCGACCTGATCGTTCGTGATATCCATCGCAATCATCATCATGTTCTCTTTCATCAGCCCGGCATCCTTCCGGTCAGCGTCGCTGGAACTCTGGCGTTCCAAGCACCAGCCCGATAACCCGTGCGGCCTCCGAGGGAGCCCCCTGCCTGTTTCCGGCGGCGACGCCATCGTTCAGCGACCGTTGCAGGACCGCCCGCGTGCCGGAGGAGATATCGCCGCCGAGGAGGAGATTCACGGCGCGCTCCAGCAGCGCCTCCGCCCCGATCCCCGTGCCATCGCCGACAAGCAGCCCCGCGTTCACCGTGGTTCCGGGAATCCGTCCGGCAGCAAGCGCCTGGCCGAAGTTCAGCCGCTCGGCGAGCGCGCCGGTGTTCACCCACTGCGCCGCGCGATCCGGATATCCGGTCGGCGGCTGGTACATGTAGAGCGCCTCCCCCATTTTCGCGATGCTTCCGGCGATGCGCGGCGATCCATCCGTCCCGCCGTCGAGCGCGCGGATTGCGGAAACCGCAAGCTCGAACGGCGATTTGATCTTGGCGCGATAGGCTTCCGGCCCGCGGAATTCATTGGAGGTGAGGATGGTCCCGAGCATCGCCGCGATATCGCCGCCGGTGCGGGTGTAGACATCGGCCACGCGGTTGACAAGCGACTGTGGCGGGCCATCGGCCACGAACCTGCGGACCAGTTTCGTGGCGATAAAGCGCGCGGTGCCGGGCTGACGCGCCAGGATATCGATCACCTTTTCTCCATCGCTTATCCCGCCCCCCGCCGGTATATCGACGCCGAGCACCTGTTTCGCGCCATCATCGTGGAGCTTCGGGCGGAAGATGAACCCGCCGTTGCTGCCCGCCTTATCGATCGTCCATCCGGTGAAGCAGCGCGCCACCTCCTGGACATCACGCTGCGTGTAGCCGCCATCGACTCCCAGCGTATGAAGCTCCATGATCTCGCGGGCGTAGTTCTCGTTGATCCCCGATTTCCTTCCGGCGCGCGCGCCGTTTCCGGCCCGCTGCGCGGAGGCGGAGAGATAATTGTCGAGATAGAAGAGCATCGCCGGGCTTTTCGCGGTCGCCATCAGAAGATCCCTGAAATTTCCGAGGGCGTTCGGTCGAATGGCGTTGGTTTCGAAGCTCGCCATCATCCATTTATCTCCCCCTTTTCCCCAGAAGATATTGAAGTGATTGAGCCAGAAATCGGTCATCACCTCCTGGAGCTGGCGCCCGCTGTGAACCGCGCGGACGATCCGCTGTCCCTGAAGTTCGTTCAGCATTTCCTTCGGAGCCTTCAGGTCATGCTCCTGATAATACTGTTGCAGCATGCGGCGCTCCGCCTTTACATCGACCGTATCACCGGCGACGGAATCAGCGGCGCGATTTTTTTCCGGCATCGCAAGGCCAAGCTGTTTGCGGATATCGGACTGCTGGGGATAATTCCGGTACGCCTCCGCTATCGGCATGGACATCACCGCAAACCCGGCCAGCCGCGCGGCGAGCGACCCGTCATCGATCCGTTCGGGGTGAAGCTGGAGCTCGATATAGGCATCGATTCCCATCCGCCGCACGCGCTCGGGATCGCCGGGACGGGGGCCGAAGCCGATACGGTTCAGCAGATGGATGATTTCCCGGTCGCTGGCGGGGATATCGGCCGGAAGGGGCCTGGGGACTGGCGGAGCGGGGAGCATCGCGCAGAAGAGGAGGACCGCCACGGATGCAGCCATCATGATTCCGCGACGGGAGATCATCCCGTCATCGCCTCGATGTATGTTCCGCGTGGAGGATTTCGCATCATCGGTTCGTTGCATCACACACCTCTGGATCTCCCCGGACGAATCCGGTCGGGTTCATCAAAACAGGTTCACGTCTATCGTCGCATCAATGACGGAAGAGCGGCGGGATAATTCGATGATAGTGTCGATTCTCCCGGATATGACACGGGCCGGACAAGCCGGCCCATGTGCAATTCGCCTATCCACCGGAAGCGTTTCGATCGAGTCACGACCGGCGCCGGTCGTCTCTCTCATCTACTCCCATGATGTTCATCTGCTCTCTTCGATCGAGCACGCCACTCACGACGGATTCGGCATCTATGATTCAGCATCCGGGGATGCTCCTGTGTCTCTGACTACTGCGTGGGATCGGGGGCTATCAGTTCAGGTTGTCGTCGCCATTCGCGCCGCCCTTCTCCAGGCGATCCTTCCGCTTCTCCTGCCACTTCTCCTTACGATCCTGCATCTTGGCCTTGCGGTCAGCCTTCAGCTTCTCGAGCTGTGCCTGCTGGTCGGGGGTAAGGATCGCCTTCATCTGGGCGCGGAGCTGCTCGCGGGCCGGCTTCATTGCTTCCATCTTCGCCTTCAACTGATCGCGGGTCGCCTTCAGGTTTGCCTCATCATGATTCTTCGCATATTCCTGCATCTTCTCGCGGAGGGCCTTGATCTCGCTCATCGAGCCGCTGTTCTGCGCCTTGAACTGATCGCGGAGCGCCTTCAGCTTCGCCTGCTGGTCGGCCGTGATATTGAGCTTCTGGATCAGCTTGTCCTTCATCTCACCGCGCCGCGCCATGCGGTCCGCCTTGTCCGGCTTTCCCTGTGCGAATGCGGCGGATGCCATGATCATCATTGCTCCGACGAGCGCTATTCCGAAGTTCCCGAGAATCGATTTCGTCTTCATGTGTCCTTGCCTCAATGATATTGGGTTATCGAATTTTTTTTCAGACTCTTTCCGAACATTCACATGGAATCGGGTTCTGTGACAGAGCTTTGGTCACCAAGTTTAGCTCGTTTACATTTCATCGCGGTTCGGAGAGGTCGTTACCTGAAGCGGCTGTCGGGGATGTCGATGGTCCGTCATTTCCGCGTTCTGGAGGATTAGAGACGGGTGGTTTCGGTCGGTTCCCGGTGATACGTTCTGATAAGAAACACGGCGGAACCGGCGACGATCTTCTCTCTAACTTCCCGCTCCGGAGCCACGCGAACACCGGCTCCACGCCGATGTAGAAGGGGGATGCCGCCGGGCCGTTCGCATCGCTCCCTGGCTTCCACGCTCCCCGATTCCGGACAGCACGCATGATAACCGAACTTGAACTTGCAATCTCCCTGGACAGCGCCGACGATCCGGCGACGCTGAGAAGGCTCGCGGCCGGGCGGCTCGATCTGCCGGAGGAGAGGATCAGCGCCGTCCGCATCCGCCGCCGCTCGCTGGACGCGCGCCACCAGCCGGTGAAGGTGCTCCTGAAAACCGATGTCTATCACGATGAACCGGCCCCGGAGGATGATGCGCCCCGCGCGGAATATCCGCCGGTGACGGGGACCCGTCGCGTGGTGATTGTTGGCGCGGGGCCGGCGGGGATGTTCGCCGCGCTCCGGCTGATCGAGCTTGGGATACGCCCCATCCTGCTGGAACGCGGGAAGGATGTCCGCGCCCGCCGCCGCGATCTGGTGGCGATTCAGCGACAGGGGACGGTGAACCCGGACAGCAACTACTGTTTCGGCGAGGGGGGCGCCGGGACATATTCCGATGGAAAACTCTATACCCGCGCCACGAAGCGTGGCAATGTCGATGGCGTGCTCCGAACCCTTGTGGCGCACGGAGCGCAGCCGGAAATCCTGATCGACGCGCACCCGCATATCGGATCGAACAGGCTTCCCAACGTCGTTGCCGCGATGCGTGAGAGCATTCTGAACGCCGGCGGGGAGATCCGCTTCGAGACGCGGGTGATCGATCTGCTGATTCACGACGGGGCCATCAGGGGGGTGGTGACGGCGGCCGGCGATGAAGTGATCGGCGACGCGGTGATCCTGGCGACCGGACACTCCGCGCGCGATATCTTCCACCTCCTTCACAATCGCGGCGTGCTTATCGAGCCGAAGGCGTTTGCGATGGGGGTCCGCATCGAACACCCGCAGCCGCTGATCGACAGCATCCAGTATCACAACCCCGTCCGCGATCCGCGCCTTCCGGCCGCGAGCTATCGCCTGGCATCGACAGTGCGCGAGCGCGGCGTCTTCTCCTTCTGCATGTGCCCCGGCGGCTTTATCGTCCCATCGGCAACCGAACAGGATGAAGTGGTGGTCAACGGGATGAGCCTCTCCCGTCGCGATTCCCCGTTCGCGAACTCCGGCCTTGTGGTCTCGGTGGAAACCGAGGATCTGGCACCGTATGCCGAGCATGGGCCGCTGGCCGGAATGTACTATCAGAAGGCGATGGAGGTGATGGCCGCAACCGCCGGCGGAGGCGAACAGCGGGCGCCGGCGCAGCGCGTCCCCGATTTTATCGCCAACCGGACATCCGGCACGCTCCCCCCATGCAGCTACAACCCCGGCATCACCACGGCCCCGTTGCACGATCTGCTGCCGGTTCCGCTGGCGCGGCGACTCCAGGGGGGATTGAAGAATTTCGGCAGGACGATGAACGGTTATGTGACCACGGACGCGGTGATCGTGGGGGTTGAGACGCGGACAAGCTCCCCGGTGCGCGTTCCCCGCGATCCGGCCACGCTCGAACATCCGCTGGTCGGCCGGCTCTATCCGTGCGGCGAGGGGGCCGGCTACGCAGGGGGGATCGTCTCCGCCGCGATCGATGGGGTTCGCGTGGCCGAGGCGTGCGCGGGGCATCGCCCCGCGCACCAGGGACTGCGCCCCTCCGGGGCTTGAAGAGGGTTACGACAGGATTTAACTACGGGTCCCTGAGCCCCGGCGGGACGGCATTGCTCCCGCGTGTGGTATACCCCCAAGCATCAGGGACTGCGCCCCTCCGGAATATGATGGAAAGAATCAGCCACGATACCGGCGCAAAAACAGCACCGGGAATCGGATGCAATCGGGCATCGCAATGCTCCCGGTGCCGGACGGTCACTCACGAATCAACCAGCATGCAGTTCCTGTTGTTGACGATCCTCAGCTCGCTTATCACCTCGGTAATCCTGAAGGTCAACGAGACGCGCGGCGGAAACCGGATGGTGGTGGCGGGGGCCAACTACGTCACCGCGGCGATCCTGGCGCTGGTGATGTCGGAGAGCGGGAAGCTGGATATCGGCGGCAGATGGATCACGCTCGGCGTGGTGGCCGGCATCGGTTTCGTGGCGGGGTTTATCCTGGTCATGCGCGCGATGAGCACGATCGGCCTGGCGGTGCCGACCAGCGCGGCGCGCCTCTCGATGCTGATCCCGGTGACGGGCTCGATCCTCCTGTTCAACGAGCGACCCTCCGGGCTTCGGATCGCCGGGATCATCGTCGGCATCGCGGCGTTTATCATGCTCGGGCTGGCGCAGCGGAAACGAAACGACGGCGAAGGGAACCGCCGGGGGGGCTTCGGGGGGGTCGCGGCGATCTTTGCCATTGTCGGCTCCACCGATCTCTCGATGAAGGTGGCGCAGAGCAACGGCGTTGACAAGGATGCCACGGCTTTCTATATCTTCCTCACCGCCGCGCTCCTCTGCTGGATCGTGGTTGCCGTGCGCCGGATGCCGGTGAAGCGGAACGCCGTGATCCTTGGCCTTCTCCTCGGCATCCCGAACTATTTCAGCGTCTATTATCTTCTTCTCGCCCTGAAGAGGCTCGATGGCTCGGTGGTGTTTCCAGTGGTCAGCGCGGGGGGGGTGATCGCCGTGACGGCAACCGCGGCGATCTTCTGGAAGGAATATCCCAACAGGGCGGCGTTGATCGGCCTTGCGCTGGCGACGGTGGCGGTGACACTTCTCGGATTTCAGTAGGAGCAGGGAGCGATGGAGGATACACTGACATTCCTCGGCAGGGACCGGAAGGCGCGCGAACAGCTTGCGAGCCTCTGGGGAATAGCCCGTTTCGATTTTCACGATGCCGTGGAATCGACGCAGAATGTTGCCCGCACGCTGGCGATGGAACGTGCCCCGGAATGGACGATCGTGGCCGCGGACCGGCAGACCGCGGGACGGGGCCAGCATGGAAGGAAATGGCAGGCCGGCGATGGATCATCGCTCATGTTCTCCCTTCTCCTCCGCCCGCGCGGGATCGAGGAGACGGCGCTGATGCCGATACGGATAGGGATGGCGATTGCCAGGGCAATCGATCGTTTTCTGACGCACGGACGGGGCGGACCGGGAAAGACCATGATCAAGTGGCCGAACGATCTGGTGATCGGGAATGGCAAGGTGGGGGGGATCCTCTGCGAGGGACAGGCAACCGGCACCGCCGCGTGGATCATCGTCGGCGTGGGGCTGAACATCGGGCGGTTTCCGGTGCATCTTCCCGATCGACGGTTTCTCCAGCCGGCATTTCTGGAAGAGCATATCCGCCCGCGGACAACCCGGCTCGATCTTCTCGAAGCGATCATCGTCGCCCTCCACGCCGATCTTCCCACGCACACCGGCGAGCTGGATGACGCGGAGCTGCGCGAGTATTTCGATCGCGACTGGCTCTACGGCCACACGCTGAAAAGCCCGGTGGCGGGAAAGGCGATCGGCATCACGCGCAACGGTCATCTCCGCGTGATGAAGCCGGACGGAAGCGAGGAACCGGTGATCGCCGGGCATATCGTGCTGGACGATCATCAGTAAGCCCTTCCCGTCAGCCTTTTCCGAGGCTCTGATCGAGATATGCGTGGATCTGCGATTCCACCGGCCCCTTGAACGCGCTCAACACCAGCCCCAGCTCGATATCGATCGCCACGAGGGTATCCTCCACATCGATCGTCCCCTCGGCTCCGGGACGGGAGAACTGCAACCGATCGCCGTTCCAGTGATAGTCAACCTGCAACCGCTGCTTCAACTGCCGCCCGATATCCTCCACCGCCTTCCGCGCCTCCGCCTTCCCGAGTGTGTGATTCCGGCGTATATGAATCGATCCCATCATCGCTCCGAATAGTGTTGCTGAATAAACCGTTTTCCAGCCCGCAACGCGCGTGCCGATGCCGGAACATCGCCTCAAGATACCGATCCGAATGGCGATGGAATTTCAGGAATCGCGACTGATGCGGTGGGATGGCGATCGGGCTTCCTTCCCGATACACGAAGGGCTCCCGGAACCGGGAGCCCCGTGATTGCGATTTGCGATTATCGATTCCGTTTCGCCAGATGTTCCCTCCATCCCGCGATCTGCCGTTCCACCTCGGCCGGTGACGTGCTCCCGGCCGAGCGTTTGCGGGCCACGCTGGCGCGCGGCAGGAGATAGTCAAACACATCCTGATCGAACGCCGGGGAGAACTCCCTGATCCCCGCCAGATCCAGATCGCCGAAGCCGATGCCGTTCTCCACGCAGTGCCCCACCAGACGCCCGGCCACGGCGTGGGCGTCGCGGAAGGGGAGTCCCCTGCGGACGAGATAATCGGCAAGCTCGGTGGCGGTGGAGAGATCGGCAAGCGCCTCCGATTCCATCCGGTCGCGATTGAACGATGTGCTCTCCAGCAGATGAGCGAATATCTCCAGGCAGCCGAGCGTGGTATCGATCGCCTCGAACATCGCCCCCTTGTCCTCCTGCATGTCGCGGTTGTAGGCCAGCGGCAGCCCCTTCATCATCGTCAGAAGGTTGACGAGCGCGCCGTAGACCCTGCCGGTGCGGCCGCGCACCAGCTCCGCCATGTCCGGGTTCTTCTTCTGCGGCATGATGCTGCTTCCGGTGGCGAACGCGTCGCCGATCGAGAGAAACCCGAACTCCTTGGTGGCCCAGAGGACGTACTCCTCCGCCATCCGGCTCAGGTGCATCATGATGATCCCGCACGCCGCCGCCGTCTCGATGATATAATCGCGATCGCTCACCGCGTCGATGCTGTTCCCCACAATCCCGTCGAACCCGAGCGCGCCGGCCACCATCGCGCGATCGATCGGAAAGGAGGTGCCGGCAAACGCGGCGGCGCCGAGCGGCGAGAGGTTCATCCTGCGGGCCGCATCGTCCAGACGCCCGGCATCGCGACCGAGCATCGCCACGTAGGCAAGGAGATGATGGGCCAGAAGGATCGGCTGTGCGCGCTGCATGTGCGTGTAGCCGGGCATCACCACATCGGCATACTCCCCGGCCTTCGCCACCAGCACCCCCTGAAGAGCGGCGATGCGATCGTTCAGCTCCCGCAGCGCCGTCCGGAGATAGAGTCGCTCATCCAGCGCCACCTGATCGTTCCGGCTCCGCGCGGTATGGAGCTTTCCGCCGAGCGGGCCGATCTTCCCGATCAGCCGCCCCTCGATCGCCAGATGAACATCCTCACCCGCCGGAACGAACTCGCCAGAGGCGATCTCCCCCTCGATCTCAAGCAGCGCCTCGCGAATCGTCGCCGCCTCCGCCGGGGTGATGATGCCGGTTGCCCCGAGCATCTCCACATGCGCGACGCTCCCGGCGATATCCTCGCGGTAGAGCCGGCCATCGAGCGCGATCGATGTTGAAAATGCCAGGGCGATCTCCGCAAGCCCTTCCTTGAAGCGCCCGCCCCAGAGTGTCTGATGCGACATTGATTATCGGATAATGGATTGTGATCGATCGTATATGCGATCGATGCAGGAACGTTGCAGCGAACGCGTTGGGGGACGTGCAAGGGGACGTGTAAGGGGACGTGTAAGGGGACGTGTAAGGGGACGTTTTAAACGTCCCCCGACGGACGGACAGATGATGCGATATCATCAATGATGCGCTTCCAGCGATGACGATACATCCGCGAGCAGCGCGGCGTTGACGCGATGATAGGTCTTCAGCGGCAGGGAGAAGATCTTGATGAATCCCTCGCTCGCCTTGTGATCGAAGGAGTCCTCGTCGGTGTAGGTCGCAAGGCCGGTATCGTAGAGGGAGTTCGGCGAGGTACGGCCGGCGATCGTCAGATTTCCCTTGTAGAACTTCAGCTTCACCATGCCGTTCACCGTCTGCTGCGTCTGCTCGACAAACCCATCCAGCGCGCTCTTCAGCGGGGAGAACCAGAGGCCGTTGTAGATCAGGTTCGCGTAATCCTGCGCCACCTTCGCCTTGTAGTGGGCCACCTCCTTATCCAGCGTCAGCCGCTCCAGTTCCGTGTGGGCGAAGTGCAGCGCGACGGCGGCTGGCGCCTCGTAGATCTCGCGCGACTTGATGCCGACCAGGCGGTTCTCCACCATGTCGATCCGGCCGATGCCGTTGGCGCCGGCGATCTCGTTCAGCGCATCGATCAGCTCGGAGCCCTTCATCCGCCGGCCGTTCAGGGCAACGGGGATTCCCTTCTCGAACTCGATCATCACATACGTCACCTCGTCGGGCGCATCGAACGGCGATACCGTCCGCTGGTAGGCGTCGGCGGGCGGCTCCACCATCGGGTCCTCCAGCACGCCGCACTCGATGCTCGTTCCCCAGAGATTCTCATCGATCGAATAGGGGCTGACGCGGGTGGCGGAGACCTGGATGCCGTGCTCCTCGCAGTAGGCGATCTCATCCTCGCGCGATTTGAACTCCCAGCTTCTGACCGGCGCCAGCACCGTCAGATCGGGCGCCAGCGCCGCCACGGTCGCCTCGAAGCGGACCTGATCGTTCCCCTTGCCGGTGCAGCCGTGCGCCACGGCGTTGCAGCCTTCCTTCCGCGCGATCTCCACCAGCGTCTTCGCCAGCAGCGGGCGGCCGAGCGCGGTCGCCATCGGATAGATCCCCTCGTAGAGCGCTCCGGCCTTCAGCGCCGGAAAGACATATTCATCGACGAACCGATCCTTCAGGTCGAGCACGTGCGCGCTGGTCACGCCAAGGCTTCTCGCCTTCTCCTCGACGCCGAGAAGCTCCTTCTTCTGTCCCAGATCCCCGGTCACCGTCACAACCTCGGCGCCGTAGTTCTCCTGAAGCCATTTCACCATGACGGAGGTATCGAGTCCGCCGGAATAAGCAAGTGCGATCTTCAACGTGTTCACGCTATCGGTCCTTTATATGTATTGAACGGTTATTGCGAAGAAAGGCCACTGTGCACAGGGCGATGCCCCGTACACCGGCTGTTGCGCCCCTCCGGGGCCTGGGAGGATTTGGCGTTGTCCAACAGTCTGAGATGCGGACTGTTGGACAACGAATAGATGCAAGGCGGCCGGGCCTGCCCCGTGCACCGGCTGTTGCGCCCCTCCGGGGCCTGGGAGGATGTGACGTTGTTCAACAGTCTGCCCGCGCCGGTCCGCCGGGGATGTCTGCGCAACCTCGGGGATATCGATACGATCCGTGGGAGCGGGAGGATTATCTCGCCTGAGCTATAAGGCCGCGAATGCGCGCGACCAGCTCCGGGATATTGAGCGTGGAGGCTGGAGCGATGAAGATCGTGTTATCGCCGGCGATCGTGCCGAGGATATCGGGGCTGTGGAGGCTGTCGAGGATTTCGGCAACCCCCTGGGCGCGCCCTGGAAGCGTCTTCACGATGATGAGCGACTCGTTGGCCCCAATCGATTCCACCTCGTAGCTGAGCAGAGCGGTAAGCCGTGGTTCATCGCTTTCGGCGCGAAGAACGTAGCGCATTCCATCAGCGGTATTGACCCGCGCGATCGCCAGTTCCTTGATATCGCGGGAGAGCGTGGCCTGCGTCACCTCCAGCCCCTCCTTCTCCAGAAGGAGCCGAAGCTCCTCCTGACTGGCCACCACTTTCCGCGTTATAATCTGTCTGATCGTGAAATGCCGGCTCTGCTTGTTCATGAACATTACGAGCTGAATAACGGGAGCTCGCCGGTTTCCATATACTGGAGAGGAGCTCCCACAAGGGCTCGGTTGTCGATCATCCTGGCGAGAAGCGCCTTCTGGACATGCAACCGATTTTCAGCCTGATCGAAGACGATGGAGTGTTTGCCATCCAGCACATCGGCGCTGATTTCCTCGCCCCGGTGCGCCGGCAGGCAGTGCATCACCACACAATCCCGATCGGCCTCCCCCAATAAACGAAAATCCACCTGATATCCGGCAAACGCCTTTTTGCGGGCGACCTGCTCCTCCTCCTGTCCCATGCTGGTCCAGACATCGGTGTAGAGCACGTCGGCGTCATGCGCGGCGGCCATCGGGTCCTCCACGATCTCGATCCGGCTGCGCCCGGCGGCCATCGCCTGCTGGAGAATCTTCGGGTCGGGGCCGTACCCGGCCGGCGCGGCCAGCACAAAGTGCATGGGGTAGAGCATGGACATCTCCAGCCAGGAGTTGACGATGTTGTTGCCGTCGCCAACGAACACCACCTTCACGCCGGGACGGAGCTTGCCGTGCTGGCGGAGCGTGTACATGTCGGCGAGGACCTGGCACGGATGGGAGAGATCGCTCAGGGCGTTGACCACGGGGATCGACGCGTTTTCGGCAAGCTCCAGCAGGACGTTGTGCTCGAACACGCGCGCGATCACCATCTGGCTGTATCGGGAGAGAAGCCTGCCGGCATCGGCGGCGCTCTCGCGCGAGCCTATGCCCACGCTCTCATGGGGAAGGAACACCGGATATCCGCCAAGCTGATGGATGCCGATCTCGAAGGAGACTCGGGTTCGCAGCGACGGCTTCTGGAAGATGAGGGCAACGACCTTCCCCTCCAGTGGTTTGAAGTGGTTGCCGAGCTTCAGCTCATCGGCCAGCTCGAACAGATCATTCAGCTCGCCTTGACCAAGGTCGAGCAGGGATAGAAAATCTTTCTTCACTTCAGTACTCCTTCCTCGAAGAAAATTGATGCGTTGATGCCGTTCACGATCGCCGTCCCGGTTCCCCGTCCGGAGAGAAGCTCCGGCAGGATATGCGGCACGCGCCCGTCGATGATGCGCACGCTCCTGACGCCCGCCTTCAGCGCCGCGAACGCCGAGCGAACCTTCGGGATCATGCCGCCGCTGATCGTCCCGCAGGCGATCAGCTCCTCCCCTTCCTCCGTCGTAAGAACCCCCGCCACGATTCCCCCCACGTCGATCCCGGCGATGTTGCTCATGTAGATGAGCGCATCGGCGTTCAGCGCGGCCGCGATGGCCGCCGCCGCCGGATCGGCGTTGATGTTGTAGACCTCTCCATCCTTTCCAAGCCCCAGCGGAGCTATCACCGGGATGATCCCGCTGCCGAGCAGAAGCCTGATGAACTCCACGTTCACCGATTCCACTTCGCCGACCAGCCCCAGATCGCCGGCCTCGTGATCGAGCTTGCGCGCGCGGATCAGCTCATGATCAACCCCGCACAGACCGATTGCCGCGGCCCCGGCAAGGTTGATCAGCCGCGTGATGTTCTTGTTCACCCGGCCGCCAAGGACCATCGTCACGATCTCGATCATCGTCTCGTCGGTCCGGCGGTGCCCCTGCACAAACTCCACCTCCACGCCGAGCCGAGCCGCCATCCGCGTGGTCTCCTCGCCGCCGCCATGCACCACCACCACGTTGACGCCGGCATTCCGCAGCGCCACCACGTCCCGCGCAAAGCCCGACTCGGCGGCCTCGCCGGACATCGCCGCGCCGCCGTACTTGATCACCACCGTGGAGCCGGCACGCAGCCCCGATGCGCCGAACGGCGCGGCAGCGCCGCCATGATGGATCATTCTGTCATCGTTGAACATCATCGGGCCTGGCTCCTAGGAACGATAGCTTGCATTGATATGGACATATTCCTTCGTCAGATCGCAGGTCCAGAAATTGGCGCGATGCTCCCCCTGGTTCAGATCGATCGTGATCACGATGTTCTCGTTCGCCAGCACAACCTTCGCCTTCTCCTCATCCAGCACGATCTCGTAGTTCGGCAGAAGCACCGGAAGCTCGTTCAGGGAGATCGATACCAGATCGGGATCGAAATCGATGCCGGAGTATCCCACCGCCGTGATGATCCGCCCCCAGTTCGCGTCCTCGCCGTGAACCGCCGTCTTCACCAGATTGGAGTTGGCGACCGAGCGCGCCGCGGCCGTTGCATCGGCCTCGCTCGCGGCGCCCGTCACCACCACCTCGATCAGCTTGGTGGCCCCCTCGCCGTCGCGGGCGATCATCTTCGCCAGCGTGATCAGGACGTACTCCAGCGCGTCGGTGAACTGGTCGTATTCCGGCGAGCCCTCCACGATCGGCGCGTTGCCGGCAAGGCCGTTCGCCATCACCAGCACCATATCGTTGGTGCTGGTGTCGCCATCCACGCTGATCCTGTTGAACGATTTTCCATTCGCCGACACAAGCATCTTCTGGAGCACATCGTTGGAGATGGCCGCGTCGGTGGTCACGAAGCCGAGCATCGTCGCCATGTTCGGGGCGATCATCCCCGAGCCCTTCGCCATCGAGCCGATGGTGACGGTCACGCCGCCAAGCGGGAAGCGGACGGCAAGCTCCTTGTGATACGTGTCGGTCGTCATGATCGCCAGCGCCGCCTCGTGCGCCCCTTCCACGTTCAGGTCGGGGGCCAGATCGGTGATCCCCTGAAGCACATTGTCGATCGGGAGATACTGGCCGATCACGCCGGTGGAGGAGACCAGCACCTGCTCCTCCGGGAGGTTCAGCGCGGCGGCGGTGGTCCTGACCATCGCCCATGCATCGTTCAGGCCACGCTCGCCGGTGCAGGCATTGGCGTTGCCGCTGTTGACCACCACGGCGGAGCAGAGGGGGGAGCGCTTCACCTGGATCTTGCTCACCAGAATCGGCGCGGCCTGCGCCTTGTTCGTGGTAAAGACCCCGGCAACGGACGCCGGAACGGTGGAGGCCAGGATCGCCAGATCCGGCTTCTTCTTCCTGATCTTCGCGTGAATTCCTCCGGCGATAAATCCGGCCGGCGCGGTGATACCGCCATCTATCGTGTCGAGTTGAATATCCCGGTTCATAGCAAGCCCTCCGTTTCGTCGAATCCGAATAAGATGTTCATGTTATGCACTCCCTGTCCCGCCGCTCCCTTTACCAGATTGTCGATTGCCGAGAGGAGTATGATACCCCCGTTCTCCCGGTCGATCCGGAAGCCGATGTCGATATAATTGGTATGCGTCACGTTCCTGATCTCCGGGATCGCCTCGGCCGACCAGCGGACGAACGGCTCATCGCCGTAATGAAGCCGGTAGATCGCGGCGATCCGCTCCTCATCCACATCGGCCGCGATCGGCGCGTAGATGTTCGTGTAGATGCCGCGCGTGATCGGCATCAGATGCGGCGTGAACGTCAGCGAGACGTTCCGTCCGGAGGCCAGCTCCAGCCCCCGCGCGATCTCCGGGATGTGCTGATGCGTCCCGACCTTGTAGGCCCGCACCGACTCGTTCACCTCGCTGAACGATGTCTCCACCGATCCTCCACGCCCGGCGCCTGAAACGCCCGACATGGAGCAGATAATAATCCCGCTGTCGCCGACGACCCCCTCGGAGAGGAGAGGCGCCAACGGGAGAATGGCGCTCGTGGGATAGCATCCCGGATTCGCAACGAACCGGCTTGACCGGATCGCCTCGCGGTTCCATTCAGGCATCCCATAAGCAGCCTGCGACAGGAGATGCGTTGCCGCATGCTCCCGTCGATAATACTTCCGGTAGACCGCCGGATCGGGGAGGCGAAAATCGCCGCTCAGGTCTATCACACGCTTGTTTCTCTCCAGCAGCTCCGGCACAATCGCCATCGCCTCTCCCGATGGAAGGGCCAGGAAGACCAGATCGCTCCCATCAACCAGCTCCGGCGCGTAGCTCTCATAGACAAGATCCAGGCCGCCGCGGAACCAGGGATGGACCTCATCCACCCTCTTTCCCGCCGATGCCCCGGCGAACACGCGATCGATCCGTGCATGCGGATGCCGCGAGAGGATTTTCAACAGTTCCGCGCCGGAATATCCCGACGCTCCCACCACCGAAACCGAGATTGATTCTGCCACCACACTCCGATCAGTTTCTCCCCCTGAACCATTCCGGGGGGTGCGAATATAGAGCCTTCTGCATGTTTATGCAATGTCTTGCATAATTATTCAACGCGGATAAGATGATGGATAAGCGGAATCGATATTGTAGGGGGGTGTTGCGGCCCTGTCAGGGAAGTGGGTGACGATACGGAGAATAGCGTAACCAGGCGGGTTGGCGGTCGATCGATGTTCGAAAAAAGCTAGAAGCAGGCGGCGAGAAGCCATGCGATTCCCCCGCCGGTGGCGCAGCAGAGAAGGTTTACCAAATCGTTATTCATCCACCTGAACCCGGTCACAGGCTCCGCCGGGTCGCCGCAATGGATGCTTCGCTCGGTACGCATGCCGCAACGGCGACAGCGATAGCCGGCCTGAAGTGTGGCTCCCAGAAGGCTGTCGGCGAGCATGCCGGCGGTTCCCGCCACCACCGGAAGGATCGTCCGAAGAGGATCATCGCTCCACCACGCGGCACTGGCCGCCACGGAAGCGGCGCCGGCAACGGCCCCCAGGCTCCCCATCGCCGAAACCCCGCCTGACCTTCCCACCTCCACGCGCCGCAGCGTCAGAAGAGAGATGGTCCTTCCGCCGCTCATCACGCCGATCTCCGTCCCCCATGTATCGGCGGCGGCGGCGGCCAGCGCCCCCAGATAGGCGATGAAGATGGAGGGATCGGGATGGAAATGATGGATGATGACGATGATCCCGGCAACCCCGCCGTTCGCCCAGACCTGACCGGCATCGCGCGTGGAGCCCTTCTCGAAGATCATCTCGGTCCGCTCCCGTTCCTTCCGTCCCCGTTGCGGCGACAGCTTGGAGAGGAGGCTGCTGAGGAGGAAGAAGGTGATGAGCGCGACGCTCCACTGAAGGCCGCCAAGCCCGAAGACCACGCTCCCCAGCGCGAAGGCGGCCCACGCCCCGGAAGGCTTCAGCAGACGAAGAGCAAACGCCAGCAGCGCCACGCTCCCCGCCACGGCAATACCGATGACAAGCCCGAGTTGAAAAGAGGACATGGCGGAAAATAAAAATGCCTCGACGAATCGAGGCATCTAAGTGCGGAAGGCGGGACTTGAACCCGCACGCCTTGTGAGCACCACCCCCTCAAGATGGCGTGTCTGCCAATTTCACCACTTCCGCATTTAAGGGGCCACAAATATACACCAGCGTTAACGGGACGTGCAAGAGCTGGGGAGAATTCTTTGCATTTGCATACACCTTGGGCGCATGGGGCGATGTGCCCCATGCGCCAGCTATTGCGCCCCTCCGGGGCTTGGGAGGATTGTTGCGCCAACACAGCGGATGACGTTGTCTCATTTCCCTAATGCCGCGCCACCCCGCCATCCACATTGATGGTCTGCCCCGTGATGATCGACGATTCCGGCGATGCGAGAAACGCCACCACCTCCGCGATATCCTCCGGCTCATCCGCGCGCTGCACCGCCTGCTGCGGCAGCAGATGCTCCAGGATGCTCCCCACCAGCTTCTCATTCGCCGGGCGCTGCGTGGCGGTAAGCCCCACGGTGATGGCGTTGACGGTGATGCCGTATTTCCCCACCTCGCTCGCCAGCGACCGCACAAAGCCGATCACCCCCATCTTGGAGGTGATGTAATGAACCAGATACGGCGTCCCGAGCCAGATCGTATCGCTGCTCAGGGCGATGATCCTTCCAAACCCCTGCGTCTTCATCGTCGGCAGAACAGCCTTCGTGGTCAGGAACAGGCTGTCCAGGTTGACCGAGAGCATCCGCTTCCACTCGTCGAAGGAGATCAGCTCGAACGGCTCCTCATGATAGAACCCGACGTTGTTGACAAGAATATCGACCCGGCCGAACTGCTCGATCGTCTTCCGCACCATCTTCTGCGTCTGCTCCTCGCTGGTGGCATCCACCCGCACCGCCTCGATCTCCCCCCCGGCCTCGCGCACCCGCTCGATCGCCTCCGACGCATCGGCGATATCGGCAATCATGATCTTCGCGCCCTCGCGCGCCAGCCGCTGGCAGAACGCCTGCCCGTTGCCGACCGCGGCGCCGGTAACGATCGCGACCTTATCCTTCAATTTCATGCTAGTCCTGTATGGTTGAGCTGAACCGGTTCGCGTGGGATCGCAACGCATCTGTCGGCATCCCCCACGGGGCCGGCGGGCGGCCCAACGGCCCACCACCGCACCGGCTCAAGGCGGGCGAATATACGGGAAGTAGGGCCATCGCCATCGGGATGGAAACGATCCTACTCGCGGCGGATCGAGGCGAGCGTGAATGGTACGCCCCAGTAGCGCGCGTTATCGCTCATGGCTCTCGCCGTGCCGCTGAAGACGACTCGAAGGCTGTCCACCCGAAACTCCGGGGGGAGGCTGTCGGGAGCATAGCGCGTGTTCCGGTCGGAATCGGGAATGATCGCGTACATGGTGGAACCGACATGATGGATCATGCCGTGGAACTCCGGAACGGCCGTGGGATCAGCGGTGGTGACGTGGGCACAGCCGGAACCCGCCAGAAATACCGCCAGGGATATAATGGTCGCAGCCGCGACCGAACTGAACGATTTCATGTAATCTCCAATATCGATATGGGATGGGCCCGGAACCCACCGGTGGAATCCATCCCCATTGCCATATTACCAAACGTTCTCTATTATAGCGCCGAATCCCTCTGAAACCGGCGCCATGCCGAGCCCCGCCGGCCCGCTCGCCGAGGCTCTTCCAGGGGAACCCTTACATATCACGGCACGCACCCGACCGACGCGCCATTGATATTCCCCGGCCTGAAATCACATTCCCCGCAGTTCTACCAACGACAAGATGACGCAACGACAGTTCGAACAGGCGTTTCGTGCCATGGCGATCGCTATTGCCATGATCCTTCCACGGCTCGCGAACGCGCAGGCCCAGAATGGCTGGGAGCTGATCGGCCGCAATGATGACCGCGCGGCACGCAGGGCGTTTCTCGACGTATTGCAACGCGACAGCACCAACACCGATGCGCTTCGCGGAATGATTTACCTCTCGGAAGTGGAAGGGGATCAATTCCACTACGGCACATATATCAATACGCTGTTACGCCATAACCCGGACGAGCCCACACTCCTCCTCTTTCAGTCGATGTTCAGGGGGCCTTACGAAAACATCATCAATTCCGGGAACCTGAGCGAGGCGGGAAAAATATACGTCCGGATGCAGAAGGCAAGTGAGCTCCGCGCCGACAGAAAATTCGACAGGCAGAACGCGATATACCAGGAATTGTTTCCCGCATATCGGTGGAGCGTGATAGGGCCGTTCAACAACCTTGCCGGGAGCGGGCATATCATCCCGTTTCCCGTGGAAGGGGAGAAATATGATCCAAGGAAAACATATATCGATGAAACCGGCATCAACCTGACATGGCTCACCCCGCAGCATTGCGGCGATTACGGCCATCTTGTCTTTACCCGCCATCTCAACGGCGGCGATAACGACACCTATTATGCCAATTCATTTATCGAACTCCCGGAGAAAAAATCGATTCAGATCCGCCTGGCAAGGTCATCCCCGATGAAAATCTGGCTGGATGACTGTCTGGTATTCGACAGCCCTGATGCAGTCTCGCTGGATTACGATGGGGAGATCATCAAGGTCGATGTGCCGGCCGGGATGCATCGGCTTTTTCTGAAATATTCCGATATGCCTTCCAGTGAGACTGATGGAGAGAGTGAGGACATCTTCAGTTTCTACGATCATCCCGATTATTCAAGCTCGGATTTTTATCTCAGGATTACCGACAGCACGGGCGTCCCCATCCAGAATTTCAAATCCGCATATGCGGCGGATTATACCCCCCGGCAGTATGCGAGCACGGTCGAACGGAACAGAGCGATCGATTATTTCAAACAGCGCGTTGCCGCCGACCCGAAGAGCTGGTTCGATTATTATGCGCTCTGCAAGGCATATCTGGAGCGGGGAAAGATGACCGATGCCGAGGAATTCTTCGACGCGGCAAAACGCAAATTCCCCGACAATGTCCTGATCAAGTACCTTGCCGCCAAGTCGCTTGCCGCAAACGGGAAGCTGGAGACGGCGTATGAAGCGCTCCACGGGATCGATCTGGAGAAAAACCCGGTCTTCGCGATCCTCTACCAGAAGCTGGATGAGATCGATCCGAAGAACGATGAGGAGCATTATCTCTCGGCACTTGGAACGCTCAGGAACATCGCGCCATCGAACGATCAGATGATCGGCCTGTACATCCATTTCTATAAGCGGAGAGATCGCGACAAGGATCGCGACACGTTCATCGATGAGACGATCGCGACGTTTCCGGCATATGCCGAATGGCTGGAACCGCAGAAATCAAATCATGATGCCGATGAAAATTCCGTCAGCGACGAGGAACGGAAAGTGCGTAACGACAGCCTGCTGGATGCCCTCAAAACGCATTTCGATGCAAACGATTATGATCGCGTGATCAGTTATTACGGCGAACAGAAAAATCACGACGCCCTTCAGAAGATCTACGACGAGTTGCTCGGCATTTTCCCCTTCTCAACCCGCAGGCGCATGGAGAAATCCCTCGATCTTTTCCAGGCGAAGAAATACGATGACGCTCTCCGCACCCTCGATACCGTGTTTACGATATCACCGATGGATGAGGAGGGATTGGAAATGGCCGGTGATATCTATAACGAGATGAAGGACAAGCAGCGGGCGCTGGAATATTATCGTCGTGCAAGGAACGCCTCCCGATCGCGATATGGAAGATCGTATTCCGTCGATACGAAAATCGAAAAGATCGAGGGGCCGAGAAGCTACAAGGCGCTCTTCTCCACGAAGCAGTTCAGCGACATTCTGGATTCCACCAACTGGAACGATAAATTTCCGAACGATGAATCGGTGATTCTGATGTATACGAAGGATATCATGCTGGACACCAACCAGCAGATCACGGAGTATCATCGCATGATGGTGAAGATTCTGACGGCGGCGGGGGCTGATTTCTGGACCCAGTACGACTTCAGCTTTATGGGATCGGTCGATTTCGTGAAGGTGATCAAGGCCAACGGCGCCGAAATCATTCCCGATCGGAGAGGGGAGTTCGTGGTGTTCAAGAATCTGGTTCCCGGCGATCTTATCCAACTGGAGGGACAATCGCGCGATCGCCCGTCGTACTATCTGAACAACGGATATTACGACATGTCGAATTTCTCGTTCGAGGTTCCGGTGAATTATGCAAAGCTCCAGGTTCTCCTTCCACGCGGGAATTATCTCGGCTATCGCATGCACAGGCTGGATGACCATCTTGCGAAATCCACCACCGGGCTCTATGATTCCTACACATGGGAATATTCCGGCATCCCGAAAATCGAGCACGAGGAGGCGTTGATCGATCGCTCCGATACCTATCGAAACATTTTCCTCAGCACCGTGCCTGACTGGTCGCGCATTGTAAAGTGGTACAACAGAATGACCTATCGGAAGCTGGAACCGACGTATGATATCCGGCAGCGGGTCGCGGATATCATCAGCAACGATATGTCCGACAGCGCGAAGGTGATTGCGATCTACAATTACGTCACCAGGGAGATCAATTATTCATCGGTTCCGTTTCTTCAGGGGGCATATATCCCCAAGCGCGCGGATCTGACGCTCTCGGCGAAAATCGGCGACTGCAAGGATGTGGCGACGCTGATGATCACGATGCTCCGGGCGGCCGGGATCGATGCGAATTACGTGCTGGTGCGGACAAATTCCTACTCGCATCAACGTTTTCTGCCGAGCCTCTATTTCAACCATGCCATCGTCGGCATGAAGTTGAACGGCACGATGCGGTATCTGGACCTGACGACGAATTTCTGCCCGTATTACGTTCTGCCGGAGGATGACGCGGGAGCCTGGGGCCTGCTGATCAAGGATGGGGAAAAGGATCTGGTCCGGCTGCCCGATGATTATATCGATCCCGCGAAAAACACGGTGAAGGTTGACGCGGATGCCCGGCTGAACCTGGATCGGTCGCTCGATCTGAACGTCACGGCCATCCATCCGGGAAACGCCGGTGAGGATATTCGTTCAAGGGTTTATTCGTGGACATCGACGGAGTTCAGGAATTATCTTCTTGCGTCGATGGGAGGAAATTCGATATCGGATCTGAGCCTTGTGGAGTGGAAGCTGGAGAACCAGAAGGATATTACCGAACCGCTCCATTCCACCTATGTGTTCAATTCATCGCGCTATTCGGACAAGGTATCGAACCTGCTGATCTTCCGGATTCCCTACATGATCTCCATTCCGTCCAGCAAGACGATCCTCGGAAAAGTCCGCCATAACGATCTGGATCTGAGGGATATCGCGCAGATAGAGCCGGTCCGCCAGCGAATCGATCTCCATTTCCCGAAGGGATATGCTCTCACGGAATTCCCGAAGGACATCTCCGTCAAAAGCAAATTCGGCCTTTACACAGTATCCTTCAGGAAGCTCCCCGACGGCATCGCCATCGAGAAATACCAGCAATTTTTCATGAGCATCATCCCCGTAGATGAATTTCCGGCATTCAAGGATTTTTACCTGAAGATCCTCGATATCGATGCCACGAAATATGCCGTGATGGGGAAACGCCCGTAGAATTTCCAGCGGGGGGCCTTCCCCCCTTTCCACCACTGCTCCGCACATCATATCGCGTTCCATCGCAACGGTTTCAACGCGCGGCGGCAACTGTCTTGCGCGTGAATGAAACAGAACCATCGATCGATGGTTATTGCAGACGAGTGGCGCAACCCGACATCTCCCGGATCGGGCGCCTTCCCCAGGAACAGCCGATGGCGAACAGACTATCTGATCATAGCGACGCGGACCTCTACCGCATGCTCCGAGGCGATTCCTCCACGCGGGAAGCCGCGTTCGGCGAGCTTTACACGCGGCATGGTTCGCGGATCTATCTCTATTGCCGGAAAATCATGGGGGATCAGGCCGCCGCCGATGACGCGTATCAGCAGACCTTTCTCCGGTTTCTCCAGAGCGCGGAGCGTGACAGGCTGATGACCAACCTCCCGGCCTATCTCCTCAGGATCGCCAGGAATGTCTGTCTGAACGCCAAGAAACGGATGGGATATATCTCAGTCCCGCTGGAGGAATTCCAGCTTTCGGTGGAGGATGTCTCGCTGGAGGCGAAGGAACTTGCAACGATGATCAACGCGGCGCTCGATCTGCTTCCGGAGGATTATCGCGAAGCGTTCGTGCTCCAGGCCTACAACGGGCTGTCGTACAGGGAAATCGCCGAGGTGATCGATCTCCCAATCACAACAGTGCGGAATAGAATCGTCAGGGCAAAACAGAAAATCAGGGAAATTCTCTCCCCCTATCTCGCCGATTATCGCGAATGAATCATAGCGGATATCAGTATGGATGAGCCAACCAACTTTACACCGTCCGATCTTCTCTACCTGTTCCTCGATGGGGAGGCCAACGGCATGCAGCAGGCGATTCTCTTCGGCGCGCTCGCGGGAGATGGCGAGCTTCAGGCGGAGTTTACCCAGGCTCTCCACATGCGGTCCGCGCTGGAAAGCGAGCGGAACGACCTTCGTCCTCCCGTCGCCCTTACAAACGATCTCTTCGCGAAGGCAGGCTTCGGCGCGCCGGTCGCGGAATCGGTGGCCCCTGCGCTCTCCACGGCAGGCGGCGACGTTCTCGGTCGCCTCGGCATCCCCTTTCTCTGCGCCGTGGCCGGAGCGCTGATCACCGCCATCCTCTTCGGCTCGATCTATGGGCGGGAGATCGATGCGCTGAAGCGGGAGATGGCGATTGCAACGCGGGCTTCCACACTGCCGCATGGCAACGAAGCCCGGGCTTCGCGCAAGCCGATCACGACGCGGGACGCGCATACCGACGGTAATGTCGCCAATGCCGGCGGGGCCGACATGACGGCCCGGACGATCGCGGCACCGGTTCACGCCGGACGCGGCGGAACAGGGGGATATTCTCCAGTGGATTCACGGGAAACGACCCGAGCCGCACGGAGCGCGCCCATCCCCGCAATCGCGCCGCGCGAACCGGCAACCAGCGCCGCCGCCGGAACAACGATTGTCAGTTCAACAACCGCCCGGTCGCTGCCGATCGAGCTTCACCGGAACGCCGGGGCAGCGACGATCGCCTCCATCGCTCCAATCCCGCCCTTGTCTGATCCGCTCCTGATGCGCCGGGATGACGCGGATATTTCCGCGTATCCGTATTCGGCGCGGCTGCGGGGAATCACCGATCTCCGGTTCTATCCCGATCGGGATCTCAACGGCGCGCTGCAACCCTGGTATGGCAACGCGAGCATCGGCGGAGAGTATCATCTTACTGAGAATCATGCGGTCGGCATCGAGATCGGAGAGGACAGGATGCCGATGTACAGATCCAGCGGAACCGGCTTCGTGCGCGACGACAGGCTGTTCTGGGGAGGCGCCACGTATCAGTTCCGAATGAACCGGATAGAGGTGATGGGAGGCGTGCAGCCATTTTTCGAGGGGATGGCCGGGGCAACGATGATGGGACCGATAGGCAAGGGCACGGTGGGAATCAGTTATGCGCCGGAAGGACGCATCAGCATGGGGATCGGGATCGAGGGGACGGCGCTTCTCTATCAACTTCGCGGGCAGTGGTATTCCACCCAGAAAACCGGCGTGGCATATCTCGTGAACGTGCATTTCTGAAGCGGAAATATCGACCGGATAGTTCCAGAAAATTGGAATCGACGGGAGGGATGATTGTTCGGATTGCGTTTCAATGATTTCCGCGCATGCTGCATCGGAAAACATTAAAACGGGCTCCGTGGATGAACCCGCAGCATCTCCCGATCAAACAGACGGTTCAACAACATCATCCGCCGCGTTGTTGAAGAGTCTGACACGAAAGAACATCAATCAATATCATAATGGAAATGTCATGAAACGATCATTTATCCTGCTCGGGATATTCTTTCTCTCGCTGATGGCGGGGGCCTGCCGCGATGGCAGCATATTTCCGATCGATCCATCGACGGGACATCATCCAAAGGACAGCATCCCCACGGTGACGAGCCCGATTCCCGCCGAATTCATCGGCAGGCAATGGGATCTTATGACGATCGAATTTATCGGCAGCGGAACGTTTATCCTGCCGGTGCAGCAGTTCACGCTGACGTTCAATGATGGCTCGCACCTCAGCGGCCTGGCCGACTGCAACAAGTACAACGCCGGCTATGCGACGAAATCGCCCGACGGCATTTCCATCTCCGATCTCGTCGCCACGAAAATTGCCTGCGTCGCGGATGATGGAGCGCCGGAATATATGGAGGGGCTGCGGACCGCGATATCCTTCAGGATCGCGAACAATACGCTCCGGATTTATTACGACAGTGGAAGGAAAGTCCTGAATTACAACCTTCACGCGGCGGTTATTTCCGACTCCGGCAGCACAAAAAAACTGACCATCGGCCAGATCAAGGGCGTTCAGTGGGTGCTATCGACATTTGAGTCAATTCCGGGACACCTTGTGGGAGCGCGCACGCAGGACCCCGTGCCGGACGATCAGAGATTTACGCTTCAGTTCGAGGGAAATGGAACAAATACGCTGACAGGATCGGCCAACTGCAACACCTACAGCGCCACGTTCGGCGAGGGAACGAATTATTCGCTCGGCATTTCCGCCGTCTCCTCCACGAAAGCTCTCTGCGGAGTTCAGGCCGATCTGCAACAGCGATATTATGATGCGCTTCAGGGGGCCGTCAGCTACCTGGCAACGATCGAAGACGGGCAGATGATGCTCCGGATTTATTACGACAGCGGGCACGCGGTGCTGAATTTCCTCCAGGTGACTCCCCTTCCCGGCGCCGCCAGCCCGTTGAAGAGCCATTTCGGCGAAAAGTGGCGTCTGACGGGCTACGGCCCCACCGTTGGCGCAATCACCAACCCGGTGACATACGATGGCCGGACGCTGTTCATCACGTTCGTCGATGATCATACCCTTGTGGGAAATGCATACTGCTCCTCGTTCACCGGAGAATATTCGCTCCATGATTACATCGGGATCTCCATGGTGGATCTCAACTGGCCCGCGACAACCATCTGCCAGGAGAACGAAGCATTCATGAAGGATGCTCTCACGTCGATGACGTTCTATGAAGTGGACAACAACACGCTCCATATCTACTATCACGGAAAGAGCGATATGCTCTACTTCGTGAAGGAATGATAGAGCGGGACGCAGTGTGATACGGTGCCGGGGCGCGATGCGATCATCCGCCCCGGTCACCCGCCGTTCAGATCCAGCCGCCGCAGCGCTCTCCGATAGATCAGCCACACCATCCCCCCCAGAATCAGCAGCCAGATGCCGCCGCGCAGGAGCGTTGCCATGATCAGCGATGGCTCGGGATCGATCAGCAGTTTGGCGGGATAATACATCATCACCGGAAACGGCGTAAGCTCCACCGCCGCCCGCGCGCCGGCCGGCCAGAACCCCAGCGGAACCGCCCCACCGCCGAATGTCAGAATCAGCAGGCCGATGATCCAGACGAACGCCGTGGACCGCTCGATCCAGAATGTGGCGAGCCCCGCGATCGCCTGAAGAGCAAAGTAGAGGAGCGAGCGGAGAAGAAACGCCATGATGAACGCGACCACGCCGAGCGGTCGCACGGCGATGGCCCCGGAGGCGATCCACGCCACGATAAACGCCGCCGGAAACGCCACGGCAAACGAAAGGACGGTGTTCGCCATCACCACCGCGAAACGGGCCATCAGATAATCGTACGGTCGCGCAAGGGTGATCACGATATTGCCGGAGATCACATCGTTCTCGATATCGAGCTGCGCCTCCGTCTGCACGGCGAAATAGAGCGTCTGCGCGGCCGCCAGAAACCATATCAGCTTTGTCCAGTCGAGCGCCTCCCCGTTCAACGACGAAACCGCGGCCGGGCCGACCGTCACCTTCCAGACCTGGAGAAGCACGTAGAAGAAGAGGACGATGGTGCCGTTGCTCAGGACGAAATCCCACGTGTACGCCGTAAGCTGCCGCAGCTCGATCCGGAAGATCGACCAGTATTTACCGGCCTCGCGAACGAGGGATGTGCGCGGGGCGATGCCCCGCGCACCAGGAATTGCGCCCCTCCGGGGCTTGAAGAAAGAAGACAAGGTAACTCCAACGGGGCGCCACGGCCCATGCACCAAGGGTTATGTCCCTCCGGGGATTGAAAGCTTTACCCTGAGCCCCGGAGGGGCGCCATAGCTCCTGCGCGGGGTACAACCCCCCGCGCACCTGAGCCCCGGAGGGGCGCCATAGCTCCTGCGCGGGGTACAACCCCGCGTACCTGAGCCCCGGAGGGGCGCCATGCCCCCTGCATGGGATGCAACCCCATGAGAATGGTATTAAGAGAGACGGGTTTCGCTTCTCCCCTGCACCACCTTCCAGTAATCAATCTCCAGCCCCACGCTGCCGGTGGTTGCCCGGCGCTCGGCATGCGTCAGAATGATCTCCCCCTCCATCAGCGGGCTCCGGCAGACGAACGTATGATACTCTCCCGATTCGCCGCACGGGTCCAGCCCCTGCTCCCCCATATACTCGATGAATTCCTTCGTGATATCCCTGCCGAGATACGCCTCGCTGATTCGTCGCTCGATCTGGATGATGACCGACCGCATGGCGCGGCGCTGCTCCTCGATCAGCAGCGCCGTCGGAATTCCCCAGAGAGGGAAGAGCGGGCGGATTGAAAAATCCGATGTGATGTTCTCGAACCACTCGCGATGCTCGCGGAGATAGATATCGCCGAAGATGCCGCAGGTGATCCCGTCGGAACGGATATCGAACAGCGTGTTCCGGAGCGCCCGCTCATATGTGGCATAGGTTGCGCGGACTTTCAGCAGCGGGATTCCCACAAGCCGCGCCTGTTCCTCGATCAGCTCCGGCGGCAGGCGGTGGGACATCACCAGATCCGTCTCCTCATCGATGAACGTCACCAGCAGCTCGCACTCCATCCCCGCCTGCAACGCACGCTGAAGCGCGTAATGGGAGTCCTTGCCGCCCGACCACATCGCAAATGCGCTGCTCATCGCCTCCCCTCCGCCACAACGCCGGACATCGCGGTCCAGAGATCCATCTCCCGACTCCCGAGCACGGGAAGATCGGTTTCGCCGGTGGCAAGCGCCCGCTGCATGTACGGCACGCAGAGGCCGCAGCCGGTGCCGAGCGCGCAGAAATTCTGCAACGCGGCAACGGTCGCGCAGCCGTGCGCCCTCGCGGTCGCCAGCGCAGCCGCGAACGGCACGCCGTGACAGAGACAGCGGTTTACCGCCATCCTCTCCTCCAGCTCTGTTCGATCCGATTCATACCGTAAAAATAGTGCAAAGCATCCGCCCCTCCCCACTTACTCCCCCAGATGTATCCGTCCCCACGTTCCCTCGTCGCCGAGAGGACCGAGACGAAGCGCGTGGAGAACATCATCCACATATTCCTCCCTCCGCATCCCCACCAGCACGGAGTCCACGCCATCCACGCCAAGCAGCAGCCGTATTGCCACCGATGACAACGTCCCCTCGGTCGCGACCCCAAGGGTCCCCTCCAGCTCCCCCCTGATCCTTGTGGAACGCTCCTGCGCGTCGCGACTGTAGTGCACGGCAATGGCCTGGAAGAGCGCCCGCGCGGCCGCCACGTAGCCGTTGTACCAGTCGAGATGTGCCGGCGTCCCATGTTCCCGGAAATACTGCGCGGCAAATCCCAGCCGGGGAGCGAAGTGCTGCGAAAGGATATCGTTGAAATGCTCTATCGAGCCGAAGGTCTCCCAGTGCTCCCGCATCGTGGCCCCCACGGAGATAAACTCCCGCAGTGCCCGCGTTCCCTCCGGATCGGCGGCGAAATGCGCCAGCGTGTTCCCCGCGAACTCCGTCTCCATCGCCGTCAGCTTCTCTATTCCATCGGCGATATGCGTTTCGCCCAGCGGCAACGAGGCGAGAGGGAAATCGGCAAGGCGCATCAGCTCCGGGCCGACGATCGCGTTCAGCGGACGGTTGATCAGCACGCCAAGATTTTTCCTCCGCGCCAGCTCTATCAGCGTCTCTCCTCCCCGCTGATTTTTCTCGGTCACAAACCCGCGCTCCGCAAGGTTGGCGGGGAACTGTATCGCGGCGAAATGATGCACCAGCGAAATCCTCTCGGCGATGCCGATGCATTCCTCCAGCGATGTGAAATCGGCAGCATCGGAGGGATGCGGAAAGCTGTTCGATGAGATCCCGTACCACGCTATCCGCCCGCGCTCCACCTCCGTCTCCAGATATGCGAATGCATCGTGGATGCGCCGGTAATATTCCTTCCGCGCCGCCTCAATGCCGATGCCGGCCCTGGCCGCCCAGCTCAGATAATACTCGGGATTGTGGAGCAGGTAAAGATCGATGGTGGAGAGTTTGAGCCGCGCCAGCGCCCGCGATATCTGATCTTCCAGAAACTCCGGCGATATCGAATGCCAGAGACCCGGCGAATATTCCACCACGTCGGGAAATCCGCTCCCCGATCCGGCCCGCTCCCGCGCCATCGTGTAGTTGCTCCCCTGGATATATCCCCCCTTGGTCACCACCACGATCTGGCCGCGGGCAATCAATCCGGCCCGCTCAAGCTCATCGATCGTCTCGCCTATCAACTCCTCGCTCCCGCCATCGGCATAATTGGCCGATGTGTCGATCAGATTGATGCCGTTCGTCAGCGCCCGGCGAAGCCCCATATGGTGCGCCTCCACGCCGACCGATACCCGATAGCCACCAAAGCCGGCGCCCGAAACCCGAAGGCCGGTGCGGCCGAGAATCGAGGAATAAAGGCCGGGATGAGCGACGTGATATTCCTCCGTGAGATGTTCTGTTGCCCGCATCATTACCCTCTCTCGCGATATGCTGAACATGAACCGAAAAGCGCCGAACCCCTGATCGATGATGCCATGCTACGGAAGGTGCAGGAGCGCATCGATCGCGGGGGTTTTGAAGAAGAGGAAGAGCAGCCCCCACATCACCACGGAGAAGGAGGTCGGGATGGTGAGATTGTCGTCGATGTTGACGCCGTAGCTCATCGCCTCGACAACCGCCGCGACAACCGAGGCCACGGCGCCGGCCGCGATAAACTGCCACGGCGCATGGAAGAGCAGCGCGACGATGATCACCATCAGGATGGCGCTGACCGCGAACGCGCTCGATCCCTCCACGCTCTTCTCAAGAAAGCGATGCCGCCCGAAACGCCGTCCGATAAGCGCCGCAACCGTATCGCTGACGATCAGCACCACGAAGCCGGTAATCATCACCACTTTGGGAAAGAGGAGGATGCAGATCGTGGCCGAAAGAAGCACCCACGTTGCCCCGCTGACCCGTGCCTTGCCGCCACGCCGCTCGTGCGAGCGGAGCATGCCGCCGAAGAGCTTCTGAATCACCCGGTCCACCGGCTCCGAGCGAACCCGCAGATACTCGATGACCAGCCCCAGCACCGTGGCCGGCACCAGCAGCCAGAGCATCGTCGATTTTGGGAGAAGGCTGTAGAGTATGGGAATGCCGAAGGAGCTGAGGTGGATCATCTTCCGCTGAAACTCGCTCCGCATCGAGATCTGCGTTGCGGCCGGGTCGGCCTTCGCTGCCGCCGGGGAAGGTTCGTTCTGTAGGGGCATAAATTGGATTCCGCGGGATAAGTAAGATCAGCCCTCCCGGCATTCGCCGACCGGGAAGCTTGGGCGATGCCGTGTTCGGAGGCTCTCCGCCTATCCGGAACAATCCTCATTCCATAAGATGAAGCCGCCCGATCTCGAAGGACGAGAACGGGCGGCAACATAATCAATTGATAATAACCGGCACGCCGGATCAGTGCACGCTGGGGTCGGGGCCGGTGCTGATATCGCTTCCGCGCCCGCCGGCGCCCGGTCCGACAACCGTGGCGGAGGGACGCGAGGTGGATGGCTTGGTATCGGCCCCCTGGCCGCTGGCAAGCCGCGCCTGAAGCATCCTCTTCACCTCGATCGGTGAAAGCTCCTCGCCGCGGATGATCGCATCGATCTCATCGGAATCCAGCGTCTCCCGCTCCACCAGCAGCGCGGACATCTTGTGGAGGATATCCATATGCTCGCGAAGCACGCCCATGGCGCGGTTCATGCCGTTGTCCACGATCTCCCGCACCTCCTTGTCGATCATCTCCGCGGTCGCCTCGCTGATATCCTTGTGCGCCGCGAAATCGCGTCCCAGGAACACCTCGCCGTCGTTCGAAGCGTAGTTGATCGGGCCGAGCTTCTCGGACATCCCCAGCTCGCAGACCATCTGGCGGGCAAGCTGCGTGACGGTCTTGATATCCCCCTGCGCTCCGGAGGTGTAATTGCCGAAGATCGTCAGCTCGGCGGCACGTCCGCCAAGGGCCATCGCGATCTTCGCCTCGAACCACTCGCGGGAACGGGAGTGCTGGTCATCGTCCGGCAGGAACGCCGTGACGCCCAGCGCGCGACCGCGCGGGATGATCGTCACCTTGTGGACCGGATCGCCATGCGGGACGAACTTGCCGACAAGGACATGGCCGACTTCGTGATACGCGGTCATCTTCCGCTCCTCGTCCGACATCACCATCGACCGGCGTTCCAGGCCGAGCATCAGCTTATCCTTCGCCATCTCGAAATCGTACATCGTCACCTTGTCGCCGTTGCGGCGCGCGGCGTTGATGGCCGCCTCGTTGGCAAGGTTGGCCAGATCGGCGCCCGAGAAACCGGGGGTTGCCCTGGCGAGCGTCAGCAGGTCCACGTTTTCCGCCAGCGGCATGTTCCGCGTATGCACTTTCAGAATTCCCTCGCGTCCGCGACGGTCCGGGCGGTCCACCACGACCTGGCGGTCGAAGCGGCCGGGACGGAGAAGCGCCGGATCGAGGACATCGGGTCGGTTGGTGGCAGCGATGATGATCACTCCCGTGTTCTGCTCGAACCCGTCCATCTCCACCAGCAGCGCGTTCAACGTCTGCTCGCGCTCATCGTGACCGCCGCCAAGTCCCGCTCCACGCTGCCGTCCGACGGCATCGATCTCATCGATGAAGATGATTGCCGGGGCGATCTTCTTGGCCTGCTCGAACAGGTCGCGAACGCGCGAGGCGCCCACGCCGACGAACATCTCCACGAAGTCCGCGCCGGAGATCGAAAGGTACTGCACCCCGGCCTCGCCCGCCACGGCGCGCGCCAGCAGGGTCTTGCCGGTTCCGGGAGGGCCAAGCAGCAGAACGCCGCGGGGGATCTTGCCGCCAAGCCGCTGGAACTTGCCGGGCTCGCGAAGGAAATCGATGATCTCCTGAAGCTCCTCCTTTGCCTCATCGGCGCCCGCAACATCGGCGAACGTGACGCGGGGGGAGGTTTCGCTCAGCATGCGGGCTCGCGATTTTCCGAAGGAGAAGATCCCCTTGGTGCCGCCGACCCCGCCCTGCATGCGACGGAAGACGAAGATCCAGATCGCGATCAGCGCAAACCACGGAAGGAAGCTCACCAGCGGTCCCCACCATTCGTTCCCCTCCTGCTGGACGGAGACGACAAGGCCCCGATCCATCCATTCCTTCAGCACCGCGGCGTCGACCACCGGAAGCTTGGTGGCGATCAGGTTCGTCTGAACCATCTTGCGGCTTCCGCCGTCATCGACCGCCACATCGCTCCGCTCCGCCAGCTCGCCGCGGAATTCGAAATCGTTGAGCTGCGATTTGTAGACGATGGCTTTCTTGATGGCGCCGCTGTTGAGCAGGCGCTGATATTCGTTGTACGTGACCGGCGAGGGCTGCTGGCCGCCGTTCCGCACGATCACGAAGACGACGAACGCGCAGAGAAGAATCACCATCCACACCAGCACGCTCCGCACGATGCGGTTTACATTCCCCTCATCATCCCCGTTGGGTCCACGGCGAGGCGGCACCGGCCGCAGCGGCTTACGTGAATTCATATCATCCTTCATCGGAAGTCTCGATTATCTGTGTAAATGTTCCTCGAATTACCGGAGCGCCGCGCCCGGCCACGCGCGCGGCGTGGTATCCGGTTCAACCTTCGGCGGGAAGAATATCATCAAGGAGATACACGGCCGGAAGATTTCTCCCCTGCTGCCGGTAGTCCAGACCGAACCCGACCACAAATCGGTTCGGGATCTCGAAGGCGGCATACTCGGGGGGATTTCCCATCATATGCGCCTCGCGCTTGTAGAGAAGCGAGGCAACCTCCACCGACGCCGCCCCCCGTTCCATGAAATATCCTCTCAACCAATCGACCGTGCGCCCCGTATCGACGATATCTTCGACCACTATGACGTTCCGTCCCGTCAACTGAGTGCTGGCCGATGCTGTAAAAATTATCGTGCCGGAGGAGGAAAGCCCTCCATCGTAGCTCGAAACCCTGACATAATCCACTTCCAGCGCGATCGGCATCAACCGGATCAGGTCGGCGTGGAAGATGGCGGCACCGTTCAGCACGCAGATCATCAGCGGATTGCGATCGCGATATCGCTCGACCAGCGCGCCGGCAACCGCGGCAATTCCCCGGCTGATCTCCCCCGAGCCGATCATCGGCACAAAACGCAGGCCGTCGATCATCACCGGAGCGCCGATTGCCGGCTCATCCATCGGCCTAGTCCCCATTCCGGGACAGCCCGCGAATCTCCAGCCTGATGACGTTCTTCGTCTGCTGTTCCACTCGGTATCGGTCGTCCATCCGCATGCCACAGACCCAGACGATATTCTCCCCATCGGCCACGACCATGATGTCCTTCTTCCGGTCCAGCGGCACCTTGGAATCGACAAGGAAATCGCTCACCTTCTTCTCCCCCCCCAGCCCGATCGGGCGAAACCGGTCGCCATCGCGCCAGGAACGGAGGGTCAGGGTATCGGAGATCTTATCGGCATCGACGAACTCGACGTTGGTGTTCCGGGTGAAGCGGACATTTGCGCGCTCCAGCCGTTCGCTCGCCAGCGTCACCCGTTCGGTCTTGATCGTCTCCCCCGGCTTGAACTTCTTATCCACCACGATTGGCGTGGGGGGATCGCACCGCACGGTAAGCGTATCGCGGTCGCGCACGACGCTCAGGCCGCCTCCCAGCTCAACCCTGGACCCGGTTTCCCGGTAGACCAGCGAGAGGGTGCGCTCCACGGCGCTGTAGGAGATCGGCGGGATATCGAATGTCTTCGACACCGTCCGCTGCACGATCTCCGCCTGGATTGCCGGGAGATAGTGTTTGAGATGCGTCAGCGTCATCTCCACATGTTCGGTGTCCCTGTCGGTCACCACCCGCTTGATCGCCAGCTCCACCGCGTGGCTCAGATACTGCTCCAGCCCGCGCATGATCTCCGCCGTGGAGTTGAGCGTGTTGATGATGCCGGGGTTGTACTGCGCCAGCAGCGGCAGCAGCTCATGACGGACACGATTTCTCGTGAACTGGAGCGATGCGTTCGTGGCGTCCTCCCGCCACTGCAACTCCACCTCCGCCGCATATGCCTCGATCGTGCTCCGATCCGTCCCGAGGAGGGGCCGGGCCAGCAGAACGCCCGGCGCCACCGTCCGCACCGGCGGGATTGCCGCCAGCCCGGTGACGCCGCTGCCGCGCATCATGTTCAGCAGCAGTGTTTCCGCGTTATCGTTGGAGTTGTGAGCGGTCGCAATCACGGCGTACTCGTGTTTGCGCGCCACGCGGGCAAGGAATTGATAGCGGGCTTTGCGGGAGGCCTCCTCCACCGAGAGCTTCTGCGCCGTGGCGAGCTTTTTGACATCGCCACGCCCCACATACGACTTCAGGCCGCGGAGTTTCGCCTGTTCGACAACAAAGGCGGAATCCTCCTGCGACGCTTCGGCGCGGAGACCGTGATCGAAGTGGGCAACGGCAAGTTCCAGCCGGAGCGTGGGCGCAAGGCGCACCATCATATCCAGGAGCGCCATTGAGTCTATGCCGCCGCTGACGGCCAGCAGGACCTTTTCACCGCCGAGCAGCATCTCGTGCTGGCGGATGAAGCGACGTATTTTTTGCAGGTACGCGTTGCACGTACGAGAGGATGATACCATAATGTAGGGCCGAAATTACGTAATGCGCGGCACGTGGGAGAAGTGTATTCCACCGAAGAGAGGCCCTCCCAGCTACTTCATTCCCACCGTCAGGCCTCGATCTCCCGGTCATCATGGGCCGCGCAGCCTGACACGGATCGCCGCTAAGATAGGTATTGTCGGGTTGTGAACGGGCTTTACTTCGCCGGAAAACGGTCGCCGGGCGCGCCCGATCTCACGAATAGTGAAAAGGATCGATGCAGAAATGCCCGGCCGATCGGGATAAAACCGTTCAGCCGGGCATGTCGGTTCATTTCATGGAATGATTCTGCCGATTCACACGAGCAGGGTCATTTCATACGATGACCCCGCAGGCTAACGCGAACGCGGCTGGCTGCTGGTGTCGTTGCTCTCGCCGGGTATCGGCGTTTCGACAATCACCGTCACTGTACGGCTGTAATAGCGACCCTCCGGGTTGCTGTTATCGTACACAAGCCCCTTCTCTCCCATCCCCACGACTTCCTTCGACTGCACGTTGAGAAGGTTCGCCGCGAACTCGGCGCGTCGCTTCGAGAGCGCCAGGTTGTAATACGGAAGGCCGATGCGATCGGTATGGCCGATGATCCGCACGGTGGAATTCGGGAAGATCTTATGCCTGATGATATCGGCGGACTGCCCGGAGAAGCCGGTCGCCTGCGAGCTGTCGAAGCTGAAGAGGAGCAGATTATAGGTGTCGACGTATTTCCCGCCGACCACCGTCCGGTCCTCCTGGAAATCCCCCTCCTGCCGCACCACCACTTTCGTGCTCTTGATCCGGGCAAGATCCTGATAGAGCGTATCGCGGATCACAAGCGTCGAGGATACGGTGACAGGCCCGCGCAGATCAAGATCGGGACGATTCTCGATCTGATAATCGATCTGCTTCGGCGGGGAACCGCTGCCGGTGACGGCGTGCTTGATCAGCGAGTCGCCGATCATCACGTCGAGCGACCATCCATCGACCGCGCCGGAGGTATCCTCCTTGGTGACCGGTGGAAGGAACCGGACGGTGCCGACCGGCTCCAGGAAGGTGGAATCGGGAAGCTCCAGCGGGCGCTCGAACACATATCCCTCCGACGCGAACTCCACCCGCTGATTCTCGCGCGATCCCTCCGCCACATCAACTTCGCTCAGCGATGGATTTGCCGGCAGGCCGCGCGCCACCACCTTGATCCGCTTGGTGGAGATCTTCCAGACGTTCACGAGATAATCGCGCACAACCTCGGCCCTGCGGTTGGCAAGCGTGCTGTCCCCCAGTTCGTCCCGGCTCAGACATCCGGTGATCGTAAGATCGCCGCGACGCGTATCGCGCATCCTGGCGCCGATGATATTGAGGATCTGATAATAGTTGCCGAGCGTGTTCCCACGCTGGAGTCGCTCCACCTGAAAGTTCTTCCGGTTCTTGGCGTCCAGGCGGATATACCGCTCGGGAATCGCCGCGGAGTCCCGCGGGAAGAAGACATACGGCAGCAGTGCCTCCACCTCGGTCGCCTTCACCTTCCGGTTGGAAATCGTGATCGTATCGGAAAGCCCCCCCACGGTAAGCCCCTTCGCGGAGAACGATGAATCGATCACCTTGGGAACCGTGCGGACAGTATCGTTCGCGGCAACGATCTTCGGTGGCGGCGGCGGCGCGCTCCCCTCGTCGCGAAGCCCGTAGCGGAAGCCGAGCACCAGCGCCGTCTGCGACATCTGCCAGCTTTCCCCGGTTTTCAGGGGGCTGAGAAGATCGTTCAGCATCGGCTGGATCTGGGCCTCCAGAAAAAGCCCGATGTTCGGGCCAAGCTGCCACTCGTAGCCGGCGCCGCCGGAAACCGCGAACGCGGTGGATGCCTTGTCGAACGCCTTCGAGCCCAGCGCGCGCGATGTCTTCCTGCCGGTCTTGTAGACCACCCCGGCGGGTCCGTCGATCTGCTCGTTATAGGTAAAGCTCGCCTGCGACGGGAAGAGGATCGTGGGGCCGGCATAGAAATAAAACGGGAAGGAGAACGGGGCGATCCTGGCGTACGGCGTGATGCTGATCTGCCCGAACTTCGTCGTCACCGTCCCCAGCACGCTTGCATCGGCGGGGCCGCCGGTGTTCTGCTGAACATCGCTCCTGTTGGTGTAGCGCTGCTGGAGCTGCCCGCTGTGAAGCTGGTAGCCGGCGCGGAGCCCCACATTGAAATTGTCGCTCAACGGTATCTCCGCCAGGAACCCGGCCAGCGCACCAAATCCATCCCCCTGCGTGAAGGTCGCCGTCGCCGGAAGCTGAAGCGTGCTGTTGAAGACCGTTGGAGGGAGAAATGCGTTGTACTGGACCGAGGCTATCCCGCCGTAAATGCCGAGATAGAGCCACGGAGTGTCGGAGTGGGCGGTATCCTCCGTCATGACGACGGAGGTGGTATCCCCCCCCTGCGCGGCGGCCGTGTGCGCGGCGAACAACGCCAGCAGCAGAGCAAGCCCCGCGATCCGCGCGCCGAGGCGCCGGTACGACGAAATCGGCCCCGATGGGGAGGTCATAGGAAGCGAGGTTGGTAGACAGGTCGGGTTCATAGATAAATCGCTTGGTTGTGCTTCCCCCTGCAAACATCCGGCCAAATGGCCGGGACGAGTGATCACCGGAGGGGGATATCCAGCACGGTCCCGATCCTGATAAGGGGATCGGGAGATCGATGAGATCATGACGATATCACCACACCGACATAACGTCCGGAAATACGGTCCGTTAGATCGTTATACAATTCACTCTGCAAATATAGAATTCCCGGCCGTAGTGCATAATTCCAGACGCCCGCCGCCGCCGATTGCAAACCGTAAGATCACATCCTCACACCGATCAGATTTCCGCTCTCGTACAGCCGCATCCCCCGCCGGAACAGGGCCACCGCCATCAACGGCGCCGCCACCGCCAGCGCCGCCAGCCCCAGAAGCACCGGCGCGCTCGGTTGGAACACCTGCCCCGCCTGCACCGTCCCGATGTAGGCGGCCGGGATAACCGTGTAGAGGATGAAACGCACAGCGAACGAGAAGATGTTCGCCGGCTTCTTGGCGAAGTGGAGGATCACCGACAGGAGCTTGTAGACGATCACGGAATTGCCGAGACGGAACGTGAGCGCGTGGATCATCACCACCCACGCCGTGAAGATGCTTGTCCCGGTCACAAACCCGAAGATGAACAGAATGATGGTCCCCGGCGTCGCCGGGACAACGTAGAAGTAGACCGCCGTCCCCACCACGATCTGGATGGCGTTCATCGGCTGGGCGCCGGAGAAGAAGATCTGGTAGATGGCCGATTTCGGCTGCACCAGGAATGTATCGAGCTGACCCTTTACGATCAGATCCCCGGTGTCCCAGACGTGCTTTCCCATCAGCGTGTCGGCCCCGGCATAGATAATGTGGTTGAACGCAACCAGCGTCACAAGCTGGGCGTAGGTGGCCCCCGGCGAACCGATCGTGAAGAATATCTTCCAGTAGAAAAGGTACATCCCAACCTCCGCCATCGAGAGGAGGATCTCGAAGATGAAGTTGGTGCGATATTCCAGCGAGCTTCGCCAGTTGACCCGCATGTAGGCCCCCAGCAGCCCGAGATGTGCCCGAAGCGCTCCCATTTCTCGTATGTTTGTCTGCTTCCGAAGATCACCGGCGGGAAGGGCGCAGGGCCCATCGACCGAATCCCGGCCGGGGTTGCCAGGGAAGTTTAAACTCTATCTGACCGATGACCATTACCATCCCGTTATCCATCGAAGGCTCCGCGAAGGAATGCCTGATACAGTTACGCGATCTGGCCGATCGCGTCGTGGTCCCCACCATCTTTCATGGCGATTGCGGGCCCGGCATCCACACCGTGGAGTTCGATACCGACGCCGTGCCGGGGGGCCTGGAAGCGGGCGTCTATATGCTTCATGTGGTGATCGGCGGGGAGATATCCACCTACCCGTTACAGTATATGCCGTGATATGATACCCCCGCAGAGGGCCCCGCGATGGGGCTTGGAGGGGTTACATGCCGACTGATTTCAGCGCTTCCTGCTCCGATTTGCCGAGCGCGAGCTGAAGCCGCAACTGCTGGAGCTGCTGGGCGTTCCCCCCCTTTCTCGCAAACATCAGAAGGCCGGCATCGGAAAGGCCGTTGCTGTGAAGCAGGCCGTACTCGGGGCCGGAGAGAAGCTCCTTCTTCTCCTGAAAACGGATCTTCGCCATCTCCAGAATCGTCACCTCGCCAACGTTGGCATCCTTCAGGCCACGGATATCATCCACCCAGCGCGGAATGGCCCCCATGTCCACAAGCTGCGTCAGCGCCGTGGCCCCCAGCCCGTCCCGCACAAGGATCTGAAGCTGGCTGCCGATATCGAACTTCAGGTTCTGCTTGTGAAGGCTCTTGACCATCGAGAGGATGGAGGAATCGTCAAGGCCGCTCTTCTTGGCGTCGCCCACCGATGCCACCTCCTCCGGCGTCAGCCCCATCCCCGCAAGCTCGGTGGCGGCGGCATCGGAGAAGCCGGATTTCGTGGCGGCGGCCTTCGTCTGCTCGTCGGTCCCCCTGCAGCCGGCCAGCGCCAGCATCGCGGCAAGCATCACGGCTCCGTATCGGAAATAATTGCGCTCCATTCCAGTTCCACTCCAGATAATAAATGTTCTGATCCATCCCACGCCCCATGCGAGCACGATCGAGCCTCGCCGGGAGAGCATGGTCCTAGCGATGCGCCATGATCCCGGCCCTCGCGTCATCATCCCCCATCGGCTCACGATCGTCGGGCTCCGGCGCTTCCGGCGTATCGGCGGTCTCGACGGCGTCCACGGCCTCCATCGACTCAGGGGCGTCCACGGCTTCCGGCGCTTCCATGCCATCCACGGGCTCCGGCGTTTCGGCGACTTCCTCGGGTTCCATCGCCTCGACGCCATCCACGGGCTCCGGCGCTTCGGCGGACTCCGCTGATTCCACGGCATCATTCATGCCCGGCTCATCGGATATGGCCGATGGATCGTTTACCGGCCCATCATCGATCGCATCATCACCCGCCATCTCCCCGTCCGGCCCATCGTCATCGTCGGCAAGCTCGATGGCGTTGCGATGTTCCTCCGCGAACAGCCCGGCCTGGACGGCGGCCGCGTCCACCACTGTTCCATCCTCGCCATCCACATGATGCCCGGCCGCGCCGACGCGCGCTTCAATCTCCTCGGCATCGGTATCGGCGTCCACGGTGATCACCTCCACGCGGTCGGGGGAGAAGGCATCCTCCTCCATCAGCTCCTCGATCTCGCGGAGCTTCGGAAGGTCGCCGATCCCCTTCAGGCCGAAGCTGCGGAGGAAGTCATCGGTGGTGCTGTAGAGAAGCGGCCGGCCGACGCCCTCGGAGCGACCGGAGATGGCGATCAGATTTTTCTCCATCAGGTTCACCAGCACCTGATCGCAGTTGACGCCGCGGATCGATTCGATCTCCGGCTTGGATGCGGGCTGCCGGTAGGCGATGATCGCCAGGGTTTCCAGCGCGGCTGGGGAGAGACGGCGGCGCGATTTCTCCTTGGAGAGAAGCGCCACCCACTCGCCGTAATCGCGGACGGTGGCGAACTGGAATCCGCCGGCCACCTCGATGATACGGAACGCGCGACCGGTTTCGAGATACTCCCCGTTCAGCTCGTCGATCAGCGCGCGGAGATAGGCCTGATCCACGCTCCCCGGCTTGGTCGGATAGCCGGAGAACCGAAGCTCGGCGCTCTCCATCGCGCCGGTCAGATCATGGACGGTGCCGTCAGCGGCCGGGGATTTCGTCGCGCCTTCCTCGTCCTCCCCGACGGCGGTATCCAGCATCACCACGGCATCGGCAATCCCGGTCGCGGCATCATCGACCGCGGGCCCCTCATCCTGCTTCTCATCGCGATCGCCGGCGAGGAGGCGAATCAGGCCGCGCGCGGAGAGCGGCTCCTCGCTGGCGAAGATCAGTGCTTCGATAACCGGCTTGAGAAATTCCGGATCGGTCGGGACGCGAAGTTGTTTGGAGACTGCCATGTATATGAACTTGCGGATGCGAAATCGTAGTCTGGGAACGCCGGGAGGGGGACCACGGATGAAGGCGGATCATCCATCACCCGGCCATAGATGCTGTAGCTCAGAGCTTGTAGAGAAGGAGATCGTCGAAACTCTCCTCCTGATGAAAGGCAACGAACCGGTTCCTGATCAGCTCCAGGAGCGCCAGGAAGGTTACGATGATGCCGACGCGGTCCAGCTTGGATGTCAGCTCGAAAAATGTGGCCTGCGAGCGGTGGAGAAACACCGAGAGGATGTAATCGGTCTGCTCCTCGATCGTATAGTTGATCCGCTCCACGACGTGCACATTTTTCCTTGGAGCACGGTCGAGAGCCCGCTTGAACGCGGTCAGCAGATCGAACAGCGTAACGTTGCGGAGAAGCTCCTCGGCGGTCTCCTCCGGAATGATCTTTTCATCGGCCTTGAAGAACTGCCGGAAGTACGCGTAGCGATTCTCGTCCTCCCGCGACTTCAGCTCCTCCGCCACCTCCTTGTACTGCTTGTACTCCAGCAGGCGGCGCACCAGCTCGGCGCGCGGGTCCTCCTCTTCCTCCTCCGATGGCCCCCGCTCCGTCTTGGGAAGGAGCATCTTCACCTTGATCTGCATCAGGGTGGCGGCCATCACGATAAAATCCCCCGCCTGCTCAAGATCGAGCAACTTGAGGGCATGCGTGTATTCAAGGAACTCCCCGGTGATCCTGGCGATTGGAATATCGTAGATATCCAGCTCATCCCTCTTGATGAAGAAGAGGAGGAGATCGAGCGGGCCCTCGAAATTCGATAGTGATACAACGTACGAACTGGCAATCATAGCGGGCGAAGATACGAAAATGAGGGCCGTTCCACGGCGGGCGGAAGAGATTGTCGGGGCAGGTTTGAAACCCGCCCCGACTCCGACGATTCCAAACCGATCACTCTCCGTAAGTTCCATCCCATGAAGATCATCAAGCTCCTTATCCCCGCGTTCGCGATGACGACGCTCCTTGTCTACATCGCCTGTTCCGACCAGACCGACTCGTTCACGTTTGCCGCCCCGGATCGCGGCCTCGCCTTCCCGGCCGATCACGCCTCCCATCCCGACTACCAGAACGAATGGTGGTACTACACCGGGCATCTCCGCGCCAGGGATGGCCGCCGCTTCGGGTTCCAGCTTACCTGGTTCCGCGTCGGGCTGGCGAAGGAGGAGAGCGCCGGATCGAAGTTCAAGACAAGGACATTCTATTTCGCCCACTTCACCCTGACCGACAAGGACAAGGGGACGTTCCGGCATACCGAACGGAGCGCCCGCGGCGGCGAGTACGATGATGCCGGCGCCGACAGCCGCGTCCTCCGCACCTGGATCGGCGACTGGCGGCTGGAGGGGCTTGGGGGGATGTTCTACATGTCCGGAAGGAATGATTCGGCGGGGATGGCCCTTTCGCTGATCGCGACGCCGAAAAAGCAGCCGGTGCTCCAGGGGGTCAACGGCTACTCGCAGAAGGGGGATTCCCCCGGCAACGCGTCGATGTACTACTCGATCCCCCGGCTCGGCGTGGCGGGGATGCTGACGGTGGACGGGACGCCGGTCGAGGTGGAGGGGGAGGCGTGGATGGATCACGAGTTCGGCACATCGCAGCTCGGGAAGGAGCAGATCGGCTGGGACTGGTTCTCGCTCCAGCTCGGGAACAACGAGGAGGTGATGCTCTACGGCATCCGCCGCCCCGACGGCGGCTACGATCCCCACGCGACCGGCGCGTATATCACGGCCGATGGGAAGCGCACCCCGCTTGCGCTGAAGGATTACACCATCCAGGTGCTGGACCACTGGACAAGCCCGGCCAGCAAGGGAAGCTATCCGGCGAAATGGAAGATCACGATCCCATCGCAGAACTTCGAGGCCACCGTTACGCCCTATGCCGCCGATCAGGAGCTTCGAACCGATAACTCCGCCCGCGTCACCTACTGGGAGGGGGCTGTCAAGGTGGACGCCACCCGCAACGGCGCGCCGGTGGCCGGAGAAGGATATGTGGAGCTGACGGGATACGCCGGAGCGCTGAAGATGTAGCAGCTGCATGTCGGGGTCGGGGCAGGTTTGAAACCTGCCCCGACGCCCCGACGCGCTCCGACGCCGACTCACATCCCGAAGGCCGGCTCCCAAAGCTCCAGACGATTTCCCTCGGGGTCCATGACCCACGCAAAGCGGCCGTACTCGTATTCCTCTACCCGTCCATCCCACGCGACTCCCTCCTTCTGAAGCTGCTCCAGAAGCCAGTCGAGATTTTCGACACGGTAGTTGATCATGAACGGCCGCGTGCTCGGGTTGAAATATTCCGTGCTGGCGGGAAACGGGCTCCAGGCGGTGGAGCCGGCCTTCATCGGGTTATCGGGATAGCGCCACTCGAACGTGGCGCCGAACTCGTCGGCATCGATCCCCAGATGCTGCTGATACCAGCTTCTGAGCTTCTCCGGATCGTCCGATTTAAAAAAGACACCGCCGATTCCTGTCACTCGCTTCATTGTGTGTTCCCGCATCCGTTGATAAATAGTTCCAGATCTGCGCCGGCAAAGATATTATTCCGGGGTGGTTTGGTGAACACCATTAGCAGACTGTTGAAGGACGTCATCTGCGGCGTTGTCCTCCACCGTTTGCTCATTGCGGCCGCCTTGCATCTGATCGTTGTTGAAGGGCCCGCGTTTCTCGAAGTAATGCTGAGCAATGCCATCCGCCGCGTTCGCAGAATCCTCTCCTCAAGCCCCGGAGGGGCGCAATCCCTTCTGCGCGGGGCGATGCCCCGCGCACGCGTGACAATTGACTACAGGAGGCAAGCGGCACCGCCGCGATCGTTAAATTGAGAGATTGACTTTCCATCATCAGGAGATTATACCGTGGCCGAGACGTTCAAGAATTATATCAACGGAGCTTGGGTGGATTCGCGAAGCGGAGCCAGCTTCGAGAACCGCAATCCCGCCGATCGTGACGACGTGATCGGCACCTTCCCGCAGAGCGACGCGACCGATGTGGAGGCGGCGGCACGGGCGGCGGCCGAGGCGTACAAGACGTGGCGGCTGATCCCGGCGCCGAAGCGCGGCGACATGCTCCGCGCGGCGGGGGATATCCTGGTACGCAGGAAGGATGAGCTTGCGCGGGCGATGACGCGGGAGATGGGCAAGCCGGTCTTCGAGACGAAGGGGGATGTTCAGGAGGCGATCGACACGGCCTACTACGCCGCCACCGAGACCCGGCGCCTGTTCGGCTACAACGCGCCAAGCGAGCTTGCCAACAAGGTCAACCTCTCCTTCCGCGTGCCGATCGGCGTCTGCGGGATCATCACCGCCTGGAACTTCCCGATGGCGGTCCCGAGCTGGAAGATCCTCCCGGCGCTCGCCTGCGGCAACACCATCGTCTACAAGCCGTCCGAGGACGCGCCGCATTCCGGCAATCTGATGGCCGAGGTGCTGGAGGAGGCGGGCATCCCGGCGGGGGTTTTCAACGTGGTGCATGGCGCGTCGGAGTGCGGAGCGGCCATCGTGGAACACCCGGAGATCCGCGTGATCGGCTTTACGGGATCGACTGTCGTGGGGAACGAGATCGCCTCGCGCGCCGGGGCGATGAACAAGAAGGTGTCGCTGGAGATGGGGGGAAAGAACGCGCAGATCGTGATGCCCGACGCCGATCTGAACCTGGCGCTGGAAGGGGCGCTCTGGGGAGCGTTCGGGACCACCGGCCAGCGCTGCACCGCCACCAGCCGGCTGATCATCCACGAGGCGATCTACGATGATTTCATCAACCGACTGATCACCAAAGCCGGCAAGATCAAGATAGGGCCGGGGCTGGAAGAGGGAACGGAGATGGGGCCGGTGATCAACGAGAAGCAGTTGAAGCGCGTGGAGGAATATGTGCGGATAGGCCGCGAAGAGGACAAGGCGGTCTGCATCCTTGGCGGTGACCGCGCAACCGGAAGCCAGGATACGGCCAACGGATGGTTCTTCCTCCCCACCATCTTCATCGATGTCACGCGCGACATGCGGATAGCGCGCGAGGAGATCTTCGGGCCGGTCCTCTCCATCCTCAAGGCACGCGATCTGAGCGACGCCATCGATATACTCAACGATACTCCGTACGGGCTCTCCTCCAGCCTCTACACCGCCAACGTGAACGACGCGTTCCGCGCCATCCGCGATATCGAGGCGGGCATCACCTACATCAACGTCCCGACGATCGGTGCGGAAGCGCATATGCCGTTCGGCGGCGTGAAGGGGACGGGAAACGGCCATCGCGAGGGAGGATGGACGGCGTTCGATATCTTCACCGAGTGGAAGACGGTCTATATCGATTACTCCGGCTCGCTCCAGCGGGCGCAGATCGATAATTATTAAGATGATGACCGGCGATATGGATAAACCCATCCCGGAGTTCGGCGATGCCGTGCCGGACGCCGACTATCTGCCGCGCCCCGGGGGCTACGGCATCATCCGCGACGATGACGGCCTGGTAGCGGTGGTCGGCACTCCCATCGGCATCTATCTCCCCGGCGGCGGCACGGACCCTGGGGAGAGCGCCGAGGATACGGTGATCCGCGAAACGCGCGAGGAGTGCGGCCTGACGGTGCGACCGCTGGAGATCGTCGGCGTTGCGAACGAGCTGGTGTATACGGTGGAGGGGATCTATTTTCGAAAGCGCTGCACATTCTTCGTCTGCGAGGTGACGGATGACGCGGCGGTCCCGATCGCGGAGCCGGATCACGAGCTTCTCTGGCTCTCTCCCGGCGATGCGTTGCAGCGGCTCAGTCACGGAAGCCAGCGGTGGGCGGTACATCGCGTCTACGGCGGCACACAGGAAGCCTGAACGCCGGAAGCCCGAACATGGGAATGCCGGAGCGGATCATCATCCCTCCGGCATTGTTATTTCATGCCCGGCGTATCGGGTGTATCGGATCATCGCCCCAGCAGCTCGCCGCGCAACGTCGTTACCCTGCTCCGCCACTCCGCGTACTGAATCGATGTCCTGTCATTCCAGACATGGTTGATATCCCGCAGCTCGCCATCGATCACCGGCATGGCGTTGAACGAGGCGAACGGCTCAAGATGGAGCGTATAGGTATCATCCCCCTGAATCAGGATATGATCGCTATGCTTCAGAAACACCACGGCTTCCTGCCCCGGACGCATCATAAAGCGACCATGCGGGCTGGTGAACTCGGGGTCGGTGAGTTTGTAGGGAAACTCCATCTCATCGCGATCGATCGAGCCGGCCGCGGTATCGGGGTAATTGCCCGGAACGTACTGGAACTGGATGCGGGAGGCGCCGCCGGCCCGGAACGTATGCCCCTTGACGGTATCCAGCACCTCCGCCGTAACCCGGTACTGGTTGTACTCGGCATCGCGTGGATCGACGATCGAGTCGATGGAGATCACGCGGACATGGAGGATATAATCGGAGTAGAGCAGGGAATAGAGGGCGTTCCCATGATGCGCCGAGGCATCGCGCCGGAGATCGGAAAGGGTGCGCGTGAGGTAATGAAGGCTGGTGACATATCGCGCGCCGCGCTGAAGCTCGACGCCATCCGCGTACTGGATGAAAAGCCCCGGATTGTAATCGACAACCGTGTAGAGATCGTGCGTCAGATGGTTGATCACTGAAGCATCGGCGCTGCCGGAGGCCATCTTCCTCATCATATCGGCGGAGACGGCGGAACGGAGGAACGAGTCGATGCCGAGATAGGCTTCACGGATATCGGCCGGCATGCCGGAGGCAACCGGGGGCATCGCGACAAGCGCGGGATAATGAACCCGGAATGACTGCGGCCCGGCATCGACGGGAGGAATCCCGCCGCTGGTCCCGAGGGAGAAGCACGCCAGCATCAGGGCCGGCAGTATGATCCATCGTATCGTCTTCATGCTCTCGTGATTATCACGTCAGGGGGAAGATCCCGTCGGAGATTGGATTTCGCTACATTGTGCCCCCGCCGTCATCGATTACCAGAGGCAGTTCCGGGCTCTCAACGGGGGGGAGCGGCCCGGAATATTCGATCATCGAAACTGATATGCCGACCCGAAGATCGGGAGGATAACCGGCGTCCGCCGTTGGAGAAGGCTGATCGAATTGCGTTCCATCATCCCGCGTTATCCGTCCCATTCCTTGCGGTCAACCAGACATCATGCAGAAGAACACCGAAACGAAACAGGCCCGCCGCGCGCGCGCCATCGCCATCTACAACATCCTCGCGGAGACGTATCCGGGGTCGGGAATCGCGCTTCATTTCCGGAGCCCGTTCGAGCTGCTGGTCGCCACGATTCTGGCGGCGCAGTGTACAGACGCGCGAGTCAACACGATCACGCCCGGCCTCTTCAAGAGTTATCCAACATCGGAGGCATTTCTCGCCGCGCCGGTGGAGGAGCTGGAGCGGGCGATCTTTTCAAGCGGCTTCTACCGGAACAAGGCGAAATCGATCAGGAACGCCTCGGCTGCAATCATCGAGCGTTTCGGCGGAGCGGTCCCCGGCACCATGGAGGAGCTGCTGACGCTCCCCGGCGTGGGACGGAAGACCGCGAATGTGATTCTCGGCCACTGCTTCGGGAAGCCGGGAATGGTCGTCGATACGCATGTAAAGCGGATCAGCAACCTGCTGGGGCTGGCCCGATCCAGCGATCCGGACAAGATAGAGACCGAGCTGACAGAGGTGCTTCCCGAGGAAACGTGGATGCACTTCAGCCATCTGCTGGCGAATCACGGCCGGGCCATCTGCATCGCCCGCAGGCCGAAATGCGAGTCCTGTCCGGTGGCGGATCTCTGCCCCTCGGCCTTTATCGCGCAGGCCCGCCGATAGCCGATGGATCATTGTTCCCGGAGCTTCAGATCGCGGAACGGCCGCCAGCCGGTGGATCGCAATTTCACGCCGTCGGGAAACCGATAACATCACAAAATAGGGAAAATTTGGTCGCGATAATTCATCTTCCACGACGAGACGGAGGGGCTCCGCATCAACGAAAAAGCGCGAAGGAGCATCAGCTCCCCCGCGCTTCCGGCATATGGATGCAAGAATAATCCGATGATCAGCGGACGATCGCCATGGTCCGCGCCGCGTGATAGGCACCGGCGCTGATCGTGTAGGTATAGGCCCCGGCGGGAAGCCCGGCGATATCGAGCACCGCCTGGTGTTCTCCCGCCGACTGCGCCCCCTGATCGAAGCTGCGAAGAAGCTGCCCCGCGGCGTTGTAAAGGTCGAACCGCACATGAGCGCCGGCCCCGAGCCTGTAGGATGCGATCGCGTTATCGGCCGAGACGGGGTTTGGAACCGACTGACCGAGGGCGTTGGAGAGGAGATTGTTCTGACCGGCCCCCGGAACGCCGGATACCGGCTTCGGCGTGTAGGCGGTCTGAAGAACCTCCGCGGTGCTGGAGTTCTGCACGAATGCCACCGCATACATCTGGTCCGGCTGCCAGCCCGCGCCCAGCGTGTAGGTGAACGTGTAGGTCTTGGTCTGGTTGCTCCCGACCGTCAGATCCATCCCGTCGGTGGTCGGAAGCAGCGTCCGCATCACATCGCTGAAGTTGGTTTCGCCGTTGTTGTTGGTGATCTTCTTGACCGTTTCATCGTGGATATGCGCTTCGAGCGCGGCCACATGGAGCTTGTAGCTTCCGCCGGTCAGATCGATATCACCAGTGGTCACCGTCACCTGCACGGTATACTTGTCCTCGGCCCGCGCCTGCGTCACTTCCACCTTCACCGGCGACTGCGTAGTCAACCGCTCGGTGATCCGATCGTTGATATCCTCCTTGTCCAGCACCGACACCGCCCCGCCATCCAGCTTTCCATAGGGAAGGGCGATAACGCTGTAGAATTCCTTGCGCGCCTGATTCTGCGGCACATTGGCGGCATACCAGGGGTCCCCCGCGGTCGGGATGTTCTCGTGATACCGGATCGAAACCACCCTGCCGGCCTGTGCCTTGATGGTGGCATCGATCGCCTCGGTCGCCTGCGGACAGTTGACACAGGTGACGCTCGTGAACTCCTCGATCAGGATGGTGCGGGGATATTGCGCCCACGCCCCCTTCGAACCAATCATCATTGCGATCATGATCATCGCCGCATGGCACATACTGGCACGTTTCATATCTGCTCTCTCGAAGGTTGGGATAAGAGGTTCTGGAAATGCCCCGCGAAGGGGACGATGCGAAGGCATCCGGTCAAGCGCCATAAGGTAGCCATCAAGACAGTTCCCCGCAAGGATGGTAGGGGGACGTTTCAAACGTCCCCCTACAGATCATAGGGGACGTTTCAAACATCCGCCTACAGTTTGCTGACGATCGTCAGGCGGAATCCGTCGAACGGGTTGATCAGCCGGCAGACGCCGCCGGTGCAGACCACGCCGCCACGCTCGGCTCCGTACTGCACGCCGATCGTGTGCGCGTCACCGATTCTGTAGGTGGCGCCCAGCACCGGCCAGATACGGCGTCCTCCCTGCTCCTGATCGGTCGTCGTCCACTCGATGCGGGTGTTCACCGCCCATTTCGGAGAGTGGGCATATTCCAGCGTGAGAAGGACGTTGTTGAATTTTCCGTCGGAGGCGGTCACCGAATCATTCCCCTCCCGCTCCTTCTGCGAATCGTAGACGTGCTGGAGTTCCAGAATCGCGTGGAGATTATCCCGCTCTCCCACGTTCATGATCGACTCCAGCATCGCGGTGGATGCCTTGTAGACCTCGGCGATCGGCCGGCTGGAGGAATCGCCGCGCCCTTCGAGATATGTGGTGTTGTCGCGACGTTGCAGGCCGAGCGCGAAGCTCAGATCGTCGTTGACATGATATTCACCGTGGGCGTAGGCCTCCCAGTATGGGGAGAATTTCGGATCGCTCATGTTGGCGAAGGAAAGCGGCTTGTCGTTCAGGCGCTGATAATATCTCCCGACCACCGCCCCGCTGGTATCGAGAAGCTGCCGTGCCTCCCAGCTATTATGGCGGCTTGCTCCGGCGCCGAGCAGCGTTACCGTCAGATTCTCCGTCGGATAGATCAATGTCTCCAATTGAAACCCGAGCTCATCGCTGAAATCGATCGCGTGCGGGTTGCGCGCCAGCAGCGTCTTGTCGTACTCCGGCACCAGGTTGGGCGGGTTCTGGAACGGCAGGGCGCGCGTCGGGCGGGAGTTGATGCCGAGGACATCCGGCGTCACCAGATTGTAGCGATAGTCCTTGATCTCCGCCGTGACGCCGACATCCTCATTGCTGTAGCCCACCATCCCGTACATCCCGTAGCCGTAGCCGGAGTGCCCGAACCGCGCCTGGATGGTGCTGTCCGGGGTCCGCTTGTCGGAGTAATTGAAGAACCCGCGGAAGCCGCCGGAGTTCGCCCCGACGTATGCCTCGCGCAGATAGGAGTCGAACGCGCGGGTGAACGAGTAGAGCTTCCTGCCGCTCGCCGAAAGGAAGGAGCCGCCAAGGGCGATCTCCTTGATCGGGCGGACTTCGCCGGAGGCGCCGCGCACCAGATACGGCTCGATCCGCGACGGGTCGAGGATATCGACATAATCCAGCAACCCGCCGTACGCGCCCGCCGAAAACTCCTGGCTCTCGTAGTTGATCTTCACCCCCTCGGTCTGCGTGTCGAAGCCGATCGGGCGGCTCTCGAAGGTGTTGAAAACCAGGCCGCGCCCCACCAGATTGTAGAACGTCCCGCCGCGCACCCGCAGGCCATCGCGCTGGAACTCCGCGTAATATTCCTTGATGCCCACGGTATCGCGCCCGTACTCGCGGGGCTTGTCCACCTGCAACCGGAACCCGACGGTGAAATCGCCGACGTAGAGTCGGGTGTTCAGGAGGTTCTCCAGATATTCCTTGGTGAACTCCTGATCCTGCTCGAACCGCTGGCCGATGCCGTAGCGGAATTCATTGGAGATCGAGTATTGCAGCGGCTGTCCCCGCAGGCTGTTGTGCGATGCCAGCCCGATGATGACCGCCGCGATTGCGACAAGCGGCGTTGCCGCGGATAAAGTAGATCGGCGCACGTGGTACTTCGGATTCGGTGAACGTAATGGAACTGGGTTTCGGGGGCGAAGATAAGAACAAGCGGGAAAGTAGCGGAGAGTTTCCGGCGGAGACGCGCCCGGTGTGCGACCGGCATAAAAAAACCGGAAGGGAATCATCTCCCCTTCCGGCCGGATTCGTTCAGGCGCCGCCCGGCAGGTCAGTTCGATATCGACCCGTGACCGGCGGCGGAAAAAGTTCAGTTCGTCCCCGTGGAGGTGGTCCCGCCGGCGCCGAGCATCGACTCAAGCTCCTTCTCCAGCTTGGTCTGATCCCCTTCCAGATAGCCATCGTGACGGGAGTGGAGGGTGCCGTCGGCGTTGAAGACCAGCGTGTACGGGACATTGCTGCCGTTGAGCGCGCGGAACACATCGCTGTTGGGATCGAGAAGCACGGGGAACTCATATCCCTGCGATTTGATGAACGGGGCCACGCGCGCCATCGTCTTGGTGTTGTCGATCGAGATGGCGACATACTGGAGCTTGTCCTTCATCTTCTGGTAGATCGGCGACATCGCCTTCATCTCCTCCTTGCATGGCTTGCACCATGTTGCCCAGAAGCTGACCACGGTCACTTTGCCGGTGCCGAGCTTCGCCACGGTGGTCTGCTCTCCGCTGGTGGTGGCAAGCTGCGTCGTAAGCGACGAAATGGACTGGGAGGTTGCCGAAAGGGTCAGGCCAAGACAGAGAGCCGGGATTGCCAGCAGAAGAAAACGTGTGCGCATGGGTTCCTCGGGAATTTATCGGTTGAAAGTCATACGGAAGCGAGCGCCAGGAGCGACGATCGTGCAGGGAGTATTAGTTTCCCGAACCCGCCGGATGTTTAACCGGCGAGGAAATTTTTCCGGGATGATATCCCCACGACAGCGGCAAAGATAGTGCGCTGGGCGATGCCCAGCGCACCAGGGATTGCGCCCCTCCGGGGCTTGGAGAAGAGAAGGTGAGATTTCTCAGCCAGGCCCCGGAGGGGCGCCATAGCTCCCGCATGGGGTATAGCCCCATGCACCATGCCCAGCGCACCAGGGATTGCGCCTTTCCGGGGCTTGGAGAAGAAGAAGGCGAGATTCCTCAGCCAGGCCCTTAGCTCCTGCATGGGGTATAACCACATGCAGGAGCTGTGTCAAAATTTCACGCTGACGCCAAGCGTCGGCAGAATCGGAAGCATCGTCACCTCACGCATCTTCAGCGTAGCCGTTTCCTTGTTGACGCTGTAGCTGCGCGAGAGGATGTTTCGGTGGTTGTAGACGTTGATCACATCGAGATAGAGCGCCCAATCCAGGTTCCACCAGTGCCTGTAGAAGGTGGCGCGCACATCCAGACGGTGATAGATGGGGAGTCGCGCGGAGTTGATATCGGCCACGCCGCCGCGATCGATGGTAAAGAGCGTCTCGCCGAAGATGTTCGTGCCGATCCCCGGCCTCTTCACCCCGGCAGAATCGGTGTTCATCACCACCACCGGGCCAAATCCCTTGGGCGGCGTATAAGGAAATCCGCTCCCGAACTGAAAACTGCTCCCCAGCTCCAGCCACTCGTTCGCCTTGTAGTTCAGCACAATGTTCACCGTATGCCGCTGATCGAAATTGAAGGGGAACGTCACCCCGTCGCGATAACGATTTGCCCACGCCAGCGTGTAGCCGAACCAGCCACTCCATTTCGAGTCGGGGGTTGTCCCGATCTTCTGCAGCAGCAACTCCACGCCGTACGCCGCTCCTGTGGCATCGTTGACGGGAATCGGCGTCAGGGAATCGCCCGTGATCGCCACCGGATCGGTCCAGCCGGTTCCGTAGATCGGGCTCTCCCCCGGCTTCTGCGTGCTGGTGTACCTGGTTCCGGTCAGCTTCTGCTGCACAATCAGATCGGAGAAGCTCTTGTAATATCCCTCCACCCGCACCTGCCACTCCTGATCCAGCAGATGCTCGATCCCCAGCACGTAATGCGTTGACTGCTCCGCCTTCAGATCGGCGACGGCGGCGGAGGTGAGATCGAAATAGGTCTGCCGGTCGAACAGCTTCTCATATCCGGGCGATTGATAATAGAGGCCGAAGGCCCCCCGTATCGTCGTAAGCGGATCGAGCGCGAATGATGCGCTGATTCTGGGAGAGAGATAGGCCCGATCGATGATCTTGTAATAGTCGAACCGGAGCCCCGGCTGGATATAGAGCCCATCCCCCAGGGAAATCCGGTCCTGCACAAATGCGTTGGCGCGATAGTAGTCAACAGTGGAGAGCACGCTGTCGGGCAATGGGGAGCGACCCTGCCCGCGCCGCAACGCGATCAGCAGCGAATCGGGCTTCACGGAGAAGGCGACGCTGGTGTGAATCAGATCGCCGCCGATCCCGAACTCCACCAGATTGTGATCGAGTTGCAGGCTTGTCTCGTTCCTGAGCGTGTACTTGCTGAAGTTGAAGCTGGCATTTCCATCGCTCAGCCCGAGCGCCGGCGGATTTTCCGCGGTGATCCCCCGCCGCCTCAACGAATCCTGCACCGATTGCGGCAGCGCGCGGATCAGCTTCGAAACGCTGTCGCGCGGGATATCGCCATACAGAAGCTGGCTCCCTCCCTCTCCGCCGAACTCGGTTTCGCCGGTGTTCTTGTACCAGCTTCCGATCGTTTTCGACAGGAGGTTTTCCGATGGCGCCCACCGCCACGCCACCCCCACCAGCGAGTTGTAGGATTGGTCGTTGATGCTGATGGAATCTATCCTGTCGCGATCGGCGCTCGATACCAGCTCGGTTGCATCCCGGCTTGTCAGCGCGTTGATCACGAAACTGTGATTCCGCCACGGGCTGATGATCGCCTTGAACTGGAGATCGCGGAAATTCGGGAAGGCCACATCGCCGTCCACCAGCTTCTGCGCCTTGGCGATCGGCCCCAGAATCAGATCGTAGTAGGTGCGCCGGCCGGAGAGAAGCCAGCCGCCGCCGAGCGCGTCGGGGAACTTCCCTTCCAGCACCAGGTTCGCGTTGGTGACGGAGATATTCGCCTTCCCGCTCACCAGACGTTTGCTCTCCCCCTCGCGATTTACCACATCGAGCACCGCGGAAAGGCGGTCGCCGTATTTGGCCGGAAAGCCGCCGGAGATCAGCGTGATATCGGAGATCGTCTCGGGATTGAACATCGAGACGAAGCCGTAGAGTCGGTAGGGGTTGAAGACCTCGATATCGTCCAGGATGATCAGGTTCTGATCCGGCCCGGAGCCACGGACGACAAGCTGCGCGCTGAAATCATTCGGCGCAACGACGCCGGGAAGCGAGCGGAGGGATCGCATCACATCCTCGGCCGCGCCCGGAAGATATTTGGCATCGCGCGGCTCGATCTTGGTGACGCTTGCGCGCGTATCGCTCTGCTCCTGACGCTTCCGTTTTGTGCGGACTTCCACTTCATCGAGCTGAACGCTGCTCTCCTTCATGGAGATGGCGATGCTGGTTCTTTCCCCGGCCTTCGCCGTAAGCGGCACGCGACGGGTCTGGTACCCGATCGATTTCACGATAAGCGTCACGGACCCCGGAGGGACATTCTCGATGGAGAAACTCCCGTTTGCCCTGGCTATCGCCCCCCGCTGTGTCCCCTCGATCTGAACGGACGACCCCACAAGCCCCTCTCCCCCCTCGCCGCGGACGGTCCCGTCGATCGCGCCCGTCTGCGCGCGCGCAATGGTCACCGTAAGGAAAAGGATCACCATCGTGATCCAGACATTGTAGTTCAAGCTCATCCAGGTTGCTCGTTTCAGCCACATCAGCCCGGCCGTCCCGGACTCCTCATCATGACATCCCACCAACGCTCGATGGGACTCCATCGATACATGCTCGCGCTGTCGTTGCGCGATGGTGTCATCCGCGCCCCGCCGCGCCGTTTCCGTTCGACGCTTCCGGAGGCAACAGATTTTCTTTCCGTCCACGCCGGCGGGATTTGTTGCATATGCAACGGGCGATCACCCGGCATTCCGCGATGATCGCCCGTTGAAACGCGCGTGGAAATCGATTCGTTCCCTATTCCATCACCACGAAGCTCCCTCCGCTGGAGGCCACGCCATCCGCTCCGATGATCCGCACGCCGTAAAGACCGGCCGGAAGCGCCGGAAGCGCGAGCGAGACATCATCGGCGGCGGCGTTCATCCGCAGCGAGTGGACCACCGTTCCGCTCATATCGTACACCATGACCCGCGATCCGGCCGGCATCCGGCCGCGAAGATCGATCCGCCCGTTTCCGCGAACGGGGTTCGGCGCGATCGTCATTCCTCCGCGGGTTACGTCGTTGTGCGCGATCGGAACCGCCGACGGATGGTTGTTGAAGTAGGCGGTCATCTTCAACGTCGTGATCTCCTTGTGATTCAGCTTCACCTCGCCGCCATTTCTGCCGAACGTATAAAAGAAATTGGCTCCCGGCTGGGTGCTCTGGATGTTGACCGAATCGAGGCCGGCGGCTATCGGCTGCGATATCGAGACGATGGGGGTACCGAATCCCTGCTGGAGCTTGACGATAAACGTCAGCTCGAACCTGTCGCGGCCGGCCATAACTGAATCCGGAATGCCGCGAACGTCCTCGTAGCCGAAGCCATCATCCCCCTGAAAGTCCTTCCCCTGAAGCGTTGCGTAGAAACCCGACGGGCTTCCGGGAAACGGGAAGAAGAACTCGCCGGCGCCGTTGGCCGTATCGACGCCATCGGAATAGGTGGCGCCGAAACCGAAGACGAGATGCCGCTGAAGAATGGGATCGCGCTGATCATCGGTGCGAATCCCAAGTGAATCTATGACCCGCATACCGGGCTGCGCCATGGCCGTGGTCGCCACGAAGGCGATCAGACCAACCGCAAGGAGTATTCTGTGCATGCTGTTCTCTCCGAAATAACTGAGCGATGACATATCCATCAACACATTCTTCCGTTCACCACCATCATTAACGTGTGATGGGCGAACCCTTCTTCAGGATCCGCCCATCACTATATACAAAGAGCGTCTCGGAGCAGGCCGTTACCGACTTACTTCGCGATCACAACCTGGCGAACCTGCGAGAACTCACCAGCCTGCATCTTGTAGTAGTAGACGCCTGCCGGGATTCCCTCGGTCGTGAACTCGATCGTCTGCTTGCCGCTGGCGATGCCATCGAACAGGCGGGCGACTTCGGAACCGATCGTGTTATAAAGCACAACCGATACCTTCTGCTCTGCCGGGACACTGAAGCTGAAGTCGAACTTGCCGGAAGCCGGGTTCGGGAAAGCGGAGCTGAGCCCCATCTCGCTCGAAGCGACGCCGGTGATCTTCACTGCCTTCGTGGCCGGGTTATGAATCGTGACCGTGCCGAACTGACCCTGCTTGTAGCTGCCGAGGTACTCGCCCGTGGCAGCGTCCGTCAGGACGTAATCGGCATCAGCCTTGGCAACCGAGAGGACAACCGGATAGTTGACGCCCTGGATCTTGACAACGCGATCGACCGCCACATCCTTGGATGCGCTGACGAACCCGTTGTTATCGAAGCGGACATCGAACATATCCGAAGCCGGGACCGGCGGCAGCTCGTAACGGCTGTTGTTGAGAGCCGAGGAGAGCTGACCGAAGTAGAGCTTGCCGGCCTTCTGGCCGTTGTCGCTCACGACGAGCTGATTGAGTGCCATGTAGGCCTGAGTCCTCACCGTCGCCTTCGGCTCGAGGGCGGTCGGGGAAGCGCTCAGACGATAATAGCCATCCTTGTCAACCTTGATCCAGTAACCGTAGCCCGGAACGATCAGCGATGCCTGCTCGTAGCCGCTATCGGTCTTGTAGCGATAAACCTCGGCAGCAAGCTGCGGGATGTTACCGTTGTACTGACCGAAGCTCATGCCGAAGCCGCTCGTGAAGTCCACAGTGGTCATCACCGTGAGACCACCGACGGTGTTCCAGCCCGGATAGACACGGACCGCGAACGGCGTCTTGACCTCGTTGATCTCGGAGACGCGGGTACCAGCAACCGTGCGGTCGATGATATCACCGTACTTCACGAAGTAGCCAACGCCCACGCGCACGGTATCATCCGCAACGTAGAGGTTGTTCGCAAAGCGGATCGGCTTGCCGGAGATCATGTTCGGGAACACGACGTTGGAGCGGGCATCCGACGGAGCAACCGGGAGGGAAACCAGGTTCCAGCCCTTGTTGATCTCCGGGAACTGCTGCACCGCGGGAACCGTGTACTCGATGCAGAAGCCGGTGATGTTCGGATCCTGGATCGTGAAGTAGCGCCGCGTGCCGCCGAGCGAGGTCGCCTGACGGAGGTTGGTGCTGAAGAAACGACCGTTGATGTTGTCACGCACGAAGAGCTGCGATCCGTTCGGGAAATCGCGGGTATCATACTCGACAACAATCGGGTAGTTCTGCGGAGCGCCGGCGCCGAAGCGGACGCAGTAGACCAGCGTAGTGTTGGTCTTGTAGTTACGGATATCGATGCTCGACTCGCCGTTGGTCGGGGTTGGCGTGACACCACGCGTATCGATGAGGCCGTTGAACGGCGGCTGCACCGTATCCTGCGACGGCGGGAAGAAGCGAGCGAAGAAGGAACCCGGAACCGGAGGCGTCGGAGCCTGAAGCTCGCCGAAGAGCGTATCGCCAACCGTCGTATCGGTTGCGCCAACGCCCGTGCCGAAGGTCAGATAGGTCGTATCAGGCTTCGGTCCGGAGTTGCGGAACAGAAGCTGGATGCCGCGTGGCTGGGTGGCTTCCTGTCCGGGATTGAGTCCGCTCTCGAGCGGGTTGCGATTGACGATGAGGTCAACCTTCAGACGCACGGCGCTGTTAAGAGCCTCGCTTGAACGGATCGTGACGTAACCGATGTAGCGGCCCGGAGCCGGATAGCCATTGCCATCCGAGGTCGGCAGGAGCGAAGGGTTGGCAACGATGTTCAGGTTGATCTGCGAGTTCGGAACGTCGCGGATGAAGACACCACGCTCGAACGGAGTACCAGGGGTACCGCCGGGGCTGACGCCCGGAGCGCCGATCGGGCTGTTGAGATCGATGCGAAGCCACGGCTGATCCGTCTCTATCGTCACATTCCGAAGGAAAGTTCCGGGAACGTTGTTACGGATAAGGAGGTTGCGGAAGATGTAGTTCGAGTTACCGAACTGCGTCTGCAGCGGAGCAGTCAGCTCATAGATCGATGGATCGGTCGGGTCCGGCTGCGTAACCTGTCCCGGTGGGAAGAGGTTGATGCTTGGACGCTGAGTGATCACGATAACCGCCGAACCGTAGTTGTTCGGATAGGTGACCGGAAGAATCGGGGTCGGATAGATGCCGGCCTGCGCGCGCGGGTTCGGGTTGAACCCACGATCGATCATGAACTGCGGCACGAAAGGCTGCAGGCGACCGGTTGCAGGATAGTTGTTCCACCGGAGCGAATCGCCCGGAATGATGATCTGATCGCGGTTACCAATACCACCGCCACCAAGCTGCGACTGTCCGATAACCTCGAACAGCACATAGCAGAGGGGCACCGTGTCACGATCGTTCTGTCCGTTTGCTCCGGGAGGTGCGCTTGCCTTCAGGGGAAGGGGAAGCGGAATCGAGGAGCTGCCGGTGATCATGATACGCTCGCCAACCGGCGAACCGAGGCCAACCGTCGTGATCCTGAAGGAGGTGTCGGCATCGACATCCCAGCTCAGGTTGAAGTTCTTCGCGGCGACATTGGTGTCGTTCGGAAGGACACCCCGCTTCTGAACGCCGAGGGCGTGGAGAAGGGTGCCGTTGTACTGAACCTTGAAGCGGAAGCTGTAGATCGGCTCGCCAGTCAGACCCGTGTTCGGGTTGGTGATCGAGTCGAGGATGTTCTTCATGAACACAGGCATGACAAAGTACCGGTGCTCGCCTGGTCCGGCTTCCGCAACGTATACCGTATCCTGTGCAGTGACATCATTGGGATTGTTAGGCCCGTTTTCCGCAATCGTCTTTACCAACGAAAGGGTGGGGAGATACTTATACTGCTGTGCATTGCTGCTGCTGGTGCACAACACCAGCATCGCCAGCACGGCGAGCATTTTCAGTCCCCCAAACCAATACCATTTACGCATGGATTGTATCTCCTTTTTTAAGAGATGTTACTTTATAAAAGTGAATTGCTTGTAGACAATTTCATTACGGCCGCGAAGGATCACGAAATATGTTCCGTTCGACGGCTGCCCTGCTAACCGTACCCTCAGGCTTGAGGCGTCGATTCTATCCATCTGCCGTATCGGCAGCATCTGCCCCATCGCATCATAGATGATCACTTCCTCGATCTCCATTCCCCCCGCTCTCACAGTAATCGATCCACGCTGATCGTCCGGCCATATCGACACCGCGCGTTCCCCTCTCCGCTCCTCCTCCACTCCCACGGTCCCTGAATCCACCGGGATGGGATCTGCCATGATCTGCCCGTTCTGGAATGTGAGTTTCCCAAGACAGGACTGTGCGTTCACGGCGAATCGACTGACTCTAAGCTCGCTGGTGAACCCCTTCTCATTCTTTCGTCGGATGACGATGTTCAGGAGAGGGCCATCAACCGTAAGGCTCGACTGGGCAACGAATCTCCCTCCTATCGAGTCGGGAGTCACCACCAGGTTCTTCGTCGTCCAGCCACTACTATCCGCGATCGTCCCACGCTGAATAGTATCAACAAAGTAATAGTTACTGGTATCTGCCTTCAAGGCGAACGTTACTTCGTTGACGCGGTGTCCTTTCAGATTCGTTGTCGTCAACGTCACTGTATCGACCCGCATCGTATCGAACGATCCTCCCATCACACTCAGCATTCCGGTATAATCGGGCGTCGTATCACGATGCACCCTCACATATCCCGGCTGGTAATCGATCGGTTCGAAATTGGTTTTCCCGTATGGATCGATGCTTGTCACATCGACCCATCCATCCGGGCTTTTCACGGTGTCGGGAGCAATAACCGATCCCTTGATATAGAAGAGCGGTTTTCCCGAACCGTACACCGGACGGAGACTCAGGTTGCCAAGCTGCACATGGAGCCCCCCTTCCGGGAGCTTGTCCACCGATTTGCTATCGAACTGACTGCCAATCGTTCCACTGCTTGTCACCGCAAGCGATTCAAAATCGAGCTTGCTGATATCCCATGCAAGATAGATATCCATGCTGACAAGACTGTCCTGAACCGAAATCGGACTGGTCCAGACGCCCAGCAGAAAGACCTTGCTACCATCGCAGACATTGAACGAGGCCGAATCGACCCAGACGGTCAAGGGCTTCGAAACCCGCGATTGCTGAGCAGTAGCTTCCGGGGAGCCCAGGAGGCTCATCACCACCATACAGGCTATTGCGAAGCAATATTGTTGTATGACTCCCCGGAAATCCACTTTCACCTCATTAGCCTTTCAAGGTACGATTTGCACATCAGCCGGTGTTACTTGCTGACCTGCATGGAGATCGTGCGGCTCTGGCCGTTCGACTCGATGCGGCAGTAGTAAACGCCCGACGTGACAGGCTTACCGAAGCTATCGATACCGTTCCAGGTTCCCAGGTAGCTGCCGGTCATCAACGTGCTGTTGACAACCGTGGCGACCTCGTGACCGAGAACATCGTAGACTCGGATGGTAACGGGACCATCCGTCGGGACCGTATAACCGAACGACGTGGTCGTGTTCGGGGCGAACGGATTCGGCATGTTCGACGTAAGGCCAAGCGTGCTCGCATCGCCAGTCACAGGACTGAAGATGTTGAACTTGCGCGCGGACTTGACGTCGGAACCAACCTTCACCGTCCCGAAGGAGACTTCACCCTGATTGTTTGCTTCAACAACCAGCGTGGCGACGACATCATTCGGATTGAAATTGCCCGCTGCCGCAAGTGCCAGATGGCTCTGCGAGGCAACGGCCTCCACCCATGCGTTGTCGGTCTTCGGCATTGTGCGTACCTCAACGATACGCGTGCCATTGGCAGCGTCCATCCCGACGCCGAGAGCTCCGTGGAGATACCCGTTGAACGTGATCGGAATCTCAACCCTGTTGCCAATCACCGATCCGCCACGCGCCAGCTGGACATCGTTCGCCGTAGTTCCGGCGACCATCTTACCAGTGAACGAGGGGAGGGTGTCGGGAAGCCACGGAAGAACCGGAAGCTTGGCCGAGAGATAGAGCATGATCAGCGAGGCATCGAACTCGTCAGCGTCATACAGGAAGCCGTTGAACGAGTTGTCGGCCGGGAACGGCGTCTGATAGTTGTCGCTCTTGATCGGGAACTTCACTTCATACGTAACCAGACGATTATTGAAGCCAAGCGAGTCGGCCGTGTTATTGTAGTTACGCGTCGAGAAGTAGAAGCGACCATCGTGATTGACATCGCCATGGAAGCCGTGACGTCCGAAGGTATAATCGAAGCGGAGATGTGAAGAATCCACACCATTCGTGTCGATAATGCCCGGGATTATGTCCGTGCGGGTAGCCTGGTGACGGAGGATGCGGATAACATCCAGGAACGTCACGAAGCGACGCTGATCCTCGCGGATATACTGCGGAACGGTCAGGTTCAGCTGGGTAAGATCGGCATCGCCATCACCCCAGGTCTGAATACGACGGACACCATTTCCCTCGAAGATGAAGATACGGGCCGGGAAGCCTGTCGGAGGCCACACGCGGGTCAGACGACGGCTCTGAGTCGTGCTGTCGAAGCGACCATTCGACTCGCGGTACGCCACCGCGTTGAGGAACGACGTCTGTCCACCCGGCACTGCCGGCTCGTCCTCGATGCCCACCGAAGCGCTGCTCACCTTCACGATGACGCCAACGCTATCCGGGAACGGAACGCGCGGTCCGATAGGACCATAATGGAACTCGATACGACCCTGCTGCGACGGGTTTCCGGGCTGAGCCTGAATCAGCCATGCCTGGAAGGAGCCCACCGAGCTTGCCTGCGGCTTCACATTCGCAACCGGTGCGAACGGATCGTTCGGGCGAGTCGGATCGAAACGATAGTTGATGTTCAGATCCTCCCACTCCACGACAGTGGTGTCGCGGCGGGGCTGGATGGTGCCGGTCTTCCGCACGATGCGGATGGTGCTCGGCGTGTACTGACGGAACTGCGGATCAAGGTCGTCGTTGATCGGCGTACGGAGATAGTGATCACCGAAGAACGGGGCAATCGTCAGGTTGGGACGCGCACCGTTGAACAGCGAATAGGGATCATCCGTGATATAGCCGCCCGGATTCTGGAAGCTTATCCAGCCGTTGACGCAGACGTAGATCTGAGTGTATATCTGATTGTTGAACTCGAATGCAAAACCGAGTGGAAACGGACCTGCAACGCCATTGTCGGGATCGACAACGGTTGGAGCAAAAAGGTCCCGAAACATGTCGCGAGTGATCGTGGTACCCTGATTAGTCTGGGGTTGATAGATCTTCGACCCGATACTAATCGTGTACTCATCCGATATCTGCGCAACAGCTCCTTGGGTCATTGCCAGGGCCAGCAAGGCTGCCCCCGCAACGGCTCCGAAGATAGTACGACGCAGCTTCATACTTTGTCTCCTCTTGTTTATATCTCGACTTTATTGTTTGCTTTCACATATGAACGTCATCTCACCACTCCCCTTCCTCATTCCCCACTCTTCCCGCCGGCCCCGGCCTGAACCAGGGCCGGCGGAAGCATGGTGATAAAATCCAGGGAGTCAGGCCTGGGCCTGCATCCTTACTTCGTCAACACCATCTTGTTGGAGAGCATCGTCGAACCGGCGGTCAGGCGATAGGTATAAGTACCGCTCGCAACCGACCGACCCTGCTCATCGGTGCCATTCCAAACAACAGTGTGCTGACCAGCATCAACGTTTCCAGTTACAAGAGTCTTCACCAGCTCACCGTTGAGCGTGTACACTTCCAGCCTCATGTCGCCACGAGTCGGAGCGTAGTAGCTGATCTCGGTGAGTCTGCTGAATGGATTCGGAACGTTGGTCGACAGCGTGTAGCCGCCTGCAACGACCGGATCCGCGGAGACACCAGACGTCTGATCATAGATGATCTTGAAGCCCTCAACGTTGGTCAGGTTGATCCTCACGATAACCTTGTTCGGATCGGTCGGATCCGGGGCCACAATGATACCGGAGCCGGCCGTAGCCACTCCCGTCTTCATGTTGACACGGAAGAGACCTGAATTCTGGTTGTCGTCCCAGAACTGATCCTCGAAGTAGATGTCGTGCGGGCAACGCTGTGCGTCGACCTTCGACCACGTCGCCACAATCGGGTAATTGGCGCTCGTGTTGACAAGATTGCCAGCCTGGAAGGTTCCCTTCCATGCGACCTTCTTGCCCTGATCCGGGCTCGGCGTCTCCGGGAAGATATTCCGGAGGATACCGTTGGTCTGGACGATCGTCCAGCGGGCATCGAACACGTCCCTCGGCGGAACCGGGGGCAGCTCGTACTCGCAGTAGTTGGCATCCAGATTACCCGGCCTCGAGAGCTCCTCGCCCGTCGTTGCCTTTCCTGTCGTACCGATACCGAACACCAGCGTCTGAGCGGCGTTGTTGTCGGTATTGCTGTTACGGACCTGGATCGGCATGCTGAAGATGGTCGGATCACTGATCGTGATATCGTAGCTCAACACATCGACGCGACCAGCCGCATCCTTCACTTCGATCTCAATCCGGAACTTTCCAGCAGGAGTGTTCGCGGGGATGTGACCGGAGATCGTGAGCACCAGCGTGTCATTGCCACCAGTCTGCGACGGCGGAGTAACCGTGAAGCCGCTGGACGGGTTGATGACCCGGAAGGTCAGAGTCTCAGTGTTCTTGATCCGCTCGAGATCGGCGTCGAAGACAGCGATCTGATCGGTGTAGTTGCTGTCAGCCGAGACGCAGCGGAGCGCCGGACGACCGAACAGGTGCGGACGATGGTTGGTCGAATCGACCTCCATGGTGTAGGTGCGAACGTCGGTCAGACCGAATTCGTCCTCAACCACCACCGTGATCGTCTCAGGTCCGTTCAGCGCGTTGGTGCGCGGAGCATCGTTCAGGCCCGGCGTACCGTAGAGCATTCCGGAGAACGGATTGATCTTCAGCCAGCTCGGGGTCGTCTTCGGAGCGTTGAACAGACCAGCCTCGAAGTAGCAACCGTCACGCGGCACGAAGGCCGTGGTAGCGGTGTTTGCCACGAGAGCACCGGTAGCGTCCTTCACCTGGGTGCCGGTCTGGAAACGAGGATCGTTGTTTCCGTCGTTCGCATAGACCAGGTAGTAACGCAGACGCTGGTTGTAGTTCAGATCCACCGCGGTGACACGACGGGTAAGGTCGAGAAGCTGCGGGTTGTAATCCAGATCCTCTTTCGCCCTCGGAAGAACCGCAGGCGTCGGCGGAACCGGCTGGAGCTGCGGAGCAACGTTGACCGTTACGCGCAGATCACGCTTGTTCTGTCCCATGTGCCCATCGTGAGCGACGATCGTGAAGATCGAGTCCAGGTTGTACACATTGTTGAACTGCGCCGGGTTGCGGAGCATCCTGATCGCCTGGCTGGAATCAATACGGACACGAAGCGCGCCGCTATGAGCGAAGTAGGCGCCCTGATCGGCCACGTTGCCGGAATCACGGAGGAGGCTGTCATCAAGCCACGTTGGACGGATGTCGTAGACGTCGTCCGTCGAGTGGGTGGTATCACCCGCGTCGATGAAGTCACGGTTCGTGAAGACGAAGCCATAGGTCGTGCGACCGTACGGGAACGTCCAGTTCTCCTTGACAGCGTTGTTATCCTCGTTCTCGTCGTCCGTCGTCACATCGTAGTCGAAACGGAGCTTGTTGGTCAGGTTGGCGACCGCAAGACCCTGACGACCGCACGGATTGACATCGGCAAGGAACACCGGAGGCGTATCCTGAACGAAGATCCGGAGACGATAGGTCGAGGTGGAAGCACCACCAACGTCGACGGTATCCTGCTGGAGGTAACGAGCGTTGACCGGATCGTATACCTGGCAGTTGTAATACGGCGGATAGAGGAAGATATAGCGTGCGATAATGCTGTCCGCCGGACGATCCTGATTCGACAGCGCCTTCAGCGAGTCGATCGTGCGGATGCCGGGAGGATAGTTCGACACGCTCAACTGAAGAAGCTCACCACCCGGAACAACGTCCGGATTGTGCGGCGTTCCGAAGAACCGGAGATAGCCCGGTGCTCCCGTCTTGCCGATCGCGCCCAACTGGTTCGGGAACACGGTGTCGGCCTTCAGCCACGAGCCAAGGCGAACCAGGGCCGGGCTGCGCTCGGGAACCGTGGTTCCGTTGGCGAACTCGCGGAGCGGGGTCCACTCCATGCGGAGCGACGTGTAGCGATCCGGGAAGAAGAGCGAACGGGGATCGTAGAATCCGTTGGGATCATCAGCCGTGACCTCGAAGATCTTCGAGATGAGCAGGCCGGTGGAGTCCTTCGGATAAACGACATCCTCGGTCAGGAACCGCGTGTTGCGGAGCTGCGTCGGCGTCTTTGCCTCAAGCTGGTTGCGCTGTCCATTGATGATCGGAGCGGCAACGCTGTTGCCAATCGTATCGATGGAGAACTCAAGACCAGTGAACCGCGCATCATTGAGAACCTTGATGAGCGAATCCTGCGTGTTCCAGAGAACCGTACGCGAGATGACCCAGATACGATCGCCGGTCTTCACCGGAAGCGCATGATAGCGCTCGCCAGCATAGAAGTCGGCGAAGTTGATCGGATGAGCCGCATCACGATTCGTGTACGAGAAGCCATTGCCACCAACTTCGAGCGTCGGATGGATGAAGCCACCGTAGCGACGTCCCGAGATCGCAACCGAATCCTCGAACTCGGCGGCGCGACGACGAGCAGCCTTGAGGCTGTCGAGGGCGGTCGGGAAGGCCGGAATAGCACCCGGCTGCTGCAGGTAGTAGCGCGGCGAGAGGCGATACAGCTCGTTGATCGAGAACTGTGCGCGTCCCTCACGCGTCCTGCGCTGCAGCGGATCGCGGTTGATCGAGTCGGCCACGAACTCCACGCGGGAGCGGAAGATCGAGCTGCCCTCTGCGATCTGCTTCGAAGTAGAGCGGATGAACTCACCCGTCTCCACGTTGATCACGAAGAACACCGTGTTGTTCAGCGCGTACGGATCATCGTTGACCGTGTCGCGGTTGCCAATGTAGTTGGCGTTCGACTCGAGGAAGAGCGGGTAGCCGATCGGGTGATTGCCGATGAACTCACGCTGCAACTTGTTATACGTGGTATCGATGTCGGCAATGAACGGATCGCGCGTCATGCGACGAACGACCTTACCCTGATATACGCCGTTCGCATAGGTGCGGAGACGCTTCGGGATACCAACCGAGAAATCCTCGATCGGAGCAAGACGCGGGTTGGAGTAATCAACAGCCTTGATATCGACGCCCTTGTCGAAGATGTCGTACACACGACCTTCCAGCAACAACGTGTCGAGACCGGGGACGGAACCGACCGGGATCGGCTTGTAGTTGTAGTAACGGGTCTCACCAACGCGGTTCGGCGACTCAAACGGTCCCTGCTGGTTGGCGATAGCCGCGTTCTTCAACGGAAGCGTGCAACCATTCCCCTGAATGTAGAAGGTATTCTGGAGGGTGCCGCTCGGCAGAATCGTGGTGACAGGCGCTTCGGTCTGTCCCCAGTAGTTGCCACGAAGAGTATCGACGCCGCTCTGACCGCTTCCGACCGCGCCCGGAGGAGCATCGGGAAGACGAACCAGGAAACGACCATCGTTGTCGTAGATCGAGTTGGCGTTGGTATGATAGAACTCCATCGGCGACGGACCCTGGACATCACCGAAGAAGAGAGCTCCCGCGGTGCTGTCGGCGGCGGCCGACGTACGATAGTTGGTAATGGTATCGACGCTGCGGCCGACATCGGAGTATGCGAGGTTGCCGGCAACCAGATCCTTGTTGAGAAGGATGCGGAGCTCGAAGTTCGGCGAGTAGACTGCCGAACCGGACCATGCGCGGTTCTGCTCGATGCGGACGCGGTGAGTGATCACCGAGTCAACACGCGGCGTGCCTGGGTTCGGTCCCGGCGGCTGACGGTCGTTGATGTAGATCGCACCACCGAGGCCGGTGAAGTTACGATTCGGATCGAGGAGCGTGCCACCCTGTGCGCGCGGGTTCGGGTTGAAGTTCACCACCGGCGATGTGCCGTTGGCGGAATCCCTGTCGGCACTGTTGCGGATGAAACGGGTCATCTCGCGCTGATCGACCGGCTCGGGGCCGCCGCTGAACGGAACCGGAGCCCCCGCGACGAAGTCGTAAGCGACATCGCCAGCCGAGAGGAAGTAGCGGTTCGTGCGAACCGGCGTCACCATCGCGATGGCACCACCGTTACCGCCACGAGTCCTGTTGCTGAGGAACTCGACCGAGCGATAGAAGTTGGTGTTGCCATTGTACGAGAAGATTGCGCCACCACCCAGGATCTCCGTGGAGAGGGTGCCGATCGGCATGTGGAACGCATCCGGAACGCTGAACGTACCGAACTCGTTACCCGAACGAATCGGGCTTGCAAGCGGGTTGAACAGCTTGATCTGGCGGATGACATCGATACGGGCCGAGTCGCCGACGATGTTGTTGCTGAACAACACGCGATCGATACGCGCAAGGCTGTTCGTCGTGTTCGTGCGGTTATCAATGACGATTGCGCCGCCCGAGAGGCCAGCAGAGTTGCTGTCCAGCTTGATACGACGATCGACAAGCCTTACCGCACCGGTATCCGGCGTCGTCAGGAAACGAGCCTCGATACGGGTGTTGCGCTGCGTATAGATGGCGCCACCGTCATACTCTGCCTTGTTCTTGATGAAGTAGACACTGTCACCAAGCAGGTTCGGCGAAAGGAACGGATCCGATGCCGGGGCCGTGACGGCCGAGACATAGATACCACCACCCTGACCCGACTTGTTATTGCGGAAGAGGATGTTGTCGCGAACCGTCAGCTCAGGCGACGTGGAAGACATATAGATACCACCACCCTGCGACCACCTGCCACGATCGGCGTAGTTGACGTCGGTGATGTACGGAGTAGCAGTGAAGTTGTCCTCGAAGCGCGAGCGCTCGAACACCATCGAGCTGCTGTCGCCGATGTAGAAGGCACCGCCGCGCGCACCGTTCGTGCGGTACGACGAAGGAGGATTTGCAACGAAGAGCGTCGTCGTGTCCTGGAAGTTCACGGCGTAGTTACGCTCGCAGACGATCGAGTCGGTCGGGTCCGGCGTAAGGCCGAGATTGCGAAGAGCGCTGCCACCACCGAAGAAGACGGTGATGTAACGACGACCCGAAACGTAGACTGCACCACCATACGCCTCGTTCTTGGCGATGCTGGTGGCATTGTTCTGACCCGCGCCGGGGAAACCGGTGTTGATCGGCTTGGCAGCCGTTGCGGCATCATCACGATATCCGTTGACATCATTGAGGATATTGCCAACCACGACGCGGTTGTCACGGAAGGTCAGACGACGAACGCGGCCCTTGTTGACCGCCATACGACCATCGTCATATCCCTGACGATACTGAACCGTGGCCCCCGAAGGAGTCGTGTTGGTAAGCGCCGCAACCGAGCCGAACGGAGTCGCCACGGAACCGGCATAAAGATCATAGGTCTCAGGATCAACCGGCGGATACGCCGTCGGCGCGATCGGAACACCCGGAGCGGGAGCGTAGAAGCTGCCGCTGGCATCATACGGAGCCTGCAGGAACTGCACGGCGCCACCATGATAACGGGCGAAGTTGCTGTCGAACTGGCAATCGAGAAGCCAGGTCTTGGAGGAGAAAACGGTCATCGCGCCGCCACCACCGCTGGTGAGACGCTGCAACTGCTGGTTGAGGGCAAATCCGGCGAGTACCTGGGTCGGGTTGTAGCCGACGGCAACCGAAGGATTGTAGAACGCGGTGCTCTGCACAACCGTGGTGTCCTTGCGGAAGTTCACGAAGTGGCAGTTACGGAAGATCGCCGAGTCAGCGCCTGGGAGGATCACGATGTGACCCCACTCCGGCGAGTTCTGGTTGATCGGCCGGCCGCGGAAGATGATCGGCTCGTTGCGAACATCGCGCAGATACGGCGTGGTGCTGCGGGCAGCGTTCGTTGCGCACTCGTCAAGACGGTTCGCATAATAGAAGAGCACCCGCGGCACGTAGCTGATCCAGTTCACGCCGGGAGAAGTGATCTCCGGCTTGCTGTTGAACGAGCTCACGTGAGCCGAGAGGTAGCTGGTATTGCAGTAGCCGCCGACGAAGCCGGAGACCGCTGCCGTGTTACGATCCCAAACGGCGCTAAGCTCGCCATCGGCGATGATCTTACCACCGATCGAATCGATCAGGCGGCCGTTGGGAAGGAACTCTACTGTCGTTCCGGGCTCGATCAGGAGCTCGCCCGAGACGACGAAGTAGCCAGACACCTGATATAACGTGTCCTTTGTAAACACTCGGAGTGTACCCTGCGGTAGTCGTCCGCTGACCTTAACGATAGGCTGCGCAAGCGCGCTCCCACCAATAAGTACGAACGCCACCAACAGGAGTAACGCCTTCAACAAACGTTGCATATTTCCTCCTGCAATGAGAGAATCAATGAGAAAACGATCTATTTCGTTCTGTGAATTTTTTGGTGCCTTTGTCTGAGAACCGTATCGCGACGGTTCGCAAGGAGTCTCAATATTCATATGACCTCTAAGCTTTTCTGTAATCTCTCTGCCAGCATACGACAATCGATCTTCCGCCTTTCCTTTTCCATCAACTCGTGGACCCTCTGCTACAGCTCGACGTTCAACCGGGCGAGCGCAAGGCGCGCCTGCGCGTTGGCGGCGGACTGCGCATACTGCGTGGCAACCGTCCTGTAGTTCTTGACGGCCTCGTCCTTGTTCTTGGCCATCTCGTAGTTCCGGGCGGCGCTCAGGAGATACTGAGGAGTGTTAAGCTCCAGATGATCGATCGACGCCGCCTTCGCATACTCCTTGGCCGCCGCATCATAGCTGCCAGCCGATTCCGAGACGGCGGCCAGCCCGGCGTGTCCGGCGGAGCTGAGCAGCTCGTCGCTGGCTCCGGCGGCAACCTCGTACGGCTCGGACGCCTGCTTGGCCTGTCCGAGCGCCAGATAGCTGTTGCCGAGATAGAGCGCCGCAATCTTTCCGGCCGGGGTCGATTTCCAGTCCGCGACCAGATCCTTCAGCCCCCGAATCTTCTCGCCGCTGATCTTCTTCGAGGGATCGCCGTTGACGGCAACGGAGAAATCACCACGATCGTAGTAGGGGCGAATCCGGGCCAGCTCAAGCTGGGCACGATCATTCGACTTGCCACTGCTGATGTTGACCAGCACGATTGCGATAATTCCCACAAGGAGAACAATCCCGATAATCCCCAGAAGACGCAGATTGCCAAGGAAAAATCCCTGGCCTTCCTTGCTAACCGGAACCGGTGTTCTAGTATCGAGATTCACTTGCCGCTTTGCCATTCAGGTATATATATCGAGGTAATTCTGTTGATTCAAGACTTGTACGGAGAACAGGATCGTGCCCTCGGAAGAGGAGGACAGCAGGTGGAGAGAGAATAGAAGTGCGCCCGGAGGGACTCGAACCCCCAACCCTCAGAACCGGAATCTGATGCTCTATCCATTGAGCCACGGGCGCGGATATGTTAAAGTAACATTTGAAGTGATTGCCGGACAACAACTATTATCAAGCCGATTGACCTGAACGAACTCATAGTTCGCTTTCATAGTTATCCAACAACAGACGGCAAATATATCTCGCCCCTTCTGTTCTTGCAATCATTCTTCGCGCAAGTTTTTCAACTTTACTCGCCACGATCCTTTCTCTTTCCAAAGAACTGCTCTCACCATCCGGACAGGAGACACCTCGGGCTGTCACGGAACTTCCGTTGGAGGCTAGGAGCAATCAGGGTGCCACGACAAAATTTCCTTAAATTTGCGGAAAATCAGCATTTTCACTGCGCCTGCTGTGAGAATCGGCCACACGCCGTGACGTTTCGTCACGGCCACGATTTCCCCCCTTGCATGCTGCTCTCAACCAAACGGAAGCCCCCCTTCCATGGTTAGAAGAGGGGCTTAATTGCAACGGTGTTTTACGGTATCGATTCCCGGAACATATGATCGATTGCTCAGTTCTTCTTCGCGGCAATGGGTCCCCGCGTTCCCGAGTAGCTGGAGAGCTTCCCTTCAATGGAACCGATTGCCACCTTGGTGCTCACTTTCACGGGGATCTTCCGGTCATCGTCCGTCAGATATACGATGATCCGTCCCTCGCTCTTGAAAAGCCCCCCCTCCACCACAAGCGGCTCCACCACCACGCAGTCGAACGTGCCGGCCGGCACTTCCACCTGCTCGCGTCCCAGCACCCGGACCCGGAGGTCATAGGCCTGTTTGCCGTAGAAATTCTTCACCGTGAAGCTCTGTCCCTTCTTCAGGCTCCGTACATCCACCGCCCTGGTGTAGTAGAATGCGCTAAGGATGTCGTGAACGAACGCGGGAGTCTTGAACGATCCCTCGGTCGTCTTGGCGACATTTGCCCGCTGATCGATGTTGGCGGCAAAGTCGCGAGAGTAGTTCCCCTCCCGTACCGTCTGCTCGAAACGCCACGGAAAGATGCCGTCCACGTCTATATATGTCTCATATCGGTCGCGCACCTTGAACACCTTGTCGAAGGCCGATGTGGTGCGGACATCGAATTTGACGTCATAACATGGACGGTCGCTGACAGTGACCGCCTGCGGGCCGATCTGCATCGTGGCCTGCCCGACCGTAATGAATTTATATCCAAGATCGAAGGTCAGCTTCTCGCCGAATCCGTATGCCGTGTTCGGCTGATACCGGAGCGCGCCGCCGGCAAAGGCGTTCAACGCCGGAGTCGATTCGGGTGACGCCGCCGTTAACCCGACGACCGTGATGGCAGTAACGGCAGCCAGCCCGAGACAGCAGGCAACGCGAAGCGCGTTCGATCGAATGGCCGGAAGCATCATGATTGTTCTCACTGTTAACTGATTTCTATTCTTACTACCCGCCGAAGCGTTCAAAATTATAGCCCTTTGGTCGCTCTGGGTAGGAACAGGTTTCATGCCTCCGATAGTTTTCCGGACGCCCGAACCGCTACGAGATGTAATCGCCGGTCCCCAGATCCCTCCCAACGAGCATTCCCCGGCAGGCATCGATCACCCGCGCCGGGGCTATCCGGCTGACGCAGTTCTCGGGTTCATGCCCCCTCCCACAGGTCGTGCAGAGCGGCTCATCGGGATGGGGAACCAGTGTGGTGCAGTGCTCGCCGAGAGGACGCCATCGGGCCGGCCATACCGGAGGAAGGCCGGGATAGAGCCCCACGACAGGCGTTTCAACCAGCGCGGCCAGATGTGCCGGCCCGGAAGAGCTTCCAAGAAAACCCGAAGCCCCCCGCAGAAGCTCGCTCAGCCCGTCCAGCGAAAGGCCGGCAACCACAACAGCGCGACCTTGAGGCTTTATGCCGCTCAGCACTCCGGCGGCAAGGTTTTCCTCACCTGGCCCGGCGGTGACCACTATCGAGAGATCGTTGCGCTCGGAAAGAAGGGCCGTGGCAACCTCGGCGTATCCCGCGGATGTGTAGGCGGAGGCCGAGCCCCGGCTCCCCGGATGAATCACCATATACTCCCCCACCACGCCGGCCCCGGCAAGCGACCGTTTCGCCTCGGCATCCCCCTGCGGCGATATCGCCAGCTTCGGCATTCTGACCGGAAGCTCGCCGGCCAGCAACGGGCTTAACAGATTGACGCCATACTGTGCTTCGTGCTTGGCCCCCTTTCTCCGATGTTCGTACACCCATCGGGTGAAGAGGCCGGAATAATATCGATAGCCGGTCCCGATACGAACGTCGATCCGCGCAATGACCGATTCCAGCGCGAGCTTCGGATCGGGCCTGGCGAAGATGATGGCGTCCGGCTTGTAGATCCGCATCAGGTGGAGCCCTCGGCGCATCGTGGTAAGCGTCAGAACCTGGTCTACCTCGGCAATGCGCCGGACGATCGGCGCCGTGTACGGCGTGACGAGAAACGCCACATCCGCCTCCGGCAATCGCTCCTTCAGGGCGACGGCAATCGGCAGCGTGACGATGACATCGCCAAGCCCATCGGTGCGGGAGATAAGGATTCGCCGAAGCTCTTCTGTTGGTGTAAGCACTGGCATGCGCGGAAAATAGCGAAGAAGCGGGCGGGAAACCATCGTTTATTAACCCCGGCCGATCTTCCCGGAATATGGTGGAAAGAAGGACCGGCAACGAAAGAAGCGCTATTTTTGCTCTCCATGATCAATCAGAAAACCGATATCGCGACAATCCGCGTGGCGCTGGCCGGCTACGGACAGATGGGAAAGGAGATCGAACGATGCGCTCCCGAACGGAATGCCGTGATCGCGGAACGGTTCGATTCGGCGAGCGGAATCCGGCCGGACTCCGGAAATAATTTCGATGTGGCGATCGAGTTTACCCGTCCCGATGCCGCCGTCGCCAACATCACGACCCTGATTGCAATGGGAAAGCCGGTCGTGGTGGGAACCACCGGCTGGCTGGACCGGCTCCCCGAGATCGAACGGCTGGTCCGGGAACGTAACGGGCGGCTTATCCATGCGAGCAACTTCTCGATCGGCGTGAACATCTTCCTGGGCATCGTGGCGGAAGCGGGGCGGCTGATGAACGATCAGGCGATGTACGACGCGGCGGTTCACGAGATCCATCACGTCCGCAAGGCCGATTCACCCAGCGGCACCGCCCTCTCCATCGCCTCGGTTCTCCTCCGGGAGCTCGACCGGAAATCCCATATTCTCGCAGAGACATCGCACGGGAGGATCGAGCCGGACGCGCTCCATCTCACCAGCCAGCGTCTTGGAGCAACTGTCGGCACCCACGCGGTCCTCTTCGATTCGGAGGCGGATACCGTCGAGCTGACGCACCGCGCCAAAAATCGTTCGGGGTTCGCTCTGGGCGCTCTCCTTGCCGCGCGGTGGATCATCGATCAGCCGTCGGGGGTCTATCGCTTCGAGGATATCTTCCGGGGGTAATCTCCGGGGCTCCCGGCAGGCCCGGTAACGGCATCTCTCATCCATTATCTATCCCGATTCCTTCATGAACTCTTTTCAGGGCACCGGCACCGCACTCGCCACTCCGTTCAACGCGGATGGCTCCGTCGATTTCGCCTCGCTCGGAGCGCTGATCGATCTTCAGCTCCGTGGTGGCGTGGAGGCGCTGATCCCGTGCGGTTCCACCGGCGAGAGCGCCACGATGACCCACGATGAAAAACTGGCGGTGATCCGCTTCACCGTGGAGCGCGTGCGCGGGTTCGATGGGGGGAAACCGATGGTGATCGCCGGCACCGGATCGAACGTCACCGACGCGACCATCGCGCTCAGCCGCGATGCGCGCGATCTTGGCGTCGACGGCATCCTGCTGGTCTCTCCCTACTACAACAAGCCGTCGCAGCGGGGGATTATCGCCCATTTCAGCGCCATCGCCCAGGCCCTCCCGGATCTTCCGATCGTCCTCTATAATGTGCCGGCGCGCACCTCCACCAACATGACCGCGGAGACCACGCTGGAGCTGGCATCGGCGCACCGGAACATCGTCGCCATCAAGGAGGCATCGGCCGATATGGATCAGTGTTCGAAGATCATCCGGGATGCTCCCGATGGATTTCTCCTCTACAGCGGCGAGGACAGCGTCACGCTTCCGCTGCTCGCCATCGGAGCCCGGGGGGTGATCGCGGTGGTGAGCAACCAGGTTCCGCAGCGCTTCGGCGATATGGTTCGCCATGCGCTTGCCGGGGACTTCGCGGCGGCGCGCGCCATTCATCTGGAGCTGTTCGATCTGATGCGCCTCAACTTCATCGAGTCCAACCCGGTGCCGGTCAAGGAATCGCTGCATATGATGGGGATCTTCGGCTCCGTCAATTACCGGCTCCCGCTTGTCCCCCTCGCTGACGCCAACCGGGAGATCCTCCGCGCCGGCCTTCAGCGGCTCGGCCTCTGCTGATAATTCCCAGTGTGAATCGGAATCGCGATCGAATCGATATCCTCAACAATCATTTTTCTGACCCGGAACAACGCGTGGACGCAACTGAATTCTGGTCGATCTGCTCGGCAAACGGCATGGCTCTCTCACGGGAGCAGATGGCGCAGTTCGAACGCTATGCGGGCGACCTCATTTACTGGAACGAGAAGGTCAACCTGATCTCCCGCCGGGATATCGAGCATGTGTGGCTGCATCATATCCTTCATTCGGTGTCGATCGCCTTCACGGGCGAACTGCCGAAATCGGGGAAGGTGCTCGATATCGGCACCGGTGGAGGGCTGCCGGGCATCCCCCTGAAGATCCTCAACCCGAAGTTCGATATCACCCTGCTGGATTCCATCGCCAAGAAAGTGCAGACGGTGGGGATGATGGCCGGGCATATCACCGTTCATGGGCTTCGCGCAATCCGCCAGCGGGCGGAGGAGCTGCCGAACGATCCCAAGTTAAAGGGACCGTATGATCTTATCGTCTCCCGCGCCACCGCCCCGCTGGTCGATCTGATGAAGTGGTCGCGCCCCGTCCTGAAGCAGACAGGAAAGATCCTGACGCTGAAGGGGGGAGCGCTTACCGAGGAGATCCGCCAGGCGCAGACGAAATTCCCCGACGCGGAGATCACCGTGATCGATCTTCGCGTCCGCGGCGCCGACTGGTTCGAGCTGGAGGAGAAGCGACTGGTGCGCGTTCGGTGGGATTCACCGGTCGCGCCGCCGGTGACCGAGACAACGACGACCGCCGCCCCGACGGAGGATGGCGAAGCGCCAACGGCACCGGAGTTGCAGGAGTAGTGCTCAAACTCAGGGAGGCAGGATGAGCAGGGCATTTGTCAATGAGGATAACGACCAGCCGGAGGAGCTGCCGGAGATCCCGCAATCGCCGAACCCCGGCTATATCACGGCCGCCGGGCTCGCGGGATTGAAAGCCGAGCTGGCGCGACTGGAGACGGTGGACCGGCCGCCGCTCGAAACCGCGATCGCCGGGGGAGGCGGGGAGGCAGGCCAGGCGGAGACGGAACTTGCGCGGATCAGGCAGCGGGTCAAATATCTTGAGGCCCGTATCGCCAGAGCGATCGTGACCGATCCGGCGGCCGCCGCGCCGGACCATGTTCATTTCGGCGCCATCGTCACCGTGCGCGATCAGAGCGGCCATCAGATGCGGGTGCATATCGTGGGAGAGGATGAGACCGATCCCGAGCATAACACCGTAAGCTGTTTCTCCCCTCTCGCCAGGGCCCTGATGACAAAGCAGGTCGGCGATATCGCCCTCTGGCGAAGGCCGATCGGCGATCTTGAACTGACCGTGCTGGCAATCGAGCCCGGCATCTGATCTATTTGTTCTTCACGTTCCCCGGACGATCATGAGCTTTTCACTATTCCGCATCGCGGGCCTTGCCGCCCTGGCAATCTTTTCCGGAAGCGTTCTGCATGCCCAGCCGGAGCCGCTTGGACACTGGGATGGGGCGATCCGAATGATGGGGCAGGAGATGACCATAGCGGTTGACATCGGCCACGCCGGGGATTCGCTCCGCGGGACGATCGATGTGCCGCAGCAGGGAGGCTTCGGCCTGAAGCTCCAGAACGTGAGCTATCATCCCCCCACGCTTCATTTCGAGCTCCCCTCCGGCCTCGGCACCGCCACGTTCGATGGCAGACGGAAGGGGGATTCCATCTCCGGCGCGTTTACGCAGGGAGAGCACCGGGGGAGCTTCGGGCTGAAGCTGGGGCCGCCCCGAAAGGACTCGACCCCGGTTGTCGCGGTTCCGTACCGGGAGGAGGAAGTCCATTTCAGAAATGATACCATCGCGCTGGCCGGAACGCTCACGCTTCCCCGGACCGGCGCCCCCCATCCGGCCGTGATCATGATCACCGGCAGCGGCCCGCAGAACCGCGACGAGGAGCTCTTCAACTTCCGCCCCTTCCGCATCATCGCCGATCGTCTCACGCGCGATGGCATCGCGGTGCTCCGGTATGACGACCGCGGCACCGGCGAATCGAAGGGAACGTTCGCCGGATCGACCACGGCGGATTTCGCCACGGACGCCCGCGCCGCGCTGAATTTCCTGAAGAGCCGCCCCGATATCGATCCGAAACAGATCGGCTTCATCGGACATAGCGAGGGGGGGATTATCGCGCCGATGGTGGCGGCGGAATCGAACGACGTGGCGTTTATCGTGCTGATGGCGGGGACCGGCGTCAACGGCGGCGAACTGCTGAAAGCCCAGGTGCTGGCGATCCTGAAATCGAACGGCGCGCCGCAGACGGAGATCGATCAGGCGCTCCAGTTTCAGGAGAAGCTCCAGGCGGCAATCCGCACCGGAAAGGGGATGGACGAGGTGGCCGCATCGCTCCGATCCAACATCGCCAAGAGCCTTGGCAACCTTACCCCCGAACGTCTGAAGGCGATCGGCGATACAACGCACTACCTCGATCAGGCGATCGCCGGACAGTTGAAATTTGCCGAGACGCCGTGGTACAGGTATTTCATCGACCTCGACCCCGCCGTCGCGCTCGAGAAGGTGAAATGCCCGGTGCTGGTCCTCTTCGGCGATCTCGATGTGCAGGTCCCGGCCGAGATGAACAAGGGGGGAATCGTCGCGGCGTTGAAGAAGGGGGGAAACAGCTCATACACCGTCAAAACGTTCCCGAAGGCCAATCATCTTTTCCTGACGGCGAAAACCGGAAGCCCGAGCGAATACGCGATGATGAAGAAGGAGTTCGTGCCGGAATTTCTCGACACGATTTCAAGCTGGATCAGCGCGCGCGTGGGGAAGAAATAAGCTGGGCGATGATGAGCGTATCGCCCGCGGGGCCTTATAAACCAAGGGGAAGACGGCAATGCCATCTTCCCCTTGTCGCGTGAGCAGGATATCGTGATGAGGTCTATCACGATGATCCCGCTCGTTGAATCGTCACCGAATCACAGCTTCAATCCTCAGGACGATGATATACGGTGGATGCAACGGAGCCGGCCTCTTCACCGGCCCCGTTGTTGAGATCTCGCGTGCGCGCGACGGATGATTATGAGCATCCGCTCGTGGTGCCGCAATCCTCGCAGACATGGCAGGCGCCGTTCTGCTTTACGCGCATCGAGCCGCAGTTGCCGCACTGCTCGCCGGTGTAGCCCTGCGCCTTCGCCGTCTGCACCTTCTTCTGGTTTTCACCGATCGGCTTCACCGGCGGGGCCACCGTGGTATCCACCGCCTTGCCGGAGACCGGCTTGGTGTAGAGCGCCTGTCCCGGCGAGAGCTTTGCCCGCCCGTTCGCGGTCCCGTTCCCCGTTCCACTGCCGTTCGCCGGGCCGTTGCCGCTGGCCTCACCGCCGGAGAGGCTTCGCCCCTCGCTGGCCGATTCATCAACGGCGCGCACGTGGATGAAATCCTCGCGTCCCAGGTACTCGTAGCCGATCGCCCTGAACACGTAGTCGATGATCGACGTTGCGTTCTTGATCGCCTCGTGGCCGAAGACCGGGCCGGCCGGCTCGAACCGGGTGAAGGTGAACGTATCAACGATCTTCTCCAGCGGCATTCCGTACTGAAGCGCCTTGGAGGCTAGCACCGCGAAGCAGTTGAGCAGCCCCTTGAAGCTGGCCCCCTCCTTGTACATATCGATGAAGATCTCCCCGAGCGTCCCATCCTCGTACTCGCCGGTCCTGAGGAACACCTTGTGTCCTCCCACCGTTGCCTCGCGGACAAACCCGTGACGGCGCTTCGGCAGGCGACGGCGTTCCGCGCGATGATAGACCTTCTCGATGATCCGCTCGTGGACCTGGGCATGCCCCACGTTTTCATCCCACGTGTTCTCATCCCCCGCCATCTCGGCCGGGTTGACCGTCACGTCGCGAAGCGTCACCTCATCCACCAGATCCCCCTCGTTCACGGAGTTGAGCGGCTGCGAGAGCTTGGAGCCGTCCCGATAGAGGGCGATGGCCTTCAGCATCAGCTTCCACGACTCGCGGTAGACGCGGGCCACCTCCTCGACGGTGGCGTGGTTCGGCATGTTGATCGTCTTGGAGATGGCGCCGGTGATGAACGGCTGCGCGGCCGCCATCATCTGCACGTGCCCCATGTAATCGATATACCGCTGGCCGTACTTGCCGCACTTGTTGGCGCAGTCGAACACCGGCAGATGATCCTCGTTCAGCCCCGGCGCCCCCTCGATCGTCATCGTGCCGCAGATGTAGCGGTTGGCGTCCTCGATCTCCGTCGCGGTAAAGCCAAGCCCCGTCAGCAGGTCGAACGAAGGGTCGTTGAGCTGGTCATCAGTGACGCCGAGCGTCGTCAGGAAATCCTCGCCGAGCGTCCATTTGTTGAACGCGAACTTGATATCGAACACGCCATCGAGCTGCTTCTCAATCGTCGCGATCTTCTCATCGGTGAAGCCCTTCTCCTTCAGGCTGGCGCGGTTGATGTGCGGCGCCCCTTCCAGCGTCCCGTAGCCCTTGATATAACGCTCGATCTCCACGATCTCCGTATCGGAGTAGCCAAGGGCGCGGAGGGCCTTCGGCACCGACTGGTTGACGATCTTGAAGTAGCCGCCGCCGGCCAGCTTCTTGAACTTCACAATGGCGAAGTCCGGCTCGATGCCGGTGGTGTCGCAATCCATCACCAGGCCGATTGTCCCGGTGGGGGCAAGCACCGTGGTCTGCGCGTTCCTGTAGCCGTACTGCTCGCCAAGCGCCAGCGCCCGATCCCAGCATTCCTTCGCGGAGGCGGAGAGATTTGCCGGGCAGAGCGCGTGGTTCAGCCCTACCGGTTTGATCGTGAGGTTCTCGTACTCGCCATGCGGCGCGTCGTACGCGGCGCGACGATGGTTGCGGATCACGCGGAGCATGCTCTTCGCGTTCCGCTTATAGGCGGGGAAGGCTCCAAGCTCGCGCGCCATCTCCGCGGATGTGGCATAGCTCTCACCGGTCATGATGGCGGTGATGACTGCGCTCCAGGCGCGCCCCAGCTCGGAATCGTAGGGGATGCCGGCGGTCATCAGCACCGTTCCCAGGTTGGCGTAGCCCAGCCCGAGCGTGCGATAATCGTAGCTCCTCTGCGCGATCTCCCTGGAGGGGAACTGCGCCATCAGCACCGATACCTCCAGCACGATCGTCCAGAGGCGGCAGGCATGCCGGTATCCATCGGCATCGAAGACGCGCGTCACCGGATTGTAGAAATGCGCCAGGTTGATGCTCGCCAGGTTGCAGGCGGTATCATCAAGGAACATGTATTCGGAACAGGGATTGCTGGCGTTGATCTCCCCATCCTTCGGGCAGGTGTGCCACTCGTTGATCGTCGTGTGGAACTGGAGGCCGGGATCGGCGCTGCTCCAGGCGGCATAGTTGATCTTCCGCCAGAGATCGCGGGCGCGGAGGGTTTTGGTGACCACGCCATCGGTACGGCGGCGAAGCTCCCACTGCCCGTTTGCATCCACCGCATCCATGAACTGGTTGGTGACACGGACGGAGTTGTTGGAGTTCTGCCCGGAGACCGTGATATAGGCCTCCCCTTCATAATGGGTGTTGTAGATATCGAAATCGATATGATCCACCCCCTGCTCCACCAGCGTCAGCACGCGGACGATATAGTTCATCGGCACGCCGCGATTCAGAGCCCGCTGCACCAGATCGTGCAGCTCCGTTCCCGGCTGGCTGTAATCGGTGCCGGAGGCCGCGGCCGCCACCATGATCTGGTTCAGGAAGAGGTTGCAGATCTTCGAACCGGCGACAAGCGATGCCACCTTCTGCTCCTCCACCATCTTCCAGTCGGTAAAGGTCTCGATATCCGGATGGTCGATATTGAGGATCACCATCTTCGCGGCGCGGCGCGTGGTCCCGCCGGATTTGACGGCCCCCGCCGCGCGATCGGCCACCTTCAGGAAGGACATCAGCCCGGAGGAGACGCCACCGCCGGAAAGAGGCTCGCCGCCGGCGCGAATCGCCGAGAAGTTGGAGCCGGTGCCGGAGCCGTACTTGAAGATTCTGGCCTCCCGCGTGATCAGATCGAAAATCCCCCCCTCGTTCACCAGATCATCGCTCACCGACTGGATAAAGCATGCATGCGGCTGCGGATGGGTGTAGGCATCGGTGGAGCGGGTCAGCTTGCCGGTCTTCGGATCGACGTAATGATGTCCCTGCGCCGGGCCGGTGATGCCATAGGCATGCGCCAGCCCCGTGTTGAACCACTGCGGGGAGTTCGGAGCGGTCATCTGCTTCAGCAGCATGTAGGCGGTCTCATCGTAGAACGCCGCCGCATCCTCATCGCCATCGAAATATCCGTGATTCTTCCCCCAGTCCGCCCAGCAGCCGGAAAGCCGGTTCACCACCTGCCGCACGCTCCGCTCCGGCCCAAGCACAGGCTCCCCGTTCTCCTCCAGCACAGGCTTTCCATCGGCACCGGTCTGGGGCACCCCCGCCTTGCGGAAGTATTTCTGCACCAGGATATCCGTGGCAACCTGCGACCATGCCTTCGGCACCTCGATATCGTGCATCTCGAACACCACCGAGCCGTCCGGGTTTCGCAGCACCGATGAGCGGCGCGCGTACTCGAACTGATCGTATACATTCTGGCCTGCTTGGGTGAAGAGGCGGGTAATCTTCATAAATCGATTCTCCTGGAAACTGCCGTTTTGCAGTACGTATAGAAGTAAAAAGGAAGGAAAAAGTGCACTCCGGCCCCCATTCCGGCCTTGTCACCCTGAGCGAGGCGAAGCGTCCGGAACCGGAGGCATCACTTCGCTCAGCACGACAAACCGGGGCCGCTCGCACGGCCGATCCATCCCGAGACAGACCAATATACTGCCGCCGAAAAGGGGGGTGGAAGCACATTATTCAATAGCGATAACAGACATAGAACATTCCCGTTCTCCGTGCCGAAATGGCGGTCGAGCGCCGGGCGATACCAAAAGTCCATGCCAAAAGCGAACACTTTTCATCACGGAAAATTTATTCCGCCCCCTCCCGCCCAGATGAGCGTCTCGCCCGCCGATCCGTCACCGCCGACCCTGCCCGACAATGCGAATAACAGGTTTCCCACAGCCTGGCACCGGAGTTATCCACATATGCACACCTGCCATATGACCGGAGCCCGGCCCTGATGATTTCCTGATTGACCGCCGCTTACTTACGTTGCGTCCCCGATCGATGGAAGAGAACCGCATCGGCTACATGAAATGATCGCGACGGCAGCCATATGAATTTCGAAACGCTACGCGCCTGTTGCCTGGATAAACCCGGAACCACGGAGGGAACTCCGTTCGGCGAGGGCGTTGTCGTATTTTCCGTCATGGGAAAGATGTTCGCCCTGACGCCACCGGAGGCCATCCCCTTATCGATCAATCTTAAATGCGATCCCGGGCTTGCCGTGGAATTACGCGACCGATACGAGGCGGTCCGGCCCGGATATCACATGAACAAGAAACATTGGAACACGATCATCCTCGATGGAACAATATCTCAGCGGGAGATTTTTGAAATGATCGATAATTCCTACCGCCTCGTGGTCCGCACGCTGAAAAAACCGGAGCGGACGGCGCTTGAAGGCATGTAAAATTTTGCGTGGATGTTTCGAAGAATGTTACCGGACGGCACAGCCTCGCATCATCGAATTTCAGTGCTAATTACCAGCCCCGTTTTCCGACGCGGAGCCTTGAATTTCCGCGCTCATATTCCCCGGCACTCTCAACAGAATGGGCCAATAGCCCATTAACGAAGGCCCTTCCAGGCTTCCGTTCAAGCACTCTTACGGAGATAGTAATGCCAGTTGACGTCGAACGGCTTGTCGAAATCGAATTGTTCGCCCTGCTCGATCGCGAGGACCGCCAGGAGCTGGCCGATGTGGTCGATTATATCAAGCTCGACGCCGGAGAAATATGTTTCGAAACCGGCGAGCCGGGGGATTCCATCATGATGGTCCTGAGCGGCGCCGTCGAATTATCGGTGCGCGATACCGTCGGGCAGAAAATCATCCTGACCATGGCCGAACACGGCGATTTATTCGGCGAATTATCGCTCGTTGAAAGCGGCCCCCGAACGGCAACCGCGGTTGCAACCGAGCCAAGCGAGGTTATCGTGCTGGATCGCGGCGATCTCCTCCTTTTCTTCAAGAAGAATCCCGATGCCGCGCTCCACATGCTGGCGGCAATGAGCAGCATCACCCGCAAGGCCGATGACCTCCTCCGCACGCGGGTGTCGCGGAACGTAAACGAGGAGATCGAGGTGCACCTGACGGTGATCGAGCGGATCGCCGACTGGATCGCCGTGTTCAGCGGGAGCATGGGTTTTCTGTCGCTCAACGCCCTATGGTTCATGGTATGGATCATCATCAACACCCTGCCGGTCGGCATCAGGCAGTTCGATCCTTTCCCGTTCGGGCTGCTGACAATGATCGTCTCGCTGGAGGCGATCTTTCTCTCCATCTTCGTCCTCATCAGCCAGAACCGCCAGACAGTCAAGGACCGCGTCCGCGCCGATATCGAGTACGATATCAACGTGAAGGCGGAGATGGAGGTGGCCCATCTCCATGAAAAAACCGACAGGGTCTACGAAGCACTTCTCGAACGGATGGCGCGAATGGAAAAGCTGGTTTCCGCCCCCACACGACGGGAAAACGCCTGACAGACCGTTGAACACCATCATCCGCTGCGTTGGCGGAACCATCTTCCCAGGCCCCGGAGGGACGCAATCCCTGATGCGCGGGGCACCGCCCCGCGCACCTAACAAAAGCGGGAGGGGCAATCCCCTCCCGCTGCTCCCAACGTGTGGTGGCTTCGGTTCCATTCAGGCGTACATGCTCCCCTCGTTGTGGTGGTGAAACGGAGGCGGTCTCATTACCATCCTCTCTACGGCGACATACCAGTCGAGGACGGTGAAGTCCGGTGTGGTTGTCCGGGACTTCTGCTCCCGCTCCAGCGGGTGGTGAACGGCCGGCGTGGTACTCCGGCTGGTTTTTTCTTGTGATGTTTCCATCAACAGGTTGACTTACTGGATGCAATGTAATATCTTTAGTGATAGAAATCAACACTATTGTGATATTTCTTCTATCAAAATAACGCTAAAGATATGAGCACTCTGGGAGAACGAGTGAGGCAACTGCGGTTACGGCATAGGCTGTCACAGCAGGAATTTGCCGAAAATCTCGGTATTTCACAAAGTTTCCTTTCCGATATAGAGAGGGATACGAAGATTCCCGGGGGTGATACCCTGCTATCGCTAAAGCGATCATACGGGATAAGCATCGACTGGCTGCTGGGGGGTGAGCTGGAGATTTTTGAGGAGGGAGCGCGTGTGGACAATACCGGGAAGAGCCGTATGATTGTACCGTTGACGGTCGCCTCCGGTGACGACCGCGTCATGGTCCTTGAAACGAAGGTGGCCGAGATGGAACGAGAGATATTGACGCTTCGAGGTCAGATCTCCGCATACAAGGAGATTCTCACTACATTGAAATCCAACTGAGATGAAAAGCGACCGCGAACAGCCTTCCAACGTGTTGCCGATATCAGGGTCCAGACACCAGCCGTTGCGGATCACGGAATTCTATATGCCCGAGCTATCCGATATCATCGCCCTCCCCCTCTTTCTTGCACCGGTCTCCGCCGGCTCACCCATGTCGGCAGAGGATTATGTCGAGCGAAAACTCGATATCAGCCGCCATCTGGTGAAAAACCCCGCCACGACCTTCCTGGTCCGCGTCACCGGCAACTCGATGACCGGCGCGGGAATACAGTCGGGCGATCTCCTCGTCGTCGATAGCTCCATCGAAGCCGAGGATGGAAAAGTTGTCATCGCCGTGGTCGATGGCGAGCTTACCGTGAAACGGCTCCGCCACGATGGCGAAGCGATCAGCCTCCTCCCCGAAAATCCCGACTACGCCCCGATCGAGCTCGCCAGCGATGCCAGCTTCCAGATCTGGGGAGTGGTCACCAGCGTGATCCACAACCTCTGAGCCCCCTTCGGGGGGCTTCCCGCGATCGCCGACGATATCGGCCCGCATCCGCCCGTTTTCCTATCTTTGCCGATTCCTCTGAACGTTCCCGAGCGCGGGCATCATGCGGTGCCCCTCCGGGCGTTCCGTTGCTTGTGACGATCTCATTCCCCAACCGGTCACCGTCCCGTCAGGACCGCGACCACTATTGCGACAGCGATTCAATGGCAAAGCACAGCTCGATGAAGAAAACCCAGGCCGGGGCCTCGCCGGCTCCCGCCACAACCGTGGACGCGCCGGAAAACAACGCGGTCATCATCGACTGGCTCCGCGTGGCCCGGCTGATGTTCCTCTCACGCGCGCTCGATGATATCGAAGAGGAGCGCCTGGTGCCGCAGGGGCTTGTCACCTATCAGTTCTCATCGCGCGGACACGATCTTGCCCAGATCCTACTGGGCGTGATGATGAACAACCCGCACGATGCCGCCACGGTCTACTATCGCTCACGTCCGTTCGTGCTGGCACAGGGGCTTACCCCGGAGGAGGCGGTCCGCAGCACGATGGGACGCACCGGCGGGATCTCCGAGGGTCGCGATATCGGCGTGGTCCACAACCTTCCGTCGCGCGGGGCGGCCACCGTGCTGCCGACCAGCGGCGACGTGGGGGCGCAGTACACGCCGGCGGCAGGCTGGGCACAGGCCATCCGCTATCGCGCCGATGTGATGAAGCAGGAGGAATGGAACGGGGCGATTGCCGCCGCGCTCGGTGGCGATGCATCGTGCGCCACCAATGGATTCTGGGCGGCGCTCAACATCGTGACCACGGGAAAGCTCCCCTATCTCTTCTTCATCGAGGACAACGGCTACGGCATCTCCGTTCCCGGCACCTACCAGACCCCCGGCGCCAACATCGCGGAGAACCTCCGCTCCTTCGGCGATCTCACCATCCTGGATGGCAGCGGCACCGATCCGGTGGAGACTTCCACGCTGATCGCCCAGGCGGTGGCGCAGATCCGCGCCGGCAACGGCCCCGTCCTCCTCCGCCTTACCGTCCCCCGCCTCGCCGGCCACTCCTTCGTCGATACGCAGGCGTACAAGCCGGCCGAGCTGCTCGAACGCGAGCGCGCCGCCGATCCGCTGCCGAAGCTGCGGGACTATCTGATCGGCGAGGGGATCGTCTCCGCCGATGAATGGGAACGGCTGGAGAGCGCAACGCGAAAAGAGGCCGAGGAAGCGGTGGAACGCGCGCTTGCATCGGATCAGCCGTCGCGCGATGTCGTGCTGGATAATGTCTACTACGAAAGCGGGCAGCCGCAGCAGGTGGGGGGAGTGATCCCGGAGATCGGCGAGCAGGAATATCGCGCGGCGTTCAGGAACGGCGCGGAGCCGAACCCCTCCGGGCCACGGATGAACCTGATCGACGCGGTGCGGCAGACGCTGAACGGGGAGCTGGAGCGGAACAATCGACTTATCGTCTTCGGAGAGGATGTGGGGATGAAGGGGGGCGTTCACGGCGCCACGATCGACATGCAGACCCGTTTCGGCGCCGATCGCGTCTTCGATACATCGCTGAACGAGGAAGGGATTATCGGTCGCGCGGTCGGCATGGCGATGGCCGGGCTGATGCCGGTGCCGGAGATTCAGTTCCGCAAGTACGCCGATCCTGCCCACGAGCAGATCAACGACTGCGGCACGATCCGCTGGCGGACCGCTGGAAAATTCGCGGCGCCGATGGTGGTCCGCATCCCCGTCGGCTTCGGCAAGAAGACCGGCGATCCCTGGCACTCGGTTTCCGGCGAGGCGATCTACGCGCACCTGATCGGCTGGCGCATCGCATTTCCATCCAACGCGCAGGATGCGGTGGGGCTTCTCCGCACGGCGCTGCGGGGAAATGATCCCACGTTCTTCTTCGAACACCGCGGGCTTCTGGATACCAGGGAGGGACGCCGTCCCTATCCGGGAGATGATTATATGATCCCGTTCGGCGTGGCGCAGGTTGTGCGGGAAGGAACGGATCTGACGATTGTGACCTGGGGGGAGATGGTCCATCGCGCAATGGAAGCAGCCTCGAACAGCAACGCGAGCGTTGAGGTGATCGATCTGCGGACGGTGATGCCGTGGGATCGCGAGGCGGTGCTCCGCTCGGTACGGAAAACAAACCGCTGCATCGTGGTCCATGAGGATAACTGGACGTGCGGCTTCGGCGCGGAGATCGCGGCCACCATCGCCCAGGACGCCTTTACCTGGCTCGATGCCCCGGTGGAACGGATGGCCACCGCCGATTGCCCCATCCCCTACAACCCGCTGCTGATGGAAGTCGTGGTCCCGACGGCCGGGAAGATCGCCGCGCGGATCGCAAAGGTGATGGCGTTCTGAGAGCCGCGCCGGTTATCGACACGGGAAACGATCCCACGAGTTGAAAGCCCTCAGCGCCCCCGATGAGATCGTTCATCGGGGGCGCCCGCCTTTATCCCCCGGCCCCTGTTGATAGATCGTATACCGTTGCGAAACCGGCCGGCATGCGTCGGTGAGGGGAGCGCGTTGAAAGCCATCGGCGCGCATCGGCAACTCACGGGGCGTTTATACGTTTGCCCGCGCCACGGCGCGCGCTACACAGGACGCCATCGCCCCGATCCGGCAACGCAATCACGGATATATCGATACATGCGCTATCTCTCCAGCTTACTCTTCATTCTTCTGATGCTGGCGGCAACGGCCCGCGCGCAGCAGACCATCACGGTGGATGGAACCGTGGTCGATGCCGATTCCAGGGCGCCGATCGGCGGCGCAATCGTCACCATCACGACGGCGGGAAAACGCACCTACACCAACGCATCCGGGCGGTTCCGGCTGCCGGTCCCCGCCGGAACGCACACCATCCGCGCCTCATCGATCGGCTTTCGCGACACATCGATCACCATCTCCACCGGCTCCCCTCACATCACCATCGCGCTCCGCGCCTCATCGATTCCTCTTCAGGAAGTGCAGGTGACGGCGGAGAACAACGCCGAAAAGATCGTCCGCCACGCCATCGAACGGAAGAACGAGAACCAGGCGAAGAGCAGAACCGTGCAGGGGCTTCTCTACTCGAAAATCGTCTACACGCTTGGAGGGAACGGCATCGGGCTGACCGATATCGACCGGCAGGCGGTGCTGGAAACATTCTCCCGCGCCTATTACAGCAGCAGGGGGCCACGTCTGGAGGTGATTCAGCGTCGCCAGACCGCCAACGTTCCGGCCGGCGACAATCTGGCCGCGCTCGGCAATTTCATCAGCTTCTACCAGGACGAGCTGCCGATCCTCGGCGTCATCATCCCATCGCCTCTCAACGAAAGCACGCTCTCCCGCTACCGATTTTCCATCCGTGACCGGACCACGCTTGGCGGAGAAACGGTGTACGTGATCGATGTGAAGCCGGCGACCAGGCTGCTGCCGGCGTTCGAGGGAACGATCCATATCGTGGCGAACAGCTACAACCTCGTCGCGGTGGATCTCCGCCCTTCGGCATCGACGGCCATCCCGTACGTGCGGGATCTTCATTTCCGCCAGAGCTTCGAGAAATTTCAGGATGATATCTGGGAGCCGACCAGCCTTGATGTTTCCGCGAAGGGAGGAGCCTCGCTCGTCAGCGGCCTGGCCGATGTCGATCTCTCCATCAGCGCCGGCAGCATCTTCACGGAGTTGAAGGTGAACGAGCCGATACCCGATTCGGTCTACGCCGGGAAGAAGATCATCTCCGCCGCCCCGGACGCCGATTCCGCCCGGCTGGAATTCTGGGAGAACAACAGGTTGAGCGAGTTGACGGCGGAGGAAAAGGAGATTTATACGAAGACCGACAGCCTGGTGGCAAACCGGGACACGAGCAACGAGACGCCGCGGGAAGGGCTTGGCATCAGCCCGGTGGTCGAGTTCAATCGCGTCGGGAGCGCATCGCTCGGGCTGGGGCTGGACCGGGCGCTCGGGCCTGTCGATCTGGATGGACATGCGTCGTACAGCTTCGGGCTGCGGCGGATGTTCGGCGATCTCACCGTCACCGTCCCGCTTATCGAGCGGCGGAAGCGGACAAGGGGGATTTCGATATCGAGCGGCGAGGGGGTTTCCGGGTTCGAAAGCGGCACGGATGGCTCGCTGGCAATCCACGCCGGCATCTTCTCCAATCTCTCCGCCACCACCAGCGACCGGAGCCATCCGATGGTGATCAACACCATGATGGCAGCCCTGTTTCATCGCGACTACTACGATTATTTCCGAAAGGACGGATGGCGGGCCGGGATCGACGCGCGCGCCGGAGAGCTTCGCGCCGGCGTGGAACTGGAGATGTCGCGGCAATTCAGCGCGCCGGTCACCACCAACCGATCGATCTTCGAGCACTATCTCTTCCGGCCGAACCCGGCCATCCCGGACGGAAACTATCGCACCGCCAGCGCCACTCTTCAGTGCGGGACGCCGGAAGCATTGTCCGGCGGCACCAGCGATCCGGAACTCGGCGCTGAGCTGACGGGGCTGTACGGAGAGGAAACCCGTTCCGGGCGGAGCTTCCGGGGAGCCGAGGGAACGCTGCGGCTCCTCCTCCCCACCATCCCGACCGGCTACGCGCCGATGCTGCTGGACCTGAGCCTCCGCGGCGGCATCGGTGGCGACGATCTGCCGACGCAATATCAGTTCAGGATGCGGACATCGAACGGCTTTATCGGCGCGCCGACCGGGTTTATCGGGTCGCCCGGCCTCTTCTATTCCGCGCCGACCGGCATCTACGGCGGCACGCGCTACGCCGCTGTTGTGGCGCGGCACGATTTCACCGATATCCTCTGGCGCGCCTTGGGGCTCCCCACATATGATGGCCGGGGCATCGGGATTGCGGCGGCCGGGGCGAGCGGATATTTCGAGAACCGGGGGACGGCGGGCTACCGCTCCACGGGAGGAACATGGTACAGCGAGGCGGGATTTGATGTCGGCAACATCCCCACCTTCGTGGGTAATCTTATATTCCTCCAATTCGGCGCGCGCTGGGGCGTTGGCCCTCTCGGTGCAGGCCGGTTCGGGGGGGTGCTCGGCATCTCCCTCCGGCAATAGGTTCCGGCTCCAAAGTTGTGCGTTTTTCGGCCTGGCGCCGGGTCACGATTCGCGATATCGAACATGGCGAAGGAAAAAAAAGTCGAGGACGATATCCTCTGGAAGATGCTCGCCAGCGAGCTTGGCATCCCCGAAGTGCGGGAGTTGCAGGTTTATCTGGCCGGGGAATCCGATCATTACGAGATGGGATATGGGGAGCTGGCGATCGAGCCATACGACGGGCGTGGCGGCCGGAGCGCGATCTTCCGCGTCCGGCATGCCCGTCATGGCGAAACGCTGGTGAGTGCCAGCGCGCTGCGAAGCGCACTGCACGACCTGATCCATGAACTGCGACGATAGCGGAACGGGCACGGAACAGAATCAGATCACTTCAACAACGAGGCAACACTGTGGATACCACGGTAAACCATGAGCGCAACATCAACACGATCCGCCTTCTCGCGGTCGATGCCGTCGAAGCGGCACAGTCAGGTCACCCGGGGCTTCCGCTTGGCGTATCGCCGATGGCGTATGTGCTCTGGACCCGGCATATGCGGTTCAACCCCGCAAACCCGCAATGGGCCGGGCGCGATCGTTTCGTCCTCTCCGCGGGGCATGGTTCCGCCCTCCTCTACTCGCTTCTCTATCTGTTCGGCTATCCGGGGATGACGCTGGATCAGCTGAAGAACTTCCGGCAGTACGGGAGCCTGACGCCGGGGCATCCCGAATGGCATCTCACCGATGGCGTGGAGGTGACCACCGGCCCGCTGGGGCAGGGGATCGCCAACGCCGTCGGCATCGCCCTTGCGGAGCGCCATCTGGCCGCCACGCTGAACCGCGATGGGGCGCCGGTGGCCGATTTCCACACCTACGTCATCGTCGGCGACGGCGATCTGATGGAGGGGATCTCCTCGGAGGCATCCTCGCTGGCAGGGCATCTCAAGCTGCACCGGCTGATTGCCCTGTACGATGACAACCATATCTCGATCGATGGCTCCACCGATCTGGCGTTCACCGAGGATGTCGCCGCCCGCTATCGCGCGTACGGATGGAATGTGGAGGAAGTGGGGGATGGAAACGATATCGAGGGCATCGACGCGGCCATCACCCGCTGCAAGTCGGTGACGGACCGGCCCAGCCTGATCCGCGTCAGAACGACGATCGGCTACGGCTCTCCGCATCGCGCGGGGACCGCGGAGGCGCATGGAACGCCGCTTGGACCGGAGGAGACGAAGCTGGTGAAACAGCGCTTCGGGTTCGATCCCGACAAGAGCTTCGTGGTCTATGACGATGTGCGCGAGTATTTCGCCGGCTTTACCGCCAGGGGAGCGGAGCTGGAGAAGGAGTATGTCGCGATGCTCGATGAGTACCGGAAGAATTTTCCCGATATCGCGCCGCTGTATGACCAGTGGGTGGAACGCCGGCTCCCCGAGAACTGGCGCGACGCTCTCCCGAAATTCGCCGTCGGCGATGACATGGCGACCCGCGCGGCGAGCGGAAAGGTGCTGGACGCGATCGTCCCGAAAATCCCGATGATGATCGGCGGCTCGGCCGATCTGACACCCTCCAACAACACGAAGTTCAAGGGGAGCGAGGATCTGACGCCCGCCAACTACGGCGGCCGGTATGTCCGCTACGGCGTCCGCGAACACGGCATGGGAGGGGTCATGAACGGCATGGCAGTCACGGGGCTGATCCCGTATGGCGGCACGTTCCTCTGCTTCAGCGACTACATGCGCCCGGCGATCCGCATCGCGGCGCTCAGCCACTATCCCACCATCTTCGTCTTCACGCACGATTCGATCGGCCTGGGGGAGGATGGCCCCACGCACCAGCCGGTGGAGCATTACGCGGCGCTGCGGGCAATCCCGAACCTCTACTTCATACGCCCGGCGGACGCCAACGAGACATCGTTCGGGTGGCAGATCGCGCTGGAGAATCGCGACAACCCGATCGCCTTCGCCCTCTCCCGCCAGAAACTCCCGACGCTCGCCGGAACCGATCAGGGGGGGGCTCTCAAGGGGGCCTACGTCCTGATCGATGCCGAACAGCCGGATATCATCATCGCCGCCACGGGCAGCGAAGTCCATGTGGCGGTGGATGCCGCGAAAATCCTTGTCAGCCATAACGTATCGCCGCGGATCGTGAGCATGCCGTGCTGGGAGATCTTCGAGGAGCAGTCGGAGGAATATCGCGAGGAGGTGTTCCCATTCGCAGTGCCGGTGATCGGCGTGGAGGCGGGCGTGGAGATGGGATGGCAGGGCTATGCCGATGGATTTGTCGGGATGAAGCGCTACGGCACATCCGCGCCGGGAGAGGTGGCGATGGATAAATTCTGCTTCACCGCGGAACACGTTGCCGACCGGGCGATGGGGCTGCTGGCGGAGATCGTCTCCTTCCGCGAGGTCGTGCAGAACAGGCTGGAATCGGAGATGATGGAGGAGATGAACGATGAGCAGTCCGCGCCGGACGAGGCGTAACCGGAAGTGCCGGTTCCCCGATGCAACAATCGATTGATTCCACGACCATGAAACTCGTCATCGCCAGCGATCACGCAGGCTTCTCAATGAAGGAGCGCCTCCGCCCCTGGCTCGCCGGGCAGGGGCATGAGGTGGAGGATCTGGGGGCGTTCAACGAACAGCCGAGCGATTATCCCGATTTCGCCGGCGCCGTGGCGCGCGCCGTGCTGGAGGGACGCGCGCACCGGGGGCTTCTTCTCTGCGGAAGCGGCGTGGGGGCATCGATCGCCGCCAACAAGTTCCGGGGCATCCGCGCCGCGCTGGCACACGATACCTTCTCCGCGCGCCAGTGCGTCTTCGACGACGACGCAAACGTGCTCTGTCTGGGTCCGCGCGTTATCGGGGAGGAGCTGGCGAAGGTGCTGGTGACGGCGTTTCTATCGGTGGAGTTCAGCGGTCTGGAGCGGCACATGCGGCGGCTGGCGAAGCTGAAGGAGATTGAAGATAGTGACAGATAATATTGTCGATACTGGCGCGCGTCGGGGCGGGTTTGAAACCCGCCCCGACTGGACGACAACTGAACAACGAGACACAACATCCACAGAACGCGTCAAAAATTTCTGATAACTCCGATCGTGATCGACTGCTTGAACTGCGTCCTGCGCGTCTGCACCACATCGTGAATCACATTGAATGTCCAGATCAGGCCGATCGATTTCCAGAGCTGGAATCGCGTCTCGTTATCCCAGCGGACGCTCCAGACGGAAAGATCCTTGAAGCCGGTGGCAATGCCGAAATGGGAGGTAAACGCCAGCGTCGTATCGGCGCGCAGCGCAACATCATTCACAAACTCGATCCCCGACGTGGGCTTATATCGCTCGACGACGTTGAAGGTGGTAAAGTCATCGGTCATCAGGGTCTGATAATGCGCGCGCACCTGCTGTAGCAGAAAGCCGATACGGGTGTTGAAGATGCCATCGGCGCCCATGTGGCTGAAGCTGAACCCCGCCGACTGTTGCGTGGTAATCGGATCGCGGAAGGAGCCCATCCGCATGTACTGCGGCCCGAAATACCTGTACGATTCGGTGATCGCGGTTCGGACATTCGTGGCGACATACGGATCGATCATCCATCTGACGGGATAGATCGCCATCACCTCGGTGAAAATCTCATTATCGTTCGTCTGGAAATTTCTGCCCGGAATGGAATCATCGCGATAATTGATGCCAAGCCCGAAGTTCAGCGTCCCCCTGACCGTGAGCGGGCCTATCATCCGCTGCTGCCGCGCCTGAATGCCGAGCTTCACGGCAAGATAATTTTCATCGGACATCAACCAGTTCGATGAAATCGACTGCGCGAACGAGAAGCTGACGGTCATGCCGTTATAGAGGCTGGAAAGTGCCGCGTTCAGTTGAGCCTGAGAAGGTGTTGGCGTTGCGGGAGCCGGCGGCGGCGTGGTGCCGGGGGCCGGGGCGGTTGTCCCCGGAGTCGGGGCCGTAGTGCCGGGGGCAGTTGTCCCCGGTGCCGGCTGTGGAGCGCCCGTCGACATTGTTGTCGGCGTGCCGGAGGAAGGTGGGGGAACGGTCGTGGATGCATCGGGCGCGCGCTGGGTTGTTTCCTGCGCGACGCAAATATCTCCCAGAAGGAGGCAGAGAAGGAGCCCCTTCAGAAATCTCGATAGATATTTACCGGACGCATGCATACATCAATGATCGCGGCGTGGATGGTAGATAATGGGATTTGCAACCAATCCGAGCCTCCGTACGGCGAGAATGCATCTCTATGCGATCGTGTCGAAGTTGAGGAATCTCGATCTGCCGGGCGATGGCCTCCGCGGGCTTATCACTCCCGCATCTCCCGACAGTTTACGGCTGGTCCATAAATGAATCAAGGGAAAGGGCGCTCCCTCACCCTTTCCCTCGAAATAACGATCACGGAATGCCTGGTGATCGCTATATCGACAAGCAGGATACTTTATTCTCCGTGCCCATCGGTATTCTTCGATAATATATTTCGTGCAACTCCGATCTGCTTTTCGATCGGCTTGATCATGTTTCCGTTTTCAAGGTAGTGGGCCGCTGGCCCGTTGGTCCGATTACCCCTCTTCCTCTCTCCACCAGCCTTCCGTAACCGGATCAGCCATCCTCCACATTAGTTAAGATGATATCAGATTGGAAATCTGCACATCGGAGAGCAAGGAAATCGATAATCGATGAATTTTCTTCCGATTCATCGCAATTGATGGCTCGGCGTCAGGCACATGCCCGACAATCTGATTTCCTGCTTCAAAGAACATCGAGTAAAAAAGGGCAGGCCTTTCGGCCTGCCCCCGAATGCCATATGACTATGCCGCCCCGCCTATCCCGCACTTCACCGTCATCACCATGATTCCCGATTCAACGGAGTCCGGATCATAACTCCATTGGAGGAATCGCAGCGCTGTTATTCCGGTTGAAGAGGGCGACTCCACATGGCATCAGTACGAATCGACAGCGGTACCCCCCATAGATCCCGCGCCGACGCGTTTATCAAAGACCTTCGAAAACCCCATCATCCCACAGACGCATTTACCGTTGCCTCCCAAACCATCCCGCTCCCCGGAACGCCACCTTGGCGGCATTCTCTCCTTCAATCTCGCGAGCAAATCGTGACTTCTCTCTCTATGATGACTGATCGATTCCTCGCTCCCCCCAACCAGCCAGCGGCGACCCCGGATGACCCAACCATTTAGATACAACTCCGGAGACTCCAGGCTGGCGACCGCTCGGGCTTTCCCCGGCAGGGTCATATACGCCTTCAGAATAATTTCACCAGCAAACTACACGATAAATCCGGCTGCCATTTCTCGTAAAACGCTTTTTTGAGGAGGGGAAGGAAGTTTTTTTGCAAAAAATGCGGGCGCCGCTTGCATCTCGTCAAATACAGGTGGCGAAAAACCGCACCGTGGCAGCTCGACGGTCGTTCCGCACACGCTGCAAACGCGGAATCGGGTCGTAATGCGTCTGGGAAACCGGCCCGGATCGCCCCAGCGCCGAAACGCCCATCATGGAACCAATCAAGGAATAAGGCGGGAGACAGTGGGGTGGATAACCAGTGAAGTGAGCAGGGATGATTGAGCAAAACGCCGCGGAAATGCGTAAACGTCACGGAGCGGGCCAGTATACCGACCCGCTCCGAGTACGTCCGCTCATTGTGTGGTTATGAAAAGAAGGTTCCAACCGGCGTGGCTGATACAGGCGATCAGCGCCGGCATATGAGGATGGTAATCGAGAGCGCCCGAATCATCAGGCAGTATATAAGGTGGCTGGCAGCGCGGATCACCACGAACCATTCCGGGTAGACCGAATGGCGTATCTCCGCATATGGTAAGATGACACGGACCGGCAAAAGTGCACAAGAAGGAGGGCGGATATGAAAACCGCCCCCTTCGATCGAATTTCGATCAATTCACGGCGTTATCCGGGGGTGGGCAGGGTGCCGGCGTGACTGTCACCGTTGGACAGCCATTGCAATCCCAGTTCACGCAGATATTCACGCAGCAGCCCGGCGTGCAGTTGATGTTGTTGAACCGGACGCAGAATCCCGGAACATTCTGAAGGACAACCGCCTGACCGCATGCATCCACGATGGTAAACGTCGGGAGGGCGCAACCATTATAGGGAGGCCACGGACCGGGACACTCGGTATAGTACCCGCCAAACGGGAACGGCCCCGGTAGTCCGCACATGTTGTAGAATGGCGGAGCCCACGGGCCGCACGGCGGAGCGAAGTTCGCGATGACCTGCAGCGGACAGGCGCATGGCGGGGCAGCCTGGAGATCAACCGAATAACATGGGCAACGAGGCGGCGGCTGGGATTTCGCGACATGATAATTCGTCACGAACATGATCGACATCAGCATGAGAGCGAGCGCCAGCATTGCCGGCCGTAGACAGAGACGAGATCTGTTCATCGAACTACTCCTGATGGATAGTTGGGGCGCGATGCACTACCGGAAACAATTATAAACCCGGCACCATCACACACCCCGCAATTGCAATCGCAAGAGGTGAGTGCGGAGACTATCAATGGGATTTTCCGCCCCATGAATCATGAGAGGAAAATCTCCGCGACAACAGGTGATAATCGCTTGGAACTGCCGTGAATCCGGAATTCAATCAACCGGAGCACCGAGGCCCCTGCCGTTGCTTCATCAGAAGTTCATGGGGGTAGTCGGAAGCCGGCACAGCTCCTCCGTCATGAGCGTGCGACCGGATATATCCGACAGTGCAATCATCTCCCAGGGAGAGATGAGGGCCGCGGAAATTCAGAAAGGCACACATCCGCGACACTACATTTAAAGGTCATAACGGAATGGACGGCTGCCCCGCCAGGAGAGGCCGGGCGACCTCCGTGCCATCCGTCAAGCACTTTTATACCTGCAAATTAAACCAACGTTCAGCAGTGAATTTATTTGAAATAGCTATTTCAATATTGTGATGAAAATATTATCGATAATTGACAATGATATGCTACATGATTTCCGCGGAACGACATCATTGTTTTCAGGTACGACGATGGTGGTTTGTCACGCTTCAGGTGGACGCCCGGCACAATGCCGGATTTGCGTCTGATTGTCGAAATTCATATCGGCCGGGACTGGCGATTCGGTGTCCGCCGGCGCATAAAAAAAACGGGGCGGATCGTCATGACGATCCGCCCCGTAACACCTCTTTTCGTTGTGGGGCTGTGCAAAAAATTCTCATCGTCCGTTGCGGCCGGTATCGGCCCGAACAATGACGCCCGGCCGGCATCACACGATCATCCGATACAGCGGAAAACTCCGTCATCCGGCAGCGGGGGTGAGCTCGGCACTTCCGTAACGCTGGCAAGGCGTATTGCCCGCCAGACCGCCTCAATCCTCGATCAGACCACGCATCGTCTCCAGTTTCAGATTTACCTTCTCGGCAAGCCTTGTGGCTTCCTCGATGATATATTCCGAGGAGCACTGCATCGATCCACGTTTTGACGAATCCTTCCGCAGAGAATCCTGCATTTTCCCGCGCGCCCGGCGAAGGCGCATATTCATGCAGGAAAATTTGCATTCATACACCTGCGACAATTCCTCCAGCGTAAAGCCGGCCCATTTCAACAACACGATCTCCCGCTCCTCCGGGTTGAGGACGCCGAGCGCCTCGTGCAGATCGATTTTCAGCTCCTGCGAAATATCTCCACGATCCTCCGGCGCGCTGAAATCACCCTCCGGGAATTCGCCCACGAACGGACGGTGCCGTTCCTCCGTGCGTTTTCTGTAGAGATATTGCTGTTTGATGATCTGGAGCATCAACGCACTGAACTGCGTCTCGTCATGAAGCTGCGGGAAATATTTCCAGGAAACCGCTGCGGCATCCTGCATCAGGTCTTTTGTTTCTTCCGTGGAACGGCAGAGCCTTCGCGCAAAAGCCTCCGCCATCGGGCGGGCATCCCTCATCAGCATGGTAAAGCGATGCGAGCTATGCGGCGGGTGAAAAGCCGTTATGTGGGGCATCGAATAGTTCATGATCCGCTTCTGTTGTTGGTCGCGCCAGCCGATGGTTCGGAGATGGAGGGAAGCATTCGAGGGTGGTGCTCCATCATCGTTCTCCACACTTGCAGCGTTATGGAGCCGATTACCCGGATGTGCGCGAGGTTTTCGGATATTCCTCATCTCCCTTTGGAGTGAGGCCCGGCCTGATGGCCGGTGGGAGTTATATCACGCGGCGGGGAAGGGAGCGACCCGCATCGACAGCCGGCGTGGAACGAGTCAATTGTTGCATCATTTCGAGCGGTGCGGACATGGCACCGCCATCCTACCCCAGTGAAGGGGAGGCAACCGGAACTCCGGAGTGCTTACGCGGGTTATTTAGCTATGGGCATGTTGGCTCGCACTGGGACCCAGGCGAGCAACTCGTTCCCTCGTGGATGATCTTTGTCAGAGTCGGCGTAGCCACCCCGTTCGGGCAGCAGACGCTGTACTCCCGATAGCAGAATACGGTTGCGTCGCAGGGAGCGAAGTGGGTTGTTCCCCCCTGTCCCGTCCGCTGCACGCACGAGGCCAGATAGACACGCGAGGTCTTCGGCACCGAGCAGGATGCGGGACATGCCATATATCCCTGTGCCACCCCCTGCGATACCACCGCCTGTGCGAACTCATCAAAAAATTCGATGGTGCTGATGTTATCTATATCCCCTCCATCTCCGATAAAATGGAGAGAGTCCACCGGCACCAGATAATCGGTACCGCCACTGCTCACGTTAAAAACCGTGATATATCCTGAAACCCTGTTTTTATTCTCATCCGTGGATATTGAGGGCGAGGATGAAAGATCAGGTATTACAGTCCCAAGAGATATTGAGAATGTGCCGGCTGATACTGCATCCGGCTCCTCCGGGTGTCTGGGAGCATCGCCCGCACCCTGGGCCCAGGCTGACGTGATGAACAGAAGAGCAATGGCGCAAGTGAATATGAACAATCGCATACGGTGTCTGCCTCGATAAAATGGGAGCTGAAAAAAACTATTATCGCGATCAACCGAGATTGTGGTCAGGCAGTGTGCACATCGGCAGATAATGGACCCGCTTGACGGACTATAAACTTAGGCGTTTGCCGAACCCCGCAACAGTACATGTTTGTGTACCCCCTTGCTCCGACTACGCTTTGCAACAGTATCACGCGCGGCCCTTTGGACATCGACAACCGGCGCAATTTTTCCGTCCTGATACGGCCTTCCGGGGCCTGTAACGGGTGATTCCATGGAAGGGTCAGCTAAGGAACGCTCTCCGTGCTGAACACGGCTGCAACCCGCTTCCCGTTTGCCTTCCGCGCACATTCAATCCAGCGAGGGGGGCTCGCTGAATGCTGCTCACAGGCTATGGGCGTGGAGGCCCATCATCCGGCCGCGAGCATCTTCAAGCGAATGCAAACTATATCTAAAGCCCCCTACCGCAACAGTACATCTTTGTGTACTCCCCCCACTACAGACTGTCGTCTTCTCCGAGTCCCTGAATGCCGAGACGTGGTGTGAAATACTTGGCGAATAGCTCCGCGAGGCTGCCGGTTCTGGTCTTCCGGTAGATCCGCTTCATGTGTTTCCGAATGGTATCGAGCGAGAGATCCATGCGGTCCGCGACCTGCTTATAGGGATAGCCAAGCACAAGCAGGCTGAGAACCCGGCGGTCCTGAACGCTCAGCCCCGCTTCGTTGGCGACATCCCTCAGTATATCATAGAAAATCCGATCGATTGGCTTGACAAAACTGTTTCGCGTTACAAGATCCGACAGTGTAAAGGTGAGGAAGGGCTCAAGCGCGGACATCGCAATTAATGTCCTGTCCGAAATTGGAGGTTTTGCTCGCTCCCGAAAGAGGAAAATTGTGCCCACATACACCTTCCCCTCGTAATAATAATCAACGCCATAGGGATCGTGATAATCGCCCAGAGGATATCCCAGTCTCTGAAATTCCTGCAGATGGAATTCCGATGGAGAAGCATAGGTCCCCTGCTCCGAGGCGGTTACGATACTGCTCAGAGTATCGGCATCGGCGGACATATGCTGTGTAATCGCAAGATCGGGAAGAACGCTGGAGGAATTCGAAAGGCCACTGTTCAGATCCACGCTGACCGCAATCCTGTCAACATCCCCCAGCAATTCCCGCAGCGCCTCACGAAACGCGTTGATCCATTCAACCGTATCGCTGGTCATTGGAAGCGCGTTGAGGAACCGGAGGATATGCTCCGGAATCAGCGATGCGGCCTGGTCCGTCTGCGTAATCGGTTGCTCCTCAATGCCCATCAACTCGACGGCATCTGCCTTCGGGAGCTTCTTGGTGTGTCGTGGCATACATATTCCTGATTATCGGCTTGGGGGACCGGGTCGTCAAGTATAGGACTTTGTTGCCAGACTACCAACTGAAGATTTGCCAACAGCGTAGAATGGTTCGCATCCGATTGTAGTATTTTGCCGGCGATGTCGCGAAAAAGCCCGTTTGGAGCCACTATCCGGGGGGCTGCCACGCAACCCGTATGGGCAACGGCATGCACGGAGGAGGCGCTCCGCGGTTCCTCATTCATTGCGCGCTTCCACCTGGCATAACCGGTAATCCCCGCATCGCCGGTATACAGTCATGCGGAATTTCTCCATTTGCACCGCAAGCATCAAAGTCGACCGGATGACGATGATTGCGATGAGCATTCATCCCGGATCAGCTCCGCGGATTGCGGACACCCGCAGGGAACGAGCGGAGAACTGCCAGATGAGTACGCCATGATGAACATGACAACGACCTGGGGATGGTGTAGACTGATTCGCCGGGAATATCGATGCGGGGATGGTACGCTCCGATGGAGCTTGAGCGGGACATGGGAGTACCGTCGCTACAGCCGGCGCGCTCCTCTGGAGCTTGAAGATTGATGAAGGAATCGATGATCGTTCAGCGGGCCGGGGGATGGATTCAACCTGCGTCACTACCAAAAAAACCGCGCTTGATAATCCAGCGGCGCGATAATACCTCAAAACCCTCTTCGCTTCCGGCAATCCGCCCCTACTACCTCCTCCCTTGTCCATTCTCCGGAAAGTGTCCTGGATTCGTACAATCCGTCATCACCCCAACCCACGTTTTCTGACTTTTTTCGCCGAAAAACCTTCTGGCATGAAAGTGTATTGAAAGAATGATGTTCGGATGGCTCTCCTCTCCCTCGATGCGGGCCGCCAAATAAGAAATCTGATGTTCGATTGTCGTGATGCCTCCGATTGGGCTTGTTGACCTCGCGATCCCGATCGGAAATGATGATTCGAAGTTCGAAGGTGATGATCCCGGTTCCCTCATACCCTGTGATCGTTATCACCAGGATCTGCAATTGACGGCTCGGTTGCAATGGACCCGCAACCGGAACCACGATTCCCGCCGGTCCGTAACAGCGGCTTCTGCTACCGCTGCTACGGGTCGACGGAACATGAGCCGCACAGATCGGGAACGCTAGACTTCCACGTTGTACTTCTTGATCAGCTCGTAGAGCGTCGACCGGCTGATACCCAGCTTGCGCGCGGCTTCCAGGATATTTCCCTCGGTAACCTTCAACGCGTGCTTGACTGCCTGTTCCTTGACAGTCTCCAATGGCATGATCCCGTCCTGATTCTCGAATAACGCGGCGGATGGAACCATGGCGCCCCCCTCCCCCTGCGCGAACGAGCGCACGGCGAGCGGGAGATCCTCCTCGCTGATGACATCTCCATCGGCAAGAAGCACGGCGCGTTCCACAGCCCCCTCCAGCTCGCGGACGTTGCCGGGCCAGGGATAGTCGTACATGATCTTCAGCGCCCGGCGCGAATAGGCTTTTATGGCCTTTCCCTGCTCCGCGTTGAACTTCGACAGGAAATGCTCGGCGATCAGAAGAATATCGGAACGGCGTTGGCGAAGCGGTGGAAGAACAATCGGAAAGGAGCCGAGCCGATAGTAGAGATCCTCACGGAACTCCTTCTCGCGCGAGGCCTGGATAAGATCCTTGTTCGTGGCCGAAACGATACGCACATCCACGGTGACCAGCTCCGTGCCTCCCACGCGTTCGAACTGCCGGATCTGGATGGCGCGCAGCAGCTTCGCCTGAAGGTTCAGTTCCAGCTCCCCGATCTCGTCGAGAAAAATGGTGCCGCCGTGGGCCTGCTCGAACTTGCCGATCTTGCGCGCGTGAGCGCCGGTGAACGAGCCCTTCTCATGGCCGAACATCTCGCTCTCGATCAGATCCTTCGGGATCGCGGCGCAGTTGACGGCAACGAACGGGCCATCCTTCCGCTTGCCGTTGAAATGGATGGCCCTGGCAATCAGCTCCTTGCCGGTGCCGCTCTCCCCCTGTACAAGCACGGAGATATCGCTGTCCTTGGCCTTGCGGACCAGCTTCAACACATCGTCCATGGCGCCGTCGCTGGTGATGATGTTATCGAAGTGGCCGGTTTTCTGAACGCTCTCCCGGAGCACCGTGACCTCGCGGGTCAGATCGTAGATGCGGAAGGCATTGGTGACCGCAACCTCCAGCTTGGGGAGGTCGATCGCCTTGGTGAAGTAATCGATCGCGCCCAGCTTCAGGGCCTCGACGGCAACCTCGATTCTTCCCTGCGCCGAAAGCATGATCACGGGAAGATCGGGGGAATGCTCCTTGATCTTCTTCAACGTCTCGATCCCGCCGATTCCCGGCATCATGATGTCCAGGATCACCAGATCCGGCCCATCATCCAGCGCGTCAAGGCACTGCTCTCCGGTCGAGAAGAGCCGCAGGGCATGGCCCCATTTGGTTTTCAACCAATGTTCGAGAAGACGACGGACGTTATCCTCATCGTCGACCACATAGATTAATCGTTCTGCCATATCGATCGCTATTCAGTCTCGGCCTTGCGTGGAAGAAGCGTTTCAAACATTTTGACCAGTTCTTCGATATCGAATGGCTTTGTCAGATAGGCGTTTGCTCCAGCTTCCATTCCAAGCTCGCGCTCACCATGCTGCGCGCGCGATGAAAGAATGATAAAGGGGATATCCCGTATCCCCTCCTGCTGATGCGCCCATGTACAGAGCTGGATGCCATCGATCCCGGACATCATCACATCGGAACAGATAAGATCGAACGTCCGTCCGCCCAGGATCTTCTTGGCTTCCAGGCCATTCGGAGCAACAGTAATCGTATATCCCGCCTTGGCCAGGACATGCCTCAGCAGGATCTGCATGCTCGGCTCGTCCTCGACGACGAGCACTTCAGGTTTGGTGTTCATTGCTGTGGAAAACGGACAGTAAATGTGGACCCGACGTTTTCTGTACTCTGGACTGTGATCGTCCCGGCCTGCAACTCGACGATATGCTTGGTTATCGCCAGCCCCAGCCCGGTTCCGCGGATCGCCGTACCGGGGCGATGAACGCGGAAAAATTTCTGAAAGAGATTGGGAAGATCCCCCTCCGGAATCCCCATGCCGGTATCCTGCACCTCCAGTATCACCTCCGAACCTTCCACCCGCACCCGTATCTGGACCCACCCCCCGTCCGGCGTGAACTTCACCGCGTTGCTCAGGAGATTGATGATCACCTGGAGCGTCCGGTCGGGATCGATATTCGCGATCAGGCTTGGCCGGTCTACCACCGACGTTACGCTGATCCCCCGCGCTTCCGCCTGCATCACCACCGACTGTATCCCGCGTTCGACCAGGGGAATCACGTCGGTTGGAGATTTCTCGACGATGGCGCTGCCGCTCTCGATGCGCGATAAGTCGAGCATGTCGTTGATCAGCTTCGCCAGCCGCTTGGCCTCATCGAACACGATCTGAAGGAACTCCCGCTGCATCTCCCCAGGAAGATCGGGATCGATCAGGATCGTCTGCGTAAAGCCGATGATCGATGCAAGAGGGGTCCGCAGCTCGTGCGATACGCTCGATACGAACTCGCTCTTCATCTGATTCAATTCTTCGAGCACCCTGACGTGCTCCTTCTCCTTGTCCCGCTCGATTCGCAGGAGATGATTGGTCTCCTTCAACTCGCTGTTCAGAGCGTTGATCGCCGCCTGCGCCTGCTTCCGCTCGGTGACATCGCGGCAATGCCAGAGATGGCCGCGATAGATATCCCCGACGAAAATCGGGATGTAATCCCGTTCAAAGATCCTCCCGTCGGTCAGCACCAGCTCCTCATCGATGCAGAGAGTCCGCCCGGCCATCACCTCATTCACGCGCCTGACAAACCCCTCGGGATCGGCGAACAGACGTTTGGCCCCCTCGGCCAGCCCCTCGCTCTCCTTGCCGACAAGATCCTGCGGCGATTGCCGGATCTCGAACATATCGCAGAACGTCTGGTTCATTATCACGATCCTCTCGCTCTCATCCTCCACCAGCACGCCGGCCTGAAGATTTTCCACCAGCGCGGTCAGGCGCGATGTCCTGTACTGCAACTCCATGGCGATCTGCTTCTGCTCGGTGATATCGCTCTGAATCGCCACAAAGCGTTCCACCTGGCCGGTGGCGTCAAGAATCGGTGTGATCGTGGCCGAGAGCCAGTAGGTGTGGCCGTCCTTGTGATAATAGAGGATCTCCGAGGTGATCGGCCTGGCATTCCAGAGCGCCACGTTGATCTCGTTCAACGTCTCGGGGCTGGTAAGCGGGCCATGAAGAAGCTCGCTCGGGCGATAGCCCACGGCCTCCTCAAGCGTATACCCGCTGAACCGGATAAAGCTCTCGTTCACCCACTCGATCTGCCCCAGCCTGTTGGTGATCAGCACCGCGTTGTCGGTCTTGCTCGCCACCAGGGAAAGGAGCTGCAGCTCATCCTCATCCCGCTTCCGGGCCGTGATATCGCGCGAGGCCATATGAACCTCGATCATCTCGCCACTCTCGGAATCCCGGATGGCGTGCATCGTGGTCTCCAGCCAGATGTAATCCCCGTCCTTCTTCAGGAACCGGAAGCAGCTCGTGGTGACATCGGTTGCGCCGCCGACCATATCGGAGATCCTGGCGACATGATCGATATCGGCGGGATGGATGCCGAACGCGAACCGGCCGCCGATCATCTCCTCCGGCTCATATCCCAGCAGCGACCTGCACGATGGCGACAGATAGAGGCAGATCCCCTCGGGAGAATAGCGGCCGATGATATCGGTCGAGTTCTCCGCCAGCAGCCGGAATCGCGCCTCGCTCTCCAGCAGCTTCCCCTCCGCCTCGTGACGACGGTCTATCTGTTTGCGGAGAAGCTCCGCCACCTCGATAAGATCGCTGTCGTCGAAATTCTCGTCATCGTCCGGGCCGTCCACTTCCCCCGCGTCCAGCCGCAGCACCTGCAACGCCTGCCGGAGCTTCCCCAGCACGATACGATGGCGATCGGCCTCCTGCCGAAGCTTTCGATTGACATCGATCAACTCCAGCGAGCTGAGATCCATCGACCGTTCAATCAGGTTCCGGTCGGCCTCGTAATGGTTGTACGATTCGTTGATCGCATTCAACAGAGGCCGATACTCATCCGGAATCACCTCCCCACCGCCAAGATATTTCTTGATCTGCCGCTGCAGCAGTACGTTGTACATCTACTTCTCTGAGAAGGTCGTAATTGTCATCGTTTGATTATGAAGCTCGCACTTCGTCGATGCGGAGAACGGTGAGATCTCGCCGTACGAATAGAACCCGGTCACTACCGTGCCATCACCCAGCACTTCGCACACGCTCTCCACTTCCTCCTCGGTCCTCTGCCCCAGCACGACCTTTCTGCCGACGCAGCTTATCAGGATCGCCATATCCGGACTTGTGGTACTGCCGATTGTCTCCTGGCTCTCGTTCGCCGCAATCGACGCTCCATCGATCAGCCGATCGAAGTTTGCCTTCATCAGCCGGGCATAGGCGCCAACCGGCATATCGCCGGCGAATGTCATGCTCTCGCTCTCCTCGTCGATCGAAAGGATCGTCCTGACCACCGAGGTATCCCCTTCGCCGAACCGGATGCTCAACGGAAACAGGAGCGCCGATCCGGGAAGCTCCGCGGCCAGATCGCCGAGGTATTTCTTGTAGAGCGAAAGCGCGGACTGGCCGTCCAGCTCATAGAGGACATTCCCTTCCGCCCGCGTTATCACGCGATCCGGGCCGAACGAGTCCCATCCTCCCATCGAGCCGTAGCCGACTTTCAGCCGGGTTCCGTAGAAGCCAACCGCGACGATATTCCCCTCGGTCGGCGACTGATCCATCCCCACCAGCGTCTTCTGAAACTGCGTGCCGTCGCCGGCAAGCCCTCCGGTCACTGAAACGTTCGGAGGCAGAAGCGCGGTCATCCCGCGAACCAGATCGCTTCCGTTGACCTTCTGTCCGTCCGAGATCACGAAGACGTGGAGCAGATCATCCCGCAGCAATCTGCCGACAAGGGTCTGCCCCGCATCGTAGCTGCTCGGGTGCTCCGCGATATTCAGCGTGGCCACGGTAAGCGGCGTGTTGTCGAACACGATGGCGGTCGATGTGATCGAATTATCCCAGACGTTCGCGCCGAGGATTTCGCCGGAGGTCGAGCATGAGATAACCCGCGCGTTCGGATATGCCGCGCGAATCTCATTGAACCGATCCGCGTTCGCGAGCTCCTCGCGATTGCCGAAGACCAGAACCAGCGCGGCGGAATCGAGAAGATTCTTATCGCCAATGCCGCTCCAGCCGGCCTGCCGTGTCCAATGTGCTTGTTCAAGTACCATGAGAGAACCAGTACCTTATGCTACTGACGTTCGTAGGCGCGAGGATTCCAGTAATGGAACTGTGGATGAGAGAGGAAGGACCTTCGAACAAAGATATGATTATCGAACGAAAGCGATGCAAGGAGAACATCCCTTATTTCCATCCTTTACGTCCGCCCCGTATCCGCTCTGGTAACGCCACGGGCCGTTGAAACGTTCCATCGGCGGGCACGCCACGCGGCGCGCCCGCCGATACATTTCCGCAACTGATGCATGGAACCCGTTATCGCCGGACGATCATCTTCGCCACCTTCATCTCACCACGGGTGGTGAGGAGGCGGCAGAAATACGCGCCGTTGTCCAGCGATCCGATATCGAAGCTCACCCGGCTGATCCCCCCCTTCATCGCCACGCCCGGAATCACCGTCAGCATCTGCTCCCCGCTGGCATTGAACACCTCCAGGCGAACCTGCTCATCCCTCGTCAGCCCGACATCGAGCGAGACATTGCCGGCCACGGGGTTCGGCATCGGGTCGGTCAGGAATGTCCGTTTGGCCGGGCCAAGCGTCTGGACCGCGATGGTGCCACGGCAGTTGCTGGACCCCTGAAGCTCCAGCGAGCTTATCGAAGCCGTGATCGGGAGCTTCTCCACGCTCTCGCAGTCATCGAACACCAGCATCGTATCGTACTGCGTTCCGATGCCGCCGGCGACCAGGCAGACCGCGATCCTCATCGCTGATTTCGAGGGGATCACAAGCGGAAGCTGCGATGGAGGGATGCTGTAGGAAAGATTCCCCACCATCATCACCCGTGAGACATGAAGCGGCTTCAGGCCGTAGTTGGCGAGCGTGATGCTGTCGCAACGGATCTCGTTGAAGTTGAGCGAATCCCCCTCCCATGTGCCACCGTGCGGGGTGGAGAGCGTATCGCCGGGCGAACGGCCCAGCACGGCCAGCGTAAAGCCGCCTATGGTATCACGGTCCACCGTGGTGTTGCCCAGGGAATCGCGAAGGGTGATCTGATAGATCAGATCCTGCCGGGGATCGACCTTGTGGAGCCTGAGCTTCACCAGCTTCGTGGGACGCTGCGCCGAATCGGTGAGCCATTCGCTGCTGCCGTTCACCAGCAGATCGACATTTGCCGATACGATTCCCGATTCGCGGTAGCCTTCGAAATAGCTCAGATCCAGATCGCCGTTGCATCGGCCCAGTTCCCGAAGAGAACCGGGAGCCGATGTATCGGTACGGTGATCCACCGGGATTGTCGCCAGCGTCCTGTCGATACAGGAGCCGGCGATGGCGAGCGTTGCCAGCAGCGTGGTATCGTGGGCGTCGGGGAAACAGATGTCGATTGCGGCCCTCGCTCCCGGCACGAGCGTGATCGGCAGCGCGGTGGTGATCGTCGCGCGTGAGTCGTTATCGAGCAGCCAGGCGCGCGCGATGGTCTGCTCGAAGCCGCCGTAATTCTCGATCATCACGCGCCGGCAGACCCCGGAATCATTGAACCGGACCAGCGTATCGACGATAAGCGGCGCTGCTCCCGCGCCCACGACCCGCACGGTAAAGCCGGGGATCTTGAAGTTCCTGAGCGTGGTCAGCCCGGCCGAATCGGTGCAGCGCATGGAGATCACCCCATCCTGATACGGATCGATAAGCGTGGCATGGTAGCGGAGCGTATCGGAGCCACGGGCAATCGGATCGACCGTCACCCGCACGTTTACCGTATCCTTCGTCACCTCGACCGAGTCGATGCCGGAATCGGAGATGCCGTTATCGGAGATGACGCCATCGCCGGAGGCGCAGCTGTCGCGCCACGCGATCGACGGCGGGGAGTAATCGACCACAAGCTTTCGGAAGAGCAGACCGCCGGGATAGCCGTAGGAATTTGCATGGCCGTAACCGTAGACATACAGCCCGAACGCGGAATCGGCGCGGATGTAATGCGTTCCGGGGAACAACTGGATCTGCGCGTACTTGAAGCTGCTCCCCGGCACCGGAAGAAACGTGGCGCTCACAACGCTTCCATCCAGGCGGAGCGATCCCACGCCATTGGCGGGAATCACGACGTTGATATAATGATATTCCGCCGGGAACTCCACATTGACGATGCTCTGAAACGCATATGCCGTATCGAACTGCTCCACCGGCGGGATCAGCAGCATAAAGGGATCGCCGATCGGGTGATCATCGAAACTGCCGTTGTCGGGGGCGGAATGCTCATACTGCGCCACAAGAATCGGCTGCGTGGCGGTAAAGCTCATCGCCTCGGAAAGCGGAAGCTCCAGCACGGTCCCCGCGCCTATCGTGAAGTTCCGGGTTCCGGTGGCCGACCCGACGACCTGAAGATTGGTCCCGCTGAACGCCGCCAGCACATGGACCAGCGAGGGAGCGTTGCTGCTGACCGGAAAGAAGGGGGCAACCAGCGCGTTCTTCCCCCATACCTCCGACGGCGGGATCTGCTCGAAGACGTTATCGAGATTGGTCCCCAGATAGGTGGGAATACATACCCGCTCCGACCCGGCAAAGAGGGCCACCGGCTTGTCGGCCTGAATCTCCGTGCCGCTCACATCCTGATCGCTCTCCAGCCCGGCCTGGGCAAAGAACACCTCCCCCTGATCCAGCATCACGGTGAACGGCGCGTTCCCCCGCCCGTTGATATTGAGCCCCGGCGATGGCTTTACCTGCACCGTTGTCCCGTCCCGCGTTCCGATCACCGCGAACTCCGACGCATGCTCGAACGGCGTCGTGGGAAACTGGCTCCGGATGCCGTTGTGATAGCCAAGCACGATATATCGCCCGCGCAGGACATCGGCCGGAAGGCCAAGGAAGGCATCGGCGGAGAACTGCTTGATGCTGGAGCCATACAGGGTGATCTCCTCATTGGCGACCACATGGATCGACTTCAGAGTAAGCTCCCGCCGGGTGCTGCCGAACAGGTCGGGAAGCTCCACATCGTAGCCGAACATCCTGCCGATATCGACGGTCACCGTGAGGTTCGGCGTCGGCAGGTTCACGGTCCTGCTGACCCCCGTCTCCATATAGGTAAGCGTCACGGTGGCCGGCTTGCTGCATGCCAGATAGAGCTCGAGGGTCATCGGGTCATTCGGGCTATGGTCGATGTTCGTCATAAACGCGACCCAGAACTCCTTTCCCTTCGAATCGGCCACCTGGGCCGGGGCGGAGACCGTTACGAGAAGAAGAAGGAGAAATGCGGCGCTGGTATATTTTCCAAGTGTAGCCATCGTGGTCAAGGGTCAGGTATGGAATGATCGACCGGGGAGCGGATAATATCGTTCAACCGAAGGGATTATCCTCTCCCAATAACACGGCAGCGCCGGTTATGTCGCACTATCAGCCGGAGAGCCCTTGGAATTGTCGCGATAGCCGGTTCAGATGAGGCGCCCCTCGTTTCCGGTTTCGGCGAGATTGGCGTAGAAAACATCCCAGATCATGATATCGGTTGTTCCGATCTCGTTCATCGGGCTGCCGGCGCTCAGCTCGCGCGCCTCCTCCTCGCTCTCGGCGGCCACCAGGGTCAGCCCGGCGGCATGATGTTCGAATCCGCCGCCGCCACAGCCGAGAAGTTTTCCCCTGCTCTTCAGATCCTTCAGCCAGGCCATCAGCCGGGGGATGCGGCTCTCGAACTCCTCCTGCCTGAATGTCTCATCCGGCTCGGTTGCCCTCCAGATGAACGCATAGACCGCCCGCAGGCGGCCGTCGGGATGCGCGGGTGGGATATCTGATTCGCTCATGCCAGCTCCATCGTTGCTGAATGATTGTTCTACGCCGGCTTCTCCACCCACGAATCGTCCCACGAGAAATAGGCTTCGCCGGCATTGTGCATCTCGAAAAGATGTCCCGGATAGCCGATCACCAGCTCCGGCATCTCCGCGACCGGAACATATCGAAGTTCCAGGCTTTCGCCATCCAGGGGGCCAAGCTCCCCGCCGACCACGCGACACTCGAAGAGGATCACCAGATACTCCACGCGATCGCCATTGCCGTAGACATGCTCAAATATCCCCTCGCCGCTGAACACGCCGGCAACGCGAACCGGGATCACGCGCAACCCCGTCTCCTCGCGAACCTCCCGCACAATGGCCTCCGCCGGCGCCTCTCCTGGATCGATCGCGCCGGCCGGAAGGCTCCATCGCCCGCTCTCGCTTCCACGCTGGATCAGCACCCTTCCCCCGGCATCCCGGATAATGGCGGCAACCGATGGAACCTGGAGAAGATCATTCCCCACCTTGTCTCTGAGGTTACGAAGGTGACTGGAAATCGGCATTGCGTGTCAACGATGGATAGATGGCGCGGAGCGTGAACAGGTTACGCGCAGGATGAAGGGCCGGATTGCCCCGGCGAGAAGATCGGGACGCTCCAGCCACGGGTAATGGCCGGCATCGGGGATGGAGCGATATTCCGAACCGGCGAGCATGTCCGCCAGACCGATGGCGCCGGACGACGGCCGCGGGTCGCGATCACCATGAACGATCAGCGCCGGCAGCGGGAGGGAGGCAACGGCGCGGCGCATCTCCCCATCGACGGCCAGCCGCTCCCAGTCGGCATTTCCGGCGGCGTTCACCTCGTAATTCATCGGGCACTCGTATTCAGGTGCCGGGAAGTTCGCGGGGTCCGCCATATCGGTCCTGAGCTTGATGGCGAGCATCTCATCCCGAATCCCCGCCTGCTCCATCGCGGACGCGGAGTCTCGCCGCCGGCGCAGATCGTGAAAGCGGGACAATTCCTCCGCCGTCATCCGCGATTCGTAGTTCCGCCGGTACTGCTCCCCGCCATGCGGCTCAAGGCCGCTGGTGCCGATCAACAGCAGCCCTGACGCGCGCTCGGGGTGCGCCGCGGCGTAGGCCAGCGCCAGGGAGCACCCCCATGAGTGTCCCCCCACAATCCACCGTTCCACCCCCATCCGCTCGCGAAGCGCGTCGAGATCGGCCACGTGGGTGGCGACATCGTAGGGAGGGCGCCGCTCCGAGCGACCGCAACCGCGTTGATCGTAGCGATGGACCGTGGCGATATCATCGATCATCCCGGCAATCATCGCCAGGTTATCGCACGCGCCCGGACCGCCATGACAGAGAACGACGGGAATGCCCGTCCCCTGACGCCGCGTGAAGATGCCGATGCCGTTGGCATCGATGATCGACTCATGACAGTATCGCGCGGGAATATCCATGAATATCGATGCCTGTTAGTTTGGATGAGCGAACATCATCGCCGGAAATGCGATCGGGTCATGGTTTCACCGCTCGTGTCGCGATAAACGCCGGAGCATAGTTCGACAACGGACGATCGGCCCAGCAGTCCTCGTAGAACCCGGCAATCAGCAATCCCGCCTCGGTCTGTCCACCGATCTGATCCTCCAGCATATGGCCGAACACAAGCGGCTCATTCCCGGCGATATATCGCTCCCGTTCCTCCGCGCCGATGCTGGTGAAATCCGAATAGGGAAGCTGATGCCGCACCTCGAAGATGCCCCGATCCGCGAGGTCCTGATCGAACAGGTAGAGAAACGGGTTGGTGAAGCCGGAGAGGAGGGCGCCGCCATGCCGCAGCACCCGGAATGCCTCGCGCCAGACCGGACGGACATCGGGGACAAAGCAATTGGAACAGGGATGAAAAATCAGGTCGAAACTCTCATCGGCAAAGCAGGAGAGATCGCGCATATCCCCTTCAACCGTCGTTATCTCCAGCCCCTCCCGTTCCGCCACGAGCCGGTCCTGCGCAAGCTGCATCGGCGAATTATCGAACACCGTCACGCAGGCCCCGGCGGCCGCCAGAATCGGCCCCTGCTGGCCGCCACCGGAGGCAAGGCAGAGGATATCACGTCCGGCGAGATTCGGGAACCAGCCCGAGGGAACGGGCTTCTGCGGCGTAAGCACGATCTCCCATATTCCCCGGCGCGCGGCCGCGACGGCCTCCGGGCCCACCGGAATGGTCCACTGATTCCCCCGCTCCACACTGCTGTCCCACGCGACGCGATTATATTCCCGGATATCCATGTATGATTGATAAGGTCTGGCGGGGCGCGCGGGGCGATGCCCCCGCGCACCAGGGATTGCGCCCCTCCGGGGCTTGAGAAGATTGCTCCGCCAACGCAGCGGATGATTGTTGTTCAACAGTCTGTCAATGTCGCTTCGCCGGGGGAGTAAACTCGAATGAATTAAGAATGGCGGCAATCTGATCGTCCGCCGATGGCCGGCCATCGGCGGTGAGAATCATGAACTGATAACCATATCCGTCCATCAACGTGATCACGTTATATGTCGGCGGATTTTTCTTTACGGGCGCCTTCGCCAGCATGAAATGAAACGCCTTTTTCCCGCCAAGCGCCGTGTATCCGGTATCGATGATGATGCCGCCACGCCTCCTGGCCTGGCCGACGAACTGCTCCACCACCTCTTCATCGAGCGTATCGGCGGCGTCGATTTTGATGACGCCGAACACCATCACCCTTCGCTGATCGATGCTGCGGAATGCCCACGCGAAATTGTACTGCTCCTTCATCTGCCGCTCGGCCGTGGTATCCTCATACCAGCTGTTGCCGGGAATCGTGATGCGGCAGTGAAATTGCTCGTTTGTAAATGTCTGGGCATGGACAGCGAAGGGAAATACAGCGGCAAAGGCCGCGCATGCAAGCAGATGCCGGAATATCACCGTATGGAAATTATATGATTGCATAACATTCAGCATTGGGATGATCGATGCATCATCAATCCTTATCGCGTTGCTTCCTGCTCCGGGATCTGAAAAAGAATGCTCCCGCAATCAGAAGGCCGGTCATTATTACCTCGAACGTTCCGGCGCCCCGCGCCACTCCGGGGTGAATCTCTCCGACGTGGATTTCTTCGTCGTGCTTTCCTGTTGTGCGGAAGACGGCGAACTTACCACGAGGGAATTACGCACCGCCTCCAGCTCCCGCGCATCACAACGCCGATCGCTCCGACTGACAGCGAACCGGGGCTCCTCCATGAATCCACAATCTCCCCGCTCTCCCCTTTCCGTTGAACGTAACAAAAAAAGCCGGAGCGGGAAACGGTGGAATTCCAAGGCGATGGCGGCGTCAGAATGTGGCGCCGGAAACGGTGAAGATGAACTTCGGTTTTTCCGTCTGCGAAAGCCGCGCGGAGAGATCGAACCGGAAGAAGAGGAGAATCCGGTTGAGCCCGATACCGGCCTCGTAGTAATACCGGTCGGCGGTGGCATCCGTTGTCCCCAGCGTGGTGCCGGTGTAGGCGAGCGTCTCGGGGGTGAACGCCGTCCAGCCGATGCGGCCAAGCGCGATAAACTCGATCCCGAACGAAGCGATGTTCGGTATCCGAAGCACGCCGGGAATCACCTCACCGAAATTATGTTCCAGCGAAAGCGCCACGTAGCGATCGCCGTAGAACTCCTTCACCCCCATTCCCCGGAATGCCGCGTCCGCCGCGACCGACGATACCGCCGACTCCAGACTGAAGAACCGTTGCGGTGGCGGCGTCCCGGCGGAGATCCCCGCGCCAAGCCTCATGTCGAGCGTCCATAACGGAAGCGTCGATGTCTTCAGGGCCAGCGATCCGTAGAGCTGCCGGAAGGCGAAACTGCTCGGGATGATCGATGGGTCCGATATCTCGCCGCCGATCTGCGCCCCCAGGCCGCCAAGACGCCGGTAGGAGCTGTAGTTCAGATCCAGCTCGAAGCCGAACGAACGCATCGTGCCGGCGATTGCCGGCGGGTTGTCGCGAAACCTCCTCTCGCCGCCGAACACTGCGAACGTTGCATGGTTGCCGGCCGCGCTCTGATCCTCGTTCCGGAAGAAGAGCCGGAGCATCGACGGATGGACAAACAGCTCCCGCCGCACCTGACGAAGCTGGCCGATGCCCGCCTCCACGCCGACGGTGAAGCCATCAGCGTAGAAGTAATCGCCGTAATCGCTCCGCGTCAGCAGGGCAATCGGCGTGATCGCGGCGGAGGTGATCGCATACGGGTTATCGCGCCGGGCCAGGCGACGGTAGGCCTCCCCCCACGCCGAAAAGAGTCGCGCGCGATCGAACCATCCCCTTGCTCCCAGTTCGCCGTACCAGCGTTTGTCGGCGGTCCCGAATCCCCCCTTGATCGTCCCCTCGATATCCGGGACCACCTCCCCGATCAACCCGGCGCCGAAGTACGCCCCCGTCACCCGGTTATACCGGAAGATATCGTCAAGCCCGGTGAACGGTCGCCGGTTCAGCTTCCCGATCACGCGGGGAATCTCCCCCAGCGCCTTTTCCAGAAAACTGGTTCCCTCCACCGAATCGGGGTTGTCCTGCGCCCGCCGGATATCCTCGTAGGCGGCGGCCTCCTCCGGCCGGAGCGGCAGCACCGCCCCCTGCGTCCAGTACGCGGAGTCGAAATGATCGGCTGATTCATTGACCTCCACGCGACGGCGCGAGAAGATATCGGCCGGCAGCGGCGCGTTCAGCTCGTAGTCGTAGGCAACGGTTTCGATATCGATATCGAGGCGTGGGGCGATGATCCAGAAGATGGACGCCTGCGCGGAGCCGTGGATACGCATGCCGGACGGCACCACGAAGCGCCCGTCCGTCTCCTCGAACTTCTGCTGGTACGTCAGCTCGGCATCAAACGGCAGCTCCACCGCGCGGTTCGGTCGCAGATCCACGTAGAGCGGCACGGCGCGGATGGAATCGATATCGATATAGCCGGAGAAGAGCTTTCGTCCGTTCGATTTCGGCGTCACGCGGACGCGATTGATCACTGTCGAATCCTCAGTGCGCGTGCTCCGCTCCAGCACGAAATCGTAGAAGTTGAGCGCATCGGGATGGAACGGCGTGGCGATCGATTCCCCCAGTATCTCCACGGCGTCATCGTAGGCGTTCAGGTTGGTCCCGAATGCCACCAGGTTGGACTCCGCCGGGATGTTCACGGTCTGCCGCCGCTGGATGATCTCGTTGAAATAATTTCCCGACTTCCTGTAGTAGCCTCTGGAGTATGATTCGAAGATCGAGACGATCGTTGTGTCATCCCGTCGGCTGGACCGTCCGGCAGTGAGCGTATCGGTGCTGGCGATGAACTTTGTGTAGAGCATGTAGCCGTAGCTTTCAAGCGAATCGCTCATCCGCGCCTTGCGCCTGATGGCCTTCCGCATCAGCGAAACGCCCGGGTCCTCCGCCGCCACCACGACCCCGGCGGCCTGAAACGGCGCGCTTGCCAGCGCCACGATGACATGCACCGAATCCTTCCGCACAACGATCTCCCGCCGCTCCTTCCGATAGCCGATCGACGAGAAGACCAGCGCGTAATTCCCCGGCGCCAGCCGCAGCAGGAACGTCCCCTGCGCCGTGGTGATCCTCCCCTTTTTGGTCCCCTCCACGCGCACTGTCACAAAACCGAGCGGCCCTCCGGTCGCCGAATCGCTCACGCGGCCATCGACCGGGATCGTCTCCTCGCCCTGCCGGGCAAAAGCGGCACGTCCGATCAGCAGCAACGGGATCAGCAGAAGGAGGATCTTGATCGTTCGCACTGGCATTATCCAACGGTTATCGAAGAGAAGTCCATCGGCATTAGCGAACGATTCCCGCCAAGGTTGCAACCGTATAAAAGACCGCTGAACAACGACATCGGCCGCCCTCATCCTCTCAAGCCCCGGAGAGGCGCAATCCCTGCCGCGCGGAGCAGCGCCCCACGCGCCTAAAAGAGAAAAATCGTGAGCCGGAACGTGCTGGACTCGGCGGCAGCGCCCTTCAGGAATATCCGATAGTCCCCCGATTCGGTCATCTTCCCTGACCAGTCGTTGGAGATCCGGTCCTCCCCGATCACCTTCACCCCGGTCGGCGATTCGATCCTGAACGCGACCACGTTGGAGGGGGATGTCACCCGCGCGCGAAGCGTTCCATCGGCCTTCCCGGCTACCACATAGATCAGCTCCTCTCCCGCCTTCAGCGTTCCCCTGATGGTCGTGGTGATCTGTCCCTTCCGGAACTTCACCCTCGTCTCCTTCTTTTTCCTTACGCCCTTCTTCCCCTTGTCCCCATTCCCCATTCCGACAAATACCGCGAGGGGAATTGCCATCAGGAATTTCCTGCGACTCACGACCATGTCGTGGATGATCGGCATATCATTGCTCATCGATAATTCCGGAAACATGAATAATTACGATCACGGTCACTGGCGACCGATGGATCATTCGCGACAAAATAAATCAATTATCGAGGACCGCCCGGCTTTCAGGGCCGATCAGATCGTTTCCATCGCCGTCACATCGGCGCATACGGGGTCACAGTTGCTTTTCAAGACACCATGTGGTCATCGCCCTCATGTTTTCCACGATAACGGTTTTGATCGGATCGATCTGTCCGGCGCCAAGCTCCCCGGCGCAATCGCGCAACATCGGCTCGTTTACCAGAAAACGATCGGTTCCATCGGGGAGATGATAACGTCCGTCGCCGATGGGCACGGCGCGCTCATCCATTCCCGTCAGCGATGCGATCCGGCAGAAGAGAACCCCTCCGGGACGCAGAAGACGCCACATCTCCCGGAGCATCGCGCGGAAACCCGACTCATTCGCCGCGAAATGAAGAACCGCCACGCTCAACACCACATCGAACGAAGCATCGGCGAACGTGGTCCGTTCAACCGTCTCGTTGCGGAAATTCTCCGGTGGAAGCGCCGGCGCCAGCCGTCCGGCAAGAGCGCGAACCGCCGCCACGGCCGCGGGGGAGGCATCGATTCCCGAGACATCGTAGCCGTTACGCAGGAAGTAGACCAGATTGCGCCCGCCGCCGCAGCCGGCATCCAGCAATCTGCTTCCCGGAGGAATTCTCCCCCGAAGAATCTGATCGAACAGATAGATATCGATATCGCCGATCCAGGCGCGGAGTTCGTCAGGGTTCATAGGATTGCCCCTCTGTGGTCCCCCGGAATGACCGCCGGAGAGGTTCCGGGAGGAGATTTGAAATGAATCGTTCTCTCATATGTCAACCACGGCCGGTCAACGGTTTTTTTCATCCACCGTCATCGTATCTTGCTCACCCGCGACTCGACCGGAATGCCCGGTGAATATAACCCGAAGCCGACCCGGTCGGTATGTATCGCGCGATCATTTCTGATATCGGAACAATCCCTGTAATGAAAGTCAACGAAGCGGCAGCGGCCCAATTCCAGAGGCCGGCTCACCAGTCATCCTATATAGCAGGTGGTTTTGTTCCGGGAATTAATCCACGCAACGGTTTTCGATTTCGGCAGGGACAGGAAATATTTCTCTCGAAGCTGGCCGGCGCGCTGGAACGGGGGGAGAATAATTCGCTCGGCGTGTTTGTGCCGGGCTACGGAAAAACCATCACCGCCCTCTCCGCGTTCGCCGTGGCGCACTCGCTCGGCATTGCGCGAAAGCTCGTGGTGTTTGTCCCGCGCGGAAATCTTCGCGATCAGTACGCCGACCCGCGCGAGCTGAGCAAGGTATTTTTCAATATCGGCGCCCCTTCGTTTTCCTTCTGCGTGGCCGATTCCGAACAGGTCTTTATCAAGAACCTGGACACCACGATCATCGTCACCACATACCAGTACGCCAGCGGCCGAGGCGGGCATAAGGCGCTGCTTCAGTTCTGCCAGACCGCCCCCGCGATGTTCATCTTCGATGAGGTCCACCATCTCTCCGACGACGGCCTGTGGGCCTCGAAAATCCAGCAGTTTCCGTGCGCGTGCAGCGTTGCGCTCTCCGGCACGCCGATGCGCTCGGATAATAAAACCCTCTTCGGCGTTCCATTCGAGACGCGCCCCGATGGCGAGCAATATTATGTCTCCCTTCACGAAGTAACCATGCGCGACGCGCACGCCGAGGGAAAGATCCTGAAGCATGTAAAAGCGCACATCGTCGATTACAAGCTGAAGATGGTAAATGCCGATACCGGCCAGGTTGTGGAAATGTCCCTCTCCAAACTGGCGGAGCTGGCGAAAAACAAAAACGATGTCGATGCGTTTCTCGCGCGCAAGAAACTCCGGTTTCACGAGGTATATCTGGAGTCGCTGCTGCGCCCCGCGTTCGATTGTTTTTCGGAGAAACGTGATACCCGCCTGAAGGATTCCACCGCCGCCGAGCATCGCTCCGGGTTTCGAAATCATCAGATGCTGATTATCGCGATGAGCAACCGGCACGCCGCGGCCATCCTCGATTTCGTGAAAGCGCGATTTCCCCAGTTTATCTCCGCCCGGATAGGACAGGATATTCCGGCACCGGAGCGGGAGAAAATGCTGGCATATTATCGCGCGGGAAAAATCGATGTGATGGTGCAGGTGGATATGATCGGCGAGGGGACCGATATCAAGCCGATCAGCGTGATCGTGAAGGCGGATCTTGTGCGCGCCTACTCGAAGACGATGCAGCAGGTGTTCCGCGGCATGCGTTATTACGACGGGTTCGGCGAGGAGGAGAATCTCTGCGATATCTACGCCGCCAACGATTCCGAGGTGGTCCGCACGCTGGAGTGGATAACCTCCGAGGAACAGCTCGGCATCAAGCTCCAGCAGGAACGGAAGATGGAGGAGGGAACGGTCAGAAGCCTGCCGGCGGAAAGCATGTGGGAGCTGACCGAGGTCCAGCACCGGGATATGCAGACCCACAGCCTGGAGCTTTTCCCCGATTATGCCCGGCTCTCCGCCGATCGCGATATGCTCCGCAACCGCGATACGCTCAATTCCGACGGGCATATCATCGACATCAGCCGGCAGGAGCATCATCTCCGCCAGGAATGCGCCGCGATGGCCTCACGACTTGTCCATATTCTGAAATCGATGGGACAGAATGTCGAGATCAGCACGATTCACGCGGAGGCGAAACGCCAGCTTTCGAAATCGCAGGAGGAATTATCGATTATCGAGCTGACGCGAAAAAGAAAATGGCTGGAGCGTTGTATCGACGCGAAAAGAATCTTGTAGATGATGCCGATAATTCCACACATCGGGAATAATTAGTTTTTCATCCGGATAAAACAACGGCATTGCGGGATGCGCCGCGAAGACCTTCGGGTCCTTACCTTCGGTTCGGGATGCCAGCCTGAAATATTGCACCGAGACAAGCAGTTGTTTTTTCGAGAACGCCCGTCGCCGATATTATCTACTCCATCTCCCCCCGCATCCCCTCGCGAACTCCCCTGCTCAATATTTCGTTCACCACGCTGTTCGGCGCCTGGGTCCGGAAATACTCGATATCCGAGATGATCACCAGCTTGCCGCGGGCGCGCGAGATGCTGACATTCAGAAGATTCCGCGATGACGACCGGGGCGAACTTCCCGCAAGCAGCACCCCCGGCGACAGCGGCGCGGCATCCACCATGTCCAGAATCACCATATCCCGCTCCCCTCCCTGAAACCGATGCACCGTCCTGCACTCGATCCTCTCCGCCTCCGCTCTGTATGCCGAAAGAAGCCCGCGTATCAGGCGCGACTGCTCCACGTACGGCGTGATGATCGCGACCGACGCCACGCCGTCGCGGACCGCCTCGATGGCAAGATCCACGCAGAGGCGCGCGGTCCGCTCGTTGAAGCGGGAAAATCCTCCGTCGCGGGTGGCGCAGACCGTTCGCCGCAGCGTATCGATCACCACCAGCGGCTGGCCGGGGAATGGTCGCCGTCCGGCGATATCATCGCGACCGCGTTCATCGCCGCCGTTGAGCAGCCTTCCGTCGTAGAACATCGTGCTCACCAGATGGCCTATCACCGGATGCATCCGGTACTGTGTATCCAGCATCACCACCACCGGCGACGCGTGCGGGTCCGGCGCGGCGATCTCGAAGATATTTCTCCCGATCGCCCGGTGAACGTGTTCATCCTTCGAGCTGATGATCGGCGGAAGCTGCTTCGGATCGCCGACCATGATCACCTTCTCGCGCGCCAGCGCCGCGCAGTAGAAAAGCGCGGGGAGCACCGCCATCCCCGCCTCCTCCACGATCACCACATCGAACCGCTCGCCGGCCAGCAGCCTTCCCACATACATGTTCGCCATCGTCGCCAGCACCACGCGGGCGTTGGCGATCACGCTCTGCTCACGGTTCCGCAACTCCGCCATCATCGCGACGATCTTCTCGTGACACAGCTCCGCAACCCGTTCCAGCCTCCGGCGATGCCGGGCAATCAGATCGTACTGTTCGGCGGCCGGGTGCCGCGCAATCGTCTCCGCTCGCGGCGCCGGGAAGAGGGGCGCAAGGTCGCCCGCGGTCACCATCACCGGCTTCATCTCGCGGAAGAGATCGAACTGCGTTTCCCCGCGGTTCGTCTCCAGGCGCTTCAGGATGGCATCGCAGCGGACGATCTCCTCGCGCGCCTCCGGCAGCCGCGCCCGCAGCCCCTCCAGTTTCCGTTGCAGGCTGGCGTGGACCTTCCGCACCACCTCGTGAAGCCCGGCCCCGTGACTTTCCGCCCCCAACTGCCCCACCCGCACGATCTCCCCCCCCGCGAACATCCCCCGCGCCTCCTCCAGTTCGGCCAGCTTCGCCAGCGCCTGATCGACCGCGGCGTTCGTGTTGGAGGTGATCAGCACGCGCAGCCCCCTTGCCGTCAACTCCGTCACGATATGCCCGAGCGTCGTGGTCTTGCCGGTGCCGGGCGGCCCCCAGACGAACGCCAGATTGCTTTCGCAGCAGAGCCGGATGGCCCGCTCCTGGCTGGCGTTCAGCCCATCGTGCGCGTTTCGGAACTCCGCCGGCTCCATCCGCGGCTCCCCCCTGCCGAACAGCATCAGCGCGTTGGCGGTATGAAAATCGCCGGAGGAGAGGGAGGCCACGGCGGCATCGAGCTTTTCGTAGAGAAACCAGGGATAGATCACCAGCGCATGCGCTCCGGCGCCCAGATCGATCTCCGTCTCCGACGATATCGTCACATCCTCCCCATCCAGATCGATGATCGTCACCGGCTGTTCCACGCCGTTGTGGGTCAGGACGCACTCCGCGTTCAGCAGCAGCCGGTCATCCGGTTTCAGGATGGTGAACGCGTAGAGCTTCGCCGATCGCCTGCCGGAATCGATGGGACGGCCGTTCGCTATCGGTATCTCGAACGCCTCGATGCGCTTCCGCATCGCGTCCATTTCGCCGGCTATCCCGCGACGGAAAACGTCGATGAACCGGTCGAGCATGGTCGCGGCGTGGCTGGGGCTGTCGGTGGCGGAGGAGTGTTGCATCAGGGAGGCGGATCGATCGCCGGAGGGAAATTGAAATGATATTGATGTCGCGAACAAACCGGATGGGCTACGGCGTGGCCTCCCGCCATCCCAGCAGGAGGAGACGATAGCAGCAGTAGGCGGCCATCGGCGCCACGAGCACATCGACCGAATAATGGACATGCTGGAGAAGCACAAACGCCGCGACCACGACGGTGCAGAGGAGGAAGAACGCCCGCGCCACTGTTCCCCTCGACGCCAGAAAGAGAAGGAACACGGTGGATGTATGGCCGGAGAAGAAGAGATCCTTCGTCAGCAGCGCGGCCGGCCCGAAGTTCTCCACCACCCGGTCGTGCAGCGGAAGCATTCCGGGGGGATGCTCCAGCGGCACGATATACATGGCCGCCATCCTGAGGAGGATCAGCAGGATATACGCCTGAAGCATCATCAGGATATGACGCGGCCCCCGGAAATGGCGGCCCAGCCAGACCAGGAGCGCAAGATAGATCACCCCGAATGTCCCCCAGCTTACATCATGCGGGGGAAGGAGCGCCAGGATGGGATCAGGAAGCGTGACGCCGGGACGCGCCTCCACAAAGAGGAGGAAGCGGGAAAGAGTGTAGAGCGTGATCACCAGCGCAACGACGGTAACCGCCAGCACAACCAGAAACGTCCTGCTCCGCAGCGCCCCGCGCCAGCCGTCGATTTCCCGGAACCGCGCCCCGAGGCGCCCCGCCGAGAGATGATCGGTCCCCTTCCCGATTGAAGATGCCATTGATACGCCGACGAAATTATTGCTCGATTGATAGTCCCGGCCGAATGGCGATCATCCGCCGGATCGTGATCATCCCTCCGGCTCGGTCGTCATAAACGCCGGGTTTCTGATCGGATAGTTCATCAGCGTCACCGTATCGCCGCACTCGATAAATCCCAGCTTCCGGTAGAGATCGACCGCGTAGTACTCGCTGTCGGCGCAGAGCGCAAGCCCGCGCGAGCCGAATGTGTCGATGGCGCGGCGGATGGCGAAGCTCACCAGCACGCTTGCGTATCCGTTGCGACGATGATCCCGCGCCGTCTCCACATCCTGCAATCTGCATATCCCGCCATGCCGGAAGATGCCCAGCTTCGCAAGGATCTCATCGCCCCCGCGCCGCGTCAGGCGGAACCACTCCATGCCCACTGCATCGGTGGTAAAACGGATCTTCTCGAAGAGGCGGTCGGGGCCGGTATAGGTGGGATCGTAGTGATCTCCCTCCTCCAGCGATGCGTGATAGAACCGGTAGAACCGCTCCCAGTCATCATCGGTCTCCACCTTCCTGATCTCCAGATCCTCGGGCAGCGGTCGGCAGAGAGCGGTCGTCGCGGCGAACATGCACGATGTCAGCTCGACCACGTTGTAGCGCGCCCGCCGCGCATCGGCGATGATCCCGGCGAACTCCGCGCCGTTGGCAAAGGTGAAGGTGAGATGGCTGAAGCGCGCGGGATCGAAATACCGGTGGAAGATATCCTCCCACCAGGCCAGCGACGCGCCCGCCGGATCGCGGATCTCGATGCCGTTGCCGCCGTAATAGTTCGGGAACTTCTCGCTTCGATAGACCATGTAGCCGGTCTCCTCCCGGAAGGAGCAGATCGGCTCCAGAAGCCGCATTTCGGTGGAGAGGATTGTCCTGATATCCATGCCGCGCCGGAAGGAAAAAGACCACGGACGCGGACCACGCATATGGTCCGCCAGCCCCGCAAGATAGAGCCTTTCACGGTTCCCGATGGAGAGAAATCGCCGGGCGGTAGTGACCCAATTTGAGATGGTGTAGATGATGCTCAGAGTCATATCCGGCATCCATCTTCCCAGCCCCACCGGGGCGTGCCGGTTGTAGCATCGCCACGCCTCCCATGATTCCAGGCTCCAGAGGAGTGTACCATTCTGCCGGCATGCGAGGATGGTACGCTCCGATGGAGCTTGCGTGGGAAACGGAGCATCGTTGCTGCAACCGGCACGCTCCTGACGGAGCTTGAAGAGTGATCGGAGGATCGTCGATGGATCATAGCGCTGCCAACCCGGGGTCTGGATTCTCATTGAGTCACTACCCGCCGGGCCCGGCCACGGTTATGGCTCGTGCCGGAGAGCGATGGTGGTGAGTGCGCGGGTGGCGGTGAAATCAAGCATGCCGTCGCCGAAACGGGGCTGGATGGCGGCGGCGCGATCGGCGGCAAGAGGGGATTCAAGCGCGGTCAGGAACCGGGCGGATGTGGCGGCGCAACCCATCGTGAGCGTCAGCTCGGGAGTTGCGTTCGTGGGCTGATAGACGCGGAGGAGGAGATCGCGGGAGCGCCCGGTCTTCGCGGCCGTGATGATGCCGGGAGAGGAGACAGAGGAGAGGGAAAACTCTTCAGGAAGATCTCCCGCCGGTGCCGGGCCCGCCATGCGCCCCTCCAGCGGAACGGCGTAGCCGCGCGCCTCCCGCAGTTGCACGCCGGTTTCGGGAGATTCGATGCCGGAGGGAACCCGGATTGCATAGGTAAGCGTGTGCTCGCCGGAATCGGAACCTGTTGCGCTTCCAGCCTCCGGGCCGGCGCCGGGGGTATTCCGCAGAAGCACGCCGATAAGCTGATTTCCTGACGCGCACCAGGCCGGAACGCCGGCATGATAGATCGCGCCGAGCGCAATCCCGTTGGAACGGGCGATCATAAAGTCATGCGTCGCCTCGAACACCCCGTCGAAGCCCGGCTGATTGCCGAAGCAACCGGGCGTCCGGTGATCCCAGTGATACGGCGTTCCATGCTCGGTCCTGTCGATCTCCCCGCGCAACGGAAACCGCACCATCACCGTGCTGCCGGCCGTCGCGCGACCGGTGGTTTCCATCCGCAGGAACGGCTCACCGGCGATGAGGATATAAACGAATCGATAGAGCGCGGAGGCCGCATCGCTCTCGATGCTCACAGTCGCCTCGATGCGGCACCGAAGCGGTCCCCCTTCGACGATCCTCGCCCGCTCCACCACGGTCACGCCGGGTTCATCCTTCCGGAACGCATTGCCGTGCGTCAGGTAATCGAGCTCGTATCCGAAGCGGTGGAGGTTTCCATCGTCGCTGAAGATATCGATCATGTTGGCGTGGCCGGCCAGCATCTCGGCGGCGCCATTGTTCCTGTCGAGCAGGGAGACAAGCCCTCCCGCCGCGTCGATCGTGGCGGTGAGAAACCCGTTCTCGATGATGATATTCCCTCCGTCGCCTTCCACGACGCGAACGTCGCCCGGCGCGTTCCGATCCGTGGGAAGCCGGTGAACTCTGTAGCCGAGCGCCGGGGCAGCGGCGCGCAGCAGGATCGGCACGCCATCATCTCCCATCACCTCCACAACCCCTGTCCGCTCGAACCCGAGCTGGTTGAAGACGGCAACCCCGCGTTCCACGGCGCCGATCCTCGCGGTGATCTCATCGACCGCGCTCCCCCGCAGATCCAGCCCGATGCCAAGCGCGTTCTGAAGCCGGATCAGTTGCTCCCCCCGCTCGCCAAGATATTCCCCATTGTAGACAAAGTCGCTCGCGGTGCCGGTGATGTAATCGTGGTGGGTGCTCGGGACCAGCTCCACCCAGCCATCCTGGATGGCGGCGTTCCGCTGGCGGACGCGCTCGGGCCGGCTGTGGAGAAGATGATCGGCGATATAGCCGTACGTCTCCGCGCCGAGCATGGCAACGGTCGCCCGCGCGTGAAGCTGCTTGAGAGCCGGACGGCTTGCGTAAAAGCCCATCCAGTAGGGAGCCGGGCGAAACCGAAGGACATCGCCGGATGGATCGCCATGAAAGCCGCGCCGGGCCAGCGCCCCGGCGTGGAGGGCCACCAGCTCCGCGTAGTGCTGGAACGTGCCGGCCACGCCGCAGAGCCGATCGCGGGGATCGCGCGTTTCATTCCATTCCCCGATATGGCCGGCAAGCCGTTCATTCGGCATGGCGAACTGGCCGCTTACAGGGATGTGGATGAACGGTGTGAGCGATGACGGGGCATTGGTGGCGACATAGGCATCGATGTTATCGGGAGGCGATCCCAGATCGATATCCTTCGCCTGATCGTAACCGCCGCGCATCCAGTGCGTCAGGATCTCCGATCCGTCGTTGCCGCGCCAGAGGAAATCGGCCCCATCGGCGGTCAGCATCGCCGCGGCGGAGTCGGGAGCGTTCGATGTATCGCCATGCCGCCCATCTCCCGGTATCCGTCCCATGCCGACCCCGCGGATGCCCATTGCATCGAGCATCACGGGAAGCTGCGCGTCGTGCCCGAAACTATCGGGGAGCCAGGCGTGCCGGCCCCAGGAAATTCCCTGCTCCCGAAGCCAGCCATCGCCAAGCAGATAATTCCGGATAAAGCACTCGCCATGCGAAAGCAGGCTGTCGGGCGAGACGATCCCACCGCCGACAATGCGGAGGCGTCCCGACGCTATCAGCGACGCGAACTGATCGGGATGGCTCTCGGAAAACGCCTGGAGGAATCCTGTTTCGCAGATCGAATAGAACGCGTGTGCGGAGTTCCGGAGAAGGCGGGCGGCGGCGGCCAGGATGGTATCGGATGGCTGCGGCGATTGATCGCCGTCGCGATTGAAATACCCGGCACGATCGGAAGGATAGTGCTCATCGACATTCGTCGAAAACCAGTTGATTCGATTCCAGTCCAGATGCGCGGACTGGTCGAATATCACAAGCCGCTCCGGCATCTGTTCCACGCTCAACTCGCCGAGAATATCTGCGATGGAACGGTCACGCGAGTTGTTCATGCAATGCTCCGAAACTGTAGTTGCCATGCCGCATCGGTCTCCGTTTCACGGGCATGGGGGATGGTCGGCGGCCGGTCCGGGAACCGACGGCCGAAGGGAAGCCGTTGAGGAAGTCGGCGGTACTCCGACGGCCATCACGGAATCCGGACGTCGGAGAGTGCCGGCGTCCGGTATATGATCGGATACGCAGGGCGGATGATATCATGGAGAAGTGGCCGGGCTCCCCCCGGACTTCGCGCGAGGCAGTCACGGCCGGTGGGCGCGGCACGAGGTGTGCCCCGGAAACGACAGGCCGGAGATCGTGGGAAGGCGGACCAGGAACGGCATCCCCCGGAAGGAACGCCGACAGATCACGCCGTCATGATCGTGGTTGGATTATGTGCAACCCCATCGCGCAGATCGATTGGTCGCAACTGTCCATCATACGCTGGCAGAACAACGGGGATTGGTCATGCACGGGAACACGCGCGGAGAAGCCGGCGGCGGAACGAGGATCATATATCCACGGATCTGCCGCCGGCAACTGGAATTCCGGGAATGCACCCGATTAACAGCATGTGCAATCTACAGTGAGGAGCGGGGGGAGCCTCTACGTAATAATTACTTAGAGATTTCGAATGCTCAGGCCCTTCGGCAACGGTCAGATGCAGGGGGACCGGGCGTGAGGGGACGCGAAGGCCAGCGCCGGGGATGACGTTGCCCAAGGATCTGTTAGAGCTGATCGACGGGAAATGCCGGCATCGTGTGGCATGGCTGCACCTGAAACGCGAAGAGCGTCCTTGCGCGCGCCGTATCCACCTCCGGCATGTGGACCTCCACCAGCGCTATCACCTCCTCGACAAGCTCACCGAGCAGCGGCACCGCATCGCGCCGGTCGCCGGCAAGGATGGCATCGATCCGCCCGGCCACGTCGCGTGGCGCGATCCGCATCGTCCGGAGCACGTCGCCGGTTCGCTTCGGCTTGTCGGTGGAGGTATAGATGCGGTTCAACCCGGCCAGCACGCCGATGATATTGGTGATCGCGCCGCGGAGATAATCGTAGAAGCTGAGGAGATCGCCCCGCCCCAGCCCATGTTCGCTGAAGACCCAGAGGGGATGGAAATGGAGATGTCCCGTCACCATCTTCAGCGCGAGCGATTCCGGATAGCGGCCGATACGATCGCACCATTCGGCATAGACCCGATCGCCATGAAGCGGCACCGCGTGGAGGAACCCGTAGAGCATCTCCTGAACGTCCGGCGCCTCCTCCCCCTTCTCCAGCACCTCCGCGACCTGCTCCCCCCACCACTCCAGTTCCAGATGCCCGACATCGATCTTCAGATCGCCGATCCGATACTGTTCCAGATAGACGCGATCGTCGAACATCCCGCGAAAGGTGAATCGCTTCCCGCCGCGCGGCTCCAGCGGAGCGCCCGCCAGCCAGTCGCCATCCACCTTCGTCCAGTAGACCAGCATGTCGATATCGGAGTAGGCATCGGCCACTCCTCTCGCCGCCGAGCCGCCGATGACGATCATCGCAACGTCGGGACGCACCGCATAGTATTCGGCGATCCTGCGGGCAATCTCCACCCGCCATCTCCCTGCCTCGTTCATATGCTCCTCCCATTCATGTCGTGTGAACCGCGCCGTGCCGGTTCGGACAATGGCGCGGAAAGGGAAATCTGAACGGCCCGGCGCGCGGTTTTGTTGCGGGACATCGGGAGAAAAGCAAGAGTGGATTATCCGGGCCGGATCGTGATGGTTCAAGCGTGCGCTGATGCTTCGGCGCGGGATCAACCCCACATCGTGAAGACCGCGACCTCCGGCCGGGCGCCGATCCGCATCGGCAGGATGGAGGTGCCGATGCCCCGCGAGACATAGAGACAGGGCGCCCGCTCGCGATACCAGCCGGCCAGATAGCGACCGCACCCTTTCGGGAGGAACGGGGTGATGCCGAGAAGGTTGACCTGGCCGCCGTGGGTGTGCCCGGAGAAGATGTACTTCACACCGTAGGAATCGAAATCGATCGGTGGGGTGAGGCGTCCGGTATGCTCGTGGGCAAGGTGGTTGTAGTCCAGAAGATAATCGCGATAGGATGGAGAGTGGGCCAGTAGGATGTGATGATCCCCCGGCGCGATCCCCTCCAGCGCGAACTCGGGGCTTGGAATCCCCGCCACGGAATCATCGAGGCCGGTGATCAGGATCTCACGATCGCCGGCGCGCGCCGTCACCGTCCGGTTCACCAGCAGATCGCAGTTCCGTCGCTTGTAAAGTTCCTCCAGCGAGGCGCGCCTGACCTTTCCCCAATGCTCCCAGTTGCCGAGAACCGCGTACTTCGGGAGATCCTGGCGGAAGAGACCCATGAACTGATCGAGCGCGCCAAGGTGATAATTGTCGTCGATGGCGTCGCCGGTGATCAGCAGAAAATCGAGATCGAGGCCGCCGATGGTCTCGGCGATCTCCCTGTGCATTTCGCCGACGCTCGAAAGATGGAGATCGGTGAGCTGCGCGAACCGGAACGGACGGCCTCCCGCCACCGGCGTTCCCAGTTCGTGGTGAGTGAACTCGACATTCCCCGGCTCGATAAAGAGCCCGTCCACCGCGAGCGCCACCGCCCCGGCAAGCCCGCCATAGCCCAGGAACGCCCGGCGCGAACGCCGGCGCGGCCCCATCTCTTCCCGGATCTCATCGCCCGTTTCGTCCATTCACGTTCCGCTGGTTATGATGTCCGGCATTCCCCGCTGACACATCGATCGCCATCATCACCGCGCCCTCTTCCCGCCGATGGAATCGAGGGCCCGTTGCAGTCGCGCGGCGATCGCGGCGGGCTCGGAGCGGGTGATGACCACGTCCGGCGTCCTGTGCCAGAGCGCGCACTCATGCAACGCTCCGGCGATATCGGCAAGCATCCCGGCACTTGCCTTTATCCCCTGCTCCATATGAATCACCTTTACCTCAAACCGCCCCTCCTTCCGATGCGCCTTCGCATCCAGCCGCCCCACCAGCTCGCCACGATGAAGAATCGGGAGGGTGAAGTAGCCGTAGCGGCGTTTCGGCTCCGGCGTGTAGCACTCCAGCCGGTAGTCGAACCCGAAGATCGCCAGGGCGCGCTCGCGGTCCCAGACCAGCGGATCGAACGGGGAGAGGAGCGTGGTCAGCTCCGGCACGATCTCCCCGGCGGCCGCGGATTGGGCCAGGGAAAGGTTGTCGGGATGGATATAGGCGGGGAGATCCCATCCCTCCACATCGACCCGGATAATCTCTCCATCGGCCAGGAGCCCTGCCACCAGCGGCTTCGCGGCCCGCTTGCCGGTACGGAAATAATCGGCCACCCAGCGTTCGGTGGTGACCCCGAGCGCGCGGATCGCCTTCAGCCCCAGTTGCCGGAGAACCTCCTCCTCCGGCGGGAGCCTGCGGTCATTCCACGACGGAAGAACCCGTTTGCGGAGATCGTAGATCCGCTGGAAGTTCTGGCGGCGGACCACCATCAGCTCGCCGGCGGTGTGGAGCATCTGAAGCGCTCGTTTCTCCGGCTTCCATTCCCACCACCCGTTCGACTTCCCATCGCTGCGGATGAACTCGATCGAGCGCGTCGGGCCGTTCTTCTTTATCTGGTTCATCACCCGGTCCACATCCTCCCTGTGCTCCTCCATCCACGCATGGGAGTACTTCCATCCCATCGAGCCGGCGGCGATCATCCGGTGGCGATAGAGGGGATAGTCCTCGATGGGGAGAAAGCATGCCTCGTGCGACCAGTATTCGAACAGGGCGCCATCGGCCAGGAGCTGGTCCAACCAGGCGGGATCGTATGCGCCGAGGCGGCTCCAGAGGACAAGGTAGGGGCTGCGGGCCACCACATGGATGGTGTCGATCTGGAGCGTTCCCATCGCCCGTATCGTCTCCAGGACATCGGCCTTCGTGGGGGGATGATCAGGACGGCGATGAAGGCCCTGGGCGGCGATCATCAGCGACTTGGCGGCGGAATGCGTCAGGTGCATGGAATGATGGATGTGGATGGCCGGAGCCGGTGGGTCCGCCTTGTGGCGCACGGACCGGCTCCGGCTGAAATCACGGCTGATAGGTATAATGCCAGGGCTCGCGTGGTGATGCGAGCGGGCCGACAAATCGCCTGCTCCCCTGCGTCACGGCATCGTGGAGCTTCGCGGTCCACCCCGCCCTGTCCCATGCCGAGCGGATCGATCCGGTCTCCGTCCCGGCCACGATCCTGTCCCCCGACCGCACAACGAAATCGAAGGCGCGGAGCTGGCCGTGCTGGGAAAACCCCGGAACGGCGACGGTAGGAATCTGCGATGGCTGACAGCCTTCCAGAAAGCGGGCGAACCGGGCAAGGCTGGCGCGATCGGGATCATCGAGATAGAGGACCGAGTCGGCGATGGCGTTTATGCAGGAGGCCATCAGCTCGGTGGCGCCGGCGAGAATCGACGGGGTCTGATTCCAGTTCCGGATCTGGTCATCCAGCGTCCGCACCTCGGTGTTCGTGGTAAGGTTGTAGCCGGGGTTCAACGCGTTGAACTTCCATTTCACGCTATCCACCTCGGCCATCGACCGGCTGTACTCGGACGATTTCTTGTAGCGGGCGATCTGTTTCGGCGTCCAGGTCCATTTGGTCCGCATGTCGCTCTTCCGCCGCATGTAATAGCGGATCGCCAGAAGGCGCCTCGGCACACCGTCGATCTTCGGCAGCACCTCCTGCACCCGCTTATCGAACCCCTTTCCCAGATCATCCATATAGATGCGGAGCTTCGCGTCGCGCGTGCCGGACGATATCGCCGGAAGCATCATCCCGGCCGGCATCAGCGCGGTGGCGCCCGCCACGGGGAGGAGGGGACCGGGAACGACCGCCCGCATCGTGGTATCACCGCCGAAGAGCGCGGTGAGCGATACCATCAGATAATAGATATTCAATACCATGATTGTTGAAGCATTGAATCGATGATTCCCTCCGCCGGAGGCCCTGAATAATCCCGAACCGGCGGTTTGACTGCCCGTTCCGCGCCGGGCCATCAATATGGCGCGGAAAAAGGATACCCCGCAACCGACGCCCGGTGGAAAAGAATGTTTGAAGATCGATTGCCGTGTCAATCGCCCCTACCGCGAAGCCGGCGATCGAATTATCTTTGCCCGAAATATATCCGTGACTCCTCAATCCCGCGATCATGTCCAAATCTTCCGCAGCCGGACGCGCAGCCGAACTCCGCGATCAGATCAACGAGCAGACCTACCGATACTACATTCTGAACGAACCGACGGTGAGCGATCGGGAGTTCGACGCGCTCCTCGACGAGCTGATACGCCTGGAGGCGGCCCATCCCGAGCTGATCACGCCGGACTCCCCCACGCAACGCGTCGGCTCGGACCTTACCTCCTCCTTCCCCACCGTCACCCACGCGCGGCCGATGCTCTCGCTCGGGAACACCTACAGCTCCGATGACCTTCGGGAGTTCGATCGTCGCGTGCGGGACCGTCTGGGAAGCGAGCCGTTCCGCTATGTGGCGGAGCTGAAGATCGACGGCGTCGCGATCAGCCTGACGTATCAGGATGGACGGCTCCGTTGCGGGGCAACGCGCGGCAACGGCGAGCAGGGGGATGATATCACCAGCAATATCAGGACCATCCGCTCGATACCGCTCCAGGTACGCGATGTAACCGTGGAGGGGAAACCGCTCGGGAACTTCGAGGTTCGCGGGGAGGTCTTCATGGCAAAGGAGGATTTCGTGGCGATGAACGCGGAACGGGAGCTTGCCGGGGAAAAGACTTTCGCCAACCCGCGCAACTCCACCGCCGGAACGCTCAAGCTGCTCGATCCGAAGATCGTCGCCGGGCGGCCGCTTGCCACGTTCACCTACTATCTCACGTCGGATGATCACCGCCTCCGCAGCCATGCCGACAACCTCCAGCTTCTGAAGGATCTCGGGTTTCCGACCAACCCGCACTGGCGCGCGTGTTCCACGATCGATGACGTGCTGGCCTACTGCGACGAGCAGGAGCGCCGCCGCGACGAGCTTCCGTACGAGATCGACGGCGTGGTGGTGAAGGTCGATTCGCTCAGGCAGCAGGAGGAGCTGGGGATGATCTCGAAATCGCCGCGATGGGCGATCGCCTACAAGTTCGAGGCGCGCACGGCGCGGACCACGATGGAGAACATCACATTGCAGGTGGGCCGGCTTGGAACGGTGACACCGGTGGCGGAGCTTCGGCCCGTGCTCCTGGCCGGCTCCACGATCAGCCGCGCAACGCTTCATAACGCCGACTTCATCACCGAGAAGGATATCAGGATCACCGATACGGTGATCATCGAAAAGGGGGGGGATGTGATCCCGAAGGTGGATGGCGTGGTGCTGGAGGAGCGGACGGAATCCGCGGAACCGTACATCTTCCCGGAGATCTGCCCATGCCCGTTGGAAACCCCGCTCCACCGGCCGGAGGGGGAGGCAAACTACTACTGCGAGCACGCCGAGTGCCCGTGGCAGATCCGGGGCCGGATAGGGCATTACGCGTCGCGGGCGGCGCTCGATATCGAGGGGCTCGGCGCCAAGGTGGTGGATCAGCTTGTCACGCTTGGCTGGGTGGGGAGCTACGCCGATATCTACGATCTGCATCGGCGTCGCGACGATCTGGCGGCGCTGGAGAGGTGGGGGGAGAAATCGGCCGATAACCTTCTGGCGGGGATCGCGCAGAGCCGGGAGCGACCGTATTTCCGCGTCCTCTTCGGGCTGGGGATCAGGCACGTTGGGGCAACGGTGGCGCGGACGCTGGCGGCGGAGTTCAACACGATCGACCGGTTGATGGGGGCGACGGAGGAGGAGCTGACGGCGGTGGAGGATATCGGGCCGCGGATCGCGGAGTCGGTGGTACGGTTCTTCTCGGACCTCGGAAACCATGAGCTGATCGAGCGGCTTCGCGCTGCGGGGATCACGTTTGAAGGCCCGGCCAGACGGGTGGTCACGGAGGCGGATTCGCCGATCGCCGGGAAGACATTTGTCCTGACCGGCACGCTGGAGAGCTACACGCGGGAGCAGGTGGCGGCGCTGATCGAGGAGCGGGGCGGAAAGGTGACATCCAGCGTCAGCAAGAAGACCGATTTCGTGCTGGCGGGGGCCGAGGCGGGATCGAAGCTGGAGAAGGCGGGGAAGCTGGGGGTGCGGGTGATCGACCAGACGGAGTTCGAGGAGCTGATCCGATAACCGGGATCGATGGAGGGATCGTCATTCGGGTTGAAGAGCCTTCCTCAACCCGGGCCTGTTTCGGGCAGACGCCGGAGCAACGGCCCCAGCGCCCACCCGAAGTCCTGAAACATGTTCGGCGATGCGGCGGGTGCCGTCACCGCTCAATCCCGGTCATGCTGAGTTTTTCAGCAAGGGACTTGCCGTGTTCGGTTGCCGCGCTGTGGGCGTTCTGGAGATTCCGGGCGCCGAGATCACGCAGGCTCGCCATGGCCGGGTCCGCGCCGGCAAGCGTCAGCTCGCTCTCGATCACATGGACATCCAGGAACCAGACATCCTCGAAGATCCGCCTCAACCATGCCGTCGCGTGATCCCAGCCCTCACGAGGAGTACCGACGCCGTAGCCGCCGCCACGGGCGATGATGAGGTAAGCGGGACGGCCGGCGACCGTCTCGCGCGATTTGGGCGAAAGGGCCGAGAAGCGGGGCTCCGTCAGGAGCATGTCCACCCATGCCTTGACATGCTGCGAAACACCAAGGTTGTAGAATGGAAGCGCGAAAATGAACGCGTCGGCCTGTTCCATTTCATCCGCCAGCTCGGTAGCCAGCGCAACGGCCTGCTTCTGCTCCGGCGACTGCTGGTCCTGGGGAGTATACGCTGCGAAGACACTCGTGGCCCATACTGTTGAAGGAAGCGGCGCCTGGCCGAGATCCCTGCGGATAATCGTTGTATCGCCAAGATTGGCTACGAGAGCCGATTCCAGGGTTGTAGCGACCGCGCGGGTAACTGATCCTTCCACACGGATGCTGGAATCGAGACGAAAGATTGTGCTCATGAACAGAACTCCTGTTGGCAAGTATGTGTCATCACATGATAGCGAGAATCGCTGATGATTGAAAGCGTCAATCATTATATCAGCGAATTATATTCTTCATCCACCATATCTCCCGCGCTTCCGCTCCCGGCAACGTGGAGAGAACGATCGAACCTCCCCGCGTTCACAATCACATCTCGAACCGGGTCGCTCGGTAGTGACTCAGGTGGGATGAAGGGTCATGATGCCTTGAAGTATCCCCGGCATTCTGCATCCGCCGTGCTCAGCCCCATCGGGGCGCACCGGTTGCAGGGATACCGCTTCCTTCATGGATGCGAAGATGATTCGCTCCGATGGAGCTTAAGGGGAAAGGGGAACATCGTTACCACAACCGGCGCGCTCCTACGGAGTTTGAAGAGTAACAGATGTCCGGAATCATCCAGTGCATTCGTCTTTCCAGCCCCATCGGGGCGCACCGGTTGTAGCACTGCCACATCATCCATGATCTCAAGCTCCATCGGAGCGCACCATCTCCTTATCCATGAAGAATGGTTCGCTCCGACGGAGCTTGGGAAGAAAGAACCCATCGTTGCTGCAACCGGCGCGCTCCTCTGGAGTTTGAAGAGGGATCGAGGTATCGCCGATCGATGATCGTTCAGCCGGCAGACCGAAAGATGGATTCAAACTGAGTCACTGCAGGTCGTTCCCCATATCAATGCCGGACCGTATTTTCGGCCTATCTTTCGGTTCGCAATCTTCCTTCATCAGTCTACCCGTCATCGTGAGATCCCGGCGCACATACACGCTTGAAAAGCCACTCGTCACCTGGACGTTTCTGGCCCCCTGGCTGATCACGCTCGGGCTGTTCTGGCTGTATCCTCTTTTCCACGCTCTGTATCTCAGCTTCACCAAGTACGACACGCTGAGCAATCACGCCACGTGGATCGGCCTGGGGAACTATCAGCGACTGTTCAACGACCCGATTTTCTGGAAGGCGCTGGGGAACACCACGATCTTCGTGGTGGGGACGATCCCCTTCACCACGATCTTCGCGCTCGGGCTGGCGGTAATGCTGAACAAGAACATCGCCTGGAAAAGTTTTTATCGCGCCGGCTACTTCATCCCATCGGTCACATCGATCGTCGTCCTCTCGCTGGTCTTCACCAATCTCTACGCCCACAACGGCTATATCAACGCCCTGCTCGGCACGCTCGGCCTTCCATTTCCGAAGAACGGCTGGCTTCTGACCCCTTCCACGGCGCTCGTCTCGATCATGGCGATGGATATCTGGATCGCGATCGGCTATTACGTGGTGCTCTTCCTGGCGGCATTGCAGACGATCCCGAAGGATATCTACGAGGCGGCGGAGCTGGACGGCGCGTCATCGTGGCAGCAGTTTCTGAAGGTGACATTGCCGGGGATCAGGCCGATGCTGCTGTTCGTGATCATCATCAACACGATCCGTTCCTTCCAGGTGTTCACCGAAGTGTACGTGATGACCAAGGGGGGGCCGCTCAACTCCACCACCACGCTTGTCTATCAGATCTACGAAAACGCGTTTGTGCAGGACAATGCGATGGGATACGCCTCGGCGATCGCCTGGGTGGTGTTCATCCTGATTCTCGGCGTTTCCCTGGCGCAGTTCAGGCTCCTGGGGTCGAACCGGGAGATCGGCGGGTGATGATTTCGCGCTCCCCGGCGACGGAGCGTCGAAGTCTGGCATCCCGATTGGTTCTGTAGTTCGGACAATCCATGCGGGGCGAGCCGGGCGATTGCTTGCCGACCCATGTCTTTTCCGATACAACAATGCCGATGAACATGCCTTCGATGCGGACCATTCTTCCCGCCCCCCTCCTTCTCCTCGCGATGATGATCATTCCGCCGGGGATGCTGCTGGCGCAGAAGGCGCAGATCGACACCGTACGCAAGATTGTCCCGCCGCCTGAGCAGCCGGATCTTGTCTTTCAGAACCAGATCACCGTGCCGGTCATCTACCGGAGTTCCGGCATCAGCGGAGACGGGTTCAGCGGCGGCGTGGAATATCATCGTTTCGCCAGCGCGCGCGCCCACGACGGACACCACCGCTCGCTCTTCAGCGAATCGGCGGGGAGCCCGTCATCCTCAATCGACATCTCCGTCATCTACGGGCCGAACACCGAGCTTGGAATCCAGAACACCGGCTACAGCGTCAGTGCCGGCGGGGTAGTTCTTCTCCATCCGGAGCTTGCGATCGGGATTGCCGGAAGCTACACGCAATCGGATCAGTCAGGAACGAACGAGCCGGCGATCAACGATTACATGGTGGGCCCCCGCGCCTCCTTCTGGCCCGGCGACCGGACGTATATCGACGACCAGATTCTCTTCGAGCGAACCGACAGCTATACCAACGACGCGCGGACATTTGCATTCAGCAAGGAGGAGTTTCTCCGGTTTCAGCATCACCTTTCCTATATCGCAAGCGAGGGGTGGGATTTCACCTACCGGCACGAGATCGATGTCCGGGTCGGCATCCACCAGAATTTTCACACCAACAGCTTCACGATGCGGAACTACTTCATCTTCTCGGTCGGCAGCGAGTTTGCCGTGGGTCCGCAGGGGGGCTTCAGCCTCGATTACACGGTTGGCAACAGGACCTCCGTGCTGACGATCCCGATCGGCGCGCGAGGGGAATATTCCTTCGGAGCGCACTCGGTACTGGCGGCGGAACTTGGCTACGATGTGGCGACAAGCACCGAACGTCCCGCAAGCGAGCTACGGCTTGGAGGGGGATTTTCGTATCGATTTTGATAGTGACCCGGTTTGACATGTTGTTTATGATCCTCGGAATCGTGGAGAGCATCCGCTCTCCGGCCTTCCAGCCCCATTGCGGGACGAACCGGTTGCAGGGATGTCACGCCTCCCATGATTTCAAGCCTCATCGGAGCGTACCGTTCTTCATAAATCCTGAGCGGGAAACAGGAGCATCGGCATGGAAGGATGGCGGCGTATACGTGCGGCTATCGTTTGATGACGACGGTAGTGGTACGGGCCCAGTTTCCGCTGCTGGCGCGGCAGAAATAGAGGCCGCCCGGCAGATTCCTGGCGTTCCACGTCACCATTCCGGGACCGGCTTCGCGTCGTCCGTTGGTCAGCATGCTCACCAGTCCGCCGGCGGCGTCATGGATCGTGATACGCAATGGCCCGGCGGCGCCCAGGCTGTAGTGAATGGCGATGGAGCCGTTCGATGGGTTCGGCTCGATGGCCGCCAGGGCATATCCGGCGATATCGCCCTCCACTTCCGTGCGCGATGAATCGACCACATCGATCTTCCAGACGCTTGTATCCTTGATGTTCCGCGTGCCGGCCCAGACGCGCGCAACGGTTCGGTAGGTTCCAGCGGCAACGGGGGTGAACGAGATCCAGAGCGTAAAGCAGTCGCCCGGAAGGAGACGGGATTTCCCGAGGCTGTCGATGGAGCTTCGCGGAATGAAGAACCCTGATGAATCCCACTGGATTGCATCGCCCCCCGGCTTCGGGTTGGCGAATGTGAGGGGAGCGCCCCCGGTATTGCAGATATCAATCTTCCCGGTCCGCGTCCCTCTCCCCACCAGCACCGTACCGAAATCGACATCGCCCGTGGCGATGACCGGCGCAACAACCCTGGCGCGGATCGGGATCACGATTCTGATGCAGTTGAGCGCCAGAATCAGCGAGTCGCCGTAGGCTCCCTCCTGCGCGGCCCCGTTGAATTGCAGATGCACTCTCAGCGTATCGCCCGGCTTCAGCGTCGCCGGCAATGGGGGCTCGGAACCGGCAACGGAGAACCCTGATGAGCTGTTCCCGACGTTTGCGGCCGCCACGCCGGCATCGCCGGGAAGATTGTTGACGAAGAGGATCGTGGTATCGGCGAATGTTTTCGCCGGCAGATCGCGGAAATCCACCGAGTCCACCGCATGCTCCAGATGCTCGGCGCGATAGCGGTAGTAGACGACATGCCGCGCCCCCGTACGGTCGGTGATCGTCACCTTCGCGCTGGCATCGGCGAGCGGATCGATCGGGACGATCCGCGTCTGCGCCTGCGAGCGGCCGACCATGTCGATCGGATCGGCGGGAGCGATCTGGAGGAGGCGCGCGTTCGACGATGAATCATCATCCATCCTGATGGATCGCAGGCCGGCCGGGGCGGAATTCAGTGAACGGACCCGGATAAGAAGATCGGAGCAGAGCGACACCGAGTCGATTCTGAGGCTGTCGGCGCGGGCAAGAACATTGCGTCGCGGAGCGAGAGGATATCCATAGGAAAGCGCGTTGTATTCCTCCAGCTCCGCCCTTCCCGTGGTTCCGGGACGATAGTATTCATTTCCCGCCATCAGGCCGTACACATATCCGGAGAACGTGGCGCCCCTGGTTCCAGTCAGATAATGTCCCTGCCCCGCCGTCAGCTCCAGCGATCCCCAGACAAGGCCCGTTCCATCAACCCGCCGGGTGAAGGGGAAGGGATTTTTTCCATCGATCAGGATATCGCCGGCATGGGCGGTATCGGTCACCACATTGATATAATGGAGCATCGTGACCGGCTCATGCGGGGCATAGAAGGGGGCAAAGCCCGTCCACTGTTCGCGCGGCGTCAGCTCCACCATATACGGCGCCCAGCCACTGTAGCTGAGGCAGTTGACGCCGTGGTTGCATGGGAACGATGCATCGGCATGAACGATCGAGCTTGAGTGCATCATCACCTGCGCGGGGGCATCGGTTCTGAAATAGGTGGCGGCCGAGGCGCGGATAAAGAACTCCCGGAGTGAATCGAGCGGCACTGCCCCCCCTGGGGGCGCCCCATTCGGCTGAAGGGTGACGATGATGGAGCGCGATGTCCCGTACACCCGCACAAACTCCCCCTCCCGTTCGGCCGGCGAGCCGATGCCGGAGCGATGACCATCCCACGTCGGCATGTAGAGAAACTCCGTGCCGTGCTGCTCGGTCGGCGCCAGCCATTCGGCGATCATATTTCTGTAGATGTTGTTCGCAAGCCCTTCATCGACCTGCCGCGCGGGAGTTCTGGTGTTGCCGGAGATCACGCCGACCGGCCTGTCCGCCACGATCGAGATGCCGGCCGGATCAACCTGCGCGCTCACCGTGTCATCGATGCTGACGAAGCTCTGCACCTGATAGATCTCATTCCGCTGAAGGATCACCGTCAGGCCCGGGTTCCCCTCCAGACGCCTTCCGTGGTTGTTGATGGTCACCGTCGTGCTGTCGTACGCGGCGATGATCACGGCCTCCGCCGGAGCCGCCTTTGCGTAGTATGGAATCACCACAGGGCTTGCCAGGCCGATATCGTTGACGGTGGTTCCCGGAAGCGCCGCGACGTGATAGCGGGTTCCCCAGCACTCGACCGGGATCGGCGTCCACGCCTCCAGCCCCTGGCTGGTATGAGCGTAGCAGTAGACGATGATCGGAGCTTTCGCCTCCAGACGCACGGCCCCCTGCTGCACCACGTTGGAGACTGTCACCACGGAGGATGGCTTCAGATCATACGTCACGAATTTTCCGCTGGGGAGAGGAAGAATTGCCGGGGCCGCGCCGCGCGCGAATATCTTCACATCGTTCCCCGGAGCGGTGGAATAGAGAAGAAGGGTAAAGCCGCCGTTGACGCGCGTGTTCGGAAACCGGGAGTCGAGGATGTTGCGCGTGGTATCCGGAAACGAGATCACATACGTTCGCCCCGCGCCGTCGGCATCCAGGCTCGGTTGCTGCGCGTGCAACGAACATGCAAGAAGGAGAAGGAGGGGGGTGATGAGATTGTATGGGCGGAGATGCCCTGCTGAGAATATCGCGGCAATCATAACTGTTACCCCGGAACGCTGCCGTTCCGCTTGTTGCTCGCGCCATCCGGCGTTCCCACTACGTCTATCGCGTCCCGCCGGACTACGCCCTGTCGGCGCGCACAACCGCCCAACACGCAAGCATCGGATTTGTTAGCACGGATGGCCGTTATGTTCCTCATCGGCGGATACGGCGACCGGGAATCCCGGTCCGCCGCCGATGCGGGAACGTACATCATACGAAAAGCCCGCCGTTCGGCAACGGCGACCTTCGGAACCGGAGGCCCCGCCATCGGACGCAATTGCCCGATGCGGCACAATGATCGGTCGCCCGAGACATAAAAAAAGGCGCCTTCTCGCGAAGGCGCCTTTCGTGCGAAAGGATTATCGCATCATCTACGCACCATCAGCAGGCGCGTCGCGTTCCAGCTTCCGGAGGCGATGCGGCAGTAGTAGACACCGCTCGGCTGCGTTGCTGCGTTCCAGGTGATCGTATGCTCGCCATCGCCAAGATTTCCCTGGAACAGCGTCGCCACCTTCACCCCCACGGCATTGTAGATTTCAAGCGAGGTATGGCCGCCCGAACCGAGCCGGAAGTTGATGGACGTGCTGCCGCTGAACGGGTTCGGATCGATCCGCTCGATCGCATAGCCGGCGACCGATGTCTCCACTTCGTTGATCCCCTGATCCTTCACCTTCACGCTGCCGCTCCAGATCGATGTGTCGCGACAGTCGCGGGTGGAGGCCCAGAGGCGGGCGACCACCAGGGCGGAATCGGGAGCCGGCGAGCCGTAGCTGACCGGGATCGTGATGCACTGGTTCGGCCCGAGCTGCGTTGCCTTCAGGCTGTCCAGCGCGCCGCTGCTGATGCTGAACGATTCGGAAATCCAGGTGATCACATTCTGTCCCGGCCCGGACGGATTGGCGAACGAAATGGTCCCGCGCCCCTTGTTGCAGATCTGAAGCGGCAGAGTTTTCCATTCGTTGGTATCCAGCGTTCCGAAGTTAAGATCCCCGACCGTAAGGCACGGGACCGCGGCGCCGACAAGCGTCGGAATCCGAAGCTCCGTGCAGGAGAGCTTGACGCGGATCGTGTCGATATAGAGAAGGTTCTTCACCGTGGGGGCGGCCTCCACCGTGATATGGAACATCCCTCCCGGCGGGATCGTCACGGCCTTCGCGGGGCTCTGCGCCGGGCCGGGAGGATCGGTGGAGATAACCCTCATGGCCCTGTTGCCATAGAGGAGGAATGTGTTGGAGATCACCACGGGCCTCGCGGAGTTGTTCATCACCACGATCGTGGTATCCTTCATCGAGTTGTTGTTCACATCGCCGAAATCGAGCTGGCCGCTGATCCCCGGTTCCAGATGCTCCGCCATGTAGTTGAAACCGACGCGGCTGATCTTCCCGGCGCGATCGGTGATCACCACGGTGCCATGCGCGTCCTGCGCGGGATCGGACGGGATCACGCTCAACTCCACATCGGAATAACCAACCACTCCGCCGGCACCAACCGGGCTGATGGTGATAACCTGCGCGTTGACGGAGCCGCTATCCAGCGTAACGGAGCGGAGGCCGAGCGGGCTTGTATTGGTCGCATGAATCTTGATCGTCAGACCGCACGGCTGCGGCGTGGTATCGATCTTGAGCGTATCCCCCACACGAAGGATGTTCCGCTCGGGAGCCAGCGGGAAGCCCATCGACAGGCCGACCTTTTCCTGATAGGTGGAGGGGGTGGTCACTTTCGGCGGACGGCCGGTGAGGATATCCGGCGTGTAGATTTCGTAGCCGTTGCGGAGCCCGCAGATATACGCGGCGAAACGGGAATCGGTCCGCGATTCGATGAAGTGCGTAACGCCTGGGGTAACGGGATAGCTGGCCCAGATATATCCGGTTCCGGGAATCGGCCCCTGGTTGAAGATGAACGGCGCGCCGGTCTCATCGTACAGACCTTCCTGAGCGTTGGTATCGGCCACGACGTTGATGTAGTACGTCATGTCGCTGTATTCCGGCGGCGCGTAGTACGGCGCAAAGCTGGTCCACTGCTCCTGCGGCGTCACCTCCACCATGTAGGAGGTCCAGCAATCGTAGTTGCCGCTGCCGGCCCTTCCGGAGACCGTTCCATTGAACCTGATAACCGAGCCGCAATTCATCATCACCTGCGCCGGGTTTGTGGTCCTGAAACCGCACGGGCGGTTCGTCGTGATCCGGTAATCCCTGGTACGGGACATCAGCACAACCCCAGAATCGATGGTCTTGGCGTCCTTCTGATAGTAGACGGTGGTCCCGGCGGCATTGGCGCCGTAGACCCTCACCACCTCGGCCGCGCGCTTTTCCGCCAGCTTCTCCCCTTTTTCGCCGGTGATATGCCGGGTATCCCACGTGGGAAGGTAGACGAAACGCTTGCCGTACTGCTCGGTGGGAACCAGCCATTCAACGGCCAGCCCCTTCAACGCGTTGTTGGTCACGGCGGCGGCATCCGTCGTCGCCTGCGTCCGCGTGTTTCCGGAGATAACGCCGATCGGTCGCGATGCGGAGATATAGGTGCCGGCGATATCGGGCTGAATCGTCCCCTGATCCTTGACGACGGTATCGACAAAGCTGCGTACCTGATAGGTCTGCCCGGCGTTCAGCATCACCGAAACCGGCGGGGCATCCAGCAGCTTCCCGGTCGCGCTGATGTTCACCTGGGTGCCGTCGTACGCCGCTATGATCAGAACCTCCGCGGAGGCCATCAGATTCTTATGGATCGATTTCTTCGCCTGATCTGTGCTCATGTCGATCACGATATCCCCCGGCATCGCCGCGGCGAAATATTCCTTTCCCCACTTGTCGACCGGGATCGGGGTGAACCCCTCCGCGCCGAACTTGGTCATCATCGTGCAGTACACCACGACCGGAGCCACGGACTGCACAAGGATGGTGTTGTCGCCGGGGACGCCGATATTCGTCGAGACCACGTTGTTTGCCAGCGTCGGGCTGGTGTTCACCATGACCGATGAGAACTTCCCGGCCTTCAGATCGACAGTTTTGTTGATATGCTTCCCCACCAGCGTGACCTTGTTATCCACCGAGGAATACAGGAGCACGGAGATCAGCTCGGTCATCGTGTTGGGATACCGGATATCGATGCCGTTGATCGTGGTATCGGGAAAGGCGATCACGTATTTCGTCCCTGAACTCATCGAGTCCAGCGCCGGAGACTGCGCCCGCGCGGCCATCGAATGGCCGAACAGAAGCACGCCGATGATCAATACGCAGTTTGGGGGGAGGAACCGCCGGAGTAGAGTAGAGAGTCTCATACCTATCAATTATAGGAGCGAGTTGTGGAACGGCGTGAAGGGGATGGCCGTCCAGGAAGTGAGGGACGGTAAAGATATCGTTCTCATCCGTCCCGACACAGAATTTAATATATGGACGATGCGGGGGGGAACCAACCGAACAGGAAAGCGCATTCTCTCTATCAATGCCGTGAATCGTGATATGGTTACACGCAGTCATGTCATGTCGTGTCGTGTCGTGTCGGGGCGATTCTAAGAATCGCCCCAACGCCCCAACGTAAACCACGACCTATTTCGCCAGAACCAACATCCGCGTGCTGGTCCATGTGCCGGAAACGATCCGGCGGTCGGGGCGATTCTAAGAATCGCCCCGACACAACGTATGAATCCCCCTATTTCGCCAGAACCAACATCCGCGTGCTGGTCCATGTGCCGGAAACGATCCGGCAGTAGTAGACGCCACTCGGCAGCTCGCCGGCATTCCAGGACACATGATGATCGCCACCGGTCATCATGCCATCCGCGAGGGTGGCAACGCGATCACCCTGTGCATTGAAGACCCCGAGATCCACATGTCCCCCCGATCCAAGC
>JAQBOZ010000032.1 GCA_028287785.1 Chlorobiota bacterium
CCGCCCCGACCCGCCCCGACCGCTGAATCGTTTTTCATAGTTCCGTTACATCATGCCACGTGCCCCATACCAGATCCTTGCGTTCCCCTACCGCATCCTGAACGGCGAGCCTCGCTACGCGCTCTTCCGTCGCAACGCCGCGACCGGCGGCTACTGGCAGGGAATCGCGGGCGGCGGCGAGGAGGAGGAAACCCCGCTCGAAGCGGCGCGACGCGAGTCGTTCGAGGAGGCGGGCATCAGCATCGGAAGCCGCTGCATCAGGCTCGACTCGATGGCGATGATCCCGGTGGTGCAGATCAGCGGGTTTCTCTGGGGTGATGATGTTCTCGTGATCCCGGAATATGCGTTCGGCGTGGAGGTGGACGATGACCTGCTCGTGATCTCCGGCGAACACACGGAATATTGCTGGACCGATTATGAAAGCGCCCTGGCGATGGTGAAATGGGAGAGCAATCGCACGGCGCTCTGGGAGTTGAACCACCGTCTATGCCGTCATCCTATCCGCATGAGATAGTACCCCGTGCAGGAACCATGACGCCCCCGTCCGCCGTCTGGACCGGAGGAACCCCCCTTATGTTCCTCAAGCCCCGGAGGGGCGCAATCCCTGCTGCGCGGGGCGATGCCCCGCGCAAGCGCCATCAATACCGGATATCATGCTCGCGCAGATCGGTTATGATGGCGGCGGCCATCTCATCCAGCCGGTCCAGCGGAAACGCGCGGTTCAGCCGGCGGATGGGAACCACACGACTCAGAGCGGCGCAGAGATGGAAGTGCGAGGCCATCTCCCCCATCGCCATGATGCTCTGCACGCAGTAGGAATGCCGGGTAAGCGCGATGATCGTCTCCTGCGGCTCCATCAGCTCGATCGGCACGGCGCGCTCTCCGCCGAGCACGTAGATGCGGTCAAGCCCCAGCAGGCGCCTCCCGTCGCCGCCATCCACCCTCAACATCCGCTTGTCCTTGGCCGAAAGTATTCCCGGAAGCGCCGCCGGATCATGTCCCAGCGCGCCGGCGGCCTCCGGCCAGAGTTTCAGGAACATCGGCCCCGGAGCAACCGCCGCGGTGTGCCGGTTGCCGTCGATCGCCACCGGCAGCAGGTCATCGCTGATAAGCCTGTGCCCCGCCGCGATCAGCGCCGCCGCCGTGGTGGACTTCCCCTGGCCGGAATCGCCAAGGAAGCCGATGGCGCGCCCGTCCACTTCAACGCCGCTCCCGTGCAGCACAAGCATCCCCCGCTGATGCAGGAGCATCGCCATGAACGGGCCCATCAACAGGCTCCGCAGCACCCGCACATCGACGCCGGGATCGGGCTGCACGGTGATCTCCCGTCCATCCCGCATGCGGAACCGGCCAAGATCCGGCCATGCATAACAGGCCAGATCCGGGCGGAGGAGATAATATCCCCTCTCCTCCACTCCATCCCCCGCACGCTCCTCGACCAGACCGCGAACAATGGAAACATCGGCAGCTCCCTCTCCCGGAAAAAGGTCGGGCAGAGTGATATCCGATTGAAGAGTAAGGCCGAAAGCGATGTATGTTTGCATCTTCTGTCGATCGTTGCGGGATGATCGGCATCCGTTCATGAACATCTTCCCGCCGCACTGTATATTCCCCCCATGATCCCGTTGCGTTCCCGATCGCGGGGCGCGAACAGGGACCATTCGCAAGACCGATTCTATCTTCACGCGCGCGGGCCGGGCCAACGGTTCCCGAGGATTTCGGGCCGCGCGGTTGGGAACTCCAAGATACATCCCCGATGGCGGATACGTGTCAAGCAACCAATCACTGTTCATGACGACATCAGCACCGAAGCCACTCAATGTCCAGCAGGTCATTCTCGATCTTCAGGACGCCATCGAATTCGTCAATGGCCGGCTGATCAACCGGGCCGACGTGGTGGAACAGATCTTCTGCGCGCTCCTCACCGGGGAGCACGCCCTGATCCAGAGCCGTACCGGCGTCGGCAAGTCGCTGATGACCGAGCAGATCTTCAGGATGTTCAAGGGGGCGCGCTACTTCAAGGTGCAGGCGTCCAAGGAGCAGCAGCCTGATACGTATTTCGGCGGGTTGAACATCGAGGAGCTGAAGCAGGGGCGGATCATCCACAACACGGCCGGATCGCTGGTGGAGAGCGAGTTCGGGTTTATCGATGAGATATTCGACGCTAACGATTTCACCCTCCGCGCCCTCCTTGCGCTGCTGAACGAGCGGGAGCTTATCCTGGGAGCGCAGCGGGAACGGGCCGCCATCCACACGGTGATCGCGGCGACGAACTACCTGCGGATCAGCGAGATCACCGAGGCGCTGCTGGACCGGTTCACCTACCAGTCGGTGGTCTACCCGGACAAGGATCCGTATCTCCAGTATCGCATCGCGCAGCAGTATCTCCGCCACGGCGGCCAGCCGGCCACGCCTCCCAAGCAGATCGAGTTTGAAACGCTCAGACAGGTGACCGCGATCTGCACGGGATCGAGCGATCAGATGGAGATAGCGATACCGCCGGAGATCATCTACTACGGCAATGTGGTGGTGCGCTACTACGAGGAGCTTCGGAACCGGCAACTGGCGCAGGGAACCAGCTACGGCACGCCGGGAAGGGATTATTATATCTCGCCGCGCAAACAGGTAAAGGCGTTCGATCTTCTCCGCGCGATCGCCTTCATGCACGGCCGCAGCTCCGTCACCCAGGCCGATGTCGAGAAGCTCTACGTCCTCTTCACCACGATCGGCATCGAGGACGAGCGGAACAGCTGGAACAAGGCGACATCGGCGCTGAGCCACCAGTTCGGCGCCAGCCAGGCGTTCGAGCAGCTCAAGACGCTGCTGGAGTTCAAGGCGCTGCTGGACCAGCTCAAGGTGAACCCGGATCTTCTCCAGCAGCCGCTTACCTCCATCGAAAATCTCCCGATCAAGCGCACGCTCCGCGAATGGGCGAAGGAGACATTCGGCATGGCCGATGTCCAGGTGGAGCAGAACCGCCGGCTGATGACCGACTATCTGGATCGCTTCCAGCCCGCGACCGACGAAGTGCGCGATCTCCGCGCCCAGCTCCAGCACGATCTGCATCAGATCTTCCGCGTCCGCAACTCCGGCGAAACCCCTCTGCACTGACCACGCCGGATTGTGCCCCGCACTCGATGAACGACGCAAACGGTATGAAACATCAGGTTCTGACGCACAGCACGTTTTTCGAGCACATGGAGGAGTTCGGCTACTTCCGTGGGATCGAGGATATGCTCCCCGAGGATTTCACCGCGGTCTTCGAGATTGCCCGCGTGCTGGAGGACCCGGAGTCCGCACTGTTCCGATCAATCTCCCCGGTGATGTCCGTCTCCACCAACCAGCAGGAACGGAAGGAGGCGGAAACGCGCGAATGGCGACCGAACCGGAACGTGACGTACAGCGAGGAGTACGAGGCGGCGCTGATGCGGAACGTGGCCGATATCAGGCGGATCTTCCCCCACCAGTATCTTCTTCCCGAGGATCTGTTTCTCCAGCGCCTGGCCCAGCGCTCGCTCTGGATCAACATCCCGCGGACGCCGGTGGTCCTGCCGTTCAAATCCTCCTCCACCGAATACTCCCCGAACAACTACAAGCAGAAGGTCTATCTGCTGCTGGATACATCCACATCCATGAGCTCGCACCATCGATTTCAGATGGCGAAGGCCGTGGTCTATGTCTTCCTGAAGCGGAACCTCCGGGAGCTTGGGCATGTCTACCTCCGGACGTTCGATACCGATCTTGGCCCGCTCCGCATCGCCACCGATCATGGATCGCTCCGGGGGCTTATCCAGTATGCGATGCGGCTGAACAGGCTGGGAAACGGGACGGTGATGGAGCGGGCAATCCTTCAGGCCACCGATGATATCCGCGCGCAATCAGCATTGTCCGGCGCGGAGATCCTTGTGGTGACCGATGGCGCGTGTCATCTGGACCGGGAGAAGATCCGCATGGCGCTTGGCGATACCATCAGGATCAACACCATCAAGATCGGCAACGCGGAGATCTACGGCGATGAGAAGTTCCTCCGCGATCTTGCCGCACGCGGGGAAAGCGCCGACAGCCGGAACCTGGGGAAGCTGGAAGAGGAGCTTCGGCGCACCAGAATCAACCTGGAGCAGGCCACCATCGAGTCCGAAAAGCGAAGCCTCCGCTCCCACGTCGCATCGATCGAGGGACGCGCCGAACAGCTTCGATCCCATATCGTGGGAAACCTGAAGAAGACCTACGGTCGCGAGATCGAGACGATCTCCCGCGTCTTCGTGAACATCGACGATATCTCCGCCGACGCGATCTTCGCGCTGCGGCAGAGCGAGATCGAGGAGATACACGAATTGCTGGCGGAGGTGGAGATGGATTTCGCGGAGGGGATCGATGCCGACTCGCTCCGGGAGGCGGCGCTCCTCTACGAGCACGTGCAGATGCTCCTGAAATCGGGCGGCGATCAGGAGCAGATGGCGCAGCTTCAGGAAATGGCGAACCGGCTGAACGAGCTGCTGAAGGATGTGATGGAGACGACCGATCAGATCGATTCGGCAGCGAAGAACCTTTCCCGCTCCGATGTCCACGACCTGCATATGATGTTGCAGATCCAGTCATCGCGCGGCAACTCCCTGATCAAGCTGCTGCTGGCCGTGCTGAAACGGTCGATCAACCGGCTCTTTCAGAAGCGGGGATAACCCGACCGGATATCGCTCACGCTTCCCCGTTCATCACCGCGCCGTACATCTCATCGAACTCCCTGTTCTTCAACTCCACCGCCAGCCGCGAGTGCTTTGCCTCCACGCCGGAGAGGAGCGCGATGCAGAGCTTCAGCGTATCGGGCCGGACCCCCTTGAAGATCATCTCCCCGGCCTTCCCCACATATTCATAACAGCCGGCAAGCACGCGCTCCCCCCTTTTCGAGAGGGAGACCAGCTTTGCCCGTCCGTCGTTTTCGTCGGGTCGCTCGGCAATCAGCCCATCGCGGATCAATCGGTTGATCGCCTCCATGCCGGTCGTGTATTCGGCCACCATGGAGTTGATCAACTCGGTCTTTCGGATTTCCCCCAGTTGCTTCAGGAAGTTGAGGTAGAAAAAGGCATCGGGAAACGGGAGTTTCGTCTTCGCCATCGCGGCGCGGTGATACACGCCGAACGCGCCGGCGATGCGCCCCATCAACTTCAGCAGCAGGCCGGAGTCCGGTATTCCCGCCGGCGTTGCGGTCGGCGCGGGGACGCTCATGGATGCCTGCTCCGCTCGCGCCAGGAAGTAGCGGCAGAAATCCTCGATCTCCGCATCGGGATGTTCGCTCTCGAAGCTGTCCCACTCATTTACCAACTGCACGATCCTGTTCATTTCAGCCCTTCCATCATGTTGTTCCACAAATTACCTATCGCTACTGAACCGATGCAACTTTATATCATATATATCGCTTACGATGTATATTACATCATAAGCGATATATATCAATCAAAAGAACTTCGAATATGATACAGACGAAGGATCGGGAACGGGATGCCGCGGCCATACGGGAACTCTTCACGCGGATGAATGACGCGTGGCATCAGGGGGATGCCGATGCGTTCAGCTCGATATTCACCGAGGATTGCGATTACGTGACGTTCAACGGCATGCACCTGAAAGGACGCGCCGAAACGGTCGAGGTACACAGGGGCATGTTCAACAGCTTCATGTTCAGAGGGGCGCGGCTGGAGGGATCGATGACGCAACTCCGGTTTCTGAACGATACCACGGCGATCGTCCACACGGTGGGAGCGCTGCTGCTCCGGTGGCAGAAGAAGGTCCCCGAAAGCCGCAGATCGATCAACACCACGGTCCTCGTCAAGCAGGATGGCCGATGGCTGATCACGGCGTTTCACAACTGCCGCATCAGAAAGATGGGGAGGCTGGCGACATGGCTGATGAGCAGATAAGCCCTGCGGGGTAAGCGATCCGCCGCCGCTGCTTATCGCCCGAACAGCACCGTCGCCCCTTCGGCCTGCGCCTGCGCGCCGGTATAGGCAACGCCATCCACCTTCAGCCCGCGCGCGTCAAGGAGCGTGATGGTCCCGCCGCTGTTGGCGAGCGTGACGGCGGACGGCAGAACAATCCTCAGCGACTCCCCCGGCGCGATGCTCCCGGCCAGCACCTGGGAGGCGTTGTCGCCGTTGACGATGCTCCAGCCGGTCAGGTCGATCGACTTCGGCGTGGTGTTGATCAGCGTGACGGTCTCCTTCCCGGCGTCGCTCCCCGCGGGGTTGATCAGGGCGGCAACGAGGCGCACCTTGAAGTCGGGATCGGAGGGCGTGGGAATCGGTCCGGGGGATGGAGCGTTCTGCTCCGGCTGTCCGGTGCGGTCGTCGGTATGCCAGATCTGCGACTGGAACGCCAGGTATATCGCCACCCACCGGTTCTCGTTTCTGTAGTTCAGGAGGAGCGCGCCATCCTGAAAGACGCCGTTATCACCATCGTGCGGGGGAGGATTTCCCTGGTTCATATGGATGTCGTGGATGCCGGCCTTCGGCGAGAAGTGAAACACTTCATCCTTTCCCGGCTCCGGGCCGAACTTCGCGCCGAACGCATGGACGATCACGTTCGGGTTGTTTTTGGCGCGCCGCACATGAAAATCGATCTTCTCGTTGAGATCATTGTCCGGGCCGGGGAGATCGAACGGGAGCTTCCGCATCCTGGTCCGGTCGAAGAGGTTGCTCCTGATATAGTCCAGCGCCGGCGTTCCGGCCCGCGACTGCAACGCCGTATATCCCTCCGCGAGCCCGGACAGCCTGCCGGTGACGGCGTGCCTGAAATTATCATCGATATAGTAGAGCAGCTCCGAATTCGACTGCTCGGTCGATTTCACATTGACGGCGATGCGATAATCCTTCCCGCCCGCGGCGATCCTGATGTTGTAATGCGGGCTGTTCGCCCCGAACTCCGCCACGCAATCGGTGACGCGCCCTTTCAGCACTCCATAGTTTGTGACCGGCATGGAAAACCTCAGTCTGGTGTGAATGGATGGATCGATGGCGATGTGAATCGCGCGCGGCAGCATATGCGGCACGGGGAGAACGAAGCGGCTCTCCCCGCGCAGGCATCAACATCGCCGGCAGCCGGGCTTACTCTTCGGCCGGTGCCGAGAACTCCATCAGGTACGCCTTGATGAACTGGTCGATATCGCCATCCATCACCGCCTGCACGTCGCCGGTTTCAGCGCCGGTCCGGGTATCCTTCACCAGCGTATATGGCTGGAAGACGTAGTTGCGGACCTGGCTTCCCCATTCGATCTTCTTCTTCGAGCCCTCGATGGCGGCCTTCCGCTCCTCCTCCTCGCGCCGGAGCACCTCGTACACCTCGGACTTCAGCATCTTCATCGCCCGCTCGCGGTTCATCAACTGGGAGCGCTCCTCCTGGCAGCTTACGATCAGCATATGCTTGTCGCCGCGCGGGCTGGTGTATTCGTAGCGGAGCCGCACGGCGGTCTCCACCTTGTTCACATTCTGCCCCCCCTTGCCGCCGGAACGGAAGGTCTCCAGCGTCACGTCGGCCGGGTTGATCTCCACCTCCACGTCGTCCTCGACCACGGGATAGACAAAGATCGACGCGAACGACGTATGGCGGCGGGCATTGGAATCGAACGGCGAGATGCGGACCAGGCGATGGACCCCGTTCTCCGACTTCAGATTGCCGAACGCATACGGCCCGGTGATCTCGATCGACGCCGATTTAAGGCCCGCGCCATCCCCCTCCTGCTCGTCCAGCAGCGCAACCCGATAGCCCTTCCTCTCCGCCCAGCGCATATACATTCTGAGGAGCATCTGCGCCCAGTCCTGCGCCTCCGTCCCTCCGGCGCCGGCCTGCACCTTGAGGATCGTATCGCGGATATCATCGGGATCGGAAAGGGTGTTTCTGAACTCCAGCGCCTCCACCTTCGCGGCAAGCGCGGCCACCTCCGCATCCAGTTCCTCCCCCATCGAGTCATCGCCGGCCTCGCGGCCAAGCTCGATCAGCGCTGTCACATCATCGGCCTGCTTGCGTGCCGCGCCCCATTCCTCCATCCATTCCTTGCGGATATTGATCTCCCGCATCACCTTCTGCGCGCCGATGTTGTCATCCCAGAATGTCGGCGACAGCGACAGCGACTCCATCTCCGCTACCTCCCGTTCTTTGCGGTCGAGGTCAAAGACACCTCCGCAGATAATCGACCTTCCCGATCTGCTCTTCCAGTTTCGACTCTACGTGCTCGTACATGGCTCCGTCCTGCTTGTATTTGAATGTTGATCGATGCCGTTTCGGTTCGACCTTCAATATATGACGAAGGGCGAACACAATGGCTCGCCCCGGTCGATATCCCTGATCTCCGGCAACGCGGAGATCCTCATCTGGAAGGTCAGTTGACGCCGTATTCCTTCAGCTTCCTCCAGAGCGTGGTGGTGCTGATGCCGAGCTTTTCGGCGGCGATCGTCTTCTGCCCCTCGTAGCGCTCCAGCATCCCGAGGATATACTGCCGCTCCACCTCCGCCAGCGTCTTGTCCTGCGCGCCGATCACCCCGTCGTTGCCGCTTGGGGACTGAAGGACTTCCTTCGGGAGATGCGTTTCATCAAGCATCGGCCCGTCGGAGAGGATCACAAGGCGCTCGATGATGTTCTGAAGCTCGCGGATGTTTCCCGGCCAGCCGTACTTCCGGAGCGCTTCGAGCAGCCCGGGGGAGCAGCCCTGAAACGTCTTGTTCATCCGCTCCGAGTACTTCATGCCGAAGTAGTTGGTCAGCGCCAGCACGTCCTCGCCACGCTCCCGCAGCGGCGGGAGATGAACGGAGATCACGTTGAGACGATAGTAGAGATCCTGCCGGAACTTCCCCTCATCCACCATCTTCCGCAGATCGCGGTTGGTGGCGGCGATGATCCTGACATCGACCTTGGTCGGCTTGGTATCGCCGACGCGATAGACCACCATCTGCTGAAGCACGCGAAGGAGCTTGGCCTGGGTTTCAAGCTGCATCTCCCCAAGCTCATCCAGGAAAATCGTTCCGCCATCGGCCTCCTTGAACAGGCCGTCCTTGTTGGCGATGGCGCCGGTAAACGATCCCTTCACATGGCCGAACAGCGTGGACTCCTCAAGGTTCGGCGGAATGGCGCCGCAGTTGACCGGCACGAAACTCCTGCTCCGCCTGTTGCTGAGCTGATGGAGCGCCTCGGCGATCAACTCCTTGCCCGTGCCCGATTCACCCAGCAGCAGCACCGTGGTATCGGTGGGGGCAACCTTCTCGACCATCGTAAGCACGCTCCGAAGCGCCGGCGAGTTGCCGATGATCCGCCCGAACGCCTCCGGCCCATTGATCCGCGATTCGAGCATCTTCACCCTGCTGTTCAGGGTGCGCTTCTCCACCGCCTTCGTCACCAGCTCCAGAAGCTCCTCGGTGTTGGTCTGCTTGGTGATGTAATCGTATGCGCCCGCGCGCATCGCCGCGACGCCGTCCTCCACAGAGCTGAAGCCGGTCACCAGCAGAAACTCCACGTCGGGGCGCAGTTCCTTCCCCTGCTGAAGCAGCGTCATGCCGTCCACCGGCTCCATACGCATATCACTGATCACCAGATCCAGGTCTTCATCGGCAAGGAGTTTCAGCCCCTCCTCTCCGTTCCGGGCAACCGAAACCTCGTGACCGTTGGCACTGAGAATCATTGAGTAGGTCTTGCGAACGCTGACCTGATCATCGACAACTAGAATGCGAGCCATTATGTTTATCTGGAGCTTTGTGGAAACCTCATGGTCGCCGCCGTACCGGCAGGGTCGGCTGGAGCGACCTCGAGCGTACCGTCATGCAATTCTACAATACGTTTTGCAATGGAAAGTCCCAGGCCAAGTTTCCCTTCACGGGTTGTAAAAAACGGGCTGAAGATGTTCGGGAGCTTTTCGGCAGGGATTCCGCCACCGTTGTCCCGCACCGAGAGGATCAGATCATCCCCTTCCACCACGGCGGAAACAAGGACTGAAGAGGCGCCGGATTCAGCGGCGTTCGAGAGAATCTCCTTGAACAACCGCGAAATCTGAGCGATATCGCCATAGATGACCGTCTGTTTCAGATCAAGGCGTATATCCAGCGGTTCGGCGAGCTCCGCCTGACGCATGACCGTATCCACGATCTGCGAGATCTCCAGCGAAACCGGCCTGGGCGCGCCGACGGAGACGAAATATACGGCGTTTTCAATGAGCGATTCGAGTCTTTGCGACTCGGACATTATAATTTGAAATAGTTCGGGGTGCATTTCGGAAGGATAATCTCCCAAAAGCATTTCAGCCGACATACGGATGCTCGCTACCGGGTTTCCCAGCTCGTGCGCCAGATGCCGCATGAACGTGGTGAGCGGTGGGGGCGCCGACGTTGCCGCCGCATTGGATGCTTCAGCCATCGGATAGCCTTTATGGGGTTGATTGTGTTGCAGAGTACACGATTGTATATCCTCCGGTGAGGGCCGGATTATGATACTGGTTGTTCTGCCAGCCATGCCAGATACTCGGCGGCAGTCTTATTGGTGGCATCGATAACGAGCGCCCTGCGGAAGTGCTCGATCGATGCCGCGGTGTCATTCGTGAGCAATGTGCAGATGCCGAGATAGAGATGGGCATCGACCAGCGCCGGATCAAGCTGGATGGCGCGACGCAGCCACGTCAGCGCCTGCGCGCAGTCGCGGGCCATCAGAGCACGCTTGCCAAGCTGGAGGCACCGGCCCGCCGTGAGGCTCCCATCGGCTGAAGCCGATGGGTCCAGGTCGATACGGTCGAATATATCGCGGATCAGCCCCCGTATCATCTGGATCGAAAACGGCTTTCTGATAAAATCTATCGCCCCGAGCTCCGCCGCCTCGAAGAGTTGCTTCGGGACGCCATAGGCGGTAATGATCACCGCGGGCGGCGCGTCAGGGCTTATATGTCTGATCTCCCGGAGCATTTCCAGCCCGGTCATTCCTGGCATTCTGAGATCGATAAGCAGAAGATCGTAGTGGCCCGCAACATATGTCCGCAGCCCCTCGATCCCGTTGGGGGCCGCATCCACCTCGTAGTTATCGCTTTTCAGCGCGTGGACCACCGTGAACCTGATATTCTTCTCATCATCGACAACAAGTAAACGTCGTGTCATCTCCCCACCTCCTTCCTCTCTACTCCGCCACGGACCGCTGTCCACGATGGCATGCATGAATATGCCCCCAGGTATCTCTCCCGCGGGCCATACGGACGTTTGATACCGGACGCGACGTTCGATCCGGGCAATCATCGAAGCATTCCCATGCATTCGGTGCCGCCGGGATAATTATGGATCGATACCAGCCAGCAATTGCAATAGTATCCAGATGTACATGCCTCCAGTGGTATACATTCAACAATGCGCGGCGATCAGGATGATTCACCAATCTTCCGGTCTTCAGGCACCTCCCCCGGCCCTTCCAGGCCAACCGGAGAAATGGGAAGAGTAAATGCGAATGAGCTTCCCTGACCGGCGGCGCTCTCTACCCAGACTGTTCCACCGTGCGCATCAATAATTTCCTTAACAATTGCCAGGCCAAGTCCCGAGCCTCCAGCCCTCTGATCGTCCCGGACCTGGTAGAATTTTTCGAAGATGTGCCGCGCATCACCGGGAGCAATTCCGGGACCATTATCACGGACTCTGAACTCGATCCCCCCATTCCCCGCCGACGCGATGACGGCAATCGTCCCCCGCAGTGGGGTATAACGGATGGCGTTGCTGAAAAGGTTGGTGAAGACCTGGGAGACTCGATCGCTGTCGCAGAGAACATCGGCGAGGGTGAGCGGAATGCCGGTCGTGTCGATCTGGATCTCCTGCCGCCGCGCCAGCGGAATGATGTTCCGCACGGCGTTTTCCGCGAGGCTTCTCGGGGAAATCGGCGCAAGGTTCAACCGCATCCTCCCCGATTCCAGCCGTGAGAGATCCAGGAGGTCGTTGCAGAAGCTCTGGAGCCGCCTGACATCCTCCTGCATGTTGTGGAGCAGTTCGAGCTGAAGCGGGTCCATCCCGGCCCCCATATCCTCCTCCAGCATCAGCTCCAGGCTCATTCCAATGGAGGTAAGGGGCGTCCGCAACTCATGCGACACGGTGGAGACCATCTTCGTCTTGATCTCGTCGAGCTGCCTGAACCGGGTAACATCCTTCAGGTGAAGGACATAGCCGAGGATATTGCCGGTCTCGTTCCTGATCGATTGCGCCTCGTAGTTGTAGGTAAGCTCGGCCCCCCCCGCCATCGACGTCACAGTCTCCTCCGGCCCGTCGAACCGGCCGGCGACGATATCCTCCCGCATCTTCAGCATCAGCGGCCGCGCGGGCGCAAGATCGGCCAGATCGCCGCCGATCGCCATCCGCGCCGGCAGCCCGAAGACATCCTCCGCCCGCCTGTTGAAATAGATCACCCTGAAGCGCTCGTCCGTGGCGACAACCACATCGGTAAGGTCGCGGACGATAGTCTCGCACCTCCGCTTCTCCGCCACGATCTCCCCCAGCTTCATCGCGTCGTAGGCGCTCAACTGGCGGATCATCCGGTTGAACGCGCGCACAAGGCCGTTCAGTTCATCCTCCGATTCACTCTCGGTGATATCGTGCTGGAAATCCCCCTCGGCAACCCGCTCCACGCTTGTGGTAAGCTGCCGGATCGGCATCAGCACCAGTTGCAGCACCTTCTGGCTGGCGACAATGCAGAGGATCAGCATCGCGGCGGCGATGATCATCGTGGAAAGAGCGATATACCGGGCGCTGGAATCTATAAGATGGATCTCCTGCAGGCTGTGCCGGTAATCGGTATCCCTCTGCGCCCGCAATGCCAGCACGATGGTCTGATAGACCGGCAGGTACCGATTCGAATAGAAGTCGAGCGCGCGTGGCATGGAGAGGGATGCGTCGCTGCCCGAAGCCACGATCTCCACCAGCTCCGTCACCAGCACGTTGAGGTGTCGGAAGCGGTCGCCGATCGTGTCCAGCAGCCCACGCATGGCGGTGTCGGCCTCGGAGTGCCGCATCTCCTCGATCCAGTGATGAACCTGCTCCTGATGCAGCGTCATTGCCGCGCGCGAACTATCGCCGCGGTTGGCCATATACTGGATCAGCGACATGTTGTAGCCGGACAGCTCGTTCCGCAACTGGCTGCCCGCGTCGATCGTGCCGAACTCACCGCCGATAAGCGATGTGGCGCGATGGCTGATGTCGTAGATGTTCGTCACGGTCCAGACCGATACGAACGTCACCAGCAGCACCACCACGGCAAAACCGAGCAGGATCTTTGTACGGAGCGAGCGAGGGACTAGTACCATACGGATCTATCGGTATCACGACCGGAGACAGTCCGGTCGATACGTGATCTGAGCGCCACCCGTGTAACCACGGAGAGCTTCACAAGCCTTTGATGGGATGCGCCGCCGGCCGCGAGGAGCCCCTCCGGGAGATGCCGACACCGGCGCTAGTAGAGGTATGGGGCGGGCGGACGATAATCGAGCGTGCCGAAGAAGTCGAACGCCTCCTGGCTGCTGATGATAATCCTGCTGACCCGCCGCTCATCGAAATTATAGGGGATATCGACACGGAGCCATCCCTTGTCGATCGAGGCCCGCGCGTTGCCGACCCGGATGCCGAGCCCGGCGCTGGAATGGAACTGAATGCCGCCGATCTGCTCCGACTGCCGCCAGACCGATCCAAGGTCGTAGAATGCGGCCGCCCCCAGATCGAAGATCCAGATCTTGAGAAGCGATGGGAACCGGAGATCGGTGTTGATCACGATCCGGTTGTCGCCGAAGATGGCCCCCTGCGAATAGCCTCGAAGCCCGTTCAGGTTGTCGATCGGCAGCGCGAGATAGCGGGGCCAGTTCCAGACGGTCGATTGCGAGATGCGCGTGACAAGCGCGCCGGGGTTGAACAGATACGTTCCCTTGAGCGACGAGCGGAACGTTGTGAACTGCGCCGATTTCCCCGAAAGCCCGGTCCCGGATTCCACGGCCGCGGAGCCGATAAAATTATCCCACCTGACCGACTGGTGGGCGTCCGCCCCGATATACACCACGTTATCCCCCCCGCCTGACACCGGCGCGATCTTCCCCACCGTCACGCTCCCCATCGCGCCGATCGGCACCTGCACGTCGCCGTCCATGTCCGCCCCCACCACGCGGGTGTATTCCCTGCGCCGCGAGCTGATGCCGCCGAACACCCCGACGCTGTTTTCAAACGCGCGCGGAAAGACGGCGCCGGCATCGCGACGCATCCGGTTGTACATGACGCTCACCGATGAGCGGAAGACATCGGACGACGCGACCTGCGGCTTCGCGCTGCTGAACCAGCCGCTCAGCGTGGTCCTGTGCGCCGGCACTTCCGACGTCACCACCTCGGTCCTGGACCGCTGCAACCAGGAAAGCTCGGGGCCGAAGGCATAGGAAGCCAGCGCGCTGAACGCGTAAGGGGTGCGGTCGGAGAAAAAGGGATGCGCGGCAAAGAGGTAGCCGGAACGCTCGGGGCCGGAGAGAATCGCCTCGCCGCCGATCTGGATATGGGTGCTGAAGATGTTCGGATTGAAATAGAACGTCCCATATCGCCAGCCGCGATTGTTGAAGTTGGTATAGTCCGCCGAGAGGCCGAGCGTTTTACCGTAGCCCAGGAGGTTTGCCTCTCTGAGCGATCCGCTGTAGGAGATGGTTGTATCATTGGTATTGTAGCTTCCAGCGGTTCTGAGCGACCAGCTATCCTGCGTCCAGACGTAGAGCGTGGCGTGGGGCATCTCCTTCACCTCCTCCTCCGCGGTGGTACGCACGTCGATTCTGATATCGGCGAAGATTGTCAGGCCGCGGAGGTTCTGCTCGATTTCGTCCAGATCGGACTGCGTGACAGTATCGCCGATCTCCCGGAAAATCTCCTGGCGGATCACCTTCTCCTTCGTAAGCGCGTGAAGATGATCCAGCAGCCCGCCGATGATCGGGATCGTGGTGCTGTCAAAGACATCGGCCCGTGAGATTGCGATGCTGTCCAGGATGAACGGGCGCACGCGCGGCTTGTCGTCATCGACCTGAGTGATTTCGCGCGCGACCGCCAGCGACGATACCACGCACAACGCGCAGATCGTCAGGATGATGTGGAACCGATCACGCATTTACAATGAAATCATCTGAATTATACAAAGTCAGTGCCAAACAGGGGCACGCGGTTGCCGGTCACAGGACGCCATGATGATCACGCCGTATCATCGGCTCGTCTGACCACGATCTTCCTTCCGGTCACCTTCACCACCCGCACGCTCTCCCCCGCCTGAATAAAGCTCCCGTCGCTGACCACATCGAACCGGTCGCCATCGAGCTGCGCCACGCCGGACGGACGGAGCGTGGTAAGCGCGGCGCCCGTATGCCCCATCAACCGTTGAAAATCGACGCCGGCGAGAATGGCATCGGACGCGGTTGCCGGCGATGCCAGCACGAACCGGCTGAATGTCCGGGAGGCGGGAAGATACTTGATCATCAGCGCGATCAGAATGAAGAGCCCGAGAAGCGATGCGATCATCGTATACAACGGAACCGCGAGCGATTGATAGGAGATGCCGTTGAACCCGCCGACAAGCGCCAGAAAGAGCCCCCCGAAGATCAGCAGGATGCCGAGGATGCCGACAACGCCAAACCCGGGGATCACGAAGATCTCCAGCATCAGCAGAAGCACGCCGGCCACGAAGATCAGCACTTCCACATAGGTCGCAAGATCGGCGGCGTACTGCGCGCCGAAGAAGAGCGCGATCGCGAAGAGCCCGATTCCCGTGACCACGCTGGGGTGCCCGGTCTTGATCGTAAAGAAGATTCCCCCAAGCCCCAGCATGATCAGCAGCGCGTTGATCGCCGGGTGCGTCAGCACATTGACCAGGGTCTCCCCCCATGCCGAGCCCGTCTGGATCACCGGCGCCGATCCGTAGCCGAGCTTCGTCAGCGCCTCCCTCATCGTTGGAGCGACAAGGTCGCAGTAGCCGACGCGGGCCGCCTCATCGGTGGTCATCGTCAACAGCTCGCCCGTCTTTTTCAATGTTGAATCGTCGATCGAGAGATGCTCATCCACCATCGCCTCGGCAAGCTGCGGGTTCCGCCCGTTCCGTTCGGCGGTGGAGCGCATCTCCCCGCGCATATAGCTCACCACCTTCTCCGAGGCCCGTTCCCCGTTGCTGTAGACCGGCGTGGCCGCGCCGATGCTCCCCCCCGGCGCCATCGCGATCTTCCCGGCGGAGAGCGCGATCATGGCGCCCGCGGAGATCGCCCGCCGGTCCACGTAGGCAATCACCGGCACCGGTGAGCCCAGCGCCGCGTCCCGTATCTCCGTCGCCACATCGATACGGCCGCCGAATGTGTTGATATGCAGCACGATGGCCGCGGCATGATGCTCGGCGGCATCCGCGAAGACGCGCCGCGCATAGTGCGCCATCCCCAGGTCGACCTCGCCCGAGATTTCCACAACGTAGACGCCCCCGCTCTGCCCCCATCCCGTCGCGGGAAGAAGGAGCAGCCCGATAAGCGACAACAGGTGAACCGATATGATGTTGAGTATACGCATGCAGGCCTCCGCATCGAAGCTGTTGATCATCGGATTGCGTGATTCGCCGACCGGAGCCTCCGGCACCTGAATATACCACGGGAAGCTCCCATCCGATTTGTCCGCCGCGTCATACGGAGCGCGCCGCCAGACGTTGCGCCTACTCCTCCTTCCGCTTCCAGATCACAAATGCCTCCGCCAGCGTATCGACGGGATGGTAGTGGCTGCGCGTCACGGAATCGGCAAACGCTTGGTCGGTGTAGAAATCCCAGTCGATGATATAGTCGAGGCGGAGCGAATCGATGTACCTGGAGATGGTCCCATGCAGAAGCGCGTTGAGCGCCGCGCCGTTCACCTTCCCATCCAGGTTGATCACGTTCCGGTTCACGAATTCGGTCGTGCCGGACTGGAACATCCCGATCGAGCTGGTCGGCGGCAGCGAATCCCTGATAAAGAGCGCGGGGACGGCGAAGGTATTCCCGGACTGGCCGTTGATGTTCCAGGTAAAGCCGTAACAGGCGGCTCCCATGCAGGCGATCATCAGAATCATCAGGAAACGACGAATGGCCGGCCTCTCGGCAAGCCTCCATACCAGGTAGAGCAGGCTCACCATGGCAAGCGCGATGGCAAGCCGGACGGGAACAAGGTAGCGGACGATGAAGTGGGGAGCGCCGAAGAAGAAGTTGTAGTAGATCAGCAGGCACCCGCCAAATGCCAGCAGCGGAATCGCTCCGCTCAGATTCCAGGTCCTTCGCCATGCCGCGATGGCGCGACGAAGCGTTGGAAACCCTCCGGTGACCGCCAGCCCGCCGGCCAGCACAACCAGAAGAAGGATCGTCCCGATCGCCGGAAATCGTTCGGCAAGCGTCCGCGGGGTGTTGTAGCTGACCGCGACGGCGTCCGAGAGGGCAAGGGCGGTGGCGGAGAGGTTGGTCCTCCAGTTCGGAAGGAGCATCCGTTGCGACTGGCCGCTGATCGGCACAAGGCTGCCGAACCGCGTCACGTTGTAGACCCACCAGGGGGAGCTTATCGCAAGGCTCATCGCGCCGACGACAACGCAGCCGGTGAACACCCTCCGGGCGGCGCGGAGCCGCTCGTTCATCGGGAGAGATCGGAAGCGGAGATGTGCCTGGATAAGATGAACCAGAAGGATCATCGGGACCAGAATGGCGATATCGATCCGGGTCAGCACGGCGATGCCGAGCAGCGCCCCCAGGATGAGATAGTTTCGAAACGGCGGGGTCCCCGGGCCAAGCGGGTCGGCAACGCCGGAGTTGTAGTAGGCCAGCGTCACAAATGTGATGGTAACGGCAAGCCCCGTTTCAAGGCCGTTCAGCAGCCCGTTGACGATCGTGTAGCTCCACGCAAGGATCATCGCCACCAGCCAGAACACCCTCCGCCGCTCATGCTCATCGTTCAACAGCGTGGTCACGAACCGCGCAATCGCGAAGACAGCGCAGCCCATGATGATGATCTGAAGAAAAAGCGCCAGCCGGAGCGCGAGGAAATCATTCCCATTGGAAAGCGCGAACAGTGGGGCGTCGAGGAAACAGATAAGCGGCTGAACGCCGTTGGTGGGGTGAACGCCATCCACGGAGAGCCCCGTCCCCCGCGCCAGTGAGCGGGCAACGCTCATCACATAGAAGGAATCCTCCTGGAAGGGGCGGGAGAGAAATAGCTCATCGGAGCGGAAGAGAAGAGCAAGCTGCAGCAGAAGGCCGATGAACGTGACAAGCCGCATGGCGGCAATTCCATTCCATCGAGGGTTGCTCCGATCTTCGTTCAAATCCATATTCTCGGTTTGTTTCGGCGGAACCGGGTGGCGGACCCGGCGCTCGAAGATGAATAGAGTCTCAGGGGGAACATGGCGCGTCTAGCTCTTGTAGTCGTAGCCAAGCACCTGCACCATCACCCGCCGGTTGAGCTGCTTGCCGGCCGATGTCGTGTTTGGAGCAATCGGCTGCGCCTTGCCATATCCCTTCGCCTCGATGCGCCCCCCGGCAATCCCGTTATCCATCAGATACTTCTTCACCGTCATGGCGCGCTCGCCGGAGAGCGAGATGTTATGATCGTCGGAACCATCGCTATCGGTATGCCCCTGGATTTCGACCCGCATATTCGGATAGGCCTTCATCATATTCAAGAGCTTTTCCAACGGCTCCTTCGAATCGCGACGGACCGTCGATTTGTCGGTATCGAAAAAGAGATTCTCCAGGCGGAGGAGCGCCCCGGTCGGCGGCCCGTCGCCGTTCGGCATCGGCGTATTCCCATGCGCCAGATCCGGCCCCTCCCCTCCCGGAATAAACGTCCCCGGCCGGTAGCGTTGCGGCATCGCGATCTTCCAGATATCGCTCTTCCCGTAGCCGCGGGAGGTGGTCTCGTGCCAGCTTGCAACGTAGGCGGTGTCGCTGCTGGCGGAGAGATCGAAATAGAAATCGGCCGATGGCGTGTTGATCGGCGATGGGAGCTTTTCCGGCTTCGTCCAGTGGAGCCATGTGCTGTCGGTGCGCCGGGTGACGAAGATATCGTGCGTCCCGCTGTCGGCGCCGAACCCGGTGGAGGGGAAGTAGAGCGTGCCGTTGTCGAAGCCGATGAACGGGGCTATCTCATCACCCGTGGTGCTCAACTCATCGATCAGCTTCGGCTCGGAAAAGGAGTAATCGCCGGTCTTGAAGGAGACATAGAGATCGTGCCCTCCCTTGGAATCCCTCCGCTTCACCGAGAGGATCAGCACCTTCTCATCCTGCGACACGGCGAGCGTCGCCACCGTGGTATCGTTATAATAGTTCTCGATCTCCAGCGGCGTGGGATATCCCCAGCTTCCATCGGCCCCGCGCTCGCTGACGCTGAACCCCTTGCCGCGCGTTCCATCGGCGCGGTACTGATTCTGCAGATAGAGATGCGTGGTCGCGTTGTTCACGGCGCGGACGCCGTCATATCCGGCGGTGTTGAGAGGGCCGGCCAGATGTACCGCATCGGTCCATGTGCCGTCGGCCTTCCGCGTCGCGTACCAGATATCCTCATCGTCCGGCCTGGTCGGATAGCCGACGTTATCGGGATGCCCCTTCCGCGTGAAGAAAAGAATCTGGTTGTCCGATGTTATCACCGGCTGAAGCTCGCTGTACGCGGAGTTGATCCCCGGCCCCATATTGATGCGGGCTTCCTGGGCATCGAGCATCGGAGCAATCGCGAGCAGACAGAAAACGGCGCAACACCATATCGATAGTTTCATAGCCGGACCTCAATAGCATCGAAAACATCAACATGATCGTGGCGCCGCCGCGGCAGCGACGGCGCCCCTGTTCATACGGTCACAATCAATCAAATCAGAAGTCGAGCGCGCGACGCATCCCCTCGTACACCGTCCGCTCGCTCGGAAGAACGTCGTTCTCAAGGACCGGGTGATACGGGATATGGGAATCCTTCGCGGCGACGCGCTCCACCGGAGCATCCAGCAGGGAGAATGCGTCTTTCGCGATCACCGCGGCGATCTCCGCTCCAAATCCCATCGTCAGCATATCCTCATAGACCACGGCCACGCGGCCGGTCTTGCGGATGGAGTTCAGCACCATCTCCCGGTCCCACGGAATGATCGTCCTCAGGTCGATCACCTCGGTCGTCTTTCCGGTCTCCGACTCGATCTTCCTGGCGGCGTTGAACGCCTCCTTCACCATCGCCCCCCAGGTGACGACCGTCAGATCCTTCCCCTCGCGAACGATCTTCCCCTTGCCGAACTCGACAAGGTAGTCCCCATCGGGCTCGGGACCGGAGGAGAACGGCATTCTGAAAAGCCCCTTGTGCTCGCAGAAGATCACGGGATCATCCAGACGGCAGGCGGTTTTCAGAAGCCCCTTCGCGTCGGCGGCGTTGGAGGGATAGGCGACCAGAAGGCCGGGAACATGCGAGAAGAATCCCTCGATGTTCTGCGAGTGATAGAGCCCGCCGTGGATATAGCCGCCAACCGCCACGCGCACGACCATCGGGCAGGAGAACCCGTTGTTGGAACGATACCGGAGCGTGGCGACCTCGTTCCGCAACTGCATGAAGGCCGGCCAGATGTAGTCACCGAACTGAATCTCCACACATGGCTTGTAGCCGCGCGTTGCAAGCCCAAGCGCCACGCCGACGATCGATGCCTCCGCCAGCGGAGAGTTGAACACCCTCTCGGCGCCGAACGCATTGGTCAGCCCGCGTGTGGCGCCGAAGACGCCCCCCTTGTTATCGGCGATATCCTCACCGAAGATCAGCATCTTCGGATTGTGGGCCATCTCCTCGTGAAGCGCGTGGTTGATCGCGTCGATCAGCACAACCTTCTCCCCTTCCACCGGCGTTGCCTCGAACGTCAGATCGCCCCAGCCGTTGGGGGAAAGATTGAAATCGATGCTGGTTGCAGGATCGGGATCGGCCTCGGCAAGCGCCCAGTCGGCGGCCACGTCGATCTCCCGCACAACAGCATCGCGAAGCGCCCCGATCTCCTCCGCGGTCATCAGCCCGTGGGAGGTGAGATAATCGCTCAGCCTGACGATCGGGTCGCGCTGGAGATCGGACTCCAGCTCATCGGCGGGACGATATTTCTTCTGGTCGTCGGAGCTGGAGTGGGCAAGGATGCGGATGACGCTGGCATGGATCAGCGTGGGGCCATCGCCACGGCGGGCACGCTCGACGGCGCGGCGCCCGGCCTCGTAGCTGGCGAGCAGATCGGTGCCATCGGCGAAGATCACTTCGAGGTTCGGGTGGTTCTGGAACAGCTCCCCCACCCTGCCGCCGGCCGTCTGCTGCGATGCCGGAACGGAGATGGCGTAGCCGTTGTCCTGGATGCAGAAGATCACCGGGAGCTTCTCGCGCGAGGCCCAGTTGACCGCCTCGTAAAATTCTCCCTGGCTTGTCGTTCCCTCGCCCGAGGCCACGTATGTCACCTCATCGGTGCCGTTCATCCGGGAGGCCATCGCGCAGCCGACCGCGTTCAGGAACTGCGTTCCGGTCGGCGAGGACTGCGTGGGAAGATTGAGCCGTCGGTTGCCATGATGGCACGGCATCTGGCGGCCGCCGCTCGCGGGATCATCGGCCTTGCCGAAGGCGCCCAGGAAATGGTCGTTCGGCGTATGGCCGAACATGTATGCCATCGCCAGATCGCGGTAGTAGGTCCACGCCCAGTCGCGGCCGACCTGAAGCGAGCGGGCGATGCCGACCTGAATGGCCTCATGCCCCGACACGCCGATATGGAAGAAGCTCTTGTTCTGCCTCAGCATGATCATATGCTTCTCATCGGTCCGCCGGGCCAGCATCATCGTCCGGAGCGAATCGCGGAGATCATCGACCGTCAGGCCGAGAGCCGTGTGCGATGACTTCTCCGCGCTGCCGTTTGCCGAGCCGTTCGCGCCGTTCGATGGAATGACGGGGCCTCCCGAAGCGGGCTGATTGAACGCCGCGTCCAGATCGGCGGTGGCGGCGGATGTGCTCGCCCCCAGCGGTGCTGTTCCGGCAAGGCTCTTGGAGAGGGAGTTTCTATTCTTTTTGGATGCCATCAGTCGGAGGATATCAGAGACAAAAGGAGTTGATAATCGATGCACCGGATCGACGGTGGCAGCGTGCTGCCGGACGAATCCACCCACGGGGACGGGCGGAGATGGAGAGACTCAAACTACCGAAAAGTGAAGGCTTTACCAATGGCGGCGGGCGCCGTGGAGAGGCCCATCGGCGCGCGACGGCGGGCCGGGATCGGGCGGATGGAGATGGTGCCCCGCCCCCGCCGGATATTATTTCTTTGCCGCCACGGAGATCGAGAAGGGGAGCTTCTCCGAGAGCTGGCCTGCCAGCCGCTTGTAGGTGGACATCGGCGTCTGCACATCCTCCGGCGAGAGCGAGATATGCCCGGAGGTCATCACCTTTCCACGCTGCGAATCGATAAGGATGTAATCGGCATCCATCCCTTCCTTCCCTCTGGCGGCCGAGGAGGTGCTGTTCTTCATGGTGACGTTGTTCAGGACGATCATATAATCGATCAGCCCTTCGCGCCCGGCGCGCTTCACCTCGTCCCATGACTTCGGCATGCCGCCGGCGAAACCGGACGTGGCGTTCAGGTTGACGATCCCGGCCACCGGCTGATCCTTGTAGCTGACGACCGTGTTGGAATCGAACTCCTCACCGAGCGTATGCGTCAGGTTCACCGGGAACTCGGTGGCAAGGTGTGCGGCGGCCTCGCCGACATCGATGCCGCGGGAGGAGCCGTACGCCGCGGGATCTGCAAGGGTTAGATCACCCGAGGCCGGAACAAGCACGGCAATGCGCTTTCCAGCGAGCATCCCTTCATTATATCCTTCAAGCGTGATCCGCTTATGCGAGGGGCAGCCGCCGAGAGCAAGTGCAAGGGAGACGATTGCGACCGACGCGAACAAGCTCCGTAATGAATACCGCATGAGGCCTCTGCTCGTTAGGTTATGGACCGGGTGATCCTGAAGAAAAAGTAATATCGCAAAACTTACCGGCTGCGCTCATACAGATATCGTAACAACGTTTCATTGGCCGGGCCGAACATGATCCCCCGCCGCGCAGCCACACGGCGGGAAAGCTCGATGGCGTCCTCCAGCCGGAACCGCTCTGCCTCCCCGAAGCCCCCCCATGCGAACGATGGAATGGACTTCTCCGGGAACCCGCCGCCGAAGATATTCGCCGCCACGCCGATCACCGTCCCGGTGTTCAGCATGGTGTTGATGCCGGTCTTGCTCTGGTCTCCGATCAGCGACCCGAGGAACATCCTTCCGGTATCGATCTGCATGCCATCCAGCACAACACGAATCGTTCCATAATTGTTCTTCAGGTCGGACGTGTTCGTGTCGGCCCCCAGATTCACCCAGCAGCCCAGATAGCTGTGCCCCAGAAAGCCGTCGTGCTGCTTGTTGGAGTAGCCGAGGATGATGGAGTTCTCCACCTCACCCCCCACCTTGCAGTGCGGGCCGATCGACGTTCCCTCGTAGATCTTCGCGCCGATCTTGATCCGGCTCCCCTCACCGATCGAGCAGGGCCCCTCGATCACCGCGTTCGGCATCACCTCCACATCCCTCCCGATGATCACCGGCCCGTGCGACGCATCGATCACGCATCCCGGCTTCACCACCGATCCTTCGCCGATCACGATCCGTTCCCCGGCGATGCAGTGCGCGCCGTTCATGACGGTCCCACCTGATGAAGAGGCCAGGGGAAAATCCTCGGCGATTCTGGCGCCGTTGTCGTAGATCAGATCCCAGAGATATTCGTAGGGGGCGGCCACGGCCAGATCGACCACGGGAATACCGTCGAGCGCTGAAAAGTCCAGAGCGTCGGCATCCCAGTCGAGGGCGGCGATCGTTTCCGGCAGCAGACGCGCGGCAATCGTCACCCCATCGCGACGGGCTATCCATTCCGGCTGATCGGGGAAATGGTCGATGAGCGCGCCGTTGAATGGAACGCGGGCATTGAGAAACGTCGTCGGGACGATGGGCCGTTCCACGTTCTCACGCGCCGCCGCATAGTACTCGCGGATATATGCTCTGCCGTGGATGGTCACGTCGTGATCGCCGGTGGCCCGCATGGCGCGCGCGCGGAGCGTCCGTGCGCCAACCAGGAGATCGGAGAGATGGTGCGTCAGGGAGACGGGATAGAAATTGCCGGTAAGGTGATCTTCGAACAGGCAGATCATGAAGATATCCGTATCGGGATTGTGCCAGAGCAGGCTGTTGAATTACTTCCGGGCCGTGAACCGGCATGGCCGGAAAATACAGAAGCGTGACGATCTTAAGCAATCGTCACGCTTCGGGCGGAAAGGGAGAGATTCGAACTCTCGGTACGGTTTAACCCGTACAAACGCTTTCCAGGCGTTCCAGTTAAACCACTCCTGCACCTTTCCGGATGCGCTCGTCGAAATTAAACGGCTACGAAATTACAACTGCCGGCTACGTTGCTGCAACAGGTTTCTTCGGAATCGCTTCGGGAACCGATTTTTGTGGAGTTGCCGCGGCTACGCGCGGCTCCCCGGCGGCATCGGCCGGGTTCCCCTTCTCCGTCAACTGTCGCCAGTCGTTCTCCAGCCTGCGATAGCGCGAGGCATGCAGCTCCGTATACCTGACGAACGCCACGGTATGGAGGATCAGCACAAGCACGCCGCCGCCAAGAACCCCTTTCACCAGCGTCGAATAAAGAATGTGTCCCCTGTCGAACTCCGCCTTCATCTCCATCTTCTCGGCGGGGATGTTGTCGAAATCCCCGATCGCCACGCGCAGGCTCTCCATCTTCGGATAGAGAATGCTGGAGTAGTACCCGGCGGTCCCCAGCATCCCGAGCGACAGCAGAAGCACCGCCCAGTTCAGCCAGTGCCGGTAGCGGAACGCGGTGTAGAAGGTCCCTCCAAGCAGAAGCACCCCCGCCACGATTTCGATATCCTTGAGCCTGCCGAGAATTGCGCTGTTGACAGCGCCAGCCATCGTATGATTCGGAAGTATCCCCTGCTGGAACACCAGCGAGGCAACCCCCGCTCCGAAGAACACCAGCCCCCCAATCCAGACGGCAAGCGACAGATAGATGACGACGTTGAGAATGTACTTGAGCATAAGCTGATAGGATTGCCCTGGTGCGCGGGGCGATACCCCGCACACCAGGGATTGCGCCCCTCCGGGGCTTGAGGAAATTCTTCCGCCAACGCCGCTGATGGCGTTGTTCAACAATCTGTCAGCACGTCAGAGAAGTTCGATGATCGCGTCCCGCATCTCGGTCGTGCCAACGCCCGACTCCGGGTTGAGATCGCGCGTTACCCTGGTTCCATCGCGAAGGACATCGGCAAGGGCCTTGTCGATCCGGTCAGCACGCTCCATTTCGCCGATATGGCGGAGGAGCATTGTGCCGGCAAGAAGGATGGCGGCGGGGTTCGCCAGGTTCTTTCCCGCAATATCGGGAGCGGAGCCATGAACGGCCTCGAAAACGGCCACGTCGTCACCAATATTTGCACCCGGCGCCAGGCCCAGGCCACCGACAAGGCCGCTCGCGAGATCGGAAAGAATATCACCGAAGAGATTGGTGGTTACGATCACATCGAACTGCTCGGGTTTAATCACCATCTGCATCGCCATGTTATCGACGATCTTGTCATCGCTCTCGATCTGCGGATAGTTCCTGGCAACTTCCCGTCCCACTTCCAGGAACATGCCGGAGGTGTACTTCAGGATGTTCGCCTTGTGGACGATCGTCACCTTCTTCCGGTCATGCTTTACAGCGTATTCATAGGCGGCGCGGACGATCCGTTCGGAATGCGGGCGCGTGACCACGGCGATCGACTCCGCGATCGTCTTCTCCTCATCCACGTATCGTTCAAGACCTGAGTAAAGCCCCTCGGTGTTCTCCCGGAAGAGGACGATATCGATATCCTTGAACCGGCTCCTGACCCCCTCGAAACTCTTTGTCGGACGGAGGTTGATATAGAGATCGAACTCCCGGCGCATCGCCACGTTGACGCTGCGGAACCCGGTGCCGACCGGGGTTGTGAGCGGGCCTTTCAGCGCCAGCCGCGTGCGGCGGATTTTTTCGAGCGTGGCATCCGGCATCGGCTCGCCGTGCTTTTCGAACGCGCCAAGGCCCGCCTCCGCTTCAATCCAGTCGATCTTCGCTCCGGATGCCTCGATGATCCGCATGGTGGCATCTACGATGCTCGGTCCGATTCCGTCGCCGGGGATATATACGACACTGGTCATGTTGATAGAGATTGTTTATTGGAACGCCGGCACGGAGCACATTGCCCCGGCTCCGCCCACGATTCCGGAAGAACCGTGCCTGAGAGACGCCCCCATCGGGTGATGCCGGCGGCGCCAGCGCGCCGGCTGGCTGAGAGAGAGGATGGGGCAATGCGCCGGGCGCTGCACCGCGCACCAGGAATTGCGCCCCTCCGGGGCTTGGAGCGGTCTTCCACCAACGAGGCGGATGACGTCGTTACACGTACCTCGGAGACGCGGACTGTTCAACAACGATCAAGATGCAAGGCGGCCGAACCTGAGCGAGTGAGGCGTCCTCCCGGACGCCGCAATGAGCCAACGGTGAAGGACAACGCAGCAGATGACGTTGTTCAACAGTCTGTTAACGAAAAGTCCCGTCATCGGCGTATGGCGATGACAGGACTTCTGGATCTATGGGAGTTGTTCTCCTCACTGAGCGGGAAACGAGACTCGAACTCGCGACGTCCACCTTGGCAAGGTGGTGCTCTACCAACTGAGCTATTCCCGCTTGTCTCACCGATCCGGTACGCGCCGCGCGTGTTTCCGTGTCGTTGATAGGGTTGCAAACATACGGCACCACGAATGCCATTGCAACTATTCCGCCGAAGAAAATATTATCGCGATGTAACACGAACATTTTATTCCGGCGGCGTATCGATTGACCTATTCCGAACCGGCATCATCTCCCCCGCGCCGCCGATGTTGCTCGAACGTTTTGAGCGGAAGGGCTGATGAACTGTTCGGGATGCGCGTATCTTTGTCCGGCTTTACAATCGGTCCAGCGGGCGATCGTTGTAGAGATATCCCGTAAATTTCTATCGATGATGATCAAATCTTTCCTACGCGGGCTTCTTCTTTCAGCGCTTCTCCCGGTCGCCGCCTCGGCGCAGGGATTTGTCAACGCGAAATACGCCGGCGAGTTTCTCGGGTTCGGCGTCGGCGGTCGCTCGGCGGCGCTTGGTGGCGCCGGGATCGGCTACGCAAACGATGTGACGGCGGGATACTTCAATCCGGCCGCTCTATCGTGGATCGGCTACACGCAGTTCGCGCTGCTGCACGAGTCCCGGTTTTCCGGCCAGATCAACTATGAATATGCCGGCGGCGCCCTTCCGCTGACATCGAATCAGACGATCGGCATTACCGCCATCAGGCTTGGGCTGGACGGCATCAAGGATTCCCGCAACGCGCTGATCGACCGCAACGGCAATGGAAAGCTGGATGAGGATGATCGCATCGATGAGGCGAAGATCACGCTTGGCGGCGCGGCCGACTGGGCGGTCTACGGCTCCTACTCGCGCAAGATCGACAGCACGCTGGCGGTTGGGGGAAGCGTGAAGTTCCTCTATAAATCGGTGCTGGAGCATTCGGCGTGGGGGGTGGGCTTCGATGTCAGCGCGTCGTATCGTCCCCTTCCGGGGCTTTCGCTCGGCGCCACGCTTTCCGATGCCACAAAATCGCTGCTGATCTGGGATACCGGCAATCAGGAGTTTATCGTCCCGGCCCTCCATCTGGGCGCCGCCTACAAATACCGGATCGGCGATAAGCACAGCCTGATGCCGGTGGTTGATGGCGCGTTCCGGTTCGAGGGACGGCATGAATCCACCGAGCTGAATCTCGGCTTCACAAGCCTGGACGTTCAGGCGGGGCTGGAATATTCATACAAGGATCTGATCTTCCTTCGCGGTGGTTATACCGATCTGAAGCAGATAACAGCCGGCGCGGGCGTCAAGCTCCCCAAGCTGAATATCGATTATGCGTTCACAAAGGAGAACGCGGACCTGGAAGGCTTCGGCGCCACCCATCGGATATCGCTGATGCTCACGCTTGAGGAATCGAAGTTCGCGCGTCCGGAAGCGCCGGCTCCGGTGGAGTGATGATCGTGTGGCGTGAGCACAATATGAGAGGGTCGGGGCGGCTCTAAGAGCCGCCCCGACACGACATTACGTTATGACGTTACTTCCGCTGCCGGACTCTACATCCGCTCGAAAATCGCGCTGATCCCCTGCCCCACGCCGATGCACATCGTCGCCAGACCGTAGCGCGCATTGTCGCGACGATTCAGCTCCGCGCCGAGCGTCGCAACCAGACGGACGCCGGACATGCCGAGCGGATGCCCCAGCGCGATTGCGCCGCCATTCACATTCACGCGATCGATATCCAGCCCCAGCTCACCGATCACCGCCAGCGACTGCGACGCAAATGCCTCGTTCAGTTCGATCAGATCCAGATCGGCAACGGTAAGACCCGCGGCGGCGAGCGCCTTCCGCGTGGCCGGCACCGGGCCTATTCCCATGCAGCGCGGATCAACGCCGGCGGTTCCGCTTGAAACGTATCGCAACTGCGGCGCAAGGCCGAATTCGCGCACGGCGCGCTCACTGGCTATCAGCACCGCGCCGGCGCCGTCGTTCAGGCTCGATGAGTTTCCCGGCGTGACGCTTCCCCCCTTTCGGAATGCCGGCCTGAGCGCAGCGAGCTTTTCCAGGGATGTATCGGCGCGGGGCCCCTCATCACGGGCGACAAGCAGCGGGTTCCCCTTGCGCTGCGGGATCTCCACCGGGATCACCGTGGAATCGTAACGCCCATCCTCCCATGCCCTGACCGAAAGCTGATGCGACCGGAGCGCGAACGCATCCTGATCCTCGCGGCTCACCTTCCACTGCTCGGCGACGTTCTCCGCCGTCTCCCCCATCTGCTCCAGCGGGAACATCGCCTCCAGCTTCGGGTTTGGAAATCGCCAGCCCAGCGCCGTGTCGTATGCGGTAAGATTGCCGAACTGCGCCGCGCCGGAGACATTCTTCGCCATCACATACGGAGCACGCGACATCACCTCCATCCCCCCGGCGATGATCAGGTCCGCATCGCCGGAACGCACCGCGCGAGCGCCGTAGATCACCGCGTCGAGAGCCGAGCCGCAGAGTCGATTGATGGTTGTCGCCGGGACGCTCTGCGGCATCCCCGCCAGAAGCACCGCCATCCTCGCCACGTTCCTGTTATCCTCGCCCGCCTGATTGGCGCATCCCATGATGACATCATCGATCCGTTCCGCCGGAACGCCGGTGCGCTCGATCAGAGTTCGCAGGACAAGCCCGCCCATGTCATCGACGCGAACCGCGGAGAGCGCGCCGCCGTATCTGCCGATCGGCGTGCGAAGAGCTGAGATGATATATGCTTCGGCCATAGAAGTACGTTCGGTTTAGAGTTATCCCACGACGATGATTGATGTGCGAGCACGCGATGCCGCCTACGCCACATCGGCCTGATGAACGCCGCGCCCGGCGCGGACAAGCTGACGGAGAAGCACGCACGGGCGATATCGCTCCTCGCGATACTCATCAAGAAGCGCGTCGAGGATATGGAGGATGATATCGGCGCCGATACGATCGGCCCAGGCAAGCGGGCCTTCCGGGTAGTTGGTCCCGAGCTTCATCGCAACATCGATATCGGCCGGCGTTGCAACGCCCTCCATCATCGCGAACATCCCCTCGTTGATGATCATCGCCATCGTCCTGGCGGAGACCAGCCCGACGCGATCGACCACGATCTCCAGCCCGGCCCCCGTGATGCTTCGAAGCAGATCGAGCGCGGAGGATGTGCCATCGACGGAATTTCCAATCGCCGGCGCGACCTCCAGAAACGCGCTGTTCGTAAGGCCGGGGACCCAGCTTATCCCGATCACCGTGACGCCGGCCGGAAGCAGTGCGGCGGTGGCCGTCGCGGTGGCCGTCAGCGCATTGGTGAAGAGGATGGAATCCTTCGTCATCGCGCCGGCAAGGAGCCCGAGGTTGCGCGATTTCCCGGCGGGATCGTGATCAAGCTCGATAACGCAGTCCAGCGTTTCCGGGATATCCGCCGCGCCCGCAAGCGACGTGGCGCCGGGGATCGTCCCGGAGCCGAGCGTAAATATCGTATGGTCGTTCGAGAGAGTCTGCAAGAAAGTATGAACGAGCCGGGAAGGGCCAAGGATAAGGATCGATGCCATGGGACGGATTGTAAATCGCTGATGAAGATTACCGGCGGGAACATGCCGAAAAACCGAACTCCACATTCCCGCAATCGAGGATGTGGAGTTCCAGGGAAAATATGCAGCGGGGTGACGACTGGCAAACCGGAGAAGAGGCTCAGGCCTCTTCGATACCATCGCGAATACCATCGCGCGCGACCTGAGCATCAGGCTCATCGTACTCGCGACTGCGCGGCATGGCATTGATTTTCGTAAGCTCGGCGTAAATAAAAGTCAGAGCTTCATTGAATGCCTCGCGGAACTTTTCGAAATCCTCCTTGTAGAGAAAAATCTTGAATTTCTCACGATCAGTCTCGCCGGTACGCTTACTTTCGGTGATCGTCATATAGTAATCGTTTCCGGCGCGGGTGGATCGGACATCGATGTAGTATGTCCGCTTACCCGCTCTCACCCGACGTGAGAAGACTTCGTCACGATTATTTTCCACGTGCATTCCCTTGTAAAAAGTGATACATAGATTGTGTATATCGTTTACTGTCTGACAACCGCGATTTTACCCACAACTGCATCTTCGCCGCTATTTGCGCCAGCCGTGATTATATATATGCCGCTGGCGACAACGCGACCGGAATTATCCAGCCCATCCCACACTGCCACGGCACCGCCGGGCGATTGGAATTCGCGGACGAGCGTCATATCGACTGAGTAGATCTTTATGTTGGCATCGGCAGGCAGTCCCTGGATGCGGAGCGGTTCGGCGGAAGGCACTGCAAACGGCTGCGGGAAGACCGTGATCCCGCCATTCTCCTTTGGTGACTCTACAGCGAGCGTGGAGACCTTATTCAGACCGTTCGCGGTTCCAATATAAATATCTCCGGTGGCATCCACCGAAAGTATTGATCGGATATCGTTGCTTACGAGAGGGGATGTTGCAACCGTGAAAGTCCTGATCAGCGAGTCCCCTTCGGGATTGAAGAGAAAGACTCCCTGATTGGTGCCGATCCATTTCCGGTTCAGCGCATCGACCGCGATGGCGCTGACCGGAATGTCGACGAGGGGACGAATGATGCGAAAATGCGGTTTACTTTTGCTATTCACAACAGATACCGGATTATCGAGCACGACAACCCCCTTTTCCGAGCCGATCCAGAGCTCGCCAAGCCGGTCGATCACCAGCGCGCTCTGCCTGTCGGATTGCAGCGAGTTGTCGCCGCCGGTGCTTCGGATGATCGAGTCATCATCATCATCGGGATTCGAAGGGGTGCCGCGATCGTTGATGTAGATCAGCCCGAGATCCCCTCCAAGCCACTTCGTTCCGTTGTCATCGATCGCGATAAGGTGATAGGCGCGCAGAATCCGGCCGGGGGTGTAGAACGATTCCCATCCGGTTCCCTGGCTCCCCTGCTCCCCATCCCGGAGCTTGAGGACCAGCACGGGACCGGACACCGATTCATCGTTGTAGAAATTGACGATCCACGTCCTTCCGTTCCGGTCCGTCACCGCCTTGCCGACGATTGGAAACTCGTTGGTGGCGTTCTTTCCGCGAATCGGGGAGTTGGCGGCATCGAAATATTCGGCCTGAAAACCGTTTCCCTTCGGGGTGATCTGCGTGGCACTTGCCCCGAATGTCCCGGCCCATACCGAGCCGCCGGTGCCGGCCCCGACATGCCATACGCGGTTGGCATGCAGCCCCGGCGTGTTCTGCGTCGTAAACCGACTCCAGATCCCATCCTTCAATCGCGAAAGTCCATCGCCGCCGCTCGACGAGCCGCTGGCAGCCCAGATGGCGCTGTCGGTCGCGATGGTGAGATCGGAGAAAAGATTGCCGACCGGGGCGTTTGGAACCTTCAGCGCGAGGGAATCCCCCTCGGAGATCGCCATCCCCTGCCGGTCCAGCCCAACGCCCGATCTTCCATCGGCCGCCACCGTGATCGCCCTGATCACATCGGGCGTGGTGGCCCCGCCGGAGAAGACGCCGTTCTCATAACGATAGATCCTGTTGTCGTTCAGTGCCGTGGCGATCGCCGTGGTCTGATTTCCCGCGAGGAGAATCGATGTGCGGGGAAGGTCCGTCCGCTCCACGGGCGCTCCACCGGCCACAGAGGTGAACGCCGCCGTGTCCGATCCGATCAGCAGTGAATCGCCACGAACGACGAGAGAATTGATCCTCCGATTCCCCAGCTCCGGCACCTTGCTCCACTCGGTCGGCACCTGAAGGTTCGGTGACGATGTCGAGGCGACAACAAGGCCGCCGCTGGTCCCCAGATAGATCCCGTTTCTCCAGAATGCGATCGAGTAGACCGAGGAGTTGGACTGAAGCGGCCCAAGGCTCTGGTACGATTCTATAAAGCTCGATGACCTGGCATCGTACACTCCCACGCCGAAATCCGTCAGGATATAGACGCGGTCCCCGGAAAAACCGAATCCATTGATCCGTCGGCTTGGAAGCTCGGTCTTGCTGGTGATTTCGGTGGAATAGATCCACAGGCCGCCGCTCCGCCGTATGCTCACCGAGCCGTCCAGCCCCCCCACATACATATCGCCCGTGACCGGATCGAAACCGATCGCGGTCGCGTTGAGATTGAGCAGCCCCTCGCTGGTCCGATAGACGATGAACGAATCCCTCGCGGCCGAATATCCAACCACGCCCCCGGTCGTCGCCGACCAGAGCGTGCCGGCGCTATCGAACGCGATTCCCTGAACCGAATTCAGAGCGCTGTAGACCGACCACGTATACTCTTCCTGCGCGCGCAGCGGCATCCAGGCCGCCGCGACCAGCCCGCTGATGACCACTGCCGCCAGCACTCTTGCTAATCTCATACGGTATTGTACTTTACACGAAAGCCTGATAACGCGCCCTGAAACGCGTTTGACAGGGTGGAATGGATGGGGCGCAAAACAACGGCGCACGATCGTCCAATGCAAGGGATTACGGGCGCACCGCGCCGACCGGAAAAGGGAAAGGGTTATCGGGTATCAGGAACGGCCGTTGGAAGCCCCGGTGGGAAGATTGCGGAGAAGATTGATCATCTCTATGCCGGCCTGCGCCGCCTCCCACCCCTTGTTCCCCGCCTTCGAGCCGGCCCGCTCGATCGCCTGCTCGATCGTATCGACTGTCAGCACACCGAACAGACACGGAACACCGCTCTCCATCATCGCCGACGCGATACCGGATGTCGCTCCGCCGGCTACATGCTCGAAATGCGGCGTCGACCCGCGAATCACGGCGCCGAGCGCGATAACCGCGTCGTAGGCTCCCGACATTGCCAGCCTCCGCACAACCAGCGGCAGCTCGAACGCGCCGGGGCAGTAGACGATCGTCACGCCGGCCTCATCTCCCCCATGCATTCTGATACAGTCGATCGCCCCTTCCAGCAGGCGCTTCGTGATGAACTCGTTCCAGCGGCTGATCGCGATCGCGAATCTCTGGCCGGATGCGTTCAGCGAACCTTCGATTACCTGAGCCATACAATATTTGTTGGTAGTCAAACCCCGGAGGGGAAAGCTCGACAAAGCCATTGTCGAAAAAATCGGTGGAAATATAAGGAATACGCGATGACCGCTTCCCACAAATCTCTCACGTCGGCACGCTGGAGCATCCCGGCGCTTCTGGTCATCCTGACCGCATTCCATGCCGCCGGAGCAATGGCGCAGACCGGGGCCATCGACCACTCGGCGTTCGGCCGGGTGCTTGCGTCGGCGGCCGCGAATGGCCGTGTCGACTACGCGAGGTTTCGGGGAAATGCCGATTTCGCCGCCTACCAGGCATCGATCGGCAATGCATCGCTGCGCGGCGCCTCGGCCGATGAACAGATGGCGTTCTGGCTCAATGCCTACAACGCCTCGGTGATCAGAAACGTCATCGACAACCCCGGCATGCGGCGCCCGATCGATGTCAAGGGGTTCTTCGATGCCCGTACATTCAGGATCGCGGGAAGCACATTGACGCTGAACGATATGGAGAACAGGATGCTTCGCGAGCGGTTCAGGGAGCCTCTGATCCATTTCGGGCTGGTCTGCGCGGCGCGAAGCTGCCCTCCGCTGCAACCACGCACGTTCGACGCGCGCACCGTCCGCGCCCAGCTTGCGCGCAACGCCACGGCCTATCTCGCGTCCGCCTACAACCGTTTCGACGCGGCAACCAACACGCTCACGCTCTCGAAGATCTTCGACTGGTACAAGGGGGATTTTGGTGGCGATGCCGGGATTCGCGAGTTCGTGAAGAAGTACGGCACGCCGGCAATGAGGCAGAGGATATCCTCATCGACAACGATCGCGTTCATGGAATACGACTGGACGCTGAACTCGAAATAGCCCCTATTTCGGCGCCAGCATCATATGATACGCGCCGATGACGGAGTACGGACAGCATCCCTCCACCGCGCGAATCGTGTCGGCCCGCTGTAGTCCGTAGCGGCTTCCCCTCTCCGCGCGTATGAGAAAACCACCGCCGTGCAATCCATCCTGGGAATTCAGAAGATAGCCATCGCCGGAAGGCGGAACGGTCATGAACGTGGTGGTATCATGCACCACCGTATCCTTCCCGTTGATCTGCCTGTGCGTGCTGTCGATCCGTTGCAGCACCACCGTCGCGTCGGTAACGTTGCGCGGACGGAGTACCGTTGTATCGATCGGCCGATTCAGGGAATCGATGAGGACCGTATCGATCCGCATGCTGTCCAGCACATGAATCTGAAGCAACGGCGGCGCGGGGGCGCACTCGACGCCCGAGCAGTTTTCCTTGCATCCGGCGCCCCCAAGAATAAAGAGCACGAGGAGCGTGAAAAGGAATGGAGCGATCCGTTTCATAACCATCCGGCGTTCGAAAAGAGGGAAAAACGACGCGCATCAACGCGCCGACGGGATCTGGAATGCAACATACCGGCGCGTCTGAAACGCAACCGCATAGCCGACCGGGAGAATCTCCGGCGTGCTGAATTTCAAATGCCTGATCAGTCTGTCACGTTCCACCACGAAAAGGGCACCCGCGGGAGCATTGGCCGCCTCCGCCGTCAGCCAGGGCATCACCAGCGCGGAATCGGCGGGAGGCTGAACCCGTCGGAAGGCGATATCGGAACGCCACCCCACATCGATGCCACCGAGGTAATAGGAAATCTGCGGATTCCGCTCGAACCCGGCAACCACCATGTCGCGATAACCACCCCGCTCGACAAACCGCGCCAGCTCCCTCCCGCCGTCATCATACTGCTCGCGATCAAGCACGCCGATGGTATACAGGCCGAAGCCGGAGAGCGGGAGAAGAAAGAGATATGGAAGCATCCCCCGCAGCCGCTCCGGAAGGCCAAACCGGTAGATGAGCAACGCCAGAACAACGGACGCCGCGATCAGCGCGTACAACGGAATCAATCCCCACCGGCCGGTGTCATGGAGGCTTGCATGGGGAGTTCCGCCAAGCAGGAGCTTTATCGCATCGCGCCATTCCTGGCTTGCCGCCCACACCGATGCCAGCAGGCTGATTCCGATCAGCAGCGCCAGCACTCTTTTCGGGATCTCTCCCAGCATCGCGCGACGGAATTCACGCCCGGCCAGCAGCGACGCGGGGACCAGCATCGGCAGGATATAAAACGCCAGCTTCGTTCGCATTATCGAGAAGACGACAAAGAAGACGAGAAACCAGACCGCCGGAAGCCACCAGATCGCTCCATCGCCATTGTTCCGATTTCTGAACGACCTTACGATTCCATACGCAAACCACGACAGCCCGATTGGGAAAAGCACCAGCAACTGATTGGCGAAATAGAATATCTCCAGCGATTTCTGATTTCCCTCGATGCCGCTGACCACGCGGGCGAACATCTCGGACGCACGCAACAGCCAGAGCGGATTTCCATTTCCGTGAACGATCACCATGTAGCCATGCCAGGGACCCGCAACCAGCAGCGATGCAACAAGCATCAGAACGATTTTTTTTACGCGATCGCCGGAGAAGCGATCGCTCCGGGAAACCCACCAGATCCCGTACGCCAGCGGAATCCCGAAACCGACGAACAATTTTGTCATCAACGCGCAGCCAACGGCCAGACCCGAAAGAAATGCAAATCGATTGGAGGATTTTTTCTCGGCGATGATGATCAGATACACGGCCAGTGCCAGAAAAAAAACGAGCGCGGAATCGAACTGTCCCTGGCGCGCATAAAAATCGACAAACGGATTTATCCCATATAACAGCGCGGCGATAAATCCCACATCCCTCCCCGCAAGCTGTTTTCCGATGGCGAAAATAATCAGCAGCGTCCCCGCCGCGAGCAACGCCGACGGGAACCGAACGGCAAATTCGGTGATGCCGAATATTTTCAGCGAGAGCGCTTCCAGCCAGATATAGAGCGGTGGGTGAAGCGCGGAATAAAGCCCGTCGATCGCATGCGCGGATTGATCGATCCATCCGCCGAATTTAAGAATGCTGATGGCGCGCACGGCATACAGCCCTTCATCCCACGCCTGCATATCGGCAAACCCGAGATTCACGAAGCGAAGCGCCCCCAGGACAAGGAGAATCAGCGGATATGACCATGCTCTCCACCGCCCGGCCATCGTTTCACGATCGCGTGATTCCACGTTTGTTCTGGGAAAATGGATAGCGCTCACTCAGCGAGCATGTTCAACAGGCTCCGCGTCCGCGGCTTCCGGCGATTGGAACAGCCGGCGGTAGAGATTGGTTTCAAGAATTCCGTCGGGATCGCACGCCTCCTTCAGCTTCCTGAATTTCCGCACCGCCGATTCCCCCAGATATTGTTTCACCGATGGGGCGGAGAGCGTGCTGTCCTTGGCGAAATAAAATCTGCCGCCAGCGTTCAGCACAACCTGATCGAGCTTTGCGGCAAGCGCCCAGATGGCGCGACGATTTTTTTTCGTGATACGGAAATCGAGCGCAAGGGAATAACCATCCACGCCGTGAGTCATCAGAAAATCATCACGACGATGCCGTTTGAAGACCGCGAGATAGGGAGGAAATCCCGCCCGCTGCGCCAGCGTGAGCTGCTCCTTGAACGCGCCGGCGGCATGTGCCTCGGGAATAAAGCTCTGATATTGAATCAATCCCCCCACACCGTACGATCGTTTCCAGTTCGGCACATAATCGAGAAGAAATGCGAACGCGGCGTGCGACTGACGGAATTTCTTTCCGCCGCGATCGAGAATTCTGCTCGACAGGAATTTCGCGAGGTTGACGAACCGGACACCGGCGTTGTTGACGAACGGCCGCATAAACCGCCACAGAATCGATTTCGGCAGCAGGCCGAGAATGGTATCGGGAAGCTGCTGATAATCCAGCCGGAGCGTCTGCGCGGGATTGGGATCATCCCCCGGCTTCAGATAATTGGCCTCGTGGATCACGCCGCGCCCCAGATTTTTCCCCGACGCCACCCCGTCGATCCAGCCGACGAGATAATCCGCGCGCTCCATCCGCTCCTCGAATATCCGGATCATCGCATCGAGCGATGGCGTGTTGATCGGCTCCACTTCCATCAGCCCCGAATAGACTTTTTTCATCCGGATCGTCAGGGTGATAAAACAGCCGAGCATGCCGAAGCCGCCGATTGCCGCGTAAAAAAGATCGGGGTTCTCCTGGCGCGAACAACGTCGCAGCTCGCCGGTTGGAAGGAGAATTTCGAATTCGGTGATGTGATCGCCGATCGGGCCGACGCGGAAATTATTCTTGCCGTGGATGTTCATCGAGGCGCAGCCGCCGAGCGTGGGGAACATCGTGCCGGGAACAACGGGGGGCCACCATCCATCGGGAAGGATGTACTCCCAGAGCTGGCGGATCGTCACGCCGGATTCCACGCGGATGATGCCGGTGTCCGGGTTCCAGTCGAGGATGCGGGAAAACCGGGTGAGATCGAGGACGACATTTTCGGAATTGAGGGCCGCGTCGCCGTAGCTGCGGCCCGCGCCGCGAAATGCAATCGAGCGTCCCGATGTCCTCGCGATCTCGAAGACATCTCTGATCCCCTGAAGCGTGGAGGGCCGGAAAACATACGCCACGGCGTCGGAGCTCATCCCCCACCCCTCCACCAGCTCGAGATTCTGCGACGGAAGAATATAATTTCCTTCGATTCCCATACGTTCGGCCATGCCTCGAATATCAGATGCTCAGACGCCGGAAAAGAAATGACGGGATGGCGCGCACCACCATCCCCACGATTCGCCAGCGACCCGGAATATAGGCGACGTTCCTGCCAGCGCGCGCCGCGGCGATAATCAGCTCCGCGGCACGATCGGCGGAGATCAGCCAGAAGAGCCCCGGCAATCCCTGCGTCATCTCGGTATCGATAAAGCCGGGCTTTATGGTAACCACCTTCACACCGAACCGCGCAAGCCTGTTTCTGAGCGATTCGAGAAACGCGTTGAGCGCCGCCTTGCTGGTGCCATACGCGGGCGAGCCGCGCCTGCCACGATCGCCCGCAATCGAGGAGATACCGACGATCGTCCCGCGCTTCGTCCGCTCGAACCGGACTGCGGCCTGATTGAGCCACGCCATCGCGCCTATCGTGTTGACCTCCATCATCATCGCGTCCTTCTCGGTGTTGTACTCATCCACCGCCACGGTCGGCATTACGCCGGCCGCGTAGAAGATCGCGTCCAGCCCTCCAAGCTCCTTTGCCAGCTCCTGAAACAGAAACGGCACCTCTCCGCGATTAGCCACATCATGCGCCGCGGTGAAGGCGATCGTGCTGCCGGCGGCGCTGTTCAATTCATCGGCAAGGCGATCCAGAGAATCCTTCCGGCGTGCCACCATCGCCACCCGGCAGCCGTCTTTTGCCAGCCGCCGCGCCAGCGCCTCTCCGATGCCGGATGATGCGCCCACGACAATGGCATGTTTCCAGGGTAGACTCATAGTCGAAAAATCAGGGGAAAACCGATCGCGATAAAAGCGGATCGGGAAATTGGAACGCGGGCGGGCCATCCGCCCCTTCCATTACGCGCGGAGAGCCTGCTCGATATCGGCGATCAGATCATCGACATCCTCGATGCCGACCGAAAAGCGTATCAGCCCATCGGTGATGCCGAGCGCGGCGCGGGTTTCCGGCGGCACCGAACCGTGCGTCATCGAAACAGGATGGCAGAGAAGCGACTCGACGCCACCGAGCGATTCGGCGAACGCAAACACCCTGACGGCGGCGCAGAAGGCGCGGGCTTTTTCAAGCGAGCCGAGATCGGCGGAGATCATGCCGCCGAAGTTCCGCATCTGGCGGAGGGCAAGCTCGCGCTGGGGAAAATCGGCGAGGCCGGGGTAGTAGATCTTCGTGAACTCCGGGCGTCCCGTCAGATATTCGGCGACGCGGGCGGCGTTGGAGCAATGCCGGTCCATCCTGACGCTGAGCGTCTTGAGCGACCGCAGCGTGAGATAGCAATCCTGCGGGCCGGGAACCGCGCCGCACGCATTCTGAAGGAAGCCCAGGCGCGTGGCGATTGCGTCATCGTTTGTCACCACCAGGCCGCCGATCAGATCGCTATGCCCGCCGATATATTTCGTCGAGGAATGGAGCGCGATCGTCGCGCCGTGGCTGATGGGGTTCTGGAGATACGGGCTCATGAAGGTGTTGTCCACCACCAGCATAAGGCCGGTTTCCTTCGCGATCGCGCCAAGCGCGCCCAGATCGCAGAGGCGCATCATCGGGTTGGTGGGGGTTTCGGCGTAGATCATCCGGGTCGCATCGGTGATCGCGGCGCGGACGTTCCCGGGATTACGGAGATCGACGTAGGTGAAGGTGTAGCCGTAGCCGCGGAGGACCTTGTCGAAGAGACGGAAGGTGCCGCCGTACATATCATCGCCGGCAATCACATGATCCCCCGGCGAGAGGAGCCGCATCACGGCGTCGATGGCGGCCAGGCCGCTGGCAAACGCAAAGCCGCGCGTCCCTCCCTCCAGATCGGCAATACAGGCCTCCAGCGCCGATCGCGTCGGGTTCTGCGTCCGGGCATATTCAAAGCCCTTGTGCTGCCCGATCCCCTGCTGCGCGTAGGTGGAGGTCTGAAAAATCGGGACGTTGACCGCCCCGGTCACCTCTTCGGGCTCCTGTCCCGAGTGAATAGCCTTTGTCGAAAAACCGTATCCCATATGCGTTCCCGTTCGTTTGATTGCTTCGCTCACCATATCCTCTTCAGTCAATGCGGCATCGTCCCTCACGCGCCGCCATATCCCTCAACTCACTGTCCGGCCTCCTCGCCGGTCCCGGAGCTGTCGTTCCCCCCCTTTGCCAGCGTGATGCCGTACTGCGCCTGATCCAGCGCGGCTTTCGCGTCCTTATCCCCCTGCAACGCCTCGGCAACGGCATCCTCGATCGCCTTCTCCATCTCCAGCCATTTCGGGTGCATCGGGGTCATCCTGGAGGAGCGGAGCTGATCGGTAAAGACCTTGCGCGCCGGGCCCTGAAGGAATGGATCGCCGGCGAGCGAAAGATCGGCAGGCGTTGTGCCGCCGGGCAATGCCTTTGCGAATTCCAGCGCCTGTTTCGGCGAGGTAAGGAATGCGATCAGTTTCTTCGCCTCCTGCTGGTGCGCTGATGCGCCGTTGATGGCAAGATATTCCCCGCCGGCGAAGGAAACGGCATCCTTCCCCGCGAACTTCGGAAGCGTGCGGAGCGCGTAACGGAGATCCGGCTTGTCCTTGGCGATACGATCGACAAGCCACGGCCCGGAGATCCAGTAGCCGAGCTTCCCGCTCACAAAGAGCTGATCCAGCCCCTTCTGCGAATCGGTGAACCCGGCGCGCGCAAGGCTCAGGTACATCTCCAGCGCGGCGACGTTCTCGGCGGAGTTGATGACGGGAACGCCCTGGCTGTTCAGCACATCACCGCCGTTCGACCAGAAGAACGGGAGAATCTTCTTGTACAGCCGATGCTGGTCGGAGCCGTTGGCGCCGAACCCGTAGATCCCCTGATCGCTCGCGCGGAGCTTCTGCACCATCTCCGCGTGGTTGAGGACATCATCCCATGTTGCATCCGGCTTGGTGGTATCAACCCCGGCCTGCGCCAGCAATCCCTGGTTCACGAAGAGGACGCGGGTATCGCTTGTCCAGGGCCATGCGTAGACGCCGTTGTTCCATTTGCCAGGGGCAAGGATCGTTTCGGTGAACCTCCCCGTGCTGTCGCCGCCCAGTTTGAGCTGATCGGCCAGCTTGCCGGACGCGGCGAACTGCGCCACCCAGTCGCTCCCAAGCTCCAGCATATCGGGGGCGGCGCTGGCGTTGAAGGCGGACATCAGCTTGGCCTTGCCATCGTTCCAGCTCAGATCCTGAAGCTCGACATGGATCGTCGGGTTCTCATCCTCGAACTCCTTGATCCTGTCCATCAGCGCTTTTTTCTGTCCCGGTTCCGACTGAAAATGCCAGAAGGTGATGACGGTTTTCCCGTCGGCGCCGGGCTTGCCGTCCCCCTTGCCACCGCCGCAGCCCTGAAGCATGAGCGATGTGGAGAAGCCGACCAGAAGGATTACAAGCAGCGGAAGGAAACGTGCGTAGCGGGGCATGAATCGGTTGATTATGTGCGAGAGAATATTGATCGTTCGATGGAACCGGATGCGCGCGCCCTCGGAAGCCGCGGACTGCATGCGAGAGCCGTGAGCGCCATCCCTATTTGGGGCGGATGGCGACAACCAGGCCGATGATCGAGATGGCGACCACCGCGACATCGCCGATGATCGAGAGCACCTGGGTGAGCGTGTTGATGGAATCGCCGGGGATGATCACCGTGTCGTCAGGATAGAGGACGCCGTTCTCCTTCGGGTTTCCGCTCTGCTTGAACTCATCAACGTTGAACATCGCCACCGGCCGCGAGGCAAGGCTGCTGTCCACGTTGACATTATGAACGATGCGGACTTCGGTCAGCTTTGCACGCTCCACGGGGCCACCCGCGAGCGAGATCAGCTCAATCAGCGTGGTGGAGCTGGAGACCCTGTATTTTCCCGGCGCGCGGACAAATCCCCAGATGTTGACGTTGATCGGGATCTCACCGCTTCGGCTGTAATCGTAGAACGATCCGCTGGCGTTCCCCGCCACCGATGATCCGCTCGTGGTGGTCGCTCCGCCACCGGTCGGCTGCCCGCTGGCGATCGTGACCGCGAGGAGAAGACCGAGCGAAACGGCGATGGCGCCCGCGGCGCGATAAAACCGGCAAAGGCGATTGATCATGAAGTACACGGATGTTGACGAGAGCCCGATGGAGGCGCGGGCTCCGGATTGACCAGGTGAAGTCCCGGACGTTATAGCACGGCAGAGGCCCCTGGCATCCCTTGGGAGGTGCGCGAGGGGCCCTGCAAGATACATCGTCACGCAGACACGGCCGCTACTGCTGTCCGTGGCAGTGCTTGAACTTCTTTCCGCTTCCGCAGTAACAGAGATCGTTTCGTCCGACCTTCGGGTTGTCGCGCACCACGGTCCGCTGGACCGGCTGTGCTTCCTCGCCGCCGCCGGCATCGACGGTTCCGGGAACCTCTCCACCGGCCGCGGCAACGGCGGCGGCGGTCTCGGGATCGGCGTTCAGCCCCATGCCCGACGCGTTTGCGTGGGTAAACCGAAGCTGGCGCGTGCTGGAGGTTGTCCGGCGCTCGCGCGGAAGCCCCTGGTTGCTCGGGTTCGGACGGCGGCGTGCCTCGGGCGCGCGACCGGGGATTTCAGGATAGTAACGGTAGACGAACGACATCACCTCGACATCGATATCCTGAATCATCTTGGAGAAGATCTCGAACGCCTCCTTCTTGTACTCCAGCACCGGGTCCTTCTGCCCGTAGGCGCGGAGATAGATGCCCTCCTTCAGCTCATCCATGTCGCGGAGATGCTCGCGCCACCGCTCGTCGATGATCGAAAGGACGGCGTAGCGCTCCAGGTTCGCCATGAACTCCGAGCCAAGCTGCTCCTCCTTCCGCTGGTACCAGTCCCGCGCGAACTCCATCATCTTCTCGCGAACCCCATCCTCGCCAAGCTCCTTCGCCTTTGCCGGGTCAAGATCGACCGGCATCACCAGCTTGGTGCGAAGCTCGTTCTCGATCGTCTCGATGCTCTCCGGGAAGTTGGCGTCGATCAGATTGTCGATGAAATCGGCGACGTAATCCATGATCTCGCTCTTCAGCCGCTCGCCGTGCAGCGCATGCCGGCGGCGATCGTAGATCACCTCGCGCTGCTGGTTCATCACGTTGTCGTACTCCAGCAGGCGCTTGCGGATCGCGAAGTTGTTCTCCTCCACCTTCCGCTGCGCGCGCTCCACCGACTTGTTGAGCATCTTGTGCTCCAGAACCTCATCGGCCCCTCCCATCTTGTCCATCCAGCCGGCGATCCGCTCGCTTCCGAAGAGGCGCATCAGATCATCCTCCAGCGAGATAAAGAACTGCGACGAGCCGGGGTCGCCCTGACGACCGGCGCGGCCGCGAAGCTGGCGATCGATGCGGCGCGCCTCATGGCGTTCGGTGCCAAGGATGTGCAATCCGCCAAGGTCCTTCACCCCCGGCCCCAGCTTGATATCGGTGCCGCGACCTGCCATGTTGGTGGCGATCGTCACGGCCCCCTTCTGCCCGGCGCCGGTGACGATCTCCGCCTCCCGCGCGTGCTGCTTGGCGTTGAGCACCGAGTGCGGGATCTTCGCCCGCTGAAGCATCCTGCTGATGGTCTCCGAGACTTCGACATTGGTGGTACCGACCAGCACCGGACGGCCGAGCGTGCGGAGCTTCTCCACTTCCTGCACCACCGCGTTGTACTTCGCCCGCTTGGTGCGGTAGATCAGATCGTTGCGGTCGTCGCGAACCACGTTCCGGTTCGTCGGGATCACCACAACGTCCAGTTTGTAGATCTCGTTGAACTCCCCTTCCTCTGTTTCAGCCGTGCCGGTCATGCCGGAGAGCTTCTTGTAGAGGCGGAAATAATTCTGAATGGTGATGGTCGCGAACGTCTGCGTGTCCTGCTCCACCACCACGCTCTCCTTTGCCTCGATCGCCTGATGGAGCCCCTCGGAATAGCGGCGCCCTTCCAGAATGCGGCCGGTGAAGGTATCCACGATCTTGATCTTCCCCTGGTCCACCACATACTCCACGTCCTTCTCGTACAGGGCGTAGGCGCGGAGAAGCTGGGTGATGGTATGGATACGATCGGAGCGCTCGGCAAACCGGCGGACCGCCTCCTCGCGACGCTGCTGCTTGACCTCGTGCGTCTCCTCGCTCCCCTCGATCAGGCTCAACTCGGTGGCAAGATCGGGGAGAAGGAAGACATCGGGATCTTCGCCGGCGGCGGCGATCATCTGGCGTCCCTTGTCGGACATGTCGATCGAGTGATGCTTCTCCTCGATCGCGAAGTACAACTCCTGATCGATCTCCTGCATCCGTGCCCCCTTGTCGCGGAGGTAGTCCAGCTCGGTATCCTGCACCAGCTTCATGATGCCGGGCTCCTGCGTGAGCTTCGCCAGACGGTTGTTCTTCGGCATGCCGCGCCGCGCGCGGAGCAGGAAAACGCCCGCGGCCTCGCGATCCTTCTTGTCGCCGGTTGTCAGCAGCTTCTCCGCGTCGGCGATCATCTTGGCAACCTCGCGACCCTGCACCTGCACCATCTTATCGACGCGCGGGCGCATCAGATCGAACGTCTGATCGGCAGCGTTCGCCACCGGGCCGGCGATGATAAGCGGCGTGCGGGCCTCATCGACCAGCACGGAATCGACCTCGTCGACAATCGCGTAGTTATGGCCGCGCTGCACCATATCCTCGGGGCGCTGCACCATGTTATCGCGCAGGTAGTCGAAACCGAACTCGTTGTTCGTGCCGAACGTGATGTCCGCCGAATACTGGTTCAGCCTGTGCTGCGGCTCCATGTTGGACTGAATGCAGCCCACCGTCAGCCCCAGCCAGCGATAGATCGGGCCCATCCACTCGGAGTCGCGCTTGGCGAGATAATCGTTGACGGTGATGATATGGACGCCCCGGGCCGGAAGCGCGTTGAGATAGGTGGCAAGGGTCGAGGTAAGCGTCTTTCCCTCGCCCGTCGCCATCTCCGCGATCTTTCCCTGGTGCAGAACCATGCCGCCGATAAGCTGGACATCGTAGTGGACTTCCACCCACGTGATGATCGAGCCGCCTGCATCCCACTGCTTGCCCACATGACGGCGGCAGGCCTCCTTCACCACGGCGAACGCCTCGGGAAGGATCTCGTTGAGGATCTCCTCGGTGGCCTCGTAGATGGACCGTTCGAGCTGATCAAGCTCCTCGTAGATCTCATCCCGCTCCACCGAATCGATATCCTCCTTCAGCCGGGCGTTCAACTCATCGACGTGCGCCTTGTCCTCGGCGATCCGCTCCTCGATCCTCGCGCGGAACTCGACGGTCTTCCCCTGAAGTTCCTCGTCGGAGAGCGACTGATACTCCTCGAACAATTCGTTGATCTCGTCGACCATCGGCCGGAGATCCTCGACGTCCTTCTGACGCTTCGAGCCGAAGAACTTTTCTAATACTTTAAGCATAAGAGGTTTGATACGTTATCGAAACAACATCCGGCATGCCGCACCGCGCTGAATATCTTCACGGGACACATGGCCGGACCGTACGCCACAAGCACGTTCATGGTTTCGTGTGGTAGCGCCTTCTGCTGTTCTTCGGTTGATTGTGATAACACGGCGACTGGGAGCCTCTTCGACGCCAACCCCCTGTTCAGAGGGCTTTCACGAAGCTAGAGCCTTCCATGATTCGAGCCGGTAAAACTTCGTGAGCGAGAAACCGACCCTCCTTCGGAGAGGCCGCCCACCGGGGAAGTCGGTATCGAGACGAAAGATGAAGGTACGAATTTTTGATAATGTATCTCAGGGGCAATATCCTTCCCGTTTGCTGAAAACGGGGTTTCCGCCCCCGTTCAATCGCTGCCGGATCGCTTCCGCAGAAGCCGCAGTCCATTCGCCACCACGATCAGCGAGGCCCCCATGTCCGCAAAGACTGCCATCCAGAGGGTGGCATGGCCGGCAAGCGCCAGGGCAAAGAAGATGAACTTGATGCCGAGCGCGATCCCGATGTTCTGCCAGAGCAGGCGCATCGTCCGCCGCGACAGCCTGATGAACTCCGGCAGCTTCAGCAGATTGTCATCCATCAGCGCCACGTCCGCGGTCTCCAGAGCGACATCGGAGCCGGCCACCCCCATCGCAAACCCGATCGTCGCCAGCGCCAGCGCCGGGGCATCGTTCACGCCATCGCCCACCATTCCCATCGGGCCGTAGCGATCCTGAAGCCCGGCGAGCGCGGCAAGTTTTTCCTCCGGCAGCAGATCGGCCCGCACATCGTCGATCCCGACGCTCGCGGCGATGCTCGCGGCGGTCATCCGGTTGTCGCCGGTGAGAATCGCCGTCCGAAGCCCCAGCGCGTGAAGCTCCTCCACGGCTCTGATGCTTGTCCGCCGCACCGTATCGGCCACCGCGATGACCCCGATCACCCGTTGCGGCGTCATCACCACCACGGTGGTCTTCCCCTCCTTCTCCAGCCGCTCCAGCACAAGCTCGACCGACTCCGAGCAGAGATCGAGCTCGTGCGCCAGCCGATGATTCCCCACGTAGATCACCCCCTGCTCCACCGTCGCGGAGATCCCCTTGCCGGCGATCGAGATAAAGTCGTGCACCGGAATCTCCCGCTCATCCCGGTGATGCAGCTCATGCTCCGCGATGATCGCCGAGGCGATGGGATGTTCCGATTTCGCCTCGACCGCGGCGGCCAGATGGAGAATCCGGTGTGGGTCGAGCCCATCGAACGGCACCACATCCGTGACGCGCGGAAGCCCCTCGGTAAGCGTCCCGGTCTTATCCAGCGCTATCCCGCGCAGGCTTCCGCCGATCTCCAGGAATATCCCCCCCTTGATCAGAATCCCCCGCCGCGCCGCCGCCGCAAGCCCGCTGACGATGGTGACGGGCGTAGAGATGACCAACGCGCAGGGACAGCCGATCACCAGCAGCACCAGCCCCCGGTAGATCCAGTCCCCCCAGAGGCCCCCCAGCACCAGCGGTGGAACCACCGCCACAAGCAGGGCGATCACCACGATCGCGGGGGTGTAGTACGACGCGAACCGATCCACGAAGCGCTCAGCCGCCGCGCGGTTCCCCGCCGACCGCTCGATAAGCTGAATGATCCTGCTGATGGTCGATTCCGACGAGATGTTCGTGACCTCGTAATCGAACGTCCCGCTTCCGTTGATGCTGCCGGCGAAGACGCCATCCCCCGCCTCCTTCTCCACCGGCATCGACTCGCCGGTGATCGGCGCCTGGTTTACCGAGGAGGCGCCGATCCGCAGCGTTCCATCAAGCGGCAGGCGTTCCCCCGGCCTGATCCGTATCATCTCGCCGCGCGCCACCTCCGCCACCGGCACCTGCCGCCATCCCCCGTCACGGTACACCGACGCGGCCTCGGGCGCCAGCTCCATCAACGATCGTATGGCATTGCGGGCGCGGTCAAGGCTTCGCGCCTCGATCAGCTCGGCAACGGCAAAGAGGAAGATCACAAACGCCCCCTCCGTCCACTCCCCCAGCACCAGCGCCCCCGCCACGGCGATGGTCATCAGAAAGTTGATGTTGAGGGTGAACGCCCTCACCGCCGTCCATGCCTTGGTCGCCGTTTCGTAGCCCCCCAGCACGATCGCAAGCCCGGCAAGTATCCGTATCGGAATGCTCCCGGCAACGCCGGCCAGCTCCAGCAGCTCCGCGGCGACCGCGAGAACGCCGGAGGCAATCGTCAGCATCGTCCCCGTCTTCCTCCAGATCGATGGCCGCACCACCGGCAGCTCCACCCTCGCGATCTCATCGCTCCGTGAAACCGCATCCATCCCGAGCAACCCGATGGCGACCGTGATATCGGATTCGTTGGCGAGCCGGTGGGTGACGGTGAGCACGCGCGACATCAGGTTGAACTCAAGCGCGTCGATGCCATCCATCCCGGAGAGCCGGTTGCGGATCAGCTTCTCCTCGACGGGGCAGTCCATCTTCTCGATATGGAAGCTCGATATCTTCACGAAGGATCACCGCATGGAATCCATGCCGCTCCGGCATCCCGTTTACAGGCCATCATTGTCTTCCACGAAGAGGATCGCGGCGGCGGTAACGCTTACCGGAAGGAGGATAAAGTTCAGAATCGGCACCAGGGCGATTGCCACGCACACCAGCCCGAATCCGAGATAGCGCGGCTTCCGGCGACCGATATACCGCATCCGGTCGCGGAGTTTCGGGATATGGCGCTCGAACACCGGATCGCTGAAATCCAGGGAGAGGACAAACGCGCCGTACAACGTGGTAAGAAGCGGCTGAAGGACAACGCCCGCAACGGGGATAAGCGCGGTGGCGAGAATGGGAGGATACAGGAGGGCAAACAGAAGCAGCCGTCCCAGCGCGGTGATGATCGATCGAAACGCGCCGGAGACAAACCCCGGATCATCCCGCAACGGCCTGCCGGTGAGATGCTCCTCCACCGCGCGCGCAAGCAGTGAGTGGAACGGCGCGGCGATCACGCCGCCGATGGCGGTGAACGCGAAGACCGATCCGATCACCAGCGCCAGGGCAACCACGATCTGCATCAGCATCCGCAGCGGCCCGAATCCCGCGGCCGGCATCAGCCTCCCCACCTGGCCGATAACCAGCCAGACCAGCAGCGGCACGCCGATGGCGAAGAGCAGTAGATTGATCAGCAGCGGCATCATCGCGTAGCGACGGACCGAACGGGCTGAAACCAGCAGCTTCATGGCCCGTCCGGAGGCGCCGATGCCGCGAAGGAATTCGCGAAACATCGCTACAGGCTCTCCAGTTCGGCTTCCAGAAGCTGGCGCTCGTAGATGCGCGCGTACTCCCCCTTCAGCGCCAGCAGCTCATCGTGCGTCCCGCGTTCCACGATCTCCGCATGATCCATCACGATGATCTGGTCGGCATCCTTCACCGTGGAGATTCTATGAGCGATCAGGATGCTTGTGCGCTGCCGCATCAGGCCGCGCAGCCCATGAAGGATCTGCTCCTCCGTCTCGGTATCCACCGCCGAGAGAGCATCGTCCAGGATCAGTATCGTCGGCTCGCGAAGGATGGCGCGGGCGATTGCCGTCCGCTGCTTCTGCCCGCCGGAGAGGGTGATTCCCCGTTCGCCGACGATCGTATCGAACTTCTTCGGGAAACGCTCCACGTTGTCGTAGAGCTGGGCGATCTTCGATGCCCGCAACATCGCCTCGTCGCTGGCGTCGCGGCTGCCGAAGCGGATATTGCCGGCGATCGTATCGGAGAAGAGAAATGTCTCCTGCGAAACCGCGCCGATGGCGCTGCGAAGGACATCGATCGGGATATGCTGGATCGGCTCCCCATCGATCAGAATCGTCCCGCTGGTCACATCGTAGAGTCGCGAGATAAGGTTGACGATCGTAGTCTTGCCGGCGCCCGTGGTGCCGATGATGGCAAGCGTGCTCCCGGATTCCACGGCGAAGCTGATGTTCTTCAGCACATCCGGCAGCTCGGGACGATAGCGGAAGGTGACATCCCTGAACTCGATCCGCCCCTTGATGGCGAGGATCGCGTTGTCGGTCTGCGCTCCATCGGCCACTTCCGGCCGGATATCCAGCACCTTGTTGAGTCGCGCCATGGAGGCGGCGCCGCGCTGCACCAGGTTGGTAACCCACCCGACGGCGATCACCGGCCAGATAAGCTGCGAGATATAGGCGAAGAACTGCGCGATATCGCCGATCGTCGAACGGCCCGCCATGATCTCGTTCCCGCCAACCACAAGCACGATAAGCTGCGATACGCCGATCAGCGCCATCATCGCCGGCATCATCATCGCCTGCGTCTTCACCAGCTTGATATTCTTCACCTTGTACAGCTCGCTCAGCCTGGCAAACGCGCTCATCGAAAACGCCTCGCGAACGTAGGCACGCACCACCCGGACGCCCGACATGTTCTCCTGCGCGTACGATGTTATATCACCATACTGCCCCTGCACCTCGGTGAAGAGGGAGTGGATTTTCCGGCCGAGCCAGTAGACGGTGTAGCTGACCAGCGGAAGCGGGATAAGCGAGAGCGCGGTGATCTTCCACGACAGGGTCAGCATCCGCACAAGCACGAACCCGAAGGTGGTGATCGTGTTGGCGGTGTACATCAGCCCCGGCCCGGCAAACTCCCGCACGGCGGAGATATCGTTGGTGGCAAGCGCCATGATATCTCCGGTGGGAGTGTTGTTGAACCATCCCATCGAGAGCGATCTGACGTGGCCGAGGAAGTTGTTGCGGATATCGTACTCCAGCAGCCGTGACATGACGATGATCGTCTGCCGCGTGAGGTAGAGAAAGATGCCGCTGCCGATCGAGAGAAGAACGATGATCCCCGCCTGCTTCGCCAGATAAGCGCCGGTGGCCGGGTTGCCCGTCCTGGCGCCGGTGTTCAGCCGGTCCAGCGTGGTCCCGACGAAGTAGGGAATGGCGACGGAGAAGACATTGGAGATCGTGATCGCTATCAATCCCCAGATCAGCCGCGCTTTGTATTTCTTGAGATATGGCAGGAGGCTTCGAAGAGCATTCATACAAATTCCGATATCGACTGAGATGCGTTATGTCGGGGCGGGGGGGGGGGGGTGTAAACCCCCCCCCCC
>JAQBOZ010000033.1 GCA_028287785.1 Chlorobiota bacterium
GGGGGGGCGGGGGGGTTTTTCAAACCCGCCCCGACCCCTGTTACTTCTTCGTGGTTCAGCATAAGGTTCAATTGTTATGAGCGTACGTGTTATCGTCGGAGCGCAGTGGGGTGATGAGGGGAAGGGGAAGGTCGTGGACCTTCTGGCCCAGCAGTCCGATATCGTTGCCCGGTATCAGGGTGGAGCAAACGCGGGGCATACGCTGGTGGTCGGCAACAGAAAATATGTCCTTCATCTCATCCCCTCCGGGATCCTCCACGACGGCGTTGTCTGCGTGATCGGCAACGGCGTGGTGATCGACCCGGCGGCGCTGATGGAGGAGATCGCCCTGCTGGAATCGTTCGGCATATCGATCGAGGGGCGTTTGAAGATCAGCCACAAGGCTCATCTGATCATGCCGTATCACAAGCTGATCGACACGCTTCAGGAGTCCGATCAGAAGATCGGCACCACCGGCCGCGGGATCGGCCCTGCCTATATCGACAAGTACAACCGGACCGGCATCAGGATCGTGGATCTGCTGGATCGGGTGCAGCTTGAGGAGAAGCTCCGAAGCGGCATCGCGCAGAAGAACGAGTGGTTCCGCAAGGTCTACGACGCCCCGGAGCTGGACGTGGAGAAGACCGTGGCGGAATATCTGGAGTTCGATCAGAAGATCGATCCCTACGTCACCGATACCGCGGAGTATCTGAACGATGCATGGCGCAGCGGCAAGACGCTGCTGCTGGAGGGAGCGCAGGGAGCGCTGCTCGATATCGATCACGGGACCTATCCCTTCGTCACCAGCTCCTCGCCGACCTCCGGCGGGGCCTGCACGGGCCTGGGGCTCCCGCCCACGGCGATTACCGGCGTGGTGGGGATCGTCAAGGCGTACTGCACGCGGGTCGGCAACGGGCCGTTCCCCACGGAGCTGCTCGATGAAGTCGGGGAGAGGCTGCGGAAGGAGGGGGATGAATTCGGGGCAACCACGGGTCGGCCACGGCGATGCGGATGGCTGGATCTCTTCGCGCTGAAATATTCGGTGATGATCAATGGGATCGACGAGATCGTCCTGACCAAGCTGGATGTGCTCAACGGGTTCGACGAGCTGAAGGTCTGCACCGGCTATATGCTGGATGGCCGTCCGGTAAAGCATTTCCCGAGCGACTGCACCTCGCTGGACCGCGTGGAGCCGATCTACGAGAGCCATCGGGGCTGGGGGGAATCGCTGGAGAAATGCAGCAGGTACGAGGATCTTCCCGCGGCGACGCGGTCCTACGTGGAGGCAATCGAGCGTTTTGTGGGGGCACGGGTCAGCTATATCGGCATAGGGCCGGGACGTGAGGAAGTGATTGTGCGATAGTGTGTTGATGACGCATTATCAAATGCGTTGTCGGAGCACGTCGGGGCGGGTTTGAAACCCGCCCCGACTCCCGACTCTGACTGACTGAACAATCACCGATGCCGATACATCGCCTGCCGATGAATGCCGTCCCCCTGTCTCTTCACCGGAGCCGGTGCCGGCGGGACGCTGTCGCGGCGATTCTGATCCCCGGCGCGAGGCGCGGCAACCGAGGGGAGGCCCTGGTCGTTGCCGGAATTCGGATCGGCCTGAACGTCGATCGCCTCCTTCTGGCGCGTAAGGTAGTAGCGGACCAGCTTCCGGGCGATCGGCGCGGAGTAGGTGCCGCCAAAGCCGACGTTCTCCACCAGCACGCATAGCGCGATCTGCGGCTTGTCGAACGGCGCAAAGCAGATAAACCACGCGTGATCCTTTGCCCCCTGCTTATGCCCCGGAGCCTGCGCCGTGCCGGTCTTGCCGGCGATAAGGATGCTGTCCAGCCTTGCGCCACCCCCCGTTCCTCCCGGCACATTGACCACATCGAACATTCCCCCCCGGACGATGTCCAGGATATCATGCGGGATATGCAGGTCCTCCGATTTATAATCGAACTTCTCCACCGTGCCGAGCTGGATATTTCTGTTGGCGCGTGCCAGATGCGGCTGATACCACGTGCCCCCGTTTGCGACGGCGGCACAGTAGGCCGCGAGCTGCAACGGGTTCACCGTCAGCTCTCCCTGTCCGATCCCGAGGTTGACCATCACCCCCTTGGGCCATTTCCCCTGGCCGAACAGCTTGTCGTAGTACTCGCGCGATGGAAGGTTCGTCCCGATGCCCTCGAACACATCGCTTCCCAGTTGTTCGCCGAAGTGGAACAGCTTGCCATACTTGTGATAGGTGTCGATCCCCATTGCCAGCCCCAGCCTGTAGAAGAAGACATCGCACGACGCCTGGATTGCCTTGCGGACGGCGATCGTGCCGTGGGTGGCATCGCACTTCCATGTGTTTCCGCCGTAGGAGAAGGAGCCGGGACAGGTCACAAGGGTGTTCGGCTTGATCAACCCTTCCTTCAGCCCCGCGATCGACATCAGGATTTTCCAGGTGGAGCCGGGGGGATAGATCGCCTGCGTTGCGCGGTTCAGCAGCGGCTTGCCGGGATCGTTCGCGATGGCGTCGTATTCCGCCTTCGTGGTCGGGCCGCTGAAGACGTTGGGATCGTAATCGGGGGCGCTTACCATCGCCAGGATCTCCCCGTTGTTCGGGTCCATCGCCACCACGGCGCCGTGGTACGGTTTCAGGAGCTGCTCCGCGTACTCCTGGAGGCCGCCATCCAGGCCCAGATAGAGATCGAAGCCGTTGGTCGGCATCACATCGTTCTTTCCGCCGTTGAAGGAGTTCACCTTCTGTCCCTTGTTGTTCACGGCAACGAACTCATAGCCCTTCAGGCCGCGAAGGAAGTCCTCATACTTGTTCTCCAGCCCCGATTTCCCCACCACGTCGCCCGGCGCGTAGTAATCGCCGTATTTCTGGATCTCCTCCTTGCTGATCTCCTTGGTATAGCCCAGGATATGGCTGGCGCGGATGTCCGGCGCATAGGCGCGCTTGGTATCCTCTCCAAGATCGACCCCCTCAAGCTCCGTATGATACTCGTTCAGTTTCGCCCATTGCTGACGGTCCACATCGCGCCATATGCGGACAGGGGAGTAGTCGTTGATCTTGTACTGCTTGATCCGGTCGTTGATGGTGGCCGTGTCGGTGCCGAGGATGCCGGCCAGCAACGCCTTGCTGATGCTGGTTACGCGGTTCGGCGTTACCAGCACGCTGTATGACGGGATGTTCGCCACGATGGCGTGGCCGTAGCGATCGTAGATGGTGCCGCGGATCGGTTCGATGACGTTCTGCTTGATCCCCTGCGCCTCCGACCGCGAGCGATACTCGGAGCCCTGAATCAACTGAAGTTGAACCAGCCGGGCCGTGAAGATGCTGAAGATGGCGGTCGTCAGAATGAGGAACGCGCGTTTGCGATTGCTGGAACCGAATGAACGATCAGTTTCCATAGGGGATATGCTGAGACGAGACGATTGATAGCGTGAGGACGAACTCTGCGAGCGTAAAAGTTTGCGGGCATGGATCGCCCATGAAAATAGCATTTGCCGGGGCCAGTGCGAAGCGGCGACAGGCCGGCGGGCTCGATTTCAAGCGTGATGCGTGAAGATATCCTCCCCGGCGGCGGGTTTTCGACGCGATGCTACAGATCATTACCGAATCATGTGAGCGCCGGACGGGCCGGCATGGGCGATGATGCCGCGGTTCGACCGGCCGGGCGCAGAGCCTCGAATGCCGGAAAAAGCGGCCATGCGCCCCTTCCCTCCCCCTCCGCTCCCGGTGCCGGCGGGCTTTATCATGTTCACGCGGAGGCAATGCCGCCGTCTTCTCCGTCGCGACCGCATTTCGTATCTTTGCGACTCGACTTTTCCAGCGGTAATTCTCTCTCTTTCAATACATCATCTGGTTATGAGCGTTTTAATCGACAAAGACACCCGTGTCCTCGTGCAGGGTCTCACCGGCAGTGAGGGGACGTTTCACGCATCGCAGATGCTCGAATACGGCACCAACGTGGTGGCGGGCGTAACCCCGGGAAAGGGGGGAACGGAGTATCAGCCGGCTGCGTTCATCCGTCCGGTGCCGGTGTTCAACACCGTCAGCGAAGCGGTAAAGGTCACCGGCGCCAACGCCTCGGTGATCTTCGTTCCGGCAGCCTTCGCCGCCGACGCCATCATGGAGGCCGCCGATGCCGGCATTCCGCTGGTTATCTGCATCACCGAGGGGATTCCGGTGGAGGACATGGTCACCGTCCGCGCGTACCTGAAGGACCGGACCACGCGACTGATCGGCCCGAACTGCCCCGGCGTCATCACGCCGGATGCGTGCAAGATCGGCATCATGCCGGGGTTCATCCATAAGAGCGGCACGGTCGGCGTTGTATCGCGGAGCGGAACGCTTACCTACGAGGCCGTCCGTCAGCTTACGGATGTGGGTCTGGGACAGTCCACCTGCATCGGCATCGGCGGCGACCCGATTATCGGCACCCGCTTTATCGACGCCATCCAGTTGTTCAACGCTGATCCGAAGACCGAGGCGATCCTGATGATCGGCGAGATCGGTGGTTCGGCCGAGGAGGAGGCCGCCGAGTGGGTCGCCGCGAATGTGAAGAAGCCGGTGATCGGCTTTATCGCCGGACGCACCGCCCCTCCGGGTCGCCGCATGGGACACGCCGGCGCGATCATCTCCGGCGGCAAGGGAACCGCGGGGGAGAAGACGGACGCCATGCGCGCCGCCGGCATCACCGTTGTCGATTCCCCGGCCGATCTGGGCCGGACCGTGAAGGAGGCTCTGGACAAGTTCGCGGCCAACGGCTCCAGGCCGGCCGCGAAGAAGGCCCCCGCCGCCAAGAGCGCCTCGGCCGAGAAGGCCCCGGCGAAAAAGAGCCCGTCCAAGGGGGCTTCGAAGTCGGGCAAGTAAACTCTGCCGGCATTCCGGGCGTCATGTGATCCGCTAACATAATCTCCATTGATGTGTTGGCGTAGTGTGATGAGATGCGGGGGCGTAGCGATACGCCCCTGCTTTATACCGGGTTCCCATCCGTTCCGTGTCCCGCGTGCCGGGCCTATCAACTTCCGATCGATGATCCATTCCAGACGATTCCTTCAGCTTGTCGAAGATGCACTGACGCGCGTGGCGGAGATCTCCCCGGCGGAGACGCTGGAGAAGATCGAGCGGGGGGATGATTTCCTCCTGATCGATACGCGCGAGGATGGCGAGTGGGCGGCGGGGCACGCGGCCGGTGCGATCCATGCCGGCAAGGGGATCATCGAGCGCGATATCGAGAAACTGGCCCCCGATGCCGATCGCGAACTGGTCCTCTACTGCGGTGGCGGATATCGTTCGGCGCTGGCCGCCGATGCGCTTCAGAAGATGGGCTATACCAACGTGAAATCGATGGCCGGCGGATGGCGCGGATGGACGGAGCTGGGCCTGCCGGTGGAATAGAGCTGATCAACAAACAATCGAACGGGAGACGGCCTCCGGTCGCGCATCTGTCGCGTCACGGCGGCGGGCTCCCAACATAAACCCTATCGAATATTCGTGGAACGTACACTCTGCATTATCAAGCCGGACGCTGTCCGCAAGAATGTCATCGGTGAGATCATCGCAATGCTCACCGGCGGCGGATTTACCGTTCTCGGCCTCAAGCTGATCCAGCTTTCGGGGCAGGACGCCGAGCGCTTCTATGAGGTGCACAAGGAGCGCCCGTTCTACGGCGGTCTGGTGGAGTTCATGTCGGGCGGCCCGGTGGTGGTGGTTGCGCTGGCAAAGGAGAACGCGGTTGCCGACTATCGGAAGCTGATCGGCGCCACCGATCCGGCCGAGGCCGAGGAAGGGACCGTGCGGAAGCGTTTCGCGTCGAGCAAGGGGGAGAACGCTGTCCACGGTTCCGATTCCGTGGAGAATGGAAAGAATGAGATCGCCTTCTTCTTTGCCGAGCGGGAGCTGGTGGGAGCGTAGGTTGTTTCGATGATATAATGATATAACCGTTCCAACGGGAACATGAATGGGGGCGCGGGATTGCGCGGCGGAGGGAACGATGAACTTTAGCAGGATTACAACGTGATGATGATGAACGACATGATGCAATCGATACGACGCCTCCGCCGTGGGGCGGGGGCATTCGCTCTGCTGGCGATGGTTGCCGCGGTCCCCGCCCTGGCGCAGGGGCTTGCAACCGACGCGGCGCCCGCAAATGGCGCCGATGATCTCTTCAGCTTCGGCCCGCCGCTCCGCTCCAAGATGGTGTTCGCCTACAAGTACACCGAGCGGGTGAAGGTGCTGAGCGATATGAACGGACAGCGGTACGATTCAAGCGAGCGGAACCTGACCTATTTCATCACCGAGCGCCAGATCCCCGGGGATAAGAAGGGGCTGATCAAGGTGGAGGCGAACATCGATTCGATGAGGATCGATGTTCGCGGTCAGGAGAGCCGGATCGTGTTCGATACGCAGAAGTTCGCCGATGGCGATCCGAAGGTCGTCCGCAACCGCGAGATCTTCATCCCGTCGGTGCTGGTCAACAATCTTGTCACCTTTACGATCACATCGTACGGGCAGATTCTGAAGGTGGAGAGCAAGGGGTTGCAGAACTCGATGTCGCAGGCGGCCGATCCCGCCGTCGATGAATTCACCCGCGAGCGGCTCCGCGCCTCGACCACCGATGAGTACCTGACCTCGATTTTCCTCCCGTGGCGCGGCCTTGCCCCGCTCGGGCAGAAGGTGCAGTTCGGCAAAACGCTGACCGTGCCATCCTCGGCCGTGCTGGACCGGGTCTCCTTCCGGGATACCGCCGCGGTTCGCCTGCTGAAATCGCCGGAGGGGGATGCCCATCTGAACTTCTCGGCGAAGCTGAACAAGGCATCGACCAAACTCCTTACAATGGCCGCGTTCGACGAGCCCGTGAAGGTGACCTCGGCGTCCGGAACGCTGAACGGCGATCTGACGCTGGATCAGGACGGCGTGGTCCGCTCCGGCTGGGCCAAGACATCCGGCACCGTCGACGGGAACAGGGGCGGCGCGAAGATCAGAAGCGCCATCGATCACGAGATCTACTTCGAGATGATGGGGCTGGCCCCGTTCAACGCGGAGTAATCGCCGATACGATATCACCCGATGCCCGCTTCTCCGCGCCAGGGAAAGCGGGCATCGTTCATTACCGGCGGCGTCCCGAGCCATCCCCGAAGAGAGGGATATTTACCATCGCGTTCCACAACTTCTTCTCCGTAGTTGGGCCAACAATGAGTAAGTTGCGGTTTATGCGGCCCGCAACGGCCGAATCTGTCGGGATTGTTCCCCTGAACGGTGGATCTTCCCATCCTTGCTTTGCTTCATGAAAACGATGAGCTTTACTCAATTGTCACATCGACGGAAAACGTATCCGCTGTTCCTCATTCTTCTCACCATCTTTCCGTTTCTCACGAGCTGCAAGGGGGATAGCAAGCCCGGAAAGCCCGGCACCGCCGACAGCGCCAGGAAAGGCGTGGCGGTCACGCACGATTCCGCGGGCATCGCGGTCGGCGGTGGCGATACGACGCTGGCGACCGGATTCACCGATGCGAAGCCGATCGACGACTCCACGACCACCTACACGCTCCGCGTGTCGCCGCATGTCGGGGATGCCTACAGCTTTCGCGTAGCGCAGAAGGCGATCACGGAGTTCATGGGGCAGAAGGCGACGGAGGAGGAGGTGTACAGCTTTACGCAGCGTATCACCGGCACGAACGACGATGGCTCCTTCACCGTGGAGATGCGGTACGATTCCATCCGTTCGAAAAAATCGTTCCCCCCCGGCGTGGTGGACTCGGTGGCGAAGACATTCGCGTACGATACCCGCCTGAAGCTGGATACGACGATGCCGGAGGCGAAGCAGGCAAAGGCGCTGATCGGCCAGAGGGTGAACCTTACGCTCTCCAAGACCGGTGAAGTCAAGGAGATCTCCAACATCGAGCCGATCCTTTCGGGGATGCTGGGCAAGGCGCGCGACAGCGTTCCGCCGAAGGCGCTGGAGCAGCTTCGCGCCGGGATCAAGCTGGCGGTGTTTCAGGCAATCGTTCAGCAGTTGTTCCTGCAGACCATACCGGACGCCGGCGTGAAGCTGGGGCAGTCGTGGACCCGCAGGGATACCGTGCCGCTTTCGCTTCCGATAGCATCGGTCTCATCGCGATCGCTGGTCAACTACAAGCTGGGCGAGATCAGGAGCCTGAACGATCAGAAGATCGGCCATGTGACCTACGCGCTCAGCACGGAGTTCCCGAACAGAAAGATGGATAACAAGGATGGCGTCGCCACGCTCGATGAAGCGGCGGCCGTCGGCAAGGGGGATGCGCTGATCGATCTGGTCACCGGGTTTCCGGTGCGGAAGATGACGCAGATCGACGTGAAGTTGAAGATCACCGGCAAGCCGAAAGTCGGGCCGAACGCCGGGAAATCGCAGTCGCTTTCGCAGAGCAAATCGACCACGACGATCGTGGATCTGCTGGGCTTTACCGCCGCCGCGAAGTAGCGCCGTCGCGCGCGCCGGGAAACCGGTCGCGGTCGGCAATCGTTTGTTTGCTTGATCCCCTGATCCTCCCCCATCGGCGTCCGGCGCGGCGGGCGCGCCCATTCCGCTTCCGATACGTGACAACGTAGAAGTGATGCCCACTCCGGCGGTACATGGACGCCGGTTTTAATTCGATCACGTAAGGTCCGAACTTCAATGGCACTCAATCCAACGAGTTTCCGCGAGGCCATCAAACCGCAGGATGCGGCGGCGTTTATCATCACGCTGCTTGGCGTTGCCATCGCCATCTTCCTTCCGGACGCGGTCATCAAGTTGATCGGCGGCTCGATAGCCCTCCTCGGTTTGATCGCGCTCTATGTCACGGTCAAGCAGCGGATCAGCGATCAGGTACAGTTGAAAACCCGCCGTACCACGCTTCCGCCTCCGGCATTCAAGACCCGCATCACGCAGGACCCCACGTCCAACACCAAGCGGATTCTCTTCGATGATTTCCAGGAGAGCTTCGCGCCGGTCGATGATGATCCCGAGCCGGTCCGCGACGGGCAGGAGGGCTTCCGCGTTGCGCGGCCGTCGACGTCCGGCGTGAGCGAGCCCGTTCCGGTGGAACCCGAGCCGATTGCCCCGGAAATCTCCGGATCGGCCGCCGTGGTTTCCGGCGATGCCGCCCGCCCCAGGACCGTGGTGACCAGGAGCTTCGGCTCGGACGATGCCGATGAAGCCGATGACGATGCCCCCGCCGATTTCCGCGGCGAATCGTTTCGCGTGGTGACGGTCAAGAAGAAGGAGCCGGCGCGCCAGATCCCTGGGATTCCCGAGGAGGAGCTGCCGTTGCCGACGGTCCCGCGCGGCACGCGGAGCGAGACGCCCGTGCAGGTTCCCTCCCATCAGGAGGATGGCGTTGCGATCCCGGAGCCGGTCGCCGTGGAGGCGATGGAGCCGAGGAGCGTGGCGCAGGAGCCCACGGCGAACCGGAAGCAGGCCCAGTTCATTCTTGACGATCTTGTCTCCGACGGTGATGACGATGGTCGTGGGAGCGAGCCGCGCGGCGAGTTCGTCCGTCTGGTTGGGCAGGTGCTGAACGCCATCGCGCGAAGCATCAAGGCGCGATCGATCGTCTTCTTCTGGGTGAATTTTGAAAAGGATCATCTGATACCGGAGGCGAAAGTAACCACCGGGGGGATCGGGATTCGTGGGGGTGCGCGGATCAGGCTGGGGAACGACGTGGTCAGCCAGATCGCGCGAAGCGGCGTGCCGGAGGTGATAACCGATATCAGCCCGGCCGCGGAGCGGGAGCTGATCGTCTATTACGATGGCCCGGCCGATACCCGTTCGTTTGTCGGCGTGCCGGTCTTCTTCCGTCGCGAAGTGGTTGGCGTCCTTGCCGCCGATTCCACCGACGAAAGCGGCTTCGACGAGGTTTCCGTGGCGACGCTCGCGGAATACACCCGCCTGATTTCCGGGCTGATCCGAAGCTATACCGAGAAGTACGATCTCCATCTCATCGCCCGCACGCTCGATTCGTTCGAGAAGATGAGCCACGATTTCAGCGGCGCGGCTCCGTCGCCGGTTCATATCGCCGAGGCGCTGGCGGGGCAGATTGCCGAGCTGTTCGATACGCTCTACGTTGCCCTTGTCCTGTTCGATGAGGAGCATGGTGAGTGGCGGGTGGCATCGGTGGTGTCCGAGACGATGGCGGAGGCGGTAAAGGGGTTGCAGCCCGACATGCGCGGGAGCCTTGTGGGACGGGCAACCCGGTTCGCCGAGGATGTGCTTGTGGAGCAACTGGGCCACGAGATGCGGATAGGACAGCGGGAGGAGTTCGAGGAGGGCGGAACCTTCCTGGCGCTGCCGCTGGTGGCGACAACAAAATGTTATGGCGCGCTGGCGGTGGAGCATCGCGCGCCGTTTGCCTACATCCCGCGCGATATCGAGCTGATGCGCGATCTGACGCACTACGCGGCGATGGCGATCGAGGTCTTCAACACCAACCGCGCGATCGAGGCGCAGGTGATGCTGGATGAGAGCACGGGGCTCTATAACGCGGACTTCCTGCTGGCGGCGCTTGCCAGGGAGATCGCGCGCGCGCGGGACTTCAGGCAGAAGCTCTCGTTCGCCCTGATCTCGATCGATCTTCCCGCTTCGATCCGCGCCGAGAATTCGCCGGAGATGGAGGAGATCATCATCGCCAGCGTCGGCTCCATGCTCCAGTCGGCCATCCGTCCGTACGATACCGTCGGCCGGTACAACCAGCATCTCTTTGGCGCCGTGCTTGTGGAGCGGGGCGATCAGGAGGCGTACCTCTGGGCGGAGAAGCTGCGGAAGGAAGTCGCCAGCCGCATTCTCGCCGTCGGGCAGCGGAAGTCGGCCGTGACGATATCGGTGGGCATCAGCGATATCAGCAGCGAGCTTTCCTCCCATCAGGCGATGATCGATGGGGCGTTGCAGGCGCTGGAAAAGGCGCGCGGCGGCGATGGGAATGCCGTGATTCTGTATTGATATCGGCAATCTTCGAGGCGGAGAACGGCGCAAGACATCTTCCCGCGGATGAATAACCCCTTTGCGTCGTAGCCACGTGCATCGATATCTTCCCGGTTCCTGAATCCCCTCCCGTCGTCTGTGCCGGCCAGCGCTCGCGGTTTCAGGAATCATCGATATCATAACCTCCTGTTTCCCCGATGAATCGCAGCAAGATCGCCAACCGTTCGCTCGAGCCCGATTGGCGTGTTGCCAGGTTGTTCGACCCGGCGTTCCTTGATCGCTTTGTGGTTGCGGCGCTTGCCCTTCCCAGCATCTCCGCCGGCGGCCTCCTTCCGCGCGGATCGGTGACGATTACCAGGCGCGACTGGCTGGGGAGCGTGCCGTTTCACGATGTGATGGAGGATATCGGCTGCGGGATGTCGCACGCGGTGGTGGATGCCGATATCGATCTGCTGCCGGCGCTCTGGAATGAGCTGTATCGCGCGCTTCGGAACCGGTTCGGCACGCGGCCGGGGGAGGGGACGCACTTTGTGGATGGATGCGTCAACGGCGAGGGGGATTTCGTGGTGCTGGTCAATATCGGCTCGCGGATGACCGGGCGGGAGATTGCGGAGTTCGACTTCGAGCGGGATTATCTTCGCTTCCGCGATCGCGCCCTGGAAAACCACGGGGCGATCTGGGAGGATGTAAGCGCGATCATGGGGTCGTGCGGCGATCGGGTTCACCTTGTCCACAACGATATCGATATCGAGGGGAATGAGCTGATCGTCAGAAAAGGAGCGGTCAGGACGCCGGCCGGCGCGCCGGTGGTGATCGGGTCATCCTTCGAGGATGTGGTGACGGTGGGGAGCGCGCGCGCGTCGGTGGCCGATCTCTGGAATGTGATGGTGCATGGCTCCGGCCGCAGGCCGACTGATGGGCCGGTGGAGGCGACCGTGGACCAGCGCGGTATCAGGCGAAGGATCATCATTCCCGATGCCCTCGACGATACGCTGTGGCGGTCCCACGCGCCGCAGTTCTTCCGCGGCAGCGATGAGGTGTCGAACGCCGTGGATCAATATATCGAGGTGACCGATCGCCTGGTGCCGATCGCCTTCATGGGCGGGTTCTGAACGCCCCCTTCCAGGGGCGATGCTCCGGCACTATCGATTCGATTGCGAATGAATCGATAGTGCCGTGATCAGGCCGCAAAGCAATTGCGGCGCGGGTGTGCAATCGTAGAGCACCGGCGCGCTGATACTCCGCTGTCATGGCGTTCATCACTGTTCCCCCTTGTCCTTTTCACGACATCGGCCATGGGGTGCCGGATGATGATCGCATGTCGCGATCGGTCTCTCATCGGCCATGACACGCGGAGCCTTGACGATGGCCTCCATGAGAGGCCCACGCCGGCCGTTGCGCCGGCAAAAGAGTTTTGCAACGATACGATCGGCCAGAACAGCTGGCGTATTTGTTGTTCTTACGTTTATCGGGAAGATCGCGGGAAGGTACAGAGGTATACCTTGAGCCAATAGCTGAGTACGCTGGCGTTCGGTGTATATTCCCTTCCCCGGGCCGATCCCCAAAGATTCAGAAAGTGATTATGAAAAAACATCAGACAGAAGTCTCGCGCGAATCGATTCGCGAGGCAATCCTCCAGGCGCTTTCCGAGGCCGCGCCGGACTATCTCAAAAGCAACGAGATCTCGAAAGCCCTTGGAATCAAGGCGACCGATTCCGATTACGACATTGTGCGCGATGTCCTGGAGGAGTTGGAGGATTCCGGCGTGATCTTCAAGACATCCCGCCGCCGTTACGGCCGTGCCGTTCCGAACGTGGCGATCGAAGGTCGCCTTCAGAACCTGAAGGGGGGACGCTGGCAGGTGACTCCGCCGGATGATCCGAAGGGGGGCTACGAAATCGACGGCCACTCGCTCTGGACCGCGATGCACGGCGATCTGGTGCGCGCCAAGATGACGGTTGCCCCGATCAACGGAGAGCGGCCGCATGGGGAAATCACCAGGGTTATCGAACGCGCCAACCCGACCGTGGTGGGAACGTTGAAGCGTGGACGGGAGTTCTATCTCGATCCCGACGACAAGAAGCTCCATCGGACCATCACCATCCGTCGTCGCGGCCTGAATGGCGCGAAGGCTGGCGATAAGGTGCTGGTAAAGCTCTACGACTGGATCGATCCGTACGAGGACCCGGAGGGGAACGTGATCGAGACGCTGGGTCGCGCCGGCGAGATGAACGCGGAGATTGCGTCGATCGCGGCCGCCTACCGGCTGCCGCATGTGTTCCCGCAGGATGTGATCGAGGAGGCCGAGGCGTTTCCGGCGGAGTATACCGAGGAGGATCTTCGCGGCCGTCGTGACCTGCGCGACATGGCGATCATGACGATCGACCCGGTGGACGCGCGCGATTTCGACGACGCCATCTCGATCGAGCAGCATGAGGATGGCGATGTGACGCTCGGCATCCATATCGCCGATGTGGGGCATTACGTCCGCGAGGGGAGCGCGCTCGATCTGGAGGCGCGAAAGCGCGGCACATCGGTCTATCTGGTGACCGGCGTGATCCCGATGCTGCCGGAGCGCCTTTCAAACGATCTCTGCTCGCTCCGGCCGAACGAGGACAGGCTCGCCTACTCCGTCTTTGTCCGCCTTACGCCGCGCGGGGCCATCCGCGACTATGAAATCACCAAGAGCATCATCAACTCCAAGCGACGTTTCAGTTACGAGGAGGCGCTGGAAGTGCTTCAGACCGGAGAGGGAGATTTTGCGAGCGAGCTGAAGGCGATCAACACGATGGCCCACGTCCTCCGCGCTCTCCGGCGCAAGAAGGGGAGCGTCGATTTCGATCGTCCCGAGGTGAAGTTCAGGCTGGATGAGCACAATCATCCGGTGGAGGTGATACAGAAGCGGGCCACGGAATCGACGCGGCTGATCGAGGACTGCATGCTGCTGGCGAACCGGGTGGTTGCCGAGCATATCGGCAAGCAGCGCAAGGGGAAGAGCGCGGTTCGCGGCGGAGCCCAGAACCCGTTCATCTACCGTATCCACGACGTGCCGCCGAAGGAGAAGCTCCTGGAGCTGGTAGCGTTCCTGAAACCCCTCGGCCTCTCGATCCCCGCTGAGAACGTGCAGCCGAAGGATATCCAGCAACTGATCGAGCGGGCGAAAGGGACGGAGCATGAGGATATGGTGACGGAGATGACGCTCCGTTCGATGGCGAAGGCGGTCTACTCCGAGCATAACGTCGGCCACTTCGGGCTGGCGTATACCTATTACACGCATTTCACCTCGCCGATCCGTCGCTATCCCGATCTGATCGTCCATCGTCTCCTCTTCGAGTACGGGCTTGGGATGGGTGGCGAACGCCGGGCATACTACACGCAGACGCTTGGGTCGATCGCCGACCACTGTTCGGAGCGGGAGCGCGCGGCAGTGGAGGCGGAGCGGGAGTCCGTGAAGATCGCGCAGGTGGAATTCCTGAAGGATCATGTCGGCGAGCTCTACGAGGCCACCATCTCGGGGCTGATGCCGTTCGGCATCTTCGCCAAGCTGAAGAACCTTGGCATCGAGGGGCTTGTGCGGCTTCGGAGCCTTGGGGATGACTACTATATCTTCGATGAGCGGGCGAAGACCTTCCGGGGGCAGCGCTCCAAGAAGGTCTTCCATATGGGGGATGATATCTTCGTTCGCGTTGTTCGCGTCGACGAGGTGAACAGCGAGATCGACATGGAGATGATCGAGGAGGCGGAATTTCTCGGCGATGGGGAGCGGAAACGGCGGTCCTCGAAACCGTTGTTCCCGACCCGACCCGTTGTGGTTGCCGAGGATGAGCCGCCCGTGCGAAAGGCGAAAAAAGAGGAGCGGGTGACCGGCAAGAGCCCGGCGCGGAAGAAGCCGGCCGCCAATGGGGCGCCGAAACGGAAGTCGGGCGGCCGCCGGTAGCGGGGAGAACGGCAAGTGGCCCGCAATGAAATCAGCCGATCGGAGCATCATGCTTCGATCGGCTTTTTTGTGTCGTGGCCGGAATAATCGAGCGTATTGTTCAGTGCGCCACGGGAACAATGTTCTCTGCAATTACACATGGCAAAACGCAATGCAATGCCATGGGGATAACGTCGATTATTCGCCATCATCGATTACGGTTTTCTAATAATTGCGCGTTATGCTTCAGGCTGGTCCAGACATCATCACGGTAAATAATAAATAATCGTGGATATTCATGGATTTGCGAATTCAGTATTGAAGCGTCTTGCAGGGCGCCAACAGGGATTCCGTCAGCGGTGGGATTTGAATTTTTCCAATCACATTAACCGATTGTGTTGTTGAAAGGCGGGCGGTTATCCATCGAGTGGTATGTGAGTTGTTGAGGATCGTGATGCTGAGGAGGTGCATCGTTGCGCCCCTATCAATTGGTGTGCCGGCGATAAATATCAGTTAATCGACCTCAATTAATCAATACCATTTAATTCCGGGAGGATGTCATGGATAATCGTTTCAATGATCGCGAGCGATCCGGCATGGGAAGCCACGGCCGGGATCGTTTCAACGGGCGACAGGACGATGAGCGGGGCGACCGCTGGCGTCAGGGGGAGGATCGGAGGGGGGAAGAGCGCCGAGGCTCCTCCCGTGGATCGGATTACCTCAGCGACAGCGGCAATACCACCGGCAACAGCCAGTACAGCGGAACATCTCAATACGGACGCGGCTACAGCAGCGACTTCAATAACTCCGGCGGGGGCTATGGCGAGCGCTCCCGCGGCGGATCGTACGATCGTGACGAGCAGCGGGGTGGCGGCCAGGGGCGCCAGGGAAATTTGGGTCGCTATGAGGAAGGCGGTTACGAGTCGCGTGGAATGAACCACGGCAACAACGACCATCGTGAGAGCGGCCTCTCCCATGACGGCCGGAACGAAGGAAACCGGGGCGGTTCGCAGGGGAACACCGGCGGCTGGCGTGGTGATTCCGGTCGTGAGAACAGTGGATCGCAGGGGAATTACGGATCGCAGGGCGGCTATGGATCGCAGGGGAATCACGGATCGCAGGGTGGCTATAGCGATAGCAACAACTGGGGCGGCTCACAGCGGAACGAGAGTGACAGCAATCGCCGTAACAACTACAGCGGCAACTGGGATCGGGAAGACTATGGCCGTTCGGGAAGTGGAGATCGTGGCAGCCGGGGGGAGGAGAATTGGGGTCGCGGCGGGAATGGCGGTCGTGAGAGCTTCAGCAGCGGGAATCAGTACGGTCGCGAGGAAAATCCCGGGCGTGAAGACAGCGGATATCAGGGGCACGGAGACAACTATCGCCGCGGCGATCGGCGCAGCGAGTTCGGCCGGCATGATATCGACAATGAGGGGTCGGGCAACCGGAATGACCCTCGCAGGTGGTAGGTGGCAGGCTCCATGAGCTTGCGCGATCGTGATCTCTCATGGGGAAGTGCCTTACGCTCCGGAATGCATCACCCCGCATTCCGCTGTGCGGGGCACCTGGCTCCCCGAGGGCGCGATCGGCAGGCGGGAGTTGGCATCAGACGGGAAAGATCTTGCGACATGATTTATATCAACACTATTCAAGCAGGAGAGGACCAATGGCAAATCGTGAATATGATCGCGAACGCTCCGAGGGGGGCTCCAACGAGGGTGGATATTCCGGACGCGGCCAGGAGCGCGGATCGGGCTATGGCAGCGGCAGCCAGGACCGTGAGGATTACGGTCGCGGGTACGGTAACGATTCGAGCCACGGCGGCTCGGAGTCGTACGGGCGTCAGGGTTGGGGCGATACCCGTGATTCCGGCAGGAGCCGTAGCGATTCAGGGAGCGGTAACGAGTACGGCGGCGGATATGGCAACAGTGGTCGTGGCTCGGATCGTGGCGGTTACGGCGATTCCAACTCAGGCAGCTATGGCAGTGGCTCACAGGGCGGCTACGGCGGCGGATCGCAGAGTGGCTACGGCTCACAGGGGAACTACGGCGGCGGCTCACAGGGCGGCTATGGCTCGCAGGGGAACTACGGTGATAACGCGCAGAGCGGCTACGGTTCCCAGGGGGGCTACACCTCACAGGGGAACTACGGTGGCGGCGGTTCGCAGGGCGGCGGCTATGGCTCCCAGAGCGGCTATACTTCGCAGGGCGATTACAGCTCGCAGCGGAACCAGGGCGGTTCCGGTTCGCAGGGAAATTACGGCGGTCAGGAGCGTGGAATGGGTTCGCAGGGCGGGATGAGTGGTGGCTCCCAGAGTGGCTATGGTGGTGGTTCGCAGGGCGGGATGAGTGGCGGCTCCCAGAGTGGCTATGGTGGCGGTTCCCAGAGTGGTTACGGTGGTGGTTCGCAGGGCGGCTATGGTGGCGGTTCGCAGGGCGGCTATGGTGGCAGCTCACAGGGTGGTTGGAGTGGTGGCTCACAGGGCGGCATCGGTGGCGGCTCGCAGGGTGGCTATGGTGGCGGTTCCCAGAGCGGGATCGCCGGCGGCTCGCAGAGCGGCATCGGCGGTGGCTCGATGGGTCAGGGCTGGGGCAACTCGCAGAGCGGCATGGGTGGCGGTCAGCAGTGGGGCTCGCAGAGCAGCGGCTCCACGATGGGTGGTCAGTCCCATGCCGGACGTGGACCAAAGGGCTATCAGCGCTCCGACGATCGCATCCGCGAGGATGTCTGCGAGCGGCTGACGCAGCATCATGATATCGACGCCAGCGACATCGAGGTGAATGTTGAGAATGGCGAGGTGACGCTTACCGGAACTGTCGATAACCGTCAGGCAAAGAGGACGATCGAGGATATCATCGAATCGCTCTCGGGCGTCAAGGAGGTTCAGAACCAGATCCGCGTGGGCCAGGGGCAGACCGGCTCATCCTCCACGCAGGGCTCCGCCTCCTCCGGGCAGGGAACGTCGCAGGGGAGTTCCAATGGGAATTCACAGCATCAGACCAGCGGCTCATCGGGAAGCACCGGATCGGCTTCCGCAACGGGCGGAAGCAAGACTGGAAGCACCTCAACCGGCACGCAGGGTGGAAGCGCTCAGAGCCAGATGAGCGGGCAGGCCGGCAGCACGCAGAGTGGAAATGGCGATGATGCCAACGCGAAGAAGAAGTAACGGCAATTCCCACGCAGGGGGATCACGCAGGTGATCCATATGAACGATGCCCCGCTCGGACCGATGTTCGAGCGGGGCATCGTCATATCGCCATCAATCTTACGCGCGCTTCTCGACGAGCATTGCCGATCCATCGATCTCCATGACAAACCCGGCGCCGAACGCCATCGCGGGGGAGTATGCGCCCTGGAGCTTCGAGGAAAGCGTCCGTTCCACCGCCAGCACCGCGGACATCGCCGTAAATCTGTAGGCCTCAGCCGTTCGGAGGATCATTGTAAGGCTCGCCCCGCTCCTATCCTTTACCCGACCGAAGATATATGCGTGCTCATTCGCGCGTGTCTCCTCGTCCGGTCCGGTGGCGGACATCCCCGCAATCGTTCTGGCGATACGGCGGGCGACCGGGAGTTTCAAAAGCGAAATCATCGCCGGGCCGATCGCTCTCATGGTTGTGGCAAGCAGAGGCGGGACGGCCAGATAGGTGTCGATGTTCGGGATTCCGGTGGAGCGATACGCCGTGACCAGATCCCCCAGCGGCAGCGGCAGAAGAGTCCGTTCGCCGAGCGGAAATCGTTCGACGATCGCCCCGCGACCGAACCTGACCGGGATCAGCATGCCATTGCGACGGACCATCCCTCCCAGATGAGCGCTCTCGATCGACGAGCGGAGCGTGCCCGCCGATGGAGTTGTCAGCGCGTCGATCCCCAGCTCCAGTTCCACCGCTTCCGGCATCCGCTCCGCCAGCGCCGCGGCCAGGCAGTCCGTCGGCACAACATCGAACCCGACGCCGGAGATCAGGGCCACGCCACGCCCCGCGGCCTCCCGGTCGCGCGCGAAGGTCGATTCGAATACCGAGATTTCCCCGCTGATATCGAGGTAGTCCGTCCCGCCGGCGATACAGGCCCTGATCATCCGCGTGCTTGTGTGGACGAACGGCCCCGCCGCGTGAAGAACCAGATCCACATCCGCGACGGCGCTCCGCAATTGCGTTGAATCCTCCAGATCGACCGTGACGGAGCGGAGGCCGAACTCGCCGGCGATGGGGGCCAGCTTCTCCGCCGAACGCCCCGCCAGAATGGGGCTGTGTCCCCGGCGCACCGCCTCCTCCACGATCAGTCTGCCGGTGAAGCCGTACGCTCCGTAGATCATCCAGTTCGAGTGTTCCATTGCTGAATATAGAATGATTGCGATCCCCATACCCTATTCATTCCCCGCGTTGCTCACCTCCGGCGCGGCGGGTGGCTGCGCGCCGCCACGGTTGCAGGATCATCCCGGCGTGCCGTCGGCGGTCGCTCTTTTTGAAATCCGCCGGCCGAGATCAGTAGGTGATATTCCCGCTGATGACCTGGATTCCCCGTGCCAGAAAATCATCTCCGATGGTATGCTTCTTGTCTCTTTTACAACGGGATGTATCAATTGAACTTCTTCCCGGCGCGTGAGAACATCGCGAGGGTGAACGTATGGGAGATGGAACAATGAACAATCGATTTGATGATCGCGAGCGCTCGATGCGCGACCGCGACTCCCGCCGATATGATGATGGCGGGAATTTCGACAGCCGTAGCGATGAGTGGCAGCGGCGTGATATGGGAATCAGCGGCAACGCCCTGGCGCACGGCCGCGGCGATCGTTCGCCGAGCTTTTACGATCGCGATCATGGGCGCGATCAGGACCGGCGCTCATCGGGCTACCGTGAGCAGGATCGCGGATATGGAATGGAGCAGCGGAGAATGGAGCATCGCGATGCTGGCTCCTTCCAGGATCGGCGTTACGCCGAAGGGGGCTATGGCGGGCGCGAGGAAAGCAGGGGTGGATATGAGGATTCCCGTCACCGCGACGGCGGATATCAGGATGACCGCCGGCAGATGGAGAACGGTGGCCACGATCGTTTCCGCGATGACCAGCGGGGTCGTGATAACCGTGGATATGACGATGATCGTCGGAGAGCCTACGATCATCGCGATGCCGGAGATCGTGGAGACGGTCAGTACAGATCCCGCGACGATCAGTGGAACGGCGGCGGGCGCGACCGATATTCGGATCAGCGCGACCGCGGTCATGATCAACGCGACCGGCGCGATATCATCGATCGCGATGAGGATGGAAATTATCGCTACAGCGGACGCGACGCGGGCTTCAGTTGGAGCGATGGCTCCAACCCGGCAACGTGGGGCGATTCCAATCCCTGGGGGAACGAATACAGCAACCATTCCCGTAATGAGGGAATCGGTTGGAACCGTGGAAGCACGCGCGACCCCCGCTTCTGGTCTACACCCGACCGCGATCGGTAACGGCGCGGTCGCGTTGTAGTCCAGTCTGATAGTGCGGGTGGTGCTTCTCCTGTATATAATCCTCCTCAGGTTCTCCAGAAGGAGAAGCATCGCCCGCATTTTTTTTTACCCGCCACGGTGGTATGTTCCCGACGCCCAATCCACACAATCTTTTTCCGATTGACTACCGGATCATGAAATCGTCAGGAGCATCCAGCATGAAGATTCCCCCGCTCAGCCGGTGGCGCGTTTCGCGCGGCCGGATCGTCCGCACCATCACCCCATCATCTTGCCATCAATCATACGACCGCCAATCGATATCAACCCGACTCGCGCGGCTGCTCTCCGTGATGATCGCTCTCATTCTTCTGAGCGGAGCGTTCGCGACCAAGGCTCATTCGCAGCCCAGGCCCACGGCCATTACGGCGTGGGGCATCGGCTCGGCGGGATATGGGGATGCGATGAGGCTGAGCGATGGAACGAAGCCGGTGATCGTCTACTTCTACGCGGACTGGTGCCCGTTCTGTAAGCGATTGAACTCGCAGATCCTTGCCACGCCGGAGGTGGAAAGCTATCTGGGCGATGTAATCCGCGTGAAGATCAACCCGGAATCGGGGGACGGGGAGCGCGCTCTTTCGGAGCTCTACAAGGTCAAGGCGTTCCCGGCGTTTATCATCCTCTCGCCGGCGACCGGCAGGCAGCGCATGATCCATCCCTTCCACAAGGGAGTCGGGATGTCCCCGGCGCAGTTTGTGGATGCGTGCCGGGAGGCGATGGCATACGTGTCGCAGTAGCAGGTCATGCCGGGAGGATCGACCGCAGGAGGTCGTTTCCTCCTTCCTCCAGATCGCCATCCAGGTTGAACGCCATGCTCCGGACGCGTATCGAGCCTATCATGCAGTCGAGCGGCTCCGGGAGATCCGAGGGATAGAGAAGGATGGCATCGCGGCACCCCTTTGCCTCCGCGTAGGCCACGACCTGGGCAACGTCCGCGGCGTCCGGGGAGCGGGGCGTTTTATACTTGGTGTCGATCACCATCAGGGGAAGGTTGGCGGCCGCGTCATAAATGACCAGATCGATCCGGAAGCGTAGGCCGGGGCCGAGCGGGATATTCTCCTGCGCCATGAGCCGGAATCGCTCGGGGAGATGTTCCATCATCCATTCCGCCACAAACAGCTCGAACAGCCTCGCCATATCCACCAGAAACGGGATCATCTCGTGATTTCCCTCGTTGCCCGTCGGGCCGCCATGCTCAAGGAAGAACCGGCAGAGGGCATGGAGCGGGTGATAGTCCTCGTTCAGCCTGGTGTAGCGGCGCCCTGAACAGTCGCGGGGGAGATACGGTCGCGTCTCGACAAGCCCTTCCAGCGCCGATGATGCGCGGCGGATCACCGGCAGCAGGCGCGGGCCGCAGACGCCGTTGCGGGCAATCGTGGAGAGGGTCCAGGCGATGATCCTGTTGTCGTCGATATCGACCGTCGATTCATCGTAGGTGCAGCCGATATCGGCAGCGTGCGGCGCGCGGATCAGCCGCTCGATATCCAGCCCGCCGCGGAGGTAGGGGAGCCGGTCGCTCCGCTGCACATACTCCATGTGAAGCCCGCGCCGGGCGCGGTCGATCACGCGGCGGGCCAGAATTCCGGCAAGCTCCGAGAAGAAATCCTCGATCTCCTCGCAATGAAACGCGCCATCCAGAAACCGGAAGCCCTTCAGCCGATGAGCGTACTCGATCATCCCGAAGAGATTCCGGAGATGAACCTTCGGCTGTAGAACGATCCTGAACTCCGGCGTCAGCGGGATCACCCCGACCCATCCCAGCGATGTCAACTGCCAGCAATCGCCGCTCTTCGGCGAGGGAAACTCCACGGCGATCCTCTCCCCATGCTCCCGCCAGAGCCGTTCTCCCAGCTCGTGGGGGATTGCTCCGCGCGGGATATTGGCGCGCCGGTATTCGGTGAGGCGGATGGCTGGCGGGGAGATCATCACGCAAGGCTCTCCGCGACCGCATCCCAGCGGAACTCGTTCATGCGGGCCGGCTGGTCGAAGAAATATTCCTCCAGATACGGCTCGATCTCCATCCTCCAGATATCCTCGATTCCAGCGGCCAGATCGGTGCGGAGGAAATAGGAAATGCCGATCTCGAAATGGCGGTCGTTGATGGCGCGGTTCAGCCGGACGATCAGCTCCACGAGCCGGTCCACCGGATAGCCGGTGTTCCGGCTCGCGTGGAAGCGACGGAGAATCTCGTAGTCGGGTGCCAGCGAGAGGAACGCGAAGCGTCTGCGGAGGGCGTGATCCACAAGCGCGATGGAGCGGTCCGCGGTGTTCATCGTGCCGATGATCCTGACGTTTCCCGGAATCGAAAAGCGGAGCCCGCCGGCCAGGGGAACCTCGGCGTCGCGGTATTCAAGAAGGTACATCAGCTCGCCGAAGACGCGGGAGAGATTGGCGCGGTTGATCTCATCAAGCACCAGCACGCAGCGCCCGGCGCGGGAGCGGGCCTCCTCGCAGAACTGAAGAAACCGGCCGGGGACAAGCGGATAATCGAGCCCTCCCTCGGGCCGCGAGCGGGGACGGATGCCGAGGACGAAATCCTCGTAGGCATAGGAGGAGTGAAGCTGGAGCAGTTGCGTGAAGCCATCTCCTCCCCCCGCCATATGCCGCGCAAGCCTCTCGGCAATGTAGGTCTTGCCGGTTCCAGGGGGGCCGTAGATCACCCCCTGTCCCTTCCGCTCGATGGCGCCGATCCACCGGCGGAGCACCTCGGGCGCGAAGCCGGTTTCCTCCGCGCACTCCTCGATGGAATATGCGGGGAGCGGCGCCGGCGGTTCCGCAACGATCGGCGTCTCCTCCGGCGCGTGATACTCCGTGATTGGCGCGATGACGATCTCCGGTGGATCGGCAGCCAGGACCGCGAAGGCATCGGGCTCCAGTTCCAGGAGCGTTTTGCGCCATCCTTCCCCGGAGACATGCCGTGGCGCGTCGGTCCAGATCACCGGCAGGCGATGCCCGTTCGGCTGTCCCGGCACAAAGTAGTACGGCCCCGCGACCCGCCCCACCCCCAGCACTTCGGTGGTCCCACGGTTTGCCACCACCACATCGCCCCGGCGGATATGGGCAAACCGCCAGAGCTGGCCGGCGCCGCGTTTCGACCAGCCCGGCCGCGAGAGGAGATCGGGAAAGCTCCTGACGATTTCCCGGTAGCGGTCGTCGAACTGCGCGCGGGTCATCCGCGAGATATCGCCGAACAATTCCCATCCCACGCCGATGAAGCTTCCGCGCCGCGATTCCTCCCACTGCCATCCATCCTCGCCGGGGGAGATCTTCCAGTAGCGTACCGGGGTCTCCTTCGGTCCCGCCTTTCGCCGCTCTCCGGCGGCTTCCAGCACCGCCACGTGGAGAAGGCTCTGCACATCGATCATATCCCGCGCGCCGTGCTCTCCCAGCCGCTCCAGCAGTTCCGCGCCGATTCTGATGATGGCCGCGTATGCGCCGGGATCGGGCTGCTCCCGCCAGATCGACGCCAGCCCGAGCAGATCCAGCGCCCGCAACATCACTGTCGGTTTCACGAACATCTCGCTCTCCGGGTGGAGCAGGAAAAGGAAGAGGCTGGGGAAGGCCCATCTGTTGGGGAGGCGATGACCCCGTGCGAACGAGAGATACCCTTCAAGCCGGACCGGGGAGGGCTCGGCGCCGTAGAGGAGCTGGATCAGCGCCTCGCAGAGCCCCTCGATCGGGAGATCGGGGCGATGGAGAAATCCAAGATCGCCACCCGGAACCCTGGCATGCAGAAGGCTGGTGGCCCTGCCGATCCGGTCGAAACGCTCGATGATCTCATCGTGCCGGCGATTGCTCATCAGCAGTTGAAGCGCGTTCCAGCCGAGCAGTTCGGACGCGCGGGCGGCAGCCGAGCGCTTTGCCGCTATCTCGTCGCGCTGAAAGCGGTCGTCGCCGAAGCCGGTCCAGCCGGGGTATGCGCGCCGGACAAGCGTGAGAAGCTCTTCTATGGTGCCAGGGTCGATCGTCACAATAATTCCGTCAGGGATGGATACTGCCGGCGAACGGGGCGCCGGATATTGCGGAGCGTGCATGGCCCGCCACGGGAGCGCGAAGCCGGCGGATCGGCAATCTCAAAGATACTTCGTATTTAGTTTCACGGGATGCCGTCCGCTTCAGGCATCACCGGCCGTCGACCCGTCGCGCGAGGCGGGCCGCGGGCGATCCGCTTCGAATCCATATGTGATGAACGCTGAATTCCCGATCCATCTTGTACTTCTCCCCGGCCTGGACGGCACCGGGCTCCTCTTCGCGCCGCTGCTGGACTTTCTGCCACCGTGGGTTTCGCCCGTCGTCATCTCCTATCCCACCGATCGCGCGCTGGATTACGATCAACTCCTGCCGCTTGTCAAAAAGCGGATTCCAGCGCATGGCCGGTATATCCTCCTTGGCGAGTCCTTCTCGGGGCCGATAGCCATCCGGCTTGCGGCGGAGCTGCCGGAGCAACTGATCGGGCTGATCCTGGTGGCGACGTTCGTTTCCTCTCCGGTTGCCGCGATCTTCGGGGCACTGCGGGGGCTTTTCGCCAATCGTCTCCTCTTCGCCATCGATCCTCCACGCGGCGTGGTGCGTCGTCTTCTGCTCGATGCTACCGCGCCGCCGAACCTGGTGAGCCTTGTGACCGGCGCTGTCGGCGGTGTGCGTGGCGCCGTCCTTGCCGCGCGGGTGCGGATGGTGCTGGCAGTGGATGTGAGTGTGGCGATGAGCCGGTGCGTGGTTCCGGTGCTTTACATCATGGCGGGAAGGGATCGCGTTGTGAGGAAGGATACCGTGATGAAGCTGACCGGATGCCGGCCGGGGATATCCGTGGCGACGATCTCCGCGCCGCACCTGCTGCTCCAGCGGGAGCCGGCGCTATGCGGGGAGATCATCGAGGAGTTTCTGCATCGTCTGGTGCCGGGTGCTCCCGGCGCGGACCGGGAGCGATAGCATCGAGGAGATTACAACCCGAAGAGAAGGCCGACAACCACCTTCATATCGCTCGACCTCTGATAGTTGCTGTCGTACGCCTCATGGCTGATACGGGTATCGACCAGCCCGAGCGAATAGCGGAAATCGGTGACGAACGTGACATTGGGGGAGAGATCGACCCCGATCCCGGCGCCGAAATCGAGCGCGATATCGGTGGGCTTGAAGGAGTACTGCATGCTCCGTTCGGTTGTTGAATCCTTATCGGTGGCGCGGTAGATCGCCTCGATGTTATAGCTGAAGCTGGGGCCGAGAAACGCATAGGCGCTCACCTTCCTCACCTTCACCGTCCCTTTCAGAAGGATCGGAAGCTCGATATAGCTGAGCCTGAGCGTGGAGACGATCTCCGATGAATCGATCGGCGTGACGATGCGCGCCCCTTTCTGGATATACTGCGGCTCGACCTGGAGCGCCAGATGCCTGCCAAGCCCGACCTCCAGCGCGCCGCCGATGATCAGCCCCGGCAGCGCCGTTGTCCGGAGATCCGGGCTGGCGAGCGGCGATTGATCCGACTGCTGAAGAGCGATGTTTGCGAAGTTGATGCCGGCACGAATGCCGAGCCGCTGCTGGGCCGAGGCATGGAGATGGAATGCGAGGAGCGCCAGCGTGGAGAGAACAAGTAGAGAAAGCCGCTTCATCGTATCGAATCCTGGTACTTCTATGCTGGAAGTTGGTCAATTCGTCACGTCCGTATGGGGAATACGGATAAAGATGCGATCACCAGACAGTGGATCGCTGTTGGTCGGAGATCGTTCGCATGAGGAATGCGGTTCGATCGGTCGAAATAAAGTCTCGCTCGCGAGAAGACGGTGGAACTGAGATCAGGGATGTGGTTGCTTCGCGGGGATGTATAGCGCAACCAGATTGATCTCGTGGGTTGAAATATAACACAATGGAACAGAAAAGGATACGTCCAACCTGAACAATTAGTGCAAATCGCCCCGGCGCGAAATCGTGATTCCGATTTTCCCGGCTGCCGTCCATCCGGGTGTGGGATGGGGAAGATCGGGCTAAATGCTATATTCCGCCATCCATTTCAGCGCTCTCCGCGGCTTCGGCAACGCGTTCGCTCTTACTCTCCGTTCAATCTCGAGCCCGCAATGATCCGGTACACGCTTCTGCTTCCAATCGTTGTGACGGCGCTGCTGCTGGCGTCGCCGGCGGAGCGGGCCATTGCTCAGAAGAAGACCCCCGTGCCCTCCACCCAGGAGCAGTCCCGGCTGATCGATCAGGGGACGGCCATGCACGACAACCAGGATTTCGAGGGGGCAATCGAGAAGTACCGGCAGGTGCTGGCGGAGAACCCCGATAACGTGGACGCCCTGTACGAGCTTTCCTACGCGCAGCTCGAAAAGGGGGATTATGGTGCCGCGATCGAATCGGCGGAGCGGGGAATTGTCTACAAATCGGAGCTTCTGCCGCTGTTTTACATAACGCTCGGCACCGGCTACGACGCCCTGAAGGAGACCAGGAAGGCAATCGATGCATATGTGCGCGGCATCAGGGACGCCCCCGAACACTATCTCCTTCACTACAACCTGGCGGTTACCTACGCCAACACAAAGCGCTATCAGGAGGCGGGGGAAAGCTTCAGGCGCGCGGTGGTGCTCAAGCCGGATCATCCCAGCAGCCATTTCGGCCTTGGAAACATCTATCTGATTGCCGGCAACCGGGTTCCGGCGATCTGCGCTCTCAGCCGTTTCCTTGTCCTGGAACCCCTCTCCACCCGTTCCGATGCCGCGCTTGCGGCTCTTGAAACCCTTATCGACCCGGACCTGGACAGCATTGTCGTGGTGAAGAGGAAAAAGGGGAAGGATGGTGGGGATTTCCCGCTGACCGAGGCGGTCCTGGCGATTCCCGACAGCTCCTCCGGCGAGATGGAGGGGACTGTCGAACGGTTCAGGGCGATCTTCTCCGCGCTTGCCGGCGAGCAGAATCAGGGGTTTGCCGGTGGGTATTATGCGCCGTACTTCGCGGAGATCGTCCGCCGCAAGTTTGTGGAGCCGTTCTGCTATTACACGTTTCAGTCCACCGGCAACAGCGATGTCCGGAAATGGCTGAAATCGAACGATGCAAGCGTCAAGAGCTTCCTTACATGGTCCGGGGGATATCAGTGGAAGGGGAGCACCAGATAAGGGTGCAATCACCCGGAGAGACTGGCAATTACAAGGGGAACAGCATGCTGAAACGTGATTATATACTGTCGATGGTGGAGCACCTTGCCCAGTTTATCGCCCGCGTGGTGTTCCTGCGGGAAACCAACCGGGGCGATTCAGCCATCGCGGAGATCGACGAGTTCTACCAGAAAGTCTTCGAGCACGACGCCAGAACCATCCGCACCATGCCGCATCAGGATGTGGTCGCGCTCTGTGTTTCCGATGGCCTGCTGGATCATCAGCGGAGTGTTGCGCTTGCCAGCGTGCTGAAGGAGGAGGGGGATATCCTGGCGTTGCAGGGCTATATGGAAGGGGCCGGCGATTGCTATACCCGCTCGCTCGTGCTCCTGCTTGCCACCTACGGCGCCGGAACCGAGGCGCTCCCGCTGGGAACCGTGCAGACCCTGGAGCTGGTGGTGGACCGCGCCCTGGGGCATGAGATGCCCGCCGCCGTAACGCTCGATCTCCTTCACTATTTCGAGGGGAACGGGCTCTATGCCGACGCGGAAAACCTCCTGTATGAGCTGATCGATGACGGAACCCCCGGCGCGGCGGAGGAGGGCGTTGCCTTCTACCAGCGTCTGCTGCGGAAGGACGATCAGGATCTGGCCGATGGCGATCTGCCGCGAGCGGAGGTGGAGGAGGGGCTGGCCGCGCTGCTGAAGGGAGGCTGAACGGAGTTGCCGCCATCATGGCAAGGCGAAATAATATTCGGACGGTTGACCACCGTGCTTTACTATTATTCAGGACCGGCAATGAATGAAGCCCTTGATCTCGACGACGAGGACGATCTGAATGGTGATGATCCTGATGCGCTTCCCGATTATACCCGCACCAAATGGATTATTCTGATATCGCTTGTGGTCGTTTCAGCGGCCACGCCGATTCTGGAGTATATGGTCCCATCCAGAGGAACCAGATATGGAATGCGTGCGATGGGGAAAATGCTTATCGTATTCCTTGCGATGATCGGTGCGTATAATATCGTGAGAATCTGGATCATCGGTCAACATCATCTCTGATCTCCCAGCCTCGAAATAACCGACCGGATATTTATGCGCGAATTATCGCCAGACGTTGTGCCGGGGGAATCATGAACGAATATTCCGGTCGCAGCGCCACGGAATTAACCCGGCTCCGATGGCTTTATATCATCATCACGCTGGCCGTTATCCCGCTCGGCCTTGGCTCGCGACGCTATGGCGGGCATCTCCCCGCGTTTGTCGCCACGTACGCCGGGGACACGCTCTGGACGGTGATGTTCTACTTTATCGTGGTCTCGCTGGCGCCACGGCTTGCCATCCGGCGCGCGGCGTTGACAGCGCTGGCTGCCAGCTGCGTTATTGAAATCCTTCAATTATACCACGCTCCCTGGATCGATTCCATCCGTGCCACCACGCTTGGCGGGCTTGCGCTCGGCTTTACATTTCTCTGGAGCGATATGGTCTGTTATACCGTGGGCGTGCTGATCGCCGTTGTCCTCGATATCATGGCGCGGCGGATAGCTGCGCCGCCGCGAATTTCAGAATAATTATCCCTCATCATTTATTCGATGGTTACATGAAATCGTTGTTGCCGATCTGTCTGTTGCTGGTGACGGCTCATTCCATGACCTCGGCGCAGAAATACGGAAAAATTCATGACCTTTCGAATATCATAAAGATCATGGAAAGCTCCACTGTTCATTTCGATCTGGAGCTTGGAAAAATCAATTCCATAAAGGCAATCGCGGTTGAATATCTCTATCCGCAAGTCCGTGAGACTATCGCATATCCGAATGTCGTGAAAGGGGATGATGGGAATGATATCGAGCCACGGCGATTTATACCGGAGGCCATGAAGCTGCATATGAACGGGGAAAAGGCGTTGCAGTGGAATGACAGCATGACCGCGATCAGCCTCTACGCGCAGGCGATGAAAGCCGATCCCGGCTGCCATATGGCCCTGGTGGGTATCGGCGAGTATTATCGAAATCGGAAGAATTACGACCGAGCGCTGGATTGCTTCGACAGGGCCATCACGCTGAACCCGTTTGATTATCAGACGCATGTCCATCGCGCCGATGTGCTGCTCGACCCCGGGAGATTCGATGACGCGCGGGAGTCCCTTATCCAGGTGCTGGTGCTCAATCCGCGCCACGCGCCCACCATGCGGATGCTCCACGCCAACAGCGGCCGGCTGAAGGCAAATCCTCGCGACAGCCTCTTCGCGCCCGCCGTCATGGTCCATGTGCTGGGGAACGGGGATGTGACCATTCTTCTTCCCCAGCAAAAGAAGGGGGCTCAGCCCCTGGAGCGGCTACGGGTTCGCCAAGTCGATATGGGCGGGCGACTCCACCTACCGCAGGGAGATGACCGGCAGCGGGGATCGCGGCTGGTCCATGCTGGAGGAGCGGGAGAGCCTGGTTGCGCTGCTGACCAGTTACGGGATGCTGGGGGAGAATGACCATTCTCCAAAGGTCGAGGGGATCGAGAAGCTGAAGGAGGTGATACAGGACAGTCTGCTGGATGAATTCATCATCCATGAGATCGGCTCGCGGATATGCCCGCAGATCACCCTTCGATTGGTAGTGTCTCAGTTTGAGATACGGTTCATGCTGTTTGGACTCATGGAGGGCATTCGACATCTCTCCTTCCAGCCCCATCGGGGCGTACCGGTTGTAGCGATGCCACGTCTTCGATGATCTGAAGCTCCATCGGAGCGTACCATTCGGCACGGATGCGGGGATGGTACGCTCCGATGGA
>JAQBOZ010000002.1 GCA_028287785.1 Chlorobiota bacterium
TGGGGGCGGGGGGGGCGGTTTTAAAACCCGCCCCGACCGCCACAATCGCCGGTACTTCGAACTCCATCCGGTCAGCACTGCCGAATCGAGCGGCACCAACGTGACCGGCGCCGACGAAAAGCTCATCCCCCGTCGGATCGATTCCTCTTCGTCGGCGATATAGTCTATCCCCTGGTCATGGAGATATGCCGAGAAATTCCCCGCCCTCCAGTAGGGAAGCACCGCATGATTCACCAACCCGTCCAGGTTCACAATCCGTCGAGGGCTGAAGTACGCCGGGATGCCGGCATTGAAACAGCCGATCGGCTCCCCGGCCGGCACGCGCGCCTCGAACGCCGGCTGCGACGCGTGGACATCCCGCTGCCACGGATAAAGCTCGGGCGTCCTGATCGCCAGCTTTATGAAGATCGCCATCGCCCCCACCAGAATGATCGCCCGTAGCCAGCCGCCCTTCCGGTCCACCATTCCCCATCGCGAGAGCGCAATGATCCCCCATCCGGTGAGAAGAAGAAAGAGCACAAGCCCCGGCTGCGTGCAGTGCCAGATCTGCGAGTCGGTGAAGAGGGCCCCGTAGATTCCCCCGGTCACGAGCGTGGCGGCCGAGAGCCATGCCGTCATCCGCCGGAGAGGGCCCGTCCCGTCGACATGCCGGAAGCGGTGAATCATCCATGCCAGCCCGGCGCAGACCACCAGCGGCATCACCCCCTGAAGAATCCTCGGCAGACCGAAGAGCAATCCCACGGGGTTTCCCAGCCAGGTTCGATAGAGATACCAGCACAGATCGGCAAGCTGTGTTCCCGCCCCCAGCCCGCTCCGCTCCGCGCTTCCCCAGAGCATCTTCATCCCCCCGCTATCCTGCCCGAAGCTCCCCACCGCGATGCGCGAAAAGATGAACCACGGCATGGCGACCAGTGCAAACGCGCCGCCGGTGAGCAGCGCTGCGCGGAACAACGCCGACGGAGAATGCCCGCGCCGATGGAGCATCAGAACAATGAACATGATGGTGATGACCGCGAGGACCCCCGCCTCGGTCCTCCCCCAGAAGGCGAGCCCGAGCACCGCGCCGAAGACGACAAGACGCCCGGCGGGAAGAGGCGACGGCGTGGCGGCAACATCGAGATGAGGATCGATATCGCGGAGATAGACCAGCACCAGCAAGGCCAGCGCGAGGAGATAGACCGGCGACTCCACCCCCTGCGTCATCAGAAAAAGAGGGAAGGGATTGACCAGCCAGAGCGCCCCCGCGATCCATCCCCATCGTTCGCTTCCGGGGCCCCCGGCCATCAGCCTGCGGATGATGGCGACGATGGCCGGACCGGTGGCGATGTGCAGGAGGAACCCGGCCGCCAGCCCGCAGCGGAACAGCGCCTCCGGGCCGGAGACGAAACCCGCGCAGAGGGTCATCAGCAGCATCCAGGCCGGGTGATAGCCGTTGGTGGGGTTGATGCCGTCGAACGTGGAGTGGCCGGAGGCGGCGATATGGCGGGCGATCTGAAGATAGTAGAAGGCATCATCGGGCACCACGCCGAGAAGCCACCCGAGCGGACGGGAGACAATCGCGACGGCAAACCCCGCGGCGGCCAGCATCGCGACAAGGAAGAGCGATCGTCCGGCGCGACGATCCGGTCCCGCGGCCATCGCGATGCGATCGTCCGGGTTGTCCCGTGAATGTTCACGCGAGGCTGTGCCGTGGGCCATATGTTGACCGGAAAGGGGAGTCATCAGAAGCTCACCGATGCGATCGTCATCGTTATCCGCGCGGCGTGGTCGGTGTAGTTGCGAAGCATGTGCGGCCGGGAGGCATCGTAATGGAGCGTTTCCCCCTCGTGCATCACATACTCGATCCCGCCGCAGACCAGGAGAAGCCGCCCCTGGGCGCACCAGCAGACGACGTTGCCGGGGAATGAGATCGGCCCCTCCGTCCACTCGGTGTGAGGGGGGAGGAATATCTCCACCACCTCGCTGGCGAGCGAGGGATGCAGCGGCGTCAGGATATAGGTGTAGCCCCTGGCGGGGGGCCAGGGAATCAGCCCGCGCTCATTCGGGCGCTCCCCGTCGATCAGAATCAGATCCTCCCGTCGCGTTCTGATCCCATCCTCCGGCGGCGGTATCGATTCGGCGCTCGTGAAAAACCCGCAGAGGGTTTCCCCCAGCGCATGCACGATCCGCATCACCACCGTCCAGTGCGGGGAGCGTTTGCCGGTCTCGATCATCGAGAGATATCCCTTCGAAAGCCCGACCGCGGCGGCCAGGCGTTCCACGGTATAATCGCGCGAGCGGCGAAGTCGCTTCAGGTTCTCCCCAAGGTAACGAGGCTGATGAATGATATGACGCGGCATCGGATATGGTCTTCTGTTCGTGGCCGGGAAATCGTCGGCGGACCCCGTTACTCCTTGATCTCCCTCCGGAAGAAATAGCGAATCCGCGCCGGCCTGATGCTCACCACGGCCACGTTCAGCCCCGGAGGGAGGGAGAGCCGGGGATAGGCGACGCCGAGCGTATCCACCCCCTCGATCACCTCCACATACGCATGGATGGTCGTGGGATCAAGCTGGCTCAGATCGGAGGCTCCCCCGCGGATCAGCACCTCCACGCGCTGCGGCTGGAGGATCAGCAGTTTGCTGGTATCGCTGATGGTCCCACGGTTGATCAGCGGGATATCGGGGAAGGAGCGCTCCGCCACCTCCTGCACATCGGCGAACAACTGCGTCCGCCGCGTCTGCGGGGTGATGATCCCCCGGAGCGTATCGCTGACCCACACCCCCTGCGATACCGGCCGGTGAATATCGTTCAGCACCACCGCCTCGGTCGGCCATGATGTGATATCCTGAAGCACCTTCTTGGCGCCGATCAGCGCAACCGAATCGGGCTCCAGCCGGAGCGATCCTATCACCTGAAACCCCTTCCGCGTGTTGATCGTGACCTCGGGCGAGAGCGGAACCGTCTTGGTATCCACCGGGCCGATTGCGAGCGTGAGGGAATCGGGGGAGACGCTGATCTGCTGCGCGTCGGAGATATTGGTCCGGATCGAGGCAAGCAATCCCTTGCGGTTGATGCCGACCACCCGTTCACCCGCCGGAGCAACCGGGGGATAGACCACGCACTCCACGCGACCGGTGGCAAGCATCTTCAGAAGCGACCAGCCGGTGGCGCGCGTCGTGATGGTGATCATCGCCGGGATCGGCTCGGTGAGCGCCTGATTGGAGGGAAGCTCCACGCGGAGCGGGACTTCCAGGGTCGTGTTGAACTGATCGGAGAGGGCGACGATCGCCCAGAACACAACAGCGAAGAGGACCGCCCCGGCAGCGCGTCGTATGACCGAAGGTGTCGTCGATTGAGCCATTCGCGGTTGAGCCTTTCGTCAGTGTCAGTTGATCCCGGAGGCCGGCGTCCGGCCGCCCGCACCGATGGCGGCGGCCGGAGTGATGGTTGGCGATATGCTTACTTCTTCACGAACGGCGGCTTCACCACCGTGGCGGGAATTTCCTTGTCGCGAATGATGATGCTGATCGCGGTGCCGGGCTTCGCATAGGCGCTCTCGACATATCCCAGGCCCAGCCCCTTGCCGAGCGTCGGGGAGGATGTGCCGCTTGTCACCTCGCCGATCTCCCTTCCCTCCGCGACGATCCTGTAGTGCCCGCGCGGGACCGCCCGCTCGTTCATCTCGAACCCGACCAGCTTCCGCGATGGCTTCGCCTCCTTCACGGCGACGATGGCGTCCTTTCCGTTGAACTCCCCCTTGTTCGCCTTCGTGATCCAGCCGAGCCCCGCCTCGATCGGGTTCGTCGTCTCGTCGATATCGTTGCCGTACAGGCAGTAGGCCATCTCCAGCCGGAGCGTGTCCCGCGCCCCCAGACCGGTCGGCTCGATGCCGAACTCCGCCCCGGCCTCCATCACGGCGTTCCACACCTTCTCGCTCTGCTCCTTCTGGCTCGACAGATAGAGCTCGAAGCCCACCTCGCCGGTGTAGCCGGTGCGGGAGATGATGGCATCGACGCCGGCCACCCTGCCGTCGACGAAATGATAGTACTCGATGGCGTCCAGATCGGTATCGGTCAGCTTCCTGAGCGTCTCGATCGCCTTCGGCCCCTGCACGGCAAGGAGCGAATAATCGTCGGAGACATTCCGCAGCTCGGCGCCGTCGATGGCGTTCTCCTCCATCCAGGCGAAGTCCTTTCCGATGTTCGATGCGTTGATCACCAGCAGATAATCGTTCTCGGCGCGACGGTAGACCAGCAGATCGTCGATGATGCCGCCGTTCGGGAGGCACATCGCGCTGTACTGCGCGCCGCCGTCGGTCAGGACGGAGGCATCGTTGATGGTGATCTTCTGGATGAAGTCCAGCGCGCGCGCGCCCTTCACCGTGACCTCTCCCATGTGGGAGACATCGAAGATGCCGACCCGCTCGCGGACGGCGGTATGCTCGGCGATGATCCCCTTGTAGAGAACCGGCATTTCGAACCCGGCGAACGGAACGATCTTCGCGCCGAGCGCGACGTGAACATCATAAAGGGCGGTCCGCTGAAGTTGAGCCGGCTCCGCGACGGACGAGTGCATCTGATCAGCCATAACGAGAGAAAGTAAAGCGATTGATTGTTTGTATTGAACGATGAACTTACGAAAGGCCGGGGGATTGTGCCGCGCGCCAGACTGTTGCGTAGTGACTCAGGTAACATCCAGCTCTCCGGTTGACAGCGCGATGATCCATCAACGATCCTTCTATCACTCTTCAAGCTCCGCCAAGAGCGCGCCGGTTGTAGCAACGATGCCTCCGTTTCCCACACAAGCTCCATCGGAGCGTAGCATCGTCGCATACCGGCAGAATGGTACGCTCCGATGAGCCTGGAATCATGGGAGGCGTGGCGATGCTACAACCGGTACGCCCCGATGGGGCTGGGAAGACGGATGCCGGACATGACTCCGGGCATCATCCACAGCATCTCAACCTGAGTTACTGCTGACCGTTGAACAACGTCATCTGCGGCGCCGGCCTTCACCATCGCTCACCGATGCGTCCGAACGGACGCCTCATTCGCCCAGGCTCGGCCACCCTGCATCTGCTCGTTGCTGAACAGTCTGAATGCCCACGATTGCCGGACACGGTTTCAATCCACGCCGTACAACCGATATCAGTTATCTTCGCATCCGCGACCGCGGAGAGAATCTCCGCTTCCGAACCCGAACCTGATTTCCATAGGAGCTATCGCGATGAACCCTGAGGGGGAACAGCATATCGACAGCGGACATTTTCACGCGGTGATCGTTTCGAGAATGGTCCACGTTCCCGCGGGGATCGTCTGGGACGCCTGGGCGGACCCGGCGAAGATGTCAGCCTGGTTCTCCGAGGATACCGTCCAGGATCTCAGCGTCGGCGGGCGGTACCGCAACGGCGATGGCGATCAGGGGGAGTTTCTGGAGGTGACGCCGGGGAGCCATCTCAAATTCACATGGGAGCAGCCGGACTACGCCCCCGGAAGCTATGTGATGGTCGATATCCGGCCGGCCGGTGACGAGGCGGCGGAAATCCGCGTGGAGCATGCAAACGTGGCCTGCCAGGATGCGGACGATCTCGATCTCGGCTGGAACTGGTCGCTCGATTCCCTGATATCCTACCTGGAGACCGGCGCGCCGATCCCCTTCGAGGAGTGGGCCGCCGGACGGCAGTATTGATCTTCATCGAAAGCCCCCCCTCGGCATTCAATCAGACCGAGCGCCTCCGGAACCGATCGATCGCGTTCGCGCTCCTCTCCATACTTGCCGTCTGCTTCTTCATCAAGTTCCGCCGGTTCGGCATCGATGACAGCTTTATCGTCCTCCGCTACGTGGACAACATCATCCACGGCAGGGGATGGACGTTCAATCCTGGAGAGGACTACAACGCCAGCACCTCGGTTCTCAATACGGTGGTGATCACCGTCATCGCGCTGGTGGCCGGTGATCCGCTGCGGGCGTCGACCATCGCGGGATGCCTCGCCATTCTCTGTTCCGGCATCTGCCTCTATCTGCTGCTGGAGGAACGTTGTTCCGCCATCGTGGCGACCGTGGCGGCGGGAGCGCTCATGTACTTCCTCTCGGAGAATGGCACATGGGGGCTGGAGACGAACATGTTTATCGGGCTGATTCTTCTGTTCGTGCTGATCGAGGAATGGAAGGGGGACAGCTGGTGGATACTGGGGCTGATCATGCTGGCGCGGCCGGAGGGGCTGGTGCTGGCGCTGTTCAAGATAGCGCGGGAGATCCTCCGCGACCGGAAGGCGCCGGTACGGGGGATGATAAAGCTCGCCGCCGTCTGCGCTCCGTGGGCTCTCTTCTCGTTTATCCGATTCGGTCAGCTTGCGCCGGCGACGTTACGGCAAAAGCTGTGGCAGGGACGTTCGGGGTTCTGGGGAACGGGGCATATTTATGTAAACATGCTTATCCGCGCCGCCCGTGTCGATTTCCTGGAACATGGCAGGTGGGGGCTGCTCCTTATGATCCCTCTGGGCGTGGGCGCCGCGCGGGTTGTCAGGGAGCGATCCAGCCTGCTCTACTTCGTGGGCTTCGCCATCGTCCAGCAGATCGCCTATATCGTGATGAATATCCCGGGGTACAACTGGTACTTCGCTCCCGCCGAGGCAATCGGCTGCATTCTGGTCCTTATCGGCCTGATTCACCTGGGCTCCCTGATCCACCTGCGACTCCCTGCAACGCTCCGTCCGGCATTGCCGTTCGTGGGGCCGGCCACCGCCGTCATCGGCGTTGTCGCGGCGGTGATCCTCTATCAACCCTATCTCGACAGCCCCATCGCGGACCCGCGGACCACGGCCTATACAAGGCTGGCGTTCGATATCACCGGACGGATAAGCAATCCAAGCATCGCGGCCAGGGAGGTGGGGGTCGTGGGATATTACAGTCACGCGCGGATGGTGGATCTTACGGGGCTCACCAACCGGGAGCCGGAGTTTCTGACGAAGGATCATATGGATCGATTCTTCTCGATCGCCCCGGACGTTGTCATCGTTACCGATACCATCGACGCGATGGAGAAGAACGTCACCACGGACCCGAGGTTTGCCGCGAACTACAGGCTGGCGAACACGATCGTCACGCCGCGATACCGGACGATGCATTACTACATCCGCTTTGTGGATTCAACGCCCTGAGAGCGAACGATGTTGTTGTCGGGGGATGTTTTAAACATCGCCCGACGGCGGCATCATGTTGTCGTAGGCGAACGCGAGGACATCGACATGCTCCTCGATCACCATCGCCGTCGGCTTGCCGCCGCCGTGCCCCGCCTTGGTATCGATCCGGATCAGCACCGGGGCCGGTCCCCCCTGGCACTCCTGAAGCCGCGCCGCGAACTTGAAGGAGTGCGCCGGCACAACGCGATCGTCGTGGTCGGCCGTGGTGATCAGCGTGGCCGGATAGCGAACGCCGGGTCGGAGGTTGTGAAGCGGAGAATAGGCGAAGAGGCTCTCGAAGCCCGCCTGATCATCGCTGATCCCGTAATCCGCCCGCCACGCCATCCCGATCGTGAACCTGTGATAGCGGAGCATGTCCATCACCCCGACCGCCGGAAGCGCCACGGCGAAGAGATCGGGACGCTGGCACATCACCGCTCCCACCAGCAGCCCGCCGTTCGATCCCCCCTGCAACGCCAGCTTCCCCGGCGATGTATACCCGTTCCGGATCAGGTACTCCGCGGCCGAGATAAAATCATCGAACACATTCTGCTTCCGCTCCAGCGTCCCGGCCCGATGCCACTCCTCGCCGAACTCCCCGCCGCCGCGCAGATTCGGTATCGCGTAGATCCCCCCCTGTTCCAGCCAGAGAAGCGCCGCCGATGAGAAGAACGGGGTCAGTGAGTTGTTGAACCCGCCGTAGCCGTAGAGAAGCGTGGGGTTGGAGCCGTCCAGCGCTATTCCCTTCCCATGCGTCAGGAAGATCGGCACCTGCGTCCCATCCTTGCTCGTGTACCATACCTGCCGGGTTTCGTAGGCATCGCGGTCGAACTTCATATCCGGGGTCCGGATCAGGGAATTCTCGCCGGTGATCATGTCGTACCGGAAGACGGAGGTGGGATAGAGGAACGAGGTGAACATGTAGAAGATCTCGGTATCCCTCCGCTTCGTCTCCGACCCGATCACCGTGCCGTACGCGGGAAGAGGGATATCGCCGGTATGCACGCCGTGCATATCGAACATCCTGATTTTTCCGGCGGCATTGTGGAGATAGACCACCACGAACCGACCGCCGGCCAGCGAGACCGACTGGATCACGTCGTCACGCTCCGGGATGATCACCCGCCAGTTCTCCGGCTCCGGCGCGTTCAGGTCGATCGCGATCAGCCTGCCGTGCGGCGCGTCCCGGTCGGTCTGGACGTACAGGGTATCCCTGTCCTGGCCGATCACCTGATAATACGCATCGAACTGACCGATCACCGTCCGCCTGGGGGATGTCAGCGATGGCCCCATCGGGTCCAGAAGGTCGACGTGATAGAGGAGATTGTTGACCCCCGACTCGCCGACGTAGATATAGAGATGGCGGCCGTCCTCGGAGATATCGGCATAGATGCGCCAGCTTGGATGCTCGGGAAATTCGCACACCACCACATCCTCCGCCTGCGGCGTGCCAAGCCGGTGATAGTAGAGGCGGTGGTCCAGGTTTGCCCCGCTGTACGCGATCGATGCCTCCGGCTCGGGAAAGCGCGCGTAGAAGAACCCGGCGTTATCGTGCGTCCAGACGAGCGACGAGAATTTCACCCAGCGGATATCATCCTCCAGATCCTCCCCCGTCGCCAGCCGCCGCACCCGGAACTCCTGCCAGTCCGATCCGCTCCGGGAGATGCCGTAGCCCAGCAGGCTGCCGTCGTTGGTAAAGCTGATGGTGGAGAGGGAAACGGTGCCGTCCGGCGAAAGAGTGTTGGGGTCGAAGACCATGCGGGGCTCCGACGTGAGGGTGGCCTGCGCGTAGAGGACCCCCTGGTTCTGAAGGCCATCGTTCCTGAAGAAGAAATACTCGTCGCCATGCCGGGTGGGGGCGCTGTAGCGGGTGTAGTTCCACAACTCCGTCAGCCGCGCCAGAAACGGCGCGCGATGCGGCAGCGCATGGAGATACTCGAACGTCAGATCGTTCTGTGCCCTGACCCATTCGGCTGTTTCCGGCGAGCGATCATCCTCCAGCCAGCGATAGGGATCGGCGATTTCGACGCCGTGATAGAGATCGATCTGATCGATCTTGAGCGTATTGGGGTATTGCATCTATGCGAGATATTGAATTGAACGATCATCGATTGATCCGGCACGACGGAACTCCGAATGTACGAAGAACGCCACCATCCCGGCCCCGCGCCGGAACGCCGGGCGACCCGTTTCCGCCCGGCGCTACTGTGTTCCCACCTGGCTGTTCGCTTCGCCGACCATCCAGAAATCGCGCGGGTAGAGGCGGTAGAGCTTCGTATTCTTCCCATCCACCGTGTGGATGTAATCCTCGTACTGCGCCATCTGCTTCTCCGGCCCTATCACGAAATAATTCCCCCCCTTCACATCCGATGGCTTCGGCCCCAGGCCGGGGAGGACGGTCCCGCAGACCGAATCGAGCCTGCTGTAGAGCTGCTCGCTCAGCCCCGGAGTGTTCCGCAGCTCCAGAATTCCCTTCCTGAAACGGGTCACCACATCAGGGGTGAGCCCGTCGGCCAGATCGGCGGCGATCGCCTCCCCGCGCGACTCGTAGGTGTTGGCGGCGCGATACTCCGTGAACGCCTGCGCGATGGCGTAATCGACGAGCGTGGAATCGTGCGGGGCGTTCTTCAGCTCATCCACCACGAACCGGAGGGTCTGCGGGAGCGTGGGGCATCGCTCGGCGTAATACCGGATCTTTCCGCTCCGGGCTGAGACGCGGAGCCCGTTGCTGTAGGCCAGCCCCGCCCCCCATGTCTTCATAAAGATCCCGTGCGCGCCATGCCCGCTGTAGAGCATCGCCGCCAGAAAGTCGACAAGCGAATCGCGATTGGTGGTGCGATAGCCGGGGCCGGGGGCGCTGTTGAGAAACACGCCGCTTCCGGTGGAGGAGTTGACCAGCCCGACGTAGACGGGGGTATCGGAGGAGGGCATCCGCGAACGGAGACGGGAGGCAACCAGCCCCGAGCCGGCATCGGCGGGGGCAGTGGCGGGATCGGTCACGGCCACCGCCGGTGATTTCTCCAGCCCGGCAACCAGCCCCGCAAGCCTCTCCTGCAATGCCTTGTTCGATGTTCCCGAACCGATAAGGAACGCCCTCGCGTTGCCGGTGGTCAGAATCCCCCGACGGAGCCTGTCGAGCGTCGCCAGAACCTTCGCCGGGGGAACCTGGAAGTCGCGACGGATCTGGAGCGCGAGATACGCCCAGTCCCCGGCCAGCGTCTCGTCCGGTATCTCCGAAAGGTTCACATCGAGATCGCGAGCCATGTCCGTCACCACCGCGCGTGCCGACGGGGAAAGCCGACGGCAGGCGTCCAGCAACGGCCGGAGAGCCATCGCGACGGCGATGGTGCTGTCCCCCTGCAGAGCCCCCAGGAACCCGTGAAGCTCCGGGCGCGTCCTGTCGGTCGCGGCGCTCGCCAGCGTCTTCATGAAATCGAGAAGCGGCTCGCGACCCTGAACCTTGCCGGGATCGGCCAGCAGCCAGCGGAGCCGGAAGGCGTTGTGCTCCCGCGTCATGAAGGAGTTGGCGGCAAGGAAGACCGGATGCCCTTGCATCGCGTAGGCATCGGCCGGATCGTTGACCCACGACTCCTCCGATCCCTGCATGGTGGTGCGGAGGCCGCTCAGCGTGTGATCCACCAGATCGCGGATGTGCGCGAGATTTTCCGGTCGCCAGTCGGCATTGAAGAGCGTCATCTTCATCCAGTCGATCGCCCGCTCGGACTCCTTCAGATTGTTCCCCGCCCCGCGCATCACCAGCTCGCACCGTCCGGTTCTATAATCCGACCGATAGTAGCAATCCAGGCTGAGGATATCCCGTCGCCGCTGCTCGCCCGCCTTTTCGTACGGGATGGGCGTGCCGTTCTCGATCACCCCGCTCTGGGTCAGCAGATCGGGGAGGAGGGAGAGGTAGGGGATTTCATCCTCCGGCACGCCGTCCAGACGGAAGGCAACGCCGGCGGTGGCGCTGGTCATGTTGTCGAACGTGGAGGTGACCAGCGGAATGGAGCCCGGCAGCGTGCCGACGTGATAATCGAGCTGGTCATCCAGCGTCAGCGGCGGGGTCTCGACAAATCGCGGGGTCGGGACCTTGCTGTAGGCCACGTCGATGGCGGTGGACGCCGAGTCGTAATCGTGCCGGAAGCGGCGGATGGCATCCTGGCCGCTGGTGATATGATATTTCTCCCGGAGCCGCTTCACCTCGGCGATAATCCGGTTCTGATGATCCGCCTCCTCGCGTTCCACCAGCTCGCTGCTGGGGCGGGCGGCGGCGGCATAGGGGACGGAGCCCACCAGCTTCCACTTCGCCAGATTCTCCCGCCAGATATTCTTGTCGGACGATACCATCTGCTGGATCTCATCCAGCTCCGGCTTCAGCGTCACGAATCGTTTGAATCCGCTGGACCGCTCCAGCCTGCGGAGATGCTCCATCCATTCCGATCCGCTGTTGCGAAACCCGAATCGGGGAGGGGAGTTCACGAACTGGCTCAACGAGCGGCGCGTTGCCACCACCCGGTTCAGAATGCGCGTGTTGAACTCCTTCAACTCCGGCGAGCCATCCCTCATGGCCGCGATCCGCGCCAGCTCATCGACGATCTCCTTTCGCACCTCGGCGATCTTCCCCTCCGTCATCGACGCCGGGTCGGCATCGCCGAACCCGATGTAGACCGGATGCCCCTGATCGCCGCTCACCCAGCCGAACACGGAGCTGGCGCCCACGTTCACCTTCCGGGTCGCCGGGTCGATCAGCCGCTTGTACAGGTTCGTGGTCGCGTCGTCGGCGATGTTCTGCACGAAGAGCTGGAGCAGCGTCTCGTCGCGCACGTCCAGCCGCAGCCGCGGCGCCCACGCGAAGAGCATAGGGCCGGGCTCCCCCACATTATGATTGGGATAATCGACGATGGAGATGGTCCCCTCGGGGGCCGGGACGGGGGTGGGAAGATTTGCCTCGGAGTGGATGCTGGCCGCTCCGGCGGCGCCGGGCTTTTCCAGGTCGTCGAGGATTCCGGCGGTGGAGCGGAGGATATCGGGGAGGGCCATCTCCTTTGGGAACGCCCCCACCATCCCCATGTTCGCCAGATGATAATTGTCATCGTGGAAGCGCCGGATATCGGACGGCTTCATCACCCTGATCTCCGACGGAAGGCCGCCGGAAACAAGTGCCAGCGGATGAGATGGGCCGTAGAGATTGCGATCGAGCGCGGTCTGCATGCGCGGCCATCCCTTCTCGAACGTGCTCAGCATCTCATTATAGACCGTCCCCTTCTCCTCCAGCCGGAGGATCGAATCGCCCGGGTTGTCCGCGACGCCGAAGTTGCAGACCTCGCGGCTTATCTCCTCATCGGTGTAATCGGGGTTGAGGAGCGCGTCGAGCTGGCCGCGAAGCTCGCGATAGTAGGCATCCCCGCCGGCGGATGTGTTGAAGTTGTAGCAGGTCCGCCATTGCTGCGTAAAGGCGTTGGACTGGCTGAGCGTCATATTCTCCAGGCTTCCCAGATAGCGCCCCTTGCTCCCCTTTCCCAGCAGCAGATGCTCCTGCGTATGCGGCTCCCCCATGTCCGATGTGGGAAAGGAGTTCACCCAGATGAAGCTCTGCGGCACCGACTGAATCCGTAGAAGGTCGAAGACGAAGCCGGTCCGTTGATGGATGAATCTGGCCCCCATCGGCGCGCCGGCATCATCCAGATAGAGGGCCTCGGCGCGGAAGCCCTCCACGACGCGACCGGGAGTGATATCGGTCAGGGGGATATCCCCTCCCTGCGCCATGGCCGCCGGAAGGCCGGCGCATGCCGCGACAAGCGCGGGAAGCAGCAATCGGAGCGCGGAACGGTAGAGTGTCTTCATGAGGAATCCGGAACCTTTGGGGCATGGAACAAGGAGTTGATCCGCCTCTATTCGGGAGAAGCAACGAATTGTTGCGCGGCGGCGTTGCTGTTGGCGTACGTTATTGGTCGGGGTGGGTTTGAAACCCGCCCCGACGGCATGTGATAATGACATAGCGACGACAGTATTAAAACTGCACTGCCAGCCCGTTGGTGATCCCTAGATCGAATCTCCTGACACCGACCGGCGGCTCGTTATCGAAACGATAATGGACGTTGATTGTCAGCGCGAGCAGATCGGAGAGCGCCACGGCCAGCCCTCCCTCGCCAAGCAGACGATAATCTGCTCTTCTGGAAAGGGCCGGCTGATAGTATCCCACGGCATTCAGCCCCAGGCGACTGTTGATGCGCCAGAGGAACGATAGATAGTTCGTCGACCGGACAAGGCTGGTCCGTACCAGACCGGGATCATCGACAAGCTCGCTCTCGAACATCCCCCCCACCCCCACATTGAGCGATGCCAGCGCGCCGCTGTCCCCCACGGTCTGGAAAACCCGGAGACGGACGCCGGCGCCGGCAAGCTGGCGATCGTGCAGGAGGATGAAATCGTTGAACTCCTTCTGCGCGAACAGCTCCAGCTTCACGGCGGAGTCGAGCGTATACACCAGGCGAAGATGGAGGAAGCCATCGTTCTGGAAGAGGTCGTTATCGTTCCTCCCCCGTTCGTAATTGGCGACCAGAAATGTGTAGAGCGCCCCGGCATGCCAGTCGATACGGCCGTTGGCGGCAAGGGTAAGGAAATTGCTGTTCCCCGACTGATAGGCAAGGGTGAAGCCGAGCTGCCCGTGAAGCCCGTTTCTGACGGAATCGCGACGGAGGAACTCCGTGTTCACCTGCGCCGCCGCCGCCGTGGCAACCAGCAGCAGCGCGACGAGAAGGCCGGAAAACCGCCCGCGGCCGATATGGAAAAAGCTGGCGCGCGTATCGGATGGATACGCTGGAGAGATGTTCATGCAATGATAGTACGTGGTTGCCGTGACGGGCGCCGGCCGGGGGGTTGTGGGCCGAGTATCCTTGAAAATCGGATGGTTCGGAGCATCGGACCCGCAAGATATCATTTGGCGGGCGATCCCCCTCCTCACCCTCGCAACGATCCCCGACCGCCCCGGAAGGCCGGATTATCCCGGATACTTTCCCATGTTCGCCTTACCCTTTTTGCGTAGCTTATCCGTTACTATCGGTGCCCCGGATCGTCACCAGATAGTCCGCGACAGGACGAACATACTTCGATGAACATTCCGGTAACGGACGCACGATGAATACAGGATCCCTCTACTCGGAACTGACAGGCAAAATCAATCGCGTCCGCCGCAGAGAGCATGGCATTGCCCTCCAGGCGGGGATCATCAACGCGCTCGCCGCGGTTATCGCCGTCTGGACGCTCGCCATCTCCATCGAAGCAATCGGGGAGCTGGACGCGGGGGGAAGAACCGCCCTCTACTGGGGAGCCGTGGGGCTCAGCGGGGTGCTGGCCGCGCTTCTAGTGGCCGGTCGTGCGGGGCGATATCTGGGGCTCTTCAGGGGTCAGGATGACGATACGATCGCGCGCCGCGTCGGTCGCCGCATCCCGTCGGTGGGGGACCATCTGATCAACACCCTACAGCTTTACAGAACCGCCCATTCGGGCGCGCTGACGGCGGGATATTCGCCGGAGCTGGTGGAGGCGTCGATCGCCATCGAGGGGGAGCCTCTCCGCCATCACGACTACGCGGTGATCATCGAGGACGATGAACGGAAACGGGCGCTCCTCTTCCTGCTGGGGGCAACCATCATCATCAGCGGGCTTTTTCTCGCCTTCCCCGGCACGTACAACGCCGCCTTCTACCGGCTGAGCCATTATCGCCAGGAGTTTATCAAGCCCGCCCCCTTCTCGCTCCAGATCGCCCCCGGCGATCGGAAGCTGATGCGGGGGGATTCGGCCGCGATCACCGTGACCGCGGCCGGCATTCCCCCACGCACCGTCACGCTGGTGCTGAAGAGCGGGGACGCCGCCGCCGAGGAGATCGAGCTGCGGAGCGATTCCTCCGGCAATTTCCATTACCTCCTCCCGAACCTGAAGGGGACCACTACGTATCGCGCATACTCCGGCCCCGTGAAGACGCCCGAGCATACGCTCACGGTGATGGAGCGCCCGGAGATCCGGCTCTTCAAGGCGGTCGTCACCGCGCCGGCATATACGGGACGGGGCGTGGAGCGGCTCCCCGATAACGTCGGCGATGTAAGCGGCATTCGCGGGACATCGGTCGCCATCAGGATCACGACCAACATCGAACCGGCGAAGGCGACCATCGTCCAGCTCTTTCCGCGCGGCGCGCGTCTGGTGGCATCGGCCGATGCCGGCGTCTCCGCCCCGGCTTCCACATCGTTCGATACCCTCCGCATCCCGATGTCGGTCGAGGGAACGTCCGCATCGGGCGGGTTCCGGCTGGCGCGCGATGGCGAGTACTACATCTCCGTGGTCTCCGCCGACGGCATCGCCAGCACCTCGCCGGTCCACTACTCGATGTCCGCCTCCACCGATGCCCCTCCGGCGATCGCGCTGATCGAGCCGACCGGCGCGGCCGACATCAACGAGAAGATGCTGCTGCCGACCGAGGTACAGATCTCCGACGATTACGGCTTCTCCCGCCTCAGGGTCATGTATCGCCTGTCGGCCAGCAAGTACGCCCAGCCGATGAAGGAGTTCAAGGCGCACGACATCCCCATCCCGCACGGCTCCCCGGCATCGCTCGATGTCCCCTACATCTGGGATATGAGCGGAATGAACATGGTGCCGGAGGATGAAGTGGAGATCTACTTCGAAGTCTACGATAACGATGCCGTCAGCGGCCCCAAGATGGCCCGCACATCGACCATCAAGGTCCGCTTCCCATCGCTCGATGATGTGCTGAAGCAGGCCGATCAGGCGCAGAATCAGGCCGGCGCCGATCTCGACAAGATGCTGAAGCAGGCGCAGGAGACGAAGAAGCAGATGGAGGAGATGAACCGCGAGCTGATGAAGGAGCTGGCGCAGAACAAGCAGCAGGCCAGCTGGCAGCAACAGCAGAAGCTTCAGGATATCATGAAGCAGCATCAGGAGATGGAGAAGAAGACGGAGGAGATCGCCCGGAACCTGAGGGACATGGCGGAAAAGCTCCAGGAGGCGAAGGCGATATCCCCGGAGACCCTCCAGAAATATCAGGACCTGCAGAAACTCTTCCAGGAGTTGAAAAACCCGGAGATGATGGAGCAGATGCGGAAGATGCAGGAGGCGATGGAGAAGATGACGCCGGAGCAGATGACCGAGGCGATGAAGAACTTCAAGTTCAACGAGGAGCAGTTCCGCAAATCGATCGAACGGACGATGAACATCCTGAAACGGATGCAGACCGAGCAGAAGGTGGATGAAATGGTCCGCCGCGCCGAGGAACTGGCGAAACAGCAGGAGAACCTGAACAAGCAGGCGGAAAACACGAACCCGCAGGACAAGGCCACGCAGCAGCAGCTTGCCGAGCATCAGGATCAGCTCGCGAAACAGGCGGAGAAGATGAACAGGGAGGCGAAGGACCTGGAAAAGCAGATGGGCGAGCAGGAGGATATGCCGAACAAGGAGATGCAGGAGGCGCGGGAATCGCTGGAGCAGGAGAACCCTCAGCAGCAGATGGAGCAGGCCAGCCAGGAGATGCAGCAGGGGGAGATGCAGCAGGCGCAGCAGAAGGGGGAGAAGGCGCAGCAATCCGCCCGGAACTTCCAGAAGAAGATGGAGGGGGTGAAAAAGAAGATGCAGGAAAACTCCCAGCGCGCGGTGATGAACAAGATGAAGAAGTCCATGCAGGATCTTCTCGATCTCTCGAAGCGCGAGGAGGAGCTGAAGAAGCAGACCGACAAGACGCAGCAGAACAGCCAGCAGTTCCGCGATCAGGCGCGCCAGCAGCAGCAGATGCAGGAGGAGATGGAGAACATCGCCAACCAGATGATGAGCCTGGGGCAGAAGAGCTTCGCGGTGACGCCGGAGATGGGACGGGAGCTGGGAGATGCCATGCGGCAGATGCAGGGGGCCACCGGACAGCTTGAACAACGGGATGGACAGGGAGCCTCCAAACAGGAGGGGGGGGCGATGGGATCGATGAACAAGGCCGCCCAGATGATGGGGAACGCCATGGCGCAGATGCAGAACGGCCAGCAGCAGGGGGGAGGAATGGGCGCCGGCATGTCCATGCAGCAGCGGCTCCAGCAGATGTCCGCCCAGCAGCAGATGATCAACCAGGCAATGGGCCAGCAGATGGGCCAGGGGCAAGGTCAGGGAGAGGGACAGGGTGAGGGAAAGGAAGGGAAGGGGAAGAATGGAAAGCAGGGGAAGGAGGGTGAAGGCGGCGACGGAGAAGGCCAGGGACAGGGTGATGGCAAGAACGGCAAGAACCAGCGCGAGCTTCAGCGGCTGACCCAGCAGCAGGGGCAGGTGAAGAAATCGCTCGATGATCTGAACAAGGAGATCCGTGAATCGGGAGGAACCAGGAAGAACACCGTTGGCGATCTGGAACGCGCCGCCAAAGAACTGGAGGAGGTGCTGACCGATATGCGGACGCAGCAGGTGACGCCGGAAACCATGCAGCGCCAGGAACGGATTCTGAGCCGACTTCTCGATGCCACGAAATCGAACCGCGAACGGGATTTCGAGAAGGAACGGGAGTCGAAGAGCGGGGTCGATGTGGTCCGCTCCAGCCCGCCGGACCTGAAGACATCCCCGCAGGAACAGGCCCGCAACCAGCGCGATCAGTTGCGCTCCCGCGAGCAGGGCTACAGCAAGGATTATGAATACATGATCCGCCGCTATTTTGAATCGATCGGCAGCCGCCCGGCAACCACGTCCGAACAATGAGCGATGGGTGTTCCGCGTCGTGATTGTTCGGATGTCCGCTTCGGTCAGACTTCCATCCTCAGGCGCGCATGAATTGTCCGGCAACCGGGCCTGTGCGCGCTCCCTCGATATCGGCGGGATATCCTCCGGCCACGCCTCTCTTCCGCCGGTTCAGCCTTCTCGAACGGCTCAGCCCGCCTCGAAAAAGTTGGGCTCGTTGACGCAAAATTGATATCCGATTGATTTCTCTTCTTTGTATTATTGGTTCCGAGGTTCTATCCACTGTCGTGAAGTAATGTCCAGTTCTTCCCGACACCATCGTCCAGCGTTACGACTGAGACTACCCCGTTGTGCCTTCGCGGCATTGAGTCCAGACAATTCGTCCATACCCCCAAACGGGAGGCGAGCATGAAATTTCTATTGCTTGCGCTTCTTCTCATCCCCCTGCGTGGCATCGCTCAAGGTTCACCCGACCCTACGATGCAGAATGTGGTGGCTAAAATCCAGGCGCGCAATTATGTCGGCGCGGTCGAGGATTGCAATCGGGCCATCGCCGGAGGAAGAGGCCCCAATCTCTACATGTACTACGTGAACCGTGGCATCGCCAAGGCGCATCTGCGCGATATTCCGGGTGCCAGAAATGACTACGACCGCGCGATTGCTCTGAAGCCGGACGCCGAGGACGCGTTTCTTCAGCGGGCCATGCTCTTCCGGCAGATGAACATGAACGACAGCGCGTTTCTCGATTTCTCCCAGGCAATCCACGTCAACCCGCGCAACAGCGCCACATACGAACAGCGTGCCGAGCTTGATTTCGACATGCACAAGTATCCCGAGGCGCTGAGCGATTACGATCAGGCGGTGCTCCGCGATCCCCAGAACGTGGTTCTCTACGGAAAGCGGGGAAGGCTGAAGTATCTCCTGAAGGATTTCGACGCGGCCATCGAGGATTATACCCGCGCCCTTCAGATTCAGCCGGACGGGGGGGAGTGGTACTTCTTCCGCGGGCTCTGCAAATCGCTCAAGACGCCGGCGGAGTTCGTGGCCGACGCATGCTACGATTTCAACAAGGCCAAGGAAATGGGCTATAACCTCGAGCGCACGGGGGTTGACAGCTACTGCGATTTCGACCATTACGAGCGCTGACGACTGGGATCTCCTCCGAAGACACCGCCAATCGACCTCCAACTATCACCTTTACGGCCTCCCGACCAGCTATCCCCATGCCCGGTATCACCGGCAATCCCCCATCACGCGGAAAAAAGGCTCGTCTGCGCCTCCGGGATCATCCCCACATTCCCCCGCTCCAGCTCCAGAAGCGCCCTTTTGATATCGAGCCCGAAGGCATATCCGGTCAGCTCCCCGCCGCTGCCGATCACCCGGTGACACGGCACCACGATCGACAGCGGATTCCGCCCGTTGGCCCCCCCCACCGCCCTCGACGCCGCATTGGTCCGCCCGATCCGCCTGGCAAGCTCGCCATAGGTTATCGTCTCCCCGTACGGAATCCTCCGAAGCTCCCCCCATACCTCCCTCTGAAATGCCGTCCCGTTCATCACCAGCGGCAGATCGAACTCCCGCCGGTCGCCGCTGAAATACTCGCCAAGCTGCACGGCGATATCATCCCGCACCTCGTTCCGCGGTCGCCATGCCGGGTCGGGATGGACGGGATGCGGGGCGTTCTGAAATGCGAGCGAGGTGATTCCCTCCTCGCTCCAGGCGACGATGATCCCGCCGACCGGGCTTTCGATGATGCCATAGTTGATCTGATTCATCTTCATTCATGCTCCTCTTGTTCGTGATCCGCGCCGTTGCCGGCCCAGAGATACATTGTGGCATATGCCCGCCACGGGCTCCAGAGTTCCCCCCGCACCAGCAATTCCCGCTCGCTCAGCGCCGTCCCGCCGAAGGCCGCCTCCCGTCGCAGCACCAGATCGCCGGAGGGGAATGCGTCGGGCTCCCCGAACGCCCGCATGGCGATATAATGCGCGGTCCAGGGACCGATGCCGGGAAGCGCCAGGAGCTGCGCGATGATATCGTCAAGCTCCGCCCCCTTCCCAAAATCCAGCCTTCCATCGGATACGGCCGCCGCAAGCTCGCGTATCGCCCCTGCCCGCTTTCCCGGCAGCCCTATCGTCTCGATCGGCGCGGCGCGGAGATCCTCCGGCAATGGAAACAGCATCCCCGGCTCCTCGACGACGGAAGGAATCGGCCTGCCGAACGCGGAGACGAGGCGGCCGGCAAGGGTCGTGGCTCCCTTCACGCTCACCTGCTGGCCGAGAATCGCCCGGACGGCCAGCTCGAAGCCGGACCATGCGCCTGGAACGCGAAGCCCGGGATGGGCGCTCAGACGGGGGGCCATCATCGGATCGCGCGCCAGATGGGAGGCGATTGCCTCAGGATCGGCACGAAGATCGAAGAGACGGCGCACCCCTTCGAGAATCGGATCGACGTTCCGCGCCAGCTCCCACGGAATCGACACGAGCAGATTCGGCTCCCCCGCGACCGGGCTTACATCGATCACACCGGCAATCTCCCCGGCGGCAACCGTGCGACGGTAATGGCCGGCGGCGACCATCTCAACGCCGGGGATGGCCCGCGCCCCGAGGAAGCGGATCATCGCATCCCAGTCGAACGGCGGCCGATAGGCGAGCTTTACGGTCAGCGTGGCGCGATGGACTCCGGGAGCGCACCTCCGGAACTCTCCCGGAGCCCGGCCGAACGAAGCGCGAAAAGCCGCGTTGAACCGTCGCGTGCTGGCAAAGCCGGCACAGAAGGCAACATCCGCCAGAGGGAGCGGCGTCTGCTCGATAAGCGTCCGTGCCAGATGGACGCGGCGCGTCACGGCGATGGCGTTCGGGGAGGCACCGAGATGCTCCCGGAACAGGCGCCGCAGGTGGCGCGAGCCAACGCCCATCCGCGTGGCGAGATCATCCACCCCGCCACGATCGAGCGCTCCCTCCGCGATCAGCCGGAGCGCGCGCGACACGGTGGCGGCTGTGCCGGACCAGGCAGGCGTTCCGGGAGAGCTTTCGGGATGGCATCGTATGCAGGGTCGGAAGCCCGATTCCTCGGCGGCGGCCGGGCAGGAGAAGAAGCGGACATTCCGCAGCAGCGGCGTTCTGGCCGGGCAGATCGGGCGACAGTAGATGCCGGTGGTTGTGACGGCGGTGAAGAAACGCCCATCGAATCGCCGGTCACGGGCGATCACGGCGCGATAGCAGGCTTCCGGATCGAGTTTCATGATGGCAACTTAAGGAGATCGGGAAGGTCCCGCTGGCCGTTTTCGGACATCAATGCGGGAACCAACCGAATTGCCCCGTCTCTAACGGCGTTACAGGTGGCGTGTTCTGTGCGGAGGAACATCACTATCATAAAAATTAATACCCTGGGCCTGCGTCTTTGACGCGTATCCGCTGTAGATTACTTTCTTGTACTGGTAGTTGGATGGGCCTCAGGCCCGTTCGCCGATGCCCTTCCGGGGCATTTCAGTATATGCTCTCAATAGCTGTTCTCTCGATATAGCTGTTCTCTCTATCTCATCCCCGATAGCAGGAAACGCAACATGACGACTCGCACGAAACGAATTGTCCTTTGGGGCATCGCGGCGCTTGCACTGGTTGGGCTTGCAATCCCCAAGATGACCTATCTCAAAGGCAACCAACCATCCGCGGATGCAAAGCAGGCAACCGGCGCGCGTGGCGCCGGCGGCGGAAAAAGCGCTCCGGTCGCCGTCAACGCTTATGTGGTAGCCCCATCCCGGCTGGCCGACAGGATCTTCGTAACTGGAACGGTTTCAGCCAACGAACAGGTGGATATCCAGAGCGAGGTCCCCGGAAAAATCACCAGAATCTTCTTCAAGGAGGGAACGGCCGTCGCGAAAGGGACGCTGCTGGCGAAGATCAACGACGCGGATCTTCAGGCGCAGCTTGTCCGGGCAAACTACCGGAAGGAGCTGACAGTGCTGAAGGAGGCCCGCCAGCGCCAGCTTCGCGAGAAGGACGCCGTAAGCCAGTCGGAATACGATGTGGCGCTCAACGATCTGAACACCTCGAGCGCCGATATCGCGCTGATCAAGGCGCAGATTGCAAAGACCGATATCCGCGCTCCATTCTCCGGCGTGGTCGGCCTCCGGAACGTCAGCGAGGGGAGCTACATCTCCCCGACCACCAAGATCGTCTCGCTCAGCAACACCAACCCGGTGAAGATCGATTTCTCGGTGCCGGAGAAATACTACAGCGTGGTTCGTCCGGGCAGCACCATCACCTTTACGATTCAGGGGTCCGGCGGAACATATACCGGCCGCGTCTATGCCGTCGAGCCGAAGATCGACCAGGCAACCCGCACGCTTCTCGTCCGCGCGGTCTGCTCGAACGGCAATGGAAAGATCTTTCCGGGCGCCTTCGCGGAGATCGAGCTGACGCTGAAGCAGATCGAGAACACGTTGATGGTCCCGACCGAGGCCGTGATCCCGGAAGCTGAAGGGAAGAAGGTCTTCGTCTCGAAGGAGGGAAAGGCGGAATCGCGCAAGGTGGAGGTCGGCATCAGAACCGATAAGAATGTGCAGGTGCTCAGCGGTCTGGCCCCCGGCGATACCGTGATCACCTCCGGCATCCTCCAGGTGAAGCCTGGAACGGCTCTGAAGATTTCAACGATCCAGCCACTGTAACCGGAGCGCGTCATGAGCCTATCCACACTCAGCATCCAGCGCCCGGTGCTGGCGGTCGTCATGTCGATCGTCATCCTCCTCTTCGGCGCCATCGGCTTCGTCTCGCTCGGCGTTCGCGAATACCCGGCGGTCGATCCCCCGATCATCACCGTGACCACGAACTACGCCGGCGCCAACGCCGACGTGATCGAATCGCAGATCACCGAGCCGCTGGAGGAATCGATCAACGGCATCGCCGGCATCCGCACGCTCACCTCGGTCAGCCGCGAGCAGCGGAGCACCGTTACCGTTGAGTTCACCCTCGATGTCGATCTGGAAACCGCCGCCAACGACGTTCGCGACCGCGTTTCCCGCGCCATCAAGAATATCCCCGCCGATGCCGATCCCCCCGTTGTGGCGAAAGCCGATGCCGACGCCAACCCGATCGTCTTTCTGACGGTGGAGAGCGCCACGCGCAATCAGCTCGAAGTGAACGATATCGCCACGAACTTCTTCAAGGAGCGGCTGCAGAATATCCCCGGCGTCAGCGAAGTAACGCTGAACGGTGAAAAGAAATACTCGATGCGGCTCTGGCTGGACCCCGCCAAGCTCGCGGCCTATCAGCTTACCCCCGCCGATATCCGCAACGCCCTCAAGAATGAGAACGTGGAGCTCCCCTCCGGCAAGATCGAGGGGAACAACACGGAGCTGACCGTGAACACGATCGGGCGGCTGAATGACGCGGAGGACTTCAACAACGCGATCATCAAGGAGGATAACGGGAGGACGGTCAAGGTGCGCGATATCGGCAACGCGACGCTCGATGCCGAGAACGTCAACAACATCCTGAAGCGGAACGGCGTGCCGATGATCGGCGTCGGCATCCTGCCGCAGCCGGGGGCCAACAACGTCGCCATCTCCAAGGAAGTCTACAAGCGGGTGGACCAGATCAAGAAGGATCTGCCGCCGGATATCAAGGTCGGGGTGGCGTACGATACCACGATCGGCATCCAGCATTCGATCACCGAGGTGCTCGAGACGATCGCCATCGCGTTCGGGCTGGTGGTGATGATCATCTTCCTCTTCCTCCGCGACTGGCGCACCACGCTGATCCCTGTGCTGGCGATTCCCGTCTCGCTGATCGGCACCTTCTTCGTCATGTACCTGGCGAACTTCTCCATCAACATCCTCACGCTCCTCGGCATCGTGCTGGCGATCGGCCTGGTGGTGGATGACGCCATCGTGGTGCTGGAGAACATCTACACAAAGATCGAGGAGGGGATGACGCCGCTCCAGGCGGGGCTCGATGGCTCGAAGGAGATCTTCTTCGCGGTCATCTCCACGACGCTCGCGCTGGTTGCCGTGTTCCTTCCGGTCGTCTTCCTTCAGGGCCTTACCGGGCGCCTTTTCCGCGAGTTCGGCATCGTGGTGGCCGGCTCGGTGGCGATCTCCGCGTTCGTGGCGCTCACGCTTACGCCGATGCTCAGCACAAAGCTGATCAAGCAGCGCAGCCATAGCTGGTTCTATCTGAAGACCGAGGTCTTCTTCGAAAAGCTGACGGCGGGCTACAGAAATTCTCTCACCACATTCATGCGGTGGCGGTGGCTGGCGTTCCCGATCATGCTGGCGGCCGGCGGCATGATCTACTTCTTCGGCTCCAATGTTCAGTCGGAGCTGGCGCCGCTGGAGGATCGCAGCAGAATGCGTATCAACTCCACGGCGCCGGAGGGTTCCACCTTCGCGTACATGGACCGTTACATGGATGACCTCTCCAGGCTGGTGCAGAAGTCCGTGCCGGAGAACGACGGGGTGCTGGATATCGTGGGGGCGGGAGGGGGCGTCAACGCCGGCATCATCATCCTCTCGCTGAAGCAGCCGGAGGATCGCGAGAGCAAACGATCGCAGCAGCAGATCGCCGACGCGCTTTCCAGGGAGATCACATCGCTCACCGGCGCCCGCTCGTTCGTCACGCAGGAGCCGACCATCGGCGACCGGCGCGCCGGGCTTCCGGTGCAGTATGTTCTTCAGGCGCCCAATATCGACAAGCTCCGCGAGGCGCTTCCGAAGTTCATCGAGGCGGCCCAGAAGGACCCGGCATTCGGCGCTGTCGACTTCAATCTGAAGTTCAACAAGCCGGAGATGGAGGTGCGGATCGACCGCGAGAAGGCGAAGGTGATGGGGGTATCGGTGCTCGATATCGCGCAGACGCTCCAGCTTGCGTTCAGCGAGCAGCGGCTTGGCTACTTCATCAAGAACGGCAAGCAGTATCAGGTGCTCGGGGAATTCATCAGGGAGGACCGGAATGACCCGAAGGATCTTCTCTCCGCATCGGTGCGGACCAAGAGCGGAACGCTGGTGCAGCTGGACAACCTGGTGACGCTCTCCGACCAGAGCAATCCCCCGCAGCTCTACCGGTTCAACCGCTACGTCTCCGCCACGGTTTCGGCGAGCCTTTCTCCCGGAAGGACGCTTGGCGACGGCATCAAGGCGATGGACGCGATAGCGGCGAAGACGCTCGATCCTTCGTTCACGACCGCGCTCTCCGGCTCATCGCGTGATTACGCGGAAAGCTCATCGAGCCTGCTGTTCGCCTTCCTCTTCGCGCTGACGCTGATCTATCTGGTGCTGGCGGCGCAGTTCGAGAGCTTCCGCGACCCGATCATCATCCTGCTGACCGTGCCGCTGGCGCTGGCCGGCGCGCTCCTCTCGCTCTGGTACTTCAACCAGACGCTGAACATCTTCAGCCAGATCGGCATCATCATGCTGATCGGCCTGGTCACCAAGAACGGCATCCTGATCGTGGAGTTCGCGAATCATCGAAAGGAGGAGGGGCTCCCGATAGGCCAGGCAATTGTCGAGGCGAGCGTTTCCCGCTTCCGGCCGATCCTGATGACCAGCCTTGCCACGATGCTCGGAACGCTGCCGATCGCGCTGGCGCTCGGCTCCGGGGCACAGAGCCGTGTCTCGATGGGAATCGCCGTGATCGGCGGACTCCTCTTCTCGGGCGGGCTGACCCTCTACGTGATCCCGGCGATCTACTCCTACTTCTCCAAGGAACTGAAGCACGACAACGCTCATGACATCGGCCCCGCGCCGGCCCTCAACGGCGAAGCGCATGCGCCGGCGGTGCATGGAGTAAAGGAAGCTGTTTAGCAGGCTATTGAACAACGTCATCCGCTGCGTTGGCGGAAAAATCCTCTCAATCCCCGGAGGGGCGTAATCCCTGGTGCGCGGGGCAGCGCCCCACGCGCGGATATTCAATTCGATATTATTTCAATCATGGCGATTCCTCCATCAATCGGTCGGGCTGTCGTATCGGATCAACGCCGGGTTATTCGATCCGCCGGGATGATGGCATGCTGCGCGGCGCTGGCGCTGATATCGGCCGGCATTTCCCTGCACGCGCAGGAGGTGCTGACGCTGGAACGCGCCATCGAGCTGGCACGGAAAAGCAACTACGCCAACCGCCGCGCCGATAACGATCTTGCCATCGCCAGAAACAACAACACCCTCGGCAACGCCGGCTACCTGCCGAAGCTGGATATCAACGCGGGATATACCGGGGGCATCAGCAATATCAACCAGCGGCTGAGCACCGGCGAGATCGTGGACAAGAGCGGCGCAAGCAACGGCTCCGCGACGGCCGGCCTGGGGGTGACATGGACGGCGTTCGACGGGTTCAGGATGGGGGCGCTGCGCGATCGGCTTACCGGGCAGGTGGCGCTGGTGGAGGCAAACCAGCGCGGGACCGATGAGACCACGACATCGCAGGTGATCAAGGCATATTATGATATCGTGCAGCAGCAGAAGGTGCTGGGGGTGCTCCAGCGCGGGGTGGCGCTGTCGGAGGAGAGGGTGAAGAACGTCGAGCTGAAATATCAGGTGGGGGAGAACTCGAAGCGCGAGCTGCTTCAGGCCAAGGTGGATCTGAACGCCGATCGCTCCGCGATGCTGAAGCAGGAGGCAACGCTCGCCAACTCCAGGACCACGCTCAACCAGGTGCTGGCGCGGAACGAGGATCAGAATTTCTCCGTGACCGACACGATACCGCTGACTGAGAATTTCGATTACGCATCGCTCCGCCTGGAGGCGATCGCCGCCAACAGCAGGATTCAGGCGGCACGTGTTGGGAGGGATCTGGCGCAGACCGATCTCCGCATCGCCAATGCGGCGCGCTATCCGAAGGTGGGGCTGCTGCTGGGATACAATCTTCTTCAGGCGAACACGCAGACCGGATCGGTCGCCAGCAACACCAACTTCGGGCTGACCTACGGGCTGACGGCATCGATGAACCTGTATGACGGGTTGAACACGGAACGGGAGGCCGAGAACGCGCGCATCGCGATTGCCAGCTCCGATATCACCTACGATGAGGCTGTAAAGTCGCTGGATGCCGATCTGGCGCGGGCGTACAAGAACTACACGAACCGGCTCCAGGTGGTGGCGCTGGAACGCGATAATCTGGGGATCGCGCGGGAAAATCTCGATCTGGCGATGGAACGCTACAAGGTCGGCGTATTGATACCGCTGGAACTGCGGGAGGCACAGGCCGCCTACATAAGCGCTGAAAGCAGGCTGGTCTCAGCGCAATACGATGCAAAACAGGCGGAGACCGATCTTCTGCGTCTGAGCGGACGGCTGGCGAAATAATGCAGTTGCGACAGTTGTCGGAAACAGTCGGGGCAGGTTTCAAACCTGCCCCGACGCACAACGCGACGACAACGCGCCGCAATCATCTATTTCTTCGTCGTGATATCGAACACTATCCGCACGTCGTCGCTGATCAGATCATCCGGCTTGCCGGGATAGACGATCTTCCAATCCTTCCGGTTGATCTTGAAATCCGCCTTCGCGGTTACAACGCCATTGCTCACCTGAATATTCGCCGGGAACGTGACGCCGTGGGTGATGCCGCGCATCGTGAGGTTTCCCGTCACCATATGGGTGACGCCCGGAGAATCGGCCTTCACGAACTGGCTGGCCTGAAAGGTCGCGGTTGGGAATTCCTTGACCGAGAAGAAATCCGGGCTCTTCAGATGGTTCACCAGGTTGCTGTCGTCGGTATAGAGCGAGGCGGCATCCACGGTGATGTTGACCGCCGTCACCTTGTCGCCATCCAGCGTAACCGTGCCGTCGAACTTGTGAAATCCCCCATCATGCCTTCTCGTGATCTTGGCGCCGATCCAGCTTACCTTGCTCCTGGCGGTATCGATCTGAAGCACGGTCCCGCCGGTATTCTTCTGAACGTCCACGGCGGCCGAATCCGTTGTTGCGCGTGGAGCATCGCCCACCTTTCCACAGCCGATCGCGGCCATCATCAGCAGCGCGGCAAGCGTTCCAACCTTCATGTTTCTCATGCGTTCTCCCTTTGTTGAGTGATATGTCCTGAATCTCCTGATGATCTCTCCACGCTACCCGGACGCTGATGTCCGCGGGAGAAGTTTCGTGTGGCAACAATAATCGCGAAAATCCCTCCCAAATGCCAGAGGGTATGGGAGAGGAGGGGCTATCTTGCGTTGTTCCAGGGGAAATCCCTCCGGCTCCAGCACGTTTTCCGAACAGCCCGTCCCGGCACGATCCCGATGGATTCACTCCTTCTGCTCTGCGTCTGTTTTTTCCTCGGCATCATCCTGGGCCGCACCGGGCGGTTTCCCGCGGAGGCGCCCGCGACGCTCAACGCATTTATCATCAATATATCACTGCCGGCCCTGGCGCTTGTTCATATCCACGAACTGCGGCTCAACACGGGTCTTATCCTTCCGGCGATCGCCCCGTGGATATTATTTCTCGGCGGCGCGCTGATCATCCCGCCGATCGGAAGGAGGATGCGACTGCCGGAACGAACGATCGGCTGCCTCGTCTTGATGGCGGGGCTTGGGAATACTTCGTTCGTGGGAATACCGATGATTCAGGCGTTCTACGGTCGCGATGCGATCGGCACCGGGATGCTCGTGGATCAGCTCGGGAGCTTTCTGGCGCTGGCGACCGTGGGGCTGATAACGGCCGCCCGCTACTCCGGCGGGACCGGCGGCCGAAGGGCGACGATGGCGCGGGTGTTCCGTTTCGTCCCGTTCTGGGGGATGGTCGCCGGGTTCATGCTGATGCCGGTGACATTCCCGGAGCCTCTCGTCCTCTTTCTGCAAAAGCTTGGAGACACGCTGACCCCCCTGGCGCTCGTCTCCGTAGGGCTTCAGTTGCGGCCGGGGGGAATCTCCGGAAGGGGGCGACCGCTGGCGATGGGCCTTCTCTGGAAAATGCTCGTCGGCCCGCTGCTGATTCTCCTGATCGTTGCGCTGATGCCGGGGGCGTGGGAGATCACCCGGAGCGTATCGGTCTTCGAGATCGCGATGCCCCCCATGATCACCGCCGGGATCATCGCCATCGAGCATGATCTGGACCCGCAGCTCGCGATGCTGATGCTCGGCGTGGGGATTCCCCTCTCGTTTATCACGCTGCCGCTCTGGTGGTATCTGATGCGATGAATTCTCCCGGCACCGCATCCTTCAACGCGCGTTGCGCGTAGCCGGTCCGGGTGGAGGCTTCCGGCTCCGGGGCCGCAGATGACGTCCTTCAACAGTCTGTTAAGTAGATTGCATCACGAACCATCGGGATACTCCGGGACGATCGCGGTTCCGATGGTTTCGCGCATGAACCCCAAGCAACCATGGCATTGTCTCTTTCGCAACAACATTCGATGATAACAGGCACCCTCAGGGGACTACGGGCCGCAATAGCGGGAGCCCTCTGCGGGGCGATCCTTTTCAGCGGCTGTACATCCCTCTCTCCGGCCCTCTCCACCCCTCCGAGGAACACAAGCAACGGCATCGTGGAGATAGACCGGCCGGAGTTTCAGAAGAAGATCAACACCACCGGCTGGCTGGTGATACTGGGAACAACGGCCGCCGGTGGAGCGGCCGGATATGCCTGGAACGGGCTGTCGGTCACCGGCGATAACGGCGCCCCCAGGAAACTCCCCGGCGTGAGCGGCGCCATCGCCGGCGTGGCGTCCGGGCTGATCGCCTATCTGCTGATGCACGACTCCAAGGTGTATCCGGTGCCGGACGATGGAGCGCGGCAGTGGCTGGCGGAGTACAACAACAGGCTCGTCTACGTCTCCCATGTCAGCTCCAGCGCGGGCGTGCAGCGGCTGACCGCCGTTCCGGCGTCGATCGAGCCCACTTTCACCCCGAAGAACTCCTCCGATATCCAGCTCTTCGCCCAGGCGTTTCCCAACAGCCGCTATACCGACAGCGTTATCTACCGCGCAATCCCGAAGCTCGCGTGGACGGAGCTTCCATCGCTTGCCAGCACCTTCCCGAAAAGCTCCGCCGTGGCGGATGTGAAGCGCGCCTATGTGATGCAGAGCCTCAGCGTGGCGGAGGCGGCGGAGGCGGCATCCCGTTATCCGGAGCTTCGCGCCGAGGCCGAGGAGCAGGCGATTCTGCTGGTGAAGAACCTGGACGATATCAAGACGTTCAGCCAGGCGTTCCCCGAAAGCCGGCATGTGGACAGCCTGCTGCGCGTGGGAGCATCGCGGATGAAGCGGAATGAGGTGGCCGATATGATCGCATCATTCCCCAACTCGACGGCGCTTCCGGAATTGAAGAGGCAATATCTGGCGCAGAGCGCCACCACGGAGGAAGTGGTGGAAGCGGGCTCGCGTTTCCCCGAGTTGAAGGATGATGCCGAGCCGAAAGCCGCATCGCTCGCCACAAACTCCCGGAGCTTTCGCGCCTATCTCTCCGCCTACCCGAAGGGAGGCTCCGCCGCCGCGATCCGCCAGAAGCTGGAACAGCAGATGCTGAAGCCGGAGAACCTGGGACGGAACATCAACAGCCAGCTCAGCGAGGTTGCCCCGATCATCTCGCCGGACGGCAAGACGCTCTACTACACGCGCGATCACGGCCAGAATGTCTTCGGCCAGAGCTATCAGGATATCTGGTACTCCACCATCGACTCGGTGGGGGACTGGCTCCCCGCCAGGCGGATGGATGCCCCGCTCAACAACGATGATTACAGCTCGTTCGTCTGCTCCGCCACGCCCGACGGCAATACGCTCCTGCTCGGCGGGGCATTTGTCGTCAACCGGACGGTGCAGGGGGGCGTGTTCCTGACGCATCGGACGGACAAGGGATGGAGCTACCCGGAGAAGGTGCAGATCAAGGATTTCTATACGAACGGTCGCTACCTGAACTACTTTATGGCGAACGACGGCAAGACCATCCTGATGTCGCTGGAGCGGAAGGAAGGGCTGGGGGAGAACGATCTCTACGTCAGCTTCCTTCAGAACGATGGAACGTGGTCCGCGCCGCTGAGCCTGGGGAAGACCATCAACACCACCGGCATGGAGGCATCGCCGTTTCTGGCGGCGGATGGGGCCACGCTCTACTTTTCGAGCAACGGTCACGGAGGCTATGGTGGAAACGATATCTTCGTCACGCGAAGGCTGGATAACACGTGGCAGAAATGGTCGAAGCCGGAGAACCTGGGGGCGATCATCAACTCACCCGAATGGGACGCATACTACACCATCCCCGCCTCCGGCGATTACGCCTATTTCGTATCGCACAAAAGCTCGCTGGGGCTGGGGGATATCATGAGGATCGGCCTGCCGGAATCGGCGCGACCGAAGCCCGTGGTGCTGGTCTCCGGCCATGTGCTGGACGCGAAGACCGGCCGGCCGGTGGCGGCGCAGATCTTCTACGAGATCCTGCCTGAAGGGAAGGAAATCGGCATCGCCCGCTCAGGGCCGACCACCGGCGACTACAAGATCACCCTGCCGGCCGGAAGCCGCTATGCCTTCCGCGCGGAAGCCCCCGGCTATATCCCGGTGAACGATAATATCGATGTCACCAACCTGAAGGAATACAAGGAGCTGACGCGCGATCTGAAGCTGGTGCCGATCGAGGTGGGACAGACCGTCCGACTCAACAACATCTTCTTCGATTTCGCGAAGACGGCCCTGCGCGATGAGTCGTTCCCGGAGCTGAACCGGATGGTGACCACGCTCCAGGCAAATCCGGCGATGGTGATAGAGATCGCGGGGCATACCGACAACGTCGGCTCGGATGAGAGCAATGTGGCCCTCTCGCAGAACAGAGCCGCCGCGGTGGAAAGCTATCTGGAGTCGAAGGGAATCGCCCGAAGCAGGATGAGCGTTCACGGCTACGGCAAGACAAAGCCGCTCGCCACCAACGATACCGAGGATGGCCGCCAGCAGAACCGCCGCGTGGAGTTCACGATCATCAAACGGTAGATCCGCGCTCCACGATGCCTGATATGCAAGTGCCGGCCCCTGCTGATGCGGGAGCCGGCACTGCTGCGTTGTGGACAGCTTCTACTTCACCTTGTAGCCGAAGCTGTCGATCAATGTTCCCTTGTCATCGTAGATCCTCGCGGTGTCCGGCGTGCTGTTGTTCCAGATCCATGTGCCGGGGGAGAGATTCAGCGACAGAGCCAGCATCGAGGGGGTCGGCGCCTTGTGCGTGTAGATCGTCAGGGTCTTGTAGAGACTATCGTGGAGAGAGTATACCTGGCCGATATCATCCGCATCCAGCTTCCATCCCTCTATCGAGACATTCCTGTCCGATTGCAGAAGCAACCACTCATCCATCACACCAAAACGAGTGCTGTCGAACGCCTGGTCGTAGTGGATCGTTGTGATCTGCACGCCGCCACGGCTCACATTATAGCCCTTGCCCACCGCGTGCTGCTTCGCCAGCGAGTCGCTCAGCCCCGTGGTATCCGTCAGATGCGTCGTGTCCTGCGTGCCCGGCGATGCCGGATCGGTCTTCGAACAGCCAACCATGATTGCCATGAGAAGAAGAAGGGGAGCGATAAGAGATTTCATGCCGATGGTTTTGAATGCTTGATGGAAATGGAAGAGAGAGCATCAGAGGATTATGGCGGGGGCCGCACAAACATAGCATCCGGGAGGGAAAGAATCCCCTCGCCGCCAGCCGGAAATTCGTGATGATGATATTGCCGTGGCGGAATGCCGGGGTAACTTGGGGAAGTGTATAACGTCGACCGCGGGTGACGAAATAAATCAGCTCGCTCCGATTATCAACAGCATGACCATGAAACTCCTACAGATGTTTGCGGCAATCGCGCTCCTCGCCATCCCGGCCTCCGTCGCCAGCGCGGGCGTTTATGCGCCGTTCCCTCCGGCAACCGCTACCGCGCCGGCAAAGCCCAACCCGCACAACGCGGAGCTGAAGGCGTTGATCGACTCCGGCATCAGGATGCTCACCGCGGGGGAATACGTCCCGTTTCTGAAGCGCTTCGTGGACCCCGCAAAGGCTCATGAGGGGAAGGATGTGGCGGAGATGGCGGAATCGTTCAAGGAGGAGAAGGCCGCGGTTCTCCTCAATGTCCTGACGGAGATACGGAACAAGAAGCCGAAGTACAGCAGGAAAGGGACCAGGGCCACCTACAAGCTGAAGGAGAATGTGAAAGTGCATGGGGAGATCAGCTTCGATCTGGTCGATGGGCTCTGGTATATCGTCAACTGACCGGATTGGCGCGGGACCGATGCCCGCGCCGTGATCGGTGCCTCTACTCGTCCGCCCGCGCCGACCGGAGGGTGAACGTCCCGTTATCGATATTGAGCGTGTCGCCGCGCGCGTTGATCAGCCCTCCCACCATCGTCCCGGTCAGCTCATCGCCGCCCGGCAGCGTTGTTGGTGGGGGAGCGGGATCAGGCGGAGGATCTGACGCAGGAGTTGTGGGAACGGGTGCTGCGGCTCCGCGCACACCGTCAGAAGATCCTCACCCTGTCGGCTTCTTCCTGAAGATCGCCCGCAATCTCTCCATCAATCATCTGAAATCCCGTCGCCATCACACCCCGCTGGCACTGCTGCCGGAGTCCGCCCATCCGGTGGCACAGGGGGAAAGGGCATCGGAGCTGGAGGAGCGGATTCTCACCTCGCTGGAACATCTCTCGTTCGAACATCGGGAGGTGCTGATCCTGAACATCTACTGCGGCTACAGGATGGAGGAGATCGCGGTGATGCTGGGAAAGTCGCCGGAGGCCATATGGAAACGGGCTTCCCGCGCGCGAACGGAGTTGCGGCGGATGGTGACACGATAACCGATGAACGTATTCCGAAAGGTTCGGGAGGCCACGAAACCGATGGATCGTGATATGATGGTGGAGCGATATCTGAGCCGCAGGATGAGCGGCGCGGAGGAGGTCGAGTTCCGGCGACGGCTTGGCACCGACCCGGAGCTGCGGGCGATTCTGGAGACCGAGCAGACGATTCAGCGCACGCTCTACAGGGACCGCGACGCCCTTCCGGCGGTATCGGCGGAGTCGCGATACAACGTCCTGACGATGCTCGGCAGGCTGGCCCCGGCTGAGAGCAGCGTGGCCTCCGGCGCCGCCGGATGAGTTGCGAAGGGAATTATCATCGCGGTGGCGGGGATTGGAATCGCAATGGGAGGGATCTGCATTTCGCGTGGCGGGCTTCAGGCTCCTGTCGATCATCCCGCGGAGCGCCCGGCGGCAACGCATCAGGCTCCCGCGCCGGATCATATCGCCGCAACCCGTCCCGGCATCTCCGACGATATCCGACGTTGAACCGCAGCCGACCGCGGAACCGACCGGAACAACCGCGGTTGCGAGAAGACCGGCAGCACCACCCCTCACAACATCCCCAGTCATCCTGAAGCCGGAGGGGGTCGGACACGATCCCGCTCCAGCCGAAACTCCCGTTCAAAAGCCGGCGCAACCCCGTGCCGACTCCGCCGCGCCTCGCGATACATCGATGCCTGTCAAGGTGACGATCGACATGAACAAGCTCCGGCAGCATCCCTGAGCAGCATCATCTCCGCTTCGTCAGCCCCAGCCGGCGCGCGCGTTCAGCCACCGCCACCGGTGTCCGCGAGATCTTTTCGGCGATCTCCGCGCGCGTCATCCCGCTGTAGAGACGGCGCAGTTCCTGATCGTCGTCGGCGGTCCAGGGTCGCTTGGTGGGAGGGGGAGTGTAGGATCGGGTAAGCCCCAGCTCGCTTGCGCGCGCGGCGATCGCGGTCCACGTCCGGTCCAGCCGCGAGGCCACCTCCTTGCGGGTCATCGTGCCATAGATCCGCCGCAGATGCAGATCATCCTCCGCTGTCCAGGCCCGGGATGTCGGCCTGTCGCGGTATCCGTTCTGCGTGGCGATCTTCGTGACGGTGTAGACGGTTGTTCCGAGAGTGGAGGCGATGCGGGTGTAGGGGATGGCTCCGAGGTTACTTACGATATACTTTACATCGTCGGGGGTGAGTCGTGAATTCGGTTTGCTCAATCCCAGGCGGCCGGCCTTGATCTCCACCGCGTTTTCAGTCCTGTCAAGCTCCTTCGCAATCTCCGCCTTGCTCTTCTTTCCGTAGTGCGTCCTGAGGAACTTGATCTCCCGGCTGGTCCATCGCTCCGGATCGTAGCTTCCAAGCTTCAGCCGGTGGATCTGCCCTCGCACGCTCTGCTCGGTGCGTTGCAACGTCCGGGCGATCTGCGATGCCGAGTGTTTTCCGTAGGCTTTCCGCAGATAGCGCAGTTCCATCTCCGTCCAGGGCTGGAGCCCGTTTCCGGGGATCCCCAGCTTCAGCACGCGCGATTGAACGCTGGTGATGGTCCGCTTGAGCAGCGCGGCGGTATACCGCGAACCATGCTTTGTGTAGTTGAGCCGGAGAACCCGGTCCTCATCCTTCGTCCATGCCTTCCCGGAACGGCTGGCCGTGACGGATTGTGGTGGTTCCGGCTGCGACCATCTCCCTCCAGGGGCATCGGTCGTGATGAATCGTTTAATGTCCTTCTTCATTGCGAATCCCGTTGTACCATAGGCTTTCCTCCATGCCGCGGTCGTGATGTGGACCGCCCTCCGTCACCGAAAGGCGATCCACCCGTGCATGGCGTTATGCTCGCCGGCCTAGGTTGCGCGCTCCTCTTCAGCGCCGATCCAGCCGGCGAATTTCGATTCGACCTCCTCGAAGCTATCCCCCGCACCGGTCGATGCTATCACCTCATCACCATTGATCACGGTGATCGTCGCGTCCAGATCGATCGGCCCGCTCCGCCGTGGAATATCCCGTTCCGCGGCAACCGAGCGCTCCGCCTCATCGAACATGTCCTCCAGCGATCTGTTGACAAGCTCCACCGTGGCGCGCGCCGAGAACGGCTCCCCGGTCAGATCGTTCACCATCTCCAGGAATGTTCTGGAGTTCCCCGGCGCCCAGTACTTCGCGGCCAGATCGCGACCGATATTCGGGTTGTCCATGATGTGCCCATCGCGCTTCAGGAAGTAATCGCGCGTCTGGAACACCGCCATCTGCGCCAGCGTGTAGCCATGATAGTAGGCCGATGATTCCCCCGAAAGAAGATGAGGGATGCTGAGGATCGGGCGGCCGCTCCCCTCCTGGAAGAGCATGTCGCGCTCCACACGGCGCAGCACGTTCAGAATGTTTTCGGGGGTAAGCTGATCGTCCGGCATCTCGTAGATCGCCTTTTCCGCGTAGGAGACGCCGAGCATTTTCCTGAGCCCGTACGCGCGGTAGCGGCTGTTCTTCTCAAGGAGCTTCCGGATCAGGTCGAGCGGCATCGGCTCCCCGGCCTCGTTCCGCGCATAGCGGGTCAGCCAGTCGGGATCGCTCATCAGGCTGTCCAGGAACATGGACTGCGTTTCGGCGAAGGCGACGGAGGTGGGCGCGAACTCCTGCGCGAAGCAGGGGGCCGGCATCCTGATATTGCTGAAGTGGGCCGCGTGGCCTCCCTCATGCAGAAGCGTTGTGATGGCCCTGTTGCCGCTTCCGATCTTCCCCGGAACCGCGTTCGCCGTGAAGTTGATCCGCGCCGGATGATAGACTCCCCCCTCCACGTAGCCCGGCACCGGCCCATGCATGAAGCCGTTCTCGTACTTGCCGGGACGGTCCACCAGATCGAGCGTGAGCGTGGCGTTGTTGTAGCGGATGCCCATCGCCGCGAACGATTCTCCCCAGCGTGCCAGGGCCGACTCGAACCTGTGATACGGATCGATCTGCGCCGTGAGATCCCCGGCCGTGCAGTAATCGAAGTTCCAGGGCTCCGCCGCGGAATCCCCCTTCTCCCGTTTCAGGCTCTCCACCGAATCGCGGCAGGCATCGCCGGTGTTCGCCGCCAGATCATCCAGCAGCTCGAAGAGCTTCCCCTTGTTGAAGCCCTCGTTGATCGTCACCTTGTAATCGTAGTAGTCCTCGTAGCCCAGCGACCGCGCCAGGTTGTTCCGTTCCCTGACGATGTCGATAAACCCGTGATCCAGCACATACCGCTCGATGGCGCGCAGCCCTTCCCACGCCGCCTTCCGCATCCTCTCATCCTGCGATGTCGTGATCTGCAACGCCAGCGCGTTGGAGCTTGCCCGGACCAGCTCTCCGCTCTCCGGATCGATATACCCGAGCGCCATGTCCCGGCGCACCCGCTCAAGCTCCCCCTCCATCTCGATGATCCTTCCCTGAAGCCTTTTTCCCTCCTCGCTCTCAATCGCGTTCACCTGGAAGAAGCGGAGCCACCCCTCAAGCCCCACCCGTTCCTCCGGCGTCAGATCCTCCCGATCCAGCCCGGCGCGAACGCGGGCGATATTGGCGGCGTCCGATATGTATGACTGAAGGCGAATCTCCTTCTGCTCGAAATCCCCCGGCACCAGGCCGGCCAGCCCCATCTTCGCGACCCAGAAGGCATCCTCCTTCGCGGTGTGAAGCCGGAGATACTCCTGATTGAGTTCCTGTAACAGCGACATATTGCTCCCGTTTCTGATTCTTCAGCAAAGCGTTGGCATCCCCACACGGAGATGCGCGAAAGAGCAATGATAGGAAATTGAAGAGAGATGATAGCTGATTACCGATAGCCGTCCATGAAAGGTCGCAGTGGGTTGAATCCGGGAGATATTCAACAGGGAGGATGCGATCGCCGGCGGCGCGGCGTGATTAAAATAGCAATGCTAAAACCGAGAAGACAAGCGGAAAACCGATAATCGTAGAAAATTCCGGGAATTGTACGAGATCGTTTTCCAACAGACGGTAAAAAAAGTCCGCCACGCATCGCACCATCGTGTCATCGCTCCACGATCATGCGATATCATTCCACATGGTTGTCGATCTTCGTGGCCGGCACTGAACGGGCTTGCGAAAGCGCCTTCATCATGCCGATGTTTTTCGAGCGAATCCCCGAACGCCTTGCGTGATGCGGCTTCCAGGACAACGCCGGACCCGGATGAAACAATCGACCCGCGGGCTGATAATATTCTTGAATGGATGATGATGAAATCAATACTGAGCAATTTTCAATAAATGCTTTCGGGAGATTATCCTGAGATTATTGTTGGGGTAGTTCGATTTCGATGAAGCATAAATGTCGGCGATGGAAACGGGGCGGATTTATTTCTTTTTTTCGCGATGATGACATTTTTTTCGGAGCATGGAGGATATCGCCCCATTCCCGGGTTTCGCGTCGCGGAAATGATGTCGTCGGGGGGAGAGCCAGGGGGGTCGCGCGATCCGGAATCGTTCCGGTCCCGGATCGCGCGGATGGAGATCAGTTCGTCGTGGCTTCCATCAGGGTCTTGTAGTGCTCATCGATGCTTTTCTTTTCCAGGAGATCGTACCGGCTGCCGACCAGGTTCTCCTTCGTGCTGATCCGATCCCCCGCCTTCGGCTGGAGGCCGCTGATCCCCACGTACCACCGCGGCTTCTCCGACGAGCCGGCGAAACGGAATTTGAAGAGAAATGCCCGGCCGGTCTCGCCGCCATGCGTCACGATCCGCTCATCGATCACCGCGCTGGAATCGACGGGATCACCATCTTCCTCCTGATCGTTGTTCACCCATTCCGCCAGCGCGCTCCAGGCAATGCTCCGCTGGTCGCGATATCTCGCCGGAAAAACATCCAGCCGGTTGATCTCCTCCAGTTTCCGGTACAGCCGGATACGGAGGATATCGTCGGCGGCGATATTCTGAAGCACCTCCGGGTCCACCTGTTCCCGCAACCGCAGCATCGATATCGCCGCCGAAAACGCCACATCCTTGTCCCGGTCCACCACCACTTTTCGGAGAAACGCCGTCACCTCGGAGTCGCCGGGGAAATATCCCAGCAGATGGCACACCAGCCCGAGCTGCCCCGTATTAAGCCAGTAGTCCTGGTCATCCTGACTCAGGTCACGCCGGAGCATCAGCAGACCGATGCCGTCCCAGAGGAAGGCATGCTTCTCCTCCGCGATGGCCGCCGGCGTAAGCACGCCGCTGTCGAGCGCGGTGATCGTCAGATCGTAGATCGAGGAGCGGAGGCTCTTTGTGTCGAGAAGGGAGAAAACCCTCGGGAAGACGAGGGGAGCGGCGTTCCGTATATCGCTCTGAAAGGGGTCGAGAAGCCCGGACCGGGTCATCCTGGAGAGCATCGGCTCCTTTGCGACAAGGTCGAAGAAGAGGTTGACCGACGTATCGGTGCCGATGCCTGCCAGCGCCGCGAGCGCGGAGCCACGGAGATCGGCGCTGGCCGGAAGCGATGGATAGACCTCTCTGATAAAGCGTATGGCGGATGTATCGCGGATCTTCCCCAGGAAATCGAACAGTATGCTCCGCACGCCGTACACTTTGCCCATATCGTCGGGCTGCGCGTGACGGAGAGAGGCATAAACAGCCGGCAGATCCCCTTTGGTGAAATCGTGGAACCGCGCGGCATTGAGCGCATGCTCCCTCCGCACGGCGCTGGCGGACCCGATATCGCGGAGGATGGCCGCGCCCTTGTCGGTCAGAAGCCGGGATGTGGCCGTATCCCCCTGTACTTTGAGGGAATTGAGGAACGCCAGCGGGGCGGCCGAATCCGCCGTGCGATCGATGACGGCGGATAGTTCGTACAACCTTTCCCCGCACAGCACCCGCCGATTGCGCTTGAACGTGGTTTCCGTCAGCGGCTCATCGAACTCCACGGCCGGAGAACCGTCAAGCATAAACACGCGACGGTTGGTGGCGAATTCCGAATCGGTGAGGCCACGCATCAGAATGCTGGTGATGGAGGAATCCTGATAGTATTCCGAAAATTCGGTGCGCTCCAGACGATAGGACATCCCGGAATACTTATCGACGGCGACATAGAATGTTTTATCCCCCTGCTCCCAGTATCCGTAGCCGGCACGATAGATTTTCGGCGCGGCGGGGAATTTCACGGAAAACCCGCTATCTCCCGGCGCGAAATCAGTCCAGACGAGCGGCGCGGGAGGATCGAGATGGAAGGATGCGAAAAACCGCTCGGCGCGTGGCGAACGCACAAGCTCGGGAACAGTGAGGACCTTGAGCCGATACAACCGATTCCCCCTGAGAAAGTATCGCGTCCGCTGGTGCGATTCATCCTCGACGGTTTCCACTTCGCCTCCGCGCAGGCCGCCGGCATAGACCGTTGCAACCGAATCGGGGGCTTGCCCATTCCCGTAGATGCTTTTCACCCAGTCTTTGAAATCATCGGGCGTTTCGATGCCCGGAGGCCACTGATAATCGGTGTATCCCGCGAAATATTCGATCCCCGTCCCAATATCCGGCCAGCCATACAGCATCGTTTCCGAGCCGGGCGACCTGGTGGTATCGATCCTGCCGCCGTTGGCAATCAGGGAGATATCGATCGGCTCCGTCGGGAACTCCACCGAAAACCCACCATCGCGCGGTGTAAAGAGCGTCCACTCCTCGCGCGGCTCCGGCGGCTGATATTTCGCCGCGAGGCCCGTGCGCGACGTCGTGACCGGGCGCACGGTATATCCCTTCTGACGGAGAAGCTCGATCACCCCCTCACGACCGGGAAGATGCCCCGCTCCCACGGCGATAAATGTCGGCCCTTCCTCCATGTACTTCACGGCGCGATCCGCCATGTTGTGGTTCCGGTCGGTCAGCAGCCGCTTGAAATAATCGGGAGGAAAGGATTCACGCATGATGGCGAGAAGCTGGTTGAGATCCCCCTCGTGGTAATAGCGGAGCATCTCCTCCTGACCTTCCTCTTTCCCCCTGATGATTCTGTGCTTCCCCTTCCTGCTCCGGTTGAAGTAGAAGTTCCAGAAGTCCGTCAGCGACGGCTCACCCAGATCGAGCTGCTCGGCAACCCTCTCCAGCCCGATGATCTTCTTCCCCTCCTGTTTCGCAAGTTGATAGAAATACGCATCGAGAAATACCGGACGATCGCCCGGACGCCGGCGCGCGCGCTGCGTCTTGAACAGATCGGAACTGAAGGTGGAATGATGTTTCTCCCGCGTTCCGCCATCATCCTCCGCCACCGTCACGCCGCTCTCGCCGGACCCCGGATCATCGGCGGGCTCCGACTGATCGTCCACCACATCCGGCATTGCAGGCGGCACATCGCCGTTCGCCGAATCATCATGATGCCCCAGGTGGAATTTCGCCAGGGAATCGACGACCGCGGCAAGCGTATCGTACCGGGGATCGCCCGGCTCCATGGCGTCGCCGGCCGGCGTGACGACGGCCTCATCGTTCTCCTCATCAATCATCTTTTCCAGCGACCGGCGGAACACCTCGCGCACGGCGGAATCCAGCACGATCTCCGAGGCGAAGGCTGTGCATTCGTGAAACTTCAGAAGAACGGAATCGGTGAAATCGAACACCCGCTTGTCCTCGACGTGGAACGTCCCGTAGAGGTAGGAGGGGTGCGCCAGCCCCTTGCCGGAGATCTCCCAGAGGAGCGAGCGGTCCGCCTTTTTCTGCTGCGCGAGAAGACCGGAGGAGGCAATGAGAAGAAGGACGGGGAGGCGGAGGAGGGAAAGAGGTTTCATAACAGCATCATCGTTGGCGTAACGGCGCCTTCGGAGATCCTCCCGGCGCACGGGACGCGGGATGATTCAGCCGTATCGGCCGGGGGTCGGCGTGAAATTAGGAAAGTATCGGAGGAGAATCAGGGTGAATGGCGGGTGTAAAGGAAAAAAGGGCGATACGATATCGCCGGATCACCCACCACCGATCTCAGCAGAATATCAGCTCCGGCGGCTCACCCGCCGTGCCGACCACGATCGCGCGCTGTCGGTAGAATCTTCCAAGAGCCAGCGCCTTCGCCTGATCGATCCCGAGCACGAGGAAGCTCCGTTCCGGCGCCCATGCGCCATCGTCGCCGACCCCTTCGCCCGGAAGAAACCTGTATCCACCCTTGCCGATCCGCATCTCCAGATCGGCATTGTTCCGAGCGTTTTCAGCGGGGGGGAGCTTGAACGATCCGGGATTCCATGCGGTGATAAACGCCCATTCGCGCACGCCGCTCCCGGCAAGCAGATCATCGAGAGCGCCATTCCGCTCGCCGATGCGAAGGCGGATCGGTCCCGCGGGCGCCTCCACGATATAGGTGGTGCGGAAATAGGCATGGGCAAGCTGATCGTGGTTCATGTTCCTCCTGCGCGGGGCGATGCCCCGCGCAGGAGGAATTGCGCCCCTCCGGGGCTTGACAGCGCCGATGATGTGGTTCGACAGATTGATAACAAAAAGGGCGGGATCATCTCCCGCCCTTGCAAATCATCGTGGCGCCGTTATCCGGCAATCGGGCGGCTTATCAGCCCGGCATCACGTCCAGCAGCTCGACCTCGAAGACCAGGGCCGCATTCGGCCCGATCTTTCCACCGGCGCCCTGCGGGCCGTATGCGAGATCGGCGGGGATGAAGAGCTTCCACTTGGAGCCGACCTTCATAAGCTGAAGCGCCTCGGTCCACCCCTTGATCACACCGTTCACCGGGATCTCCAGCGGCTGGCCGCGCTCCACCGAGCTGTCGAACACCGTGCCGTCGATCAATGTGCCGGTATAGTGGACCTTCACCTTGTCGGTGAGCTTCGGCGTTGCGCCTGTCCCGTTCTTGAGCACCTCGTACTGAAGTCCGCTCGGCAGCGTGATAACGCCCTTGCGGGTCTTGTTCTTGGCGAGGAAGTCCTGCCCTTCCTTACCGTTCTTGTCGCCGGCCTTGGCGGCAAGGGCCTGCTGCCTGGCCTGCATCTCCGTCTTGAAGGCGGCCATCACCCTCTGGATATCCTGCGGGCTGAGAGCTTTGGCTCCATTCCCCATGGCGTCGTTGAGCCCCCTGGCGAGCGCCGCCACGTTGACGTCGATCGACTGGTCCTTGAGGTTGCTGCCGATATCGAGACCGATGCTATAGCTGACGCTGTCGACCGTGGTTTTCAATGGAACGTTCTGCTGTGCGCTCGCAGCCACCGACATAAAGCCGAGGCAGAGCACTGAACTGATCAGCAATTTCATTGCGATGATTCTCCTTGATGGAATGTATGTATCGTTCGTGTTTGTCGTTCGATTTCACTCAGCTCGATGATGCTCTGCTCGCGCGTCGCGGAACCGTTCACGCTGTTGACGGGCTTCCGGCTCGGGTAGTGCGCCCCCCCTCCGTATCTCCCCCGGCACCATATCGGGCCGGGGGAGAGCCCACGCGCTCATCGCGAAGGGTTACTTGCCGGGATGCCCCATCATCGGGTTGGCGCCGGCCGGATTCTCGGACTTGTCGTTGATCTTGACAAGCTCTATCTCGAAGACCAGCACGGCATCCGGGCCGATCTTCCCGCCGGGAGGAGGATTGTGGCCGTAGGCGAGGGCCGACGGGATGTAGAGCTTCCACTTGGAGCCGACCTTCATCATCTTGAGCGCCTCTGTCCACCCTGGGATCACGCCGCGCACCGCGAAGGTGGCCGGCTGCTTGCGGTCATACGAGCTGTCGAAAACTGTTCCGTCCAGCAGCGTTCCCTTGTAGTTCACCGTCACCTGGGCGTTGGAGTCGGGGATAGCGCCGGTGCCTTCGGTGATCACCTCGTACTGAAGCCCGCTCGCCGTGGTCTTCACCCCCGGCTTCTTGGCGTTATCCGCCAGGAACTTCTCTCCCTCCGCCTTGTTCTTCTCCCCCTGCTTCGCGGCCGTCTCCTGCTGCTTCTTGATCATCTGCTCCTGGAAGGCGCTCATCACCTTCTGCGCCTGCGTGTCGGTCAACTGCACTTTCTTGTTGTTGAGCGCATCGTTGAAGCCGGTCTCCAGCAGATCCACCTTGATCCCCAGCGTGGTATCCTGCTTGAGCTGCGTGCGGAGCCCGTTGCCGAAATTCATGCCGATGCTGTAGCTCACGCTATCGATCTGCGTCTTGAGCGTAGTGCTCCCGCTGCTGCTCCCTCCCGGACCATTCTGGCATGATACGACCGTGAGGCAGAGCGCTGCCATTGCTAGAAACTTCATTACGATGATTCTCCTACGATTTGTATTGAATGAACAAGTAGTTATGGAAGTCGCATGCTATCCAATGCCCGGCAGACCATTTCCGGTGAATGGGGGATCAGCCGACGTGAGCGAACGGGCTTTGAAAACGGCTCAGGAGCTCGAACCGATGATGAATCGAACCACCCGGCCCGCGAAGATCGCTCGCGGCGGCGGCCCGTAATTCCGCAAGATAATGATTCGGCGCGGTGTAGAGCGGGGGGGATATAATTATCATTCCGGACCGTTTTTCCGGAGAGCGCCTCCGGTAACACCCCTATCCGGGAGGCGTGTTACCCCCGGACAGCGGACCCGACGGCCCCGGCAAAGCCCTTTCATTCATCAGGATCACCCCGTGATTCCCGTTATCCTCTTCCTCGGTGCAATGATCGGAAGGCGGGATGATATTGAGGTGATGGAGTCTGAAAAAGGAGTGAAGCCCCGTCTTCGCATATTTGACCCGCAGAGCGGAACATACGAGGAGACCATCGATCTGAAGGATAGCGAATGAACGACGGGAATGATGTCAGCCATGAGCGGCTTACCCTTTCAGCCGACGAGATGCGGCGGATGGGATATCGGGTGATCGATATGCTGGTGGAACACTTCGAGCAACTGGGCGATCTCCCGGTCGCCGGCGGAACGGGACGCCGGGAGCTGGAGCGCCTCCTTCGCGAGCCACCGCCGGAAGAGGGGAGGCCGCCGGGAGATGTGCTGGACCGGGTCGGCCGCGATGTCTTCGGCAATATGAGCCATGTCGATCATCCCCGCTTCTTCGCCTACGTTCCGGGGCCGGGGAACTTCGTCGGCGCCATGGCGAACGCGCTGGTCGCCGGCTTCAACCCGTTCGCGGGGGCGTGGGCCACGGCCTCCGGCGCGGCGGAAATAGAGCTGGTGACGGTGGACTGGCTGCGCGATATCTGCGGGCTGCCGGCATCGGCCGGAGGGACGTTTGTCAGCGGGGGATCGATGGCGAACCTGACGGCGCTCGCGGCGGCGCGGCATGCGCTGCCGGAGGGGGATATTCCGCGCGCGGTGATCTACGCCTCCGATCAGACCCATTCATCGATCGATCGCGGCGCCCGTCTCCTCGGCTTCCGCCGCGATCAGCTCCGCACCCTCCCGACCGACGAGGATTTCCGCCTTCCGATCGAGACGCTTCGCAACGCCATCGCGGCCGATCGCGCGGCGGGGAAGAGGCCGTTCGCGCTTGTCGCCAATGGCGGCACCACCAACACCGGCGCGGTCGATCCGCTGCCGGAGCTTGCCGCGCTCCGCGATCGCGAAGGGCTCTGGATGCATGTCGATGGCGCATACGGCGCGGCGGCTGCCCTTACCGAACGGGGACGGCGGGCGCTGGCGGGAATGGAGCTGGCGGATTCCGTGTCGCTCGATCCACATAAATGGCTCTTCCAGCCGTTCGAATGCGGCTGCATCCTCCTCCGCGACGCACAGTTGCTGAAGGAGACCTTCCGCCTGGTCCCGGAATATCTGAGGGATTCCGATCTGGCGGCCGAGGAGGTGAACTTCCGCGACTGGGGCGTGCAGCTTACGCGCGGCTTCCGCGGCCTCGATCTCTGGATGTCGGTTCAGGTGTTCGGCCTTGAGGCGTTCCGCGCGGCAGTCGACCGGGGAATCGATCTGGCGCTGCTTGCCGAACGCCGCCTTCACGGGTCGCCGGCGTGGCGGGTGATCACATCGGCGGGGCTCGGCATCGTCACCTTCCGGTTTACCCCGGACAATCGGGCGGAGAGGGAACTTGACGAGATCAACAGAAGGATTGCCGGGGAATGCGTCGCCGGCCGCCACGCGATGCTCAGCACAACCGTCCTCCGCGGGCGAACCGTGCTCCGACTCTGCACCATCAACCCCCGCACGTCCGATGATGATATCCTTGGGACCATCGAGCGCCTGGAGATCATCGGCCGGAGGATCGCGGAGGGATGATGAGAGATCCGATATCATCAGGTGTTCATCAGGCAACAGCGGGTCGCACCGCTGCAGGCATCGCCTGGCCCGGATCATTCCATTATACAGCATCTATCCGTCATGGCTCCCGAAACGATCACAATCCGCCGTCTCGACGAGACGCACGATTCCATCCCCCGGCTTACCGCGCTTCTCCACCGCGCCTACAAGCGACTGGCGGATATGGGGCTCCGCTTCCTTGCCACTCACCAGACCGACGAACAGACGCTGGAGCGGGCTCGCGACGGTGAGTGCTATCTGGCGATCGAGGATGGAGAGATCATCGGCACCATCACCTACTATCCTCCCGCGATGGCGCATGGAACCCCGTGGTACGACCGGCCCGATGTGGCGTCGCTGGGGCAGTTCGCGGTGGAGCCGGCGTTGCAGGGGAGAGGGATCGGTAATATGCTGCTCGATCATGTGGAGTCGCTGGCGCGGCGGGATGGCGCGGCGGAGATGGCGCTGGACACATCGGAGAAGGCGCACCACCTGATTGAGTACTACGGCCGCCACGGCTACCGTTTCGTGGAGCACACGCAGTGGTCCGTGGTCAACTATCGAAGCGTGGTGATGAGCAGATCCCTCATCGAATAAGGGCCACGCATTCCCGCGGAGCGATCGTAGTGACTCAGGTTGAGATGGCGTGGACGATGCCCGGAGTCAATATCCGGCATCCGTCTTCCCAGCCCCATCGGGGCGTGCCGGTTGTAGCAGCGCCACGCCTTTCTTGATTCCAAGCTCCATCGGAGCGTACCATCCTCATATGCCGGCAGAATGGTACGCTCCTCTGGAGCTTGAGCGGGGAACGGGAACATCATTGCTACTACCGGCACGCTCCTGACGGAGCTTGACGAGAGGATCGTCGATGGATCATTGCGCCGTCAACCCGAGGGCCGGATGTAACCTGCGTCACTACCGGAGCGATTCGATGATTTGATTCGGCGGAGCCGCGACGTAGATTCGTCCCGCCGGTTCCGTGATATCACACCCCTTGCAGTTGTCCTCTTCCGATCAACATCTCATGCCGTTATGAACGCTCGGTTTGCTACCATCCTTACCGTTCTCCTTATCGCCGCCGCGGCTCGGGCCAGCGCGCAACGGAGCATCCTCACGCTGATGCCCCGTCCGAAAGCGGCGTTCGAGCGCCCCGGCCAGTTTGTCTTCAGCAACCAGACGGTGATACTGTCGCCCGATCTCCCTGAGGCTCAAGGTGTGATGCAGGAGGAGTATCTGGCCCGGCAGATCAAAGAGCGATTCGGCATCACGATCAGTTCGACAATCGAGGACAAACCGATCTACTACCAGGGGAAATCGGCCATCCGTATCTGCTTCAACACCGTGGATGAACGCCCCCTCCTTCAGATTCCCCCCGGTGAAACGATACCGGATTCCAACGGCTATATCCTGAATATCGCGCCCGACCGGATCGCGATCAGCAGCAGGAGCCGGGAGGGCGCCTATAACGCCATCGCCACGCTGATGCAGCTTATCAACAACAACGGGGGAATCATCTCGGCCCACTGCGCGCACATCTACGACTACCCCGATTATCCCGACCGGTGGGTCTTCTCGCAGCATAATCTCCGCGGCCCCGGAAGCCTCCAGGCCCTCAGGAAGATCGAGGACACGATGGCCGCCTACAAGCTGAACGGCATGCAGCAGAACGACTGGAAGTACAACGTGCTGGATCAGCAGCCCCGATACTATTTCGACAGCGTCCGCGCGTTCCGGAAATACTCCGAGGAACGGGGCATCGACATCATCCCCGGCGTTGCGCCGATCGGCTACTCGGACGGCATCCTCTACAACGATCCGGAGCTGGCCGAGGGATTTCCCGCCACGGCGACCTTCGTGATCGAGGGGGATACCGGCCGCCTTGTGCGCGACCCGAACATCACGCTGCCGAACGGCTCGTTCGAGAGCCTGGGCGCCAACGGGAAGTTCTCCGGCTGGAGCTTCTACGACGAGCCCCCCGTCACGCAGGATGCCGAGCATCACGGCGGAAGCCACAGCGCCCTCTGCCAGAACTTCACCAACGGGAACACCTCCGGCAACTGCCGCTTCAGCCGGAAGCTGACATGCAAGCCGTTCCACTCCTACCGGATGTCCGCGTGGGTCAAAACCGAGTCGCTGAAAGCCGATGATGTGCGGCTGCTCGCGATCGGCACCGACGACGCCAACGCATCCCGCACGCTTACCTATACCGCCTACTCCATCCGCGGCACCAACGGGTGGACCCGCGTTCAGGTCTCCTTCAACTCCCTTCAATTCCCCTACGCGCAGGTCTATGCCGGCGTCTGGGGAGGGGAGTCTGGGAAGATCTGGTGGGATGATTTCACTGTCGAGGAGTCGGGGCTCGGCAATATCATCCGTCGCGATGGAACGCCGGTCACCGTCCGGAACAGGCGGACCGGGGCGCTCTGCGTCGAGGGGACGGATTTCGCCCCCATCAGCGATTCGCTCACCGTGACGAACTATCTCCAGACCCAGCGCTTCGCCCCCGATGCCCCCGCCCCAACGTTCCGTCGCCGTCCGGGAGGCGCCATCGCCAACGGCGATACCGTCACCATCTCCTACTTCCACCCGCTGACCACCGTCGCCGATGAACAGGGGGGAGGCTCGGTGATGGTCTGCCCGGCCGAGGAGAAGCTCTACCCGGTCCTCAACAGGCAGATCCGCGGCGTGGACAGCCTCTACAACACGTTGCTCTCGTTTCCTTTGGGAAGGGCGAGGTTCTTCATGGGACACGATGAAATCCGCGCGATGAACTGGGATTCCTCCTGCCAGCGTCAGCATCTGCCGCCGTCCGCGCTCCTGGCGAACAACCTGAAACGCTGCCAGAGCATCATCCAGGGAATCAGTCCGGGGGCCGAGACATTCGTCTGGAGCGATATGTTCGACTCGCTCCACAACGCCTATAACAACTACTACCTGATCAACGGGGATCTCACCGGCGACTGGGATTCGATCCCGACCACGCCGGTGATCGTCAACTGGAACGGCGGCAACATGGACAGGAGCCTCGGCTTCTTCGCCGATCACGGGTTCCGCCAGATCACCTCCCCCTACTACGACGCCGGCAGCCCGGACGGCATCCGCGCGTGGCGCCTGGCGATGCAGGGAAAAGAGGGAATGCTCGGGATGATGTACACCACCTGGTCAAACGACTACAACGTTCTGGTCCCCTTCTCCTACTACGCCTGGGGGGCCGGCCCGTATATCATTCACGTTCCGTACGACAGCACCATCGTCGAACGCTTCGGCAAGCCCTTCTGCTTCAGCGCGATCGTCCTTCCCGATCCGTACGACAAGAACGATACAATCCGGACGGTGACGGCCACGCTGATCGTCAATCCGGGGAGCACTCCGCCGGTCGTCGTCACCGTCCCGATGCACCGCGATACCGGCAACGTCTTCATCGGCTGCCTGGATCAGGCGTACGACCACGGGTTTCTCTACTCGATCGAGGCAACCAACGCGCAGGGCATCTCCCGCACCACTCCCCTCTACAACGCCCATATCGGCCCGGTCAGCGGCGCCCCGCTCGACCGCGAAACGGGAGCCGGCCTGACGATGAGCATCGCTCCCAACCCGGCGAAGTCGGTGGTGGGCGTGCGCTTTATCGCGCCGGCGGCGGGGAAATGGCGGGCCACCCTGCGCGATCTTCTCGGCCGCCCCGTCACAAGCCGCGATGGAGAGACGGACGGGCCGGGAGAGAAGAATCTGAAGATCGATCTCGCCTCGGTTCCCAACGGGCTCTATCGCGTGGAGATGGAGATGAACGGCCGGAGGGCCGTTGAAACGGTGGTGATCGTCCGATAAGCCGCCATGCGGCGCGGGCTCCCCGGCGGAACCCGCGGGTAGTGACTCATCTGGGATGCTCGGAATCATGTACAGCATCCAGCATCTGCCGTTCCAGCCCCATCGGGGCGAACCGGTTGTAGTAATGTCACATTTTCCATGATCTCAAGCTCCATCGGGGCGAACCCTCCCCGCATCCATGAAGGATGGCACGCTCCGATGGAGCTTGAGGGAGCAATGGGAGCGTTGCCGCTACAACCGGTGCGCTCCCACGGAGCTTGAAGGAAGAGTGATGACGGAATCACCGATCGATGATCGTTCAGCAGGCCGGGGGATGGATTCAACATGAGTCACTACTACCCCGCGCCGCAGATCTTGACTTCCCCGGCCGATATGGTATTTTCGCGCCGCGTCCCCCGCCCCCGCGCACGCTCCTGACAGAGCAGGCCATCAGGCCGCTCCTGCCGGGGCATCTGGCTGTCAGTGCTTACCCCCGTGACCGCGTCTTCATTTCATTAAAACCCCAGGCGTCATGATGCGAAGACATCTCCTTCTCGGTGCCCTGCTCGGCACAATGACATGCTTCACCGCCTCCGCGCAGACCCATCGCGCAGGCGACATTCCAAACGCCCCCCTCCGCTCCCACGGGCAGGTTCCGGTTGCACGGAGCGTCTCCCGCGTTGCAACGGACGGGGTGCCGCGTCGGTTTCTGCTGGAGGAGAATACCGGAGCGTGGTGCGGATACTGCATCGAGGGGGTTGTCAGGATTCACGAGCTGCTTGACGCCTATCCCGAGGCGATCGTCGTCGCGATCCATGACGACGACCAGATGCAGGTGGCCGAGGGGGATAGCATCGTCCGTTCCTACACCACGTCCTATCCCGAGGGATTGCTCGATCGTTTGAAGTGGCCCGGCCACGCAACCGTCACCATCGGCCGCGATTACTGGCAGTTTCTCGGCGGCAATCGTCGCGACGAGCCAAGCCCGGTTTCGGTGGGGATCGACCATCATTATGCCCCGGCAACGCGGATGCTTACCGCGAACATCTCCGCGACCTTCAACGATATCCCGGACGCGGCCGACCTGCGGATAAACCTCTATCTGGTCGAGGACAGCGTCAGCGGATCGGGGACGGGATGGGATCAGGCCAACGCGCTCGACAACGTCCCGGAAAGCCCCTATTACGGAAAGGGGGGATATATCCCCAGCTTCGTTCACGATCACGTTCTCCGCGCGGTCCTCTCGGGAACCTGGGGAACAGCCGGGGTGATCCCCTCATCGCCGGAGACGGGAAAGGCATATACAAAATCATACTCGTTCGCGCTCCCGGCCAGCTTCAACCCCGATCACGTCAGCCTTGTGGCGTTCATGGCATCGCACGATGCCGATGCGGAATCGCGCGAGGTGTTCAACGCCGAAAAGGTTCCGCTGCTGACCGCGCCGAGCGGCGTGGATGACAAGGCCGTGGCCGATTTCTCCGCCGTCATCGCCCCATCGCCCGTGCGGAATGCCGGCACGCTTTCGCTCTCGCTGCCGGCCGCCGGGAACGTCGGCATCGCCCTCTACGATCAGCTCGGCCGGAACATCCGCGCCATCTTCAACGGCCCAATGGAACAGGGCGCCCACACCATCGGGTTCGATCTCGCAGGGCTGGCGAACGGCGTCTACTGGATGGCGATCGACCGCGACGGAGCGCGCACCGCCCGCAGAGTCATCATCCAGCGATAATCTCCTCCCCATGAGAGCAAACGGAACCAGCCGATGACCGACATCTCCGACGCAAACCGGAGCGGGTTCAGCATCGGCAGCGCGATGATCGGCGGCGCCATATGGCTGGCGATCCTTGTGGCGGCGCTCTTCGGAGCCCCCGCCATCGGCCCGATCGAGCTTCTGCTGATGCTGGGGATTCTCGTCTTCATCCCGCTCGCGATCGATCTCCTCGCCGTCTCCGACCGCGAGGGGGGAAACCCGCTTCCGTACAGGATCGCGCGGCTTCTCCAGCCGATTGCGGCGGTGCCCGCATGCGTCTCGTTCTTTCTTCCCGCCGGAACTCCCGCGGGGATTCTCGCCTCGGCGTGGCTGCTCCTCACGGGGATCATCGCGCTCTTCGGCATGCTCCGCCTTATCCGCGGGGAACGTCGTCTGGAGGAGCTGTGCATCAATGCCGCGCTCCTCTATCTGCCGATCGGCGGGGTGTGGCTGGTGGCAGCCCGGCTGGGGATATCGCTGGCGGGGTTCGGCGGGGTGATTGCTCTGCTGACCGCGGTCCATTTCCATTTCGCCGGCTTTATCGCCCCCATGCTCGCCGGGATGACCGGCAGAAGGCTGGCAGCCATCGGGGCGCCGATGAAGCTCCTCTATCGCATCGCCGCCTGCGGGATCATCGCCGGGCCTCCGCTCGTGGCGCTCGGCATCACCTTCTCCGGCCCGCTCGAAGTCGTCGCCGCGGTGGTGCTTGCCACCAGCATGACCATGCACGGCTTCCTGGTGCTGGTTCCGGTACGCCGCTCGCTTCCGGGCACGCGGCCGGCCATGTTCCTGGGCATATCGGCCACCGCCTCGGTGCTGGCGATGCTCTTCGCGGCGCAGTACGCCGTGGGGGTCTTCATGCAGGGGCCACGGCTGACGATCCCGCAGATGGCGCTGGTCCACGGTTCATGCAACGCGATATTCGCGCTCGGGGGCCTTCTCGGCTGGGGGTTCGTCCGCCCGCGAAGCGTCCATATCAAGAGAGATGCATGATGGGAGATAAACGAAGCAGCGGCGATATCCGCCCGATCGGCGTGGTCCGCACAACGGTGACCGATGGAATCGATGAGGGGTGGGGAGATGTGGAATCGCGGATAGAGATCGATCCGGAGCTTGCCGACGGGCTTCGGGGTCTCGATGAATTCTCCCACGCGCTGGTGATCTTTCTGATGGACCGGTCGACCTTCCAGCCCGCCTCGGATCTGGTTCGCCGGCCGCAGGGGAGGGAGGATATGCCGCTGGTCGGGATATTCGCGCAGCGGGCGAAACATCGTCCCAACCCCATCGGCGTCACCGCTGTCAGGATCATCGGCATGCAGGGAAACATCCTTCGGGTCATCGGCCTGGATGCAATCGACGGCACGCCGGTGCTCGACATCAAGCCGTACTTCCCGCAGTTCGATGCCCCCGCCGATCCGCGAACGCCGGAGTGGGTGGTTACGCTGATGGAACGATATTTCTGACGGACTGCCGGGCAACGTCATCCACGACGTTGAAGGAATTCAGCAGCTCCCCGGTCACAGGCCGCGCTCCACGATCAGATCCACGCCGGAGAGGAGGCGGTTCTCGGGAAGATCCCGGCACGGGAGCGGGAAACGCCACGGTTACCGAGCGCGCGTACCGATCATCATCGGAAGCGACCGCGGCCCCTCCACCCCTCACGCCGATACGCGAACGCTCTATCCCCCAGCGCTCCGTCAGATACTCGCGGACGGCATCGGCCCGCGCCGCTGCAAGCCGCGCCGGTTCATCCGCTGATACCGAGCCGGTGAGCCGTATCGTGAGCTTCCGATCCGACCGGAGCCGGAGGCCGATGATGGTCAGCTCATTGGCGTACAGGCCGCGCGCATCGAGCCGGGCAAGGGTGATCCCCGCGCCGCCGCTGATCGATCGAAGCCCCATGCCATCGCGGAGGGAGCGGAGATCGAGTCGCGCATTGAGCGCCGGGAGCAGGGAGAACCGCCGGGGGATCGGCAGGCTGAAGGAGATCCCCGCAAGCAGGCTGATGGCGGCCGGCGATGTGGCAATCTGGGGCCCGCTGGCAACGGTCCGCTCGGAACGGCCATTGGAGGCAAAGACCACGGTATCGGGAAAGACGATGATCTCCCTCTGCACAAAATCCCCGGCCACCCTGTAGCGCAGCGATGTCCCCAGCTCCCCCCACCAGTTCCCGCCAAGCCTGTAGCGTCCCTGAAGATCGAGCGTGACGGCCTTCGACCCATCGACGCCCGAGGGGACGCGCCCGGCCGCGCATCAGGATGCATTGCAGCCGGCGGCGCACACCCCGCCGGTCTACCGTACCAACATCGTGAAGACGAAAGCGCGGATCGGCGCGCCGCAAAAGCAGTAGCAGTCCCCCTTCCAGAAGAATGACAATGTCGGCAGAGACCGGGCTCCGAACGGATCGGGGCCCGTTTTCCCATATCCGCCACCGCAGCGCAACAACCTTCCCGAATCGCCGATATATCCCCCGATCTTCAACTGATGATGGAATGGGCCCCTGGCGCGCTAATCGAAGCCTTCCAGGGCATTTTGTTATTGGCCCTTAGAAACATCCCGGCCGGGATGTATTTTCGCAGGCAGTGGGATACGATTTCATGATGGTGCCAGCGTTTCCGATCGGCCTCGGTGACCCGCCATTAACAGCAGCATCGGCTCCATTCCGCGTCGTCATCGTCTTTGGAACAATTCACCAATCACGTGGTCAGCACATGGCAAGCACAACCGAACCGAAACTTATCCCGAAGAGCGTCATCTTCGGTAATCCTGTAAAGGCCAACCCCCAGATCTCCCCCGATGGAACCATGATGGCATATCTGGCGCCGGTGGATGGGGTGTTGAATATATGGGTGGGAGCCATCGAGGGGGAGGATTACCGCCCCATTACGCACGATCGCGATCAGGGGATCCAGGACTATCTCTGGGCCGGGGACAACAGCGGGATACTCTACATTCAGGATGTCGGCGGAAACGAGAACTACCACTTCTACTCGGTGGACCTGCAATCGGAGGAGGTGCGGGATCTGACGCCGTTTGAGAACATCCGCGTCCGCATGGTATCGCACAACAAGGATTTTCCGAACGATCTGTTGATTGGCCTCAATCGCGATAATCCGCAGATCCACGATGTCTATAATCTTCACGTTCCCTCGGGCGAGCTTCGGCTGGTGGCGCGCAACCCCGGAAATTTCCTGGGCTGGGTGGCGGACTCCCATTTCAAGGTGCGCGGGGCGCTGGCAATCAGGCCGGACGGAGGATACGATCTGCTGGTGCGCGACAGCGAAGAGGATGAGTGGCGCGTGCTGATATCCTGGTCGCCGGAGGATTCGCGGGGGAGCGGGCCGGGACATTTCTCGAACGATGGCCGGCATATCCTGATTCAGGATACGCGCGGCGTAAACGCGATCCGCCTGGCGAAGGTGGACGTGGCTACCGGGGAGATGGAGGTGATCGTGGAGGACCCGCAGTACGATGTGACCGATATCAATGAGGACCCGGATACGCGCGAAGTGCGGATGGTGGCATTCACAAGGGCGCGGCAGGAATGGGTGGTGCTGGATGACGCGATCCGCAAGGATATCGATGCCGTCCGCAGGCTCCATCATGGCGATTTCACCATCATCAGCCAGGACAATGCCGACTCCATCTGGGTGGTGATGTTCCTTGCCGACGACGGGCCCGTGGCATTCTTCGCGTACGACCGGAAGGCAGGCCAGGGAAAACATCTCTTCGACTCCCGTCCCGAGCTGAAGAATTACAGGCTGGCGCCGATGGAGCCCATCTCCTTCCAGTCGCGCGATGGCCTGACCATTCATGGCTATATCATGTTTCCTCCCGGCGCCGAGCGGAAAAATCTTCCGATGGTGCTCAATGTTCATGGCGGCCCCTGGACACGGGACAACTGGGGATACGATCATGAAGCGCAGTGGCTTGCCAACCGTGGGTATATCTGCCTCCAGGTGAACTATCGCGGCTCCACCGGCTACGGCAAGGATTTCGTCACCGCCGGGGACAAGGAGTGGGGCGGGAAGATGCACGATGATCTTGTGGATGCCGTGAACTGGGCAATCGGGTTGGGCTATGTCGATCCGGAGCGGGTGGCGATCTACGGCGGCTCCTATGGGGGATACGCCGCGCTGGTCGGGGCCACATTCACCCCCGATCTCTTCTGCTGTGCCGTGGATATCGTGGGGCCGAGCAACCTGATCTCCTTCATCGAAACCATCCCGCCGTACTGGCAGCCGATGATCACGCAGTTCCATCAGCAGGTGGGGAACCCGGAAACCGAGGCGGAGTTTCTCCGCTCCCGCTCCCCGCTCTTCAAGGTCGATCAGATCAAGATCCCGATGCTCATCGCCCAGGGAGCCAACGATCCCCGCATAAAGCAGGCGGAGTCCGAGCAGATCGTGGAGGCGATGCGGTCGCGCGGGATCGAGCATCAGTATCTCCTCTTCCCGGATGAAGGGCATGGATTCGCCAAGCCGGAGAACCGGATGAAGTTCTACTCCGTGGCCGAGCAGTTCCTCGCCGAACATCTCGGCGGCCGGTTCGAGTAGGGGCGGTTCCTGAACGCCCCTAACGTTACGTTCACGCATTCGTTCGATTCATACAGATGATCCTCTCCCGATCGATTCCGCGGCCGGTTCGCGTGGTGGCCCTGGCCGCGCTCTTCTCAACGCTGGTCGCATCCTGCGCGCCCAGGGATCTTGTCCTGCCGGAGGAACGGAGCTACCTCTCCAACCTCCGGCAGCTCACGTTCGGCGGGGAGAACGCGGAGGGATATTTCGGCTCCAATGAGCAGCGGTTCGTCTACCAGCGGACGCACGCGGGGAAGGAGGGATGCGATCAGATCTACATGTACGATCTGGCAACCGGCGCCGAGAAACGGATCTCCACCGGCTACGGCCGCACCACCTGCAGCTACTTCCTGCCGGGGGATTCGCTCGTCCTCTTCGCATCCACGCACCTGGCCGATTCCACCTGCCCGCCACCGCCGGATTTCTCGCAGGGATATACCTGGGCGCTCTACCCCGGCTACGATATCTTCGTGGCCGATACCAACGGAAACCTCCGCGGCCGGCTGACCAACTCCCCCGGCTACGACGCCGAGGCGACGGTCTCGCCGGTCGGCGACAGAATCGTCTTCACATCCACCCGCACCGGCGATATCGAGCTGTTCTCGATGAAGATCGATGGTTCCGATCTCCGGCAGTTGACCAACATCCCCGGCTACGACGGCGGCGCCTTCTATTCGTGGGAGGGCAGGAAGCTCATCTTCCGCGCCAGCCGACCGGAAGGGGAGGAGCTGAAACGGTATCGATCGCTCCTGGCGCAGAATCTTGTGCGACCCTCCCGCATGGAGCTTTATGTGATGAACGCGGATGGAAGCGGGATGCGACAGGTGACCAACAACGGCGCGGCGAACTTCGGCCCGTTCTGGCATCCCGACAACCAGCATATCATCTTCGCGAGCAATGTGGCCGATCCGCAGGGGAGGAACTTCGATCTCTACATGATCCGGGAGGATGGGACCGATATGCGGCGGATTACCTTCAACGATACCTTCGATGGCTTCCCGATGTTCACCCGCGACGGCAGACATCTGATCTTCGCGTCCAACCGCCACTCGGCAAAGCCCGGCGAAACGAACCTCTTCATCTGCGATTTCCATTATCCGGCGGCGGGCGGCGATTACTGAGGCGATGAAACCACGTGATGCAATGAATTCCGTCGTCGCGATAACCGGATCATCGGCAGCGGTGCTATGATGCAACCGGGGAGACAGCCCGCGCAGTTCACGCATTCCCTGGCATGGAAACGCGACCGGAGAGGCGCGCAATGGCCGCCATCCCCGGTCGCTCTTCAACGTCGGCTCAGGAACCCGCCCCCTCTGCGGCCCCTCCCACCATTCCCTTCAGCTTCTCGCGAAAATAATCGAACGTCTTACGCAGCCCCTCGTGCCTGTCCACCGAAGGCTCCCAGTGGAGCAACTGGCGGGCGCGCGTGCTGTCGGGACGGCGCACCTGCGGATCATCCTTCGGCAGCGGCCTGAAGACGATCTCGCTCTGCGAGCCGGCCAGCTCCTTGATCTCCACCGCAAGCTCCAGCATGGTAAGCTCATCCGGGTTGCCGATGTTCACCGGGTCCACCACATCGGACATCAGCAGTTTGAAGATGCCATCGACGAGATCGGAGACGTAGCAGACCGAGCGGGTCTGCTTGCCGGCGCCGAAGACGGTGATCGGCTGGCCGGTAAGCGCCTGTGACATGAAGGCGGGGATGGCGCGGCCATCATCCACGCGCATCCGCGGGCCGTAGGTGTTGAAGATCCTGACGATGCGGGTATCGACGTTGTGATAGCGATGGTAGGCCATCGTCAGCGCCTCGGCGAACCGTTTCGCCTCGTCGTACACGCCACGCACCCCGATCGGGTTCACATTTCCCCAGTATTCCTCGTGCTGCGGATGGATAAGCGGGTCGCCATAGACCTCCGATGTGGAGGCAAGGAGGAAGCGGGCTCCCTTGGCCTTTGCCAGCCCAAGCGCCTTATGCGTGCCGAGCGATCCCACTTTCAGCGTCTGAATGGGGAGTTTGAGATAATCGATGGGGGATGCGGGGCTGGCGAAATGAAGGATATAGTCCAGATCACCCTCCACATAGATGTAGTTGGTGACATCATGCTGGATGAAATGGAAATGCGGGTTGCCGAACAGATGCGCGATGTTCTCCGCCGATCCGGTGACAAGATTATCCATGCAGATCACCTCATGTCCCTCGGCGATCAATCGCTCGCACAGATGCGATCCCAGGAACCCGGCGCCGCCGGTAATTAACGAACGTGGCATTATATCTACCTTGAATTGGTACTACTGACGATTCCGTATCCGAATTGAAAAAGCCTCTCAACGCGTTTCATGGTCCGATCATATACGTAAGGATTCATATCAGTATCATCGCGCATATCCGCCACGAACGACAAAAACCCGCCAGGATCCACTCATTTCCACGAAAAACTTATCGCCGCGTTCCTCATTTCGCCAGATGCGGGCCAATGGCACAACGAATGGCATGGAGTTTGATCATAGCTCAGACACAACTCTTCGTCACTGTTGTGATCCTCAAGGGAGGTTGAAGAGAAGGGGTTTTGGGGGGCAGACACAAACAGGCAGGATGATAGAGAAAAATACTTTGTCTCAATAATCACTTGGAGTCAAGACCATGCGTTTCACAAAATTTATCGCGCTCGCAGCCTTCGTGGCAGCAGCATTGTTCTCGGTTCAGTCAGTACATGCACAGGCGGTCGTCGACAAGAACCGCTCGTACTTCAGCCCTGATCAGCAGTTCGGTATCGGTTTCAACAGCAAGGGGGGCACGATCCAGTATGCCCTTGGACCCGCGTTTCATATTGGTATCAACCTGAACCTGGATTTCCACAAGGACTCGGCGGCATCGAACACCTATTATAACTTCGGCCCGTATGCGAAGTTCATCTTCTCCGGCGACGTTATCAAGCCTTATGTGTATGCAGCACTTGGCCTGGTTCAGCCGAGCACCGGAAGCGTCACGATTGGCAGCACGACTGCTGTTGATCTTCCGAAGGCCGAAGTCCGCATCATCCTTGCCGCAGGTGCGGAGCACTTCTTCAACCAGAACGTGGGCCTCTACGGCCACGTGAACCTCGTCGACGCGAAGCTGTCACCAACGCCTTCCACCACTGAGTTCGGTCTCCAGGGTGCGGCTGTCGGTGTCGAGTTCTTCTTCTAGGGAACAACTGGTAGAGTCGTGTAGAGAACGTTCTACATGGAACTCTGCATGGTCGGTTCTATGTAAATGGCGTCCCGGTAATCCCGCAAGGGTTGCCGGGGCGTTTTTTATTGGTGGGAAATTCGACCATGATTCGCTCCGCGATACTTCATGTACGCGATCGAGCCGGGTTCTTTTCGGATTTCTTTTTCTGCCGTCCGGGTTTTGTCGGCGTCTCCATCTCCGCGTCGGGATTTTCCGGGTCCCAGAAATGCCGGCTCATCACCACCCGCTCGCCGTTGAATTCCACCCCCTCCGATTCCAGCAGCTCCCGCATCAGCCCCGGCATCGGGAAATGATGGCTTCCTGAAAGCTCCCCCACGCGATTTACCACGCGATGGCAGGGAAGGGCCATATCATCCGCGACCGCCATCAGCGCATAGCCCACAAGCCGGGAGGAGCTTCGCGCTCCAAGGAACGCGGCAATCGTCCCGTAGGTGGTCACACGGCCAACCGGGATCTCCGCGACCACGCTGTAGACACGGGAGTAAAAATCGCTGCTCTGTTTTGGTTCGGCGCGCATGAATTTCAGAATGCACGGTTCATACATACATGAATCAACCGATTTCATGTATCCGGTTGAATATGATCGGGCTGGAAATACCGTCGTTACGCCATTTCCAGCGTATTGAAAAAAACAGCCTGTCCGATATTATCCGAAAAAATAATATCATCGGATGATATTATCTGATTACTATCGGCCTCCGGCCCGAAATTCCTCCGGCCGTGATGACAACCATATACCAGCCGGCGGGAATATCGGAAGCGACCTGATATTGTACTCTGTACCGGCCCGCAACATCGTGGCGACGGACGATTGTGGCAACCCGCTCGCCAAGAGCATCCACCAGCGATAGCTCGATATCAGCCTCCCTCGCCAGCCGGTATTCAATCACGGCTGCACGGCTGAACGGGTTGGGATACGCCTCGATATCCGGCCGCCGGACTTCATCAGCTCGCGCAACGCCGGCAGCGGCCGGAGCGCAGTTCCAGTTGGCAATCCATCCCCACGAGGTCCCTCCACTGTCCGAGACGAACTTCAACGTCAGCGCGCCGCTTGTCGCCACCACCGATCCCGGAGAAGCGGTCCCCGTGAACCGGCCTATCACCGGCGCCAGCGTATCCCGGCCATCGTAGATCGTCAGGAGATCGTTGGCGATGCTGAAGCTGAAGAAATCGAGCGTCACGGAGCCCGCTCTCTCCGGGGCTATCGTAAAGGAATATCGATCATTATCGTAGTACCCTCCCGCGGGCCCTCCCATGTCGGTAAATGTCCCGGCACATTCCGAATGAGCGCAGCTTGTGAAGGTATTACGAATGGTGTTCCAGAGGTCGGGGGATGATCCATCGTAGCTCAATGCCCAGATCCCGATGCCGGCGAGGTTCTTCATCATCACCAGATCGTATTTCGCGCGCAGGCTCACCGAATCATCGTACCAGCATTGCCGCCAGACGGAATCCTTTCGATAGATGTAATAGGGGGTGGATGACTGCGGCTCCCAGCGTCGGCCATGGGTTGCCGCGTTCCGCGCGGCGGCGGAATACACGACCGATTCCCCACCACCCAGCGTCGCGGCGCCGGGCGTGCTGTCGGCCGCGGGCCAGTCGTAGCCGTAATAGGGAACGCCCAGCGAAAGCCGGCCGGCAGGGATGCCGCGCTTCAGATACGTATTCACGGAGCGGGTGACATCGTAGGGGGTCCAGAGCGTGCCGTTGTTCTTCGGCGCCACGGGGCCGGCATCGGGAGCGCCTCCCCAGTGGTAATCGTAGCCCATGATGATGAACAGATCGACGTACGGGGCCATCGCGGCCACGTCGTAGACATTGTCCCAGTCAACGCTTGGAAGCGCGATCGAAAGAGTGGAGGAGGGAACCTTCGCATGAAGCCGCGCCGCCAGATCCCGCATAAACGCGGTCACGGCGGCACGTTGCGAGGCGGGAACCCCCTCGAAATCGATATTGACGCCATCGGCATCGCGGAGCCGCACCAGCGCCACCAGGCTGTCGATCAGGTTTGCGACGCTGGCCGGGTTTCCGAGGAGAGTGGCGTGCCCCTCGAAGAGCGTGGCGCAGAGGTGAACGCGGGTGCCGGCCGCCTTCGCCAGCGGGACCATGTCGGTGGTTTTCCAGTCATGGAGCGTGGTATAACCGCCGGTGGCGGGATCGACCTCATAGGAGAAATAGCAGATATCGGAGAGAAGCCGGTAATCGTAGGTTCGATACGCGGTCCCGGCCCAGTACGGATGCCATCCAAAGACGATTCTGTTCAACGAACAACCATCCGCGCGGACAGCCGGCGGCGCCTGAACGCCCGTCCGACCGTTCAGGCTGTCCCACATCTCCTCGCGCTGAAGGCCGTACCGTCCATATCGGTCGGCATCCTCCCGCACTATCGACCGACCCGCCTGCTGCGCGGGAAGCGGGAAACAGAGAATGATCGACGAAAGAAACCAGACTATGGCAACCGGAGTAAAGCCCCGCATCGTAATTTCGGCCCACTGTTGAACGGGAGAATGGCTCAATCTACAACAACGAAGGCTGCTACCCACATGGATCAAAACTCGACCGATTCGGGATATCCTGAAATTCTCCTCCATTTCCGCCATGTCGCCGCCGAGCGACCCCGTCGCATCGCCCTCCCCGATTCGCTGGATGAGAGGATGATCGTGGCGGCGCGACGGCTGCGGGACGAGGGGATTGCCGTGCCGGTTCTGGTGGGAACGCCGGAGAAGATCGCGGAGCTGGCCGCAACGCTGGCCGTAAAGGTTGATGATATCGAGATCGTCGATCCCTCGGGGGATAGTCTTGAGCGCCATGCGGCGGAGCTGTACCGGCTTCGACGTGGAAAGGGAATGGATCTCGACGCCGCAACCGTGGCCATGCGATCGTCTCTTTACGCGGCCGGAATGATGGTCCGCCTTGGAGCGTGCGACGGCTGTGTGGCGGGATCGCTCTCCACCACCGGCGATGTTCTCCGCGCCGCGATCCACACAATCGGCCTGGAGCCGGGGATCTCCGTGGTATCATCATTCTTTCTGATCGTCTTCCCCTCCACCATCTACGCCTTTGCCGATGGCGCCGTCATCCCGAACCCGACCGATATCCAGCTTGCTGATATAGCACTTGCCACGGCCAGGAATTTCGAGATACTGACCGGCCGGGAACCGCGCGTGGCGTTCCTCTCCTTCAGCACGAAAGGGAGCGCGGAGCATCCGGATGTGGCGAAGGTTCGCAGCGCCTTCGAGATCGCCAGGGAAAAGGCGCCGGCGGGGCTCCTGATCGATGGGGAGTTGCAGCTTGACGCAGCCATTGTTCCCGGCGTGGCGGCCCGGAAAGCCCCCGGCTCGCCGATCGCCGGGAGCGCAAACGTGCTGATCTTTCCCGATCTGGATGCCGGCAACATCGCGTACAAGCTGGCGCAGCGGATGGGGGGGGCGCTCGCCGTCGGCCCGATCGTTCAGGGGCTTGCCCGGCCGATGTTCGATCTCTCCCGTGGCTGCTCCGTTGATGACATCGTGGATGTCGCGGCCATCTGCGCGCTCACCGCCGGATCCGCCCCTGTGGCATAATTCATGCCGTTCCGTAAGCGTGGAGACGGAAACCGCTATCGATTCGGCTGGTTGCTCCGTTTCTCAGCAGAGTCATCCACGGCCCCACTGGGCATGACCGGGCGACCTTTCCATTTTTCTCTGACGGACCATGCGTATACGAACACTGTTATTCACTCTGGCGGCGGCAGCGAGCCTGTTGCCGGCCTGCTTCACCCCATCGGTGGCACAGCCGAGAATCAAGAGCTTCGGGTTCGGCATCATGCTGGGCGATCCGCTTGCCATTACACTGAAAGGCTCGCTCGGCGGGAGCAATTCCTGGGATGCGGCGATCGGCTCATCGTGGTTCGGCAGCCCGCGCCTGCATGCCGACTATCTCTGGGCGGCGAACGTTTTCAACTCGCAGAAGGCGGGAATGTATTTCGGGCTGGGGGGAGCGCTGGGGTTCGGGCCCGGCAGGGGAGTCCTCTACAAGGGCGACCGGGGGAACTGGTATTATCGCGAGGGGAGCAGTGTGGCCGTGGGGGCGCGGGTGGTTGGCGGATTGAACTTCACTCCATTCTCGGCCCCCGTCGAGTTCTTCGTCGAAGTGGCGCCGATCATCGGGCTGGTGCCGGCGTTCGGCGTTGGCACCGATCTGGCGTTCGGCGTCCGGTACTATCCCTGAAACGAAACAGGCGTGACGGAAATCCATTCCGCCACGCCTGTACACATTCGACTGGAACAACCTTACGGGTTCTTCCTGGTGCTGTCCTGGCTCTTGCGACCGCCGCCGGTATCGACGATAATGCCGTTGTTGGGGCCGGATTCCGCCCCCGATCCATGCTGTTCGGAGACCGAATCGATTCTGGTCGGATAGGCATGTCCCAGAGACTCAGGCTGAGACGTCGGAATCTGCGGCACCGTTGGCTTTGCCTGGCTGGCAATGCCGCCGTCGCTATCGTCAACGGGAGGCGCTCCGGCCGGGGTGATGCTAGCCGTCCGGGTGACGGTCGGGACGCTCAACTCCGCGGGCGGTTCAACTGAAGCTCGCTGATGATGCGCGGGAGCGACCGAGACAGGATTGATATCGGGCTGCTGCACTCCCGTCACCGGCCCTGATCCCCTGACAACCGAAGGGGATACGGTTCTGATCCGGGCATCGTCCGGGGAGACACGGGGAGCCGGAGAAGTAAGTTCCGGGGTTTCGGCTGATGCTTTCGGGGCAGTGCCTGTGGAGACGGGAACCGGCGCCGTATGCGATGCCCCCTCGGTCTCCACCATATCACCGGAGTGATTGAGGAAGAAGAGAAGACCGGCCGCAGCGATCACGCCACCAACCCAGCCCGGAATATTGGTAAACCAGCCCGGGGAAGGCCCGCCAACGACAGGCGAGGAGGGGGGGATCGGGGTAACCGGACGACGCGAATCGCGAATCGCCTCCATCAGGCGTTCGTCGAAGTCCGCCGGGGCGGATATCCATGGGAGTGTACCCAGCACCGAGGGGACATGATCGCTATGCTGAGCAATCAACCTGCCGAGCCTCTCCTCCGTATCGGCAGGAGCCTTCGCCTGCGGGAGCGAGCGAAAGATCGACAGCAACTGTCCATCGGTGAGTCGACGTCTACGAAACATGCTCATGAATGCGTCACATCTCCATCTTCTTGATAGATATCGCGCAGCAGAGTTTGGAGCTGCGCGCGTCCGCGATTGATCCTGGATTTGACCGTGCCCAATCCCAGTCCGGTGATCTCGGTGATCTCTTCGTAGCTCATCTGCTGGATATCCCTCAGAATCACCACTTCGCGGTAAGCCGCGGAGATCTGCATCAGTGCCTGCTGCACGAGGCGCATCTTCAGCGAGGAATCGACCTGCGCTTCAGGCGTAAGATCCGGGTCGAGGAATTCATCCCCCTCCCAATCGTTATCTGCGTCGCCGGAGATCCCGTGTACGAGATACCTGCGGCTGACGTATTCGCGCCGAAGCTCGCTCTTGGTGACGTTGGAGGCTACCTTGTAGAGCCACGTCGCGAACTTCGCATCGCGCGTATACGCATGCCGATAATGATAGAGCCGAAGGAATGTCTCCTGAACAACATCGTTCGCACGGTCAAGCTCCCCAAGAAACCGATAGACATAGTTTGTCAACGGATCCTTGAAGCGATTCACCAGTTGTGTGAACGCTCGTTCATCTCCCCGCTGGAAGCGTTTGATCAGCTCCTCATCGGAGAGTATGGAGAGAAGCTCTGATGCCTGGGATGCCATCGCAAAAAACTAACAGAGATAGAAGCACCTGAGAAATACAATTCAAAATACATCTTCTGTGGGAACAGACAATCGGGTTTCGTACAATTCATCACCAATGGTTCCGGCGGGATACTGTCCCACCGCTTCGAGAGCGGAGGGGAGCCCGGGTAGTGACTTAGTTTGGGATACGGTTCATGCTGTTTGGACTCATCGAGGGCATTCGGCATCTCTCCTTCCAGCCCCATCGGGGCGTACCGGTTGTAGCATCGCCATGCCCCCATGATTCCAAGCTCCATCGGAGCGTACCATTCGGCACGGATGCGGGGATGGTACGCTCCGATGGAGCTTGAG
>JAQBOZ010000004.1 GCA_028287785.1 Chlorobiota bacterium
CAGGGCGATGCGCTGATCGCATCGACGAACTCCGGCACGACGACTGTCAATGCGGTTCGCATCGGCAACGGCCTGACGGACGCACAGGTGAACGATAACCTGACGATCGCCGGCGGCACGGTCAACAACACGCCGATCGGCGCAACGACGCCGAACACCGGCGCCTTCACAACGATCAACGGAGCCAGCCTCGCGTTGACCGCGAAGGGCACGTCGGCTTCGACAATCGCTGCTGATCCGGGGAGCACGCTGGTGACGAAGGACTTCGTGACGGCAGCCGGTAATGTGGCGGTCAGCACGAACGCATCGCTGGTTGGCAACGGCACGACGGCGAGCCCGCTGGGCCTGAACCTTGCGAATGCGAACACATTCACCGCAACGCAGACGCTACCGACGACAGCGGCACAGGGCGATGCGCTGATCGCATCGACGAACTCCGGCACGACGACGGTCAATGCGGTCCGCATCGGCAACGGCCTGACCGACACGCAGGTGAACGATAACCTGACGATCGCCGGCGGCACGGTCAATAACACGCCGATCGGCGCAACGACACCGAGCACGGGTGCCTTCACGACAGTCAACGGCACGAGCCTGGCATTGACGGCGAAGGGAACATCGGCATCGACGGTTGTCGCTGATCCGGGAACCACCTTGGTCACCAAGGATTTTGTGACGGCAGCCGGTAATGTGGCGGTGAGCACGAACGCATCGCTGGTTGGCAACGGTACGACGGCGACCCCGCTGGGCCTGAACCTTGCGAACGCCAACACGTTCACCGCAACGCAGACGCTACCGACGACGGCGGCTCAGGGTGATGCGCTGATCGCATCGACGAACTCCGGCACGACGACGATCACCGATGCTCGCGTGGCGGACAACCTGACGGTCAACGGCGGCACGGTCAACAACACGCCGATCGGCGCAACGACGCCGAGCACTGGCGCTTTCACGACAGTCAACGGCACGAGCCTGGCACTGACCGCGAAGGGCACATCGGCATCGACGGTTGGTGCTGATCCGGGGAACACGCTTGTGACGAAGGATTTTGTGACAGCGGCTGGTAATGTGGCTGTGAGCACGAATGCATCGCTGGTTGGCAACGGCACGACGGCCACCCCGCTGGGCCTGAACCTTGCGAATGCCAACACGTTCACCGCAACGCAGACGCTACCGACGACGGCAGCTCAGGGCGATGCGCTGATCGCATCGACGAACTCCGGCACGGCGACGATCGATGCGGCCCGCATCGGCGCAGGCCTGACGGACGCACAGGTGAACGACAACCTGACGGTCAACGGCGGCACGGTGGACAACACGCCGATCGGCGCAACGACGCCGAGCACCGGCGCCTTCACGACAGTCGACGGCACGAGCCTGGCGCTGACGGCAAAGGGCACATCGGCATCGACGGTCGCTGCTGATCCGGGGAACACGCTGGTAACGAAGGACTTCGTTACCAGCTCGGGCAACGTGGCAGTTACTACTGATGCTTCGCTCATGGGCGATGGCACGACAGCCACTCCGCTGGGCCTGAACCTTGCAAACGCGAACACATTCACCGGGACGCAGACGCTGCCGACAACGGCATCGCAGGGTGATGCTCTTATCGCATCGACGAACTCCGGCACGGCAACGATCGATGCAGCCCGCATCGGTGCCGGCCTGACGGACGCACAGGTGAACGACAACCTGACGATCAACGGCGGCACGGTGGACAACACGCCGATCGGCGCAACGACGCCGAGCACCGGCGCCTTTACCACGATCAACGGGACGGCACTTCCGGCATCGAGTTCATCGACCGAGCTGGTTGTTTCAAACGGAGGATCGCTGGAAACCCGAGACGTATCCACGCTCGCGGGTTCGTTCTCCGGCAATGTGGCGGTCAGCACCGACCCTTCGCTGACGGGCGATGGCACAACCGGCAACCCGCTGGGCCTGAACCTTGCGAATGCGAACACGTTTACCGCGACGCAGACGCTGCCGACAACGGCATCGCAGGGTGATGCTCTTATCGCATCGACGAACTCCGGCACGGCGACGATCGATGCGGCCCGCATCGGTGCCGGCCTGACGGACGCACAGGTGAATGACAACATGACGATCAACGGCGGCACAATCGACAATACGCCGATCGGAGCAACCACGCCGAGCAGCGGCGCGTTTACGACAACGACCGCAAACACCGTCCTTGGCGCCGCGAGCACTCCGGCCGCGGGAACGATGTACAGGGACAATGTGGTGATCGCATGGGGTGATATCGCGGCGGCTGGTGTTGTGAACGATCAGTTCGGCAACGCGGTTGTTGCTCATACCCCGGGCACGGGAGTCTATACGATCACGCTTCCGAATGCTCCTACCGCGGCTGCAACAATCGTCACGCTTCAGTCGCTCGGTCTGTCAACCGTCTCGCGCGCAGGAGCAGTCCTGACCGTTACGACGTACGATACCACCGGCACACCGACCGATCTGGACTTCTACTTCCAGACCGTCGGACGTCCGTAAGCGACGTTCCGATTCGCAGATGCAAAACCCCGGTCGCGTTCAGCGGCCGGGGTTTTTTATTTGTGGTTGTGCGGTGGGGTGTAATGATATAACAGGGGTAGAGGGGAGATAACATATGGCTCCATGGCCGGGAAACGGCATGCGTTCTGATACGATTCAATGCCGCGCGTGGAGCAGGAGAGATCAGCCCGGTCCAATTCTTTTTTCGCCTGACGCAATGCTCCGATGGTGTGGCTGAAATCCTTCTGATGAGAGTTCTTAGTATCTTCGGAATCGAATCGCATCGTCATGAAATTATCAACAGGAGAGCCCATGGCAGGCGGCAGCGGCAGTTATCATGAACCATACGAGCTCCTCTCCGAGGAGACGAAGAATATGCACCGTGCGCTGGTCACGGTGATGGAGGAACTGGAGGCGATCGACTGGTATCAGCAGCGCGCGGAGGCGTGTTCCGATCCCGAATTGAAGTCGATTCTGCTTCATAACAAGAACGAGGAGATCGAGCACGCGATGATGACGATCGAATGGATCAGGCGGAAGAACGGGACGTTCAGCGATCAGGCGCGGACATATCTCTTCAGCGAAGGCCCGATCACGCAGGTCGAGAAGGCCGCGATGGGAAAGGAAGGTGGTTCCGGCGGCGAGCAGGGGGGCGGAAGCTCCAGCACATCGCTCGGCATCGGCAGTCTCAAACGTGGAGGACGCTAACGATGGATTTATTGAAACGGGATCATGCCCCCATTCTGGAAGATGCGTGGGATGCAATCGATAACGAGGCGCGTCGCGTTCTGAAGCTGAACCTGGCCGGCAGAAAGCTGGTGGATTTCAACGGCCCCTTCGGATGGCAGTTCGCCGCCGTCAATCTGGGTCGCCTCGAACTGCTCAAGCACCAGCCGGTGGCCGGTGTCTCGGTGGGTCGCCGCCGTGTTCTTCCGCTGATCGAGCTGCGTATTCCGATCACGCTGGATATGATGGAGCTTGATTCGGTTGCCAGAGGCGCCACCGATCCGGATCTGGGGCCGGTGGTGGAGGCGGCCGAGAAGATCGCGCGGGCGGAGGACAGCGCCATCTTCAACGGCTATCACGAGGCCGGCATCCGCGGGATCATCGAGTCGAGCCCGCACGCGCCGCTCAACCTTCCGGCCAGGGGCGCGGACTATCCGAAGGCGATCGTTCAGGCGAAGGAGATTCTGCGCGAAGCCGGGATCAACGGGCCGTATGCGCTTGCGGTCGGCCCCAGGGTGTATGAGGAGATCTCGCGCGCGTCGGAGGATGGCTACCCCATCCGCAAGCGGATCGAACAGCAGATGATCGATGGGCCGATCGTCTGGGCTCCCTCCATTCAGGGGGCGGTGCTTATGTCGATGCGGGGAGGGGATTTCGAGTTGACGGTGGGGCAGGATCTTTCCATCGGCTATGCCTATCACGAGAAGCATACGGTGGAGCTTTATCTCACGGAATCGTTTACGTTCCGGGTGCTGGAGCCGGCCGCGGCGATCTACCTGCGGCACGAGGAGACGAAGCCGGCAGCGTAAGCATTTCATGCCGTGAATCTGCGTATAACGAAGAAGGCGATCCCGATGAGATATCGAGATCGCCTTCGTTCATTGAGCCCGCGACGGGAATCGAACCTGCAACCTTCTGATTACAAATCAGATGCTCTGCCAGTTGAGCTACACGGGCCTGGCGGGTCACAAAAATAGTTGCATGGACCCGAGCGCGCAACCGTTTTTACAGACGTTGACGAGAAGAGGATGAACGGCCGCCCGGCGAGTGTCAGGAACGGTCGGCATGGGCGTTATGGAGTTTGTGAACCACCACATGAGAGTTATTGTCAATCGGGGTGTTCCTAAGGTCGCAGATCGTTCGCGTCTTCATCTATCAACCAGAGCAAGCCGATGTTCTCACGCTATAGACCGGTTCTGATATCAATACTCGCCGGCGTGCTTGCTACGATTGGTGCTTCCGCTCAGACGCTGAGGGTGCGTACGCCGAATGGGGCCGAGCATCTTGCGCCTGGCGATACAGTTTCAATAGATTGGGATGGATATTCAGAAGGTGTCCGCCTGCATTATTCGACCGATGGCGGGGTATCATGGCGCTACATCGCCGACCGTCTGACAGGAAACCGGTATTCGTGGATTGTGCCGGTAACGCCTTCGGGCCGTTGTATCCTGCGTGCGATCCATACGGTTGTCGATTCCACCATTACCCCCGCCGATTCTCCTTCCGGCTGGCTCTCAAACGCTGTTCACAACCATGACGGGACTCTGGCGTTTACGTGGAGCAACTACGTGTTGTCGGTCTGGGATGCCGTTAACGTCAGGCTTCTCTGGTCGCGTGGTGGAGTAGCAAGTGCACAGTTCAGCCCGGACGGTTTGCGCGTGCTGGCACGGATAAGCGAAGATCAATCGTATATCCTGGATGCCACTACCGGCGCAGGGATCACGACATTACGTGGAGCATTTCCCGTGGGATTCTCCGACGGAGGAGCATTCATCTATCATTTTGATGGAACCACGGATTACGATAACCTGATCGTGAGAGATGCCGTTACCTATGCCGTGCGTTGGAAACTCCCTTTTCGTCAGACTCGGACCAATGTTGCCACCGACCCCGGTGATAGATTTATCGCCATTACCCGGAATGGTTCCAGTTCTCTGGTCTGGAATCTTCGGACTGGTGCGGGGCCAGTCACATTGCCATATAACGGCATCGGGCTTTGCTTCAAGCCGGACGGTTCGCAGTTCTGTCTGGGAGTTGGCTACGGCAGCGTGATGATCTTCGATACGCTGACATGGAAACCGGTGCTGACGATCCCACCCGCGGGAAGCATAATCTGGGCCGCCCGGTACAGTTCCGATGGTTCCAAGATCCTGGCTCTCTACGATGAGACCTATGATGGAAAATTCATGGCGAGGCTCTGGGATGCCGGATCGGGAGAGCTGCTCGGCACATTTCCGAATGTGAAATCCGTCCGATTCTCTCCGGATGAACACGCGGTGGTTGCGGTTGATATCTACGATAAACTGATGAGATACGGGATTGATCGGACGACGGATTCCGATGAATCGGATGCTGTCTTCACGATCGACCAGCCTCGCATGGCGCTTCGCGGTTCGATGTACGGCCAGATCGGGGCTCCCGCGGTGTTCCGGTCCAGAGGCTCCTTCGCCATCCGCAACGACAGCCGGGTTCCGGTTACCATCCGTCGGATTCTTCTCTCCGGGAGCGATTTATCCGCCTTCACCATGGCTCCCCCGGCTGGTCTTCAGAAGCTGTTGCCGGGAGATTCACTGGTTGTGAAGACGACATTCCTTCCTGATCGGAAAGGAGATTTTCAGGCACGGGTGCTCGCGGTCACGGAAACCGATACGCTCGCGGTTCCGCTGACCGGCACCGGCGTCTTTCTGGCGCTGCGGCCATACGTCGATACCGTCCGTTTCCGTCCGATAAAACACTTCGCATCGTTCGACAGTGCGATTGCCGTCCTCCATAATGTCGATACCAATCCCTGGACGGTGACGCTCTCGCTCGCTCCCGGAGCCGATACCGTTGGATTCGTGCTGGCGAACGATGGGATGCCGCAGACAGTGCAGCCGGGGGAGGATCTTATCGCGCATGTCCGATTCACCCCGATTCATGAGAACGGGGTGATCTACAGCCGCCTGAGCGCAACGTACAACGGGATCGGCTCGGAGGTGCGCGTGGCGCTCTTCGGTCCGGGATGGCTGAAGTACCTGAGCGCACCTGAGGAAGTCGGCAGTTCCTCCGGCGGGCCGGAGCTTACGATGTATCCCAATCCGGCCCGGTCGAGCGTCAGAGTCGACTATGCCCCGAACATTCCGGCGGACAGCCGGCTGCTTGTGTTCGACGCGATGGGGCGCGCCGTAAGCGGGATTCCGGAGAGTGTCATCGAGCCGGGAAGCTCATCGACAACCATCGATCTCTCGGGCTGCCCCGCCGGGCTCTATTTCGTTCGAATCCTGGTGAATGGCGACGCGATAACGCGACCGTTCATCGTTGCGCGGTAGGAACCGTCTCCGGCATATCAGCCGGTTATACTGAACGCCATGTCCGGCCGGCCGCCATATGCAGCGGCCGGGCCCCCGTTTCGTTGCCATGCCATCATCGCCATGCGCTTCTTTCTCGATCTCGATTCAAAGCTCGGCATTACCCGGAGCGATGTCACCGTGCTCCTGTTTCTCACGGTCGCCGCGCTTGCCGGCTTCATCTACACCACCTTCTTCGACCGGCGCCCGCCCGCTGTTGAAGCGGCGGAACTCCGGGCGCTTGTCCACCGTCACGATTCAATTCTCGATGCGCGGCAGCGGCAGGCCCTGGCGGGGCTGGACAGCGTCAGGGTCGATTCGATTCCGGCATGGAGCCCGTCCGGTGCCGGAGCGCCGGGGGATACCGTTGGCGGGACCAGGGGCGCGCGCAAGGAGGATCGCCTCAAGGGGCCGGTCGATATCAACCATGCAACGGAGCGGGAACTGACAACGCTTCCGGGAGTAGGAGCGGGCACGGCGGCCGCGATCGTGGAGGAGCGTGGTCACGGTCCGTTCAGGTCGGTCGAGGATATCATGCGCGTCTCCGGCATCGGCGCGAAGAAATTCGAGCGGCTGAGGAAGTATATCGTGGCGAGGAAAAGGCCGGCGGGGACTCACTGACAGGGCGCGTGCTCGGGGCCATGCCCCGAGCACCGGGGATTGCGCCCCTCCGGGGCTTGGGAACATTACCTGCGGTTTGGCTATCGCGAGGTGCTCCGCGGGATGATCCGGGACGATGTGGTGCGCGTCAGCCTGGTGAAAGGTGGTAAGTTCAATGATGGGGCGGATATGACCCCGGCCAGTGAACGAAATTTCATCCGATGAGAATCATTGCGGGCGATCTTCGCGGTCGCGTTATCAAGAGCACGCAGACATCGATGCTCCGTCCCACCACCGACCGCGTGCGTGAGACGATCTTCAACATCCTTCAGGCGAGGTTTACGTTCGATGGAGCGCGCGTGCTGGATCTGTTCGCCGGCACCGGCGCGCTCGGGATCGAGGCGTTGAGCAGGGGGGCGGCCTCGTGCGATTTCGTGGAGACCGACCGGAAGGCCGGCAGGGTGATCGCCGATAATATCACGACGCTTGGGCTGCGCGATCGCGCCCGGCTGGTCAATCGCGACGCCATCAAGTTCATCGCCGAGTCGGAGGGATGCTACGATCTGATCCTCGCCGATCCCCCCTACGCCGCCTCGATCTTCGAGCGGCTGGTCAACGACATCTTCTCAACCGGCCGGCTGCATCGCGATGGCCTGTTGATTCTGGAACATTCCGCGGCGATGAAAAGCCCTCGCGGCGATGCGTTCGATATCGTCAAGGAGCGTTCCTTCGGCGACTCCGCCATCACGATCTACGCCTGGCCCTCGGCCGGCGACGGAGAGGAGCCACTGCCGTAATTGCCTATCTTGGGCGCCCGAACGGCATCGGCCCCGCGCGTATGCCGACACAATTCCCGCGAATCAACTCCAGCGTATCCCGATGCGGAAAGCACTCTATCCCGGAACATTCGACCCGATCACGAACGGGCATATCGATATCATCGCGCGCACGGCCCTGATGTTCGATCAGGTCATCGTCACGCTGGCGGTCAACAGCGCCAAGAAGACCCTTTTCACGGAGGATGAGCGCGTTGCGCTGGCCGCCGAATCGCTGAGCGATTATCCCAATGTGATCGTCAAGCGGTGCTCCGGCCTTCTGGTGGAGTTCGCGGCGGAGGAGGGGGCGATCGCCATCGTGAGGGGATTGCGGGCCGTGAGCGATTTCGATTACGAGATGCAGATGGCGCTGATGAACAGGAAGATGCGGGAGGAGGTCAGCACGATCTTTATGATGCCCAACGAGAAATACATCTATCTCAACTCCACCATCGTGCGGGAATTGATCAGGTATGACGCCGATGTCAGCGAGTTCGTTCCGGCCCCCGTGCTCCGGGCGCTTCGGGGGAAGTAGGATGAGGGCCAATCACACGATATCAACGTTCACGACATGAGCTATCTGGTTTTCGACATCGAGACATCGTCGCTCCCATTCGAGCAGTTCGACGAGACGCAGCAGGAATATCTTCTCCGCTATGCCAGGGACGATGCGGAGCGGGATGAGAAGAAGCGGATGATGAGCCTGAACCCGCTCACCGCCGAGGTGGTGGCAATCGGGATGGTGTTCGCGCCATCGCTGGATGCCAAACCCACCGGATGCGTCTACTCGAACAGCGCCGGCGGCGAGAGCCACGAGATGCAGCTTCCCGACGGGACAAAGTGGTGCCTGATGCCGGAGCGGGAGATGCTGATCAAGTTCTGGGATGGTTTGAAGAAGCGAAGGGCCGATGGCGGTTTCAACCTGATATCGTTCAACGGTCGCAATTTCGACTGCCCGTTTCTGATGCTCCGCTCCGCGGTTCATCGCGTCAAGCCATCGCGCAATCTGATGGACGGCACCCGCTGGAAATACGATCGGCATGTCGATCTTCAGGAGGAACTCCGCTTCAAATCCACCGACCGGACCGGGGCGACCCGCGCGTTCAACTTCGATTTCTACTGCAAGGCGTTCGGCATTCCTTCGCCGAAAGGGGAGGGGATCACCGGCCACGATGTTCCCGAACGGTTCCGGCAGGGAGAGCATCAGCAGATCGCGGAATACTGCATGCGCGATGTCTGGTCCACATGGGAGCTGTTCAAGTTCTGGCGCGAGTATATGACCGATTTCGATTGATGGTGCGATGTCGTAGAACGTGAAATCCTCTACCGTAATGGGGATTCGGGTGAGCAGAACACTTATCCGAATCCCCATCTGCTTTTACCTGCGACAAGGGGTCATCCGATCGACAAGGGATTTCGCAGTTCAATAAGGATGGCAACCCGGAATGCCAGGATGGTTGTGCCCGCTCGATTCATGCGAAATGCACTGATCGGAGCTCACTATCGTCATCATCAGCCGATCCTGGGATCCGATCCGGGGCGTTGCATGCGGGCTTGGAAACCCTGTTTCCGTATGATGATTGGTCCCTGAAAAAAATATTCACCGTTCGCTGTTGATCGATTCTTACCTTGCATCTTGCCTCGCGGACCAGCTTAATTGCCCGACATTATTCAGCAGCCCTCTCTTTTCATGGGGCGCCGGACAAGACTCAGTTATCAACGTCGTCATCAGCATCATGACATATCGATCAACCCGGCCTTACCATAGATGTATGCAACGATTGATCGCCCTGGCGTGCGCGGTTCTCGTTGTCGGTGGAAGTGACCTCGCGGCGCAGACGCGCGACGGCGTAACGGTGGTTGCGTCGGACGCCGCCAGCTTTGTCGTGCGGGTTACGCCGTCGGTCGCCACGCGGCGGCTGGCCGGAGGGGAGATCCTGCCGGTGATCCCCGGCGCCCGCGTCAGCAATTCCGCGAAGGTCGGGGAGCCGATGCAGATGAGCATCGAGATACCGATCGCCCTGCCGGCCCGTTCCGGCAGCTCGGTCGAGGTGATCTCCGTCGAATACGACACGCCCATCCCCGGCCGGATAGCCCCGGTTCCCGCCACCCGGCCCGACGGCGAGGGCTTCAACATCCCGGTCTATACGGTGAACCCATCGGCATATGCCCGTGCCGCGGCACCGGTTCCCACCGCGCAGTTGACGTATCTCGGTGTTGCACGTGATGTTCACGCCGGCGTCATCCAGGTTGCTCCCTATCAGTTCGATCGCGCCGCCTCGACCATCCGATTCCTCCGCTCGGTCACTGTCCGGCTTCGCTATGGCGGCCCCGATCCGGCCATCTCCTCCGGCATCAGCGAGGGCCTCGGCCCGGTCTCGCGCCTCAGCTTTCTCAACGCCGCCGTCGCCGAACGTTGGTCGCTGGCAAAGCGTTCATCCCAGGTCGCGACGAAGCGGAGCCTGACATCGGCGGCGCGCGCGTGGATGCGGGTGGACGTGAAGCAGGATGGGCTGTACGATCTGACGGCCGAGGATTTCAGGAAAGGGGGGATCGATCTTTCGACGGTTGATCCGTCGCGCATTGCCATCTATGGCGGCGACGGGGGGGCTCTCCCGGAACAGATCTCCCGGATCGACAGCAACCGGATGCACCAGATCCCGACAACCGTGGAGACCGGCTCGGATGGCAGGGTGGCGCACGTGCTCTTCTTCGGTGCCGGCCCCACCACATGGAACTATCTCGATTCCGCCGATCCCGTCCCCACGCACAAGCTCAGCCCCTACGCCACGGCCAACAGCTACATCATCGCGATCGATGGCGATCCCGTGCGGGGTTTCAGCAAGGGGGGGACCACCGCTGATTTCACGACCACGGTCTCCAGCGGAATCAGCAGGGTCTACACGGAGGATGAGAAATTCAACGCCGTGGATATCCGCAAGGGGGGCGGCTCCGGTCGCGACTGGTTCGGGAGCGAATACTCGACCGACGCCGGCCGCACATCGGACACGAAAGTCTTCTCCACCCGCCTGCCGATGCTGGACCGGAGCCTGCCGGTCTACTATCGCGTGCGTGTCGCCAACGCGGCCAGGGAGGGGAACAGCCGGTTCGATATGAAGCAGAAGGATGTCTCCCTTGGCGACCCGATCCTTATCGCCGCGCAGTTCGGCGACAACAGCATCGCCACCGCGCGCAGCGGGCTCCGTCTCGGCAAGGGGAGCGATATACCGGGCGACGGCATCAGCCTTCTCGGGATCACGTATACGAATCAGGGGACCGGGCTGGCCTATCTGGACTGGTTCGAGATCCATTACGGTCGCTACCTGAAGGCTGTCGATGATCAGCTATCGTTCGATGCCCCGGCGGGAAGCGGCGTGGGGCAGTTCCTCGTGACCGACTTTTCATCGAACGATGTTCGTGGGTTCGATGTCACCGACCCGGCCAACCCGCTTATGCTGACATCGGAGGCGAACGACGGCAAATTCGTCTTCCGCGATCAACTCCGGTCGCAGCTTGGCTCGCATCGCTATTTCATCGCGGCGCGATCGGCGGCGCGGCGGCCCGACAACGTGGCTCCGGCGGTCTTCGGCGATCTCCGCGGACGAATGCTGAACGCCGATATCATCGTGATCACCCATCCCGATTTCAAGAGCATTGCCGAGGATTACGTTCAGTATCGCAACGCCGGCGATCTCAAGGCCGCGTATGTGACCACCGACGAGATCTACACCGAATTTTCGCACGGCAACCTCGATCCCACCGCCATCCGCGATTACGTCGGCAACGCGATGCACACGTGGGCGCACAAGCCGTCGCACGTCCTGCTGATCGGCGATGCCAGCTACGACTTCAGGGGGTTGATCACAGCCACGCAGCAGAAGCAGTTCGTGCCGATCTACGAGACCGATGATCGCGACAACTACGATCACCTTGCCTCCTCCAGCTTCGATGATTACTACGTCCGCGTCATCGGCGCCGATGGTGATGAGCTGGTGGATCTGGCGGTCGGCCGCTTCCCGATCGAAACGGTCGATCAGGGAAAGGTGATCATGGCGAAGATCAAACGCTATGAGAACGCGAACAACTACGGAGTCTGGCGCCAGACGATCGGCCTGGTGACCGATGATGATTTCCCTCTCGGCGATGGCGGCGGCTTCACCGGGCAGTCGGAGCGTCTCTGGACCGTCGATGTGCCGGGCTGGATGGAGACCAAGAAGATCTATCTGGGCAATTATCCCACCGACTACTCCTCGTCCAACAAGAAGCCGGGGGCGGCGGAGGATCTGGCGCAGGCGTTCGAGCGCGGGGCGGTCATGCTCAACTGGATCGGCCACGGCAACCCCGATGTGTGGGCGCACGAGCATATCCTGGTCAAGGACGATTTCATCCCCAGGCTGACCAACGATTCCACGCTTACCTACGTGTCGGCGGCCACCTGCAACTTCGGCTACCTGGATGAGCCGACGCATATCTCGGGGGCGGAGGAGTTCCTCCTTCATCCGAACGGCGGGGCGATCGCGGTGATGTCCACCACGCGGGCCGTGCTTATCAGCAATGCCCAGGATTTCATGTACGATCATTACGCTGCGGTGTTCGCGCGCGACAAGGCAACGCACCGCTACGGAACGATCGGACAGATCCTGGCGACCACGAAGAACACGCTCGGCTACGGCAGCGAGCGGGAGAAATTCTTCCTTCTCGGCGATCCTGCGCTTCACCTGAATCTCCCGCACGATTCGGTATCGATCACCAGAATAAATTCCCGTCCGGTCGATGGCGATTCGGCCAACCCGAAGCTGATCACCATCGCGGCGCTTTCCCTGGTGACGGTGGAGGGCGAGGTGGTCGATAACACCGGCGTTCTCCAGTCGGGCTTCAACGGCACGGCGATCGTCGATCTGTTCGATGCCGACCGGAAAGTGACCGTCAACTCCGGCGAGACCAGCATGCCGGTGATCTATTACGGCGGCCGACTCTTCCGCGGGCCTGCTCAGGTGGTCAACGGAAAGTTCGCCGTCAGCTTCAGAGTTCCGAAGGATATCTCCTACGACAGCACTCCGGGCCGCATGTTCGTCTACGCCTACAACGACAAGACCGATGCCGCGGGGATGACCAACCATGTCCGTGTCTTCGGCTCCGACACGACCACCGTGACCGACAAGGGGGGGCCTGACATCAGGATCTATCTCGACGACAGGAGCTTCCGCGGCGGCGATATCGTGACGCCGAAGCCGCTGCTGATGCTTGATCTTGCCGATTCCAGCGGCATCAACTCATCGGGCGCGGGAATCGGTCACCGGATCGAGGCGTGGATCGATAACAACCCGAAATCGATCGATCTGACCGACAGCTATCAGACGCTGCCGACCGACTACCGCCAGGGAACGGCGCAGCGCCGTCTGTTCGATCTTGAGCCGGGGGAGCATCATGTGAGGGTGCGCGCGTGGGACATCTACAACAACTCCAGCGAGGCGACATCATACTTCAGGATCAGCGAGGCCGATGAGAAGACCCTTCATGTGGAGGATGTGGTCAACTTCCCCAATCCGATGACGAAGGAGACCGATTTCCTCTTCCGTCATAATCAGAGCAGGCCGCTCGATGCCGAGGTTTCGATCTTCACGCTGACCGGTCGCAAAGTCCGCGTCCTTCAGGCCAACGGCGTCACCGATCGTTTTGTCCGCATCCATTGGGATGGCACCGATGCCGACGGCGCCCCGCTTGCCAACGGCGTCTATCTCTACCGTCTCCGCGTAAAACTTGGCGCCACGGTGGGAGAGGGGGCAACCGCCGAACAGGTGTTCGAGACGATAGAAAAGGTCGCGATCGTTCGATAATATCGCCCGCCTGATTCCTGCTGAACGAGTTTGACGGGAAGCCCGGAAGGGCTTCGATTGGCGGGCCGGCGGCCTATTACGTTCCTTCTTCGAGGGCCCTTCGCGTCGCGCGAAGGGCCTTTTCCATGACTATGCCGTGGAACCGGCGTTTTGAACGATAATCTGTTTCGCCGGCGGGGGGATGATGGGCTTTGGAGTCGCTATTTCCTGCACCCGCGTGCTTTCAGCCCGGCCATGCGATGTGGTATACTTGCAGCCGTCACCAGCGAATGATCGCCGTCGATGCTGTTCGGCACGGTCTTGCCGGGGAATTTCCGGGACCGCGCGAGTGTTGAAGATATCGGGACTGATGCAGGCGGTAACGAATTATGTGACGGGAATACAGCATTTTTGTAAGATTGATGAATTCCCCGGCCCAGGCCCTCTCCGCGCTTGCGGAAAAGCCTCGGGTCGGGAAACGACAAGAACCGAGAATATCGATATGGAAGACTCCTCTGGCCTTACGAACGGGATCGTGAACCTTGACGATTATCCGCTGCTCAAGCACATCGACACGCCGCACGATCTCCGGAAGCTGGAGCCCACGCAGTTGCGTCAGGTCTGCAACGAGGTCCGCCAGTACATGGTGGATGTGATCTGTCAGGTCGGCGGCCATTTCGGCGCCGGGCTTGGCGTTGTGGAGCTGACCGTCGCGGCGCACTATGCGTTCAACACCCCGGAGGACAAGATCATCATCGACACCGGGCATCAGGGATATCCGCATAAAATCCTGACCGGCCGGAAGGAGCTTCTCCATACGATCCGCCAGAAGGGAGGGCTCAGCCCGTTCCTGAAGCGCTCGGAGAGCGAATACGATGTGTTCGGCGCCGGGCATGCCACCACATCGATCTCGGCCGCGCTCGGCGTGGCAACGGCGCGCGATCTGGCGGGGAAGAATTTCAACGTCGTCTCGATCATCGGCGATGGCGCGATGACCGGCGGCATGGCCTACGAGGCGATGAACAACTGCGGCCTTCAGGGGCGGAGGATCATCGTGGTGCTGAACGACAACCGCATGTCGATCGCGCCGAACGTCTGGGCCATCAGCAACTACTTCACGCAGATCGCGCAGACCTCGATGGCGCAGAAGATCCGCGGCAGAGTCTGGGACATGGCCGGTGAGATGGGCGTGTGGGGCGATCGCTTCCGTCGGCTGGCATCGCGACTTGAAGAGGGAGTGAAGGCGGTGATCACCCCCGGCATGCTCTTCGAGGCGCTCGGCTTCCATTATTTTGGCCCTGAGAACGGACACAACGTCAACAAGCTGGTCGACTTCTTCAACTTCGCCAAGTCGATCGACGGGCCGGTGCTGCTTCATATCACGACCGAGAAGGGGAAGGGCTTCGCGCCGGCGGAGGCCGATGCCTCGCAGCGGCTGCATGCGCTCAGCGGCCCAACCGATCGCGCCACCGGCAAGGCGATCACCAAGCCACAGGCTCTCAACGCCGTCGCCGTCCCCAAGCCGCCGAAGTATCAGATGGTGTTCGGCAAGGCGCTCGTGGAGATCGCGAAGCTGAATCCCCGCGTGGTCGGCATCACCGCCGCCATGCCGGACGGCACAAGCCTCGATCTGCTGGCACAGACGTTTCCCGACCGCTTCTTCGATGTCGGCATCGCCGAGGAGCATGCCGTGACGTTCGCGGCCGGCATGGCGACCGAGGGGGCGGTGCCGGTGGTGGCGATCTACAGCACATTCCTCCAGCGCGGCTTCGATCAGATCGTCCATGACTGTTCCATCCAGCATCTGCCGGTTGTCTTCGCGCTCGACCGCGCCGGCCTTGCCGGCAACGACGGGCCCACGCATCATGGCGCGCTGGATCTGAGCTATCTCAGGATCATCCAGGATATCGTGGTGATGGCGCCGAAGGATGAGGCGGAGCTGCGCGATATGCTCTATACGGCCGTGCACTACGGCAAGGGCCCGATCGCGCTCCGCTATCCGCGAGGCGAGGGATATGGCGTGCCGATGAGCGAGACGTTTACGGCGATAGAGATCGGCACCGGAGAGAGGCTGCGCGAGGGGCGCGATGTTGCGATTCTGGCGATAGGCGACATGGCCTGGCCGGCCGTCGCGGCGGCGGAGCTTCTGGATGCCGAGGGAGTTTCGGCGGAGGTGATCAACGCCCGGTTCGTCAAGCCGCTCGACACGGCGCTGATCGATGACATCTGTTCGCGATTCGAGAAGATCATCACGCTGGAGAACAATGTGACCGCAGGCGGCTTCGGCAGCGCGGTTGTGGAGTATATCGTCACGCAGCCCTATCACCAGCATGTCGATATCTGCGTTCACGGCCTCCCCGCGAATTCGTTCGTGGAGCATGGGGACGCGGCGGAGCTTCTCGCCGATCTCGATCTGGACGTTGAGGGAATAGCGCGGGTGGTGCGGCGGTTTATCGGGCTTCCACATGGGATCGGCCAACTTGTGACAGTCTAAGAAGAGAGTTGCGGGGAGAGCACCGACGGGCTATTTTTGCGATCCTTCATTTATGAAGAACGGCGATCTCGTAGCTCAGTTGGTTAGAGCATCTGACTTTTAATCAGAGGGTCCTGGGTTCGAGTCCCAGCGAGATCACTTCAGGGGAATCCAGATAATGGATTCCCCTTTTGTTTTCAGGATGCTCCAATCATCGCCGCCGGCCGCTCGCGGCAACGTTCACTATCAACATCGCATCATAGCAACGATAGCAGTAATATTCGGTAGTGACTCAGTTTGTGATGAGGCTTATGATGCCTGGAATGATGGAGAGCATCCGGCATCTGTCTTGACAGCTCTATCGGAGCGTACTTTCCTTCATGGATGCGGGTGGATGGTTCGCTCCGATGGAGCTTGAGCGGGAAAGGGAGCATCGCCGCTACAACCGGCGCGCTCCCACGGAGCTTGAAGCATGAAGAACGGATCGATCATCATCCAGCGGATCGGAGGATGGGTCCGGACTGCGTTACTACCTGATATTCCGCCGATCGTGCTGATCCGGGGAGATGAAACGTACCTTATCGGCACATCGACCGTATCGGCTCGCCATCATATCCGGGAGCAGCCCGGACGGATGAACAGTGAAGATTGAACCATGCCCAATATCGATCTGACCGCCGCCGCCATTCTCGCCATCCCGGCGAATGAACCGGAGCGATTGTTCGCCAGCAATGCCAGTGAGGCCAGAGCGGAATATCGCAGGCTGGCTCTCCACTGGCATCCCGACCGGAACGCCGACCCGCAGGCCGGCAACGTGACGGCGCACATCAACAGGCTCTATGATATCGCGCAGGAGCGCATTGCGACCGGAACATGGCGGACGCCGGGGCTGCTGGAGATTCGCGGAGTTGATGGCAAGCTCCGACGTATCCGCTTCCGTCGCCGCCGGCCGTTCGAGCTTGGCGAAATGGTGTACGGCGATTCCGTGCTCGTCTATCTGGTCCGTCCGGAGTTTTCCGATCTCGCTGAAAACGCCAGGAGCATTCTGAGGAGCTTTCGATATCACGACGCGGCGATGGAAAAGGAGATCTCGCGATGCCTTCCGAAGCTGCACGAGTGCTTCAAATCCGGCGACGGGACCAGCGTGATGGTGATGGCAAAGACCGCCGACATGTTCCTTGCGCGGGACGTTCTGGAGACGCTCGGCGGAGGGATCGATGCCCGGCACGTCGCCTGGATGACCAGCGCCATCTACAACATCGCCTGCTACCTCGGCTTCGCCGGCCTGACGCACAACGCGATATCCGCCGATACCTGTTTCATCTCGCCACAGCATCACACCGGGTTTCTGCTTGGCGGGTGGTGGTACGCGGAGCGTTCCGGCGCCAGGCTTTCCGCGCTGCCGGCGCTGAGCCATCGATACGCGCCACCGGATATTCTGCGGACCAAACGCGCCGATTGCCGTCTCGACCTTGCGCTCGTGCAGGCGATGGCCCGCGAGCTGCTCGGCGACATCACCGGCATGTCGCTCACGGCGCGGAATGCAGCGCCGGCTCCGATGGTCGATTTCCTCCGAAGACCCGCGTCGGCGCGCGCATCGGAAGAATATCGCGCATGGAGTCAGAACATTCTACCCGCTTCGTTCGGCGCCCGTCGCTTCGTCGAACTGAGCATATCGGCAAGCGACATCTACTCAACGGGAGATTGATATCATGGGCAGCTCACGATGGAGCGCGGCGGACTGGGATAACTTCTCAGCGCAGACAGCCGGTCAGACTCGCCAGCAGATTTTCAGCCAGACGCACATTCATCCCGATCTCGATCCACGCAACATCACGGTCCGCGAATCGGTCGATTCACCGGCCAACCCGGAATCGACGCCGATCATCATCGGGGTCGATGAGACGGGGTCGATGGGAACGCTTGCCGAGACGATCATCAGGACGGGGCTCGGGACGATCATGGAGGAGATCTACGACCGCAGGCCGGTGACCGATCCGCACGTTCTCTGCATGGGAATCGGCGATGCCTACAGCGATCGCGCGCCGCTCCAGGTTACGCAGTTCGAGGCGAGCATCGTCCTGGCCGATCAGGTGAAGAATATCTTTCTGGAGGGGAACGGCGGCGGCAACGGCGGGGAATCCTACAACCTTGCCTGGTGGTTCGCGGCGTACAAGACCCGTTGCGACGCGCAGATGAAGCGGCATCGGAAGGGCTATCTCTTCACGATCGGCGACGAGCCGCCGCACCATGCCCTCTCCAGAGACCATATCATCAATGTCCTGGGAGGCGCGGCCGAATCGGATATCTCGACGAAGGATCTTCTCGCGATCGTCAGCCAGCAGTGGGAGGTCTTCCACCTGATCGTCAACCCCGGATCGTATCCCGATGCGATCACCACATGGCGCGATCTTCTCGGCGAGCGGGCGATGCTCATCAGCGATCATACGAAGCTGGCCGAGGTTATCGTGTCGACGATCCAGATCATTGAAGGGCATTCCTACGACGATGCCGTCGGGCGCTGGTCCGGAGATACCGCGATCGTCGTCGCCAATGCCACGAAAGCGCTCACGCGGAATCAGGCCGCCCGGACGGATGTGATCCGGCTATAGGAGAAGAGGATGAACCATCGGAAGCGGGCCACGGTCGTGATCGGCGCCGGATTCGGAGATGAAGGGAAGGGGCTGATGACCGATTATCATTGCGCGCGGCAGCCCGGCGCCATCGTGGTCCGCTTCAATGGTGGAGCGCAGGCCGGGCACACGGTTCAGCGTCACGATGGGACGCGACATGTGTTCCATCATTTCGGCGCGGGGATGTTCGCCGGAGCCGGCACGTTCCTCAGCAGGTTCTTTATCGTGAACCCGTTGCTGTGGCAGAGGGAGACCATCGAGCTGAGTGAACCCGGACAGGTTCCTCCGCGCCTGTTGATCGATCGTGAGGCTCCGATGACGACGCCGTACGATATGCTGATCAACCAGGAGCTGGAATCTGCCCGCGGCGCCAGCCGCCACGGCTCCTGCGGAATCGGCATCAACGAGACGATCAACCGCTGCCGGCATCCCGATCTGGCGACGTGGGTGAGGGATATCGAACACCCGGCTGCGTTACGCGCAACGCTCCTCGCAATCCGGGACCATGTCCCCGTCCGGCTCGCGGCCGACGGCGTCGGCAAACCGAGCGATCTGGCGGCCCGTGTGCTTGCCTCCGATGCCGTCATCGAGAACTTCATGGGGATCGCCGGGCATATGCGCGATGCCGCCATGCTTACCGATGTCGCCATGCTCGCGATGGCCGATGCCGTTGTATTCGAGGGGGCGCAGGGGCTGCTTCTCGATGAACATCATCGGTTCTATCCGCATGTAACCCACAGCCGGACCGGGCTTCCGAATGTGGCCGCGATCGCCGGGGAGATCGGGATTGCCGAGCTCGATGTCACCTACGTTACCCGTGCGTATGCGACGCGACACGGCGCCGGCCCGTTTCCGACGGAAGACCCCGGGATGTCGTTTCCCGACCCGACAAATGTCCCGAATGAATTTCAGGGGGATCTCCGATTCGGCGCACTGGATCTGGATCTGATGAAACAGGCCATCGATAACGATGCGACGCCCGGCTTCACGCTCAATCGAACGCTCGCGATCACCTGCATGGATCAGATGCCCGATAACGTGCGGGTCCGGCTTCAGGGAGTGGATCGTGTTGTTGGGCGGGACATGCTCCCCGAACTGGTTCAGGCCGCCGTCGGGATTCCCGTGGGATATCTCAGCAACGGTCCCGCGCGGGATGATGTTCGGCTGTATGCGCCGGAGGTTGCGGGGCGTTGATGCTTAATAGTGAATTGGCGATATGAGAATCGTAGCCATCAGTGATACCCACAACCGCCACGACGATGTGACCCTGCCTGATGGGGACATTCTCATTCATGCCGGTGATTGCACGGGGCGGGGGACCATCGGCGAAGTCCGCATGTTCCTGGAGTGGTTTGGAAGTCAATCTCATCGAATCAAGCTGTTCGTGGCGGGGAACCACGATTTTCTCTTTCAATGCAAACCGGCCGTCGTCCCGGATCTGATAGCGGCTCATGCGCCGGGGGTGATCCATCTGTGCGATAGCGCGGCTACGGTTCACGGCCTGACGATCCACGGTTCTCCGTGGACGCCGTGGTTTCACGATTGGGCCTTCAACGCGCATCGTGGCCGGGCGATCAGGCGATACTGGAAGATGATTCCGAAGAGCACGGATATCCTTGTCACGCACGGCCCGCCCGAGGGAATCGCGGATCTGATCGATGGTCGGCATGTGGGATGTGCCGACCTCCGAAAACGGATCGACAAGCTGTCGCAACTCCGGGCGCACATCTTCGGCCATATCCATTCGGGCTATGGTGCCACGACGCGGCAGGGGATTCAGTATATCAATGCGTCGATCTGCAATGAGCGATATCAACCGGTCAACGCGCCGATCGTGATCGGCATTGATTCGGATCTCCACTCAACGCGCGTGGCTGCTCCGCGCTGACAGGATTCTCCTGCTCGGTATGAATTTTCCCTCGAATCTCGTCAGCCCATCCTGGCGCAGTCTCGCGGCGTGCTTCTGAAAATAATCTTCCAGGCTCGCGCGATTCTTCAATCGATATCGGATGCTCCAGCAGGTTCGTCCGGGGGCATCCGATTCCACATCCAGCCACTCGGCGCCCTCGAATCCATCAATGGCAAGCACCTCGCTGATATGCCTGTCCAGCCATTCGGCGTATGCCGTTGCCACCTCGTTATCCACGTCCAGGTTCACTTCATAGATGATCATTGCCGTTGTTCAGTTAGATTGATATCATCGTTCCGCGCTGATCCGGGAACGTTCAGGCGCGGAGCGTGGTTCGCGTCAGCAACGGGATCGGATTGCCCGATCCCGTTGAATCGTAGGGGACGCAAAAATGACTAGCGATCTTCACGCTGAAAGCTCTATGTTTCTCGCCGTCCAACAATTCAGGAGCAACTATGAATCGACCGATACTCTCTACATCCCCAAGCCAGACCGACTACACCTCCACGGAGTTTTTCGCTCCGGCGCCCATCCGTCTCGACATTCGGGCGCAGGGGATCGCCTGGGCCATTCATTCCATGCTCAACTCCGAATCCATGATGATGGGACGGGATTGCACCTGGGATGATATCAGCGATGTGATAGCGCAGGGAATCCGCGATGCGGAGCGCGCGTCCTTCCGTCGCGGGCAGGAGGTCATGCGCGACAGGATCGTCGAGAATACCCCCGCCGGAGAGCTTCGCCGGCAGTTCCTCCGCATCAAACTTCAGGAGCCGCTCTGACGGACCCCTGAACGGGGTCGTTGGCTTCTCGAGCCCCGGAGGGGCGCAATCCCTGGTGCGCGGGGCATCGCCCCGCGCACTCTAATGATGATGGCGATGCTTCCGGGAAGAATCCTTCGACCCCGACGCTGAATCGTCGGCGCTGCTCTGCTCCACCGCCTGCTCTTCCTTCTTTTTCTTCTTGCTCTTCTTTCGCTTCGGCATGTCGGGGATCTTGTTCAGCTCGAACAGGACCATCGAGTTCCGCTCCGCCTTCTTGAACTCCGATGCTGTCTCCAGCGACGTTGTGTCATTCCACGCAAGGGCAAGGCGCGCTCCCTGCGCCCGGATGTTCGGGTCGATGCTTTTCAGCATGCCAAGGACGATGCGCCCGCGCGCGGCCGTATCCTTCAATGTCGGCGCCAGCGTGTAGAGAAGATCGTGACCGAAGCCGGTCGGGGTTGCGACGAGCGCGTCGGCATAGGAGTTCGCGATGGTGTCGATGCCGCGTTTCTGCAGGCCAAGCTGAATCTGATAGCGGACGATCTGGCTCCGATCGTTCAGCATCGGCAGAACCCGCGTCAGCTCGGCGCTGTCGGCCATCAGCACAAGCGCGCGTGCCGCGTAGCCGCGGACGATCTCGAACGTATCCCTCAGCGCGCGGAACAGATAGGGCTTCGCCGATCGCGCGTTCATCTTCAGCAACGCCTCGCCGGCCGTCCTGCGAAGCCTCCATGTCACCGTCGTATCGACGATCCGTTCACCAAGCGCCACGCCGGCCGATGTATCGTGCATCTCGCCGAGGGCGTAGATCGCCTGCCCCACGCGGCTCAGTTGACCATGCCGGACCGTGTCGATCAGCATCGGCGCCACTTTCCTGCCGATTTTCGGAAGGACGATGCCAAGCGCCAGCGCCTCGCGCGGGGACTCCGTGTTAAGCTGCGAGAGGAGATAGGGGATCGATTCATCGGCGCGATCGACAAGCCGCTGCTGGGCGGGGGGGACCAGATACTGGTACTTCTGCGGCGCGGCGGAAGCCTGAACGAAGAGCGTCTCGATATCCTTCCCAAGCTCCGCGTCGATCGCCTCCTTGCTCTTGCCGGGGCCGGCCCCGGCATCGGGAGCATCGGGGGATTTGGGACGGAGGTTGCCGTCCAGGCCGGCGCCGTAATAGCTGCCGGTCCAGAGCGAGTCATTGCCGCCGCGGATGGTGCCGTAGAAATCCTTCCCCTCGACATCGAGGAAAATCCCGATCATCCCGTACTCGCGACGCAGATCGCTGTAGCCGAGCGTGTTGGTTCTCCTGGCGATATAGCCGTCCTCGCCGCCGCCATCGACGAAGAGGGAGATGGCATCGGCATTGCCGCCGCCGAGCGAGAGCGATTCGATCACATAATTGTCGTCGCCGTTGGCGTCGAACAGCCCGCCGAACGCGATATCGTGGCCGCATCCCTGCGAAACGCCGTGCGAAACGTAGTTGTCGCTGCCGGATGAATCGATCAGCACGCCGAACGCCAGATGCACGCCCGCCCCCTGCGCGTACTGGAATGCGTTGTAGTTGTCGTTCCCTTTCTTATCGACGATCGCCCCAATGCCGAACCAGTAGCCGGTTCCCTGGCCGAAGATATCGGCCACGTAGGAATCATTCCCCGCTCCCTCGGCGATAATCCCGATGCCGGCCGATGCCACGGGTCGCGAGCCCAGCGCAGCGCCCTGGCAGAACGTCTCGAAATGATCATCGTAGCGGAGGAAATCGGTGTAGGGGGATGCCGCCAGATAGATATCGTTTCCCTCGCTCTCGATGATCGCCCCCACGCCGCGCGTGTAGCCGAAGCCCTGCGACTGAAGGTGCGCGCGATACGTGTCGTTCCCCTTGGCGTCGATCACCAGCCCGATGCCGAAGAGACCGGCCCCCTCCACGCAGGTGCCGCCGGAGTAGCGGTCGCTCCCCTCGGCGTCGTAGATGACGCCGGTGCCGAAAAACCCGCAGCCGAGCGAGAAGTTCCTTCCGGTATAGCTGTCGTCACCCTTCATGTCGATCACCGCCGACGCGCCGAAAAGGGTGCCGCCGAAGGTGAAATCGCCCCCCTCGTAGATATCATCGCCGCTGAAATCGATGATCAGCGAAACGGGATGGTCCAGCGCCATGGCCTTGGTGCGGGGAGCCGCCCGGTAGATATCGTTGCCGCCGATATCGACGATGCAGAAAAAATCGCCGGTGTAGATGTCATCCCCCGCGCCTCCAAGCGCCACAAGCCCGAGCGGCGTGTTCCATATCTGCGTCTTCACCGAATCCCGGTAGCGGGGGATCTCCCCCTGCATCCGTCGGGCCATGTCGAGCGCCACCGAGGAGAGATTGACGCCCGGCTCGATCAGCCGCTCGTATTCAAGCCCGGCGGCGTCCACGTTGAAGAACTGCTTGGAACGCGCAAGGCTGTATCGCTCGGCCTCCTTCATCTCCACCAGCGTGGCGTTGCCGTCGTCCTCCGACTGGATGATCAGGGAGTCGCAGTAGGCCACCAGCCGTTTCATCCGGTCCGCCTGAATGGTGCCGCGATAACTGGTGATGGTTGCGTCGGTGGCGAGCGCCAGCGTCAGAAATCTTCTGAGAATGAGGGCCGATGTGAAGTTGAGGGCGTTCACGTCGATCTTGCTGTAGAGCCGGATCTCGTTATCGCTCATCTCCGGCCGCGAGATCTGGAACGCCTGATCGCCCAGATCGAGCTGCCGGCCGAGATAGTTGAAGAACGTGGCGTAGTTCTTTTCCCCCGCCAGCCCGATCGACGCGAGCGAATCGGCGAAGCTGAAGCTGGAGAGCGGATCGCCGAAGAGCCTGCTGACGACGCTGAGGCGGTGGGAGTCGAGCCCGGCCGCATCGTAGCGCATCGTCAGGTCGGAACGGGTCATTTTGATCGCGCCGAGCGCCGAGTCGATCCCGCGCATCACGTAGGAGGGGAGAAGCTGGCCGGTCGCCGGGGTGGCGCCGATCAGCACAAGAAGCGCAACGCCGATAAGCGCCGATCTCAGAGAATGAGGGGGCATGAGAATGGAAGATTGGAATCTGTACACGCGATGAGTTGTCCTTGCCGGATGTCGTGACCACGTTGAAACTAGACGATGCAGAGGATGCGTCTCATGTGGCCGCGCCGAACGCGCGCGACCGGAAAAATTCCGCGGTTCGTTCGATCGCCTCATCCAGCACCGGGTTTGAGCCGGCAAAGGGATGGGCGGCGCCGAACGTATGATTGGCTCGCGGGATCGGCACGAACTCCGTGAACGCGGGGTCGCCAAGCGATGCCAGCCGCTCGCCATCCCCGATCCGCACCGCCAGATCCTGCTCGCCGTGAAGAATCAGCAACGGACGATGGAGCGATGCCGCCGCCGCGCCGATATCCAGCGCATCGCTGTTGGCTTCGATATCATCCAGCAGCGTCAGGCCAAGGCGCATGATCTGCCCGGTCCGCATGTTCTTCGTCTCGAAGACGCCGCCCGCTCGCCACCGATTCCGCTGCGCGGGGGAATATCGATTGAAGTCCGCCACGGAGCCCCACGCCGCAACGCCGCGAACGCGCGGGTCGTTCCCCGCTTCGAGAATCGCGATGCCGCCGCCGCGCGAATGCCCGATCAGGGCGATCTCTCCCGAAAGGATTTGCTCGGGATGCGGCACGGCCCCGGCCGCCACCGCATCCACAACTTCCTGCAGCTCCCGCACCTCGCGCGAGAACGTATTGCGCTCGAATCGATCCAGCCGCGTGAACTCCCCGCTGTTTCCCTCCACGCCGTTGTGGCTGAAGTTGAAGGAGATCGCGTAGAAGCCACGGCGCGCCATCGACTCGCAGATAAAGGGGATCGATCCCCACTCCTTGAAGCCCTTGAAGCCGTGAACGAAGATCACCACCGGGAGCCCATCGGCCCCGTCGATGAACCTCGCGTCGCAGAAGATCGGTTCGCCGTCGGACGCGCGAAGGGTGAATGGGATATGCGAAAGGGTCAACAGTACGCCGGGAGGAAGGTTAAGGAAAATCAAAAGCTACGGCAAGGAGCGTGTTCCATGCAAGAAGTTGAAGCGATTCGGCCAATCGAGCATAACCGCGGCCGGTTTCGTAACTTCCGCCGTTTCCGGGAATGCCGGATCGATTCAATCAACACTGAGAAGAAATCATGTTCGATACACTGAAGCCGGTGCTCCAAAAGGAGCTTGAAAACATCCGGGAAGCCGGTCTGTACAAGCACGAGCGGACCATCACATCGCCGCAGGGCGCGGAGATCACTGTTGCGGGGACCGAAGGATCGGTGCTCAATTTCTGCGCGAACAATTATCTGGGCCTCAGCTCGCATCCCAGGGTGATCGAAGCCGCCCGCGGCGCGCTGGAGACGCACGGCTACGGCATGAGCTCCGTCCGCTTTATCTGCGGCACGCAGGATATCCACAAGGAGCTGGAGGGGAAGATCGCCGCGTTCCACGGCACCGACGACACGATCCTCTACGCCGCCTGCTTCGACGCCAACGGCGGCGTCTTCGAGCCGCTCTTCGGCGAGAACGACGCCATCATCTCCGACTCGCTCAACCACGCATCGATCATCGACGGCGTCCGCCTCTGCAAATCGAAGCGCTACCGCTACGCCAATGCGGACATGGCCGATCTGGAAGCCCAGCTCAGGCAGGCCGATGCCGACGGCGCCGCGCAGAAGATCATCGTCACCGACGGCGTCTTCTCGATGGACGGGGTGATTGCGCCGATCGGCAGGATCTGCGATCTGGCCGACCGCTACAACGCGCTGGTGATGGTGGATGAGTGCCACGCGGCGGGATTCATGGGAACGAAGGGACGCGGCGCCACCGAGTACTGCAACGCGATCGGTCGCGTGGATATCATCACCGGCACGCTCGGCAAGGCGCTTGGCGGCGCAATCGGCGGCTACACGACCGGGCGGAAGGAGATCATCGAGATGCTCCGCCAGCGGTCACGCCCCTATCTCTTCTCCAACACGCTGCCGCCGATGGTGGTTGGCGCGAGCATTGCTGTGATCGACATGATCTCGGAAACCACCGAGCTGCGCGACAGGCTTGAGGAGAACGCCGCGTATTTCCGTTCGCGGATGACCGACGCGGGATTCGATATCAAGCCGGGAGTTCATCCCATCGTCCCGATCATGTTGTACGATGCCCCGCTGGCGCAGCGTTTCGCCGAGCTGCTGCTGGAGAAGGGGATCTACGTGATCGGATTCTTTTATCCGGTGGTGCCGAAGGGACAGGCGCGCATCCGCGTGCAGATCTCGGCGGCGCACAACCGCGAGCATCTCGACCGCGCGATCGACGCGTTTGTCGCCGTCGGCAGGGAGCTTGGCGTGGTAAGGGAGGGCTCGGCGACCGAGGCATAATCAGCATCGCGGGGGAGCGGGCCGGCGCGCAATGACACGGGCGGCCCGGTTTCCGGCAATCACGTTTTTATCGAAGAGGAGCGTATGACCAACGAAGAGATATGCGAACGGTTGAACCCGATCCTGGCAAACGAGCTGGCCGGGGCGATGATGTATCTCCATTATTCCTTCTTTATCTACGGTCACGCCCGCATTCCGATCGTCGGCTGGCTGCGGTCGCAATCGAGCGAGGGGATGACGCACGCCACGCTTGTCGGCGACAAGATCACCGCGCTTGGCGGCACGCCGGTGACGCATCCGTCGCACGGCAAATTCCCAACGTCGTTCGATTCGCTTGATGAAATGCTCCGCGCGACGCTGGTGCTGGAAAAAGAGGTGTTCGAACAGTACGCCACGCTTCTCCGCGACCTTGAGGATGAAAATCTTGGGATGCGGGTGTATCTGGAACAGATGCTGACCGAGGAGATCGGACACATCGAGGAGATCGAGAAGATGCTCAGTCCGGATACGGTTCATTGAGAGAGTGTTAACCGGCGATTTAATATTGCGTGGTGAATATTCAAATGGCGCGATGATGCTTCGGATCATCGCGCCATTATTATTTATGGTTCAGCGGGAATAAAAAAGGGATGAACCGAAAAAGATCGATTCATTCCCGTACAACATTATCCGGAATAATCAGAAATTATATCCGATGCCGAGCGCGAATTCTCCCGGAACCTTTTCCTTCGTCCCATCCTGCGCGAACGTCCAGTCGACTTTAAAGACGGTATTGAACGTCGGCTTGAACGTCAGGCCGGTGATGATAAATGTGCGGTCATCCTCGGGGTTCGGCGTGATATTCGCCGGAAGGGTGGACTGCGTGTTGAATTTCTCGAAACGGACGAACGGGAGAAGCTGCTTGGAACTGCCGGGACGAATCAGCTTCATGACATCGTATGCGGCCTCGATATATCCTCCGCCCATCGTGCTGCCGATGGGATTATTCCAGGTATATCCGGCCAGATCTCCCGCGTCGTTGAATTCCGGCTTTGTCCGCTGAAATGCCTCCGCGAGCTTCGCGGCATCCTTGATGGATGCGCCCATAAGCTCGCCCCGCAGAAAAAGATTCGCGATGGAATATTGCGCGTCGATTCCATACAGAAAAACCGGCGCGTCGAACAGGCCGGAGCCAACTCCCTCGTGGTTGGCGGCGCTGCCACCATAATAAAGCCATCCGCCGGTCCGAAGCCCGGTATTCAGATATTCCACGCGACCGGAGACCGCGAGGCTCGTCATCGGCGCCTCGGCTCCCTCGAAATGCCCCTCGTAAATTCCCTGATCGCCATCGAAGCCGGCGGCATCCAGCCCGCTTGTGAGATACGTCCGGTACTGCAACCCCTCCACCTCCGGAATGCGACCGACGAACCCGAAGCCGATCTCCCGCCAGGTGGTGGGGATCATCGCCTTCTGGAATCTGGGGCGGCGGACGCCGTTGAACGCCGGCGGCTCGTGAAACTCGTTCATCGATCCGGTCGGCAGCAGAAGAAGGCCCGCGCGCAGGTTGATCCGCTCGTCGAAATTATACTGGATATACGCCTGCTCCACGGCGACCTCGCCACCTTCGCCCCCCTCGATCTTCGTGTGCTCCACCTCCAGTTCGGAGAAGAAGGAGAGATCGGGGGAGAACTGGTGTTCCAGGAACATCACGAATGTGAGGACATCGACTGTTCCCTTGGCGGAGCCCTCCGGTTCCGTATAATGAATATCACCGTATCCGCCGACCGATGTGGATTCTTCGTTGGATTCCGGTGCAGCCGGGTGCATGCCGGTGGAATCCTGGGCCTTCGTGGTAAGCGTGGTGAGAAGAATCGCGAGTAACGCGCACGGCAAAATCCTGCGGCATGTTGAACGGGAACGTCTCATGTCGGAAATATTGAGTAGAAGTTCGGAAGAGAGGGAGATGCCGCCGGAAGGCATCGAGTGATTGCAACGGAGCAAACTTATACCTATCTGAACTTTGTCCAAATATGTTTTTTGTGCTGAACCGTATTTGAATCAAACTGCGGTGGCAGTAGCTTTGTCTCCTCACACTTATGAATCGACTACCCTTTGCATTTCTCATGACGGCGCTCCTCTGCGGGCTACCGTCTCTCTCCGCGCAGCGCGCGATCGCTCAGAGTCTGAATGATCGCATGACCGCGTCGGTCAAGCGCGTTTACGGCGAATCCGCCATCTTCTCATCGGCTTCGGCCACATTGTCGGACAAGGAGGGGGCTGATGTCAGAAGCGCCTCCGGGTTTGCGTACGGGCCAACCGTCAACTACTACGCGGTTGCCGTGGGAGGGAAGCGTGTCGGCTATGCGATCGTCGATGAGGTTCGCGGAAAGGCGAAGCTGATCACATACGCGGTGTTCGTCGATAACAACATCACGATTCGCGATCTCGAAGTCCTTGTCTACCGGGAGCCGTATGGCGGCGAAATCCAGTACGACGCCTTCCGCAGGCAGTTCCGCGGGAAGGGGCTGAAGGATCAGTACAAGGTCGGCGTTGATATCCGCAACGTCTCCGGCGCAACGATCAGCACCAACGCCGTGACCGGAGGGACGCGCAAGCTGATGGCCGTGCTCCGGGAGCTGAAGGGGGCGGGGAAACTCCGGTGATCGCCAACGAACCCGCCATACCGACGCTCGCAACGCTGCCGAAGCATTTCCGGCAGATCGCACGCTGGCTGGTGATCGTCCTTACCGTCGGCTATTCCACCGGCATGGTGTTCGTTCAGCATACCACGTCGCTCACGCCGAAGGGGGCCGAGGAACGCTATCGCGGAAACCAGGCGCAGGCGGCGCAGGATTCCACGGTGCGGGCGGCCGATACATCGGCCGGCGGATCGCTGCTGAACGATACGTCCTCCGCCAACGGCGAAAGCCTTCTGCACGGCGGCCCTCAGGCGCAGACGGCGCCGGCGGCCGGGCCGGAGCCGGAGATGAAGTTCGAGAAGTCGTTGCCGGAGATGCTCAACATCACGCATACGCATATTCTGGCGATGGCGAGCTTCTTCGCGTTTGCGGCCATCATCTTCGCGATGACCACGCGCCCGTCGGCGCGGCTCAAATCGCTGCTGATCGTGGAGCCGTTTATCGCCATCATCACCAGCTTTGCCTCGATGTGGCTGATGCGGTACGTGCATCCGGCGTTCAGCTACCTTCTCGTGCTCAGCTCGGGATCGATGGCGCTCTGCTTTTACGTGATGATGTTCTACTCCTTCCGGGAACTTGTCAGCCGGCCGAAAACTTCGTGAGACGATGACGATATCAGCCCCGCCGATGATGGCCTAACACCGATTTTTCGAGCGTATCAGGAACCATGAGCAAACCGAACCGAAACACTTCACTCCCATCCCGGCGAACATTCGTCAAGGCGCTTGGCGTTGCCGCGGCCGGCCTGGCCTTCCCGGCGCGAGCGCTGATGGCGGGCTTCCCTGGCGACAGCAAACTTCATCCGGTGCGCCACTCGACGTTTGTCATGGGGCAGATCGCCAACGTCACCATCTTCCATGCCGATGCCGCCCACGCACGGGAATCGGTGACGGCGGTGTTCAACGAGCTGCGGCGGCTGGAGAAGGTGATGAGCGTGTTCGATCCGGAAAGCGAATTGAGCGCCGTCAATCGCGCCGCCGGACGCGCGGCGATTCCTGTTTCCGCGGATCTTCGCGACGTTATCGCCCGCTCAACGCTGATCGCCTCCGGCACGCGCGACGCGCTGGATATCACCGTCAACCCGCTTCTCGGCCTCTGGGGCTTCCGCGACAACGCCCGCAGCACGCCTCCCACCGATGCTGAAGTGGCGGGGGCTCTGAGCCTCGTCGGGATATCGGGAGTGAGGATCGAGGGTGATTCGGTCGGGCTGACGAAGGCCGGGGCTTCGATCGATCTGGGGGGGGTGGCCGTCGGGTTTGCGCTGGACAGGATCGCGGCGATGCTTCGCAGTCGCGGGATCGCGTCGGCGCTGCTGGAGCTGAGCGGTGATTTCTACGCGATCGGCGCGCCGCCGGAATCCCGGCATGGATGGGAGATCGGCATCGAGGACCCGCGACACGCGGGGGGAATCTGGAAACGGGTCTTCATCAGGGATCAGGCGCTTTCAACGAGCGGCAACTACGCCAGCACCGTCGTGTTCAACGCGAAGAGCTACGGTCATATCTTCGACCCCTCGCGGGGCTTCCCGGCCGATCGACTGCTCAGCGCCACGGTTATCGCGCCGACCGCATTCCAGGCCGACGGCTATTCCACGGCGCTCTTTGTTTCCGGCGACTCCTCGATGTTGCCGGCCGGAGCCCGCGGGCTGCTGCTCCGTTCGTAGGCCGGTTGTACCGGAAATGAATATGGGGAGATGATCACGTGCCGGGTCATCTCCCGCAAATCCTTAGTTTCGCCACTCTATCCTCGCAAACAATCAAACACCGATGGTCTCACGTCGCGAATTTCTCAAGAGCGCGGGCGGGTTCACGCTTGCCGCTCCATTTCTCATTGGCCGTAATCTCAGGCTCTCCAGGCCATCCTGCGTCATCATCGGCGCCGGGCTCTCCGGTCTGGCCGCGGCGTATGCGTTGAAAAAGGAGCAATGGGATGTCACCATCATCGAAGCGCGCGACAGGACAGGCGGGCGAGTGTACACGCACACCATGAAGGAGAATGCATCGCTGACGTGCGAGCTGGGGGCGGAATGGGTCGGCGCCAGTCACGAACGGATTCGGAAGCTCTGCGAGGAGTTCGGCCTTCCGCTGCTGGACCATCGGTTTGCCATCACCCTGATGCGGAACGGCGTTGTGCAGCCACCGGGCCGGTGGAAGTATTCACCGCAGGCGGAGGCCGCGTTCGAGAAGCTGAAAGCGGAGTACAAGAAGTACGGCGTTGCCGATAAAAAGAAGATGGACCAGTACGACTGGTGGACGCTGCTGGAGGAGCGCGGCTTTACACAGGATGATCTCCGTCTCCGCGATCTGTTCGACAGCACCGACTTCGGCGAGTCGATCCGGCAGGTTTCCGCATACGTCGCGGCAACCGAGTACTTCGAATCGAGCCCCGAGAACGAGATGGACTTCAAGATCGAGGGAGGGAACTCGCGGCTTGTCGATGCGCTTGTGGCACGGATCGGCGTGGAATCGATCCATCTGGGAAAGCCGGCGCAGGAGGTCCGGCAGAAGGGGGGGAGAGTGTTTGTGAAGGCGGGGGGGGAGGAGTTTACGGCCGACGCATGTATCTGCACGGTTCCATCGCGCGTGCTTGGGGGCATCAGGTTCGATCCGCCCCTCCCGGCGCGTCAGGCGCAGGCGGCCGAGGAGTTGCAGTACGCGCGCATCACCAAGAATTCCGTGCTCTACGGAGAGCGCTTCTGGGGGGCGGAGAACTTCTCGCTGGTGAGCGATGTCACCTCCCACTACTATTTCCACAGCACGAAAAATCAGCCCGGAAAAGAGGGGATTCTCACGAGCTATGCCATCGGCGAAAAGGCTGACGTGCTGGCCGCGCAGGATGAAGAGCGACGGCTCAGGATTCTGACCGGCGATCTGATCCCGCTGAATGAACGGGCGCCGGGGCTGGCGAAGGGGCTGGCATCGTATGCGTGGCAGCGTGATCCGCTGGTCGGCGGGGCGTACGCAATCTATCGTCCGGGGCAATGGTTCGGCGTTCGCGATGTTCTTGCCCGTCCTCATGGCAAGGTTCTCTTCGCCGGCGAGCATCTCGCGGACTGGCAGGGGTTCATGGAAGGGGCGATAGAGACCGGCGAGGCCGCCGCGAAGGCGCTGGCGCGTTAGCCCAGTTCCCTCAGGCTCGCCTCCAGCAGTGAAAGCTGCTCCGTTACCTCCCGCATCCGATCGACAAGGGTTTCGCCGGTTCCCAGATACTGTGTGCTGGCGGCGATCCCGACCACCTTCATGTGGTTCAGTTCGAGCGTCGCGGCGATCATCTCGATCTGCGATGACAGGTCATTGAGCCGGTCGTCGAATCCCTGAACCGAGGCAAGCAGTTCCCGTCGCGAGTCGAGAAGAAGATCGATCTCCATGCTCCCGGCCGGCGACGCGCTGGCTCGCATGGAGCGTTCAAGGCTCTGGATCTCATCCGACAGGGCGTGAGGGTCGTATCGCCGGAGATGCTCCTTTGTCTGTTGAAGCTGGATATAGAGCATCTTCACCCGGCGCTTCGCATCCTTCAGCACATGGACATAGCCGGCAAAAAGATATCTGCTGCGGCGTGGCGTCTGGCGGATGGCCCGCTGGGTGAGCCTGATGGTTCGCAGGGAGCTCTGATACTGGCGGAGCACGCGTCCCTGCCGGCGTGCCTGCTCGATCTTGTAGAGGCCCGTGTTGATATATCCCAGCATCGAACGCTGCGGGGTGCGGGGCGTCGGTGGGGGAATCGATGCCGATTCCTCGCGGGCCGGGATGTTCGCGGGTTCCCTCGCGCCTTTGTGCTGCTCGCCGGTCGCGAACCCCATGATCGCGTGAAGAAATGTGTTGAACCACTCCAGCAGCAGCCCGCGCGAGAGTGGCTTGTAGTACGAATCCGTGTCGTTATCGGCGTTTTTATCGGCCATCGAGCTTCATTTCCCGTTTCGTTCAAGATACGAACCGATGGCCGTATACCGGACATCATGTTCAATGATTCATCGGCCATCATATCCGATTTGTTTCCGCCCGCCCGATACTGCTAACTTCCCCTGCTTTGGTCGCCTGCCGTTCACTATTGGAAGTTGCTGATGGCCCTTCAGTTTTTCAACGCGAAGCCGTACTACAATACCGAGCCGGTGCGCGATCTGATGTGGTCGGCGCTTCCGTATCCGAACGACGAGATGCTCGACAGGCTTCTTCAACGCTATCATGATGATGACGACATGCGTCTGATCGGCGCCGTCGGCGATGGTGATAACGTGCTGGGAATCGTTGGGCTGAAAATCGATCATGAAGGCGGGGGGACCATCCTTCATCTGCGTGTTCACGATGATCTGCTGCGGCAGGGGATCGGCTCGGCGATGGTGATGAAGGTGATCGATCTCCTCAAACTCCACAGGCTTGACAGCCGAAGCGCCGAGCCGCTCCTTCCGTTCTATTCCCAGCTTGGATTTACCTCCTGGGTGATCGGCGAGAAGCCCCGCGGCACCAAATGGTACGGCGTCCGCTGGGAGGGGTAGGGGAGGGCTTATGGCCTTGTTCAAATCATTTTTTGGATCAACTATCTACGTCAATGAACTACCGAATCGAACGTGATACGATGGGGGAGATGCAGGTTCCCACCGATCGTTACTATGGCGCGCAGACCGCTCGCTCGCTCGAAAATTTCAAGATCGGTGGCGATCGCTTCCCAAGGGAGTTGATCCGCGCGCTCGGCATCCTCAAAAAGGCCGCGGCCCTGACCAATCGCGAGCTTGGGCTTCTCTCCGATGAGAAGACCGGGTTGATTTCCCGCGCGGCGGATGAGGTGATCGACGGCGCGCTGGATGATCACTTTCCCCTGGTTGTGTGGCAGACCGGCAGCGGCACGCAGACCAACATGAACGCCAACGAGGTGATCTCCAACCGCGCAATCGAGATGGCCGGCGGGGAGATGGGCTCGAAGAAGCCGATTCATCCGAACGACGATGTCAACAAGGCGCAATCCTCGAACGATACGTTTCCGACGGCGATGCATATCGCCGCGGCCGAGCGGATCGTGCGCCATCTGATCCCGCGCATCGAGGCGCTTCGCGATACGCTCGAAGCCAAGAGCCGGGAGTTCATGGAGATCGTCAAGATCGGACGGACGCATCTGATGGATGCCACGCCGCTGACGCTGGGGCAGGAGATCTCCGGCTGGGTACAGCAGTTGAACAATGGGCTGAAGCGGATCAATCTGGCGCTCGACGGGCTCTACGAGCTGGCGCTTGGCGGCACCGCCGTCGGCACGGGGCTGAACACTCACCCCGATTTCGCCGAGCGCGGCGCGGCGAGAATCGCCGAGTTGAGCGGCCTGCCGTTCCGTTCGGCCCCCAACAAGTATGAATCGCTCGCCGCGCACGACGCCATCGTCTTTGCGTCGGGAGCGCTCAAGACGCTGGCCTGTTCGCTGATGAAGATCGCCAACGATGTCCGCTGGCTGGCGTCCGGGCCGCGCTCCGGCATCGGCGAGATCAACATCCCGGAGAATGAGCCCGGAAGCTCGATCATGCCGGGAAAGGTGAACCCCACGCAGTCCGAGGCGATGACCATGGTCTGTGCGCAGGTGATCGGCAATGACGCGGCAATCGCCGTGGGGGGGATGTCCGGGAACTTCGAGCTGAATGTGTTCAAGCCGGTGATGATCTTCAATCTCCTCAACTCGATCCGCCTGCTCGGCGATGCCTGCGAGAGCTTCAACGAGCACTGCGCCGTCGGTATCGAGCCGAACCCGACCGGCATCCGGAACCATCTGGAGAACTCGCTGATGCTGGTCACGGCGCTCAACCCGCATATCGGCTACGACAACGCCGCGAAGATCGCGAAGAAGGCGCACAAGGAGGGAACCACGCTCCGCCAGTCCGCGATGGCGCTGGGCCTGCTTACCGATGAGCAGTTCACCGAGTGGGTCCGTCCCGAGGAGATGGTCGGCCCCAGCGCCGGCGTGAACGGGTAGCGAACGTCGAATGTTGTGATCGTTCCGGGGATGGCGTCCGCGCGGCGCCGTTCCCCGGAATGTTCAGTCATGGCGCGAACATTGTTCAGGGATCATACGTTATCCAGATCGCGGCATCCCCGATTTCACCGTCCGCCGGATCGGTTGTAATCGCCTGAGCATATCTCTCTATCCTCGCATGATCCCCCTTCAATCAGCAGTTGTCATGAAGCTCTTACAGCCATTGTACCTCCTGGCCTTTCTCTTCACGATTGTGTTCGCATCGGCGCTCCACGCACAGCCCGGCGTCCGGGTCGTCAACGTGGTGTCCGGCGCGCCGCCGCTCGATGCCTATATCGACAGCTCGGCGCCCCCCGCGATCACCGGCGTTGCGTATGGTTATGCCAGCGGAGTGGCGCCGGTTGCGACGGGGAATCATCATATCACAATCACCACAAGCGGGCTGCCGCCGGGCTTCGGGGTAGTCGATACGCTCCTTTCACTCCCTGAAAAGCGTATCTACGCCCTCTTTCTCGTCGGCTCGGGGGGGATCGATCAGATCGTTACCTCCTATGCTCCCGGTCCGATCGATTCCGGCCGCGCGCGCGTCAGGTTTGTCAATGGCGCGCTTGGCGGGGGGAATATCGATATCGCCGCCCTGCTGGGTGGGGGGGAGCAGATCGCCGTCAACGCGCTTCCGTATCGCGCTTCCACCGATTTCTCCACCGGGCCGGCAACCGATCTCACGGTGAAGGTGTCTCCCGCAGGCCAGCCGGCGATCTACCGCGCGTTCGGATATCTCACCAGCGGCCATGCCTACACCATTGTGATCTCCGGCAGCGCGGACAGCATCGTGATGCACGCGTTCGATGAAAGCGATACCAACGCGCAGACGCCGATGGTACAGTTCACGCCGCTTCCGTTGCAGGCGGGAGCGTTCCGCGCCGTGAACGTGGCGAACGGTTTCGGCCCGCTCGATCTCTATCTCGACGATGCCTCCGCCGCGCCGTTCGGGGGGCTCGCGGAGAATTCCGCCGGGCCGCAGACCACATCGCTCACGGGAGCGCACGCGGTGCATATCAGCAGAGCGGGAGAAGGAGCTGGGAAAGCCGTGTTGACCGCGAACGTGACGATTGCGGCCGATACATCGACCACGCTTTTCATCACGTCGAATCAGGGGACCGATCCGCTCAATTCGGTTTCGCTCTATCGCGGCCTGGCACATCGTCCGGCGCTCGGGGATATCATGGTGCGCGTGCTCAACGCTTCCCCCGATCCGGGAGCGGTAACGCCCAGAATCATTCTCGCCGACGGGAGCGCAAGGACAATGGAAACGATCGGCGCCCGCGAGGCGACATCCTATATGATGGGCACGGCGGGGACGGTGACGATCGAGCTTGCGAAGGGATCGGCGACCGATCCGTTCATGGTCGTAAGCGGGGTGGCGGGCGCGAACCGGATTGCCACGGCGGTGATCAGCGTCAGCGCGAGCAACGGCACGCTGGCCGTGCGGCTCCTCTTCGAGAATGATGATGTCCCGCAGGAGCCTCTTCAGCTTATGACGCCGACCGCATCGGCGGGCGGTGGTGAAAGCCCCGGTGCCTCATCGATTTCCATCGCGCCGAATCCCGCTTCGGGGGATGCTCTGCTCTCCTGTACGGTGCATGGCGCCGGCCGCGTCCGCGTGGCGCTGGTGAATCTTGTCGGCCAGCAGGTTGCGGTGCTGGCGGATGGCGATTTCCCATCGGGTAGAACCACGATCCGCTTTTCAACGGCTGGATTTCCCGCGGGCTACTACTCGGTGATAGTGACCGGGGGGAATGGCGATGTGACGGCGAATGGCCGGATGATGATCGTTCGATAATCTCGCTGTCCGGTGCCGCCCCGGTGGGGCTTGAGGATGGGGCGAGAAACCCTGCCTTGTTTTCTGCAAGCCCCGGAGGGGCGCAATCCCTGGTGCGCGGGGCATCGCCCCGCGCACGCAATTCCCGTCTCCCTCATGGCCGATTCCATCGAACAACTTGAAGGCACGCTCGCCGGATCGATCGACGAGCGTGAACGAGTCATCACGCTGAACCAGCTTTCCGGGCATCTCCTCCAGATCGATCCGCAACGGTCGCTCCGGCTGGCCGAGGAAGCACACGCGCTGGCTCTCTCCACGGGTGATCGTCCCGGAGAGGCCAGCAGCCTCCGCGCGATTGCCCACGGCCACGACACGCTCTCCGATTATCTGAGCGCCATGACGCACGCACGGCGTGCCCACGCGTTGTTCAGGAAGATGAACGATAGAACGGGCGTTGCCGACGCGTTGATCTCCATCGGCATCATCGCCCGCGGCATGACCGATGTCGGCGTCGCGATGTCGGCGTTCAGCGAGGCGCTGGAACTGTTCAGGGAGCAGGATGATCGCGCCAGGATGGCCGCCGCCTACAACAACATCGGCACGATTCACAGCGGCATCGGCAATCTCTCCGAGGCGCTGGAGGCGTATCTCGTCAGCATTCGTCTCTACGAGGAAGTGGGGGATGAACTGAGTGTGGCGATCATCACCGGCAACATCGGCAATATCCATTACTATCTGGGCGATTTCGATACATCGCTGGGATATCATCACCGATCGCTGGAGCTTGCCCGGCGGCTTGGCAACACCTACAGCGAGGCGCTTTCGCTGGGAAATATCTCCTCCATCCACAAGGCCCGTGGCGAGTATCAGGCCGCGTTCAATGCGGTGGCGCGCGAGCTGGAGATCTTTCAGACACTTGGGGAGAAGCACTATGAGGCGGTGGCTCACCTGAAAATCGCCATGCTCCACGATCTTCAGGGGGATTCGAGATCGGCGGTCGGGGAGATGCGGGCCGCGGCGAAGATCGCGGTGGAGATCGGCAGCAGGGATACGTATGTCGATGCCCAGTTCAGGATCGGGGTTCTTCATCGTGACGGCGGGGAATTCAGACAGGCCCTGACCGCGTTGAAGAGTGGGCTTGCGATGGCCGAGGAGGCGAAGCTGCTGAAGCCGGAGATGGAACTCCGTGAGGTTCTTGCCGATGTCTGCGCGTCGCTGGGGGATTTCCCCGAGGCGTACCGCCATCTCCAGCGTTGCGACACGCTGCGCCGGGATATCTTCAGCGAGGACCGTCGGCGCGCGATCGCGGAGATGCAGGCCCGGTTCGATGTGGAGCGTGCCGGGCGGGAACGGGAGCTGTCCCGGCTGAAGAGCGAACATCGTGCGGAACTGGCGGAGCGGCGTTCACGGGATCTGACCTCGATGGCGAACCATCTCGCGCAGAAGAACACGTTCCTTCAGAAGCTCCGCAGGGATGTCGTCGGCCTCTCTGAGCGGCATCCTGAGGGAAAGAAGGCCCTGGACGAAATCCTCCGTTCGATTGCCGAGCACAGCAGTGATGATGAAGAATGGCGGCGGTTCGATCAGGAGTTTCAGCGCGTCCACCACGATTTTATCGCGATGCTTTCGGAACGCTGCCCGCGCCTGACGCCGAGCGAGCTGAAGCTCTGCGCGCTTCTGAAGAGCAATCTCTCGAACAAGGAGATCGCGCGGCTCCTTTCGGTTTCGATGCGGAATGTGGAGAGCCATCGCTACGCGATCCGCAGGAAGCTGGGGCTCACGTCCGATATCAATCTCGCCTCCTATCTGGCCGGGCTTCAGATTGCGCGGGGCGATGCCCCGCGCAGCAGGGATTGCGCCCCTCCGGGGCTTGAAGAACATACCTTCCCTCCGTCCCCAGGCCCCAGCGGGGCGTCATAGCTCCACCATGAGGCGCAGCCCCATGCAGCGCAGCTCCATGCAGCGCACATCCCCGAATCAGCGAGAAGAAGCTACCGCATCACCGGAATCGGCACCGTGCCGATCATGAACAGATCCATCGTCGCGTAGATGCCGTCGTAGTTCTGCATCCGCCCGCCGGTGATGCCGACGCCGATCACCGGGCGCGCGCCATCCCACTCGGGGATCAGATTTCTGAAATGCTCGGGGCTGTTGATCCAGCCGTCGACGATGATGCGGGCCATCTCGTCGTATGTATGATTGCGTCCGAGAGCGGGCTCGAAGAGCGGGGACCAGCTTGCGTTTTCGTAGCCGGCGACGTAATCGCCGCCGCCGCTGCGCCGGTAGCGATCGCCCAGCTTGTTCCACCCGCTGATGTTGGCGATATGCGCCACCTTCATGGTTCGCGCCTGGTAATCGGCCATCCATTCGGCGGCGTCCGCTGTCCGTTGATCCGGGTTCAGGAGCGTCAGATTATGCTTCGAGCGGAAAAGATTGATGTATTCCACCGTAAGCGACGCGAGAAGATCCCGGTCGATCGTCCTTCCGATAACTTCATCGCCACGACGCTTCAACGCCGGGTGCGGTGGAGTGTGAACGGAGTAGTCTGGTATGGTCGCGCATCCGAAGAGACAGAGTGCGACCGCGATGAGAAGGGGTGAGATTTTGATCATAGTTGACTTCTCTATTCTCGACGCAGTTAGGGGAGTGCTATTTTGTCCCGACATGCGCGTTCCACGAAACGTGACAAATCCCCGTGGCGCGCTCCCGATTCCAGCAACTTATTCGGCGATCGATTCCGGTTTATGATAGATCCAGCAGCAGAGAACAACCCCCCCGCTCAGGAGCTTCCATCGCAACCCGATGTTCCCGAGAATGATGTGGTGGAGATCCCGCTGACGCTTCAGGAGAAGCTCGACAATCTTCCCACCGATCCCGGCGTGTACCAGTACCGCGACCAGGATGGGAAGGTGATCTACGTCGGCAAGGCGAAAAACCTCCGCAACCGCGTCCGCAGCTATTTCCAGAAGGGACGCCCGCGCGACGCCAAGACCACGGCGCTCGTCAGAAAAATCGTCGACCTTGAAGTGATCGTCACCGACTCCGCGGTGGAGGCGTTGATCCTCGAGGATACGCTGATCAAGAAGCTCCGCCCGCGCTACAACGTGATGCTGAAGGATGATAAAACCTATCCGTATATCCGGCTCACCAGCGAACCATTTCCGAGGCTTTTCGCCACGCGCAAAATGATTCGCGACGGAAGCCGGTATTTCGGCCCGTACACCGATGCGAAATACGTCCGCTATCTCCTCAAGACAATCCGCTCGATCTTCCCGATCCGCTCGTGCGATTTCAATCTCAACGATGAAACCATCGCCGCCCGGAAATTCAAGATCTGTCTCGATTATCATATCGGAAAATGCGAGGGGCCGTGCGAGGGATTTGTCAACGAGGCGCATTATGGGGATATGATCCGGCAGGTGGTGCAGGTGCTCAACGGGAAGACGCGATCGCTGGAGAAAACGCTGGAGCAGGATATGCAGAATCTTGCCGGCGCGATGCGGTTCGAGGAGGCGGCCGTGCTCAGAAATCGTCTCCAGAAGCTGCGCGAGTACAGCGGCAAGCAGAAAGTGGTCACCGAGGATATCACCGATCGCGACGTGATAGCGTTTGCCGCCGAGGATGATGATGCGTGCGCCGTTATTTTCAAGGTGCGCGATGGACGGCTCACCGGAAAACAGCATCATTATCTGACCGGCGTTCTCCAGATGGGGGAATCGGAGATTATGGAAAATGTCATCGAGCGGCATTATACCGCCACCGATTCCATTCCCGAGGAGATTTTCCTTCCGGTCGAGCTTGGAGATGATTTCGAGGTGATCCAGCGCTTTCTCACCGATAAACGGGGCGACGGTCGCGTGCAGCTTATCGTCCCGAAAATCGGCGACAAGCAGAAGCTGGTGACGATGGCGCAGACCAACGCGAAATTCCTGCTGGACGAGCTGAAGATTCAGCGGATGAAACGCTCGGACATGGTCCCGCGCCCCGTGCAGAGCCTTCAACGCGACCTTCGCCTGAAGGATGTGCCGCGCCGCATCGAGTGTTTCGATAATTCGAATATTCAGGGAACCGATCCCGTTTCATCGATGGTCTGCTTCGTCGACGGAAAGGCGCGACGGAGCGAGTACCGGAAATTCAAGGTGCGGACGGTGGTGGGGCCGGATGATTTCGCGACGATGAAGGAGGTGGTGGGGCGGAGATATTCCCGCGTGATGAAGGAGGGGTGGGCGCTGCCGGATCTGATCGTGATCGATGGCGGAAAGGGGCAGGTTTCCGCGGCGATGGAGGTAATGCGCGAGCTTGGGCTTGACCATATCCCGCTGATCGGCCTGGCGAAACGTCTTGAGGAGATCGTGATCCCGGATCAGCGCGATACGATTCTGCTGCCTCGTTCATCCAGCAGCCTTCGGCTTCTCCAGCAGATTCGCGATGAGGCGCACCGGTTCGCCATCACCTTCCATCGTTCGCTTCGCGGAAAGCGGACGTTGCAGAGCGAACTGGAAAATATCCCGGGCATCGGCCCCAAGACGATGGGACGGATCTTCGATAAATTCGGATCGGTGCGCGGCGTGCAGGCCGCATCGCTCGACGAGCTGAAGGAATTTCTCGGCCCGAAAACAGGGGAGGGCGTCTACGATTATTTCCAGGCGCAGCGCGCGGGGGAAACCAATGTCGCGGCCGATGTCGAGCTTCCCATTCTCAACAATCCCGCCGATGACCTGCCGGATGATATCGACGACGTGCAGTTGCTGGATGATGATGATGAGGAAATCGATGCTGATGAAGAAGAAAATGAATCCGATCTATCGTAACGACTCCGTTGCCAGACGATGAAATAACCCTGAACTTAACAGATCGGTTCGCTTTTTCTCAGTATCCAACTATAGACGATAGCATTCGCCACAAACGGAGGAATCAGGAGCATGTCCCGGTTCAAGAAAAACATGTATAATTCCGAATATCGCGGTGAACATGAAATTCCATTCGATAATTCTCGCCGGCATGGGTTGATTGAATAGAAAAGGAGTTTACACGCCGTGGGCCAGGGATACGATGCATTGACGAGGGGGCTCAACCTCAACCAGCCTGGAGCTGCTGAGAGCCAGATCGCCGAGCTGCTGGAGGAATCAGGGGTGAAATTTCCCTCCGCGTATCTCGATCTGCTCAGGTTTACCAACGGAGCCGAAGGATTTATTGATTCCGAAAATTATATCATAATTTTTCGGATTGAGGATCTCATCGAATATAATGAAGGCTATGGTATCCCGGAATTTGCCCCCGGATGTTTTCTGTTTGCATCAGATGGGGGAGGATCGGCCTATCTGTTCGATACCGGTGCCGCCGGGATGCCGATCGTTGGAATTCCATTTGATTCATTGATGGAACGTCCCGTGCGCCTTGCCGGCTCGCTTCCGGAATTCCTGTACGATCTGGTGAGAATCCGGGAGATCTGGTGATATTCGGCGGATTTACTGCTGGGGGATAGCTCTGTCGCTCTCAAAGCTCCGTCAGGAGCGCGCCGGTTGCAGCAACGATGTGCCCTTCATTCCAGACTGAGTGGCTGTCATCTCTTCGGGAACGCCGGGGAATCCTCCGGAGTTGTGATATATTCCGCCCCGCGAGGCCCACTCGCGCTTCGAAATCTTCGTGAAGAATACATCAGTGGGAGAGAGGAAATCATGGATGAGACATTCTGCGCCGGCGATATCATCACCTATCGCCTGAACACCGATAATTACGGCATCGCGCGTATCCTTCACGTCGAGGAGCTCGCGCTTCATAATCATTACCATCTCGCAATTCTCGATGCCGTCCTCTCGGACCAGGATGGCGTTGATTCCTACGGCGTGCATGCGGCGAGCGAGGAGAATGCGGAAGCCGCCGGTGAAGCGCCGGTGTTTATCGATCATATCGCGCTGATGCCGGAGGCGTTCGCCGAAAGCGGGCCGGTGTTGCTGGATAGTCGGCCGGTGGAGGACGATGAGCTGGATGGTTACGGCCTCTGGCTGGATGCCACGCGCGAGAATCTGATCCGCACCGGGATGATTCGCCAGTACGAAGAGGAGTTGGAGGACGATGCGATGTTCGATCAGGTTGATGAAGATCAGCCGGTCGAGGATGAAACCGATGCGGGCGATGAAGAAACGGAGAGCGAATCCGTCGCCGATGATTCCGGCGGGGAACTTCCGGAGATCGAGCGCAAGCCGTGGCACTCGGGTGTTTATTCCCGTCCGCTTGCCGGGGTGATGTTCGACGCGGAATTCCGCATGGAGTTCGTGAAGCCGGAGATGAAGGATGCCGCAGTTGCGCGGTTCATCAATTCATTTTTCGACGAAAGCAATATGGACACCATCAACGAGATGGTGCAGAGCCTGATCGATGGGGATTACGGCGCCGGGCAGGAGCTTGTGGCGTTTGGCGATGTCGCGGCCGCGGCGCTCGGAAATCAGTTGCAGGGGGCAATTCCCGAGCAGCTTGCCGACGATATTCTCAATATCCTCTGCGATATGGGGACCATGCGCGCGTACGAGCTTATCGCCACATTCTTCATGAATCACAGCGGGCCGCTCGCCGATGATCTCGGGCTGCCGGCCGCGCGTGGATTCTGCTACGCCGTGATGCTTACCGGGGGAACTCCCGAGCCGCTTCACCGGCATCTGGACCGGCTTGATGATATTCTCTACCCGGAGCTGTCGCACGATGTCGCGTCGGCGAGGGACGCGGTTGCAAACGCCGCGGCGATGTTCGGATCGTAGCGTTTTGCCCGGAAGCGCCGGGCGAATTATCTTCCGTGATGCGTCAAGCTCTGCGGTCCACCATTGTCGCCGATGCCTGTGCCGCCGGCATCAGGATCATCTCGTGGATGTTCACATGCGGCGGTCGCGTGGCGCAGTAGCATACCGCCTCGGCCACGTCATCGGGGGAGAGGGGCGTGTAGCCTTTGTATACCGATGACGCCCGTTCGCTGTCGCCGTGGAACCGCACCATGGAGAACTCCGTCTCCACGAGGCCGGGATCAACCGTTGAGACGCGGACTCCGGTGCCGAGCAGATCGAGCTGCATTCCCCTGGTGATTGCGCCCACCGCGTGCTTTGTGGCGCAGTAGACATTTCCTTTCGGGTAGACCTCATGACCCGCGATCGAGCCGATGTTGATCACATGACCGCCGCCCCGCCCAATCATCCCAGGGAGAACGGCACGGCTGACGTAGAGAAGCCCCTTGATGTTGGTGTCAATCATCTCTTCCCAGTCCTGAAGTTCTCCGTCCTGTATCGGATCAAGCCCACGGCTCAGCCCCGCGTTGTTGACGAGAATATCGATATCGCTCCACGATTCCGGCAGCGAACCGATTGCGCTCGTCACGGCCCGGCCGTCCCGCACGTCGAGCTGAATCGCGCGGACATCAGCGGCTCCCGAGGCGCGCCACTCCGATTCCATCGCGGTCAGGCGATCCTGACGTCGCGCGCAGATCAACAGTCGCGCGCCGGCCGCCGCGAATATTCTGGCACACGATTCCCCGATGCCCGAGGTGGCGCCGGTGATAAGGACAAGTTTGCCCGTGAGATTGGTCATCGATATGATAGTTGTTCGCGCGGGAGAGAGAGAGAAGAATCATTCCCCGCGTTGTTCCTTTGACAGAATGTTTATCCTGCATGGGGTTGTGTCCCAGGCAGGAGCCATGTCTCCCCGTTGAAGCTTAATGTCGGTCTCTTATCTTCTTCCTCAAGCCCCGGAGGGGCGCAATTCCTGGTGCGTGGGACATCGCCCCGCGTGCCGCTCTTCGGAAACCGTAAACTATGAGAATCCTGGTAATTGAAGATGATCCGAATATCGGCGATGTTATCCGGCGCGGGCTGGAAACGCAGCATTATTCCGTTGATGTTGCCACCGATGGTGAGGAGGGGGAGGAACTTGCGCTGATCAACCAGTACGATCTGATAATTCTGGACCGCATGCTTCCGAAAATGGACGGCCGTACCGTCTGCCGGAATCTTCGCGACGCGGATGTGGCAGTGCCGGTGCTTATGCTTACGGCGATGGACGCGATCGACGACAAGATCAGCGGCCTGGATGCCGGCGCCGACGATTATCTCACCAAGCCGTTTCATTTCGGCGAGCTGCTGGCGCGCGTCCGATCGATGATCCGGCGGCAGACCGGCCAGAAGAAAACCGAGATCTGCGTGGGCGATCTGGCTCTTGATACCGTCACCCGTTCGGTGACGCGCGCGGGGCGTTCGATATCGCTTACCGCGAAGGAGTTCGCGCTGCTGGAATATTTCGTGATGAACGCGGGAAAGGTGCTTACGCGGGAGGCGATCAGCGAACATGTGTGGGATATGAATTTCGATCCGCAGTCCAATGTCATCGATTCGTTTATCCGTTTTCTCCGGCTGAAGATCGACAAGGATTTTGATCACCCGCTGATCCATACGCTCCGGGGCGTGGGCTACAGATTTTCCGACGAAGGTGCCCGCTGATGTTTACAATTACCGCCCGTCTCACCTTCTGGTATCTTATCGTCTTCGGAGCCATCATCACCGGCCGCGCCGCCTGGCAGTTCAACAGCTTCGCCAGCAACGAGCGCTCGATGATCGACAAGGATCTCCACGATTACTCCGCGTTTCTTCTCGCGCCGGTCGGCCCGCACGATTCCTCCTCGATCGACGATCAATTCAAAATGCTGAGTGGAAGGATCTGGCCCGATGGCTCGCGCTTCCGCGGGCTTCGATATCTCCTGGTCGACAAGGATACGCTCGCCTTCGAAAATGCTCTCCGCTCCTCGGTCAGCGACCTTACCGATTCCATCCGCTCGGCGCATTCCGGCGCCGCCGATACCATCCTGCGAACCATTCAGATCGGCGGCGTGGATTACCGCGTTCAGGCCGCTCCGGTTGCCGGGCACGCAGCGGAAGGGCGGCGGCTGGTGATCGTCGGATCGCTGGACAGGCTGGAGAAACGTATCGGGTATCTGCGCGATATCATCCTCTCCACGATTCCCGTCACGCTGCTGATCTGCGGAATCGGCGGCTGGTTTCTGGCGCGTCGCGCGCTGGCGCCGGTGCGGGAGCTTACCGCAACGGCATCCGCGATCTCCTCCACCAATCTCCATCAGCGCGTTACGGTGGGAAAGACGAAGGATGAGATGGCGGAGCTGGCGGTCACATTCAACGACATGATCAGCCGGCTCGATCAGGCCAGCGTCGTGCAGAACCGATTTGTGGCCGATGCCTCGCACGATCTCCGCACGCCCCTGACGATCATCCAGGCGGAGCTGGAGCTGCTGATGCGCCGGAACGATCACGCGCCGGAAGTCCGTCAGGTGCTGGAGCGGATCTCCTCGGAATCCGATCGCCTCAGCCAGCTTGCAAGCGATCTTCTCTTTCTGGCGAAGGTGGACGCAAACCAGCTCAACGCCGTCGAGGAAATCGTGCGTCTCGATGAAATGCTCGCCGAATGCGTCTCCAAGCTGGGCGCGGTTGCCGGGCGAAGGTCGATCGCGCTCCGCATCGTGATCGATGAACCTGTCGAAATCTGCTGTAATCCGCCGACGCTGGAACGGGCGCTGGTGAATGTGATCGAGAACGCCATCAAATATTCTCCCGATGCCGGCGTGGTGATCGTCCGTCTGGAAAGCGGGGAGGGGAAGGCCCGCGTCACGGTTGCCGATCAGGGGGAGGGGATTCCTCAGGAGGATATTCCCAGAGTGTTCGATCGATTTTTCAGAAGCGACCGCGCGCGAAGCACATCGGGCTCCGGCCTGGGGCTGGCGATCGTCAAATCGGTGATCGATGCCCACGACGGCACGATCGGAATCGAATCGGCGGCCGGAACCGGAACCGCTATCACGATTTCACTTCCGGCGCTGGGGGACGAGTAAAATCCCCGTAATAAACGTGTTTTTGGCGGAGAATGCACCCATCCGGTTGTCATCTTTCATCTCATCTTCATTCACGGGGAATAACTTTCCCGCTTATAGTTACCGAAGCCCTATCGTGGATAAGAGCTGCATGAGAATTCTGGTGATTGAGGATGATCGAGGTATCGCGGATGTCATCCGCCGGGGACTGCATGAACAGCAGTATGCCGTCGACCTCGCGTTTGCGGGTGAGGATGGGGAATCGCTGGCGCTGAGTCGTCAGTACGATCTGATCATGCTCGATCTGATGCTTCCCACCAAAAGCGGCCGCGCGGTCTGCGCCGATCTCCGTGGCGCCGGACTCCGCACGCCCATCATGGTGATGACCGCGCACGACGGCATCGACCAGCGCGAGGATTTGTTCCGCGCCGGGGCGAATGATTATATCGCCAAGCCGTTCAATTTCTCCGATCTTCTGAAGCGCGTCGGCATTCTGGTCTCCGCGGTCGACGAGGATGTGAAGCCGCAGATGCTGATGATCGGCGATCTCTGTCTCGATACGGTGAAGCGCGTTGCCATGCGTGGTGACACGCCGATCCGCCTTACCGCCAAGGAGTTCGATCTTCTGGAGTATTTCGTCACGCATCGGGATGCCGTGCTGACCCCCGCGATGATCAGCGAACGCGTCTGGAAGATGCGATTCGATCCTGAATCGAACATGATCGATTCCTCCATCCGGTTTCTCAAGAAAAAAATCGACGGCGCCGGGCGCGTTCCGTTGATTCAGATCCTCGCGGATGGCGGATATTCCTGCTCCGAATCCGTCTGAGCCACCGCTGTTCTCTCGTTTCGTGCCAGCCATCTTCCAGCATTTCCTTCGATCGCCGTATGATCGCGGGGTAGTGACTCAGGTTGGGATACGGTTCATGCTGTTCGGGCTCATCGAGGGCATTCGGCATCTCTCCTTCCAGCCCCATCGGGGCGTACCGGTTGTAGCGATGCCACGTCTTCGATGATCTGAAGCTCCATCGGAGCGTACCATTCGGCACGGATGCGGGGATGGTACGCTCCGATGGAGCTTGAGCGGGAGCTGGGAGCATCGTTGCTACAACCGGCGCGCTCCTACGGAGCTTGAAGAGTGCAGCAGTGATGGCCGCCCGATGATTGTTCAGCAGATGGAAGACTGGATTCAACCTGAGTCACTACCCCATTGAGGGGCAGGCGCGCGGCCTTTCCATGCCCATGTTCCGGCGGAGCATCCCCAATGCGCCGGCCTGCATTGGATAACGACATCACAACAATTCCCCCACACAATTCATTTACTTGGAGAGGAAGGACCATGATGAGGAAGTTCACACGATTCTGTCTTATGGCCGGTTCCCTGCTCGCTACGGCGATCATGGGTTCATCGGCTTCCCGAGCGCAGTTGTTCGAGTATACCTACGGCGGGCCAAGCTGCGCCGAGGCGGGGAGAGGAGGGGCCAAGCAGGTCTCGACCGGCGGATATATCGCCGCCGGCGAGACGTACAGCACCAGCACCAACTGCGTCACCTCGGACATCTACCTTGTCCGCACGAACAACGACGGATCGCTTGCGTGGTCGATGACGTACAACATCGGCAAGAACGATTCGGCGACCGATGTCGAGGAGGTGCTGCACGACCCGAGCGGCAACAGCGGATATGTCATCACCGGCGTCACCGACAACAGCTCGCCGCTGCACAGCCCGTGCGCGCCAAGCCGCGATGTGTTCATCCTGCGCGTCGACAAGTGCGGCGCGGTGATCTGGGTGCAGACCTACGGCCGCTCCACGCTCGATGAGATCGGCTATGATATCGTCGAGGCGACCACGGGAACTCCAACGCTTGGAACCAACATCGGCGATTTCGTCGTTGCCGGCTCCGCCACCAACACCACCGGCCGCCGCGATGGATATGTCCTGCGCGTGAAGCCGACGGGCGGGCTGATCTGGGATCAGACGTACGACAGCCCGAATCACGGCGATGACTACTGGTACGCGCTGGATGAGGCATCGCTCAACGTGCCGGCCGGCAGGACCGCCGATATCATCATGGCTGGTGGAACGAACGGCTATTCCACCACCACGTACGATGCGTGGATGGCGCGCGTGGACGGAACCAGCGGCAGGTTCACGGCGGCCGGGCATACGGCCGTGGCCCATACTCTTGCGCGCGATGAGGATCTCAGGTCGGTACAGCAGATCCGCACCGGCACGCGCGCCGGGGAGATCGTTGCGGTGGGGCGCACCGGATCGACCTCGCTGAACATGGAGGTGCTGGTGCTGGAAACAAAGGCGGACGTCTGCTCGCCGATTGTCTACAGGACGCTGGGTGATAACTCATCCCTTCCCGATGAGGGGTATTGCGTGCGGGAAATTCCTGCCGTTGCCGGCCCCGTTCCGGTTCCCAGCCATATCATCATCACCGGCTATGTGACTCCTCCGGTCACCGCCGGCTTCGGTGGCAAGGATGCGTTCGCGCAGGAGTATGTCACCGGCACGCTGACCCCGGTTGCCCCTGTTACCACGATCTATGGCGGCGGGAAGGATGACTGGGGATGGTCGATCTCGCCGGTGACGGCCGTTGCCGGCTGCACCACCGCTGGCTTCATCATGGCCGGCTTCACCAAGACGCCGTTCAACCCGGCCACGCCGAATGATCCGCAGCAGCTCTATCTGGTGAAGTCCGATGTCAACAGGAAGACCGGATGCGAGCGGACCTACGCTGCGGTCGACCGTCAGATCGACATGTCGCCGAAGTGCGCGCTGCCGTTCACCAACCCGATCGGCCTGAGCTGCCAGCCGCCGATCACCCGCCTCTGCGAGACCTGGCAGTTCCGCGTCTGCTTCAACGCCACCGGCACCACATTCTGCCCGGCTCCGGCCTGCCCCGCCTGCATCGCACCGGCCGAACCGGCTCCCGCGAAGCTGAGTTCCGCGAGCACCGGAAGCGTGGTTGAGGTGATGGAAGGGGGGATGGCATCCTATCCGAACCCGATCAAGCGTGGCGGCATCCTCAGCCTTCAGTACAATCTGCGCGAAGGCTCGCAGGTCAACGTGTCGATCTCCGATCTGGTCGGCCGCGAGGTCTACAACAGCACGGCGGCCTATAACGCCGGAACAAGCACGCTTCCGGTCAACACGACCGGCTGGAGCGCCGGAGCATATGTGATCAAGATCACCGCCGGCGGCTCATCCCGCACCACAAGGATCATCGTGACGGAATAGGAGGCCATGCCTCGTCCCGGTGATAACGCCATGCGCCTCCGATCGGTCACGATCGGAGGCGCATCTGTTTCCGGCTCGATATGCTCCTGACGGTCATGAAACAATTGGGGGCGCGCCGGGTTTTGCTTGATGCCTGGAAAGCTTTCCACAAGGCAGTCAAAACCGGAAGCACCTGCGCCCAGGTTGGACCGGCGGCGAGGATCGGAGCGGCAACAAGGCGCCTGTTGCCGCATCGAGCCTGAACGGTGATATCGTGATGTCGCTATCCGGTTCGTCAGGAGATGATCGGAGAGATCTCTTCCCGGTTTCCGTGGAAATCTCGGGGAGCGATTGATTATCACGCATATATTATCTGATACGCACGATGTCTCCCTGCGAATGGCTCGCGAACTCCGGCGCGTACATCGACTGGATGGTCGAGATGCCGTTGGAGTAGACGCCGGCGTTCGACGCGCGAAGCGAGTACTCGAAGACATGATTCCCTTTCGGCAGCGCGCCGAAGAAGAAGTTCATCGACGCATCGCGGATGCTCATATAGTAGTCCAGCCCATTTCCCCATCGATATCCCGACAGCGATTCCACCGGCTCAAGCCCCGCCCCGCGCATATCCTTCAGGTGGACGTATTCCATATCGCGATCCACCCTGATCTCGATCCTCACCCTCAGCAGATCGCCCACCCGTAACGGGCTGCTCTCCGTGATCGGCTCCAGCTCCGCCCCGTGGTCCGTGGCGTTGACACGGTAGAGCTTCCGCTCGATGGCAAGCGGCGAGGCATGCGGCGTAATCCTGTCGAGCTGCTCGAAGTACTGCCAGTAGAGCGCCCCCCAGCCGATTCCCGTTCCAGCGTTGCTCAGCGTCACCGATCCCATCTGCGGCCTGATCTCGTCTCCGTTCCATGTCCTCTTGGCATAGCCCGTGCCTGCCTCCGGGCGCACTCCATCGGTTCCGATGGGATCGACGCGCGTGGTGCCGATTGTCGCGGTAACGCCGGAATCATCGTCGAGAAGGGAGGGGCCGGTGCCGAGGAGCGCGTAGCAGGCATCGGCGGTTGCCTTGGTGGTGCCCCAGTCGGAGACCTGCTTCTGTTTGAGGAGCCAGATTCGCATTTCATCGACCATCTTCCGGTCGCCCGTGATCTCGTTGAACGCCTCGATCAGCACCGACTGCGTTTCGACCGGCGCCTGATACCACCACCACCCCTCGTCGAACTTCCACCAGGTTCCCAGATCATCGGAGTGAAGCGCCCGCTCGCGGAGCGAAGCGATGATCGCGGCGGATGTCCCTGCATCGCCACCACGGCTCATCGCCAGTGCTATCATCCCCTGGCTCATCAGGCTCATCTCCCCCCAGTGTTCCATTGCCTGCGCGCGCCAGAACTTCAACGACTCGCGGCGCGCTCCATCCATCTGAATCTCCGGGTAGAAGCTCCGCATGTAGAGATACTGCGCCTCGGAATTTCCCAGATGGTTTTTCTTCGCATCGAAACCCTTCATCGCGCGAAGCCTCTGATAGTCACGCGCCATGCTCCGGTCCAGAAACGCGACGGCGCTCTGCATCAGCGGTTTTATCTTCCCCTGCGCCTCGCTCTCGATGCCCAGCTTCCGCAGATGACCGAACCCGGTGGCGATATACTGCGTGATAAACCGATCGGTCGCCATGCCGGGAAACCACGGCCAGCCGCCGTCGGGTTGCTGGAGCGCGCGGAGCCGGTCGGCGGCGATGTTCAGGCCGTTCGCCATGCCGTTCAGATCGAACAGAAGGGCAATCCGTTTCTTCCGCTCGCTTTCGTCGCGACCCTGCATAACCCACGGGGTTTCCTCCAGCAGAATCGATTTCACCTCCTGGTTCTTCTCAAGACTGGAGAGGAGCGCGTCCGATGTTTTCCATCGCTCGAACACGGTTCTGATCTTCGGGTTGGAGTTCACCAGATGGGAGGCAAGGCTGTTGGCGTAGTAGCGTTCGAATGTCTGCTCGGCGCACTCGTGCGGGAACTCCATCAGGTAGGGGAGGGCCTGGACCGCGTACCACGCCGGGTTCGATGTGATCTCCAGCGTCAGCCTGTGGTTGCGGAGCGTGTGCGATGTGCCGGAGCCGGTCAGCTTCGCCAGCTCGAACGTCCGGGTCTGTCCGGCGCGGATGTTCATCGGCAGCGTTTCGGTGACGAGCATTCTGTTCGGCAGGACGGGGATGGGCGCCTCCTCGCCATCGGAGAAGGAGCCGGCTTTCGCCACCACGCGATAGACCACGGGGCCGGCGCCCACCGGCACCACGAAGCTCCAGGATGATGCGGCGTTCCCCTCCTTCAAGGCTGTGAACTTCTGCTCGGGCATCCGGTTTTCCCACGCGCTGTCCAGCGGCCGCATCGTGGCGGCGTCCAGCAGGTGAAGCGCCACATCCCCCTTCAATTCTCCCTTTGTCATATTGGTGATCTTCACCGCGAACGTCACGCTGTCCCCCTCGCGAAGAAACCGCGGCGCGTTGGTCAGCAGCATCAGATCCTTCTGCGTCACGGCGCTCTTCTCGATGGTCCCGATCTTCATGTCGGCGGTATGGGCAAACGCGATCATCCGCCAGCGCGTCAGTGCTTCCGGCGCGGTGAAGCGGATCACAATCTCCCCCTTCTCGCTGGTGGTCAGGCTCGGGTAGAAGAACGCGGTTTCATTCAGGTTCTTCCGGATGCCGACGCCGGAGAGCGCTTCGGCGACGCTTCCATGCGAGCGGTCATCGGCTTCTCTGCCATCGCGTTTGAAGTCGAACATGCCTGACTCATAGCTGTCGATCGACTGTGTGGAAACCGTTGCGTAAGTCCCCCGTATGCCGAAGCCATTCTGCCCGGTGGCACTGCCCTTGCCCGTGGTATTGACCACGCCGGAAAGCACGGCTCCATTTTCCTCCAATACCTCGTTTTCGTTCAGCATCTCCCTGTGGTGTCTAAAGCCACCTCCGAACCCTCCTCTGGCGAACATGTGGAGATCCAGATCCTTGTACCGGTTGCCCTGGCGCGGGTAGGCGATATTCCAGTTTTTCTGCATGAGATCCCCCTCGGCCACGCTGAAAGTGTGATCATCGATCGAGATCAGCCGTTCATTGCTCGGCCATCGAAACCTGTTCCAGTCCGCGTTCGGATAGATGGCGTCAAGCGATGCGTCGTAGAGCGTGGCGACCATTTCGGCGGCGACCTTGTCGGCCCTGGAGCCGGTGATCGTGAACCGCCATTCCTCGGGAGCGCCGGGGCTCATCTTATCGCGGAAGCTCGCGGTTTCGATGCGGAGTTCCTTGTTCGTCCAGGGGACATCGATATCGATATCCCTGCTGTACAGCCTGTAGTCGCGGACGAAGTAGATGTGAACGGCCATCCCGCCGCGGTCCTTCTCCGCGACAGGCAGGATGAATTGGCGGACCTCATCGGAGAGTGTTGTCCGTTCCTCGCGGATCACCTCGCCATTCCGTTCCACCTCGATCGTCACCGGAACGTCGCGGTAGCTGGTGCCGTAGAGGATGACGGCCGTATCGCCCGGCTGGAAGGATTGGGCCGGCTCGATCACGAAGAGCGCGCTCCTCGTCGGCATCGCGTGGCTCGACGGATCGTAGGCGGTGCTTTCGAGGCCGGCCGTAATCGTATCTCCCGATGGGTCGCGACCCATCACGCGAACGCGGTAACTGCCGGGCGCAAGCCCTGCCAGCGCCACCGAATCCTTTCCGGTTGTATCGGCGCGGAACGGGCGCCGCAGGATGATCCGTTCCACCTCGCCGCCATCGCTGGGGGGAGTGCCGTATTCATCGTTCGGAAAGTCCCGGCTGAACTCCTCGCGCGTCATCGCGAACCTGTCGGGCGGATCGAGGAGCCTGCGACGTGTCAGATGATCCGGCTCCCGCATCTTCTCGACGATCACCATCCCGGCGGCGGCCACCGGCTTTCCGTTCAGGTTGCTCGTGCCGATTTGCAGCATCGCCGTGTCGCGCGTGGAGAATGTTTCTGCCAGACCGGCGGTGATCGCCAGCGATGTATAGCCGATGGTGATGGTGGTTGCCCGGGATGATGTTTCGCCGTTCAGATCGGTGACGTTCGCCTCCACGACGTACCGGAAGACGGGGAGATTGGAACGGTCTGCCGAGCTGTCGGGGCGGGCGACGAAGGGGATCTCGAACTTTCCCGAGGCGTCGGTGTGGGCCGTGCCGGTGGCGATCGTGGCGTCCACCATCGGCTCCTGCCATCCACGGTTCCAGTAGGGAAAGGATGTCCGGCGGGAAACAGTGTACCTGACCACGGCGCCATCCACGGCGGAACCGGCGAACGACCGGGCGCTGCCCCTCGCGATGATGGTTTCGCCAAGGCGGTGATTTCCTTCGAGCGGATCGAGCGTTACCTCGAACTTCGGACGCCTGTACTCCTCGACGCGGATAGGGTGACGCTCATCCGCGCATCTGATCTCCATCGTTCCGGTGAGCCCTCCCACCGGAATGGTGAACGTCCCGTCGAACGAGCCGAATGCGTTGGTGGTCAGCGTAGCCTTCGCGATGGACCGGTCGTTCTGATCGAACAGTTCAACGTTCATCGGGCGCCCTTCCACCGCCTTGAAGTCGGGGATCGCCGGATCCTGATGATAGAGTATTCCCTTGAAATGGATCGTCTGCCCCGGCCGATAGATCTCCCTGTCGGTGAAGAGGATCACCTGGCTATCCCTTTGCGTCTGGCTCCGCTCATCCAGTGTGATGTTATCGTCCACCCAGAGCCGGTCATCTCCCGCTCGGAGTTCAACCACCTCGGCATCGTAGCCCGCATCGGGAGGGAGCAGAGGGAGGGTGAATCTTCCATCGCGATCGGTTGTTCCGCTTTTGTTGATCTGATACCCAAGATTCCTTCGGTCGTATCGGTTGGCGGTCTTGTAGAGATTGACCGTAACGCCCGGCATCGGGACGCCGGTGGCGGCATCGCGAACATCGAACACGGTTCCGGTTTCAATACGATCGAATGTTCGCAGGCTGAGGCGCGTGGATGTCAATGTGCTGTAGGCAATCGCGTTGGAGTCGGCCCGGAAACTCCGGTCGGGGCTGATCAGCAGGAGATAGACCCCCCTGTCCACCGGCGGAATCCGTATCTCGGTGGTGTGGATGATATGATCGCCGGGATCGGGGAGCGGCTGGCTCCATTCCAGCTTCGGCGAGCGTTTGAGCAGCGACTGAAACAGCTCGTCCCCCTGCGAGAGATAGCGGAGATAGAACCTGCCATCCGACTGGATATCGCTCAAATCGACCAGCCTGCAATGCACCATCGCGATATCCTTGAAGCTGATGCCCGCGAGCGATGGAGCATTCGGAAGGACGGTCTTTTCGGTGGCGATGCTCAACTGTTCCCGAAGGATGTCGGCCCGGAGCACTTTCGCATTCGTGGCTCCCCGCGACTCCGGGAAGCGTGCCATCGCCTGATTCGCCAGGCGAAGCGCTTCGCGATTCTCATGCCGATCGTAGGCATCGGCCGCCAGGAGATAGATGACATCGTTCTCCAGCGGCGTCCCCGAGGTCTTTCGCCGAAGCGCCGCAAGCGCATCGGCCCAGGCCGCCTGACTGCCCGGCGCGACCGTGATTTCCCGGATGAACTGAAGCCGTTCAATCTCCAGATCCACAAGCGCATCGAGCGATGGATCGCCGAGATGGGCCGCCGTAAGCCGTCGCATCAGCCGGAGCGCGGTGTAGGCGGGCGCGGCGCTGTCGGCCGGCGCGGGCTCGGAGAAGGTCGCGAAGCGTTCGGCGGGAAGGAAGCCCTGAACGTCCGCAAGCCGGTAGTTCTCGCGACCGAGCCAGGAATAGTCGAACCCGTGAAAGGAATCGAATGCGCGGTGTGCAAGCAGATCGAAGAGGGTGGGGCGCAGGTTCCGGGCGATGGAGTCGCTGGTCAGGATATGGTCGTACTCCACGATCGGAATCCTTCGCAGCTCATCCTCGGGTCGCAGCGATTCCAGATAGAGCGCCCGCGTGGTGTCGTAGATGGCGGCCGGGCTCCACGTTCTGAAATCGCTCCCCCGATCGTGCGGGTTATCGGTTCGCGAGCCGATCCTCCAGCGGTTGGAGATGAGATAGTTCCCGTAGAACTCCGCCAGCTCCGACGAAAGGATGGCGCGGGCAGCCGGCCCGGATTTCGCGATCTCATCGCGAAGCTGCGTTGCGATCACGGAATCGCCATCGCTCTGCAGTTGCGCGTTTAAAGAGACCTTGTAGTTGATCGCCTTGATGATCTGCGGCTCGTTCCTCTCCTCACGCGCGCGCTGATAGATCTCCTCCACAATCTCCAGCGCCGACTTCGGCAGGCGCTTGCCGAGCAGCGCTGTTACCTGCGCCCAGGCGTTGTTATAGTACTCGTCGGGATAGAGAAAGAGGACGCGGTTGAAATGAACCAGCCGCTGGGACCGCGTCGGGGACGGGGCCAGAAGGCCGAGCAGGATGATCAGGGGAAGAGCGAGTTGGGAGAAACGTCGCATGGTGCCGCACCTGTGTCGATGATGGATATCTGGATCGCCGGCGCGCGCAATGCGTCTCCGGCGATCATCGGTTACCGGGGAGATACACGCGTAAGCCGGATTTTGATACTCATTCGCCGGGGAGGCATCGCGCAACGCCGGACGCCGGCGGTTGAATCAAAACAATTGAACATTGGGGAGAGGACGAGGAGCGGCCCATCTGTAACCCGTGCCCCGGACTGTTGAAGGATGTTATCTGCGGCGTTGTCCTTCGCGTTCGCTCATTGCGGTGTCCGTAAGACGCCTCATTCGCTCGCGCTCGGCCGCCTTCCGGCCATTGTCGAACAGCCTGTGTACTTGTATCTCGGGGAACTCTACTGTGTTGGTGGAGAAATCTCTTCAAGCCCCGGAGGGGCGCAATACCTGGTGCGCCGGGCATCGCCCGGCGCGCTGAATTATTCATCATCATCCCTGATATCCAGCCCGAACATAAGCGCAATCGATACCGCCTGATTCGGATCGATAATGGCGCCGCGCAATTCGGCCCCTCCGGCACGGAGTCCGTCGATATGGGAGCCGCGCAGATCGGTGCCGGCAAGCCTCGCCTGAGTCATATCGGCATTCGTCAGATCGCACCCGCGGAACGTAAGATCGGCCGGATGTATTCCCTCGAACGAGGCGCGGCGGAGGAGCGTGTTTTCGAATCGCGAGCGCTTGATCGTCGACGCCCAGAAGAGGGACATCTCGCCGCTGCACTCGCGGAAGAGGGCGCTGGAAAGATGGGCCTCGGAGAAGTTGGTTCCGGTACATCGGCAGCCGATGAACGCGACGCGATGAAACGTGGCCTTGCGAAGATCGGCGCCGGAAAAATCGCACTCCTCGAACCGGACATCGCTGAACTGGGCTCCCGCCAGGACCGCCTGTCCAAACCTGACGCGCCGGAACCAGGATTCCTCCACAATAACGTTCCGTGCCTCGCCGCCGCTCAGATCGCAATCCTCAACCGCCAGCTCGCGATATTCCGCGTCATCGGTAAACCCTCCGTGCGGAAATTCGCTGCTGAAATCGTTGTCGAAGAGTCGTGGGGGGAGTGGCTCGTTATCGGCGACGGCGGGTTTGCGTTTCATGAAATTGGATGATCGTATCGTCGGAACAACAGTGGACAGTGCCCTGGCTGGTCGGACGGATAAGGGGCTATATCGTCAGCCTGCCGGACCTGATGGTGAGCTGTTTCTGCTCGATGATATGCCGGCATGCGGCGGAAAGGAGAGTCATGCGGGTGGATATATCGATCTCGAACTCTATCAACGACATGCCCGACATATCGGGCGAGCCGGAGACGAAATCGAGGCGGCAGAGCCGTTCCTGTTCCTCCACGATAAGGGGAAGGTCATCGGCCACGATCCCAGCGAAATCGCCATGGCGAACCGCGTCCTCGATCTGCGCGAGGCGTTGCCTGCCTGAAATCATGAGATGGCTCCTGCTGATTCGGGGATGTTATCGTTGAAAACAAGCATGATTGCTCGACAATTCAACAAGATGGATGCCTTTTGAAATATACTATTTCGTTGGGATTGCAAAACAAAAAATGTGGACGATATTCAGGGGAAACAGCCGTATTCGTATCATTTTGAATAGTGATAACGGTCGATGTGGAGGAGCCTGATATTATAATACGTGATTGACAGCAACCGAAACAACAGGGGCGGCCCCGATATCGAGGCCGCCCCGTAATTCCGCACCATGATCCCCACGGATCAGATATCCTGATAGATCTCCGCTCCCTTCTCCAGAAACTCCCTCGATTTTTCCTCCATTCCCTTGTTCAGCGCCAGATCCAGCTCGATAATCCCCTGCTGCTCGGCGTATTCACGAACATCCTGGGTGATCCGCATCGAGCAGAAATGGGGGCCGCACATCGAACAGAAATGAGCCACCTTGGATGATTCCTTCGGAAGCGTCTCATCATGATATTCCCGTGCGCGCTCCGGGTCCAGTCCCAGGTTGAACTGGTCCTCCCAGCGGAACTCGAAACGGGCCTTCGAAAGCGCATTGTCCCTGATCTGCGCGCCGGGATGTCCCTTCGCCAGATCGGCGGCATGAGCGGCGATCTTGTAGGCGATGATCCCCTCGCGCACATCCGCCTTGTTCGGCAGCCCCAGATGCTCCTTCGGCGTGACGTAGCAGAGCATCGCCGTGCCGAACCAGCCGATCATCGCCGCGCCGATGGCGCTGGTGATATGATCGTAGCCGGGGGCGATATCGGTGGTGAGCGGGCCGAGCGTGTAGAAGGGGGCCTCGCCGCAGACATCGAGCTGCTTTTCCATGTTCACCTTGATCATGTGCATCGGCACATGCCCCGGCCCCTCGATCATCGTCTGCACATCGTGCTTCCAGGCGATCTTCGTCAGCTCTCCCAGCGTCTCAAGCTCGCCGAACTGCGCCTCGTCGTTCGCATCGGCGATCGATCCCGGACGGAGGCCGTCGCCGAGGGAGAAGGAGACATCGTACGCCTTCATGATCTGGCAGATATCCTCGAAGTGCGTGTAGAGGAAGTTCTCCCTGTGATGCGCGAGGCACCACTTCGCCATGATCGCTCCGCCGCGCGAGACGATTCCCGTGACCCGTTTTGCGGTAAGGGGAACGTAGCGGAGGAGAACGCCGGCGTGGATCGTGAAGTAATCCACCCCCTGCTCCGCCTGTTCGATAAGCGTATCGCGGAAGATCTCCCAGGTAAGATCCTCCGCCTTGCCGTTCACCTTTTCCAGCGCCTGATAGATCGGCACGGTGCCGATAGGCACGGGGGAGTTTCTGAGGATCCACTCGCGCGTCTCGTGGATATTTTTGCCGGTGGAGAGGTCCATCACCGTGTCGCCGCCCCAGCGGATTCCCCAGGTCATCTTCTCCACTTCCTCCTCGATCGATGAGGTGACGGCGGAGTTGCCCAGGTTGCAGTTGATCTTCACCAGAAAATTCCGGCCGATGATCATCGGCTCAAGCTCCGGGTGGTTGATGTTGGCGGGGATGATCGCCCGTCCGCGCGCCACTTCATCGCGCACGAACTCCGGTGTGATCTCGGCCGGGATGCTGGCCCCGAACGACTCGCCGGGATGACAGGTGCCCGGCACATTCATCTCCTGGCGGCGCTGGTTTTCCCGGATGGCGATGTACTCCATCTCCGGCGTGATGATCCCCTGCTTCGCATAGTGCATCTGCGAGACGTTCATCCCGGCTCTGGCGCGCCGTGGGCGCCGGATATGTTCAAACCGGAGATGATCCAGTTCCGGATCGGCGGCCCGCGCGCGACCGTATTCGGAGGAGAGCCCGGGGAGGATCTCGGTGTCGTTCCGCTCCTCGATCCAGGCCGTCCGCACCTCGGGAAGCCCGCTTCGCAGGTCGATCGTCACATCCGGATCGGTATACGGGCCTGATGTATCATAGACGGTGATCGGCGCGTTCGGCTCGCTGTTGCCGAACATCGCGGGGGTCTCGCCAAGCGTGATCCGGCGCATGGGAACGCGGATATCGTCGCGGCTTCCCACCACATGAATCTTCCTGGAGCCGGGGAACTGCGGAACCGACGATTGATCGAGCGACGCGGCGCCATCGGGAATGCTGGTTGTCTCTGTGCTCATGGTTATCGGGATATTGATATGATCGAATGGTATGCGACAGGGATCATCGCGCCGCGTGAACTAAACGCGCCGTCGTGGCTGGCAGCGGATGAGGGAAAGCAGGGAAGGGAGGATTTCTCGCCGGGCCGCTTCCCTGCGCCGGTACTAACCGGATCAGGTTCAAAGGGTATCATCTCAGCCCCGGTCATACCCGGAGCACCCCTAGCAGAGTTGGATAAGGCGCGCGCAATATGGGTGAATCGGGGGTCGGATGCAAGCTGGTGTCCGCAGCGCGGTCCCGGCGGAGCCCGGATATGGCAAGGCCCGGCGGGTTGAACCGTCGGGCCTGAAAGGAAGTTGATAACGCTTACGCCCCGGAAGGGTCGGGCAGGAATGAGGGACGACCGTGGAGCCCTTGAGCGCTGGGAGCATCAACCGGCAGTATCAGCGGGCGGAGGCGCGCTCGGTGCTCCAGATGACGCGGCCGGTGATGTCGATATATGCCCACGCATCCCCATCCTGCACAAGCGCGGCCCCATCATGGAAATTGAACGCATCGGTGAATGTCGGCGGGATCACCACGGTTCCGGATGTATCGATATAACCATATCTGCCGCCGACCATTACCGGGGCGCGGCCGCACGAGAAATCATTGACGCGAAAATCGAAATCGAACCCGCTGATCTGTTTCCGCTCGAATGTGGCGGGAATGGCGAACACTCCGCGTCTGTCCACGAATCCGAATGTCTTTTTCAGGTCGGTGCGGACCAGCCCCTGGGAGAACCTGCCGACGCTCGCGAATTTTGGAGGGATGATGAATTTTCCGGTTCTGTCGATATACCCCGCCTTGTCCTTGACCGTGGCCCAGGCCAGCCCCTCGGAGAATTCCCCGGCGCCCAGGAATTTCGGTGCGATGATGAATGTTCCGGTGGTGTCGATAAATCCCCACCTGCCATCAACCTCCACGGCTGCCAGCCCTTCGGAGAACCGTCGCGCGTCCTCCAGTTTCGGCTCCACGATCATCCGTCCCGCTCTGTCGATATAGCCGTACGTGCTGAATTCCTTCTGAAAACTGACCAGCGCCCGGCCGTCGGAGAAATACCCGGCCTTCGCATATTTTCCCTCGATCACCAGTTTTCCCGTCGAATCGCAATATCCCCATCCGCCGCCGAAATATTCGCTTCCGGAAAATACGGGGCAGAGGCCATCGATGAAAAACGGTTTGATGGTGGGATATTCACAGTGAAAAATGATATCTCCACCGCGATCGATGCAGCTCCATGTGAACCCGGTGCCGCCGTAATTCACTTCAAATTCGATTCCCTCCGGCTCATTGACGACATTGGAATGATCGAACGGGATATTGGAGTTGCCATCCAGTACAACCCATGCCAGGCCATTGGAGGAAAAGGGGAGCGCGCGTCTGAATTTCGGTTGAATAACGATATTCCCGCTCATATCGGCATATCCCCACAGCTTGTCGACAATGATGGGGAGAAGCGGATCTCTCCCATTGCCGCACGACGGAATTCCTCCGTGCGCCCGCGCCATCGCCAGAAGGGCCAGAAGTGGAAGGAGAAGGATTACGTTTCGCATATCGTCAGGAAAGGGGAGGGATTGGGTTTTTCCGCCATGTTCATGCCGGCTCTGAAGAACGCCGACATGAACGTGCAATCGCGGATTTTCAGTGCGTGAAAATAACGATCGTCGCCTTCCTGTCCTGCTGGTTGCCGGTTTTTCGCGCTGTTTCGCTCTGGTCGGCGTGCGATTCTCCGTATGATTTCGGGATGATCACCGTCTCGGGGACTTTTTTCTCCACCAGATATGCCGATACGCTCTGCGCGCGCCGCTTGGAGAGCGCCATATTCGCCGCCTCGTTTCCGACCGCGTCGGTGGAGACCTCGATAAATGCGCCGGAAATTGTTTTGCCGGTCAGCAGTGTGTCCAGCATCAATTTCGCCGCCGGGGTAAGATCGTGCTTGCCGAGATCGAAATATATTGTCGTGCTGTCGCGCTGGAATGCGCCGGAGTTGGTCAGGAGCGTCAGCCGTCCGGGGCGCGGAAGGCCGTAGTGCGTGGCGACGTATTTCTTTCCACCGGCGGGGACATCCGTCTCGTTCCATTTCAGCAGCAGACCGCTGTCGGTATATCCCCCCTGTGCCAGGTCCACATTCCAGACAACCGAATGGAGATAGGGCCACCGGCCCACGTAGAGAAAATCGGGCTTTACCGCCTTCCCCCTGCTGGTGACCAGCGTGGCCGTCAGCTCATCCTTGTTGCCCGGCACCCGATAGACAAGCACTTCCGATGGAACGTTCGGCTCGATAAACGATGACTGCGTGGAGATGCGCGTGCCGTCGGCATCCATCTGGCTGGCATCATTATCATCGATCATGGTATCGATCAGCAGCGTCAGCCCGATTTTTTTCGCGATGTCCGATTTATTCACGATCTCATATTCTATCCGGTAATACTGCCCCCAGCCACCGACCGCCACATCGGCGAATTTCGCGTCGACGGGGACAAGCCGCTGCGTCACCTCGATGCCGTTGAACTTGAATGATATCTGCGTGTGCGCCGATGCCTCCTCGCCGGTGTAGAGGAGATTTCCGGTGAGATATTCCACATCGGAGGAAAATCTCGGGTTATTGCTGGCATATTTTCCATCGACCGCAATCACGAAATGCGATGTGGAATATGGCACCGGATAGCCGTACATCAGCCGCTTGTTTCCGGTGCCTATCGTAAAGCGGCCGTCCTCGCCTTCCTGATGGCTGGTATAGACATCGCCGCCGGTGCCTGATAATGTGGCGCACCCCGATACTGTCAGCAGGGTTGCGGTAAGAAGGGCCATTCCGATGAAAACCTGGCGATAGCGCATGGTGCCGACCTGAAAAAATAAATTGGTGTATTGATGTCCCCGTAAATCCCGACCCGCCGGGTTGAACAGTCCGTCAGCGGAACGTCGCGCTGAATGATCCCTCCGTCACGCGTACCGCCGAAGGATCATCGACCGTCCCGGCCGAAAAGCCGAACATCCCTTTGATTCCCTCCGAAGAGATTTCGCTGATACGCACCGTTCCGGAGTTTGCGGTAATCGTGCTGAATGAATGTCCCGCCGAGGAATACACAGCGATATTCGCGGCTCCCGTTCCTTCATCCCCCAGGCGATAGCTCTCCGCGGCGACCACATCGTTCAGCAATATGTCCACCGCCTCCGTTCCCTCCGGCGTCATCGCGGTTCCGTGAAGGGCAATCGTGGTTGTTCCACGACCCGCGGCGGTCAGCGTTGTCGATCTCCAGATCCTTCCATTGACCCTTGCCGTCATGCTCCCCGTTTCCCCGGTCGTCGGGGCGATGCCGGGACCATCGCATCCGGCCACGATCGCTGCAAGAAGGAGCGCAAGCGCAATTGCTGGCTTCACCATGATGCTTCACTCTGCTGATCATCTCCGCCACCGCCGATGGGCGATCGGCCACGTGGCTCATTCTCCGGAAGCAACATATCGTCGAACGGGGGGTGGGGGACTACTCTAAAACTACTCTATGGTGGGAGGGGCTCAGGGGAGGCCGCCGTGCGATCGGATAAACGCCGCTGCCTCCTCCGCGTTATGCTCGATCGCTATCGCCAGCGGGGTCCGTTGCCTGTTGTCCCTGGCGTTGATATCGGCGCCGTGGGCAACCAGCAACGCTATCATCGGGATGGAGGGGATGCCGTCCATCGGTTCGAGGGCCGAGGCAAGGGGAATCCTCCCGGCATTGTCGCGCAGATTTTTTTCAGCGCCGTGATTCAGCAGAACCAGCGCAACCACCGTATCGGTGGTTGCGGCCGCGAAATGGAGCGGGGTCTGGCCTTCATCATCCACGGCATTGATATCGGCGCCATGCTCCAGCAGCACATCGGCGGCGGCGGAATCGGATACGCGTTGCAGCGGGGTGGCGTGGCTGATGGATGTGGCGTTGATCATCGCGCCATGCGCCAGCAGCAGTTCCGTCATCGCGCGTCCCTGGGTCTTGAAAAGCGGTGTCATCCCGAACGGGTCCTTCGCCTCGATATCGGCGCCATGCTCCAGCAGGAGTTTCACCATCTCATAGCGGCCGAACGCGACGGCGGACATGAGCGGGGTCTGCTCCACGTCGTCGGTTGTGTTCACCTGCGCTCCGTGCTCAATCAGCAGCCGGCCTATTTCGGATCTCCCCTCCATTGCGGCCAGTTGAAGCGCCGTGTTCTCCCATTTGTCGCGGCGTTCCAGTTGCGCGCCATGTTCCAGCAGCAACGCCACCACCTCCCCGGTGCCCCGCCACGCGGCCAGATGCAGGGGGGTCATCTCATCGGGGCCCGCGGCGTCGACATCTCCGCCACGTTCCAGCAGCAGCTTCACAACCGCCGGATATCCATGCTCGGCCGCCAGATGAATGGGGAGATAGCCTCTCGGGTTCCGGCTTGTGATAAGTTTCGGGTTCTTTTGCAGCAGCTTCTTCACCGTTGCCAGATCACCCTTCGCCGCCGCGTCGTGGATTGAATCGGCGACGGCGCGCGCCGCGGGCAACAGCATCACCATCGCGCAGATGATCGATCGTACCAATCCGATTCGGTTCATGCTTATCACTGTTTCAGCCGATGGGTTCTTCCAGGAGTTCCTGAGGGAATTGGTCGCCAGTTCATTTGGGCGACCGTTCCCGAATGTACGAAGCTCCGGCCGTTCATGAGCGGCGGGCAGGACCGCGGACCGCGATCAGACATCATAATCGCCACGATATTTTCCATTCGACCGCTTGTACCACCGCAACATCGTCGCCGGGCGTGCCGTAGCCGAGCCACCCTACATGTATCATTCATTAGCAACTGACAACAAGGGAGCCAATTCATATGAAGCTACTTATCATCGGCGGGACCGTATTTCTCGGGCGTCATTTCGTGGAGCAGGCGCTGGCGAAGGGGCACGAGGTTACTCTGTTCAATCGTGGGCTGCACAATGCCGATCTCTTCCCGGAGGCGGAGAAGATCCGTGGCGACCGGCAGGGCGATTTATCGGCCCTGGCGGGAAGAACCTGGGACGCGGTGGTCGATTTCTGCGGCTACATTCCGCGCGAAGTCCGGGCCATGGCGGAACTGCTGGCCGGCTCGGTGGATCACTACACGTTCGTATCGAGCATCTCTGTCTTTTCCGATCACAGCAGGCCGAACGATGAGAACGGCCCGGTGGGAACGCTGGAGGATGAGACCGTGGAGGAAGTCACCGGCGAGACCTACGGCCCGCTGAAGGCGCTTTGCGAGCAGGCCGCGGAGGCGGCGATGCCGGGTCGTGTCTTCATCGTCCGTCCGGGGTTGATCGTTGGCCCGCATGATCCAAGCGATCGGTTCACCTACTGGCCCCACCGGATTGCCCAGGGGGGGGAGGTGCTGGCGCCGGGCAATCCCGCGAAGCACGTGCAGATTATCGATGGACGCGATCTGGCCGGCTGGATGCTGGAGATGGTGGAGCGGAAGGATACCGGCATCTACAACGCCACCGGCCCCGATGTTCCCCTGACGATGGGCGATGTGCTGGAGGAGTGCCGCGCGGCAGCCGGCGGAACCGCGACGCTTACCTGGGTGAGCGAGGAGTTTCTGATCGAGGAGGAAGTGGGATCGTGGATGGAGATGCCTCTCTGGATTCCCGATGCCGAGGAATACGTCGGCTTCAACGCCGTGGACTGTCGTCAGGCAATCGCCCACGGGCTTCGGTTCCGCCCGATTTCCGATATCGTCCGCGCCACGCTTGCATGGGATGCCACGTTGCCGGAGCGGGAACTGCGCGCGGGGATGAAGCGTGAGAGGGAGGAGGAGCTGCTGGCCAAATGGAGTGTGGCGCAGAGCTGACGCCCCTGAAATACAAACGGAGGAACGTTGCCGGCCTGTGCCTGTACGTTCCTCCGTTCAATTCTTCATCTATTCATAACCCGTCCCGTGCGTCAGGCGGAACGGTGTGCGATCACTGGTCGATGGCGCCCTTGCTTTTCAGCAGCGTCGCGATCTCGGTATGATGGCTCATCGTCGCAAGCCGGAGCGGGGTAACTCCGCCGCTGTCGCGGGCGTTGAGGTTGGCGTGCTTCGAGAGGAGCATCTCCACAAGCATCTTGTTGCCGGAGGAGATCGCCTTGTGAAGCGGCGTCTGCCCTCCCATGTCGCGAGCGTTGACATCGGCCTTCTTGGAGACCAGGAAGCGCGCAAGCTCAAGCTGCCCGTCCATCGCGGCGATATGAAGCGGCGTCTGTCCGCTGTTGTTCACCGCGTTTACTTTTGCCTTCTTCGAGCAGAGAAGCTGCACGGCGCCTTCGTTCTTGGAGCCGACTGCAAGATGAAGCGGCGTATCGCCGTTTGCATCGGCCACGTTCACATTCGATCTATTCTGAAGCAGAAGCATGATCATCGCCCTGTCGCCGTTCATCGCGGCCAGGTGCAGAGGGGTCATGCCATCGCCATCCTTGGCATCGGCCAGTTTTCGATTCTTCTGAAGAATCCCTCTGGCTCCCTCGACATCGCCATTGCTCACGGCGTCGTGGATACCATCGGCATTGGCCGCGATCGGCATCGCCACTATCATAAGCGTCAGCATCGCCGCTGCAAGCATCCTGTTCGTTACCTGTTTCATAATCAAACTCTCCCGTACATGTAGACTGGACTAACCTTTTGAATCGGGACAGCGTTAGAACTTCTGACTGATCGCTTTCGATGCTTCTCTGGCCGGATGGCATCGAGGCGCTGTTCCGCGCTTTCCCTATATGGATAGAGCAAGATCCGTTCCACGATACCATGGAACGGATCTTTTTTTCATAATGAAAGATATCTCTGTTGTGACGGGGGGATTGTTTTCGGACGATGCCTGTCGGGGTCGCTCACCGGCGGCTATCGGGTGGCTCCATGTTTCCGCAGCAGCTCCGCGATCTCCTTCGCCTCGTGCTGTTCCGCCTCTTCGAGCGGGGTTGCGTTGAACTCATCGCGGGCGTTCGGATCGGCGCCGTTGGCAAGGAGAAGCTCCACCACATCGGCATAGCCTCCGCTGACCGCGCTGTGAAGCGGCGTCCGCCCGTTGGCATCGCGGGCGTTCGGGTCGGCGTGATGAGCAAGAAGAGTGGCCGCGATATCGGCTGCCCCGATGCCGGCCGCGGTGCAGAGCGGGGTGCAGCTCTGGTGCGCCCGCGCCTCGACGGTGGCGCCGTGTGCCAGGAGCGTGTCCACCATGTCCTTCCGCCTGTTGAAGATCGCGTGCTGAAGCGGCGTCCATCCTCTCCGCCTGTCCTCGGCGTTCGGCTCGGCGCCATGCGCCAGCAGCAGCGACGCGATCTCCTGGTTTCCGCTTCCGGCCGCCAGGTGGAGCGGCGTTCCGGCGGCATCGGACGCGGCGTTCACATCGGCCCCCCTGCCAATCAGCAGGCTGACGACGCTCACATTGCCGCGGGTGGTCGCCAGCAGCAGCGGCGTTCCCTTGTCCGGGCTTCTGGCGTTGATATCCGCCCCCTTGTCCAGCAGCAGCGTCACCGCTTTCTCCTGTCCCGCCTCCACCGCGTAGTGGAGCGCCGTGGAGCCCTCATCATCCGGCTCGTTCACAAGCTCGGGATTCTTCTTCAGAAGCGCCTCGATCCGCTTGATATTTCCCTTTCTGGCCGCGTCATGAATCGGCGCCCCCCAGAGCGGGGAGAGGGTCAGCACAAGCGCGATTGCGACGATACAGGCGGGAAGGGCCTTCTTCATGCTGTGTGGATTGATTCTCGTGTGAGATCGACAGACGCCGTTGCCCGGCGGCAGGATGATAACGTCGCCCGCCCGGTTTTCGATAGCATCGGCTATCAGGCGTTCCGTTTCAGCGCGAATTCCACGAACTCCAGCAGGGAACGCTTCGCCGGGCTGTCGGGAAACGGGGCGATTGCCTCGCGTGCCTTGGCGCAATACTCGATCGCGGTCTTCTCCGCGTACACCAGCCCGCCATACTGCGTCACGAACTCACGGACGGTGCGGGAGCGTTCCTCCGATTCCTCCCCCTTCTTGATCAGGGTCAGAATCCGTTTCGATTCCTTCCTGGGGGCGTTGTTCATCGAGTAGATCAGCGGGAGCGTCAGCTTCTTCTCCTTCAGATCGTTCCCCGTCGGCTTGCCGATCGCGGCGCCGGTCGAGACATAATCGAAGATATCGTCCCTGATCTGGAACGCTATGCCGACCATCTCGCCGTAATTCCTGAAGGCGCTCCACGCCTCGCGATCGTCAGTGGCGCTCGACGCGCCCAGCTCGCAGCACGCGCCGATCAGCGACGCGGTCTTGTCGGAGATGATCCTGAAGTACTCCTCCTCCTGAATATCCAGCTTCCGCGATTTCTGAATCTGGAGCAGCTCCCCCTCGCTCATCCGCTTCACCGTCTCCGACGTGATCTTCAGAAACCCGAACTCCCCATGCTCCACCGCCACCAGAAGCCCGCGCGAGAGGAGGTAATCCCCCACGAGCACCGAAACCTTGTTTTTCCAGACGGCGTTGATGGAGGGGAGGCCGCGGCGTTCATCCGCCTCATCGACCACGTCATCATGGACGAGCGTCGCGGTATGCAGAAGTTCCACCATGGTGGCGGCCACGTACGAGCGGGGAGATATCCCCCCGGCAACCTCCGCGGCCAGCAGCACAAGCATGGGGCGCACCTGCTTTCCCTTCTGGCGGAGGATATAGCGCACCACGATATCGAGCAGCAGCAGTTTGGACTGCATCGAATCGCGAAAGAACCGGCGGAACTCCTTAAGGTGGCTGTCTATCGGTTGCGAGATCGTTCCTAAATCCATACGAGCCTGTTAATGTGCGGAACGCGGGCCGGGAATCGGCGTCTCCGCATTGTCGCGGCGGCGCCGAACCTGTTCAACGGTCCTTCTGTATCGGTCGGCGAAGGAGATCATCGGTGTTCTCTACGGAACATCGTGGGATCATTCCTGGTCCAGAACCCCTTCCTCGATCGCCTCCACCTCGGCTTCCTCCCGCTTGCGATAGGCGAGCTTCGCCACCAGGATGCTGATCTCGTACAACCCATAGAGCGGGACGGCGAGGAGCAACTGGTTGAACGGATCGGGGGTTGGGGTGATGATGGCCGCCGCCACCAGGATCACCACCACGGCGTGCCGCCAGTAACGGCGGAGAAACTGCGGCGTCACCACGCCGAATCGGGCCAGCGCGTAGCTGAGCATCGGCATCTCGAAGACCACGCCGCACGCCAGGGTAAAGCCCAGCACGAAGCTGAAGTATGAGGCCACGGAGAAACGGTTCTCGATTCCTTCATACACAAAGCTGGCCGCGAAGCCAAGCGATGTCGGAATCATCACGAAGTACGCAAAGCAAAGGCCGATGATGAAGCAGAGGATTGTGCCGCCGGCGATCCATCCAACGTTCTTTCGCTCGCTTTCGTACAGTCCCGGTTTGATAAAACCCCAGAACTGCCAGAGGATAAGGGGAATCGACAGGATCAGGCCGCTGATCAGGGCTACCTGAATCGAGAGGGTGATCTGACCCATCGTCTCGATGTTCTGCAGCTTGATTCCAAGCCGGTTCGCCGGGCCCAGAATGATCTGCTGCATGATGAACTTCAGAAACACGCCGCAGACCGCCGATGTGACCACAAGCGCCGCAAGCGATTTGATGATCCTGCTCCGCAGCTCTTCGAGGTGATCGAAGAAGCCCATCTCCCCGCCACGGTGCCCTCGTTTCTCCGGTTCCTCCTCCTCGATCTGGTCAAGCTCCAGCGGCTGTTGCGGCTCGCGGTAGGCATCGTAATCGTAGCCGCCTGCGTATGGGCGTTCATCCACGCGAGGTTCGCGAGCGGGCTCATGTCCATATCCGGCGCTTCCGGCATCCGGTCCGCGTTGCGGATCGGATGGGAGCCCGTTTCCCGGCTCGGGGCCGGAGGGATTGTCCGGATCGTTGATCGGGTCGTTATCGTCTGTGGACATACGCGTATGCGAGTCGAAAATCGGAAGTGAGATGCCGCCGGCCCTCGGCGTTCTCATGATGCCAGCCACGCGGAGCCCGCCAATCGGATCGCCGCGGGCTCCGGCTCATACGCGAGCCGGGGTTATGCCACTGCTTCGGCGGGGATCTCCGGGCGTTCGCCGGCGCTTCGAAGGATTTCCGGATAGAGGGGGAAGCCGGAGCAGAACTCGCGTACCTCCTCCTTGACGCTTTTCTGAAGCTCCTCATTGCCGATATCGCCCAGCACGCGGTCGATCATCCCGGCAATCCGCTCCATATCCCCCTCGTTCATGCCGCGCGTGGTCATCGCGGGGGCACCCAGCCGGATGCCGGATGTCACCAGCGGCGACTTGTCGTCGAACGGGACGGCGTTCTTGTTGCAGGTGATGCCGGCGCGGTCCAGAGCGTTCTCCGCCGCCTTGCCGGTAAGCCCCTTGTTTCTGAGATCCACCAGCATCAGATGGTTGTCCGTGCCGCCGGAGATGATGTTGTAGTTCCGCTTCACCAGCGCGGCGGCAAGCGCCTGGGCGTTGCTGATCACGCGGCCGGCATAGGCCTTGAAATCGTCGGTAAGCGCCTCGCCGAACGCCACGGCCTTGGCGGCGATCACGTGCATCAGCGGCCCCCCCTGGATGCCCGGCATCACCCAGCTGTCGATGATCTCCGACATCATCTTCACCCGTCCCGATTTCGGCGCTGTCAGGCCGAACGGGTTCTCGAAATCCTTTCCAAGAAGGATGATCCCACCACGCGGGCCGCGCAGCGTCTTGTGCGTGGTCGATGTCACCACATGGCAGTGCTCGATGGGGGAGTTGAGCCATCCCTTGGCGATCAGGCCGGCCGGATGGGCGATATCGGCCATCAGGAACGCGCCGACCTCGCGGGCGATTTCGCCGAAGACCGCGTAGTCGATGTTCCTGCTGTACGCCGACGCGCCAACGGTGATCATCTTCGGCTTGTGCTGCCGGGCCTTGGCGCGGACATCCTCGTAATCGATCATCCCCGTCGCCGGATCGATGCCGTAGGAGACGAACTTGTAGAACTTGCCGGAGAAGTTCACCGGGGAGCCGTGGGTAAGATGTCCCCCGTGGGAGAGGTCCATCCCCAGCACCGTGTCGCCATGCTGCAGAAAGGAGAAGTAGACCGCCATGTTGGCGGAGGAGCCGGAGTGGGGCTGCACGTTGGCGTACTCCGCGCCGAAGAGCTTTTTCACGCGATCCTGCGCCAGCGTCTCCGCCACGTCCACCCATTCGCAGCCGCCGTAGTAGCGGCGGCCGGGATATCCCTCGGCGTACTTGTTGGTCAGCACGGAGCCCTGGGCCTCCAGCACCGCCTGGCTCGTGAAATTCTCGCTGGCGATCAGCTCGATCTTCTCGTTCTGGCGATAGATTTCGCCGGCAATCGATTTGAATAGCTCAGGGTCCCGAGCGCGGAGATGTTCGTACATGATATGTAGCCTGTGTCTCTGTAAATCGTAGTCAGTTTTCGGTTTCGATGCCCCCGGTCCCATGCCTGTCAGCACTCGGTCAGATCGTGGATCTTCTCCACGCGACGTGTGTGCCGCGCATCGCCGGAGGCGGGGGTTGTCAGGAACGTCAGGACGATCTCCCTGGCGGTTTCCCACTCCACCAGCCGTTCGCCCAGCGTCAGGACGTTCGCGTTGTTGTGCTCCCGTGCCAGGCGCGCCATCTCGGCCGTCAGGCAGTTCGCCGCCCGCACCCCCTTCGATTTGTTTGCGACGATCGATACGCCGATGCCGGAGCCGCAGACGATCACCCCCGCATCGGCATCGCCGCTGGAGACCGCCTCGGCCGCGCTATGCGCGTAATCGGGATAATCGGCCGGCTCCGCGGAATGCGTTCCGTGGTCGGCAACGTCATGGCCGGCATCGCGCAGAAGCGCCACGATCCGGTCCTTGTAATCCACGCCACCATGATCGGCGGCAACCGCTATACGTCTGGACATGGCCGAAATAGGTTCGAATGAGCCAGGGGAGGGAACAGGCCCCGGCGAGCCGGAAGCATGCCGGGATATTCCCTCCGGTCCGCGAATCTACGCGAATCGGTACGAATCTAAAGAGAGTGATTGGATAATAAGGGGGATGAATGATAACGAATCGAAAAGGGGAGGGGCCGGGGGAGGGCCTAGAAGCCGGCAGTCAGCGTTGCGTGGTAGGAAAGCTCGCCATATTCGAAATCGCGGCGCGTGGCAACATCGAATCGGAGATCGCGGGTGAAATCGACCGGGAGGTTGTAGAAGAACCCCGCCGAGACATCCCCCTGGGTGCTGAACCCGGCGCGAACTCCAAGAGAAAGCTGTATCAGCGGCACCCATTCCCCCGCGAAGCTCCAGCGTGGCGCGTCGCTGTAGGCGGCGGTCCGCGCCTCCACGACGCCGAGAATGTAGGCGCGTGGCGCCAGATGTCTTGTCATCGGCGTGCCGCTTGGATCGATCCGCATGGTATCGTTCCGCTCGTCGAGCGAGTAGAGGTAGGCGCCGCCGATGCGGGTGTTCCACGGGGCGATCTCCCTGGGGCCTTTCATTTCGCCCGCCACGTTGTTCATCGCCAGCGAGAAGAAGAACCGTTCGTCGATATCGAGCGATCCCGAGAGATCCAGCGTGTAGCCCGAGTAGCCGCCGTCGATGCCGGTGGGGCCGCTTCTGAGATACCGGATGGTGGCGCCCACATTTCCGGGACCGATTGCCAGCCCGCCTCCGAGCGAGAACGCGAGATCGCGGCTGCCGATGGTCCCGAGCGGCTTCTCATCGGCCGAGTAGCTCCTGACGTTCCCGACCCCGTAGCCCGTCATCCCCACGCTCACCCCCGCGAACCGTCCTATCCCGTGTCCGTAACCGGCGGCATATAATTCCTGTCCCGACGGAAGATAGGAGTAGGTGACCGCGGCGATGGGGCGTTCCAGTCGCGCCAGAGCGGAGCTGTTGCTGAACAGGGCTGATCCCCCGGCAGCGAAGGGGGTGAACACACCGGCCATCGCGATCTCCCGAGCCATCAGCTCGCGCCGGAGGAAGCTGGCGGCATATCCCCCGGCATCCTGGGCACGCGCCGTCCCGCCGGCCATCAGCAGGGCCATCAGCAGGAGGGGCAGGGGGAGGCATAGTCTGGTCATCGGGCGCGCGTTCGGGGATATTGGCCTAAAGCAAAACAACAGGAAGGGGATTGTGATTCAGTCAACGGTGAGCCGGGAACGGATATTTCATCGAGCCTCCGGGGGCCGGGGGGCGCCGGCCGAGCCGTGGCCGGTAAACAGAAGGGACCGGGAGGATCGTGTGCCCGCCCGGTCCCTCGAAAAGCATTCGGTGGAAACTATCGCGATACCATCACCTTGTTTACGATCCGCTGTCCGTTCGATTCCAGCACCACGATATAGGGGCCGCTCGGCAACCCCTTCATCAGAAAGCGGAATGCCCGTTCCTCCCCTTTCGAGGCGACGTTGACGGGATGCAGCTCGATCAGCTTCCCGAGGATATTATACAGCCCCACCTTCAGCGACGGCGCGTCGTCCGGGAAATAGGCGGTAAGCGTTACCGCGTCGTTCTCCACGCGGGTTGTGGCCGTGATATCCTTCTTCTTGGGGTCCGGCTGCTGGCTTACGTCGTTGTGCGCCACATAGGCAAGCCGTGCTCCCATTCCGGCCGCGCCCGCCGCGACCGAGGAGGCCAGAACGGCCGCTGCAACGGTGCTGAAAAATCGTATGGAACTTCTCATCTATGCTTCAAGACTATAATTGGTAGTACGATGCGCTCACCGGAGCCGGACTCAATGACACAAATATACGTTCCATTCGCAACAATTTCGCCACGCGAGTTTCTTCCGTCCCAAAACTCCCGTTTCCGTTCCCCTCCCGCCACCTCCGCACCGCTCAGAACCTGACGGACCACCGTCCGCGAGGCGTCGAAGATGGTGATGCTTACCGCCCCCTGCCCCTTCATCCGGAAGACGATGGCGGCGCCGTTGCTTGTCCCTGAATGATCCCCCGGGTCGAATGGATTCGGCGCCACGTAATTCCCGTCGGGGAGCTTGTCCACCGCGAAGCTGGGGGATACGCCGTAGTCGCACGACGCCTGAGTTCCGGTTTCGCAACATACCCTGAGCTTCAGGCTCCCGGAAATGTCGTCGGGGATTTCAACCGGATATCCGAGCAGGCCCGCCGGGATGTTCCGCGCGATGAACTGCCAGGTCCTGCCGCTGTCGGCGCTGAGCGCGATGCGGAGCATGGTGCAGTTGAAATCGCTCGCCTGCCAGCTTATCGCCCGCCTCCTGGCGCGGCTGTCGGGGTCGTTCGGGGCCAGGCCGAGCGTCCGCATCGGTGCGCTCAGGCGCACGGTTTGGATATCGGAGTGCGCGAAGTTGTTCGAATCGATGAAATGGAAGAGGACCGTCACATCCTGCTGATCGCCGCATTCGCCGCCGCAATCGAAGGTCTTCCGTGCCTCGGTCCGGTTGCCGGAGACCGTCACATCGATCAGCGTGTCCCATGTCACCCCGCCGTTGGTGGAGAAGAGGGGGATCAGCGCGGAGGCGCAATCGACCGATGCGGAGACGCGGATCTGCTCGCCGAAGCGGGGGGCGCTTCCGGTGTCGATCGCGACATCGTGAATCACCGGCTGGTTCACGACGAACGGCGCGGTAAGCCCGTCGATCACCGGGACGATGGTATCCTGAATCCGCACCTGATACGTCCCCGGCCGGAGAGCCGATGTCGGGATGATGATGGAATCGGGCCCGACGCCGGGGTTCAGCGGGTCGATATCCTTTGCCGGATGATGCGCGTAGGCGATAACGCTGTCAGGCCGTCCCGTCGATTGAAGGGTGATCCTGACGCCTCCCTGTCCGCCGCCGGGAATTCTGTTCCAGAGCACCTTCACCTGCTTTCCCTGGCAGTAGAGCGCGCTGTCCGCCGCCAGATCCCTGAACGGGCCGGGCATCCTTTTGCCGACGGCGTAGGTGGCGGTTTCGGTGTTGACGATCAACTCATTGTTCCCATCGCCATCGATATCCGCGATGGCGACGGAGACGACGCGCGAATCGAAAGTGACGGTCCTGACCGTGTCGAAGAAATCGGGGATGAACACATTCCTGATCCTGTCGCTGTTGTAGTCGATAAGCTGAAGGACCGTGACGGTGCTGCCGTTGGCGATCACCAGCTCGCGCCGGTTGTCGGGATCGGAGACGATATCGCCGGCCGCCATCAGACGCCCGCTGAACGGCTGCTGGATAAACGCCCTGAACATCTGCCGTCCCCCCACGCTGTCGATCCTGTTCCGCCGGATGACGTAGAGCACATTGTCGGCGATATCGCTTCCATCGGAGCGCCGCCGTGCCGCCACGATCTCCGCGTCGCTGTTGTTCGGGAAGATCTTGTAGAGCGTATCGTCGGGGAAGTTCGGGTTACGCAGCCGTGGAAGCGCCCTGCCATCGAGATCGGCCGCGACGATCGTCCAGCCGAGGTTCTGCGCGTTGTTATCGACAAACGATCCAAACTCCTTCTGCACCCCCGGCTTCGTCAGCAGGATTTTCGGCGTGCCGGGATTGGCGTCATCATGGTTCTCGGTGATAAGCGTATAGAACTCGGCGCTGTTCGACGCGGTATCGGCCAGCGTCACGATATAGCTGTTCGCCTCCCCCGGCGGTGCCAGCGGCCGCGTCTCGACATGTCCCGGCTTCCTGACCGAATCGGCGATCGTGATCGAATAGATCGAATCGGACCGCGTTGGAAGGGAGGAGGGGAGATCGGGAACGACTGTCACTTTCGGAGTGACCGGAGAGCTGGCGGTGGAGAGGGAGAACGAATAACTGAGCCCCAGCCTGTCGGGATCGACCAGGATTGCCGGATGTTGCGGATAGGACCGCGGGGCGATGGGATAGCTCCAGAGCCTGCGGCCGACTTCCTGGACCGCCGGGTCGGGGCTGCCGAGAACATCGGCGCGGAGGGCGCTGGCGTTGGTATCCTTCCCGGAGATCGCCGGGGCGTTCTGGCTGACCGCGGAGATGACGATGGGGTTGCCGCCGGCGTAGTACGCCGCCACCGGATAGATGCCGGCCCGCTGGCCCCCGGCCGTTGCCGGGATGGGGGGGATGGCGATCTTCTTCTGCGCGATCCCGTTCGAATCCGCGAGGAATGCCGAGAGCGAATCGAGATTGTTCCCGGACTGCTCCGTTCTCTCCACCCCGACGCCGATCACATTGGGCCTCCCGCTCGGGCGGGGGGAGCCGGACGTGCGGCCAAGGTTGAACAGCCCGGTCAGCGAGAGCTGCGCCGGGGTGGCGAAGAGGTTCAGCGTGCCCCCCTTGCCGTAGACCACCCGGCGTTCCACCGTGCCGTCGGCGGAGAGGATGTAGAGCGTATCGCTCGTGATCCCCACGATCTGCTGCCGCGCGGCCACGGTCCCTCCCTCTTCCAGCCGGAGCGCGCCGACGAGGAGGACGGGGGAGTTCCGGAGTTGAGGGGCGCGCCAGCGGATCACCAGCTCATCGGCCGTCTGCGAGAGGCTTGGGGCCAGGTTCTGCCGCGTTCCCTCGATCGGCCCCATCGGATACCACCAGAAGGAGGTGGGGTCGTTGCGGCTTCCCTGCGCCAGCCCGGTGGCCGATGCCAGAAGAAAAAGTATGTAGAACGGGAAATGTCGCACGGACATGGAACGTCGATGTATGGCCCCGGTGTTGGAACGGGGGAGAAGGGCCGGGAAATGGGCTGATGCAAGTTAATATAGATGCAGTGACGGCAAGAGCGAGGATAAAATTTCGGCACCGTTGCGAAATCATCACGAAGAGCTATTTTGCCTCCGTTACAATCGCGCTGGCGCTCGAATGTCCTCTTGAACAGCCCTCTGGCACGCGGATCGAAGCATCTCGGGGACATGCTGTCAGAATCTATCATAATGCAGGAGTCTTTTGCACGAAGCAGGTTCCTCCCATCGAGTTGCTATCGATGAGGGCCGGGTAATTGCTACTATTTTTACGATGACGATCAATTATCCACCGAACCGCGCGAGCGGAGCAAAGGGCAAGCACTTATGAGGACATCCTGGCAGATTCTCTGGGTTGACGACGAGATTGACTTGTTGCGTCCCCACATCAAACTTCTTCAGGCCAAGGGCTACAGCGTCGAAACCGTCACCAACGGCGAGGACGCGATCGCGCTCGTGAAGAAACAGCCGTTCGATCTCGTCTTCCTTGACGAATCGATGGTTGGCATGGGAGGGCTGGAAACCCTGGCCGAGATCAAGGAGATCGACTCTTCGATCCCCGTGGTGATGGTCACCAAGAACGATGCTGAATCGGTGATGGACGAGGCGATCGGCCGCCGCATCTCCGACTATCTCACCAAACCCGTCAACCCCACCCAGATCCTTCTGGCCTGCAAGAAATTCCTGGAAGGGAAGCGCATCGAGGCCGATTACGTTTCGCGCGATTATACCAAGGAATTCAGCCAGACCGCGGTTCAGTTGATGAACCCGATGGACTGGGAGGAGTGGATCGCCCTGTATGCGAAGCTCAGCCAGTGGGAGATCGAGTTCGATCGCCATCGCGGCCTTGGCTTCGAGCAGACGCTCGCCGATCAGAAGCGGGACGCCAACTCGGAATTCGGCAAATTCATCGAGAAGAATTATCCCGCCTGGCTCCAGGCGGACAAGGGGGACCGGCCCCTGCTGAGCACCGATATCGTGAGCGAGTACGTGATCCCGGCTGTGAAGAAGGATTCCGGCCCGGTGTTCTTTATCGTGGTGGACTGCATGCGGCTGGATCAGTGGCTGGTGTTCGAGGAACTGCTCGCCACCGATTTCCAGATCCAGCGCGACCACTATTTCGGCATCCTGCCGACGGCGACGCCGTACGCGCGGAACGCAATTTTCGCCGGCCTGTTTCCGTCGGAGATCGAGGCCCACTATCCCGACCTGTGGCAGGCTGGAAATGACGACGATCACTCGCAGAACAAGTATGAGAAGGAGCTGCTCGACAAGCTGCTCCAGCGGAAGAAGGTGCAGTTGCGGAGCGGGGTCCGCTACGTCAAGATCATCGATACCGATTTCGGTAAGAAAATTGAATCGGAGATCATGAGCTACTCGCAGTCGCAGTTGACTGCGGTGGTTGTGAATGCCGTTGATATGATGGCCCATTCGCGGAGCGACTATCCGATTCTGAAGGAGATCGCTCCCGATGAGTCGGCCTACCGGTCGCTGACGCGAAGCTGGTTCGAGCATTCCAGCCTGTACGGGATGTTGAAGACGCTGGCAAAGGTCAGCAACATCCAGATCGTTATCACGACGGACCACGGTTCGATCCGCTGCATGCGTGGGGCGAAAGCGCTCGGCGATCGAGAAACCTCGACCAATCTGCGCTATAAGTACGGCAGAAACGTCAAGGTGGACGATAAGTACGCAGTCCATATCCGGAACTCGGAGGACTACAAGCTCCCGAGACGCGGGATGCTGATCGATTATGTAATAGCTAAGGAGGATTACTACTTCGTCTATCCGACAGAGTATCATTATTACCTCAATCATTATCGCGACAGCTTTCAGCATGGCGGGATATCGATGGAGGAGATGATTCTCCCGGTAGTAACCCTGAAGCCCAGATAACGGGCTGCTTTCCGCCTTATCGGGTCACGTGGAGGCGGGAGTTGGGTGACGAAGTAATCACAACTATGGATACCGAGATATACTCTTCGTTCAGTGAGGAGGAAACATTTCAGCTTGGCATCGACTTTTCCGAGCGCATCAACGCCGGGGATATCGTTGCCTTCTATGGAGAGCTTGGCGCTGGGAAAACCGAATTCATCAAGGGTTTCTGCTACGGGATGAGGGTTGATGAAATCGTCTCCAGTCCAACGTACACAATCGTCAATCAGTATGAGGGTGAAGATGCCCGGCGGCATACCGTCGACATCTACCATGTGGACCTCTATCGCATCGAGAATGCTGCTGAGTTGATTGAAGTCGGGTTGTACGATATCCTCTCCGACGCCGGATCGATCAAGCTGATCGAATGGGCGGAAAATGCTGAATCGATCCTGCCCGTGGTTCGCTACGATATCTCCTTCGTCACCCTCGACGATGAAAGCAGCCGGCGCATCGAGATTGTCCATCGCGATGGCGCAACTGTGGAAAACGAGCATACCCACGTCCTCAGCCGACGGTAGTACAACAGAGATCCCTTACCTTCGGGCGGCTCCGTTTCAACGGGGCCGCCTTTGTTATGTTGGAGCGCGTTGTTACGTTGGAGCGTTTCGTCGGGGCGGGTTTAAAACCCGCCCCGACCCGACTTCGACTCCGACCGGCGCAGTCAGCAGTCAACAGATGATGACGCATCTTCTCGCTCGATTATCCACGCTCCGTCTCGCCGTCAGCACTCTGCTGATCGCAAGCTCCGCCGCGCTGGCGCAGCCCGCCGATTCGGTGTTCCGGCTTGTCGCCACCAACATCGCAAGCCCGGAGGCCGTCGTCGATCTCCGCCTGGACTACGTACGGTACTATCACAGCGGGTCGGCCGCGGAGATGCTGAAGCTGATCGAACATCCCGACGCGTCGCCGGCCGCGCTGGAGGCGAGCCGTTTCATGCGGTATGCGCTCGACCACGGCATCCGCGTTATCGCGCCGCTTCCCGGCTGGAGCCTCGATCTGAACCACATCCGCGCCTTTGAATCGTATGCCGGCTGGAATCACGACCGCATCGACAATTTTCCGTTCTACGATATCGCCGGCAGCCCCGTGTACGATTCCGCCATGCACGGGCTGGTGAACGCGGTGCGGGTGCCGGCTGGGGCCGGGAGGCTGATTGCCGGGCGTCCCTCCTATCTGGCCGGCACGGTCTTCTTTCGGGGGGATGAACATCTCTACAAACGGCTTGGCCTTCCCGATCGCTCCACCTTCTTCCGCATCTCCGCCGCCCTCCGCATCGAGGGCATTCCCCCCGGCTATCCCGATTCCGGGCTGCTCGGCTATCTGCTTCTCTACCGTCGCGTCAGGACCGGCCAGGAGGAGTGCCGGTGCAACATCTATGAGAAATACGACAGCCTCCCGATCACCCGCCGCGCCTACCTGGATGCGCCGGAGGCGGGGAGCGGCTATCGCGATGTCGGCTGGACGCTCGATTTCACCAGGAGCCGGGAGTCGCGCGTGCGCGATTCGATCGTGATCCGCCAGACGACGGTTGCCGGTGCGATGCGGTCGGAGGAGATCTTCAGCCGGAAGCTCTATACCCCCGCCACGTTCGATACGCTCCCCGGACGGGTCATCAGCTCGCGACTCGATACCGTTGCCATCAGCCGCGTCGATGGAGGTGCCCGGCTGCTTACAATCCTCCGCGTCGACAGCATTCAGCGCTATCACGTTGCGCTGGATGAGCGCCGGGGGGATGAGTGGCTGTATGGCTCGCCCGGCTCATGGTTCGGCTACGGCGACGGCGCGTGCGAGCACCGTTGCGACTCCCTCTTCCGCGCCGGCCGTTTCGGGCCTGACGCGATTCGCGAGTATCTGGAGGCGGGGGATTTCGATATGAAGCTCTTCTCCACCGGCGCGGCGCCGATAACCTTCCTCCGCGCGCGGATCAATCAGGACATGTACGATCTCCTCGTTGCGGGGGCGCTCGATTCCCTGATGGATCATGATCTGCGCCCCTTCTACGTCAGCGACACGCTGCAACGCCTCTATGGCCGCGCCGCGTTCGATGATGAGACAACCCACTCGAAGTACCGCCCGCACGGGTTCGTCGCGCGGAAACTTCAGGAGATCATGCGGCGGCATGGCGATACGCTTCGCGGATTGTGGCAGAACCCCATCGCCAACTACGATGGATTTCGTCTCCTCACCGGCGATCTCGACAGCGCCGGGCGCACCGTTCAGCTGATGGCGCGGCAGGACTATCTTCAGATCGGAGATGTCGATGATGCCATTCCCATCTACTATCCCAACCCCGACAGCATGAGCTGGTGGGCCTCGCACAACATCTTCTCCCGAACCGACAGGATCACCGTTCAGGGGAGGCGCTACAAGGCCTGGAACCTTATCGCCCCGAACACCGATTCCGCCCGCCGGGAGTACGATCGTCGTCGTCAGGGGGGCTTCGGGCTCTTTCTGGATTCAAAACTCGGCGTGTCGGTAAAGCAGGGGGGGCTGGTGCCGCGGCTGGCTCGCGCGGTCGATGTGGCGAAAGTGGCCTACGCCGGGGTTCCGGGGCCGCCGCCGCTCGTCTGGAACTCGATTCAGGATATGGGATGGCGCGTTCCCGCCCGTCCGCCACGCGATGAGCCGGGAGGCGGATGGGACCCGTGGGGGCTTCGTATCCCGACGCCGGAGGAGATCACCGCCCAGGCCTGGCTTTCGCTGAACTGCGGCGCGGACGGCCTTGTCTATACCGACGCGGAGTACAGCGGCGCCAACGTCGGCTTTATCCACGCGGTGGATGGGACGCACGATCGCGAATATGCCTCGCTGCTCCCATCCAACAGCAGCGGCATCCTGACGGCCGCCGATACCCTCCGCTGGCGCGAGCCGCTGATGTGGGCCGGCTTCCGAAGCCGCTACGACGCGGTGAAACGGATGAACGATGAGATCCGCACGCTGGACTCCACCATCCACTTCCTCCGGCTGCGGTTTCGCGGCGAGCAGATGTCCGTGCACGACCCGCGGGGATCATTCACGATGTTTCCGCTGATCGACACGCTCTATACCATGCAGGCCCGTCGCCACGCCAGGGCCGGCGGCCGCTATCTCGACTCCACGGCAGTCGATCCGCGCGAGGAAACCTACGTGGAGATCAGCCGGTTTCAGTCGGACGATGGGACCAGCTACCTGATCATCACCAACAGGCGGTGCTGGCCGGTGGACGAACGGAGATACGATACGGCCGCACGGCAATTCGGCGGCGGCCGGTCGGGCCTTGGAGCCGTCGATGTCCGCCGGCCCGTGATCCGGTTCAGGCCGGACGCGGGGGACCGGGGGGGGAGGATGATCTCGAAGGTCGGTCACGAGCGTGAATGGCCCACCCGCGAGGTTGTTCCGGGGGAGCCGATTTCGCTCGACTGGCTGGAGCCGGGGTGGGGAGCGGTCTATCGGGTCAGCCCCACAGGCCGGCGTTCACCGTAGCAATTCGTTCGCGGCGGCTCATGAACCGGCCATGCTGCTTATATTCCGCAACTGGTTTTTTGGCGAACATCTTTCATGTGGATCTGATCATTCATGCTTGTCGCGATCGAGACGACCGGGGATACGTGCGGCGTTGCCCTGTTCGATGGTAATACACTTCGCGGCGAGCTTCATGTGGAGATGCCGCGCTCGCACGACCGGCTGCTGGCGCATCTCTTCCAGCAGCTTCTGGAGGCCACGGAGGTAACGCCTCGCGAAATAAAATCGTTCGCCGTTTCCGTTGGCCCCGGCTCCTACACCGGCATCCGCATCGGCATGAGCTTCGCCATCGGCGCGTCGCTGGCAACCGGCGCCGCGATCATCCCGGTTCCGACGCTGGACGCCATCGCGTTCGATGTTCGATATCTCGGGAACGTCAGCCATCGGTCGCGCGTGATCTCCCTGATTTCGGCGGGGCGCGGCGGGCTCTACGCGGGGCTGTACGAGATCACGCCGGAGTTCAATCGTCTGACCGAGACGAAGACGATCCCGGCCAGCCAGATTCCCCCTCTTCTCGATGAGAATGTCTTCGCCGCCGGGCCGGGCGCATCGTTGATCGACGCGTCATGCAGCGACAACATCGCCGTCGATTCCGAGCGGTTGACGGCGGCGGCCATCGGGCGGCTGGGGCTTTATCTCAGCTATCGGGGAGTGGGATCGACCGCCGAGGATATCCGGCCGTTGTATATTAGCGATTACACCCCCGTGCTGACCCCGAAGAAGGGGAAGAAGGGAGGGCGATAACGTTCCCGGCGTTCTTCGCGCCGCGAATGCGGTTTCCGTATCGAGAACATGGAGCGCAACCGATCGGCTTCATTCCGACTATCATTTCCGGATCGACATATGGCCTGGTTCAATCGTACGAAAAAGAATATCGAGGATCAGCAGGGACGCGACATGCCGGACGGCCTCTGGGCAAAGTGCGGCGACTGCGGTGAGCTGATCTATAAACGGGATCTCGAAGAGAACTTCTTCACCTGCCCGAAGTGCAATCATCACTTCAGGATAGGCTCCGACGAGTATATCACCCTCCTCCTCGATCCCGACTCGTTTGCCGAGAGCGCGGCCGACCTTATCTCCACCGACCCGCTGGAGTTCGTGGATGAGAAGCCGTACAAGACGCGCGTGGAGCAGGGACGGCGGCGAACGGGCCTGAACGATGCCATCAGGATAGGCACCGGCGCGATCAACGGGGCGGGGCTGGCGATGGCGATCATGGACTTCAGCTTTATCGGCGGGTCGATGGGCTCGGTGGTGGGGGAGAAGTTCGCGCGTGCCGTCGACCTTGCGCGCCACCAGAGGATACCGCTGGTGGCGATTACCGCATCGGGCGGGGCGCGGATGATGGAGGCGGCGATCTCCCTGATGCAGATGGCGAAAACCTCCGTCCAGCTTGCGCTGCTGGCCGAGGAGCGCATCCCCTACATCGTGGTCCTCACCGATCCCACCACCGGCGGCGTCACGGCCTCGTTCGCGATGCTTGGCGATGTGATCCTCGCCGAGCCGAAGGCGCTTATCGGGTTTGCCGGGCCTCGGGTGATCGAGCAGATGACCAAGAAGAAGCTCCCCGAGGGATTTCAGCGCTCGGAGTTCCAGCTCGAACATGGCTTTGTGGACCATATCGTTCACCGCAAGGAGCTGCGCGACACGCTTTCACGGCTCATCTCGCTGATGCCGATCCCGCCATTGCGGGTTCCGGCGACGAAGACCGAGCCCGCCACCGAGCTTTTCGAAGCATAGCCGGTGGATTTCCGTTCAACCAATCGAGAGTTTATGCAGAAGGAGCAGGGAGCCAGGAAGGTCGGTCGCGCACCATCCAAACATCAGGATGCCAGGCGCCAGAATATCCATATCGTCGGTTTTCCGATGGATCTCGGCGCCGACCGGCGCGGGGTGGACATGGGGCCATCGGCGCTCCGCATTGCCGATATCGACGAGAAGCTGAGGGCGCTTGGCTATACGGTGATCGACGAGGGTGATATCGAGGTGCAGGTGCCGGAGGTGCTGAAGATCCTTGATCCCCATCTGAAGTATCTGCCGGAGATCGCCCACGCGTGCGAACGGCTTGCCCGGAAAGTGAAGCGGGTGCTGAAGGATGGGGAGTTTCCCCTCGTCCTCGGCGGCGATCACTCGATGGCGATCGGCACCATCGCCGGCGTGGCCGGCTACTGCCGGGATGCGAAGAAGCGGCTGGGGGTGATCTGGATCGATGCCCACTCCGATATCAACGTTCCGGGAACATCCCCATCGGGCAACATTCACGGCATGCCTGTGGCTGCCTCGATCGGCATCGGCGCGCCTGAGCTTTCGGCGGTCGGCGGGTCGTTCAGAAAGCTCGATCCCACCAACATCGTGATGATCGGCCTCCGGTCGGTGGATGAAGGGGAGCGGAAGATCATTCGCGAGCAGGGGGTGACCACCTATACGATGACCGATATCGACCGCCTGGGCATCCATCGCGTGATGGAGGAATCGCTCGATTACCTCCGCGCGCGGACCGATCATATCCACGTCTCGTTCGATCTCGACAGCGTTGATCCGAGCGTGGCGATGGGGGTTGGAACGCCGGTGCCGGGGGGGCTTACCTACCGCGAGGCGCATCTGATCATGGAGATGATCGCGGAGCGCGGCGGGCTTGGATCGCTGGAGGTGGCCGAGGTTAACCCGATCCTCGACGACATGAACAAGGGGGCGCTCTTCGCCGCCGATCTGGTGGCGTCGGCGATGGGGAAGCGAATCCTGTGACCCTCTCCGGCGGATTACCAACCACGGATTCTCCATCGATGAAGCTGATCGAGAGCATGGCGGAGATCCGCCTGATGTGCGACGCCCTCCGGCGTGAGGGGAAGCGGATAGGGCTGGTGCCGACGATGGGATATCTCCACGACGGGCATCTTACCCTGGTGAACCGGGCGCGGCGCGCCGCGGATGTGGTGATCGCCACGATCTTCGTCAACCCGACGCAGTTCGCCGCCGGGGAGGATCTCTCCACCTATCCTCGCGATCCCGACGGGGACCGGCGGAAGCTGGAGGAGGCCGGATGCGATATCCTCTATCTCCCGCGGCACGATGAGATCTATCCCGATGGATTTGCCAGCTATGTCACGGTGGAGGGGCTTGCCCTGAAGTACGAGGGGGCCTTCCGTCCTACGCATTTCCGTGGCGTTGCGACGATCGTGGCGAAGTTCTTCAACATCATGAATCCCGATGTTGCCGTCTTCGGGCGGAAGGATGCCCAGCAGGTCGCGGTGATCCGGCAGGTGATTCGCGATCTGAGCTACGGCGTCCGGCTGATCGTGGAGGATACGGTGCGGGAGCCGGACGGGCTGGCGATGAGCTCGCGGAATGTCTACCTCTCGCCGGAGGAGCGGGAGGAGTCGCTCTCCATCTCCCGTGCCCTCGGTGCCGCCCGCGATGCCATCGCCGGCGGAGTTCCGGTCGATGAGGCCGAGCATCTGCTGCGCGCGACGCTTTCGCCGGTGATCGTGCTTGATTACGCCGACATCATCGACCCGCGCACGTTCGAGCATGGCGTGGATGGCGGCGAGCTGCTCGGCATCTTCGCCGGAAGGGTGGGGCGGACCCGGTTGATCGATAACATGGTGATGAGCGCCGTGGAGGGGTAAGCCGGCTGCAATCAACACTTACTTTTTTCGTCTTTGCCGGGGGCCGAATTTAGGGTCCATAACCGTGTGTCCGGCAACGGACTCGATGCCCTGAGCGATGCCCGGTTCGCGCCGGGAATGCCCTCGACATCGTAATCGTATCACCTGGATAACTACTCCGAGCCAGCCGATGACCCGTTTCATGTTCAAATCGAAGATCCATCGCGCGTTCATAACGCAGGCGGAACTCAACTACGAGGGGAGCCTGACGGTCGATTCCGATCTCCTCGAAGCGGCCGATCTTCTTCCCTATGAGAAGGTCGCCGTGGTGAACAACAACAATGGCGAGCGCTTCGAGACCTACCTGATTGCAGGAGAGCCGGGGAGCGGGGTGATCTGCCTGAACGGCGCCGCCGCCCGCAAGGGAGCCGTGGGGGATCAGATCATCATCATCAGCTATACGGAGTTGAGCGATGAGGAGGCCCGCACCTACAAGCCGACCGTGGTGCATGTGGACCGGAACAACCGGATTGTCTCCAAAAGCCACGAGCAGCTTGCCGGCCAGCGGTATGTAACCGTCTGAGCGAGATACGATCATGAAATTTTTTCGCGAGCCTTTACCGGAGCCGGTGAGGGCTCGTGTCGTTTACAACCCCGCGGAGGGGGATGGAGCCATGGATGATGGGGAAATCGATCACTTCCGTATTTTCGTGGATTCCGATCAATCAATATCGATAGTATGAAGCAACAGCAACTCGCGGCGGTGATCATGGCGGCCGGCAGGGGAACCCGGATGAACAACCCGTCGATGGCGAAGGTGATGTTCCCGGTCGGCGGCGTGCCGATGATTTATCACGTGGTGGCCCGCTCGCTGGAGTGCCATGCCGCGCCGGTGATCGCGATCATCGGCCATAACAGGGAGTCGGTACGGGAATACCTGAGCGGCGCGTTCCCCGGCGCCGTGGAGTTCGCGGAGCAGGTGGAGCAGCTTGGCACCGGCCATGCCGTGATGCAGGCGGCGCCGCTGCTGGAGGGCTTCGATGGCGATGTGATGATCCTCTCGGGGGATGTTCCCCTGCTCGGCGCCGAGACGATTCTCGCCCTCCGCGCCCACCACCATGCCACCGGCGCGGTCGCCACGGTGCTTACGGTGATCGCCCCCGATCCGTCGGGATACGGGCGGATCATCAGAAACGATGATGCATCGGTTGCGCGCATCGTGGAGCAGAAGGACGCAAGTGAGGGAGAGCGGGCGGTTGATGAGATAAACTCCGGCATCTACGTCTTCCGCTCGCTCGACCTTCTCGAAGCGCTCGGCCAGCTCCGCAACGACAACGCCCAGCGCGAATACTATCTCACCGATGTCTTCGGCTGGTTCCGCGATCAGGGGCGCCCGATCGCCGCCTGGACCTCCGCCGATTTCGGAGAAGTGCAGGGGATCAACACGGTGGATCAACTGGCGCATGTCGATCGTGAATTCGTGCGGCGGAGCCAGCCGGCCGGGGAGTGCTGAACGGTTTTTCTGAATATTCGAGCCGGGCGATCGATCAACGGCTTTCCACTTTTCGGGTTTCAATCGATGAAGGTATCACACATCGGCATAGCGGTGGGCTCGCTGGAGGAGGCGGTGGCGCGCTATTCGGCGCTGTTCGGGAACGATCATCCGCATCGCGAGACGGTGGCGGAGCAGCGGGTGGATATCGCCTCGTATCCGGTGGGCGATGCCGTGATAGAGCTTACCTCGCCAACCGATGAGGCATCGCCGATCGCGAAGTTCATCGCCAAACGGGGGGAGGGAATCCACCATATCGCGTTCGAGGTGGATGATGTGGCCGCGGAGCTGGACCGGCTCAGAGCCGCCGGCGTCCGCCTGATCAACGAAACGCCCACCGAGGGAGCGCACGATATGCTGATCGCGTTCGTGCATCCGTCGAGCTTCAATGGCGTGCTGGTGGAATTGTGCCAGAAGAAGCCATCGCTGGATGTCGGGGACGTTGGGGGGACGTTTGAAACGTCCCCCGACAATGACAGATGACAAGATCATTGCGGACTATTTCCATTTCCATGAAGTCTCTCTTCCTTGCGGTTCTCCTCGCTTCCCTTGCGTTCTGTGCCTGCTCCACGCCCCACACCAACGGTTCCGCCGGGGACAGCATCGTCGCGCGCGAGACCACGGCGGTGAAATCCCCCGTCCATCAGCGCGAGCCGAACTCCGTGCTGATCGTCGGGACCATCACCGCCATCAATCCGATGCCGAAATCGGATCTGCCGAACACCCCCTGTTCGCGCGCGCCGTGCGAGGCCACCGTGCATATTGATTCGATCATCCGCGGCGGCGTGATACGCGGGCCGCTTCCGGTGATGGGGGAGTCCGTGGCGATGACCTTCACCTATACGCTGGGGCAGACCGCCGCGCTCTATCCAAAGCTGAAAGAGAACTATCCGGGGCTCTCGGTCGGCTCGCATTTCGAGGCGGAGATCTTTGCAACGCCGCGCAACCTTCCCGACAATGGCGGCCTTGTCAAGGGATCGCCAACCGATACCAAGACGCTGCCCACGTTCCCGGCCACCCGGTTCTTCGTCAACGGATATTCCGTGCGATAGCCCCATATCAGCCCAATCCCCTACGCTATTGGAAACGATCTTCTCCTCTCGTCTTTTCGCCATTGCCATGATGTCGATCGTGGTGGCCGGCTGCGCGGCGCATACCGCGCTGGAGCCGGTGGGGAAGGGGAACCTGGATCTGAATGCGGGTCTGGGAGGGCCGATCGTCGCGGCGTTCGGGACACATATACCGGTTCCATATCTGACCGTCGGCGCGAACTACGGTGTGGATGACCGGCTCGATATCAGCGGGGATCTCCATCTGCTGTCGCTTGCCTACAGCGTTGCCGGAATCGACGCGGGGGCCACATGGTATCCGTTGATGAACGCCGGCCCGGTTCCAACGCTCGCTCTCGGCGCGCGCCTGACGGCGTTTGCCAGCCTGAAGAGGGATATCGATGACCGCTTCCGTATCGTGCCGACGTTGACATCGACCGCTGCCTGGCGCCTTGGCGGGGGGCTGATCTTCACCGGGCTCGATCTCACGATCCCCCTTACCCGCCAGACGTACGACACTGCTTCGGTTCGCGTTATCCTCTCACCGACCGTCGGGTATCGCTGGAGTCTGGGGGAGAGGACGCGGCTCTATACCGAGCTTCGGTGGCAGGCCGTCAATGTCAGATCGGACCAGCTCGCGACGGAATATTCCCATCCCGGCGGATATGGGGCCATTGCGCCGTTCGTGTCCTTCGAGTGGGAACTGCGATAGCGGCGGGAAGCGGGAACAGTAAAGCCTCCGCATACTCAAGGCAGCGGAGGCTTCATGCCTACTTATAGGATGCCGGGCCTCGCGGTCTAGACGAGAGCGTCCTAATAGCAGGAAACGTAATTTCTTTGGGGGACGGAAGTCGAGGTAAGACAAACGAACTTACCGAGCCCGTCGATAACACGCAAGTCTGCCGGTAATATTTTCCCCTCCGGGGCGCGGCAACGTGACCATCCCCGGACGGAGCGAACTTCCGGGTCGCGAAACGAAGGTCTTTTCGAACAATCTTTCTGAATTCCATCGGGATTATGGGCGGCAGGGCATTAAAGACCGTTGCGACGCGACGCCATACCACGGCGGAGCTGGAACGTGCCATCGATCTGGCGCGGGAACGGCTGGAGGCGCGTTTCCCAGGGATCGGCGCGCGGCCGGTGCAATGGTTTTCCGCCAAGGAAACGCACGGCGATCTGGATCTGCTGGTGTTCCCACCGGACGCCGATGCATTTGCCCGCGATCTGCGAAACGCGCTGACGGAGGACTTCAATGCCGCCGAGATAATCCGTAATGGCGATGTCTGGAGCTTCAATTTCGATGATCTTCAGGTGGATCTGGTGGTATGCCGGCCGGAAGATCGCGATATCGCCATCGCCTGGTATTCCTACAACGATCTATCGGTGCTTACCGGCCGTATCTATCGCTTCTGGCATTTGAAATGGTCGCCACGCGGCCTTTTCTATCCGCTTTTTGCCGAGGGAACATCGGTGCGGCTGGATGATATTTTCATCAGCAGGGATGTCTCCCGCATTTTTGCGATGATGGGATATGATTATGATCGCCATCGCGGCGGTTTCTCAACGATGGATGATGTCTTCCGATATATCGCTTCGTCCGAAAAATTTTCGAGGGAGTGCTGCGATCCGAAATATATGTCGAACGATGTCAAAATCAGGGATAACAAGCGGGCCAATGTCCAGTTGTTCGATGAATGGCTGCGGGGAGAGGCTGTGCCGGATTTTCCGCGTCCAACGCACCGGGAAACGATAGCGATGGTGGAGCGGGCATTTCCGGAATCACATCTGGGCGCGGAGATCGCCAAGCTGGAGGCGGAGCATCGCGTGCGGAAGGAGGTGGCGGCCCGCTTCAACGGACGGCATCTTATCGAGGAGTTCGGGATGGAGGGAAGGGCGATCGGCGAGGCGATGGCGAAATTCCGAAATCATTTCGGGGATGGATATAATGATTTTATCCTCGCCAGCGATTATGCGGCAATTCTTTCGGCGTTTCGGAATATCGTCGGATAGATGCGGTGATAATGATATCGGCCGCATATCGATGCCGTTCCGGTCTCCGGGAATATCGCGCCGGATATTCCCGTAATTCTTCAGCGATGTAATTCGATGCTTATCAATGCGAAATAATTATCTCCTCGTTGTTCCACTGCTGTTGCTGATGGTCTCCGGCTGCATGGAGATGGATGGATTTCTCTTCAACACCAAGAAACTCGATCATTATTCGCTGCCCGGAAATACGATTCCCGATTCGCTTGTCGAGCCGATGAGCGTCATGAGCGGTGGCAACCGGATCTACGGTTACTGGGTTCGTTCCGGCGGCGGGCGGCCCGGCCTTACAATGCTCTACTGCCACGGGAACAAGCATAATATCGATAACTACTGGGACCGGGTGATGTACCTTCACCGGCTTGGCGTCAACGTCCTCATTTTCGATTATCGCGGGTTCGGGATGTCCGAGGGGACATCATCGGAGGAGGGGCTGTACGCCGATGGGGAGGCGGCGCTCGATTACCTGACGCGGACGAAGGGGGTGCTTGCCGACTCGCTCATTCTCTACGGATATTCGCTCGGCAATGTCGTCTCCATTCATCTCGCCGCCGAGAAGATCACGCCGCTGACGCTGATCGCCGAATCGCCGTTTGCCTCGGCCAACTCCCTGACGCAATCCTCCTCCGGGCTGGATCTCCCCCCGCGATGGCTGACCGACGGCACGTTCGACAACGCCGCCGCGATCGCCGGGGTTCATGCGCCGCTGCTGCTGATGCAGGGGGAGGATGATGATTTCGTCCGCTACCGGGACAACGGTCTGGTCGTCTTCCGGAACGCGAACGAGCCGAAGCGGCTGGTGCCGGTGCCGGGCGCCGTCCATACCGACGTTCCCGAGAAGATGGGGGTGGAGAACTATCTGGCGCTGTTGAACGAGTGGATCGCCACGCGCCGGTGAACGCAAGGGGGAAATCCGGCGACCCAACCCCCGCGCCGTTCCGGGTCGCGTGAGAAATCGTGCCCGCCGCGGTTACTTTTTTGCCTTCCGCCTCCGATGTGTGATATTTGCCGGCTCGTTATGGCAACCAGAAAATATATCGCCCGTGGTCGCGTGCAGGGGGTCGGTTTCCGGTACTTCGCTACCAGAATCGCCGAGGCGTTCGACATCACCGGATGGGTGCGAAACATCCCCGGCGGGGATGTGGAGATCGTCGCGTCCGGACGGACGGAGAACCTTGACGCGTTCAGAGAGCAGGTCGGGATCGGCCCCGGCGGCGCTCGCGTGGACAGGGTGATCGTGGAGGAGCTTGCGGAGGAACGGTTCGAGCGCTTCGAAGTCCGGTAGCAGACTGTTGAAGGACGTTATCCGCGGCCGTTGGCGGAGAATCCTCTCGAGCCCCGGAGGGGCGCAATCCCTGCTGCTCGGGGCGCTGCCCCGAGCGCGCAATAAATCATTATTATCCGATCGGGAATGCCGATCGGCCGTTACAGACAACATCCTATGATTCGCAAACCTGTTTTGATGATCTCCGGCGCGGGCGGAGAGATTGGTCATGGTCTGATTCAGCGGCTTGCCGAGGAGGGAACGTACAGCATCCTCGCGCTCGACCTGAGGCCGATGGACCCGGAGCTGGCCGCGCTGTGCGCCCATACGGTCGTTGGCACCATCCTCGACACCAATCTTCTGGAGCGGATCGCCTCGGAATATCAGATCGCCGGGATCTTCCATCTTGCCGCCATGCTCTCCACGCGCGGTGAGTTTATCCCGGAAACGGCCCATGAGATCAACGTCCAGGGGACGCTCAACCTGCTCAAGTTCGCCGTCGGCGAGGCGCGGAACTCCGGCTCGAACGTGAAGTTCATCTTCCCCAGCTCGATCGCCGTCTACGGCCTGCCGGACGTGGCAACCAAGGCCACGGCCGATACAGTGGCGGAGGGTGATTTCCTGGTCCCGACCACGATGTACGGCATCAACAAGCTCTCATGCGAGCATCTGGGCCGGTACTACACGCATCATTATCGTCAGCTTGCCGCCGATCGCGACGGGTTCCATGTCGATTTCCGTTCGCTCCGCTTTCCGGGGCTTATCAGTGCGTTCACCGTCCCATCGGGGGGGACCAGCGATTACGCGCCGGAGATGCTCCACGCGGCAGCAAAGGGGGAGGAGTACGCCTGCTTCGCCCGGCCCGATACCCGCATTCCGTTTATGGCGATGCCGGACGCCATCGATGCTCTGCTCGGCCTGTTCAATGCGCCGTTCGAGAACCTGAGCACCACCGTCTATAATGTCGGCTCCTTTTCCCCGTCCGCCGAGGAGATCAAGGCCAAGACGCTGGCCGCGTTTCCCGATGCCCGGATCACGTACGAGAACGACCGGCAGCGTCAGGGGATTCTGGACACCTGGCCGGCCGATGTGGATGACTCCCGCGCCCGTGCCGACTGGGGCTGGAATCCGTCGTACGATTTCGCGAGGGCGTTCGATGAATATCTGATCCCCAACATCAGGCAGCGCTACGATGGCGCGTGACCCGCGTTCGCCGGGCTTCCGTTTTCGATATGGCGGAACCAATAGGGTGGCGCGATATACGTCCCCGGAGCCGGATCGGTGGTGAGGAGGCATCACAAAATTTCACCCCGGTGAAGTCTTGCGTTTGAATGAAAGATGTATAACTTCGCGCCCCATTCACGTTGGGAGCGCCGAGCGCGTCTCGCCCGGAGTTGGGGAGCTCCATGCGCGCCGATGGCGGCGATCTCCTGCCGGGCTGGCTCAGTTATTGTTATAATGACCTGAAGCACAAGCGTAGCCCCTCTGGAGACCGTTTCCTGTCGGTGAACGTTGTTTCGGAAAGGTCGTTCGGGAACCAACGTGAGATTGTTCCAATGTTTCCAACCTAACACAGGAGTACGAGACCCATGCTGTGGACACCTGAACTTGCCTCCTATCTGGAGGACGCGCCCTGGCCGGCAACGAAGGAAGAGCTGCTCGATTTTGCGAACCGCACGGGGGCTCCGCTCCAGGTGATCGAGAATCTACAGGAGTTGAACGACGAGGAAGATGAAGTGTATGAAAGCATCGAGGATATCTGGCCGGAGGCCATGAACCACGATGATCTCTTCTTCGAAGAGGATTCGGAAGATTATTGATCGTCCCGATCCGATCGTGACGTATCGAATAGATGCAGATCCTTAGGGGAAGTCCCCTGCCTTCGTTGAGTGGAAGGCAGGCTTCCCCATCTTTATTTCCGCCTTGTCGCTTCTCCTATTCCTTCCGGCGGGCGTGCCGCGCTTTGTGTTCCGGTCTCCTCGCGATGGCTCGCCAGCGGTCCCGGTCTTCGGAGTCAGGATGTCCGGCGATAACGGGATGATTGTTCCCAGGCATGCAATTGGATGGCCTGTATTGTTTCCGACCCCGTGTGCCTCCGGCATCTCGATCCGCGGGGCCTTTCCATAAGAGCCCTTAACCGTGTGCCCCTGAAGGGCATCGACAAGCGGGCCGGCAGTTCATGCTGTTAAGAGCTTCAAGCCTTCCGGGGCATCGCCCCGCCGGGGAACTTGGATATACCCATCGGTGGATGATGAACATTTTCGGTAGACCGTACAGTTCGATCGTCTGGTGGCTCCTGCGGGGATTGCTTCCGCTTGCCCTGACGCTTGCGGCCCGGTCAACCGTGGTGGCGCAGTCGCCGGGGGATGGGCCGGTTGCATCCCGGCCTCCGTTGCCGATCGCCGTTCATCCGATTCTGGTCGCCGTGGAGTTCGAGGGGAACGACAAGCTGACCGACGAGCAGCTCCTGACCGTCATGGAGACGCATCCCACCAAGATCCCCCTCATCAAGCGCTTCTTTTCGCTTATCGGCTCGGTGATCACCGAGTTTGCTTCCACCGCGGACAGCGCCGAGGTTCAACGGACCATCGACAGCCTTGGCGGGGAAGTCCGCTATCTCAACCTGACCACCGCCGCCGCCGATACCGCGCGGATGCTCGGCCTCTACAATGACTTCGGCTATCACGATGCCCACATCCGGTTTCGCCTCCTGCTCGATACGGCCCGCAACACATCGATCATCCGCTATATCATCCAGGAGAACCCGCGCTACGCGATCAACGGCGTTCATTATTTCGGGCTGGAGGATGTCCCCGAGGAGATCACAAGCGATCTGATCCACCCGCAGATCCTCGATCTTGGACGCGGGTTTTCGAAGGATGATCTCCTCGCCGAAAGCGACAGAATCGTGGGGTCGCTCAAGAACAGCGGCTATGCATTCGCGGCCTGGACCACGCCGACGCTGCTGACGGCGCGCAAGCCATTCGTCGCCGAGCCGTTCGATTCCGCGCTGGTGTTTATCTATCCCGGCACGCGGTATCGCGTGGGGCAGACGATCTACACTCCCGACACGGTATCGAAGGAGCAGCAGGTGGATAGCGCGCTGGTGCTGGACCAGCGGGAGTACAACGAGGGGGAATGGTACAACAAGGAGCTGATCGACCAGACCGTGGCGAACCTCTACGAGCTGGGGACGTTCGATATCGTCAGCATCGATACCGTTCGCGCGCTTACCACCGACAGCATCCTCGGCCTCAATATCAACACGCGGCTCAGGGCCCTTCACGATTTCCGCACCTCCCCCGAGTTCTCTCTGGAGAAGCGTTTCAGCGAGTATGTCCCGAACCTGGGCATCACATCCGAGTATATACTCTACAACCTCTTCGGGAAGGCGCAGCGGGCAAGCGTTTCAGGTCGCTTCCTTACGCCGCTTCGAAGCCTTGCAACGCAGTATCCGCTTACCGAATCGCAGGGAGGGGTGGCCGCGTCATATTATTTCCCCTCGGCGCCCTGGGTTCCGTTCATCGGCGGCAAACGGCTCAGCCTTCTTGCCTCGGGGAGCGGCGATTTCAATGTGGTGGATCGTCTGCGGGACAACATCTCCGGCAAGAACGATGTCACGCTCCGATCGCTTCACGCGGCGGGCGTCTTCGAGCTGGCCTACCGTCTCCCCCGCTATACGCTGTTCAATCTCCTTTCCTTACGGATAACGCTTCCCTCCTTCACCAAGTACTATACGATCGGCCCGTACATCAGGCAGCTTGCGAGGTTGCGGGTGCAGGACTCCGCCGCGAGCCTTCCGGCCGGCTGCGACACGACGCAGCTTCAGAATGCGATCGAGCGGACGCTGATCGATAATGTCTACCGTCTTCAGGTGCTTCAGGGGGATGACCCGTCGCTCCTGGCGCCGGGAGATGCCAAGGCGCGCGAGCAGTTCAACAAGCTCAAGTGGACCTATATTCTGGATCTCTCGGCGATCGGCGATCATCGCGATGACTACTTCTCACCGACGAGCGGCAACCTGATCGACGGGCGCGCGGAGTTCGGGGTGACGGGTGGTTTATCCGGCGGGTTTCTGAAGGGGGAGATTCACTACAGGAAGTTCATTCCGATGAACGATCGTCTGGTGTTTGCGTACCGGGGGCATATCGGCATGGTATGGGAGGTCGGGGCGCTTCCGCTGACGCCGATCAGCAGCAGATTTTCAGCCGGTGGGGCAAGCAGCCTTCGTGGCTGGGCCGCCGGCGACATGCTGGCAACCCGCTCGCCGGAGGTGGCCGATTCCGCCACCGCGAGCTGCGCCGATCCGATCATCAAATCGATCGTCGATGAGAACCGTCGCCTGCTTGGCGGGCTTGGCCTTCTGGAGATCAGCGCCGAGTTCCGCTATCATCCGTTCGATCTTCCGAACAGCTCGTCGCTCGGCCATCAGTTGAACCAGCTTGTGCTCGTCGGGTTCGCGGACGCCGGGAACGCCTTCTTTCGCGATCGGGAGGATATCCGTCGCGTCTCGCTCGATTACATCTGGTCGAACATCGGCCTGGATGTCGGGCTGGGGTTGGGATACGATACGCCGATCGGGCCAATCCGCATCGGCGCCGGCATACCGATCTACGACCCCGTCACATTCGGGCTGGAGGGGAGAACCCGGTGGATCACGAACCGGCCGTTCTTTCCATCGCTTGTGGTACATTTCGGCATCGGGCACGCGTTCTAGCAGGTCATTCTGCATGGGGTTGTACCCCACGCAGAAGCTATGGCGCCCCGTTGGGGCTCAAGGTAAATTCTGCCTTGGCATCTTCTTTCTTTAAGCCCCGGACGGGCGCAGTTCCCGGTGCGCGGGGCATCGCCCCATGCACAGGTCGCTCTCAATATCATTCGTCAATCAACACATGCCTACGTACGACTATCAGTGCAAAACCTGCGGTCATCGCTTCGAATATTTCCAGTCCATCATGTCCGATGCTCTCGAACATTGCCCGCAGGATCTGTGCGCTCTGGTGGACGAGTCGAAGAAGGGAACCGGTGATGTGGTCAGGCGGGTGAGCGGTGGCGCGGGGCTGGTGTTCAAGGGGGAGGGATTCTACGAGACCGATTATGTCCGTAAGAAAGAAGGGGGGGCCGGGGGGACGAAACCATCAGGGGAACCCAAACCGGCCGGGGAATCCAAACCATCAGGGGAATCAAAGCCCTCGGGCGGATCGGGAGAGAGTGGCGGATCATCCTCGCCGGCGTCATAGAGGTTGCCGGGTGTTCGGCGCGGACCCGGTACAGAATCCGGGTCCGTTCAGGGGGACATCACCATCGCTGTTTTCGCGCGGACACCAGCATCACCAGCGTGGCTATCACGGCCGTGTAGAGTGCGGCCGCGATGCCGCTCCGGAGGAAGAATCTGGCAAACGAGAGATCGGTCGGCTGGACGTAGAAGAAATAGTAGATGATGTTGTGCACCAGCGCCGAGATCACGACGATGCCGAGGAACCTGAAATTTCCCACCGAATCCTGAATGTTCCGCTTCTCATCGAAGAAATATCCGGCGATAAAGCCGGCCAGCATTTTCGAGAGCGCGTTGGTGCCCACGATATCGCTGGAGATCAGATCGAATGAAAGCCCGATCAGAAATCCCGCCACCAGCCCGGTGAACTGTCCCTCGCGAATCGCGATAAAGACCGTCAGGATCACCAGAAGATCGGGTGTGATATTCTCCACCGCGATGTAGCCCAGGTTGAGCTGCACCAGCAGAAGGATCAACGCGGCGATCGCGTACCAGAGGAGGTTCATATACGCGATCATCGCTTCTTGCCCCGATGCGTCTGCGGTTGTTCCGGCTCCGTGAACTTCTTCTCCAGATCCAGCCGTGACTGATCGGGGGAGTAGAGGACCACGAACGCCTCTTCAAGCGTCGCGAAGTTCACCGCCGGCGTCACCTTGATCTTGAAGAAGAGCGTCCCCTGCTCGGGGCTGATCTCCGTCACCGTGCCGATCACGATGTTCTCGGGATAGAGCGAGGAGTAGTTGGAGGTGACAACGGTGTCGCCGATCTTCTGCGGCTGGACCGTTGGAATATTTCTGAGCGTGAGGGAGGATGCGCCGTCCCAGGCGATCAACCCGTCGTTCCGCCCCATGGTGGTTTTCGCGGCCACGCGCGTATCGCGATTCAGCAGCAGCTGCACCACGGTGTAATCGTTGTTCATGCCGATCACGCGACCCACCAGGCCCCGCTCGGTGATCACCGGCATGCCTTCCTTGACGCCATCCTTTGCTCCCACGTTGAGCGTGGCGTAGTTACGCAACTGGATGGTGGTCTTGCCGATGACTTCGGCGGAGACCAGCTTGAGCGGCACATGCTGTTTGAATTCCAGCATCGCGCGCAGCTTTTCCAGCTTGATGCCGGCATCGCGGAGCTGCATTGCCTGAAGGGAGAGATCCTTGTTCAACTGGCGGAGCGCGTGGTTTTCGGTCTGGAGCGAGAAAGGGTTGGGGAGCCAGCTCAGCGCCGATTGAACGCCGGCGACCACGCCGACCGATATCGTCCGGAACGAGCGTAGCTGTGAGTTGCTGCTGGCCGAGATCATCAACAGCGAGATGATGATCAGCCCCAGCGCGGTGGCATATTCCTTATAGCGGAGAAAAAGCTCAGCGATACGCCGCATGGAGGTCTACGTCAGAAGGCAGTATTCATGATGCACGGTATCGGGAGTCCAGGTGCCGGCGGGCCGGTTCACCGATGGAACGCACGAGCCGGCCGGATGGATGGAACTCAATACCGCCTGCTCTTGATCAGCACCTGGGAATATTGATTCAGGTTCTCCAGAACCTTTCCGGTGCCGCGGACAACCGCCGTCAGCGGGTCCTCGGCGACGAAGACCGGGAGCGATGTCTCGCGACGGAGGCGCTCATCCAGGCCGCGGAGCAGCGCCCCGCCACCGGTGAGCATGATGCCACGATCGAGGATATCGGCCGAGAGTTCCGGCGGGGTCCGTTCCAGCGAGAGCTTCACCGCGTCCACGATGGCGAGGATCGGCTCGGAGAGCGCCTCACGGATTTCGGAGCTGGTGACGGTGGTCATTCTTGGAACGCCGGCCACCAGATCGCGACCGCGCACCTCGACCTGCACCTCTTCGTCCAGCGGCATCGCCGCTCCAACCTCGTGCTTGATCCCCTGCGCCGTCGGCTCGCCGATAAGGATGTTGTGATTCTTCTTGAAAAACTGGAGGATGGCGTTGGTCATCTCGTCGCCGGCAATCCTGATCGATTCGTCGTTGACGATGCCGGCCAGCGCGATCACGGCGATCTCCGTGGTGCCGCCGCCGATATCGATGATCATATTTCCCACCGGCGCTTCCACGTCCAGGCCGATGCCGATCGCCGCCGCCATCGGCTCCGCGATCAGATGGACCTCCTTTGCTCCGGCGTGTTCCGCCGAATCGCGAACTGCGCGCTTCTCAACTTCCGTGATGCCCGAGGGAACGCAGACCACAATCCTCCGCGATGGCTGCCAGGAGGAGGATATCTTCCGGATGAATGCCCTCAGCATCCCTTCCGCGATCTCGAAATCCGCGATCACCCCATCCTTAAGTGGGCGAATCGTGCGGATATCTTTATGAGTTTTACCAATCATCGCCTGGGCTTCACGCCCGATGGCAACGATTTTCTTGGTTGTACGGTCGAAAGCTACTATCGAAGGCTCGTTGAGCACGATGCCCTTGCCCTTCATCCAGATCAGGGTATTGGCTGTGCCAAGGTCTACGGCTATGTCGTTGGAGAGAACACCTAACACGGGAAGGTTGAGAAAGGAGTTGTAGAAAACAAAAGAGCGATTCGCGCAGAAGTGAATCGCCTCCCGAAAAACGGCACAAATATCACCATTAAGTAAGGGCTATCCAAGCAGCAGCCCTTATTTCAAGGCGTCGGAACGAATTATTTCCTGTTCAACAGGTCGCGGGCCCGGTCCTCCGCTGCATACGCTTCCTTCTCCGCCGGAATATCCCTGTATGCGCCATGCCAGCGCGAACGAAATGCCCGAAACGTTCCGGTATTCTTACCCGCGTCGCCATGCAGAACATTGCGAAGCCAGCTGGCGATATATCGGATATAGAAAAATCTCTTTTCCCGCTGCTGGCGCACATGTTCGGCCTCATGACGGAGCAGCGCTATCAATGCGGAGGGGGAATATGCCAGGGCCTGTTCCAGAAGATACACTCTTCCGAGGAGAGTTATGCCGATCATTCCAAATCGGTCGACGCGGAAGGGAAGGGTGGAGGAGATGATGACCTGAAAATCGGTCGGGGCATCGCGGAAGATCTCATCGATCGTCTCATGGCGCAGCCCGAGCGCACGCGCCGAAGCCGCCAGCATGCCCCCGGCCTCTACAACGTCTCGCACAGACGGTCCCCCGCATCCCCCAGACCCGGACGGATAAAGCCGCTGGCATCCAGCATCCGGTCCAGCGACGCGGTATAGATCGAGACATCGGGATAGGCGGCGGCCACGGCGCCAACCCCTTCCGGCGCCGCGATGATGGAGAGGACGGAGATGGTTGCGATCGATTCCAGGGGAAGAGCGGCAAGCGCCGCGTTGATGCTCCCGCCGGTGGCAAGCATCGGGTCCAGCAGAAAGAGATGGGCTCCGGTCAGATCGGGGAGGTTCCGGTAGTATTCGTAGGGGAGGAGGGTCTCCTCGTTCCGCCGAAGGCCGATATATCCGGTGGCTGCGGCCGGGACCACGTCCAGAAATCCCTGAAGCATTCCAAGCCCCGCCCTCAGGATCGGCGTTGCCACGATCCTTCCGGAGAGGCAGGAGATCCTGACGCGCTCCAGCGGGGTCTCCACTTCCAATTCGGTCAGCGGAAGATTCCTCGTCGCCTCGTACGCAAGCGCGCGGGCGATCTGATGGGCCGCCGTGCGGAACTCCACCGTCGATGTATCGCGACGGCGCATTCTGCCGAGCGCCTCGGCTACGGCGCTGTGCCGGATCACCCTGAGCGGTCCGGTGATTGGTTCTGCGGTCATGAGAGTGTGTGCCATGCTCTGAACGGGCTGCGATGGAATGGGCTGTGGCCCGCTCCGATATCGAATCCTAGAAAAGCTTTGTGAAATCCGGATAGAGCAGAATGCCGACGCGGGGCTGGCTCACCGAGAATTCCTGTTTCCGCTGCGGGAGCGGCCGCTCGCCCAGAATCGTCCCATAGCGCCATTCAGCCGTCGGGGCCACCGTTCCAAAGGGGGTCTCCAGGTTGAGCGTCACGCCGATCGCGACGCTCGGCCCCCAGTTGTTCTCGACCGAGTCCACATATTTCTTCCTGTCGAACTCGTTCCGGGAGATCAGATAGCTGTCGATGCCGAACTGGTTATGGAAATAGGTAAGGCCAAGCGAGCCGTAGAGGGTGATCGTCTTCCGTGGGTTCGCGGTGAACCGCATGCTGATATCGAACGTGTTATGATGATTCGGCGGCACGGTGATCCCCGCGTCCTGCGGGTTGGCCGCCCGCGTGGCGATAAACGAGGAGTCGAACGGGTTGCCGGCCACCGTGACCGCCGTGTAGATAAGGTCGATCTGCAGCCAGTTCACGCCGAGCGGCTGAAGCGGCGCCACCGTCCCCCAGATGCCGAACCCGGTTGCCGTGGCATCGGTGCTGGCGCCCCGGATATAGGACGAAGAGGCGAAGTGCACGCCAAGGCCGACCAGCTTGTTGAAGGGAGGGTCCTGTTTTGCCGTGGTATCTATCTCACGCACCGGCGCCGGTGACGTTGGCTGTGCGATGGCCCTGACGCCCGCCGCGCCGAGAAGTGCGACGAGCAGGAGAGCGAGCCGGAAAAAACGTTGCGCGTTTGCTGTTGTCATCAATGTGATTGTCTCAATGGTTTCTCCCCGTATCTCGGCGATCTTCGCCGCAACAAGGCTGACGTAGCCCGGCTCATTACGCTTCCCGCGATACGGCACGGGGGTAAGATACGGGGCGTCCGTCTCGATCATGAACCTGTCGGCCGGGACGGAGCGGACAACCCCGTCGAGCGTTGAATTCTTATAGGTGATGTTCCCGGTAAACGAGACCATCCCTCCAAGATCCATCGCCCGCCGGAGCACCTCTTCACTGCTCGAAAAGCAATGGAGCTGGAACCTGAGCAGGCCATCCTGCTCCTCCTCGATAATCCTCATCAGATCGTCGTCCGACTCGCGGTTGTGAACCACCGCGGGCAGGCCGGTCCGTTTCGCTATCCGAAGCTGGTCCCGGAAGATTTCGTGCTGGCGCTCCTTCGGGGCGAACTCATAGTAGTAATCGAGCCCTATCTCTCCAATGGCAATCGCCTTCCCCTCCGTCCCCAGCCGCTCGATCTCCAGAAGATCGTCTCCGTCTATCTCGTGCGCGTGATGCGGATGCACCCCCACCGCCACCCTCACCTCGGGAAAGCGATCGGCCAGCGCCAGCGCCGGCGCGAACTCCGATGGCTTCGTCGTGGGAACCACGATTGTTTCAACGCCGGCCTCCCGTGCCCGCCCGATCACCTGATCGATGTCATCGGCGAACCGGTCCACGTAGATATGGGAGTGCGTATCAATCAGCGAGCGCATCGATCACCTCCGCCACGTGCCCCGGCACCTTCACCTTCGGAAAGACCTTTGCGATCGTTCCCTCTTCATCGATGATGAATGTGGTCCGTTCCACCCCCATATATTTTCTGCCGTACATCGATTTTTCCTTCCAGACGCCGTAGGCCTGGCTGATCGCCGTATCCACATCCGCCAGCAGCGGAAATGCCAGCGATTCCTTCGTCGCGAACTTGGCATGCCGGGCCGCCGAATCGGGGCTGACGCCGAGAAGGACGGCGCCGTTGGCGGTTACGCGGGCCATGTTGTCGCGGAAGTCGCAGGCTTCGGCCGTGCAGCCGCTGGTCATGTCCTTCGGGTAGAAATACAGAACGATCTTCCTTCCCCGATAGTCTTTCAAATGGTGAACCCGGCCATTCTGGTCGGGCGCGGAGAAGTCAGGGGCGATGTCTCCCATCTGCGGCATGGTCATCCTTCCGTAAGATTGATTCCAAGAAGTATCCTGCGATCGCGAATATAGATCAACATACCGTTCCAGATAAAGAAGATATCGCTGCTCGGGCCCGGGGCATCCCGTGTTACGATCTCGTGAACGACGGGCCGGTCCCCCTGCAGCACGATCAGATGGGCATCCACCAGGTTGGCAAGCATCGCCTCGGGCGATCGTTTCGAGCGGTCGTGCGCGCCGATCACGACATATCCGCCGTATTCGGCAACCTCCAGCGGGCCACGGCGCTCCTTCAGCAGCCTGGTCGCCGCCTCCTCGATGATCGAATATCGGAGATCATCATCCTCAAGCTCGCCGCTGTTGATCCATCCGCGAAGCCCGCTGATTGTGCCGCATGTTCGTTGGAATGCCTGTGCCCGCTCCACATTATCCCCTATCTCCTCCAGAATTTCCCCGGTGCGCGCATCGATCAACGCCAGCGCGTGCCAGTCGAACGTCTCGCCGCGCTGCGCCAGGGCGATCTCCTCGATGCCGCAGAGAACCCTGATGGAGTCATTGCTCCAGAGAACCTGACCGGTTCCGCAGTCTATCGCCGTCGCCCCGATGGAGTTGGGCATGTCCGGCCGTGGGAATCGATGGAGGATGGCGATCTCGCCGATGGTCATCTCCAGTGCTATCCACCACGGCTCATCGAGTGTCAGCCCGCTGAAAAGGATCTGGCCGGTGGCCGGGCGGATGGCGAAGAGGGAGAGGGTCTTCAGCTCCACATCGCGCGATTCGCCGATGATGATCCCCCCATCGGTCGGCTGAAGCTTCCAGATGATGGCCCCTGGAGCGATTTCCCAGGCGGGGGAGAGGGAGCGCCCGAATATGCGTTGTAATAATTTCAAGCTCTGATCACCGCCTCTGGAGAATTCCGTTCCGATGCTGGATGGAGGGAAGTGGACCCGCCGGCAAGATACTCCGATCGGGCCGATAACGGGACAACCGCGCATGAGCTTTCGAGCACCACACGCGGCCGTCCTTCATCATTCATGGTCGTCATGCTTCGATCTGTTCCGGGAGCACGCGCGCCGTTCTTCTCCGGTCACGGGGCAGGCGCGGTTCCGTTCCGATGCCTTTCACGCCCCATCCGGAAATGTCCGGGCCGATATCCCTCAGCTCCGTCGATCCGGCCTGCCGCCGCGGCCCCCTTTCGGCTTGAACCCGCCGCCACCGGGGCGCCGCTCGCCGCCGCCGAAACCACCGCCGCCTGGTCGCCGCTCGCCACCACCGAAACCGCCGCCTTCGCGACGCTCACCACCGCCGAAACCGCCGCCTGGTCGCCGCTCGCCGCCACCGAAGCCTCCACCGCCCGGACGCCGTTCACCGCCGCCGGCGCCTCCGCCTCCTGGACGCCGTTCACCGCCGCCGAAGCCTCCACCGCCTGGACGCCGTTCACCGCCGCCACTGAAACCGCCCTCACGACGTTGACCGCCGCCAAAACCTCCGCCGCCCGGACGTCGCTCGCCGCCGCTGAAACCGCCCTCACGTCGCTGACCGCCGCCGAAGCCACCACCGCCCGGACGCCGTTCACCGCCGCCGCTGAAACCGCCCTCACGACGTTGACCGCCGCCAAAACCTCCGCCTCCCGGGCGTCGCTCGCCGCCGCTGAAACCGCCCTCACGTCGCTGACCGCCGCCAAAGCCACCACCGCCTGGACGCCGTTCACCGCCGCCGCTGAAACCGCCCTCGCGACGCTGACCGCCGCCGAAGCCACCACCGCCTGGCCGGCGATCGCCCCCCGGACGCCGCTCACCGCCACCGAAGCCTCCGCCCCCCGGACGTCGCTCGCCGCCGCCGAAACCGCCCTCACGTCGCTGGCCTCCTTCACGTCGATCACCGCCGCTGAAACCGCCCTCGCGACGCTGACCGCCGCCGAAGCCACCCTCGCGCCGTTCGCCGCCGAAACCGCCTTCGCGACGCTCACCGCCACGATCATCATGCCGTTCGGGACGTTGTTCGGGACGTTCGTCACGGTCACCGGCGTCGCGCCGGGTAAAGGGGCGATCGCCTCCCTGTCCGCGCTTTACCGGGCTCCAGCCGCGCTCGTCATCACGACCGCGCGGGCCGCGTGGCGCCGGCCTTTCCGATGATCCTTCGTCGAAGATATTCTCCGGCTCGTCGTCCATATCCTCATCGGTATCGAACGCCATCGCCGGCTCCTCGGCAAGCTGTTCGATCACCGTATCGCGCGCCGCATCGGGAAGCTGATCGAGCACCAGCACGAACTCCCCCTTGAAGCGCTTCTGGGCGAACTTGTCGTTCAGCTCCATAAGCGTTCCGCGGATCACCGCCTCGAACGCCGTGGTCAGGTTGATGGCGATTGCCGCCATGCGGTCCGGCATCGCCTCGGAGAGGGAGGCCAGGAGCGAGCGGAGCCTGTAGGGGGTTTCGAGGATGGCGATGGTGCGCCGGCGGTTGGCGAGCGCCTCGGCCGCCTGGCGACGTTCCTCCGGCTTGCGGGGGAGAAATCCGGCGAAATCGAAGCGTTCGAGGTTGAAGCCGCTCGCCATCAGGCCGGTCAGCACGGAGCTGACGCCGGGGATGATGATCGGCTCGATAGATGCGGCCCGGAGCTTTTTGGCGAGGATCGATCCGGGATCGGCCAGCACGGGGAGCCCGGCATCGGAGACCACGCCGACCTTCTTGCCGCGCTTGACCATGCCGATGATCTCGTCGCACACCGATGCCTCGTTGTGCTCGTTCATCTCCATCAGCTTCTTGGTGATGTTGTGATTCCGGAGGAGCCGCGCCGCGGTCTTGAAATCCTCGCAGACCACCACATCGACCGCCTGGAGGGTACGCATCGCGCGGAGGGTGATGTCGTCATTATTGCCGATCGGCACGCCGATCAGGAATATCTTGCCGGAATATTTCGGGGCGGGGAGATCGATCTCCAGCTCCGAGTTCTCGGCCACATTTCCCGGCTCGTTTCCGGTTTCATCGCCGTCCGCCATCTCGTCATCCTCCAGCTCCGGGATATCGCCGAAGCTGTCGTCGTCATCATCGTCCGACATTTCATCGTCGTCTTCCGGCTCGTCGTCGTTCATATCATCATCATCTCCGATCTCGCCGAACTCCGGCTCAACCGGGTTCATCGAGGAGGAGAGGAGCCCATCGGTATCGTTTGGTTCGCGATCGACCGCGGGGATATCGGCCGTCTCCAGCCCGGCATCATGATGGAGCTCTTCCGGGAGGGCGTCCGAAGCATCAGACGTGCCGTGATTATTCTCGGGATCGACAGGGAAATCAGCCATGTAACGTAGTCTGTGCTAGGGTCTGTGAACGATCGACTCAGGGGAGCCTTTGAATTATGAAATCTCGCCGATTGCGTCGCCGGGGGGGGAGGGATCGACCATGACCGGCCGCCTGTCGCGTATCGTGCGGCGATACCATTCCTTCAGGAAGAAGAGCATGACGGCCGTTGTTGGAACGGCGATCATCAGCCCGATAAACCCGAGGAAATGGGCGAAGATGAAAAGGGATGCGATCAGCAGCACCGGATGGAGCCCGACGCGATCGCCGATGACGCGCGGCTCGATCAGGTAGGAGTTCAGCGCGTGAAGGCCCACCACCATGCCGACCGTGATCAGCGTGTTGTTCCAGAAATCCCCCGGGGCGAAGAGGTAGATCACCATCGACAGCCCGAGATTCAGGAACATCCCGACGGTCGGGATCAGATTGAAGACGCCGGTCAGTATCCCGATGACCACGGCATAGGGGACGCCGAAGGCCGAAAGAGTCGCAATCGCCATGCCGCCGACGAGCGACGAAGTCAGGAGAATTCCACGAAGGTACGAGCTAAGGATGCCATCAACCTGTTTGATATAGTAAACGTAATCGGGATCATCCTGCAGGAGGGTGCTTCTGATAAAGACCCTGATGCGGTTGAAATCGATCAGCAGGTAGAAGGAGATGATCGGGATCAGCACCAGATTCATCACCCCTTCGAGGATCGAATTGAGGTTCTTGATGAACGATCCCAGGTTGACGAAGATCCAGGAGATCACCGCTTTCAACTGCGGTTCCACGTAGTTGGTGATCAGATCCGCCGCCTGTTTCCTGGGGATGCCGTAGCTCGCCAGCCGGTTGATCAGTGCATTCCGGTCGAAAAACGAATTGGCGTCCTTGAAAATGGACTGCACCGACCCGATAAGCTGATCGAACTGGCCGATCAGTTGCGGGATCAGGAAGATGCCGATCACGGTATAGACCCCCAGGATCACCAGCACCACCCCGAGCGACGTGACCCATCGGGGAATCTTCCGCTCGGCGAAGAAGCTCACCACCGGCGAACAGAGATACGCAACGATAAAGGCGACGATAAAGGGAAAGAGGGCTCCGCTCAGGTTGATAAAGAGCCAGACCAGATAAATGATGATCCCGAGCTGAATTGTCCGGCGGGGGACGACGACGCGGCGAAACGGGTAGAGGAAGAAGATGAGCGCCGCAATCGGGAAGATCGGGTTGATGATCGGGGTGATCGTCGTGACCAGTTCCAGGGCGAGCATGCCGAACCCGCCGATCAGGGCAAGCCGTTCGGTAGGTTCGAGTTTTCTTCTCAGGAAGACGTGTGGCCGTTTCGCCTGCCGGTCGGCCGCGCCGGCGGCGGCATCGGCGGCCTGCTGCTCGGTTTCTCGTTCCAGCTTCGATTCCTCCGGTGCCGGAGCATCCTCGGTATGTGCCATAATGATCCTGGTTTACCCCTGTCCGCCGCTCCGCTGCCTGCGGTTGCTCAGCACTGACTGTTTTGCGTCATACCGTTCCGGTGCTGCCGAACCCTCCGTTGCCACGTCCGGTCGCGTTCAGGCTTTTCACTTCGGTCCAGACCACCCGTTCATAGCGCGCGATCACCGCCTGCGCGATCCGCTCGCCGCGGCATATCCTGAACGGTTCGCGGCCGTGATTGATCACGATCACCTGAATCTCCCCCCGATAATCCTCATCCACGGTTCCCGGCGTGTTGAGCATCGTGATGCCCTGGCGGGCGGCCAGGCCGCTTCGCGGGCGCACCTGGCACTCATAGCCCTCCGGCAGCGCGATGGCAATGCCGGTCGGCACGGAGGCGCGGTCCCCCGGTTCCAGAAGGATCGGGTCGGTGATCGCCGCGCGGAGGTCCATGCCTGCGGCTCCGTCGGTTGCGTATGTGGGGAGGGGGAGGTCGTCGAAGCCGTCGCGGATACGGGAGATCTGAACGGAAAGTGCCATGCGGTTCTGATCGGTGTCGGGGCGGCTTTCAGAGCCGCCCGTACCTGATGGAGATGCGTTTGCGTGAGAATTGCGTTTATCTGACGTCTTCTGAGTTTTCTGTGTCTTCTGTCGGGGCGGCTCTCAGAGCCGCCCCGACTCGATCCGTACACATCCGTTCATACACCGATCAAGTATACGCGTCGATGCCGGTGATATCCGCGCCGAGGATCAGCGTGTGGATATCGTGCGTTCCCTCGTAGGTCTTCACCGATTCCAGGTTCGCGGCGTGGCGCATGATCGGATATTCGTCGAGGATGCCGTTGGCGCCGTGGATATCGCGGGCCATCCGGGCGCATTCAAGCGCCATCCAGACATTATTGCGCTTGGCGAGCGAAACCTGCTGCGGGCGCATCGTCCCCTCATCCTTCAGCCTTCCCAGGCGGAGGGCCAGAAGCTGCGCCTTGGTGATCTCGTTGAGCATCCAGACCAGCTTATCCTGCACAAGCTGAAAGCCGCCGATCGGCCGGTCGAACTGGATGCGGGTGGTTGCATATTTCACCGACGATTCGAACACGGCGATGGCCGCGCCGATCGCCCCCCAGCTTATCCCGTAGCGGGCCTGCGTCAGACAGGAGAGTGGGCCTTTCAGCCCCTTGATATCGGGGAAGATGTGGGTTTTCGGTATCTCGCAATCCTCCAACACCAGCTCGCTTGTCACCGATGCGCGAAGGGAATGCTTCCCCTTCATCTCCGGCGCGGAGAATCCGGGCGTCCCCTTCTCCACGATAAAGCCGCGGACCACGCCGTCCAGCTTTCCCCAGACCACCGCCACATCGGCAAGCGATCCGTTGGTGATCCACATCTTGGTGCCGTTCAGGACATAGCCGCTGTCGGTCTCACGGGCATTGGTGAGCATGCCTGAAGGGTTGGAGCCGTAGTCCGGCTCGGTCAGCCCGAAGCAGCCTATCGCGTCGCCGCTGGCGAGCCGGGGGAGCCATTTGCGCTTCAGATCCTCGTTGGCGTAGCGCCATATCGGGTACATCACCAGCGATCCCTGCACGGAGACGGCGCTTCGGAGGGCGGAATCGCCCCGCTCAAGCTCCTGGCAGATCAGGCCGTAGCAGACGGAGTTCATCCCGCCGCCGCCATATTCCTCGGGGATCGTCGGGCCGAACATCCCCAGATCGCCGCAACGCTTTACCAGATGAATGGGGAATGTGGCATCCTGAAAGTGCTTCTCGATGATCGGCAGCACCTCGTCATCCACGAACGAGCGGACGGTGTCGCGGACCATGCGCTCCTCTTCACTGAGAAGCGATGCGATGTCGTAATAATCGGGTGTTATCAGCGGCATTGTTCGGGCTGTTCGGATAGAGAAGAGTTTACGGTTTGCTGCAAATATAGTCTCTTTGCGGTGACGGACCCGATATTTGACGGTGCCGGAGCACGTTTTACGGATGCCTGCCGCCTCCGCCGCCCGTGCCCGCGACCGGAAACGCCGCCAGTTCCCGCCTGATCCGTCCGTAAAGATCGCTCACCCATTTCTCCTCTCTGGGAAGCGATGGCTTCGGTGTCCGGCGGAAATCGACGGGGGAGATGATGATCCTCCTGTTCGGCTCCGCCACCTGCGCGGCCAGCGTGAAGATCTCCTCGATCGCCGGATCGCCGACCGCGATGCATCCGATTGAGGCGGCCTTGCCGTGGAGATAGATATCGCCCCCCATCGCGTCCCGGAGAATGCCGGCGTTGGCGATATCATCCTGATTCGGATAGCCGATCCTGATCGAGAGATGAAGGCTGCTGTTGGGGTTCAGCTCCGGCAGCGTGTAGAATCCCTCCGGCACCTGCCTGTCGCCTTCCATCCGTTTCGGCCCCGGCCCGCCGCTCGCCGCCAGAATCGGATATCTGCCGATTTTCCGGTATGCGCCCCCCCCGTCGGCCCCCCAGATCTCCAGCGATCGCTCCCGCTTGAACGCGAGAAACGTAAGCCGGACGGGGGGCCAGGGAATCCCCGCCGCCCTGCACGGCCCCTCGAACTTCTTCCGGGCGATCGCTCCAAATGCATCCACCATCTTCGCGACCGTCCAGGGGGGCTCCGGAAAGCGGGGACGTTTGGCCGATGTATCCCTCTTCTCCTTTACGGGGAGGAGCACGGGGGAGGGCTTCCCGGCCGCCGAAACATTCCGCGCGGCGGTTTGAGGCGGTTTCGATTCGTGCCGCGCGCAGCCGGAAAGGATGGAGATGACGATGGCGACCGTCACCAGCGGGAGGGGGAACCCAGGGGGGAGGGCAGGCTGCTTCATCTTGTCACGGAGTAGTTGCATGATGGCACGCTCCTTTTCAGATCGGCTTGAGTATCTTTGGCTTTTCACCGTGACTGCCGCGCGGTGATCAACCTGACACGCTTCTCCCATCGAACGAAGGCGTACACGCATGACTGCACGAGACGTTGCGAAGGTTCTCTACGACATCGAAACATATCTGGGACTTCACGGCGAGAACGACTTCAAGTCGAGCGCGTACGGCCGCGCCGCGCGGGCGATGGAGACCAGCGGGATCGACATCGCCGCCGCGATGGAATCCCCCGGCGGCTTTGCGATTCCGGGGGTCGGAAAGGCGCTGGCGTCGGAGATCAGGGAGATTGTGGAGAGCGGCACATCGAGCCAGCTCGAAGAGCTTCGCGGGGCAACCCCTCCGGGGCTGATCGACATCCTGAAAATACGGGGGCTCGGCGCCAAGAAGGTTCGCGCCATCCATCTTCAGCTTGGCGTCGATACGCTGCGCGGCCTGGAAGAGGCAGTCCGGGAAAATCGCGTCGCGTCGCTGCCGGGATTCGGCGCGAAGTCGCAGGCGAAGATCCTGGAGGGGATCGAGGAGCTGAAGAAGAGCAGCGGAAAGTTCAGGATCAACACGGCCACCGAATACGGCGAGCATCTTCTGTCGGAGCTGGAACGGCTTTCATCGACCGTCCGCGTTGCGATCGCGGGGCGCCTTCGCCGGGGGGCCGAGGAGTTCGATTCGCTCAGTTTCGTGGTGGAATCCGATGATCCGGCCGCCGTGGAGCGGGACCTGGCGGGGATCGAGATTCTCGGGGAGATCGCGCGCGATGGCCGGACGATCCGCGGGCTGATCGATGGCTCCTACAGCCTCAGAATCGATGTGACGCCCGCCGCGCACTACCATGCCGTGCTTCACCAGCGGACGGGCGCCAGCGATTACGCCTTTATGATATCGATCCCGCTGGCCGACCGCGGGTACGATCTCCGGGAGGATGGGCTGTTCCGCGATGGCGAGCCGGTGGCGCTGGAATCGGAGGATGATCTCTTCCGCCTGGCAGGGGCCGCGGTGATCCCGCCGGAGCTTCGCGAGGGGATCGACGAGGTGCGCCGCGCGCTGGATGGGGATATGCCCCGGCTGCTGGAGCCGGATGATATCCAGGGGATGCTGCACGTTCATTCCACCTGGAGCGATGGCCGTAGCGGCATCGCGGAGATCGTGGAGCACGTTCGCGGGCTTGGCTATCGCTATCTGCTGATCACCGATCACTCCAAAAGCGCGTTCTATGCCAACGGCCTGGACGAACGGCGGCTGGAGGCGCAGGGGAGGGAGATCGACGCGATCAACGAGGGGCTCGATCCCGCAGAGTTCCGCGTGCTGAAGGGGATCGAGTGCGATATCCTGGGGGATGGGACGCTCGATTTCTCCGATGATGTCCTCGCCACGCTCGACGCGGTGGTGGCCTCCGTGCACTCACAGTTCACTCTTTCCGGGGAGGCGCAGACCGAGCGGATCTGCCGCGCGCTCGCCAACCCCTACGTGACCATCCTGGGCCATTCGACCGGCCGGCTGATCCTGAAGCGGAAGGGCTATGATGTCGATCTCAAGCATGTCATCCAGGCCGCGGCCGAGCATGGAAAATCGATCGAGTTGAACTGCAATCCCTACCGGCTGGACCTGAACTGGCGGATGGCGCGCTATGCTCTCCGCAAAGGCGTTCCCATCGCCATCAATCCCGATGCCCACACGCTGGCGGATTTCGCGAACATGCGCTACGGCGTGATGATGGGGCGCAAGGCATGGCTCACGCGCGAGCGGACGCTGAACGCGCTCAGCCTGGATGGCTTCCTGGAGTTCGTGCGGAAGAGTCGCGGGGAAAAGATCGTGGAAGGTGCATGAACATAATATTCCAGAGATAACAAGCCCCTTCACCGGCCTCGATTCAACAGGCCGGCGGCCCACAATATTCCAGACAAGAACAAGCCCTTCATGGGCCTCGATTCAACGGGCCGGCGACCCATAATATTCCCGATAACAACAAGCCCTTCATGGGCCTCGATTCAACGGGCCGGCGGCCCATAATATTCCAGAGATGGCGGAACCAATTATCATAGATGGCAAGACCGTATCCGAGGCGATCATCGACCGGGTACATGCGGAATCCCAGGCATTGATCGCGGAGCGCGGGATCACGCCGGGGCTGGCGGTGGTGCTGGTCGGCGACGACCCGGCATCGGCCACGTACGTACGCTCCAAGGGGAAGATGTGCGAGCGTCTCGGCTTCCATTCGGTGACGCACAGGCTTCCCGCCGATACGCCGGAGGATGATCTTCTGGCGCTGGTGGGGGTGCTCAACGTGGACCCGACGATCCACGGCATTCTGGTGCAGGCGCCGCTTCCGGGGCATATCAACTACGACCGGATCGTCAAGGCGATCGATTATCGCAAGGATGTGGATGGGCTGCATCCGGTGAGCGTGGGGCGGATGGTGATAGGGATGCCGGCGCTGGAATCGTGCACGCCGGCGGGGGTGATCGAGATGTTGAAGTATTACCGGATCCCGACCGATGGCGTGCGTACCGTGATCGTGGGGCGGAGCAACCTGGTGGGGAAACCGCTGGCGAACATGATGATGCAGAAGCGGAAGGGGGGGAACGCGATCGTGACGGTGGCGCACTCGGCCGCGCGGGATCTGAAATCGATCACGCGCGAGGCTGATATCCTGATAGCCGCGATCGGCCGTCCACGCTACATCACCGCCGATATGGTGAGGGACGGCGCCACCGTGATCGATGTCGGCATCAACCGCGTGGAGGATGCCGGGGCAAAGCGCGGCTATCGGCTTGTCGGCGATGTCGATTACGATGCGGTCGCGCCGAAATGTCACGCCATAACCCCGGTGCCCGGCGGCGTGGGGCTGATGACCATAGCCATGCTGATGAACAATACGTTGCGCTCGGCGCGAGGGGATGTGGGAGAATGAGCGATATGATCGATTATTCGGAGTTCTTTGAAGAGGAGCCTGTACGGGCGGGAAAGGAGCGTCCCAAATACACGGTCATTCACGAGGATGATCGGGTCGTGGTGTTCGATAAATCCTCCGGGGTGGCATCGATCCAGGAGCGCTGGGTGGCGGGAGTATCGCTGAAGGAGATCGCGGAGGAGCGGCTCGGGCGGCTCTGGACGGTGCATCGTATCGACAAGGATACGAGCGGCGTGATCATCTTTGCCCGCGATGCCGAGGCGCATAAGGCGCTGAACGATCAGTTCGAGGCGCACACGCCGAAAAAGATCTACGCGGCGGTGCTGGAGGGGGAGATGGCCGATGACATGATGGAGATTGATATCCCGCTCGTGGTCGATCCCGCCCACCCCGGCAGAATGCGCCCAAGCGCGCGCGGAAAGGAGTCGCTGACAATTATTCGGGTGCGGGAGCGGTTCCGCGGGTTTACCTATGTGGAGGCTGAGCCGAAAACCGGCCGGCAGCATCAGATCCGTGTCCACTGCAAGGCGGTCGGCCTGCCGCTGGCCGTCGATCCGATGTACGGCAATCGTTCGGAGCTTCTGCTTTCATCGTTCAAGAGGAAGTATCGGGATTACGATCGCGAGGAAAAGCCGCTGATAGGGCGATTGACGCTTCACGCTCAGCATCTGACGGTGATCCATCCCGGCACGGGGGAGCCCGTAACCTTTTCCGCGAATATCCCGAAGGATATGAACGCTCTATTGACACAACTCGGGAAATGGGCGAAGTTGAAGTGAGCGTTGATATTTCCGTGAATAAATAATCGCCGGTCCTGGGGAGAATATTTCTCCGGGACCGGCGATTAGTATTATTGATTTCCGCGACATTAATCAATCGATCAATGCCAGGTAATATCCAGCGAATCGCGCATCGTGGTTGGATATGCCGATGCTGGCGCGGGCGCCTTGTAGCTGGCTGCGGGGATGTCACGTCCCATGCTCTTCGCGATCACGCGGCCATTCTTGAGAACGCTGACAACGGTATAACCGTAATACATCTTATCGGGCGTCAGCCCGGTTTCAAGGATGCTTCCCCCATTCCCCGCGACAATCTGCCACGTCTTTCCATGCGGTTGCTCCTTGTAGAACAGATGGTTGTGTGCCGCCAGCATCGCCTCCGAATTGCTGCTTTCCAGCGCCGACCAGAAATTGTCACGATCGACCGGATATTTCACGAGCCCATCGGCGCCATCCCAGGGGTAGGCGGGCTTGTGGCCGATCGCGAAAACATGCTTTACCCCGGCGCCGTGGGCGGCCGCCACGTCGGTGGCAATCCATTTCGTGGGGACCCGCCAGTCTTTTCCAACCGGGTCGGTGTTCAGCACCACGAAATGCGCGTCCCTGAAATTGAACGAATAAGTAAGCCGGCTCTGGTCGGTGGCAAGGCTGTCTGCCCCGCCGGCCGCTGGTCCGTTGCTGCCGTTGATATAGGGTGCCATGATGCTCAACCACTGGCGTTCCGCCGCGGCATAAGCTGTTTTCTTGTCGTTCTGAACCTCATGATTTCCCGGAACGGCCACCAGCTTTACGCCGGATCCGGCCAGCGGCGAGGCCTCGTAGGCGGCCTTCCACCCCCTCAATTGATTGGCGAGTTGAACGGTGTCGGGCGTATAACCAAGCACCATGTCCCCGGCAAAGAAGAGATAATCCGGTCTGGGGCTCATCTGCGCCACCTCGGAAAATGTACGGTTCAACTGTTCCATGTTGGCCGTGCTCGGGTTTGCGGCGTTGGTATCCGCCTTGTCGAGGCGGTTGCATCCGATAACCACAAATGAATAATCGACGGCATTGCCATCGGTGGTGGCGGTTGTTGTATCGTCCTTGCAGCTCGTCAGTGAAAGGGACGTCACCAGGAGTGCCGGAAGAATCAATCGGTTGAATGTGAGCATCATGTTGCGATATGTGGAAAGAGTAAAATCGAAATTCCAGGGAAGAATCTCGATGGGGATTTCAACATGACTGCAAACATATCCCTTGTAAATCCCGTTGCTGAGTTATAAGGACGTAATGTGAGAACGCTGATCGGTGGATTTTTCCGGGCTGAGGTGTGGTAATGGCGGGGAAGCTCCGGTCCGTATGACGGCCGGCTCAAAACGGCGATAATTATTGAGTCGAATTCGAAAAAAGGAGGGAACATCCTGAAACAGCCTCCGGGTGTTCCCTCGACAATCAATTCAGCACACGCTTGATAAAAAGAAAATGGCTGCTGTAATATGATTCGCTCAGGCGGCTGACGATAACGCCGCTGGATGTGGATGCGTGAATAAACGAGTCGCGGTCCACCATGATGCCGACGTGAGAAACGCCGCTGCCGGATGTGTTGAAAAAGACAAGATCGCCGGGGAGAACCTGTGCAGGATTGACCGATGACCCCACCTGCGCCTGTTCACCGGAGTTGCGGGGGAGCCTGCGATCGGCAACGCGGAAGACATTGCAGACAAACCCGGAGCAGTCGACGCCGGAGCGCGTGACGCCGCCGAATTGATATGGGGTGCCCAGCCATGTTTCGGCTTCATCGAGGACCATGCGGCGGTCGCGGCCAAGCGAGGGGAGCGCGCGGGATTGTTCGAGCGTGCGGCGGGCTTCGGAATATCCACCGGCCGCGCCGGTCGTCACGGTCCGGGATGCGGGAAGGCAGCCCTGGAGAACAAGCGTGAGAATTCCCATGGACAACGGAATCGCGTGTCGGTACATCATGGTTTCAGAGCGATAACGTGAACGTAATGGAGGAGTGTGGACCTCCCATTTTCCCGCTTGTGACCCGATGACTGAGCAATGGTTTGAAATAATTCTTGATCGCTCAAACCCCGATGTGGCGGATATCCTCCGCCGAATTATATTGGCCGTCGATTGAGTCCGAATTTCGTCGATTCAACCATGACATCCAAGCTGCTCCGGCAGTTCACTCTTCGCGCCGCTTAGATGGCGGCGTACTGGAATTATCAACATGATGAATTTCTCCCCGCGTATCTCACGATTTGCCCTTCCGCTCGTCGCGGTTCTGACCGCGATGGTGCTGCCGGGTTCTCTTCACGCTCATCCGCTTCCGGGCGGGCATGGCGGATTCCTTGGGGGCGCCTCGCATCCGCTTCTGGGGCTCGATCATATCCTGGCGATGATCGCCGTCGGTATCTGGGCCGGTCAGGCCGGGGGAAAGGCGCGCTGGTATCTGCCGCTTTCGTTCGTTGCCGTGATGCTGGTTGGCGGGCTTCTCGGCGCCACGGGGGTTACGATTCCGATGGTGGAGCCGGGGATTATCGGCTCGGTGCTGGTTCTGGGCGTGCTGATCGCCGCCGCCGTCCGCATGCCTCTCCCCGCCGCGATGGCGATCGTTGGTCTGATGGCGCTCTTTCATGGTCACGCGCATGGCGCGGAGATGCCGGCCGGCACCTCGGGTGTTCTCTACGGCTGCGGCTTTCTCCTTTCGACCGCGCTGCTCCATCTGGCGGGAATCGGCATGACCGCGGTAATGGCGCGTGTTGCGCGTCCGGTCGCCGTGCGTCTGGCCGGCGTGGCGGTGATTGCCGGCGCGGCGGTGCTGATCGTCTGGTGAGAGTTCGATCAACGTATACATAGGCAGTGCGTTCGGCACGGAAGCGGGAATCCGGTTATCGGGTTCCCGTCTTTGTTCGGTGACGTGGACGGCGTTCATCTTTTGCTCAATTTCCCGCATGAAATCCCAGCTTCTCTCCCTTTATCAGCAGCGATTTGGTCACCGCCCCGAGGCGATCATCGACCTTCGCGCGCATGGCTCCAACCGAAAACTCTTCCGGCTGATCGATCAGGACGGCACAAGCGTGGTGGGGGTCTTCGGGCCGGATCATGAGGAGAACAGGGCGTTTCTCTCCTACTCGCGTGCACTCCGTTCGGTCGGTCTGCCGGTTCCGGAAATCCATATCGCCGATGAGGCGCAGGGGCTGTATCTGGAGGAGGATCTGGGGGATATCACCCTCTTCGACGCGCTGGCGGCGGCACGGAACGGCGATGAATTTCCGCCGGATGTCCTTGAACACTACCGCCGTGTGGTGGATCTCCTGCCGGTTGTCCAGGTTGATGGCGGGCGCGCAATCGATTATTCGGTCGCCTATCCAAGTGCGGAGTTCGACCGCCGCTCGATGGCCTGGGATCTCAATTATTTCAAATATCATTTTCTCAAGCTGGCCGGCATTCCGTTCAACGAGGCGCGGCTCCAGAGCGATTTCGAGCGGCTGTGCGATTTCCTGCTGACCGCGGACCGGAGCCATTTTCTCTATCGCGATTTTCAGTCGCGCAATATCATGCTTCGCGGCGGCGAGCCGTGGCTGATCGATTATCAGGGGGGGCGCCGGGGGGCGCTTCAGTACGATATCGCCTCGCTCCTGTACGACGCCAAGGCCGATCTTCCCGAACCGCTTCGCGAGGAATTGCTTGGCCGGTACATGGATGCGCTGGCGGACCGCGTCGCGTTCGATCGCGACCGGTTCGTGGAGGAGTACCGGGGCTATGTGCTGATCAGGATTCTTCAGGCGCTGGGGGCATATGGCTATCGCGGGTTCTTCGAGCGGAAGCCGCTCTTCCTTGCAAGCGTTCCATATGCGATCCGCAATATCGAGCGTGTGCTGGAGCGTGGGCTGCCGGTGGATCTCCCGGAGCTGCGGATGGTGTTCGAGCGGATTGCCGCGTCCGATCTTCGCGATCCCGGCATGGTGGCGACCGTGGGTAACGCCCCCGTCGCGGAGGGATTGCCGGAGGCGACGGCTGCCGTGGTGGAAGATGATGGGCTCACGGTGACTGTCCGGAGCTTCAGCTATCGGCGCGGGTATCCGGCGGAGAACTCCGAGCATGGCGGCGGGTTTGTGTTCGACTGCCGCTCGCTCCATAACCCCGGACGGTACGAGCCCTACAAGGCGCTCTGCGGGCTCGATGCCGAGGTGGTGGAGTTCCTTGAACGGGAGGAGTCGGTGGAGGCATTCTGGGACGGCGTCCGGGCGCTGGTGGATGGTGCCGTGCGCGCCTATATGGAACGTGGGTTCTCCAATGTATCGGTGGCGTTCGGCTGTACCGGCGGGCAGCACCGCTCGGTCTATTTTGCCGAACGGCTTTCCCGTCATCTTCGCAAGGAGTATCCGACGGTGCGGGTGGTGCTGGAGCATAGGGAAAAGGAGCGGTGGCCGGCCCGCCGGTAGTGAGCACTCCTGATGCCGGAGTCCGGGGGATTCCGGCATGGTCATGAATCGTGATCCTCTCCGTGATACGCCATCGAACGATACCAGGTCCCGCGGGACCGCGTCGCCGTGCCCGTCGTTGTCCATCCTCTGCAACCACCTGTCAGCCCACCACAATCGTCATGGTGCCAGCATGCTTTCTGCGGACGGTCACACGCCGGCCCGTCCGGTCGTGTCGCCGGCATCGGGCGTGGACGATGTAAAGCTTTCATGAAACTCGTCAGCAAATGCGCCCGCCTCTTGACAGGATCATGGGGCCTGTGTATATTGCCAAAGGCTTATTTAACCAAATGGTGTAATAACTATGTCGCCAGATCATCTCAGCGCCACATTTGCCGCGCTGGCCGATCCAACCCGGCGAGCGATCCTTGCCCGGCTCACGTCGAGCGCGGCCTCGGTCACGGAGCTGGCCGAGCCCTTCGCCATGACTCTTCCCGCCATCTCGAAGCACCTCAAGGTGCTTGAACGCGCCGGCCTGATCACGCGTGGCCGGGAGGCGCAGTGGCGACCCTGCCGTCTGGACGCCAAGCCGCTCCGGGACGTGGCCGACTGGGTGGAGCAGTACCGCAGGTTCTGGGAGGAGAGCTTCGACCGCCTGGGCGACTACCTTCGCGAGTTGCAGCAGCAGGCCAGGGAGCCGGGAAGCGATGGAGCGGAGTGATGGCGCTCACGACCGGGGGTGACATCCCGGAATTTCACGCAGATGGATTTCTCAATCATTCATTATCCACGGAGTAGACAATGCAGTTGAATCCCTATCTCAATTTCAATGGTCAGTGCAGGGTCGCGTTCGAATTTTACCAGCGATGCCTTGGCGGCGAAATCGTGGCGATGCAGACGCATGGCGATTCACCGATGGCGGAACATGTGCCGCCCGATTGGCGGGACAGCATCATCCATGCCCGCCTGGTCATGGGAGATACTGTCCTGATGGGCTCCGACGTTCCTCCCCAGCATTACGAGCGGCCGAAGGGACTGGCCGTGTCGATCCATCTGGATGCCGCCGAGGAAGCCGACAGAATATTCAACGCCCTGGCGGAAAACGGGACCGTGCAGATGCCGATCCAGGAGACATTCTGGGCCACCCGTTTCGGGATGCTTGTCGACCAGTACGGTACGCCGTGGATGGTCAACTGCCAGAAGCCTGAGTGAGTATTTGCCCTGGGGGATGTCCGCTCGCCGGCATCCTCCGATGGAAAATGCCGGAAAAAAATGAGGTCCCATATTCCGTGAATATCCCGGAAATGTGAATTACCTCTCCACGAACCATGATACCATCATCGTGCGTTTTTTTATCCCCGCCGTGGGGCGGGGATAATATCGTCGCGAATATTGCCCGCACCCGTGTATTCCACGGGACGGAGATCACATACAAACAAACAGGGGGAAATAATCGTGGAACATAATCACGATACGGAGACATCGGCGGAGGTGCTTGTCATTGAACGCATCTTCGATGCTCCGCGCGAGCTGGTCTGGAAGGCCTGGACCGATCCCGAGCATCTTGTGAAATGGTGGGGTCCGAAGAACTTCACGGCACCGGTCGCTAAAATCGATCTGCGCGTTGGAGGAAAATATCTCTACTGCATGCGCAGCCCGGAGGGGCAGGATTTCTGGAGCACCGGGACGTACAGGGAGATCGTCCCACCGGAGCGGCTTGTCTGCACGGATTCCTTCGCGGATGCCGACGGGAACGTGGTTCCCGCGTCGCATTACGGAATGGGTGATGATTTTCCGCTCGAATTACAGGTGACGATAACATTTGAAGAGCACGAGCGGGGAACCAGGATGACGCTCAATCACGTCGGCATTCCGGCCGGACAGATGCGTGATATGACCGGAGCGGGTTGGAATCAGAGCTTCGATAAACTGGCGGAATCCCTTCATCATTGATATCGATACGGAGAGATCATCATGTCGAAAACCGATTTTGTTGTCGATCGGGAAAACCTGGAAATCAGAATTTCCCGCATGTTCGATGCCCCGCGCGAGCTTGTGTTCAAGGCGTGCACCGATCCCGCCATGATACCGCAGTGGTGGGGGCCGCGACGTTATACCACGACGGTGGAGAAGATGGATGTAAGAGTCGGCGGTGTCTGGCGGTTTATCCAGCACGATACCGATGGGAATGAATTTGCCTTCAACGGTGTGTACAGGGAGATCGTCCCGCCGGAGCGGGTTGTGCAGACATTTGAATTCGAGCCGATGGCGGGGCATATACTGGTCGAGACGGTAACGTTCGAGGAGATGCCGGACAGCACCACCAGAATGAGCGTCGTGGTTGCCTACACGACCATCGAGGATCTTGACGGCATGGTTGCCTCCGGCATGAAGGATGGCCTGGTCGAAAGCCACGATCGTCTTGCGCAGCTTGTCGAGAACGTTCCAAGTCTCAATTAACGATCGGGCGATTCCCTCCGGAGCGCCCACGAATTTCAATCCATCAGCATTCAGCATTTCGATCATGCAGATAAACGACAACGCCGCAACCTCCGACGATCGCGAGATCGTCATCACGCGAGTCTTCGATGCGCCGCGCCAGCTCGTCTTCAGGGCGTGGACCGATCCGAACCATGTGGGGCAATGGTGGGGCCCGAAGGGATTTACCACCACCACGCACGAAATGGATGTGCGCCCCGGCGGCGTCTGGCGGTTTGTCCTGCACGGCCCCGACGGCGTCGATTACAACAACAGGATCGATTATCTGGAGGTCCTTGAGCCTGAGCGGCTGGTGTATGCCCACGGTGACGGCAGTGAAGACGGGCCGCCTCAATTCCATACGACCGTGACGTTCGTCGATCGGGATGGGGGAACGGAGCTGACCATGCGGGCGGTCTTCGCATCGGCGGGGGAGCGTGCAAGGGCGGTGAAGGAGGTCGGAGCCATCGAGGGAGGCAACCAGACGCTCGATCGATTTGGCGAGTATCTGAGGACGATATAGAGAAACGGCCGCTGACCGTCGAACAGAACGGGCGCCCATTCCTTTGCCGGGGTGGGCGCTTTTCTTTTACACGCCGGGGAGACTGTTGAACAATATCATCTGCTTCGTTGGTCTTCCTGAAGGAATCCTCTCGATCCCCGGAGGGGCGTAATATTCATGCGTGGGGCATCGCCCCACGCGATGGTTTGCATGGGGTGTTTATCTTGGAGTCGTCCGTTCTGAATATCCATGATATGCCGGACGCAGTACAGCTGTCGTACATGGTGAACGGGCCGGCGGTCCATTCCACGAAGAGTTTCAAGAATCCCAGGGGCTTTAAGATGATTACACGGGTGGAAATCGACGGGTTCAGAATGTTCCATGACGCCGCGCTGGAGATCGCGCCGTTTCAGGCCATCATCGGCGCCGGGGATGCGGGGAAGAGCAATTTCTTCGAGGTGCTGGCGCTTCTCTCCGCGCTGGCGGAATCGGATCTTCTCACCGCGTTCCATATGCTTCATGGCGAACCCCGGGAGATGTTCACGCTGAGGGAGGATGGATCGTTTGCCGGGTGCATGCGCCTGGCGGTCGAGATGCTGACGGCATCGGATGTGGAGGATGCGTTTGGAGCGCGCGGGGAGATCAGGTATACGCGGATGCGCTACGAGGTGGAGATCGCGCGGCGGATGGACGCGCGCGGCGTGGAGCGGCTCTATGTGATGCACGAGGCGTTGCAGCCCATCCAGCGGAGCGATGATCCGTGGGCGCGCAGGCATATCGTTCGCGGCCGCGAGTTCTGGCTGCCGACGCTGAAGACCGGACGCACCGTGCCGTTTATCTCCACCCGGAACGACGACGGAATCGCGACGATCTATCTTCATCAGGATGGCCGCGGCGGCGATATGGCGGCGGTGGCGCAGGGGGCCGAGCGCACGGTGCTGAGCACGATCGCGAACACGGAGTTTCCGCATGCTTTCGCGGCCCGCGAGGAGATGCGCTCATGGCGCACACTGGCGCTCGATCCCGAGGCCATCCGCTCCAATCGCTCCACGCATTCCCATTCGTTCGTCGGTTCGGATGGAGGAAATCTTGGGCCGGCGCTCGCGCGGATTCATCGCGAGCGTCCCGGCGCGCTTGACAGAATTGCGCGGGATATCGCGGAGCTTCACTCCTCCATCCGTTCCATCGGCGTGGATGACCGGGATGGCCGCGGTCGCCCCGGAGTGCGGGTGACGCTTGCGGGAGGGCATCAGGTCTCTCCCGGCATGCTTTCGGGGGGAGCGCTCCGGCTGATGGCGCTTGTCGTGCTGCGAAACGATCCCGATGCCGACGGGGTTCTCTGCATCGAGGAGCCGGAGAACGGGCTCGATCCGCATCTCCTCAGAATCGTTGCCCCGTATCTGCGGAGGATGAGCACGGACTTTACAGCCGATCCGTCCGCCGACGAGCGCCCCAGGCAGATTATCGCCGTGACGCATTCGACGGAGCTGGTTCGGGAGCTTGTCAGAGGGCTGGCCCGCGAGGAGGATGGGCCGGTGCATGATCTTCCGCAACTGCTGTTTGTTCATGCTCCGCGGCGCGGCGCCGAGCGACGGACGGAGTTTGCCAGGATACGCCCGTCGGAGCAGTTGGAGCTGGGGCTGGCCGGTGAGATTCCGGGGCATACGCTGACGCTCGCGGAGGTGGAAGGGGAGATGACGCGCGCCCGGCAGCGGGATACGGCGCCTGAAGGGTCGCGCGCCTTCTGATTGCCCGATGCGGCACATCGGTTGCGAAGATTTCAAAGGAGGCGCGGCTGAAGAATGCCGCCGGAACGATGTATCGCCACGATCCCCCGTTTCCGGCACGGAGGTCCCGGCATATTTGAATAGAGGAACGTCGTTGAAACTGACACGATCGCTTCGGATCTGGATTCCGCATACCGTGCTGGCAATCGGGCTGCTGGCAACGGTGGTCGTTTCCTATTCCGCCGCGGTCAAGGGGCTTTTCACATCACATCCACCATTCGATCACACCTCCGGAGCCGATGCCATTCCCTATCTGGCGGCCGGCGTGCTGATCAGCATATTCCTCTTTGCCATCATCCGTTCACAGTTGCGGGCGCTGGACCGGTCGGAGAGCATGGCGGCGGAATGGCGGCGGAGCGAGGAGCGTTACCGGACCATCATCGAGACGGCGCCGGATGTGATCTTCACGCTGGCGCCGGACGGCGTGATCACATCGCTGAGCCCCGCATTCGAGCAGATCGCCGGCTGGCCCCCGGCGGAATGGATAGGGCGTTCGTTCGTCCCGATTGTCCACCCCGACGATCTTGCCGTGGCGCTCGAACACTTCGGCGAACTGCTTCGGGGGGAAACCCCATCGACCTATGAATTGCGGATTCTGAGCAGGTCCGGTGAGTATCTGGACGTGGAATTCCGGACGCGACCGTACATCGACAACGGCCGGATCGTGGGGGCGATCGGGATTGCGCGCGACGTGACCGAGCGGCGCCGGATCAGCGAGACATTGCGAACGAGCGAGGAGCGATATCGCGCGTTCGTGGAGAACAGCACCGAGGCGATATGGCGTTTCGAGCTGGAGCCGGGGATTCCCGTCGATCTTCCGGTGGATGAGCAGATCGAGCTGGCGTACAGCCGGGGATATCTTGCCGAGTGCAACACCGTGATGGCGCGCATGTACGGCCACGATTCCGCCGAGGAAGTGATCGGCGCGCGGCTGGCTGATATGCTGGTGGCCTCCAACCCTGGGAATATCGCCTATCTCCGCGCCTTCATCGAATCCGGCTACTCCCTGGCCGACGCGGAATCGGCGGAGCTGGATCGCGATGGAAATCAGAAATATTTTCTCAACAACCTGGTTGGCGTGGTGGAGAACGGGATGCTGATTCGCGCGTGGGGAACGCAGCGGGATATCACCGAGCGGAAGCTGGCGGCGGAGGAGCGGGACCGGCTTTATCTCCGCGAGCAGCAGGCGCTTGCCGATGCGCGGGCCGCCAACATCTCCAAGGATCGGTTCCTGGCAATCCTGAGCCATGAACTTCGCACCCCGCTGACGCCGGTGCTGGGGGCAATAGAACTGCTCGACACCACGTCCGAATCGGTTTGCGGGCTGGTGGAGATCATCCGCCGGAACGTGGAGCTGGAGGCGCGGCTGATCGATGATCTGCTCGATCTGACCGGCATCGCCAACGGGAAGATGCAGATCCATCCCGTTCCCGTCGATGCTCATCATGTGCTGGCCGCCGCCATCGATGGGGTGCGCGCCGATGCGGACCGGAAGATGATCGCGATGGATATCGCCATGAAGGCGGCGGGGCATGTGGTGGTTGCCGATCCTGTCCGGCTTCAGCAGATCTTCTGGAATCTTCTTCGCAATGCCATCAAGTTCACGCCGGAAGGCGGGCGCATTTCCGTGACGACCGGAGCAACGGAAGGTCGGTTGTGTGTGGCAATCCGCGACACCGGCATCGGAATCGAGCCCGATGTGCTGCCGAGAATCTTCAACCCGTTCGAGCAGGGGGAGCGGACCATCACCCGGCAGTTCGGCGGGCTTGGGCTTGGGCTGGCGATCAGCCGGATGCTGGTGGATATGCACGGCGGGACGCTTCGCGCGGAAAGCCCCGGAAGGAATCTCGGGACCACGCTTATTCTGGAGTTTCCGCTGATCGATGATGAAATCCGGCAATGACACGATCCAATGGATCGGTCCACTACATCCATTGCGGGGGCTGACAGGGCGGCACGATTTTTGAAAAAATCTGGCTTCGTCAGATGCCGGAACCGGAGAAGGAATGGATATTTTGCCGTTCGCTTATCCTGGGATGATGATTATCCGGCATATTCACCGCATTTTCCTCTCGCCGACGAACTATCGGCGAGATCCGAGTTCCACATCATCCGACCGTGCGTTGTGATATGCAGCGTTCACTTTGAAATGAAGTGTCATCCTTGCTCATTCCCCACGGGGCCGGATTATCAGTTTCGATATATGCCGCCGGTGGTGGCATATATCGAAACCGTGCCCTGCCCCGACGTTGAGAACATGGTCGCCAGGCCGGACTGATGCCGACAACCGAATACAGCAATCCAGCCATATATCAATCTACTCCAATCCTGTTCTGGAGAAACAATGCCTACTGCATCGGAAAAAAGCTCAAACGATACGATTGATGCCAAGCAGCTTCTGAAGACGCTGCTTGCGATAAAGAAGGGGGATTTCTCCGTCCGCATGCCAATCGCGGAGGATGGGCTGGCGGCGAGAATAGCCGATACGTTGAATGAGATTATCGAGACGAACGAACAGATGACCAGGGAGCTGGAACGAATCAGCTCGGTGGTTGGAAAGGAGGGAAAGATCAACCAGCGGGCAACGCTCAATGGTGCCGGTGGCGGCTGGCTGTCCTGTATCGAGTCGGTCAATAATCTGATCTCCGACCTTGCCCAGCCCACCACCGAAGTGGCTCGGGTTATCGGTGCGGTGGCAAAGGGAGATCTTTCGCAGACGATGGCGCTCGATATCGACGGGCGGGCGCTCAGGGGTGAGTTCCTCCGCACGGGAAAGATCGTCAACACGATGGTCGATCAGCTCAGCTCGTTTGCATCGGAGGTGACGCGCGTTGCGCGCGAGGTGGGCACCGAAGGCAAGCTGGGCGGTCAGGCGAAGGTGAAGGGCGTCTCGGGGACATGGAAGGATCTGACCGACAATGTGAACTTCATGGCGAGCAACCTGACGGGTCAGGTTCGAAACATCGCCGAGGTGACGACGGCGGTTGCAACGGGAGATCTGTCGAAGAAGATCACGGTGGATGTGAAGGGGGAAATTCTGGAGCTGAAAAACACCGTCAATACGATGGTGGACCAGCTTTCGTCGTTCGCGGCGGAAGTGACGCGCGTGGCGCGCGAGGTGGGTACGGAAGGACGGCTGGGTGGACAGGCCAACGTGCCGGGCGTCGCAGGGACGTGGAAGGATTTGACGGACAACGTCAACCTGATGGCGAACAACCTGACGGTGCAGCTGCGCGACATGTCGA
>JAQBOZ010000025.1 GCA_028287785.1 Chlorobiota bacterium
CCGTGCCGAATGGTACGCTCCGATGGAGCTTCAGATCATCGAAGACGTGGCATCGCTACAACCGGTACGCCCCGATGGGGCTGGAAGGAGAGATGCCGAATGCTCTCGATGAGTCCGAACAGCATGAGCCGTATCCCAACCTGAGTCACTACCCTCAATGGAGGGGGCACGACGAAATAATTCTGGCCTGAATGCCGGAGCATCAACGCACGATGCATCGAAGCCGGAAGCCTGATCTGATGTGAGGGGAATGAACTGTGGGGGAGATGCCCGATGCCGCCGTTGACGTGGTATCACCGACCCGTCCGCGGCATCAATCGAGTACAAAGATACCATCACGGGCCGGGCTCCGGGAGTACATCTTGATGTACCCCCATTGGTGCGGCAGTGCGCCGGCGTGGCGGATCGCCATGCAGAAAAAAAGCGAGGCGCCCCTTTCGGAAGCGCCTCGCATCGGCATCGCGTCGGTTGCGGGTTATTTGCCCGGCACAACGATCTTCTTCGTCATGATGAGAACATCCCCGCGAAGCATCCACCGGCACCGGCCGGCGTGTATCGACCGATATTATTTATCGATCACAACCATCCGTTTGGTCTGGGTTTCGGTTCCAAGGTCAACCTTTACCAGATAGCTCCCCGCAGTCCAGCCTTTCGTGCTGACCGTGAGGCTGCCGCTGCGGCTGTCCGACTCACCCTTCTGCGTGTAGACGATGTTGCCGGAAACGTCGCTGATCACCACGGAGAAAGCCTTGCCGCCGCCGAGCGTGTACTGCAACTGGAAGGAGCTGCCGACGGAAACGGGGTTCGGATACGTGGTCGCCAGATCGGCCGTGGCCGCGTTGGCCGGGGCACCGGCAACATTCTCGTGCGATATGCCGGTAAGGGTTCCCGGAGCCGCTCCGCCGTGAATCGATGCCGCATCCTTACGATCGTTCCAGAGCCCCATGTCGCCATTGTCCGACAATGGTTTGTTGACTGCCGCCGGCGGCGGACATGCCAGGGAGCAGATCAGGAAGCCGGCGCACGCCGGGTTGCAGTTGATGGGCCAGTTGACGCCCCAGGGCTGCACCTTGAAGACGGTCCGAGCCTGAAGCGACGGGAAATTCGGCGTGGTGCACCGGTCGAACGGACGGACTTCCGGGCAGACGCTGCTGGTGGAACCGAGGTTGTTGGTCTTGAGGAGATACATCTGCTGCGGGTCCGGCGCGATCAGATTGGGGCTGGCGGTCAGGCCGCAGAGGATATACCCCGGCACGCAGTTGTTCGGGTCCTCGGAGCCGGAATAGAGGCGATCGTTTCCTGTTCCGCCGTATGCCATCGACCAGACCTTGCCAACGGGGCAGCCCCAGGCGTTCGACATCTCCACCGCGTAGCCATCCTGGGCGCCGAGCGGTCCGGGATTCATATTCCCCGTCAGCAGGAGATTGGTATTCCCCAGCTCGCGTACCTGATACATCTCATCGGCCGTCGCGACGCCACCCCCCGTAACATCCGCGATAAAGAGGCCGCCGCCGGTAAACTTGGCGACGTAGAAATCGGATGGGGCCACGGCCGGATCGGTTGTCGAGCCCACGGCCACGATATTACCGACCTGCGCGGCGGCCGTCAGCTCGATCACGGAATTGAACTCCTCGTTCCCCTGCGGGCCGCCAACATGCTGCGACCAGAGAATCGGGGAGTTGCATGCGGTATTTGCCGGAGCAACCTCAAGAATCCACGCCTGGTTGGCACTGCCGAAGCTGGTGGTGCCGCCGCAGAGGATATAATTTCCATTGGTCGGCGACTGCCAGATACCGTGGAAATAATCATCGCGATCCGGTGTCGGCAATGCCGGAGCGTAGGTGGTCACGCATACGCGATTGCAGTTCTGATCCACCACGGCCAGCAGACCATCGCGAAGCCCGTTGATATTGGTGACCCAGCCCGCCGCAACGTACAAGCCGCTGTTGGCATCCTGCATGATATCCCATCCAAGGCTGTTGGTTCCCGCCAGTCCCGGACCAAACGTGGTAGCGCAGAGGCACTGTCCCTGATTGTTGACCTTGAGAATGAACATCTCCTGGGTTCCGGGAACGTCCGTCCATCCGGTGACGATAAAATCACCCGTGGCGGTTTCCTGAATATCATATCCACGCTCGTTGCTGTTACCGAAATCATACCTCATCGCCCAGATGCATCCGCCCGTCAGATTGGATTCCACGATATAAACATCATCATTCGGCCCGAAGCTGTTGGTATAACCGACGCTGATATATCCCCCCCCCCGCGTTGAGCAGCTTTACGCCGCCACGCCCGTCCTCAACATTCGCGGCACCGAACGTTGTCTGAAACTGCTGCGCGCCGGCGGTGGCCGCCATCAGCAGAAAACCGAACGTGAGCAAGGAAATAAACCTTGCCGCGATACATCGTTTCGTGTGGTTCATGATACTCTCCTCATGATTGATGATATGTTGGAATGGGCCGGTCCTCTGGAAGATCCGGCAAACAATATTCGCATTACACGCGACCAATTGAATTTCCCGCACAATGAATTCGGCGGTCAGCGGAATTCAAGCGGATCAACAGACGCATTGGAATTACCATCGATAACGGGAAGCGTCGCAACGCCGCCGTATCGAAATCATCTCACGCGAGCCCGCGAGGAATTATCGGAAGAATGCAAGGGAGTGGGAGAGCATTAAATAATTCTCGTGCAATATACATTCATCGCGTTCAGCGAAAGAGTACATCTTGATGTACCCCCCCGAAGATTGTTCAAGCGAATTTCGTGGTCACACGAAACAATCATCCGCAGGGCATTTCAACAGGAAATTCATGGCGCATTTTTCGAGTCTCCGGGATGCGGCGATTTAAAAATCAATCAACACAACCATTTCATCCACACAGATAAATCACCTTCAATATCGTTGCGATGATAAACGGATCGAATTGCCGGCGAAGCTGTTCTCCTTCGCCGTAAAAGCAGATATGGGGATACGCCACCGATCGGCACATCCCCACATGCTGTTCATCTGCTCGAAATCGCAATGGCTACCGGTCCATCACCACAATTCGCCTGGTCTGCGTTTCGCTTCCCAGATCCACCTTCACCAGATAGCTCCCGGAGGCCCATCCACCGGTCTCGATCATCATGCTGCCGTTTCCCAAGCTTGTCTCCTCCCGGCGCTGGCATACGACGTGCCCGGAGACATCGCTCACAACCACCGTAACCTCGCGGCCACGGCCGAGCGTGTAGTCCACGCGGAACGCTTCCCCCGCGGCCACGGGATTTGGATAGGTCATCGCGTGGTCGATCGTCCGTGCGTCATCCGGCGTGGAGCTTGCCGATGAATGATCCGATGGAATCCCGTCGGAGCCATCGGCGAGATTTGCTCCCACCGGGGGCGGGCATGGAGTAAAGCAGAGGACCCGAACCACATTGCCGGCGATCCGGTTCACATTCCAGAATACCCCCCACGCATGGTTCAGGTTCGCCATGGCCGCCGGCGCGCTCGGGTAGTTCGGCTGCGTGCAGCGGTCAACCGGCGCGGCCTCGTTACAGCCGCTCTGACCAACGTTGTTGGTCTTTATCTCATACACCTGCTGCGGATCGCCGGCGGGCATGAACGCGGGGGTTGTGGTAAGCCCGCAGAGGATATAGCCGGGGATGCAGTTCGCCGCATCCTCATCGCCTGAGTAGAGCTGATCAAGCCCGACGCCACCGTAGGCCATCGACCAGACTTTCCAGACCGGGCAGCCCCAGGCCGGCACCATCTGCACCACATATCCATCGTCCCCCCCAAGCGGGCCGGGATTGATCCGCCCGGTCAGCAGGAGATTGCCGGGATTGATGACCTTGCTCTCCCGAACCTGAAACATTTCCTCGGCACCGGCAGCCGTTCCCCCCGAGATATCCGGGGCAAGAAACCCGCCCGCGCCATTGTATTTCACCGCGTAGAAATCGAGGGGCGCAATGCCGTTTGTGAAGCCCACGGCAACAATGTTGCCGGCCTGTCCGCCTACCCCCAGCTCGATCACCGAATGGAAGACCTCATTGGCCGGCCCTCCAATCACGTTGTTCCAGATCGGCACACCGGTGAAAAAGTTGATACGCATCACCAGCCCCTGGATGCCGCCGCCGAAGCTGGTGGTGCCACCACTTGCAAGAAGATCGCCGTTGGCCGCCTGGAAAAGCCCGTGGAAGAACTCGTTGGCGCCTCCGCCGGCCGGTGAATACGTCTGCGCGTAAATCAACCCGCCGGCCGGGTTTGTCCTGACGATCAGGGCATCTTGGTTGCCCGCCACGTTGAAGCTCCATCCGGCGGCGACATAATCGCCATTGGCCGCCTGGAGGATATCCCAGCCCCAATCCTCGTTGACGCCTCCGAATGTCTCCGCCCATATCACCACCCCGGCGGCGTTGAGCTTGAGAATGAACATGTCATTGTTGCCGCCCGCGTTCGTAACGCCGGTGATGATGAAGTCGCCGGCAACGGTTTCCTGAACATCGTACCCGAAATCATCACCACCGAAATTGTAGGCACTTGCCCATATGACGCCGCCGGCAAGATTCGACTTCACCACGTAGACATCCACGTTGTTGCCGAAACTGCTGCTGAAGCCGGCGCAGATATATCCCCCCCCTCCATTCAGCGGCCTGACCCCGCCCCGCCCGGCCTCGGCGGCCATCCCACCAAACGTCGTCTGAAACCGTTGCGCGCTCGCGGCGCTGATCATGAAGAGAAAGGTGATGCCCAGAGCGACGAATAATCTCGTCATGCATCGCGTTATGGTGTGATTCATTTGCTTCCCCATTGTTATGATAGTGGATATTCCGACCCCCGGTGTTTGCTGGGACATACGCGGCCATCAGAGTCTCCGCCATGTCCCGGCGGCGGAAGCCTGATCGGCCGGCGCATATGCGAACCCGGACCTGTGTATGCTCGACAGCGGATAACCGGCCCCTGGGCATCGTCCGAATGGCGTTCGTGGTGCCGACGAACGCAACGCGGCGGCAGGGGTATTTCGGGAGGAAATCAGGGGGGAGTGGAAGCGGAGGAAAGATACCGATCGAGATCGTCCGTTCAGAGTACATCATCGTGTACCCCGTCCCTCCGGGGGGATATCATGTTTCGAGGATTGAAATGAGGATACGGGGGAACGCGGGCGGAGTCGCGGCGGCGGGAGTGGTTTCGGAGGGATATTGTGTGGTCGGCGGGGAATTGCCAGCGGAATCGGGCAAATCGTGAAAATGTTCACGAAATTTTACAGTGACTGGGGTCGCTTTTCCATCGGCATGAGCGAAGGCTTTCGCCGGTTGCAGGGACGGGAGGGAGTTGCCGGGGGGCTTCATGATGGCCGCTGCTAACCGATCCCGATATAATTCCGTTATATTAATCCCCCCTTCCCCCGAATTTCCGTGCTCATCCATACTATTGGCGGCCAACGGCGGCAAGCTGTTTAAATTTTGATAAATTCGGGCCCTCGCGATCCAAATCTCCTCTGGAAACGTACATCATCCATTACCTTGTCCCTTCGGGAGCCCTGAATGGCGACGGCCTGGCGGAGGCAATCCTCACCGGCTTCGGACAATCACGGCGGACCGAAGATTGATGGCCGGATATGGCGACATTTTCCACCGGAAACACACATCGTCTCCATGGATATGGAGCGCCGTTCCCTTACGAATGAAGCGCGTATGAATTGCACGTATGAGCTTGTAAGCACGGCGATAAACAACTAAGTTTGGCGCGAATTTATTCGATACGGTCGACTCACTGAGGTTACCCCCCACGGCTGATGTGATGAACGTACCTTGCATACTATCCTGTCTTTACATAATAACCTAGGAGTGATTGGACATGAATCGATCGCGTACTATGCTGGCCTTGCTGGCGTTCATGGCGGCAGCCCCCGTCATGGCACAGATTCCGCAGACGATAAGCTATCAAGGCTTCGTCCGGGATCAGTCAGGCCAGGAGGTCACGGGTAACGTCAACATCACCGTCAAGATCTACGAGACCGCCACGGGCGGCACGGCTATCTGGTCGGAGACGCACAACGCCGTCCGTTTTGACAAAGGCCTCTTCAATATCATCCTCGGCGAAGCGCAGCCCACGCCATCCCCGCTGAACCTTGCATTCGACAAGACCTATTATATAGGATTGACGATTGGAGCAGGCGGCAACGAGCTGAGCCCGCGCACGGAGCTTGCCTCCTCGCCATACGCTCTGAACGCCCGCAAGGTTGTTGACTCCGCAATCGTGACCAACTCCATCGCCAACGGCGCGGTCACCAATCCGAAGATTGCCGATGGAACGATCACGGCCGGCAAGATCAAGAGCGGCGAGGTTGTCACCAGCATCAACGGCCTGCACGACAAGGTTGTGCTGAAGGCCGGCGCGAACATCGCGATCACATCGAGCAATGACTCGATCATGATTGCCGGAACTGGTTCGGGCGCGGGGAACATCAGCCGTATCAGCGTTGGACCGGGCCTTACCGGCGGCGGCGACAGCGGCAATGTCATCGTCCGGATCGGCACCGAGTCGATCCTCAACACCATGCTCGGCTATCACTCGGTGACCGAAGCGAAGATCGACGACAACTCGATCATCACCCGCACCATCGCCGACGCGGCGGTAACGCTGAGCAAGCTCAATATCGGCGGAGCGCTTGTCGGCCAGGCTATCTCCTACTTCGGCGGCGGCGTCCCGGTCTGGGGCTATCCGTACGCAAGCCAGCTTATTGTTCCCTTCTCGCAGACCGCGAACACCACCCCGACGATGTTCGCGCTGACGAACACCGGAACCGGCTCGGTGGCAACCTTCACGATCAACAACGCGGCCAGCAGCTCCAACGCGATGATCGGAACCACGAATGGCACCGGCTCGGGCGTTCAGGGTGTGCATAGCGCCTCCACCGGCACGGCGGCCGGCGTTCGTGGCGAGACCAACTCGCAGGATGCCAACTCGGCCGGCGTGATCGGCATAATCAACTCGACAACTCCGGGCGGCTTCTCCGCGGGTGTGCGCGGCACCAACAACGGCACCGGCGGCCTGGGCATCGGTGTCTATGGCTCGCAGGCCGGTAGCGGCTGGGGCGTTTACGGCACCACGCCAAGCGGCATCGGTGTTCATGGAAACAGCACCACCGGCTTCGGTCTGTATGGTCTCTCCACCAGCGGCACGGCCGTCTACGGTCTGAGCACCAACGGTGAGTCGGGCCGGTTCGAAAACACGAACAACGCCAACTCCAGCAACACGCTGACCGCCAGCACCAACGGCACGGGGAATGCCTTTATCGCCGCGAACAGCGGCACCAGCGGCAACGCGGGCAACTTTACGATCAACAACGCCGCAAACGCCAGTAACGCGGTCAACGTCACGACCAACGGCACCGGCGCGGCTGTCAATGCCGTCAACACCGGCACCGGCATCGGCGGCAGCTTTGCGATCAACAACGCGACCAACGCGGCGAACGCGCTTAACGTTACCACGAACGGCACCGGCAATGGCGCCAGCGTCGTGATCGGCAACGCGACCAACGCCAACAACGCAGTCACGGCAAACACAAACGGAACCGGACGCGCCGGGCTCTTCACGGTCACCAACGCGGCAAATACCACCAACGCTCTTGAGGTAACGACCACCGGCACCGGACGCGCCGTCCTTGGCCGTCGCGGAGCGGGAAGCGGCGTCTCCCTTGGTCAGACCGAGGCGATTCGCGGCGATAACACCGACGGACCCGGCCTGGCCGGCACGGCGAACACCGCGGTCGGTGTCTACGGTACCAGCGTAACCACCCACGGCATCTGGGGTGTTGGCACGGTTGCCAACGCGGCGGGCGTCGAGGGGCGTAACGACGTGGTGAACGGCTTCGGCGTCGAGGGCGTCAGCCTTGGCGGCGGCATCGGCGTTCATGGCACCAGCCAGACCGGCAATGCCAGCCAGTTCGACATCACCAACGCGGCCAGCACGGCGGACGCGGTTCGCGCCACCCAGAACGGCCTGGGACGCGGCGTCTACTCCACCATCAACAACGCATCCAACATCGTGGCGGCGGTTCGTGGTGAGACCAACGGCGGCGGCTACGGCATCTTCGGTCAGGCGACCGGCAACGGCAACGCAGGCTTCTTCCAGGTCAGCAACCCGGCCAGCACCAGCTCCACGGTCAACGTGACGACCAACGGCATCGGCAGCGGCATCACGGTGCAGCTTACCAACGCCTCCAACGGAGCGCGTGGCATCGATGTCCTCCAGGCTGGCGTTGGACCGGGCGTCTTCGCGACCTCGGCCGGCGGCAATGCAGTGTGGGGTATCACCAGCTCGATCAGCGCAGCGGGCGTGATCGGCGACAACACCTTCGGCGAAGCGGTTGTGGGCCGTAACCGCGGCGGCAACGGCGTGGGTGCCGTTGTGGGACGTAACGACAGCTCGGGCTACGGTGTCCGCGGCTTCAACACGAAGGATGGTATCGGCGTCCTCGGTCAGGCCGGCATCAGCGGCGGCACGGGCGTCGGCGGCCGGTTCGAGAACGTCAACGCCGCCAACGGCAACGACGCTATCCAGGGGGCCACGAACGGCACCGGCTGGGCAGCCAACCTCACCAACGCGAACAACAGCAGCGCTTCCCGCGCTCTGCGTGTCTCCACGACCGCCGGTCAGGGTGGCAACGCGGTCACGGTGGCAAACGGTACGGTGGCAATGTCCTACCAGCACCCATATGCCTCGAACACGGTTGTCGATGATGCCTACCTGGTGGTGACCACCGCCGGTAACGTCACCATCCCGACCGGTCCTCCGCTCGTCGATGGCGCAACCGTCTGGCTTGTCAACAACAGCGGCGCAGTGGTCACGCTGACCAACACGACCGTGGGCGCGTTCAACGTCAACCCGGGCCGCGCGATTCAGCTTCTGTTCATCAGCACCGTCAGCGGTGCCAACTGGATTCCGGTCCAGCCGTAATACGCATCCACAGCCAACGTCCGGGGATGGCGGCAGGCTCTCCCCGGACGGACATGGCGAATCGAACAATTAATTCTATATTGGATCTCCAAAGGAGAGCTATATGAAACGAATGATCTTAGGACTTGCGCTTGTGGCTGCGGCATTCATCTCCGGTTCCCGGGCTGATGCTCAGTTCACGCTGGTTAGAAGCGTGGTGGGGAACGGCGGCCAGCCGATGTCCAACGCCAGCTTTGTCATGGACGGCACGGTGGGCCAGGCCACGATCGGCTTCGTGAGCAACGCCAGCTTCTCCGGAAGCATCGGCTTCTGGTTCACGCCAACCAATGTCGGCGGTGTCGAGGATGCCGTTGCTCTTACGGGCGGCAATCGTCTGGAGCAGAATTTCCCGAACCCGTTCCGGGGAACCACCCGGATCAAGTTCACCCTGGTACAGCCCGCCGATGTGACCCTCAAGGTGTATAACACCGCCGGTGAGGAGATCGCGACGATCGTATCGGGAGAGGAGATGGAAGCCGGTGATCACGAGGTGCTCTTCTCGAAGCATGATCTCGCCAGCGGCAACTACCTCTGCCAGCTTCAGATCGGCAAGTACACGCTTCAGCGTCAGATGCTCGCCATCAAGTAAAACCGTTCGACGAAATGATGGGCACACGCTCCATCGGCATGAAATTGCAAGGCCGCGATTCCTTCGGGAACCGCGGCCTTGCTGTCAGGCCCTCTCCCTGATCCTCTCCCGCAGCTCGCGGGCGGCCGCGGTCACGTCATCGGCACGGCACACGGCGCCGATCACCGCAACGCCATACGCTCCTGCGGCAATCACATCGCCGGCATTCCCGGCATCGATCCCCGCGATCCCGATCACCGGAATCGGCGACCCGGTGGCAACCTCCCGCACCACCGCAAGCCCGAGCGGAGAAATCGGAACGATCTTCGAGCTGGTCCCGAAGATCGGGCCAAGCCCCACGTAGTCCGCGGTTTCACGGAATGCCCCCATCAGATGTTCCCGGTTCCGTACCGTCCCGCCGATAATCCGCCCATCCCCCAGCATCCGCCGCGCGGTCGCGATCGGCATATCATCCCGCCCCAGATGCACCCCATCCGCGTCCACCGCCAGCGCCACATCCACCCGGTCGTTGACGAGAAATGTGACGCCGTGCCGGGCACAGACCTCACGCACGGCCAGGGCTTCGGCGATCATCTCCCGGATATCGGGCGATTTGCTCCGGTACTGGATGGTGTCGGCGCCGCCGAGAATGGCAAGCTCCGCCAGCTCGGCGTGCGAGCGCCCCATCCGCGTGTCGGCGCAGGTGATGACGTGCAGCCTTCCAATGGTTCGGCGAGGCATGGAGATAACGATGATGTCGTTGAATGTTGAGAGAGCCCGGCGTTATGCACGCCGGCCTCCCGTGGATGACGATGCCTGGAAGATGACGGCCGGAACGCCGCTACTTTTCAGGGAAGAGGAGCACCTGGATGTAGTTCTTCATATCGAGATATCTGGCCGCCGCCGCCTTGATATCCGCCGCCGTCAACCGCTCGGCAAGACGATCGTCGTGGAGGAACTCCGTCGGGTTATCGTTGTTGACCAGGCTGGACTGAATCGCGCCAAGCCAGTACTGGTTGTCCTTCATCTTCACCTCCCGCTCGCGCCGGTCGGCCTCCTTCACCTTCTCCAGCTCCGCCTTCGTCGGCCCGGTCTTCTTGAATGTCTCGATCAGATCGAATGCAGCCTTCGTCAGCTCCGCCACCCTGTCGGGGGCGCAGCCGAAGCCGATGGAGGCGGTATAGCGCGCTTCCGGGTAGTGAACCGGCGAGGCCCCCACGCCCACACCATAGGTTCCCCCCTTGTCCTCGCGCAATGCCTCGCGCATCCTGATCTCCAGCACCGAGAGCGTCGCATCCATCACATACTGGTTCCACCGGTTCCACTCGAACGGCCCGCTGAAGATGATGGCGACCTGGCTCTTCGGCTCCACTCCCCGGTGAACCTCCTTCCGGATCACCCCCGTCGGGGGCTTCAGGCCAAGATCCCGCCAGTTCTCGCTCCCCCCGGTTGAAAGTCCCGCCAGATACTTTTCCACCAGCGGCCGCATCGTCTCCGGTCGGATGGTTCCCACAAAGATGAACGTAAGCCCCGCCGGGTTTGCAAAACGCGCCTGATAAAATCGGAACGCCTTGTCCAGATCGACCGTGGAAAGCCCCTGCTCGCTCAGCGACTGCTTCCGAACGCTGTACTGCCAGAGCGTGCTGTTCAGCGTATCGTTGAAGGCCACGTCGGGACGCGCGCTCCGGTTCTGCACCGCGGCGCGGAGCCGCGATATCATCGTGTTGAAGGCGTTGCTGTCCTTTCTGGGGCTGGTGAGATAGAGATCGATCAACTGGAACATCGTCTCCATATCCTTCGGCGAGCCGTTGCCGTTCAACCCCTGGCGAAGCTCCGCGATGTACGGGGTTACCGTGGCATCCTTGCCGGCGAGCTTCTTGTTCAGATCAGTCTCGTTGAACGCCCCCAGGCCGCCGGTCACGACGATCGGCACGGCGAAGGTCGCGGTCAGATAATCGGCGTCCGACGCGAGCGATGTCCCGCCTGGAGAGAAGGCATTGAAGAGAACCTGATCGTTCTTGAAATCGGTCGGCTTCAGGATCACCCGCATCCCGTTGGAAAGCGTCCACTCGGTGGTCCCAAGCTCGCTGTTCGTCGTCTCCTTCACGATCTTCCCCCCCTTCGGCATCATCGCCATCAGCGGCGCCTGCGATACCGTGTCGATGTACGCGGTCATGGTGCTCGATGTCACGTCGCGGAACACGGCGGCCAGGTCGCTCTCGCTCGGAAGGCTTACCCCCTCCTTTCGCGGCCCGGTGACCGTCACGACGCGATTGTCATCGGTAAACAGCTTCCCGACGGCGTTCACCTCCTGAAGCGTGATGCCCGGCATGTACCGGCTGTACAGAGCCGATTCGTACTCGATCCCGGGGGATGATGTGCCGTTGAGGAAGTAGGAGGAATATTCATCGGCATAGCGCGCCGACTCAACCTTGTCCCGCTCGGCATAGGCCTGCTCCATCCCTCTCATCACATCCAGCTTTGCCCGGTCCAGCTCCGTCTGCGAGAAGCCATATCGCCGCACCCGTTCAGCCTCGGTCAGCACGGCCGTCAACCCCTTCACCGCGCCGTTGTTGACAACTCCCGCGTCCAGCCCCACGAAGAACTTCGCAGTGTTGAAGTTGTAGGCGGAGCCGTAACCAAAGAGAAGCGGAGGGTCGGGACGCTTGGAGATCTCCTCGATGCGCGCATTGAGCATCGAGAAGAAGAGGTTCTGAACGATGTCCTGCCGGTAATCGGCAACGGTCGTGGTCGGCTGGAGGGGATGAAGATAGCGGACGCCGACGGCGGTGCGGGTGGCCTCGGCATCGGAGGCGATGGCGTAAAGGGTCTGCGGATGATCAGGTATGATCACCTGCTGGCGCACCTTCGGGTTCTGGCTGACGGGAATTCTGTTGAAGTGATCCTGGATCATCTGCTCGATCGCGGCCGGATCGAAATCGCCGACGGCGACCACCGCCATCAGCTCCGGCCGATACCACTCGCTGTAGAACCGCCGGAGCGTCTCGTGCCTGAACGTATCAAGCACCGCCTTCTGGCCGATCGGAAGCCGGTCCGCGTAGATGGAGTTGTAGTAGAGCACCGGAAACGTCTTATCGCGCAGCCTGGAATCCGCGCCGCGCCCAAGCCGCCACTCCTCGATCACCACGCCGCGCTCCTTGTCGATCTCATCATCCTCGAACGAGACGTTGTGCGCCCAGTCCTCGAGCACCTGAATCCCCTTGTCCAGCGTCCTGGCGTTGTCGGTGGGAAGCTGGAGCATGTAGACCGTCTGGTCGAAGCCGGTGTACGCGTTCAGATCGGCCCCGAAGCGCATGCCTGTCGATTCCAGGAAGTCCACGATCTCGTGCTTCCTGAAGTTCTTCGTCCCGTTGAACGCCATATGCTCCACGAAATGGGCCAGCCCCTGCTGTTCCGGGGTCTCCAGCACGGAGCCCGCCTTCACGATCAACTGCAGCTCCGCGCGGTCCTCCGGCTTCGCGTTCTTCCTGATGAAATAGGTCAGCCCGTTCTTCAGCCTGCCGGTGCGGACGGCGGGATCGAACGGCAACCGATCCTGCGGCGATATATCCTTCCCCGGCGGCTGCGCGATTGCAACCACCGACGCGGCCAGGAGAATGAACGTGAGAATAATGGGACGCGCGAGCGTCCCTGCGGTATGATTCATGGCGAGAATGTTTGAATGGGATGCAGTCCGGCGACGATCGATGCCCCGGCGGGCCGGGGGATCATCGCGACGCGGAGATGCCGCGTACGAAAGAAACGGTCAAAGATGCATATTCTTTTTCTGGCCGCTCCAGGTTTCGTAGCTCAGCGCGCCGGCCTCCTTCCCCTCCAGATCCTCATCGCCGCGATAGAACATCGAAAAGGTGATCTGCCTGAACTTCATGAAGTCGTGCTTTTTTTCGATGCCGAGCGCCTTGAAGATGCTCTCGCGAAACGATCCCGTGTTGATGTAGACCACCGACCTCCCCCGGTCCCCCTCCAGCGGCCGCTGCACGGGAAAATGGGTGTGGCCGTAGAGGATATATCGCACATGGCTGTTCTCCCGCCAGATCTTCTCCCGAAATGCCGCCTGGAGATGAATATCCTTGTCGGGGTCCTGCGGGTGCGAGCCGATGCCGAGAAAGAACGGGAGGAGGTTCTCCGCGTGAAGGCGACGGATGACGATGCGCGGAATCCAGCTTATCCAGCGCGTCCCGGCAAACCGGACCACGCCGTCGAGACGGGTGGAGGGGCTGGTCCAGGTCCGCACGTAGGGGATATCGAGCAGCTCCTGGAAGATCTCCCGGAAGGCCCGCTCCAGCGCGTTGCGGACGTTTCCCCGCTCCATGCTCTTGATGCTGTAGTAGAGCCACTCCAGCGCGTCGGTAAACGGGCGCACCAGCCCCATATCCTTCATCGAATCGATCAGCGATTCCGGTATCTCGCCGAAATCCTTCCGCAGCTCCGCCAGCCGGTACGGCAGCTTCGCGCCGAACTCCACCCCCAGCACCTCGCCGATCGACATCTCGATATGCCCGCGCCGGGAGAGATCGGCCCCGCCGCCGTAGTTCCAGAAATCGCACTGCTGGCCGTGACGGGCAAAGACGCCGTGGGGCTCGTCGAGATATTCGTTCAGATACCACCACTCGCCGTCGGGATCGCCATCGACAGTGCCGGGAGCAACGGTGATGCCGAGGATATCACGGACCGCATCCCGAACCGATGGATAGAGATTGATGATCCTGTCGTGGTTTCCCGGCATCAGCATCACCTCCACCGGCAGATCGGGGAGGCCCAGCTCGGCGCGGAGACGGTGGGGAAACTCGCGGAAGAACCGGAGCGATTCCCAGTTGTTGTAGAGGATGGTATCGTGCGGAACCGATTCCCTGTTCCCATCGGCCGGAAGGGTTCCGAGAATCGAGAGGGCGCGACGTTCGGTGGCGCTGCCGGGGCGGGGGATGGGGATATCGGCAAGCCCGTTGCGGCCCCACGGCCTCTCCTCCAGCGGATCGCGAAACCAGTGTTCGGTCCTGATGAAATCGAACGTATCGCCGAGCAGCAGCAGCTTCAGCTCCCGCGCCCCACGGCTCCGGGCCAGCGATACGATGTGAGGAAAGAAGATCCGCTCGAACGCCCCGGCGGCGGGATTATGCCGGCCGGCCGATTCGTCGAGGAAATGAAGATCGCTGATAACGACAAGCATGATTGTTCCGGGCTTCCCTGCGCTGTTAACCGAACCGCTGGAGCGCCTCGCCGGCCAGTCGATATACCGTCCATTCCTCCATCGGGACAGCGCCGAGACTCCTGTAGAAATTGATCGACGGCTCATTCCAATCGAGAACGCTCCACTCCAACCTCCCGCAACGCCGTGCCACAGTAAGCCGCGCAAGGTGGACCAGCAGCGCTTTGCCCACCCCCTTCCCCCGCATCTCCTCGCGGACGAAGAGATCCTCAAGATAAATCCCCGGCCGTCCGACGAACGTGGAGAAGTTATGGAAGAACAGCGCGAAGCCGACCGGCGCGCCATCGTACTCGCCGATGATCACCTCGGCATGCGGCCGCTCGCCGAAGAGCGCCTCGCGGATATCATCCTCCGTTGCAATGGCCTGATCGGCCATCCGCTCGTACTCGGCAAGCTCGCGAATAAAGCCGAGCACCAGCCCCACGTCATCGGGCGCGGCCGGGCGGATGGCGACGCGCGGGGGGATATCGATCGATGCGGATTGAGGTTCCATCATGATATTGAGAAGATTGTGAGAACCGGCCGATGGGATCAATCGACCGGAAGCCAGTACGAGAGTTTCAGCGAGAGGAGATGATCCCCCGGCGCGGTGATCGATGAGCCCACATCGCGAAGGCCGACCCGCTCCCCCTGCTCATCCTGATGGGAACGATCCTGCTGCCAGACCAGATAGAATGTGCTTCCCGGACGCCATTCCCACCGGAGAACAAGGTTGCTGCGGAACAGGCCGATATTGAAATCGTGCGGCTGGATCGTGAAGGTGGATGCGCCATCGACCACCGTGAATGTCCCGTCGCCCTGACGGGTTATCGATGTGCCGTCGGTGCCGTAGATCCGCATGTAATCGGTCCGCGGGGCCGGGACTTCGCCGAAGTTGTCGTAGCGGCCGCTGGCGGCAAAGGGCTCGGCATAGAACTCCAGGCTGAGGTTCGGGGTGATGGCATAGTTGATACGGAGCTGCGCGGAGATCGTGGTCTCGTCGATCCGGGAGAAGATGTAGCGCGTGCCGTTGGTGGCGGGGCTTCCCCCATCGATGGCATCGATAAACTGGCGGACGTTGACGGCGCGGGTCAGCTTCGGATCCAGCGCGATCTCCAGCCTGTCGCCGATGGTGGTGGCAATCCCCCCATCCACCTGATAAAAGAGGCCGTCGAAGCTGGTGCGACGATAGTACGCGTAGCCGTGCCAGCGCGTGGTGGCGGCGAAATTGCTGGAGATGCTCCCCTCCACCTCCCAGTTGGAACTGGTGGCGATCTGCGGCCCGCCACGGGTCATGTTGTCGCTTATCCCACGGTCGCCGGCATTGAAGCCGATCATGGCGTTGAGGAAGTTGCGGAAGGTCACGTTCCACGTCAGGTCCAGCGAGCGATATCGGTTCGTCCCGCCGAAATCCCAGTTGTCCCCCGCGGTAAACGCAAGGTCGTACGAGTGGAAGATCTCTCCGGGCCTGGTGTCGCGGTAATGAAGCGTGCCGTTGATATCGATATTATCGGCGGAGCCCAGACGGCCGATATCGTTCAATTCGAGCCCCGGCGAATCCATCGACAGATGAAGATCCCAGAGCCAGTGCGTGCCGCCGTTGCGCGCCATCGCAAGGGCGGCGGTATAGCCGGCAAGCGAGCGCCGCGCGGTATCCACGGAGATGTAGCCGGCATCGGGTCGCTGGAAATAATGCGCGCTCGACTGCTGAACGCGCGTGATGGCGGCGCTGGTTCCGGCCACATAGCTGCCGCCGAGATGCCCTGAAACGTTGTACTCGCCATCGCCCATCCGCAGATCCCAGTCCGCTCCACCGCTCACGGCGGTCGCCACAAGCTCATCGGCCAGCGGTTCCCCCTCCCGGAACGCGCGCGCGACGCCGGTCGCCATAAGCCCGACCGTGGAGGCATCCTCGCCAAACTCCTGCTGCACGCGCCCCACCGAGTAGAGCGTCATCGGCTCCACCCCGACCGTATCGAAACGGCGGCTGTCGGCGTCGTACCCGCGCCCCTCCTCCCGTCCGGTCACCGCGCCGAGCGCCCCCACGGACATTCCCGACGGGAGCCGCCCCGTGACTTTCACCGCGCCGAGGATGGTGCTGTTTTCCGGTCGATCGATATAATCCCCATCCGGATAGCCGTGCGGCGCCGCCCCGATCCTCCGGGAGTAGAAATATCCCGGCCCATCTCCCTCCAGCAGATCGCTCCCCTCGACAAAGAAGGGGCGACGTTCGCTGAAGAAGGTCTCGAACGCCGTAAGGTTCACATCGGCGGGATCGGCCTCCACCTGGCCGAAGTCCGGGTTGATGGTCCCATCGAGCGTAAGGTTGGGGCCAAGCCCCATCTTGAAATCGAGCCCGGCGCGCCCGTTGATTTCATGGCCGTTGTTGAACGGGTCATCGGGGTCGCGCTCCCCGGAAAGCCGCGCGCCGCCCGCAACGTACGGCAGCACCTCGATCCGGCGCGAAGGCTTGATCCCGGCGATGCCGTTCAGCTCACCGAAACGGGAGGCCCAGCCGGTGCCATCCTTCGGCACGGGAATCCAGTAGATATCCTCGTTCTTCGTGGGGATCCACCGGTCCATGTTGATCCCCCAGATCTGCTCCGGCAGCGCATTGAAGCGGAGCTGCGAGAAAGGGATACGCATCTCGGCGGTCCACCCGGCGCTATCGATATTCGTGGCGGCCTCCCAGACCGGATCAAACGAGTATTCGCGGTCGAACTCCTCGTTGTCGGGATGGTAGTAATCGGTCCGCACGCCGGCCGCCGTAACGCTGAAGCTGTACGCGGTCCTGCGATCGTGGTAGGTGTCCAGCGCGACGATGATCCGCTCGGACGTGCCGGAGTTATCGCGACGGGTGACGGTGGCGCGGATCTGATCGGGATCGTGGCTGAACATCCGCGCGCCGACATAGAGGGCATCGTCATCGTAGTAGAAGGCCACCTCCGTCCGTTCGGTCGGCTCGCTCCCCTCGTTCGGCTCCTTCTGGAGAAAGTCGGAGACAAAGGTTGCCCGGCGCCACGCCTCGTCATCCAGCCTCCCATCCAGCGCGATGCCGCGTCCCGTGATCCTGACGGCGGTAATCCGTTTGGATGCGGGTGGGGGGATGTCATCCACGGTAGTGGAATCGGTTTCGGTGGAATCATTCTGCGCGCGCGCCGTAACGGCCCACAGAGAGAGGAGCACGGCAAGGACCGCAAGGAGGACAGGCGCCGGACGGATGCGACGTGGCATGGAGGAACAATCGGTTTAGAGCGGTCGGGAAATGGAGAAATCTACACGACGGCGATGCAGCTGCGATGCGGCATCGATTCGCCGGAGGATAGCGTGTGCGGACGCACGTGAGTAAGGCCGTAATGGTTACGAGTTGCCGGCGAAATGCCCTGGGAGGGCCTTGGGAGGCCGTCCGCGGGACGCGTTACGAGAGTATGGCTGACAGATGCACGGCGGGGGGCCGGCATGGCCGCAAATATCCGAAATCCTACTCTGGCAACCGCCATGCAAAACCGAGCGTCATAAAATAATCAGGCCCGGCGGGGGTGAATGGGAGCGCGTAGTTCAGATCGAGCTGCACATTTGTGACGGGGCGATAGATAAACCCGGCATTCAGATAGTTCTGAAGCGAGTCCCCGAACGGAAGCTGGCCGAAGTTCTCGGCGTAGCCGCTGAGCTCATCGGAAAGGCGGAAGCCGAGCGATGCCGCGTACACCGGATGGGCGCCGCCGGTGCTTCCATCCCACTCCCCACCGAGATGCCCGGTCAGGTCGAATATGTCATCGATGCGATAGGCGCTGGAGATGTAGACGCTGGGCGCCGCGTAGTCGGGACGGAAATAGGCGCTTCCGTACGGGAGCCTCACCTGGCCGATAAACGCCGTGCGGAGCAGGCCGTTCTCCTGCGGCGTGATCAGGATCTTCGCGCCGATGGTCGGGCTGTTGAGCCCCTGCCGGACATGCGTTCCCTTGTTCTCCTTCAGGTCGTGGATATACTCTCCACCAAATCGAAGCTCCACATTCTCCATCACCCCGACCCGCACCTGCGCCAGCGGATAGCTGAAGGTCCACTTGTCGGGGTCCTTCTGATACAGCCCTCCCAGCTCGATCTGCACGCTGCCGATCGGCAGCAGCCAGGGCGTCTGCGTGTGATGCGTCCGCTCGGCGAAGATCTCCCCATCCCACTGCGCCGCCCCCGGCGATGCGGAGATGCCGAGGAGAATCAAGACGGAAAGGAGGAGTGCTCCCCTGGCTGGCTGCTTGTGATTCATCGTGCGTGTGACTGGTGCGGATGTGCATGGGGCGCTGCCCCATGCACCAGCTATGGCGCCCCGTTGGGGCTAACTAGATGTGCGCTGTAGAGGCTCATCCTCTCCAAGCCCCGGAGGGCGCAATTCCTTCTGCGTGGGGCGACGCCCCACGCGGGAGTTACAAACTCCGGGGGACTGGTGCAAGGAAAACCGTATGCTCCGCCTCCATCGCAACGCGATATCACACCCCGCGTTGCGCGCGCTCCGCCCCCCTGAACGTTGTCCGGACTGTCAGCACGGGGACGCCCACCCTGTGGCGGACGGCGGTGATCGTCTGGCCGTAGATCACATCCTGCAAGCCACGATGCCCATGCGAGCCAAGCACCAGCATATCGACCTTCAATTCCTCGACCGCCGCGACGATCTGCTCCACCGTCCCGCCAACGCGCAACATCGTTTCCACTGCGAGCGACGGGCCTTCGATGGCGCGGGCAAGGTTCCGCAGATACTCCTCATCCTCGGACCGATGAATGCTCTGGCTCTCCTGGCCGTACACCATGGTGCCGGGCGTCTGCACGACATGCAGAAGCGTCATCCGGGCGCCGTTGCGGCGCGCCATCTCCAGCGCCACCGAAAGTATCTCGCCATCCCCCGCGGAGTGCTCCAGGGCCACGGCGATATGCCGGATCGGGACCGGATGAATATCCATTCCATCGGCACCTGCGCTGACCGAAGGGGCAACCTCGGCCCACGCCTTTCCCCCGCGCCGGAAGGGGATGAACGTGATATAGGCAAGCGTCCCGAGAAGCGCCACCACGCAGAGCGCGACGAATATCCAGAGCGGCAGCGGCGCATCGCCAAGCCACTCGGAGAGCTGATCGAACACCAGCTTCATGTTCAACACGACGATGATCACCGCGATGGTCCACGCCAGGATCTTCACCCAGAGCGTGTTGGCGAACTTCCCCATCTTCTTCGGGTCGGATGTGAAGTGGATCAACGGGATGGTCGCGAACGGAAGCTGAAGGCTGAGCACGACCTGCGAGAGAATAAGGAGCTTGTACGCCCCCTTGTCCCCCATCAGCACGATCGCGATCACGGCGGGCGTCAGGGCGATCGATCGCGTCAGAAGGCGGCGCAGCCAGGGGCGGAGGCGGATGCTGAGGAAGCCCTCCATCACGATCTGCCCGGCGAGCGTTCCGGTGAGCGTGGAGCTCTGCCCGGCGGCTATCAGCGCCACCGCGAACGCAACCGGCGCGATGCTCGCCCCCAGAATCGGCGCCAGCAGCGAGTGCGCCTGCTGGATCTCCGTCACAACGATCCCGCGACTGTAGAAGCCGGCCGCCGCCAGCACCAGAATGGCCGCGTTGATCAGCAGAGCCCCGTTCAACGCGATGCTGGAATCGATCAGGTTGTATTTGCACGCCTCCTTCTTCGCGGTATACGTATCCTCGATGGCGCGTGACTGTACAAGCGATGAGTGGAGGTAAAGGTTGTGCGGCATCACGGTGGCGCCGATGATCCCGATCACGATATAGAGCGCCGACGGGTCCAGATGCGGAACCATGCCGCGAAGCACGCCCCCCCAGTCAGGACGGGCAAGGAAGATTTCGATCAGGAAGCAGACGCCGATGGTGCCAACCAGCATCAGGATGAACGCCTCCATCTTCCGCATCCCCAGACGCTGGATCGCAAGCAGCAGGAAGGTATCGAAGACGGTGACAAGGCATCCCCAGATAAGAGGAAGCCCGAACAGGAGATTGAGGCCGATGATGGTTCCGAGCACTTCCGCAAGATCGCACGCGGCGATGGCGATCTCCGCCAGCACCCAGAGGAAATAGCTCAGCGCCGGAGGATATTCCCGTTTGCATCCCTGCGCCAGATCGTGCCCGGTGACGATGCCCAGCCTGGCGGAGAGCGTCTGAAGCACAAGCGCCATCAGGTTCGAAAGCAGCAGCACCCAGATCAGCGAGTAGCCGAACCGCGCCCCTCCCTCGATATCGGTGGCCCAGTTGCCCGGGTCCATATATCCCACGCTCACCAGATAGGCCGGGCCTGCAAAGGCCATAAGCCTGCGGAACCAGCCATTCTTCTGAACGCTGACCGATCTATGCATGTCGCCGAGCGAGACATCGGCGGTTCCGGGCTTCTGGGACATCATCGTATCCGCTGTTTCGTGCGTGTGAAGAACAGTTCCCTCAGCGCGGCTGTGGACCTGCCGGCGGCCGGTGAAGAACCGGCCAGCGGATGATCCCGGCCACAGGACGCGATCCCGTTCATTTTCCTCTTCGGAGTGAGCGGATATACTGCTGCGCCCGTTCCGAGAGGGATTTTTTCGATCCCTTCGGGACCTCCGCCTTTTCGCCGAGCAGCAGCCCGATGTTCCTGTAGAACTCCGGGCTTCCGAACGTCGACTGCGCCACCGGATAGCCCATCGAGGATATCTCCATGTACATCGCCGCCGCCGCCACGGGGTTCATCGTGTGGACGATAAAGGCGCCATACTCCTTCCGGTTTCGCCTGAGCCAGCGCACCACCTCCATGCCGCAATCCTCGCGATCGCTGTCGCAGTAGATCTCCCCGCCGAGATCATGATCCAGCAGCACCAGATCGAACGTCCCCTCATCAAGCCGCGCGATGCAGGCATCGGCGGTCTCCACCACCGTCAGATCCCACCCCGCCGATGACGGATGGGAGCGGATCGTCTCGATCCGGCGATGATCGTCATCGAGAAAAAGAACTCGCTTCCTGCCGCTCATCCCTTCCTCCCGCTCTCGGCTTTTCGTTTTCCGCCCCGCGTCCCGGCCGCCGGAGGCCCGCTCTTCCCGGCGCGGAGGATAAAGACGCTGTTGGCAAGCTTCTCGGAGACCATGGACTCACGCCCGTTCGCCAGCATCCTGATCGAAGCATCGAAGGCGATCTTCTCGATCACCTTCACCTCCGCCTTGATCGCCAGCCCGAGCGATGAGGCATACCGGAGCAGCTCCGGGAACTCATCGCTCACCCGCTCCACCGTGCCGGTCTCCCCGGCCTCCAGTTGCGACAGCGGGATCAGCGGGCGGTCCAGAATGCGCCCGTCGCGATCCGGGATCGGGTCGCCATGCGGATCATGCGTGGGATGGCCCAGAAACGCCTCAAGCCGGTCGATCAGATCATCGGTGCCGATATGCTCGAACTGATCGGCAAGGTCGTGGACCTCATCCCACGAAAACCCGAGATCGCGGATCAGGAAGACCTCCCACAGCCTGTGACGGCGGGTGATCCTGACGGCGACATCACGCCCCTCCTTTGTCAGCTTCAGCCCCTGATATTTCTGGTAGCTGAGAAATCCCCCCTCCGCCAGCCGCCGCGCCATCTCCGTCACCGCCGATGAGGTGATGTTCAACTCCTTGGCGAGCGCGGCGTTGGATGCCTCCCCGTCGCGTGCTTCAAGCCTGTAGAGCGACCGGAGATAGTCTTCCACAGTATGGTTAACTTCAATGTTAGGCATGCTTAACTCTTAAACATAAGCAGCCTTGCATTCGTATGCAAGGTTCGCATGAAATGATTTTTTCGGCCGGTGAACATCCGGCCCCTACATGGTGCGGGCCACGCTGACAAGGGCCACGTAACGGTCGTGATGCTGGTCCAGATCCGGCGTCCGGGGCGGATCGATGCCGAGCAGCGAGACGTGATATCCGGCGACGGAGGTATCGCGCGATCCACGAAGCGTGTTCAGCGTGATCGTGGACTCCGTGCCGCCGTTGATCGAGAGCCGGAGCGCGACGCGGGCGTTGCCGGCGGTGATGCACTGCACCCCCTGCGGGCAGCGGGAGTCCTCCTCCACGCGGGCGAAACGGATGATGATATCCCCCTCCACCACCGCGCTCCGGCCGTAGCCCAGCGATATGGTATCGCCGAAGCGGGCCTTCCGCATCGCCGGATCGTCGAGCGCGGCCGCGGGGGGACGCGTGGAATCGAGCCCGGAGGAATCATTGCGCGCCACCTCCTTCCGGCAGGCCGAACAGATGAGAAGAAGCGCGAGCGAAGCGATACGATAGTTCATTGCTGACATCGGATTGTTGATCGGATCATGGAGCCGCCCGACCCGTGAACGGGGAGCGCGCGAGGATACGATTTCTCCTCCAGGCGGATGCCAATTCGTAACTTGGCCGCTCTGAAACGGAACATCGAAGCATCAAAGGTAGATACATGAATAACGATATCATCGCGCCCCCCGTGGCCCCCCCGCAGGCGGCCCCCGTTCACGATCCCGTGGCCCGGCTTGAAACCATGCGCGCGCAGTCACTGCTGGGGGGCGGCGAGAAGCGCGTTGCCGACCAGCACCGGAAGGGAAAGCTGACCGCGCGGGAGCGACTGGAGGTGCTGCTGGACGAGGGGAGCTTTATGGAGATCGATGCGTTCGTGCAGCACCGATCGCACGATTTCGGGCTGGATGAACAGCGGTTCCTGGGGGATGGCGTGGTGACCGGCACCGGCACGATCAACGGGCGGACGGTCTGCGTCTTCTCGCAGGACTTCACGGTCTTCGGCGGCTCGCTCTCCGAGGCGCATGCCGAGAAGATCGTGAAGATCATGGATCTGGCGATGAAGATCGGCGTGCCGGTGATCGGCCTCAACGATTCCGGCGGCGCCCGCATTCAGGAGGGAGTGGTTTCGCTTGGCGGCTACGCCGATATCTTCCTCCGGAACACGCTGGCATCCGGCGTCATCCCGCAGATCTCCGCCATCCTCGGCCCCTGCGCCGGCGGCGCCGTCTACTCCCCCGCCATCACCGATTTCATCGTGATGACGCAGAACACAAGCTACATGTTCGTCACCGGGCCGAATGTAGTGAAGACCGTGACGCACGAGGATGTAAGCCAGGAGGATCTGGGAGGCGCGATGACCCATGCCTCGAAATCCGGCGTTGCACACTTCGCCGCCGGCGATGAGGTCGAGGCGCTCCTGACCATCCGGCGCATGCTTGGCTACATGCCGCAGAACAACCGCGAGATGCCCCCCTCCGTCGATCTGGACGACCCGGCCGACCGCCGCGACTACATGCTGAACGCGATCATCCCGGACAGCCCGAACAAGCCGTACGACATGAAGGAAGTGATCGCCCGCGTGGTCGATGAACGCTCGTTCCTGGAGGTCCACGCGGAGTACGCCACCAACATCCTCGTCGGCTTTGCAAGGCTCGGCGGGCAGCCGGTCGGCATCGTGGCAAACCAGCCGGCATCGCTGGCGGGGGTGCTCGATATCGACGCATCGGTGAAAGGGGCGCGCTTCGTCCGCTTCTGCGACTGCTTCAACATCCCCCTCGTGGTCTTCGAGGATGTCCCCGGCTTCCTCCCCGGCACCGATCAGGAGTGGCGCGGCATCATCAAGCACGGGGCCAAGCTCCTCTACGCATTCTGCGAGGCGACCGTGCCGAAGATCACCGTCATCACCCGCAAGGCCTACGGCGGCGCCTACGACGTGATGAACAGCAAGCATATCCGTGGCGATTTCAACTTCGCGTGGCCGGGGGCGGAGATCGCGGTGATGGGAAGCAAGGGGGCCGTGGAGATTCTGTTCCGAAAGGAGATCTCGGAGTCGGACGATCCCGCTGCCGCGCTCGTCGCCAGGGAGAATGAGTACCGGGAGAAGTTCGCCCATCCATATCTGGCGGCGGAGCGGGGATATATCGACGATATCATCGAGCCGGCGGAGACCAGGCCGCGACTGATTCACTCGCTGGCACTCCTGAAAAACAAACAGGATGCGAACCCCTGGAAGAAGCACGGGAATATCCCGCTGTAATTATCCGAACGTGATACCGGGGAGGAGCCTATCCTCCCCTTCGGATCACGCGCGCGGCAAGATCGGCGGCCATGCGGACCGGGCGGATCAGATAGTGCAGGGGTGAGAGAATATCGGGCAGGGGGATGAACGACTGATCCTTGTAGTTCGGCGTGAAGAGCCAGAGCCATCCGTAGGAAAGCCGGTCGCGAAGCCGCTCGCGGGCGGAGAGATAGAACATATGCTCGGCGATCCCCCCCACGGCCTCCGACTCCGCAATGATCGAACGGCCGACGCGGGCGGCCAGGGCCATCGCCGGGGCATCATCGGCCATCAGGCGCCGTCTGGATTCCGGTATCTCCGAGCCGAAGAGATCGGACGCGAGGATAAGGGCAAGATGGAGCATCCGTTCGCTGCCGGTTTCGCGCGCAAGCCGGGCCAGGTAGTCCCAGTCGATATCACCATGCACTTCCAGAAGCTGCGCCACATCCAGCACCCAGCCCAGCAACACCCAGAGATGTTTGGCTCCATGCACCGAGAGCACCAGCAGATGTTCCTCCGGCGGCATCGCAAGCATCGGGGAGCCGGCCAGCCGGACGGTGCGAAGGCGGCTCCAGAAATCGCCGATCAGGGAGAAGGCCACATAGCGGCTGAAGAACCGCCAGTGCAGCTCCAGCATGATGCCGGTCCCCTCCTGGATATAGGTCAGATCGTTCTCATAGCGGACGAACGCCGAGCGTTGCGCCGGCGTCAGCGTCAGCTTCGGCCGGAAGCCCTGCGCCTCCAGAATCCGGCCGACGCGAATGACATCATCGCGCCGGACCAGCACATCGAGATCGCTGAACGGTCGCACGGCCAGATTGCCATAGAGCGTATAGGCCAGCATCGGCCCCTTGAACGGCAGCGCCGGAATTCCCTGCGCGGAGAGCGCCCGGTTCAGCGCGACCAGCTCGCCGGTAAGCAGAAGGTTATGCTGCGATATCCCCTGCGCGTTATGCTGGAACTCCTGCCGCACATGCTCCGGGGGGGCATCGGGATGGAGCTTCGAGAGCCTGTTGTGGAGCAGGGGGAGCAGCCGGTGGCGCCAGGCGAAATCGCGGACATAATCCCAGTTGACCGGCCCGCCGAGAAGCTCCGCGATCCGCGCCGAGGTCTCCGGGCCAATGCGCGGCCGGGTCAGGCTGAGAACCAGCTCAACCTCCGGACGATCGGATAGTCGTGCGATCGATGCTATGGTATCCGGGGAATCAGGCATTCACGATCGATGAGCGGATAGCTCGCGGTAGACGTTCCACTGGAGGTGTTGTTCGTTCCGGATCAGACAGCGTCATCGGAAGAGAAGGGAAGGAGACTCATTCGGCAAAGATAGTCACGCAATCCAACCAGCGTGCCCTTTTTCACCATTTCCCCTAACATTTATCCGAGGGGACCGTTATCGGAGTAGTCTCTCCGTCGGGCAGGGCCATGGAACCATCGCCCACGATATTAAGAATGAAAGTATTTCCCAGGGAGGGTTGCCGTAGTACCCCGAACCATGTAACTTGTCCGACAGTTCAAAGATATGTCCGAAGCCGTTGCCAGCGTGGCGACCCTTCGTGGTGGAACGAAGAGATCACAACCGGCATAACATCGTGGACGGCCGCACCGGGAATCCGCCCGTGTGGCCGATACATATCATTTACATGGGGGTTGAACGTGGATAATAATGTCGTAGGGAGTGATCCCGTCAAGGGAAAGACTTCGGTCGGTCTCGATGAGAATATCGAAGCGCTTCTCTGCTATCTGGGGCTTATCGGGCTCATCTTCTATTTGATCGAGAAGGATAGCAAATTCGTCAAGTTTCATGGTCTTCAGTCCACCTTTTTCTGGGTTCCGTTTATCGTGATCCAGATCATCCTGGGCATCGTTTCGTTGGGTGCGTTCGTATGGATACTCCAGCTCCTTGGTGTTGTCTTTACGATCCTCGGCATCTTGAAAGCCTACAAGGGAGAACGGTATAAGTTCCCGGTGATCGGCGATATGGCCGAGAAGCAGGTCTACGGCGCATAACCAATCGCGCCTCCGTACCGAGACCAGTACATGTGTAAAGCCCTTTGCGACGCCTCCAACGCAAAGGGCTTTTGCCATCGGACCGCCGGATAACCTATCGGCGGCACCGGCCCCCACATTCGCTCACCGTTACCATGATACCCACCGTTACAGGCGGATGCCGTCGGAGCCCGTTTTCCCGCGAAAAACCGCTTTCCAGCCGCACAAACCGGCGATTTCCCGGCACGCGAGCCATCACAAGATCGTCTCCATCCCGCCCCTGGGCCCGTCCATGACAACCCATGAACATCACCGCTGCGGCATTCCCCCACGGCGGTGTATTTTGCGCGTCTCAACCCGGAATAACTCAACCCAATGCTGTATACATCGGAATCGCTGGAATCGGTTATCGAGCATCTCAGTCGCCTCCCGACCATCGGACGGAAGACGGCGCAGCGGATAGCGCTCTATCTCCTCAAGCAGCCACGCGAGGATGTGGCCGGTCTGGCTACCGCGCTGGTCAACATGAAGGACAAGACCCTCTATTGCTCGGTATGCCAGAACATCACCGAGAACGACCCATGCCCCATCTGCGAATCCCCGAGGCGCGATCGCGGCATCATCTGCGTCGTAGAGGACCCGAGCGATGTCCTGGCCGTTGAGAAGACCAACGATTATCATGGGCTCTATCACGTCCTCGGCGGCGTCATCAATCCCCTGGAAGGGGTCGGGCCGGAGGAGCTCAAGGTTCGGGAGCTTCTGCACAGGGTGCAGGAGAATGTGCAGGAGGTGATCCTGGCGCTCAACCCGAACGTCGAGGGGGAGATGACGACCCTGTATCTCGCCAAGATGCTGAAGACGTTCAATGTGCGCGTCACCCGGATCGCGCGCGGCATACCGCTCGGCAGCGAGCTGCAGTTTATCGACGAAGCAACGATTTCGCGGGCGCTCGAAGGCCGTGTCACTGTCTGATTTATTCTACGAGCGTGTAATGGCATCCGAGGAACAGCGGGATACTGACAATACGGCCGGCGGGCCCATTCCCCCGGCGGGACTTCCCACGGGCGATGGGGATACTGAAAGCGAGTGGTTCGATGAATGGTTCAGGAGCGATTTCTACCTGAAACTCTACAGCCATCGCGACCGCGAGGAGGCCGAGGCGTGCGTGGATCTGATCCTCCGATCGGTGACGCGCCCCGCGCCCACTGATGGCCCTCCGCGCGCGCTCGATCTGGCCTGCGGCCCCGGCCGCCACGCGATCTCCCTGGCTGAACGCGGGTTCGCGGTCACGGCGGTCGATCTCTCCCCCCCACTCCTGGCGTTCGCGGCGTCGCAGGCACGGGAGGCGGGCGCCGATATCCGCTTCGTCCGCTCCGACATGCGGGAGATCGATTTCCTGAACGAGTTCGATCTGGTGCTCCAGCTCTTTACCAGCTTCGGCTATTTCGACGACCACGCCGATGACTACTCCGTCCTCCAGCGGGTTCGCGCCTCCCTCCGCCACGGCGGCTTCTACGCCCTCGATCTGATCAACGAACGGCGGCTCCGGCGAACCCTGATCCCACGAAGCGTAAAGTCGGTCGATGGCACGGACCTTACCGAGGAGCGCCGGATCGTGGATGGCCGCGTGGAGAAGATCATCTCCATCCGCCCCCCTGACGGGCGGACGCGAAAGTTTGTGGAGTCGGTGCAGCTCTACTCCCCGGAGACGATCGAGGGGATGCTCTACGACACCGGCATGGCGCCGCTCCACTGGTTCGGCGGATACGACGGCACGCCGTTCAACCCCGAGACATCGGAGCGGATGCTGGTGGTGAGCCAGGCGCTCTAGGGAAGGCTCGACACGCGGTGGAGGGCCGCCGCCGGATGATTCACTCAAACAGCCGATATCCGATGATCGACCCGAGGCGATATCTCCCCCTGCTGGCGGCGGCCGCGATGCTGGCGGGATGCGGCCTGTTCGAGACCAGAACGCCGCAGAATCCGGTCAACGCCGGCTCCTCCTTCGAGCCCCCCACCACGCCGACCGTGGTGCTCCGCAACCTGGAGAGCGCCCTCAACTCCGCCAACGCCAATGATTACCGGAAGTGCTTCAGCGATACCGTCAGAGGGCTTCCACCGTTTGTCTTCATCCCATCGGCGCAGGGGGTGGCGGCGGCTCCAACCACGTTCAGCAACTGGGGAATCGCGCAGGAGGAGCAGTACATCCTCAATATCTTCTCCGAGCTTCAGAAAGGGGGCGTCTGCTCGGTCACGTTCAACCCCTCCGATGTCACCGAAGTCCCCATCTCCGATTCCGTCCAGTACAGCGCCCACTACGCCGTCAGCTTCCCTCACTCGCGCGAGAACGCCGAGCGGAGCGCCGAGGGACTTCTCCAGTTCACCATGCGGCAGACAAAGCAGAACGAGTGGTATATCTCCACATGGCGCGATATCGCCCAGGACAGCAGCACAAGCTGGTCGCTCATCAAGGCGCGGTTTATTAGCAGATGAGGGGACGGCGAAAGCATGCCGCGCGCGGTCCAGGGAACGAAGATTCCCGTTGAAGATTCTCCTCCCATGTGTACCTTGCCCCGCTACGGATGCGACCCCTGAAGACCATATCGGCCATGACGCTTGCGGCTGCCCTCCTCGGAGTGGCATCCTGCACCAACCCGTTCGCGCCGAAGCTCCAGCCGGATCTCCATCCAAGCATCACGGCGCTTGGCGATCAGCGGACGGTGGCGGGGGTGTTTCAGAATATCCAGTACGCCTATACCTATCGCGATACGCTGATCTACGGCAACCTGCTCCATCCCGATTATCAGTTCCGGTACTACAATGCCGACCGCGCAACGGAGGTCACCTTCAACCGCGATGAGGAGATCCGCACCACCTACAACCTCTTCAAGGGGGCGGACCAGCTCGACATCCAGTGGAATGAGATCGTGGCGCAGGATGGCGACTCCCTCCAGATCGACGTGACGCGCGGCTACAATCTCAAAATCGCCCTCCAGGTGAATGACCTCTTCCGGATCGACGGGCGCGCGACGCTCCGCCTTGTCCGCAACTCTCCCAATGATGTATGGCTTATCAGAAGTTGGCGCGACGACTCAAGTTTCTGATCGCGTCGTACCGGCATCACGGGCCTGGTCACGTGGCCGAGGTCTTCCGCCGCGAACGGATACGCCGTGCCTACGCGCGCGCGCCGATTCCCCTTCCGGAGAAGGATGCCTTCATGCGCGGCTTCGACTGGTATCGGGGGGATGAGACGTTTGCCGATGATTTCTTCCGCGCCGCGGCCGGCCGTCTCCCGCTGACGCGCGCCAACAGGAAGGAGTTCACCATCAGCCTCTTCCTCTCGCTTCAGACATACGATGATATCCTGACCGATGCCGAGCGGATATCCGAGGGGAAGTTCGAGGGGCTGGGCGTCTGCATCAACGAGCCATCCGGCACGTTCGACTGGAGCCGCGATTACGCCTCCGGCGGATCGTGGCCGTCCATCCCGTTCAGCGCGATCCGCTTCATGGAGGGCGATGGCTCCGATGTGAAATATCCGTGGGAGCTGAGCCGGATGTACTGGATCGGCTGGCTGGGAAAGGCCTACTGGATATCCAACAACGGGGCCTGGTCGCGCGATCTGATGCGCCTTCTGGATGACTGGCGGGAGAAGAACCCGATCAACACCGGCGTGAACTGGGCGATGCCGATGGAGGTCGCCATCCGCGCGTTCTGGCTGGTGACCGGCTTCGGGATGTTCTGGGGAGCGCCGAACATCCCGAAGGAATGGTGGATCGATTACCTCCGCCTTGCGTGGGGGCATGGCGCCTATCTGATGGAGAACCTGGAGTATTTCAGCAACCTCACCAACCACTATATCTCCAATTGCTTCGGGCTGCTGGCGCTTGGCTCCCTCTTCGCCGGAAGCGCCGATGGGGACACATGGCTGAGCGAGGGACGCCGCCGGATGATCGAGGAGCTGAACCACCAGGTGCTGGCCGATGGCGTTCACCACGAGCGGTCGATCGGCTATCACCGGCTGGTGCTGGAGATGTACCTGATCGCGCTGGTGCTCGCCGAACGGGCCGGCAATCCGTTTCCGGCGGAGGCGCGGAAGACCATCGAGCGGATGGCGGAATTCATGTGCGATTATATCCCGCCGTCGGGAACGGTCCCGCAGCTCGGCGATTCGGACGACGGCGTCATCTTCCGTCTCCGGTTCGATCAGGAGATCTACGATCATCGCGATACGATGGCGCTGGCGGCGGCGATCTTCCTGCGTCAGGATTTCAACAGCGCGGCCGGCGGCTTCAGCGGCGCGGCGCTGATGATGCTGGGAAGCGAGGGATTCGAGCGCCTGCGCGGCCTGCGACCCATCGCGCGACCCGCCTCCCGCCTCTACCGCGACGGAGGCTTCGCGATTCTCAGGAACGGCGATCTCCACCTCCTTGCCGATGTCGGGGAGATCGGCCTGCATGGCAACAACGATACGCTCTCCTTCACGCTCCACTCCGGGAGCGGCGCGTGGATCATCGATCCCGGCACCTACTGCTACACGCGGAACCCGCGGGCGCGGAACGAGCTGCGCTCCACGCGCGCCCACAACGCGCCGATGATCGACGATGTGGAGATCGCGGAGTTCGACGGCCTCTGGCGGATCAAGCGGGACACGACCGGCGTGCGGATCACGGCATGGGAGGATCAGGAGTGCATCCTCCAGGCGGAACATCACGCATACGACAATCTCCCCGCCGGTGGCGTCACCATCCGGCGACGGTGGCATCTGACGGGACGCGAGCTGAGCGTCAGGGATACCATCGCCGGAAGCGGATCGCACCGCTACACGGTCCGCTTCACGATTCCCGGCGAGCGGACGGTGACGCGGATCTCCGAACGTGAGGTGATGATCGCCGGGGAAACCGAGGAGCTTCGCTTCGAATGCTCGGAGCCGATATCGATTCTGGAGGGATGGTATTCACCCTCCTACGGCATTGCAGCCGTGGGAACGTTGATCCAGGCCGCCGGAACCGTGAACGCGCATGGTGAAATCGCGTATATTTGCCGACTATTTCCGAAATCGTAACGATGCCCGAATCGCAACCCGAGCAGCAGCTCTCTTCTTCCAGGCCGGCGATGTCCCCATTGTGGCTCGCCGTCTGGGCCGCCGCCGATAAGGCGCTGCCGATGCTCTATGGTGTCGCGGTCGTGGTCGTAGCCATGCAAGCGCTCCACACTGACGAGTGGGGGGCATGGACGATCTTCAACGCGGTCTTCCTGGTCATCTCCATGCTCGGGGATTTCTTCGTCCTCCAGCCGATGGTGAAGATCGCCACGGAGGGGAACGCCGATCCGCGTCCGGTGATCACATCGTCGTTCCTCGTCTACGCGATCTTCAGCATGATCCTGGCGATGGCGGTGGTCCTGTTCGCCGCTCCGCTCGCCCACCTGATGAAGACGCCGAACGTGGAGGGGCCGTTTCGGATGATGGGATGGATCGTCCTGACCAACATCGTCCGCAGCCATGTCATCCGCGTCCTCCAGATCACCTACCGCATCGTGTCGATCTTCCTCGTCGATGTGATCTATTTCGCGGGGCTGATCGTGCTGATGTGGCTGGGCTGGCGTGCCGGCACGTTCCGCTCATCGATGGATCTGGTCCACTACAACCTGATCTCCTTTACCGCAAGCTCCGCGCTCGGCGTCATCCTGGCGTTCCGTGCGCTTCTGCCGACGATGAAGGATTTCCGCGTAACGATGCGGCGGCTTCTGAGCCTGGGGGCGCACCAGGGGGGAACCGGGCTGCTGACCGTGCTTCAGCAGCAGAGCGATGTGCTGATCGTCAGCGGGATGCGTGGCGGAAAGGCGGCCGGCGTCTACGGCGCGGCCAAGACGTTCTACCGGTTCTTCGACTCGGTCAGGGACGCGGCGCAACTGCTGCTGGTGCCGGCCACATCGCGCGCCTATTCGCAGGAACGGATCGAGGCGGTCGAGGAGGTGACGGAGCTGGCGACGGCGGCGCTGGTGGCGCTGATGTTCCCCCTCTCGCTCGGGCTGATCCTCCTGGCGCCGTGGATCGTGCCGATGGTGCTGAAGAATTTCCCCGAGGCGGTGGATGAGTTCCAGTGGCTGATGGGGACCGGCTTTGTGATGCCGTTCGTGATCGTCCCGTCGGCAGTGCTGCTCGGCATCGGTCACACGCGCGATCTCTTCCGGGGGACGCTGATCGGGACCGCGGTGATCATCATCGGCGGATGTATCCTCACCTGGTTCCTCGGCTCGGCCGGCATGGCGATCGGCGTGCTGATGGGGACGATCGTCACGGCGGTCCTCCTCACGCGGCGGATGAATCGCTACGTCACCTTCACCTTCCGGACGGTCCTGCGTCGATCCAGGAGTTTCGGGCCGCTTGTAAAGAAGCGGCTGGCGATGCTTCAGATTCCCCTCAGGAAGAAGTAGTAGCCGGGGAGACTCGTTCCGGCGGCCTCCCCGCCACCGGGCTCGGTTTAACCTCAGCTTCAGATCTGCTGAACGATCATCGATCGAGACGATCCCTTCATCACTCCTCAAGCTCCGTGGGAGCGCGCCGGTTGTAGCACCGATGCTCCCATTTCCTACGCAAGCTCCAGAGGAGCGAACCATCCCAGCCTTTATGAAGCACTGTACGCTCCGCTGGAGCTTGAGATCATCCAAGTGGCGATGCTGCAACCGGTTCGCCCCGATGGGGCTGAAACGGTAGATGCCGGATGAAGTCCATGATGTCTCGAGCATCCTGAACTTCATCCCACGCTGAGTCACTCCCCGCCCCATGCCTCAATGCTCCACCACCAGCTTCCCCGTTGCGACGTTCTCTCCGGCCTCCAGCCTGTAGAAGTAGATGCCCGCGGCAAGCCGCGCGGCGTCGAGCCGGCAGGTGTTGAGCCCCTCCGCTCCCTCGGTATCGGCAAGCGTCGAAACGATCCTTCCCGCCGGATCGAGCAGCGTTATCCGGACATGCCGCCGCTCGGAAAGATGATACGATATCATCGCCACGCCGCGCGCCGGGTTGGGACTGACGGCATCGAGCGAAAACAGGCGATCGAACTCCGCGGGGGCGCCAACGGCCGGAGCGCCGCCGATATGCGCCGCAAATGCCCCCGACCCGTGCGTCCCGATCACCACCAGCCCATCCGACGTTCGCGCGTCGATCATATCCACAACCGCGCCGCCGATCGTCGAGGCCCCCTCCCGCTCCCACGTCACCCCGGCCGCGTCGATATTGCTCGTGGCGTAGAGCCCCGTGCTGGTCCCCACAAGAAAAACCCGCCCCGTCGCGGTCGGCACGATCCTCCCCCACCGGCACGAAGGCCCGGCGCCCGTGCCGTCCGGCTTCTCCTCCAGATTACCGCTCACATCCCGCCAGGAAACACCGCCGTCGCTGCTGTGAAACAGGCTCCGCACCTCGTAGTTGGAAAAGACCAGCAGGATATCGTCGGCGTTCTCCGGGTTGACCGCGATGGAGGAGATATAGGCGTTCTTCGGAAAGAGATCGGAGGCCAGCGTTCGCGGGAGCGCGGCGGCAGGATCGGCCTTCGCTGCGTGATCGACCCGGAACAGCTCCCCCGCCGATGTCCCCAGATAGAGCGGGCCGTCGGGAACGCCCGCCATGCCCAGCGCCGTGACCGATCCTGCCGGCTCGGGCACGCCGAACCGCTGCCAGTTGATGGCTGTGGCCGCGTTGTTGGAGGCAGGGATCGCGGTAAGATCGCTGTTCCTCCAGAGCCGGTTGCCGGCCGCCAGATACATGATCCGCGGGTCGTTCGGATCGAGAATGAAGGGGGTGATAAAACCGAATCCCACAGCATCGCGCGGGGTGACGAGCGTTCCATACTGGCCGTGGCCCGCGGGGTTCAGCCGGTAAATCCGCCCTCCCTGAAACGAATAATAGGCAGTCGAATCATCAGCGATGGCGCAGTAGCCGCCATCCCCCGCGTAGCTGCCGTAATCGCCGAAGGAGGAGCGCCAGCGCCTGGCGGTATCGCTGGTGATCCAGGTTCCCACATCCTGAGCCCCGCCGATGATCGTGGCCGGGCCACCAGGTCTGCGCGATACGGCGATGGTGTAGAACTGCGCCGTCGCATAGCCGTTGTTGAGCGATCTCCAGCTCACCACCGGGGCCGTACAGTTCTCCGCAACGCTCACGCCGCCATCGTTCGCGCTGAAGATCCTGTTCGGATCGGAGGGCGAAAAGGCGATCGCATGCTGATCGCAGTGATGCCCGTCGATCTGCCAGTTCGCCGGCGTATAGCCGCCGATCAACGATTGCCCGGCGGCGCTGGCAAACCCGTTGTTCGATCGAAAAAGGTTTGTGCCGCCGATGAAGACCAGAGCGGGATTGGCCGGATGGACGGCGATCGTCAGATCGTACGAGCCCTGCGCGAAGAATGTCCCGTTGGAGACGCCGGTGGAGGCATCGGTGGGAAGATTTGCCGATCTGTTCTCCCACGTGCCGCTGCTTCCATTCCCCGGAGCATCGTGATAGCTCCAGAGCGAGTAGCCCCTGCCGCCGTCGCCCGGCGTGACGCCGAGGAAGTAGACAGTGGCGGGATCGGCCGGAGCGATTCCGATAACGATCCGCTGCCATGACGCGGGCCAGCCGGCGGGGGTGATCTCCGTCCATGCCAGCCCATCGCGCGAGCGCCATATCCCCTTTGTTTTTCCGTCGCTGCTGAGCGTTGCGTAGACCGTGCCATCGGCGGCCACGGCCACATCGGTATAGCGCGCGTTGTCCCAGAGGACGCCCAGCACGGGATTCCAGGAATCGCCGCCATCGCTCGACCGGTAGATGCCCCCCACCGAGGCCGCATAGAGACGCGACTCCGTGGCCGGGGAGGGATCGGTGGCGATATTCCAGACGTAATCGAACGGGCCGTCCCACTGCTGCGGCGTGCGCGTCAGCGTGGAGGCCAGCGCGTTCCAGCTTGCCCCGCCGTCGGTCGATTTGAAGATGCCGTCGCCATGATAATACGCCCCTCCTCCCCCCTGCGGCGTCGCGCCATCCAGCTCGCCACCGGCGGTGTAATACCACACATTCCGTTTTCCCGGCCTCCGATCCTGAGCAACGCAGGAGACGGCCTGGAGCTGATCCGGCGGGGTGGTCCGGGTCCACGACGCCCCTCCATCGAGCGAGCGCCACATCCCGCCCGAGACGCCCCCGGCCAGGATGATCCTCTCGTTATCGAGATCGACCGCGAGCGCCCGCGTCCGCCCGCCGACGTTGTCAGGGCCGATCGACCGCCATTCCACCGACGACAGCGGACCTCTCCGATCGCCCACATCCGGCAGCTTCGCCGCAAACGACCGCTCGCGCGCGGCGATGCCATCGGGAATCCGGCCGGTTGCGGGATTGCGGCGGCGCATCAGTTCCCATCCGGCGCGGGCATCGGGATCATCATCGGTGCCGATCGCCCCATCCCGTCCGCGTAACGGCGCGGCGGAGCCGGAGGGGACCGGGATCTGGAATGATACCAGAGCCGTCATCGAAAGGATGAGCAGGACAAGGAAAGGAGTTGTGCGTATCAACGGAATGCTCCTGAGATTTTATGATTCGACCGGTAAGGCGGGGGCGGGATCACAAGTTAATCGATATGGCCGGCACCGTACCAGCGGACTTCTCCGGCGGGGCAAATCAGGCCGATTGTGCGGGTCCGGGGATGATCCGCCCGGAGTGACTCGGGGAGGGTGAAATCATCGAAAAAAACGCTATCACAAGGGCCAAAAAATCTCTAACTTTGACCCGCCTAAACGACACTATCAGCATTCATTGAAACGTCTTCCAAGGGCTTCGAAATCGTTGTTTTCCTGATGGAATCAACGAAATGCGTGACTCATCACGTTATCGGGGAACTCCCGGCGAGCGACAACCGAAAGCATCAGTTTTTTCACTTTCATAAAGAGATTTTTTCTATGGCAGAAGTATCGAAAGATGCGCGGCAGCGGGCGATTACGAGCGCCGTCGATCAGATCGAAAAGCAGTTCGGAAAGGGCGCCATCATGCGCCTGAACGACTCCGCGGTGGTCCCGTGCGAGGCCATCTCCACCGGCTCTCTTTCGCTCGATTACGCAATCGGCATCGGCGGCATTCCCCGCGGGAGGATCACCGAGATCTACGGCCCGGAATCCTCCGGCAAGACGACCGTCTGTCTTCATGTGATCGCGGAGGCTCAGAAGCGTGGCGGCGTGGCGGCATTTGTCGACGCGGAGCATGCGCTTGACATCTCCTACGCATCGCGGCTCGGCGTCGATGTCAGCAATCTTCTGCTGGCGCAGCCGGAGTTCGGCGAGCAGGCACTGGAGATCGTGGAGACGCTGGTCCGTTCCGGCGCCATCGACATCGTCGTAATCGACTCGGTTGCGGCACTGACGCCGCGGGTGGAGATCGAGGGGGAGATGGGCGATGCCCAGATGGGCTCGCAGGCGCGTCTGATGTCGCAGGCGATGAGGAAGCTGAACGCGGCAATCGGCCGTTCCAACGCGATCGTCATCTTCACCAACCAGCTCCGCTCGAAGATCGGCGTGATCTACGGCAACCCGGAGACAACCACCGGCGGCAACGCGCTGAAATTCTACGCCTCGGTCCGCATCGACATCCGTCGGAAAGAGGTTCTGAAGGATGGCAACGAGATCGTCGGCAACCGCGTCCGCGCCAAGATCGTGAAGAACAAGGTGGCTCCGCCGTTCAAGGAAGTGGAGTTCGACGTGATGTACAACGAGGGAATCTCCAGGATCGGCGACGTGCTGGACGTGGCGATCGACCGGGGGATCATCCAGAAGAGCGGCTCCTGGTTCACGATCGGCGAGGAGCGTGTGCAGGGTCGCGATCAGCTCAAGAAGATGCTGACCGAGAACCCCGAGCAGTTCGCCACGCTGGAGGCGGAGGTTCGCGAGAAGCTCGGCATCGCCCAGACCTCCCCTCTCTACAAGGAGGATGGCAGCCCGACCGGGAGGGTCGGCAACGGCAGCGTGACGTCGGAACTGAAACCGAAGGGGGAGAAAGCCTCGGCGAAATAGCCGGTGCGCGAGGGAGTTTTCGATAAGAACCGCCCGACCGGGAATTTCCGGATCGGGCGGTTTTTATTCATACCATAATGCCGTCAAAGCAATGATGGTATTCGGGTTTTCATGTATATTTGTGCGCTTCCAACCAAGAGCCCCGCGGATATACCCCGTCCCGACCATCTTGCTTGCATCAATATCACGGCGTCCAACGCCTCTCCCGGATCATTGATCATCTAATTCGCATGAGCTCAGAAATTCTTTCGAATGCAATCAGCCGCCGAAGCCTTCTCAAGACGCTCGGCATGCTGTCGGGAGCGGTTGCCACCGCTTCAGCAATTCCGATGGTATCGAGCAAGGCGTTTGCCTCCGATGCCGTACGGATGCTCTCCGCGCGCGGAACATTGAAGCTCGGCGTCCTTCTTCCCGACTCATGCTTCTCCCCCTCGCCCGGCGCGAGCATGATGAACGGCATAGACCTTTACCTGAACGGCCTCGATGGAAGAATCGCGGGACGGAAGGTGAAGGTGGTGGCGGAGAGCATCGGCAGCGGCATTAACGGCGCCGTCCGCGGCTCGCGAAAGCTTGTGGAGGAGCAGGGAGTTGATATCGTGATCGGCATGATCAACTCGCGAACCACGCCGATGGTTCGGGATATCTACGAGAAGAATGGCGCGGTCCTGATCGAGACGAACATCGGGGAAAGGATTGCCGATGACAGAAGCAAGAGCGATCACATCTTCAGGAACACGCTGGACAACACCGCCGCGAACTACGCGCTTGGCTGCTGGGCCGCGCGGAATCTCGGCCGCAGGGGAATGATCGCCGGATCGTTCTACGAGAGCGGTTTCGACACCATCGCCGCCTTCCGCGCCGGGTTCACCGCCTCGGGCGGAACGATCGTCGATGAGCAGATTTCCTGCTCCCCCGCCCATGCAAAGCATATCTCGTGCGTGGTGGCATCGATCGGCGAACGCAGGCCGGACTTCGTCTATGCCCTCTACTCGGGCCATCCGGCGGTGAGCTTTATCGAGGCATATGGCCGGAAGGGGGCACATGCCGGCGTGCCGCTGATCGGTTCGGGATTCCTTACCGAGGAGCATCTGCTGGTGGATGCCGGTGCGGATGCCGACGGCATCAGGAGCGCGCTTCCGTGGTCGGCCGCCCTGCGGACCGCGGAGAACCAGGAATTCACGGAGCGTTATCGCGCCAGGACGGGTCAGCTTCCGAATGCGTTCGCGCTGCTTGGATATGATTCCGCACGCATTGTCTCCGAGGCGCTGACAGCACTGGATGGCGATACCGGACGGCCGTCGCAGGTAATCGATGCATTGCGTCGTGTCAAGTTCGACAGCCCGCGAGGTCCGTTGACCATCGCATCGGCAACGCAGAGCGTGATCACCCCCCTCTATCTCCGTGAAGTCCGCACGGTCAACGGCACGGCGATCAATCAGGTGATCGGCACCCTTTCTTTGCCGACGGATGTCTCAAGGATCGTTCCCGGAGGAAGCAACTCCGGCTGGTTGACCCCGTACCATACCGTCTGATCCAGCAGGCATACGTAGATTCCGACGGTGCGGGAGATTTGATCCCGCACCGTAAGCCCCCATGCTGCACAACTACAAAAGAATGGGAACGAGCCTCCCTCCCAATGGCTCCGATTCCAGTTGGCTGTTCGAACGACCATTGCCGTGAGAATGTTTGACCGCATGCCATCTCGGCTTTCTGAAGACGCATGGCGATAAAGCGTCGCCTGCTCACTATCAACAACGGACCCTTGGAGGTTACTGTATGGCAGAACCATTTGTTGGCCAGATTATCATGGCCGGTTTCAACTTCGCTCCTCGCGGATACGCCACCTGCGACGGACAGCTCTTGTCGATCGCGCAGAACACCGCGCTTTTCTCGCTGCTCGGAACCACCTTCGGTGGCGACGGCCGCGTGA
>JAQBOZ010000035.1 GCA_028287785.1 Chlorobiota bacterium
GAACATCTACACCGAGCAGGGAACGCCGTTCCTCTTCACGCGGAAGATTCCCGGAACCAGCCTGATCTGGGGCTCGCAGGGCGTTGCACAGGGACAGGATCATTACCTCCAGGGAAAGAACGGCGCCCGGTTCGCCGGCTTTGTCTATGGCACCTACACCGGTGGCGAGGAGTACCGCCCCGGTCGCACGAAGAAGAAGGGGGAGGATGGCTCCATCCTCGGCGGCGGAAATGATTCGGCCGACGCTCTCCATCCGTGCGAGTACGAGGAGTACAGCGCACTCTCCTATGGCTACCCGCTGGCTCCGGGACGTAGCGTGATTATTCAGTCCGACAGCCTGCAGATAGATTCGGTGATGGATTGTACGATGCTGCATGTCTCCATCAGCGCCCTCAACCCGGACCCCGTCGGCCTCCGCTCGATCGCGCTCGAACCGACCACCGTGGTCAACGCAAAGCTGATCCCGATTTCCCCGTCGCGACTTTCCGATATCGTCGGCAAGACCCAGGCGCAGGTGGCTATCACCCCGATCAACCCGCTGAAGGATGCCGAGGCGACGCTTGTGATCAAGGATCGCACCGGCAGGGCCTGGAATGTCTACTACACCTATCAGGCGGAGCGGCTCGACAAGGGGAGGGATTCGATCAATTTCGGAGTGGTGACGAAGGATCAGTCGCAGATGGCGGCGATCATCTACATCAACCCGCTCAAGCGGGATGTCAAGGTCGTCGACGTAAAACTGGCATCCGGCCTGGATGGCTTTACCATCGTCGGCAGCAACCCCCCCGTGCCGGTCACGCTGAAGCCGGGAGGGAACATTACCGTCACCGTGAAGATCAATCCCAACATCGACAACAAGCTCTATCAGGATTCCCTCAAGCTCGTGCTCGGATGCGTCAATATCGCGATACCGCTCCGCGCCGAGACCGTGCAGCCGATCATCACGATTCCTGATATCAACTTTGGAATCATGGTTCAGGGCGAACCGGCCAGGAGTATGCTGATCGATATCTGCAACAACGGGCGCGGCTTCATCAGCTTTATTCCTGATACGGCGGCGGGCGCCTCCCCGGATGTGCTGGCATGGCTGGACACGAATTTCCATGTTTCCGCGAGCGCGCTGGACAGTCTGAACCATGCACGTCTGGGGCCGAACGAGTGCTTCAGTCTCCGGGTCACTTTTACGCCAGGCAGGATAGGGTTGTACCGGACAACGGCTCGTGCGTGGGCAACGACACGTCAGATCAGGGACACATCGGTATGGATGGCGGAGGTGAAGGGACCGTCGAGCGTGGATGCCGAAGCAACGGGATCGGGCTACAGGCTGGACGGCGCGCTTCCGAACCCGTCGAGCGGAAAGGCGGAGATCGCCTATCGTCTGGGCGCTTCCGGCACGGTGGACGTGACCATCTACAACGCGGCGGGTGAGCAGGTTGCTCTGCTGGCCGATGGACAGCAGAGCGCCGGAGAACACCGTCTGACGTGGGATGTCTCATCGCTGCCGGGCGGCCTCTATTACTGCCGGATCGCCTCCGGTTGCTGGAGCGCGAGCCGGCCGATGATCGTGGCGCGATAGCGCAATTGCATCCGGCCACCCCGATTCGTCGATGACGTCGCGGGGTGGCGCAGGTGCGACAGATCCCCATCCCCCTGGTCTTTATTCCCTGTATACCGCATCCCGGGCCGACGATGGCTCGTCTCCCGATCCCTCCCCGCGAACTCATTGGGAACATCCATGACCGTTCACATGTCCAACAGGTGGCGCTTCGCAATCGTGATGGCAGTGATGATTGCCGCGGCCCTGGTTTTCCGTCCGGCTCATGCCCAGCCGGTGCTGGATCAGAACGGCGCCGGGACAACCTATGTTCTGGCCTTTCCCGATACCACCACCAACACGCTGGACAGCCGATTTCCGAACCCGCCGGCGAAGGACGGTTTTTCGATCTTCATGTACTCCGCCACCGGGCCGAACAAGGTAAAGGTCATCAGCAACGGCGCCATCGACAGCGTGACCCTTGCGGGGGGGAAATTCCTCGCGTACGATGTCAGGACCAGCCCGGTGGTCACCATCGCGAACGCCGTTCAGTACAACACGATCCGCCTGGAGGCGGAGCAGCCGATCATCGTCTACTGCTACTTCGTCACCGCGCAGAGCTGCGAGGCGTGGACGCCGATTCCGGTGGAGATGTGGGGAAAGGAGTATGACGTGGCGGCCACTCCGGGGAGCTATGTGAACGATATCTACACCCCTCCGGGGCTGGACGCCACCAACCGGCAGCCGAAGCCGGCCCCCGCGGAGTTCCTGATCATCGCCGCGAGCGACAGCACGCATGTGACGATCAACAACCACGGCCGGCAACTGGATGGCAACCCGCCGCTGCGGATAACGCTGGACGCGCATCAGTGCTATCAGGCCCAGAGCTACGTGAACTCCGAGGATTTCATGGGCGCGCAGCCCGATATCGCCGGCACCAGGATCACGGCCGACAAGCCGATCGGCGTGATCTCCGGCAACAGCAGAACATCTCCTTTCCCCGGAGAGGGGACCATCACCGACAACTCCTACAAGAACATGCTGATGGAGTGGATTCCCCCGACCGAGGGGCTCGGGACCGAGTTCGTCTATATGCCGACCTGGGATGGTCATCGCCCGGGGATCAATGCCCCGGCGGAGCGGGCCGGAGAATATGTGCGGCTCTACGGCGTGGCGGACGGCCTCACGCTGGGGCGCATCATTTATGCGGGGATGAGTAACAACAGCTACACGATTCAGAAGGACACCCTGAAGGAGTTCTTCATCAGCGAGGCGCAGGCGGCGTATTTCAAGACGCAGAGCCGGGTGATGGTGATGATGCACTCCTATGGAATCGCGAAGTATCAGAGCGCGACCCCGTGCGATGGGTCGCTTCTCTGCAGGGTCTATGCCACATGGGCGCCCTATATGGTGGAGCTGACCCCGCGCGAGCAGTGGACGACGTTCGCCCCATACTACGCTCCCGTCAATCCGGCGGGGATGCTCCACTACATCAATGTGGTGTGCGATACCGGCGATCAGAAGAACTTCTACACGGAGGCGGGAAAGCCGTTCCCCTTCAGCAGAGCGATTCCCGGAACGGGCCTGGTGTGGGGCTCGCAGGCAGTTGCCCAGGGGAAGGATCATTATCTCATCGGCAGAAACGGGGCGCGGTTCGCCGGTTATGTTTACGGGCTGCTTGAGGGAAGGGAGGAATCGCGGCCGGGGGCGGGCCGGGAGGGGGAGTACGAGGAGTCCAATGCGCTTTCCTACGGATATCCGCTGGCGTCGGAACACCGGGTGACGCTTCCTCCCGATGAGTTGAGGATCGATACCAGTTTCGACTGCCCCAGGTTCCACGTCAAGATAACCGCGCTCAATGCGAACCCCGTCGGGCTTCGCTCGGTGGAGCTCGACCCCGCCACGACATTCAACGCAAGGCTGGTTCCGATCAGCCCGGCGAGCCTGAAGGATGTCAACCGCCTGGGGCTGGCGGTCATGGATATCGAGCCGGTCGATCCCCTCCAGGATGCCGGCGGCACGCTGATCATCAGGGACCGTACCGGCGCGCTCAAATCCGTCCCCTACGTCTATCACGCGGAGCGCCTGCATGCCGACCACGACTCGCTCGATTTCGGCGAGGTGATCACGGGGCAGCCACGGACCGCGGAGATCACCTATACCAACCAGGAGTCGGGGGATATCATGGTCAGCGATATCAGGCTGGCATCCGGGACGAAAGGGTTCTCCGTCATCAGCACCATTCCTCCGGCGCCGGCCACGCTGAAGCGGGGGGAGACGCTCCGTGTGACCGTGCGGATCAACCCGGCCACGCCCAACGTCCTCTACACCGATTCAATCAGAATCACCCTCGACTGCATTGCGCTCCTGGTGCCGCTGCGGGCTGAAACCGTGGAGCCGCTGATCATGATCGGCGATCTCGATTTCGGGGTGATGCGCCAGGGCGATCCGGTCAGGTCGCGGCATGCCGAGATCTGCAACATCGGGCGCGGCCGGATCAGCTTTCTTCCCGATACGGCGCCGGGCGCATCGCCGGATGTGCTTACCTGGCTCGACGGGAGCTTCGATATCCCCAGATCCACCATCGACAGCCTCAGGACCATTCACCTCGGCCCGAACGAATGCTTCGGGTTTCCTGTCTTCTTCAACCCTGTCAGGGCCGGAGTTCACCGGACCGTGGCGCGCGTGTGGGGGAGCACAAGGAACATCAGGGATACGGCGCGCTGGAATGCCGTCGTGGAGCCGCCGCTCGGCACGGATCGTGGCGTGGGAGCGGAGAGCGCCGGATTCCAACTGGAGGAGGCGCGGCCGAACCCGTTCGGCGGGAGGACGGAGATCGGCTACCGGCTTGGCGCGGCGGGGCATGTGGTGGTGGAGATCTACGACATCGTCGGCCGGCGGGTGGGGCTGCTTGCGGATGACGATCAGGAGGCTGGGGAGCACCGTGTGATCTGGGATGCAGCGGGGCTGCCGTGTGGGCTTTACTACTGCCGCGTCCATTGCGGCCGCTGGAGCGCAATGCGCCCGCTTGTCATGGAGAAATAGTGTTCAGCCGGAGCGCCTCCGATCCATCAGTGGGGATGATGCTTTGCCTTGTATACCGCGTCCATTCTTGCTATGTAGCCGGTCGAAGCAACTACAACCTGACGACATCCGCGATATGCTGACCCTTACAATCTCTACCTTCCGTCCGGCCGCAATGGCCGCCGGGCTGCTGCTTTTTCTGCTTGCCGCAAGCGCGTTCGCGCAGGCTCCCGTGCCGGTGATCGATCCATCCACCGCCGGTCGAACATATGTCCTGGCCTATCCCGATACCGTTTCCAATATCCTCGACGCGCGCTTTCCCAACACCAGGGTGAAGCCGGGCTTCTCCATCTACATCTACTCCGCGACCGCGGGGAACAAGGTGCGTATCTCCATGCTGGGAAGCGTCAACATCGTGACGCCGGACGCGGGGGTCTTCATGGAATACGCGGTAAATGATATGCAGGTGGTGGTCGCCACCTCCAACCGCGCCGTCTCGAACGTGATCCGCGTGGAGGCGGACAAGCCGGTCATCCTTTACTGCTACTTCGCCACCACGCAGAGCTCCGAGGCGTGGACGCCGATTCCGGTGGAGATGTGGGGAACGCAGTACAACGTGGCATCCTATCCCGCGTCGGTCGTCAACGATATCGGGATTGCCGGGGAGACCGCCATCCCCTTCTATGCCCGTAAGGCGCCTGCGGAGGCCACGATCATCGCCGCGTATGACAACACGCAGGTCACGATCAACCCGCATACCCGGATGCTTGAGGGAAACCCTCTTCTCTCCATCACCCTCAACAGGAACCAGGCGTATCAGATTCAGAGCGATGCCGATACGAATATCACCGCCACCATTCAGCCCGATATCGCCGGCATCTCCATTTCATCCAACAGGCCGATCGGCGTCCTCTCCGGAAATACGCGGACGCTGGTGAGGCAGGAGGAGGGGGGGCTTGCCAACAACATCTACAAGAACATGCTGATGGAGTGGCTTGCTCCGGTCGACCAGCAGGGGAAGACATTCGTCTACATGCCGACGCGGGATTCCCATGATCCCGATTCCTCCGCGTCGAACCACGGGATCAGAGAGGGGGAGGCCATCAGGGTGATCGGCAACTCGTTCGGCGTGACGAAAGGCTCGTACCTGACAGCCACGGCGAGGTTTGCGGCGCAGTTCTCCATCCGCGCCGATTCGTTGGAGCAGATCTATATCGTCGACGGAAAGGCGGCATCGATCAACACCAGCAGCCCGGCTCAGGTGATGATGATGTCGAACTCGATCACAAAATTCGAGGGGTCCACCCCATGCTTTCGGGGGCTCCCCTGCCTCACCTACAGCGGCTGGGCTCCCTACATGGTCGATCTGACCCCCCGCGAGCAGTGGACCAGTTTTGCGCCGTTTATCGCGCCACGCTATCCGCTCAGCGGCGAGCATTACGTCAACGTGGCGACCGATTCCGGCTCGGTTGGGAAGATCCATCTCGACGACGGCTCCCTCTTCCCGTTCAAATGGCCGGTTCCCGGCACCGGGATGGTCTGGGGATCGATGAAGCTGGTTCCCGGCGCAACCCGCTTCCTTATCGGAGAGGATGGGGCACGGTTCGGCGGGTTCGTCTACGGCCTGACGACCGGAGCTGAGCTCTACCGTCCGGGTCGGCCGAAGAAGAAGGGGGAGGATGATGGGGCGATCCTGGGAGGATCACAGGAGGGGACGGCGCTTCATCCCTGCGAGTACGAGGAATACAGCGCCCTCTCCTACGGCTACCCGCTGTCGCCACGGCGGAACGCGCTGGTGAACGCGAGCGATCTTGGATTCGATTCGCTGACCGAGTGCTCGCGGTTCTGGCTCGCCATCCGCTCGCTCAGCTCCATTCCGGCCGGCCTTCGTTCCATCGAGCTTGAGAGCTCCGGCTCGGCCAACGCAAAGCTCATCCCGATCAACCCGGCAAAACAGGATGATATCATCGGCATCGCAAACGCCGATGTGGAGGTAGTCCCGATCGACTCCAACGCCGATGCGACCGGCATCATCATCATCACCGACCGGGCGGGAAAAGTATGGCGGATTCCGTTTGTCATACGCCGTGCCGGGGGGCTCCTGTTCGATCGCCCGTCGCTCGATTTCGGTCGCGCCGGATATGGCATCGATCACGATACCGTGATAACCATCACCAACACGAATTCGCAGCAGGTTCTGGTTCGCGGTGTGCATCTGGTTGTGCCGGGGAGCGCGTTCGAGATCGTGCGGACGCAGCCGGCATTCCATCCCACGGTGACGCTCGCTCCGGGAGGAACGCTCCTTGTAACCGTCCGGCTGAGATCGCAGCCGAAGGGGGGCGTGTTTATCGATTCCCTCCTCGCGGATGTTGACTGCGGGCCGGTTGGCGCCAGTCTCCGCGCCGAGGTGGTGGCCCCTGATGTCCATGTCACCGATCCGACGTTCGGGAACGCCAATCGGATCGATGGGACGCAGCCCGTGACCGGCTCGTTCACCATCTGCAATACGGGGAAGCTGCCGCTGACGCTCCACAACCCGAACGGGGGAAAGGTGATCGAGTGGTCCCCCGGCAAATTCTCCATTCCCGACAGCGTGCTCACCGCGCTGGACAACATGGTGCTGGCGGAGGGGGAGTGCGTGACGGTGAAGGTAATATTCCCGTCGTCGGTGCCCGGCATCTACAAGTCGATCGCCCGCGTCTGGGCCTCCACGCGCGACACCCGCGACACCTCGGTCTGGACGGTGGAAGTATCGCTCTCCGAGGGGGTCCCCGCCGCGCAGTCCGGTGGGTATTCCTATGATGGGGCCGTTCCCAATCCGTTCAGGAGCCGCACGGAGTTCCGGTTTACGCTGGCCGCCGCCGGACATGCCGATCTTACGATCTACAACGCGGCGGGCGAGAAGGTCGCCACCATTGCCGACGGGTGGATGGACGTTGGCCCGCACAGTGTGGCCTGGGACGCGGCAGGGCTTCCCAGCGGGCGCTACTTCTGCCGGATCAATTCCGGCACGTGGCATGGCGGCGCGCCCGGTGAGCCGGGTGTCCCGCCGATTTCCGTGACCCTTGAAAAGTAGATGATTCGCTGATTGTTCATGTTCCCCGCGTCCGCCGCCGTCGAGGCCGCAGGATGCGGGGATTTTTTTGAATGATCTGTCAGGTTTGAGTGGCTCGGGAAGACATGATCATAGCTCTTCCTGTTGCATTGATGCCTCGGTCGTCCGCTGAATGGACGGGCTGTTGCGCCAACAGCTTCCTCCTCCGTATCATGCAGTCTGCGGCAACGAACAACTCATAATCTTCCCATGATGCACAACCCTACCCCATCCCTCGGGCGGCTGGCGATCCTCGTCACCACGATCATGCTCTCAGCGTTCCACCAGCATCTTCACGCGCAGAAGCCAATCCCCCCGCTCGACTCCGCCACGGCCGGCAGAACCTATATCCTGGCCTATCCGGACACGGTTGCGAACAAGCTGGACAGCCGGTTTCCCAACAACAAGGTGAAGGAGGGCTTCTCCCTCTTCCTCTACTCCGCCACGCCGAACAACAATGTGAAGATCACGTCGGCGGGGGGCGTCAACATCGTGACGCTGGATGCCGGCGCGTTCAGGGAGTTCGTGGTGAAGTCCCCGAAAATGGTGGTCGCCATCTCCAATGTGGTTCAGACGAACGTGATCACGGTGAACGCCGATAATCCGATCATCGTCTACTGCTACTTTGCCACCAAGCAGAGCTGTGAGGCGTGGACGCCGATTCCCGTGGAGCTGTGGGGGAAAGAGTACAATGTGGCCGGGGCCGCCGGGGATATCGTCAATGATATCGGCATCGCCGGGGAGACGGCGCTCCCGCTCTACCCGAAGGCCGCGCCGGCGGAGGCGATGATCATCGCCGCGTACGACAGCACGCGTGTGATCATCAACACGCACGGGCGGCAACTGGAAGGGAACCCGCCATTGAATGTGACGTTGAACCGGAATGAGGTCTACCAGTTCCAGAGCTGGTGCGATACCTCCTCCGGCAAGGTCATACGGCAGGTCGATCTGAGCGGCGTCTCGATCGTCGGCGACAAGCCGATCGGCGTCCTCTCCGGCAACACGCGGAATCTGGTCGAGCAGTCGGAGCCGGGCCTCGGGAACAATATCTACAAGAACATGCTGATGGAATGGCTGGCGCCGATGGACGCGCGCGGAACGGAGTTCGCCTATCTGCCGACCTGGGACGGCATGCAGTCGGATTCCGCCCATCAGGGATTGCGGAAGCTCGAATACGTGCAGGTGGTGGGGAACTCCACGCATGAGACGGGGGGAGCGTATACCTCCGCGTCATTCTCCGGTTCGCGGCCGGTCCTTGTTCCCATCGATACCACGCAGCGCATCGAGTTCGGCGGAGGGGTGGCCGGCTATATCAGGACAACGAGCCCGGCGCAGGTGATGCTTCTCTCCAACTCGATCACGCGGTTCAACGGATCGACACCATGCTTCCAGGGCCTCCCGTGCCTGAGCTACAGCGGGTGGGCGCCGTACATGACGGAGATCACGCCGCGCGAGCAGTGGACCAGCTTCGCCCCGTGCATGGCTCCCTCCTACCCGGTAAATATCATATCGTATATCAATGTGGTGGCCGATACGAACTCCGCCGCCAATATCACGATGGAGGATGGATCGCGATTCCTCTTCACGCGGAAGATACCCGGCACGGATCTGATCTGGGGATCGATGAGGATTGCCCCCGGAGCCACCCACTACCTGGTGGGGTCGAACGGAGCGCGGTTCGGCGGATATGCCTACGGGATCTTCGCGGGGAGCGAGGACTATCGGCCCGGCCGGACAAGGAAGGATGAGGAGGATGGATCGATTCTGGGAGGGCCACGGGAGGGCACCGCGCTCCATCCGTGCGAGTACGAGGAGTACAGCGCCCTTTCCTACGGCTACCCGCTGGCGCCACGACGAAGCTCGATTCATATCTCGAACGATCTGAAGATCGATACCGCCGCCGGATGCTCGCGGTTCTCCATCTCCATCCATTCCTCCGGCTCGCCGGCGGTCGGCATCGCCTCGGTCAGGCTGGAGGATTCCAGCACCGTCAACGCCCGGCTTGTCGCGGTCACTCCTTCCGATCTGAAGGATCTTCCCCAGCAGCCGAACGCCGATCTGCTCATCCTCCCGGTCAACGATGCGGCCGATACGAAGGGCGCGGTCATCATCACCGATCAGATGGGAAGGTCGCGACGGATCGCGTTCAGCTTCTACCGGCAGATCGGCCTGGTGTACGATCGCAGTGCTGTCGATTTCGGCTATGTGGGATTTCATCAGTCGGGGGAGATCACGGTGATGATCACGAACAACGGATCGCGGGATATCGCGATGAACGATATCCACGCGGCCCTGCATCCCGATATCTTCCATGTGGTTTCCAGCATCCCCCCTCTCGTCCCGACCCCTGTACTGAAGTCCGGGAAGAGGATGTACGTGACGCTCGGCGTAACCGCGCCGGCGATGGATGCTGCCTATATCGATACGCTCCGGGTGGGATGTGAGACGGCCGGCATAGCCATGACTGCCCATGGGACGATCCAGCGCATCCATGTCACCGATCCGGCCTTCGGCTTTCAGGATAACATCGTCGACGGGAGGAAGCCGGTGGTTGGCGCGTTCCATATCTGCAACGAGGGGAAGCTGCCGATCACACTCCAGCGCCCCGACAGCCTCGACGTGATCCAGATCAGCGATACCACGGGAACCTTCACAATCGCCCCGCTCACGATGAAGAGCCTTCAGGGAAAGGTGCTTGCACCCGGAGAGTGCAGGACCGTGGAGGTCACCTTCAGGAATTCGAAGGAGGGGACCTATCACACGGTGGCGCGCGTCTGGGCCTCCACGCGGGACTACCGCGATACCTCGGTGTGGAACGTGATTGTCTCCAGCGATGCCGCCGCCCCGATGGGGGCCAGCGCGGGATATGCATTCGACGAGGCTCTTCCCAATCCGTTCAGGGACCGCACGGAATTCCGGTTCGCGCTTGGCGCGGCCGGCGTTACCACGGTGGAAGTCTACGATGCGGTCGGGACGCGGGTTGCCACGCTTGCCGATGGGTGGCTGGAGCGCGGGCCGCACGCGGTTGTCTGGGATGCCGCCGGGATGCCCGTTGGCATCTATCACTGCCGGATCGGATCGGGCATCTGGAGTGCCGACCGAACGGTCATCCTCCAGAAATAGTCCCGCCTTGAGATATTCCCCGCGTCCGTCGCCGGCAAGGCTTCCCGGACGCGGGGATTTTTTTTGATGCGAGGGCCATCGCATCGCGCGCCGAACGTTTAGCGTCGCCGGAATTCGCCATCGTCCTATCTTGGGGTTTATTCTTTCCCGCGGCCGTTCCAACCCCCGCAACAGGGATGCGCCGGACACGATCAACCGATATCATGAGAGTATTCCTTCCCGGCACCGGCCCGGTTCCCGGCGAGTCGCTGCTGGGCGCCAAGGGGGAGAACCTGGCCCGGATGCTGGCCGCCGGCCATGCCGTTCCGCCGTTCTTCGTGGTCACATCGGAGGCGTTCGCGGAAACAGTCGGCGGGCTCGATGGGGAGATCGGCGCGGCCGGCCATATCGCCGGCGTTCGGTTCCCGGATGCCCTTCGCGCGGAGATCGACGGGGCGATTGCCCTCTCCGGTCTCGGAGATGCGATGCTTGCCGTGCGTTCCTCCGCCATCGGCGAGGATAGCGCCGGGCTCTCATTCGCCGGACAGCTTGCGTCGTTGCTCTTCGTCCGTCGCGAGGAAGTGATCGATGCCGTCAGAAACGTCTGGGCGTCGGCATTCAGCGAGCGGGCCATCGCCTACCGTTGCAACAACGGCGTCGAGGGGGTTCCACGCGTGGCGGTGGTGGTGCAGCGGATGATCGACGCCGAAACGTCGGGGGTGGCGTTCGGCATCGACCCGATCTCCGGGGACCGGGACGCGGTGGTGATCTCCGCCGTGCCGGGGCTGGGCGAAGGGCTGGTCAGCGGCGAGCTGGATGCCGATACATTCCTGGTGGCCGGTGGCGCCGTCCGCTCCACGATCGCGACGAAATCGCATCGCGTCGTCTTCGATCGCGCCGGTGGAAGCTCCACGATCACGGAGGAGCTGCCGGAGCCGCTCCGAACGCTTCCCGCGCTGACGGAGGAGTGGACGGGGGAGATCGCGCGGGTCACGAAACGTCTGAACAGGCTGTTCGGAAGGCCGCAGGATGTGGAGTGGTGCATCGCCGGCGGCGTCCTCTATCTCCTTCAGAGCCGGCCCGTCACCAACCTGGCCGCCATCCCCGCCGATACCCGGTGGTCGAGAATCCTCTGGGACAACTCGAACATCATCGAAAGCTATTCCGGCGTCACCACGCCCCTCACCTTCTCCTTCGTCCGCGATGTCTATACGGAGGTCTACAAGGATCTCTGCCGCATCCTCGGCGTTGATGCGGAGAGCATCGAGGGGAATACGGAGATCTTCCAGATGCTCGGCCTGATCGGCGGGCGGATCTACTACAACCTCCTGAACTGGTATCGCGTGCTCGCGCTTCTTCCCGGCTACTCCATCAACGCCGGGTTCATGGAGGGGATGATGGGGGTTCGCGAGCGACTGGAGGAGGTCCCCGCGGTCCGTCGAAGCGGTCGCAATCCCTACATGGCGCTCGGCCTTTCGCTCTATCGTCTGGTGACCGGGCTTGTGACGCTGCCGAAGAGGATCGTCGCGTTTCAGGAACATCTCGATGCAACGCTGCTCCCGTTCGAGTCGCGCACGCTGGACGATCTCTCCGCCGAAACGCCGGAATCGCTTGTCGGCCACTATCATCTTCTGGAGCGCTCCCTGCTCCGTCGCTGGCGGATTCCGATTCTCAACGATTTCTACACGATGATCTTCTTCGGCCTGCTGAAGCGTTCCGTGGAGAAATGGATGAACGATGACGGCGGCACTATCCACAACGATCTGCTCGCGGGGGAGGGAGGGATCATCTCCACCGAGCCGCTCCGGCGTCTCCGCTCGCTCGCCAACAACATCCTGGCCGATGAATCGCTGACGCGGCTTATCCTCCACGGCGATGAGACGGAGGCCGCGCGCGCTCTGCTGGAGGAGTCGCCGTTTGCAACGGAGGCCCGCGCCTATCTCACGAAGTTCGGCGATCGGTACGTGGGCGAGTTGAAACTTGAGACGATCACGATGACGCACGACCACCGTCTGCTGATTCGCTATCTGGCCGGCTATCTCAACGGCGGCCATGTGGAGGTTCGTGATGATGCCGGCGGGAACGCTCTGCGGTCGGCCGCGGAGCGTCGCGCGCGCGGGGAGATCCGCGGGGCGTTACGGAAGGGGCTGTTCGGGTTCATCCTGCGGCAGGCGCGCCAGCGGGTGAAGAACCGGGAGAATCTGCGGTTTGAACGGACGCGCGTCTTCGCGGTTGTGCGGAAGATCTTTCTCGCCATCGGCGCGCGTCTGAGCCGCGAGGGGATCATCGACGGCTCGCGCGATATCTTCTTTCTCACAAAGGAGGAGATCTTCTCCTTCGTGAACGGCACGGCCGTCACCGCCGATCTTCGCGGGCTGATCGCCCTTCGCCGCTGCGAGTTCGCGGCGTATGAGAAGAGGGAGCCGGCCGATCGATTCTTCACGCACGGCATGGTCTATCACGGCAACACATTCGCCGGCGAGCGACCGATCGTTTCCGCCGGCGACGGCGATCTGGCCGGGACCCCATGTTCCCCCGGCATCGTTCGTGGCCGCATCCGCAAAGTGACCGATCCCGGCACGGCGCCCCCGCTCGATGGCGCCATCCTAGTTGCCGAGCGTACCGATCCGGGCTGGGCGCCCCTCTTCCCCACGGCCGGCGCGCTGCTGGTGGAGCGCGGCAGCCTCCTCTCTCACTCCGCGATCGTCGCGCGGGAGATGGGGATACCCGCCATCGTCGGGATCGACGGTCTGATGGAGCGGTTGATCGAGGGGGAGGAAGTGGAGATGGATGGCTCCACCGGGACGATCAGGCTGTTCAGAACCCATACCGCAATGCCCTAGACTGCGCGCGGGGCGATGCCCCGCGCACCAGGGATTGCGCCCCTCCGGGGCTTGGGGAGATTCTTTCGACAACCCATGGATGGCGTTGTTCAACAGTCGGTCAAGGGAGGATGGATGAGCGATATCCGCGAGCGTGCCCAGTTCGATAGTCCCTCAAGGGAGGATGGATGAGTGATATCCGCGAGCGTGCCCAGTTCGATATCATACGCTACGCCAACTGCTGGGAGGATGCCGATATCCTGGTGGAGGCGCTGCGGCTTCGCCCCGGCTGCGCCTGCGTGTCGATAGCCTCCGCCGGGGATAACTCCCTGGCATTGCTGGCGGCCGCCCCGTCGCTGGTGCTTGCCGTGGATATCAGCCCTGTGCAGATCGCATGTGCGGAGTTGAAGCGCGCCGCCATCGCGAAGCTGGATCATCCCGGCTTTCTCGCCTTTCTCGGATTCCGCCCGTTCGATGGCGACCGGCTTGAAACCTATCGCATGCTCCGGCCGGAGTTGACCGCCGATGCGCGTGAATACTGGGATCGGAACGTCCATGTGATAGCTTCCGGGATGATCCACGCCGGAAAGTTCGAGAGCTACTTCCATCTCTTCCGCCGATGGGTCCTTCCGCTTGTTCACGGTCGTCGCGACGTGGCCGCCCTTCTTGCGCCGAAGACCGGATCGGAGCGGGTGGAATTCTACAACCGACGATGGGACACGCGGCGGTGGCGGTGGATGTTCCGGCTCTTCTTCAGCCGGTTCGTGATGGGGAGGATGGGGCGCGATCCCGAGTTCTTCCGTTATGTGGAGGGGAGCGTCGCGGAGCGCATTCTCGAACGGGTGAAGTACGCGCTGACGGAGCTTCCCGCGCATGACAATCCCTACATGACCTATATCCTCACCGGCGGTTTCGGCGATGCGCTGCCGTTCTACGCGCGTCCCGGCAACTTCGCCGCGATCAGGGAAAACCTCGGCGCGCTGCGTCTGTTCCGTGGCGATCTCTCCGCCGCGTTACAGAGTGCCGGCGGGCGGTTCGATGCATGGAATCTCTCCGACATCTTCGAGTACATGGATGACGCGCTGTTCGAAACGGTGGCATCGGAGATCATCGACCGGAGCGCCGCCGGCGCCAGGATCGCCTACTGGAACATGCTGGTGCCGCGAAGGATCTCCGAGCGTTTTCCCGAGCGGACACGATATCTCGCCGAGCTTTCCGGCCGGCTTCTGCTGAAGGATCGCGCGTTCTTCTATCAATCGTTTCATGTGGATGAAAGGCTGGAATGAACTATCGCTCTGAAGCCTTATCGGCGCTCCTGACGGCCGTTCTTTATCTGGGGCTGTTCGTCGGGGTGGAGATCTGGAGCCGCCGCCGCCATCCCGATTCGGAGACATCGCGGAAGCTCGTGCATTTCGGCGGCGGGATGATCGCGCTTCTCTTCCCGACGCTGTTCCAGTTGCACTGGAGCGTGCTGGCGCTCGCCGTCGCATTCTTCGCGATGCTGATCGTCACGAAACGCTTCGGGAATCTGCAATCGGTGCAGGGGGTGGAACGGGGGACGGTGGGGGAGATCATCTATCCGCTCGCTATCTGGTCGGCGCTCTTCCTCTCCACGCTGGCCGGCGGGCCCGCCATCTATCGAATCATCGTCCTGATCCTCGCCGTGGCGGACGCGCTTGCGGGGCTCGTCGGGAAACGCTTCGGGCGGCATCGCTACATGGTGGCGGGGGGGAGCAAGAGCGTGGAGGGTTCGGCGACATTCTTTATCGCGACCGCCGCGATCATCTGGGGAGGGCTGCCGGCCTCCGGGTTTGCCGAAGGGGTTCACGGGGCCGCCGATCCGATGGGACGGCCGGCCGAAATCGCGATGATGTTCACGGCGATTCTTGTCGCGCTGCTGCTGACCGGCGTGGAGGCGGTGTCATCCAGGGGGATCGACAACATTACCGTGCCGCTGGCCGCCTGGTGTCTGCTGGCGCTTGTGGGGCGTATCGGCGACGGGATGATCCCGGAGATCCTTCTGATCGTTGTCGCCGCATGGCTCGCGCTCTGGCTTGCCACGCGGCTTCGCCGGCTGCGGGTGGACCACGCGATTCTCGCCGTCCTGGCCGGCTATGCGATCCGGCTGCTGGCGCTTTTCATAAAGTGATGATCACATCCCTTTCACGAACCCGAACCGACGTGCAGGATTACATCGTTGAATCGTTCGATCTCCCCTCACCGTCATGGGGCGAGTTCCGCGACTTCACGGAGCGGCTCTATGGCGATGATCCCTTCTGGAGCCATCCCGCGGACCCTCCCGCCGACGCCGGCGCGCGCGCGTTCATTGTCCGCGCCGATGGCCGCATCGTGGCCGGCGCATGCTGCATGATCAACGATGGGATTTGTCTCGACGGCCAGCGCACGGCGCTTGTCGGATGGTATGAAGCGATGGATGATCCCGATGCCGCGGCGCGACTGTTCGATGGGATCGCGGAGCATTATCGTGGCATGGGATGCAGGCGGCTTCTGGGTCCGCTCAACGGTTCCACGTGGCATCGCTACCGCGTGGCGCTCCCCTCCGATGCCGATCCCTTCTTTCTCGACGTTCGGAACAGGCCGTGGTACGCGGCGCAATGGGAAGGCCGGGGCTTTGCGACGGTGGCGCGCTATTTCTCCACAAAGGTTTCCGGCCTCGACCGTCCGTACGATCGCGTCGGCAGGTTCGAGGAGATCTATCGGAGTCGCGGCGTAACGGTTCGGCCTGTTGATACCGGCAGGTTCGAGGAGGAGCTGCTGAAGCTCTACAGGCTTTCCCTGGAGGGCTTCGCGGGAAACCTCTTCTACACGCCGATCAGCTTCGAGAGCTTCCGCGATCTCTACATGCCGATCCGCCCGCTGGTCGATCCGGCGTTCGTCCTGATTGCCTCCGGCGATGATGGCCGCCCGCTCGCCTTTATCTTCGCGGTGAACAACATCCATGAAACGGCGAAACGCTCGCTGATCATCAAGACCGTCGTCGCGGCGCCGGACGCGCCACGGGGATTGGGGACGTTTCTGGCGGAGAAGGTTCATGCCGCCGCGAAGGAGCGTGGATACGACGAGGTGATTCACGCGCTGATGCACGAGGAGAATGTTTCGATGAATGTGCTGGCGGGGATCAGCGCGCCGTACCGGAACTACCGGCTCTACGGGGCGGACTGCTGAACAACGTCATCCGCGGCGTTGGCCTTCACGTTCGCTCAATAAGGCGTCCGGGGGATAGCGCAACCGCTCAGGTTATTCTGGGATGACATTCAGGATTGCGGGAGTTCCGGGCCGCATCCGGCATCTGTCCTGACAGCCCCATCGGGGCGAACCGGTTGTAGTCATGTCACGCCTTCCATGATCTCAAGCTCCATCGGAGCGTACCGTTGTTCATGAATGCGGGGATGGTGCGCTCCTCTGGAGCTTAAGCGGGAAACGTGAGCATCGTTGCTACAACCGGCGCGTTCCTGCGGAGCTTGAAGAGGAAAGCATGGATCGATATCATTCAGCAGGCCGGGGGATGGATTCGCATTGAGTCACTACTTCAGGATCGGCCGCCCTGGATCTGATCGTCCTTGAACAGTCCGGGCATTTGAACAATATCATCCGCGTTTGCGGATAAATCTCCCCAAGCCCCGGAGGGGCGCAACCCCTGGTGCGCGGGGCATCGCCCCGCGCACATCTCTCCTCGACCCTATATGAGCGGAAACATCATCGGGATCTTCATCGCCAACGCCGAGCGGTTTCCGGAGAAGCCGGCGATCATCGATGGCGACCGCGCAATCACCTACGGCGAACTGCTTCGCGATGTGAGGAATGCCGCGCGATATCTGGCGGAGCGGGGAATCGGCAAGGGGGATCCGATGCTGATCTTCGTTCCGATGTCGATCGATCTCTACACCATCCTCCTCGCCGCGTTTCATATCGGCGCCGTGGGCCTCTTCGTCGATGCGTGGTCGGACCGGCGCAGGCTGGCCGCCGCATGCCGGATGCTTCCGCCGCGCGCGTTCGTCGGCGTTCCGAAGGCACATCTTCTCAGGCTCCTTTCGCCCGGGATCCGCGCGATTCCCATCAAGCTCTTCGCCGGCGCCGGGCGGTGGCGCGCGCGTGGCAAGGGAGCGATTGCTCCCCCGGCGGCGGTCCAGCCGGACGATCCCGCGCTGGTAACGATGACCACCGGCAGCACCGGCATGCCGAAGGGGGCCAGAAGGACGCATCGCTTTCTTGTGGCCCAGCACGACGCGCTGGTTCGAAGCCTGGGCTCATCGGCCGGGGATATCGACATGCCGCTGCTTCCGGTGTTCGTGCTGAGCAACCTTGCGCTCGGCGCCACCACGGTGATCCCGCCGGTCGATCCGCGCAACGTGGAGTCGTTCGATCCTTCGTCGGTGGTGGACGTTATCCGTCGCGCCGGTGTTACCAGCACATCGGGCTCGCCGGCGTTCTACGATCTTCTGGCGGCATACTGCGCCGGAAGGGACATCGCGCTTCCGTCGCTTCGCACGCTTGCCCTCGGTGGCGCTCCCGTCTTTCCCCGCCTTGCCTCGTCGCTAGTCGCGGCATTTCCGGATGTCGCCATCATGATTGTGTACGGCTCCACCGAGGCCGAGCCGATCAGCACGATCACCGCCGGGGAATTGATTCGCGACCCGGCCGGTATCGCTCGCCGCGGGCTTCCGGTGGGAAACCCCACGCCCGATATCGAGGTGATGATCCTTCCCATTCGCGATGAGATCGTCGCGGGGGATCGCGCGGAGCTGGATGGGATGCGGCTTCCGGCGGAGGAGATCGGCGAGATCTGCGTGGCGGGGGAGCATGTGCTGAAGGAATATTATGGCGATGCCGCGGTCTGGCGAAAGAACAAGATCTTCGTCGGGGACGAGATCTGGCACCGCACCGGCGACGCCGGCTATCTGGACGCCGGAGGGAGGCTGTATCTGGCCGGGCGGGTTCGGCAGAGTTTTATCCACGGAGGCGAACGGATCTTTGTCTTCCCGATCGAGGAGCGGCTGCTGGAGATGGAGGGGATAGCGGCGGGGACGATCATGAAGATCGGGGAACGATTGGTGGTTGCGGTCGAGCCGTTGCCGGGAGCAGCGCGGACCGTCGCGGAGATCGAGACGATGATCGCGGAGGCCGGAATCCCCTGCGACGCGGTGATGGCTGTCAGCGCAATCCCGCGCGATCCCCGGCATCGCTCGAAGATCGATTACGACAGGCTTCGGGATCTGCTGGAGAAACGGTGACAGGGCTTGTCTCTTCCCCGGAAATCCTCGCCGCCGTCCGTCGTGCGCGCGGGAAGAGCAACAGGAGGGAATCATGAACTACGATCTGATCATTTTCGATTGCGACGGCGTGCTTGTGGACAGCGAGACGATCGGCAACAGGGTGATCGCGGAGATCATCCGGGAACACGGCCACCAGATGAGCACGGACCAGGCGCTGGCGACGTTCAGGGGGCGGCAGATGGCGCAGTGCATGGAGATCATCTCGCGGCTTCTGCAACGGGAACTGCCCGAGGGTTTTCTGGATGCCATGCGCGCCCGGATGGGGGCGGCGCTTGAGGCCGAGGTGCTGGCGGTGGAGGGGATCGAGACGGCGCTTGAGGCCATCGATCTCCCGGTCTGCGTTGCATCCAGCGGCCCTGTGGCGAAGATCAGGATGACGCTTGGGCGAACCGGCCTGTTGCCGCGCTTCGAGGGACGGCTCTTCAGCTCCTACGATATCGGAAGCTGGAAGCCGGCGCCCGATCTCTTCCTGCACGCGGCGCGGACGCTCGGGGCCGATCCCGCCCGCTGCGCCGTGGTGGAGGACAGCATTCACGGCGTGCGCGCCGGGATTGCGGCGGGGATGACGGTCTTCGGCTTCGCGACGGGTGATGACGCGAGGCTCTTCGCGGCGGAGGGGGCGCGGGTGTTCGCGAGGATGGAGGAGCTGCCGGCGCTTCTGCTGGAGGCGGGGAAATCGCATCGCGCATCGTGATCGATCCACGGTCATTGAAGCACAGCAACAACAAACGCATCGGGGAACGCATGGCAACGTCGAGCAGAGGAGCGAACAAAACGATAGGCCGGCTTCTGGCGGATGGGACGATCGAGGAGATCGCGGCCCGTCTCGGCCCGGTTTCTCCCGATACCTCCCCGCTGCCGCCGGAGGTGCCGGACACCCGCAACTGGAGCAGCGAGGGAACGGCGCGGCGGCGGAGCTTCCTGGAGGGGGAACTGGGGAGGAAGATTCCCTGGCTTGGCGGCGAGGCGACTCTGGAGGATGACGCGGAGCTGAGGGGAAACATCGAGCATTTCATCGGCATGACGATGGTCCCGACGGGGATTATCGGCCCGCTCAGGATCAACGGCGTGGGGGCGAAGGGGGATTTCTACGTGCCGCTGGCGACCACCGAGGGGGCGCTGGTGGCATCATATCATCGCGGCGCGTCGATCGTCTCGCGGGCCGGAGGCGTTACCTCCATCTGTCTGGTGGAGGGGGTGCAGCGCTCGCCGAGCTTCAGGTTCAGGACATTCATGGAGGTCGGGACATTCCTGATCTGGGTGATGGGGCGGAGCGCGGAATTCCAGTCGATCGTCTCGAAGATCTCCTCGCACGCGCGGCTGGAGGATATCCGGTCCAGCGTGGATGGCAACCAGATCACCCTGGTCCTCGACTACAACACCGGCGATGCCGCCGGGCAGAACATGGTGACCATCTGCACCGATGCCGTCTGCCGGCACATTGTGGAGCACGCGCCGGTGAAGCCGGTTGTCTGGTACGTCGAGGGGAATCTCTCCGGCGATAAAAAGGCGACGGCCATCTCCTTCACCACCGTTCGCGGCAAGAAGGTCACGGCGGAGGCGCTGATTCCACGCCCGCTTGTCGAGCGCGGTCTGCACACCACGCCGGAGGAGATGATGGGCTACTGGAAGACATCGGTGCTCAACGGCATTCAGAGCGGATCGATCGGGGTGAACGGTCATTTCGCGAACGGTCTCACGGCGATCTTTCTGGCGTGCGGCCAGGACGCGGCGTGCGTCGCTGAGGCGGCGGTGGGGACCACGCGGTTCGATGTGATCGATGGCGATCTCTACGTCTGCGTCACCCTTCCGAACCTTATCGTCGGGACGGTGGGCGGCGGGACGGGGCTGCCGACGCAGCGTGAATGCCTGGAGCTGCTCGGCTGCCGGGGCGACGGCACGGCGCGGAAGTTCGCTGAGATCTGCGCGGCCACGATTCTCTGCGGGGAGATTTCGATCGTCGGCGCGATTGCCGCCGGTGATTTCGCGAAGGCGCACGCGCTCTTCGGCCGGCGAAGAAACGGAGCACGGCCTTGAGCGATCCTCAGGCGGTTCGGCCGGAACCGGTCGCGCGGGAGAGTGGATCGCTCGTGGCCCGGTTTATCAGGTATCAGCGCGAGCGGTTTCCGTTTGCCGGGCATGGCCTGCTGATCTTCACCTTCACCTTCTCGGCGATCTCCTATTCGCGGATCTGCCGTGGCGCGGAGGGCTTTATCCCGACCGGCCGGTTTGTGGTCGGCGCCATCACATCGCTTCTTCTCTTCTTCCTGCTGCGGGTGTACGATGAGTTCAAGGATGCCGATGATGACGCCCGCTACCGGCCGTATCGTCCGGTGCCGAGGGGGCTTATCTCGCTTCGGGAGCTTGGGCGGATCGGAATCGTGGTGGTGATGATGCAGATCGCGCTGAACGGGTTTGTGATGCCGGTGATGCTTCCCGCCTATTTCCTGGTGCTGGGCTACATGGGGCTGATGCGGAAGGAGTTCTTTGTGGCGGCGTGGCTGAAGAAGCATCCGTTGCTCTACATGCTCTCCCACATGGCGGTGATGCCGATGATCGATCTCTACACCACCGGGCTGGACTGGATCAACGCCGGGGTTTCTCCTCCGCGGGGGATCGAGTTTTTTCTGGTGGTCACGTTTCTGAACGGCATCGTGATCGAGATAGGGAGGAAGATCAGGGCGGAGGAAGGGGAGGAGGTTGGAGTGGAGACCTACTCGGCGCTCTACGGGCGTGTGCGGGCCACATGGATCTGGATCGGCATCATCTCGCTGACCGCGGTGTCGGCCGTCTTCGCGGCGCTTCATGCCGGATTCGGGGCCGCCGGGTTTCTGGTGCTGGCCGGGCTGCTGGTGCTCTGCTCCCTTCCGGCGCTTCTCTTTCTCGGTTCCGCCAGCAGCCGTCACGCAAAGCTGATCGAAACCGCCTCCGGCATCTGGACGATCGGCATGTATCTGACGCTCGGCGCCGGGCCGATGCTTCTGCGGTTGTTCCGGCCGTGAGGATATCGCAAAGCGCCCGGAACCCGCGACAATCGATCTTCCCCGTGGTCTTTACCCCGTTATCCGGATACCGGGTTCAGGGCCCGGCGGAGATGTCGTTGTTGCCGGTCGCGTCCGTATGAATAATTTCGGCCGGTTCACCGGGGGGGATGATTCCTTCCCCGGAATTTTAACGATCTTTGCGGCGGTTCGCCCCGGCCTTCAACGGCGGTTCCCGATATCCGGCGCCGTCTCGGCCATTCTCTGTTGCCGAGAGACAATTTTCTTCCGCGCGTCCCATACCCATCCCCATAGTATCGGCCGGCCGGTTGTGCCCCGTTGCATCATCGGCATGCACTGCGATGATGATACCCGGCATTCCTCCGGGTATTCATCGCGATCCCTTGCGACAACTCCCTATCACCCGGACTCCCAATCCTCCGGTGAACATTCAAGCTGTAGTAATCAATCGCGGCGGAAGGTGATCTATCGCCTTCCCGGTATCCACATTCCGTCGCCGACGAAATTTCCTATCCCTCACCCGTGGAGCCATTATGAGCATTTGTCGTTACATCATCAGAGGGACGCTGGTTCTCCTCTTGTGCTGCGTTGCGTCGCTTCTGATTCCATCGCGGCCGGTGCTGGCCCAGCAACCGCCGCTGGACCCCAACACGGCCGGCACGCGCTATGTAATCGCCTTTCCCGACACGATCACCAACGCGAACGATCCCCGTTTTCCCCCCACCGCGCCGGACACGGTGGCCATCATTCTCTATTCAGCCGTCGACAACAGCGTCTCGATCACCGGCAAGGCGTTCAGCCAGGTGGTGAATCTTGAGGCGGGGAAGTTCAAGACGGTGTTTCTGGACAGCAGCAGGGCACAGGCGGATCGTGCGCTGGTTTCGGAGTTCGGCGTGGCATCGGACAACACGTTCAGGGTGGAGGCGAAGGAGCCGATCATCCTCTACTGCTACATGATGACGAAGTTCGGGTGCGAGGGCTGGACTCCCACGCCGGTGGATCTGTGGGGAAAGGAATATCACGCCGCGGCGATTCCCGGCGAGGTGGCGGTGGACATGGCTCGTGGCCCCGGCGGCAATTATATCCGCACCAACAAGATGGCCTCCGGGGAGATCCTGGTGATTGCCGCGTATGATCAGACGCAGATATCGATCTATCCGAACGGCCGGGTCAGCCACGAGGAGAAGACATCGGTGATCCTGAACGCGGGGCAGGCCTATCAGATGCAGAGCTTCGTGGATACCATCTTCAATCACGCGGGCTACCCACAGGTCGATTTCGGCGGCGCGCAGATCATCGCCAACAAGCCAATCGGCGTTGTCAGCGGCAACACGCGCGCGCAGGCCGTGCCTGAGCAGACCACGGTGACGGGAAACGCGATCAAGAACATGATGTTCGAATGGCTTCCATCGGTGGAGCAGTACGGCAGGGAGTTCGTCTATCTCCCCACCTGGGACGCGGTGCGTATCCTCAATGTGCAGGGGGAGAAGCTGGGGGAGAAGCGGATCGCGGAGTTCGTCAGGGTGTTCAGCGCCACCAACGGCACGCTGGCATCGCTTGCGAAGGTCCCCTCCGGCACCGATACGGTCACGGTGGATGCCTCCCATTCCGGCGCGTTCAAGATCCTCTTCCCGCAGCCGCATCTGATCAGGACCAGCCTGCCGGCGGAGGTGATGATGAACTCCTCGGGCGTGGTGAAGTTCAACGGCACCGCCACCGGCTCCACGGGGACGGAGAACTTCTCGGCATGGGGAGCGTTCATGGTGGAGCTGACCCCGCGCGAGCAGTGGAGCACGTTCGCCCCGTATTATATCCAGTCCTACCCGCTCGACGTGCATCACTATATCAACGTGGTGGCCGATACCAACTCCATCGACGAGATTTTCGATGAAACCGGCGCGCCGTTCGATTTCAACCGTGGCCCGATCCCCGGCACCGATCTGGTGTGGGGCTCGATCGAGATCACCCCGAACAGCAACGCGGCCAACGTGAACCATTTCCTTGAAGCGCGCGACGGGCACAAGTTCTTCGCCTATATCTACGGGCTGCGCCAGGGGAATGAGATCTTCCGTCCCGAGATCAGGGGGACGAAGCCGGCGGAGTACGTGGAGAACGTCGGGTTATCGTACGCCTACCCGCTTGCGCCGGGGCGGAAGATCTTCCGGCAGTCGGATGATCTGAAGATCGATACGGTCAGCGATCACTGCTCCATGAACGTCAAGGTCCACGCGAACAACCCCAACCCGGTCGGCCTCCTCTCGATCAAGCTGGATGGTGCGTCGGAGAATGTGAAGATCGTCTATCTGAACCCCGCCGGGGTACAGGATGTGGCGGGGCTGAGCACGGCCGAGGTGAACATCGTCCCGATCGATCCGCTCAGGGATGCCCACGCCACCGTTATGATCACCGATCGCACAGCGAAGGTCTGGACGCTGCCGTTTGCCTATACCGGCGCGCGTATCGATTTCAGCGCCGTGAACCAGGTCGATTTCGGCGAAGTGGCCGATCACGGGACGAAGGATTCGATCATCACGATCACCAACCCGCTGAATCACAGCGTGGAGGTGAAGGATGTCTATCTCCGTTTCGGGAACGCCTCCTTCACGATCATCAGCACGCAGCCGAGCGCCCCCACCGTGCTGCCGCCCGGCGGAATGATCGTCGTCACGGTCCGCTCGGCGCCGGCCGTGGCCGTCACCCCCTACCGCGATACGCTGAAGGTGCGGCTGAACTGCGCGGAGATCGGCATTCCGGTCAGGATCGGCCCGGCGCCTCCCTGCATCAGCGCCGTTGATCTCGATTTCGGCACCGTCGATGTGAACACGCCGCTTACCCGGATGATCCAGGTCTGCAATCTCGGGCACGGCATCGTCACCTTCAGCAGCACGGAGTCCGGCAGCACGGTCACCATACCGTCGAACGAATTCACGATTCCCAAGACGGTCCTGGACAGCCTGAAGCAGGTGAAGATCACGGCCAACCAGTGCTTCTCCATCCCGGTCACGTTCAAGGCCAAGGCCGAGGGGACCTACGAGGCGGTTGCCCGGTTCTGGGCAAACACCAGGGATTGCCGCGATACCTGCGTGGTCCACGCGGTGGTAAAGAAGGGGACCCCGGTCGTCGGCGTCGATGAATCCGCCGTGGCCGGCTACGCGATGAGGGAGATCCTGCCGAACCCGACCACGGGTGGCGCGGTGATCGATTTCACGCTTGGATCGGGGGGACATGTGGATCTCGGGGTCTTCAATGCACAGGGTGATCGCGTTGCCACCCTCGCGGATGGCATGATGACCGGTGGCGATCATCATGTGTCCTGGAATGCCGGCGAGCTGCCG
>JAQBOZ010000012.1 GCA_028287785.1 Chlorobiota bacterium
CGACGACGGCACTGAGCGCGGACGCGAGCGGCGACGGGACCAACAGCGACGGGCTTGGGCAGGTGTATCTCTGGATCGGCGGCTCGGTCAGCCCGACGGCGACGCAGCAGCGCGGGAACTACACCGGTACCTTTACCGTCAGTGCGGCATATTCTAACTAACTTGCGGTCAGTGGGTCTGCAATCCCGCCGGAAGAGCGATCAACGTCCAGTTCGCTGAGAGTTCCGGCAGGTAGTCATCTCAACAACAATGAACAGCACGTTTCTTTTCCGGTGCATCCTGATGGTGCTCCTCATCGCGGGGACATCCATCGCGGCCAGGGCACAGATCGAAGTCTCCCCCACTCGCGTCCTCCTCAGCATGCGGGAGCGCTCCAGGGAGGTCAATGTCCTGAACACTACCGATAATCAGTCCGAGGTGGAGGTGGAGCTTGGCTACAAACTCTTCCGGTACGATTCAATCGGGGCGATTACGCTCGACTCGGCGCGGACGGAACTGGAGCATGCGAAGTCGGGGAAGGAATGGCTGAAGATCTATCCGAAGCGATTTTCGCTTCCGCCGCATGGATCGCGGCTGGTCAGGGTGATGGTGACGATCCCCGACAGCGCGGCCGAAGGGGAATACTGGGGTCGCGTGGTGGTTACGAGCACGCCGGTGGCCCGTGTCAACGCCGACGACACCACATCGGGCATCCAGACGAACCTGATGATGCGCCTCCAGGTCGATCTGCCGGTCATCATACGGAAGGGCGCCCCCGGAACGGGAATTGAATTCGACGCCATGCGTGGGATGGCGCGGGCCGATGAGACGCTCTTTCTGCTGGACATGCACCGGACCGGCAACGCCGCCTACCGCGGAACGATCCGCGCGGCGCTCACCGGCGGAGGGACGGAGATTGCGAAGGTGGAGGAGCAGTACACGGCCGAGTTCGCATACCGGCAGGCGCTCCACTTTCCGAAGCTCAAGGACGGAGGGTATAGACTGGCGGTCGAATCGGTCAGCGTCAAGAAAGGCGGGGCCAACGATGCGGTGATCCAGTCCCCCACGGTCTCGAAGAACTATGGCGTCACGGTTTCCGGCGGGAACGTGACGATCGTCCCCAGCAATTAACAGCCCGGCGCCGACATGATATCGAACATCACATCACATTTCCGCTTCGCGATTCCGGCAAGAATCGCCGGCCTGCTGGCGCTGCTGATGATGACGTTCGGCTCCGCGAAGGCGCAACTGGTGTTCGGCACGCAGTCGATCGCTTTCGGCAGCCTCAACAGGGCGGGAAGGTCCACTGTTCTTTACAGCGACGCGGGATCGGCCCAGTTTTCGGTGATCGCGCGCTCCGGCAAGAAGACCCGGCTCACGGTCAGCTCCGCATCGCTCACGCGAAGCACGCGCACGCTTCCGATCACGATCAACACGGTGGACTGCGCCTTCAGCACCGACGGCGGCACAACCTGGACGGTCTTCTCGACCGGCACGCTCTTCCATGACGTGACCCCGCCGAACGGCCCGTTCAACCTGGGAACGATTCTGGTCAAGGTCGGCGGATCGGTCACGGCCAGCTCCACGCAGCAGCGCGGCGATTACTCCGGCTCCGTCACGCTTACGGCGGTGTATCGATAGCGGGCGCAAAAAAGTCTTTCATGCGCGGATAATCCCCGCCCATGAAGCTCACTGAAGTTTTCCTTCCCTGCCCGGCGCCATTGCTGCCTGGCAGTCTCCGTTTCCCGGCCTGCGTCCAGCACGGCCGATTGAAATGAGCCATATACTCCGATCGATCCTCCGGCCCCTGGTCAGGGCATGTATTCGCGGAAACCCAGGCGGATGTACGGAAACCGGATCGTGTACGGAAGCAGGTCACTCATCGCGACCCGAAAACCAGATTTTTAAGGGATTTTCGAAGATTTTCCGCGTGGCATGTTCTTGATGGCAAGGTCTGTCAGACAGAATGATTCAACGCTTTTCCTACGTCCAGAAATGATCAACAGCTCGCTCTCCTTCCGGTCGCTCATGATGCTCCTTCTCCTCGGGGGATTGGGCATTGTGATGTCCGGTCGCGCCATTGCGGGAGGCGGCGGAACCGACCAGCCGAAAGAGAGCGAGATCATCGATATCGAGACCCTTTCTCCCTCCGAGGATGGCCCGGTGCGGGTCGATATCCCGGGGATTGCATCGAACGATCTTGGGGCGCGCTATGCCGGTGACAGTCTCTTCCTCCCGTTTCTCGCGTTCTGCGACATGCTCCGCATCAGGACCGCCGTCTCGGACGATCGGATGACGCTGAGCGGCGAGAATATCTCCGGAGCGCCGTTCGAGATCGCGCGCAGGACCAGCATGGTCACGATCGGCGACAGGAGCATCGCGTTCCCCGGTTCATCGATACGGGTTGTGGCGGGGGAGATCTACATCGAGTCATCGCTTCTCAGCGCGACGATCGGCATCATCAGCAACTACGATCCCGCGTTTCTGAAGCTGACCATCTCCGCCGACGAGAAGCTCCCGGTGGTACAGCTTGTCCGCCGGAACGGGCACTACGGCGCGCTGGTGACAACCACCGGCGACGATGCCACGACGCAGGAGGCGAGCCTTGAGCGCGCGATCTTCAGCGCCCCGGTGATCAGCTGGCAGCTTACGAACTCCCTCAACGCGGGAATGCGGCAGTCGTACGGTGGTTTCCTGCGGCTTGGACAGGAGTTCCTCTTCGGCATCCTCGATGTCTCCGCCGTCGGCGGTTATCAGACGAACGTTCCCGGCAACCCCTTCACCGCGCGCATCGACGCGGCAAGCTGGCGCTATCAGCTCCCCGGATCATCGCTTCTCAGCCAGATCACGCTCGGCAGCATGGAGATCGCGCAGAAGCGGGTCCAGGGAATCGATCTGACCAATGTCCCGCTCACCCCGCGCGAGGGCTTCGGCACATACGATCTTCAGGGACGGACGCAGCCGACCTGGACGGTGGAACTGTACGATGGCGCCCGGCTGGTGGATGTAACGCAGGCGGACGGCGACGGCCGCTATCATTTCCCGATCCGGACCGGCTACGGCACGGTGGACAGGACGACCAGGGAGATCGGCCCGCACGGCGAGATCGTGATGCAGAACCATCGCGTGCAGCTCGACGCCACGATGCTCCCGGCCGGTGAGTTCGACTACGAGATCGGCGCGGGGATCGACAGCCTGAAGACCACTTCCATGATGAACGGGCGCGGCCATCTGGCGATCGGGCTGTTCGACCGCCTGACGGTTGGCGCCGACGCGCAGTACGGCGCAAGGAAGATCAACGAATGGAATCGCGACAGCCTGGACGCCACCCCGTTTGCCTCGCTCTGGATGGGAAGCGCCACATCGTTCAATGTTCGTTACGGGGTTCGCTCCAGGACATTCGGCGGAAGCCTTTCGACGATACTTCCGAACAACGCAACGGTTCGCCTCGGCATCGACTCTCTCTCGATCGGCAACCGGAGCGGCTCCGGCACATTCGCGGGCACATTGCCGATCGGCGCCATCACCATCGGCGCAACCGGCGGCTATGACAAACGGTCGTTCGGGGATCGGTTGACAGTCGAGCCGCAGTTTTCAGGATATGTCGAGGGGATCAACTTCATGGGGTCCACGCGATACACCCTCGTCAGGGAGAACGTCTCCGGGGCCGACGAGCTGACCGCCCCCGCCACGGCGACGCGGAGCCTTACAAGCGATCTGCGCCTGATGATCACCCCGGCAACCGGCCTCCTCCTCTCCGCCGACGCCCGTTACGATCACAATGTCAACAGGATCTCATCGCTCGACTTCTCCACGTATTATCGCCTGACCGACGAGCTGGGGATCAACCTGAGCTACTCCGTTCCCGAGTTGGACTGGAAGCACGGCTCCGTTCAGGCGCAGTTGAGCATCGATCTGAACGCGGTCCGCGTCTCCACCACGGCCGGCTACACGGGGAACGGCGTGACGAACAATTCCTTCGCGCAGGGAAGCCTGATCATCTCGCCGAGCGGCATCAAGGCGTTCAACACCACATCGGTCGGCGAATCGGCGATCATCATCCTTGCATTCAACGACCGGAACGGCAACGGCATCCGCGATAACGGCGAGGAGACGATGGCCGCCCCGCAGACGCGCATTTCATACCCCAACTCGCAGATGATCTCGGAGGATGGCACCTTTCACTCGCTCCCGGCCAACCGGAGTTGCGCCGTGGATATCGATCGGTGGCTCTACGCGAACGACAATCTCTTCCCGGCCCGCTCCCATTTCCTGATCTACACGCAGCCGAGCGGCCTGGAAGTGATTGAAATCCCGTTCTCGCAGGGCTACGATGTCACCGGCGCAACGCAGCCCGCAGGAGTCGCCGGCCTGATTCACGGCCTCCGTCTCCAGCTCATTTCCAGCACAACCGGCGCGGCATACGACGGCGAGATCTTCTCCGACGGCACGATCTTCTTTGCCGGCGTGGGAACAGGCCAGTACCGCATCGTCTTCGACGACGAGCAGCTCACCGCGCGCCATCTCGCCGTAACGATCCCTTCCGGGCCGGTAACCATCACCGCGACGGAGCATCACCTGCCGACTGTGGAGTTTCGCAGGGTTGATGATGGGCGGGGAAAATGATGGTTCCCCCCAGCTCCCCCACTACCTTTACCTTTCCTTCACACTCCTTGACTTCCTGAGGCTTGACAGAGCCGGGGGTTCACCGTATCTTTGCGATCTGTTAGCACTCTCCGAGTGAGAGTGCTAACCATCAATGCAGGGATTTAACGGCAACCGCCGACATAGTTTATAAGATCTTTCAATCAGGAGCACAAGCATGAACCTTACACCGCTTCATGACCGGGTAATCGTAAAGCCGGCAGCCGCAGAAGAGATGACCAAGGGTGGCCTTATCATCCCCGATACCGTCAAGGAAAAGCCGCAGCGTGGCGAGATAATGGCAATCGGCAGCGGCAAAGTTTCCGAGGATGGCAAAACCACCCCGCTCAGCGTCAAGGTTGGCGACAACGTTCTGTACGGCAAATATTCCGGAACCGAGGTCTCGGTGGATGGCACTGACTATCTGATCATGCGCGAATCCGACATCTTCGCGATCTACCAGTAGGGGACGGTTTAAAACCGTTCTTTATCAGGGGGGACGGTTTAAAACCATTCTTTATCAGGGGACGGTTTAAAACCGTCCCCTACTAGATCTGAATCCGCGAAGAATCGAAAAAAACATATCTATCAATCAAGGGACTATCAATAATCATGGCAGCAAAACTCATTGAATTCGAGAGCGAGGCACGTGCCGCGCTCAAGCGCGGGGTGGATCAGCTTGCGAATGCCGTAAAGGTTACGCTCGGCCCCAAGGGTCGCAATGTCGTTATCGACAAGAAGTTCGGCGCGCCGACCGTAACCAAGGACGGCGTCACGGTCGCGAAGGAGATCGAGCTTGAGGATCCGATCGAGAACATGGGCGCCCAGATGGTCCGCGAGGTTGCCTCGAAGACCAGCGACGTGGCCGGCGACGGCACCACGACGGCGACCGTGCTTGCACAGGCGATCGTTCGCGAGGGGCTGAAGAACGTCACCGCCGGCGCCAACCCGATGGACCTGAAGCGCGGCATCGACCTGGCCGTCACGAAGATCGTGGCGAAGCTGAAGGAGCTTGCCCGCGAGGTTGAGGGAACCAAGGAGATCGCCCAGGTCGGCACCATCTCCGCCAACAACGATTCGACGATCGGTGAGCTTATCGCGAAGGCGATGGAGAAGGTCGGCAAGGATGGCGTGATCACCGTTGAGGAGGCACGCGGCACCGAGACCACGATGGACGTTGTCGAGGGCATGCAGTTCGACCGCGGCTATCTCTCGCCGTACTTCGTCACCGATCCCGACGCGATGGAAGTCGCGCTCGAGGATCCGTACATCCTGATCCACGACAAGAAGATCAGCTCGATGAAGGATCTCCTCCCGATCCTGGAGAAGGTTGCCCAGGGCGGCCGCTCGGTGCTGATCATCGCCGAGGATATCGAGGGTGAGGCGCTTGCCACGCTCGTCGTCAACAAGCTGCGCGGCACGCTCCGCGTCGCGGCGGTAAAGGCTCCAGGCTTCGGCGATCGTCGCAAGGCGATGCTCGAGGATATCGCCACCCTGACCGGCGGCACCGTGATCAGCGAGGAGAAGGGCTACAAGCTGGACGCCGCCACCATCGAGTCGCTCGGCACCGCCAAGCGCATCTCGATCGACAAGGACAACACCACGATCATCGAGGGTGCAGGCCAGAGCGAGGACATCAAGCGTCGCATCAACGAGATCCGCACGCAGATGGACAAGACCACGTCCGACTACGACCGCGAGAAGCTCCAGGAGCGCCTGGCAAAGCTCTCCGGCGGCGTTGCCGTGATCAAGATCGGCGCGGCCACCGAGGTTGAGATGAAGGAGAAGAAGGCTCGCGTCGAGGACGCTCTTCATGCAACCCGCGCCGCGGTCGAGGAGGGAATCGTTCCCGGTGGCGGCGTCGCGTATCTCCGCGCCGTTGTCGCGCTTGACGGCCTGACCGGCGAGAACGCCGATCAGAACATCGGCATCAGCATCATCCGTCGCGCTGTCGAGGAGCCGATCCGCCAGATCGTCCAGAACGCCGGCCTTGAGGGCTCGGTGATCGTGGCGAAGGTGAAGGAAGGGGATGCGGACTTCGGCTACAATGCCTACTCCGATGTCTACGGCAACATGCTGGAGATGGGCGTGATCGATCCGACGAAGGTGACCCGTGTCGCTCTGGAGAACGCCGCATCGGTGGCAAGCCTCCTGATCACGACCGAGTCCACGATCGTCGAGCGCAAGGAGAGGGACTCCGCTCCGGCCATGCCGCACGGCGGCGGCGGCATGGGCGACATGTACTAAGATCCAGGCGTTCAGGCCCGGACGATGCTTCGGATACTACAACGGCCCATCCCGTACATGCGGGGTGGGCCGTTTCTGTTTATCGTCGCTCAACGAAATCCGGTGCGGACAGGCGGCGTCGGCATATGGTCAGGCCGGCCCGCGGACGGAGGATCATCTCCTGACTGTTGGCCTGGGCTGTCAGAACACCCACGTTGCCGTGATCACCGGCAGCAGCAGGCCGCTCCGCTTTTCTCCGCTCAACCCCAGATCCACTCCCACTCCCCCATCGATCGCCACGTGTCTGGTGAAATACCGGAGCGTCACCACCAGCGGCTGATAGTTCGCGTCCTGCAGGAGATACGCCTCCCCGACGATCTTCCAGTTCCCGCCGATACGGTAGTCTCCGCCAACCGCCACCACCGCGGCCTGCTGGCTGAAGGCCCCGAGCAGCGCATCCTTCGGCGTATGTCTCCGCCATGAATAGCCCGCGGCGATGCTCGCGCGCCGGTCATCATCACCCACGCTTATCACGGCGTATGGAGAGGCCAGGATGATCGACGAGATATTGCTCTCGGAATAGCCCGCCTGCGCCCCCACCGCGCCTCTGAGGATTCCCTCGCGATAGACCTCGTACCGCCCGCCGGCGGTGATCACCAGATTGTGGCCGGCGGAGCCCGGAACATAGAGAACCCCGCCAAGCAGCGTGGTCCTCTCCCCCAGACCCGCACCGAAGAGAAACCCGGCCAGATCGTAGTTCGCGACGAAGAATTTTCCGGAATCGATCGAACGCGCGGTCGGCATCAGCAGCACGCGATGCGTGGTCGGATCGGTGACCGGCTCATCGGGGAGAGGAGGATCGGGAAGCGGCTCAGTAACCGCGACGGCGGAAACAGGCGGCGGCAGGATGACGGCGACGGAACGCGCCCGCGTGGCGATAACCTTCGGAATCACCCTGGGCGTATCGACCTTCACGACGGGACGGGGTATGGCCCTGGGGATGATGATATCCACCGGCGGCGCCAGAAGCACCTGCGGCCTTGGTCGCACCGGGGGCCTGTTCACCGCGATCGGGCGCTCCTGTGGCGGAACCACGTTGATAAGCGCCGTATCGGCAACGATAAACGTTCCCAGCCCGCCGGATGGAGAGCTTCGACGGAGATAGGTGAAGATCGGCATCTTGATCTGGCCGGTGCGCGTGCCGATATAGCAGACATCGTAGTGATACTCCTGTCCGTTACGCAGCCGCTGGGGAGGAGGAAACGTTGTATAGTGAATCGTGAAGAGCTTCGACGGGCTGGCAACCGAATCGAGAATGAAATCCCCCATCCTCGATGCCACCGTGAACCTATGGCAGGCAGGAGTCCCCAGCACCACCGTCCCGAAATCCTCGCGGAAGACCTGCCATGTTTCATCCATCGACAGTTGCAGCCGGCTGGAACTTCCCCCGCAATCGGCGACGCGGAAATAGAGAGTAAGAGGTCGGGAGATATCCTTCACATAGATCATGAAGGTGGTTTTGGTGGCACACCGCGTAAACGTGGGCCCGGTGATCACTCGGTACTGCGAGGTCTCCCTTCCGGTCAGCAGAGGGCCCGCCGCCGCTCTTCCATCGGTGAACTGAATGCTGGCAAGCCCCTCGGGAGCTGTAATCGTGATGGTATTAAGCCCGGAATAGAGCTCTTCCGGATAGACGTTGATGCCGCTCCCGAAGAACTGCGCCCTGGCGGACAATGGAAGCATCATCAGCAGCAGGATCACGAACCGGGGACCGGACGAGCGGCCGGGAGCGTGTAATCGAGCGACCCTGAGTATCGGCCGGAGAGAAGTTATGAGCTGAATGTCGTACTGCATCCTGAAAAGATAGAAAGCCTGAGCGCGGCCCGTTTCCGCATTGCCGCTCCAACTCTATACCATCACGAAGCCCGGAAGTTGCTTCGCCGATCAGGAGCCATCAAAAGAATCTCCCCGGAAGCCGCGGCATATGCCATCGGCCCGCCCGTCACGGGCCTTCCAGGGGATATCGCCATCGACCCTAAAAGTTGTATCCCAGACCCATATATGCTCCCGAGAGCGCCAGGGTATTGACACCGGCAAGCCGCACGGAGAATTTACCACTGAGCACGAGATGATCGGTCAGCCCAAGATATGCTCCGGCGCCCAGGCCGATATAATTTTCCCGGTCGATGGTGTTGAACCGACCCGATCCCCCGTCCGAAATGGTCTGCTCGGCCGCGCTCCCGGATGTCCCCGCATAGAACGGACGGAGCGGCTGCGATGCGTCACCGGTGGACTGCACGCCGTTGAGAAGCACGAACACCCCCGTTCCCTCCACCTTCGACAGGCCGATCTCCGCGCTGTAGACGATCTCATCCAGCGGCTCCTCATCGCGATAATTATAGCCGACGCTCCCCTTCAGCCAGAGGGTATTGATGGTGGCCCCCACGTTCACCGCCGTCAGAAGCTGGAAATAGCCATCGCTCAGAAACGATGGATGCTTCGGATCGTCGTAGATGCCGTTGTGAAACCCCGGCGGGATCTTCACCATGGAGCTTACCGAGGCGTCCACCACGCCGTGCAGCACCTGCCAGGTTGCCCCCACGCCATAATAACTCGGTGAGAAGATGCTCCGCTTCGGAAAACGGCTCTGGCTGACGATCGAGAAGTAGCCGACCGGGATCTCGACATCGAGCTGGAGATCGTTCGTCAGGCCGTAGTTCCCCGTCACACCGAATGTGGTGGCGGTCAGCTCGGTTTCAGACGTATCGAGATGCCGAAGCTCCCCATCGATTCCATAGTAGCGGGATGCCCTGGCCGATCCTCCGTAAATGAAAACGCTCCCCCGCCCTCGCGGTTTTGTCACCGGCTCGCCACCAAGGAGATTTGCGTGCATGAGCAGAAACAGAAGGAGGGATGGGATGACGAGAAAGGCGCGATATCGATCGTTCATATCGATGAAAATGCGGTTCGCGAAGGAGATAAACGAAACCGGGCGCTCCTCGTACTCACCAGGAAGCGCCCGTTGATGGGCTCGAAACCCACATTGCCGGAAATCTTGGAACGTCTCATGAGACCTGTCCAGGGGCAGACTGCTCCATCCGTCCGAGCCGTTCAGAAGCCGGTCTCGATGCCGTAGAATATGCCGTAGTTGCCGCTGGTTGACGTCGACGCCTTGTGCGGCGTCAGGCTGTAGAGCGTGCCGCCACCAACACCCATCGTAAAGGTAAACGAGACACTCTTCGTGGTCGGGATGGTGTAGGCGGCATAGGCGCGCACATTCCCGATCATCGCGTCATCGGCCGCGCCAACGGTCACGCGACCGCAGACATCCCACGAATGATTGAGCTTGAGGCGGCGATCGTAGAAAACCGCGCCGTAGGTAATGGGCTGCTGCGACCGCTGTTCCAGACTCCGAGGCTGCGTGAGCGAACGGTTTCCGGCGCCGACGTTCGAAGCATCATCGCTGATTGCCCCCGCCGTCCCCTTCGCAAATCCGGTCGATGGGGAGTTGCCCGGCGTGATCGTCTTCACCTGCTGGAACGATGATGCCCCCATCTCCACACCAACGCGATCGCTGCCGCTGACGGCGAAGGAGAAATAGTAGGAGTTCTGCAGAAGCGCCGTCGGGGACTTGGTCTCGGTGACCTGTCCGGAGCCAAGGGTGATGCCGAACGTCAGACTGCGACCATCATTCCCGGTAACAGCCTGGGGGAGCGAGCCCTCCAGCGGGACAATCGGGGAGCGGAACGATGGATCGGGCGAAGCCGCGTATGCGCTTCCCTGCGTGTTCCGGCCGAAAAGATTGGCATGATCACGAGCCAGCAGCGACTCCGGAACCCTTGTCACGCTCGGCGAACGGCCGGCATTGTTCTCCGCGACATTCTGCGAGGATGCATCGGAGCCACCGGCCGGGACGATATTCCGCGACGGGAACTCATGCCCCAGCATCTGAAGATTATCGACGAACCGCGAGGCCCGCTCAGGAAGCGCGGAGGCGATATCGGCATGCGCAATCGAGCGGGAAACCGCCACGAAATGACGATCCGGGCCGGCGGAAGCAGCAGGCGTGCGATCGGCGGATGCCCGGCCGGATTCCGTAACCTGCGATCCCGCGGATTCTCCGCGGAGAATCCGCCGCGCCAGCGGCGGAAGCGTCGGCGTGAAGGCTACTCCAACCACGAGGCAGGCCGCGACGAAGACGCCGGCGGAGATCCGTGCCGCGAACGGCCAGAACGGCTTGCGATGATCACGCTGCTGGTCGACAATTGCGTCGGCGGCGAAGCTGCTGCCAACCGCGATGCGGATATGCTCGGACAGGTCCGCGGGGGCCTTCAGATTGAGAGCGTCGTCGTGAAGAAGCGAGCGGATCTCGAGCGTCTGACGCAACTCCATTCTATATTCAGGAACGCGATCCAGCAGAGCTCGAAACGTATCGAGCTCTCCCTCGGACATCGACCCGTCCAGGTATTTCCTTAATAGCTGTTCAAACTCCATTGTCGTAGACCACAGGATGAAGTAACGTACGTAGCAATTTGCGAGCGCGGAATATTCTGATCTTTACAGTAGCGATCGAGACACCCGTTATATCGGCGATCTCCTGGTAGGAGTAGCCGTCATATTCATACAGAACCAGCGCTTCGCGATGATCAATCGGTAGCTGATTGAGGGCCAGCACGATATGTTCGTGAAGGACCACATCCCTGATCTTGGCGGGTGACTCATTTGCCCTGGATGTCTCAAACGGAACCGTAACTTTTTTGTTACGACGCAGGTTCAGACAAACGTTCCTCACAATCGTGAAGAACCAGACCATGAAGTTGCGCCCGTCATAGCTATGGCGATGCTCATACAGACGCATGAACGCTTCCTGGAAGGCGTCGTGCGCCAGATCCTCGTCCAGAAGGACTCTCATGCAGTACATGAACACCTTCCGCTCGTAACGCTTGAAAAGCACATTGAACGCCTCGGTATCCCCATTCTGCGTGAGGCAGAAGAGGTCGTCATCGGACAGTTCAGAGCTTCGTATCGTAGAGGGTTTTGCCATTCTTCATCAACATACACAAGAACTTCAAAATGGTTACTCACAATCTCCCCCGTTCTTTCGGCGGCCGGTCCGGCGCAGATGAGGCGCCCTCCCGGATGCCGCGGTGGGCAATGGTAAAGGCCGGCGCCGGCCCGCCGGAAGGTGCCGAAACGCCCGCACGAAAAAGCCGGCGCTCCAGATGAACATGGCGGCCGGCCCGGCATGCGCGTGGACTATAAGGGAAGTGGAGGATTCCTGTCATACGAATGGCGAGGGAACGGCGTGTGGTCGCCGATAACCGGCTACAATCTGATAGAACCCCCTCGCCGTATCGTCTGATCCGCGACGGCGGATCGCTCGGATGCCTCGGGACAGCATCAATAGACGTATCATCATCACCATTGGATAGCTGAAGTTCTTCACCGGAAATAATATTTCATGCGAGGAGTATCATCAATCAATCCAGGATTCTGCCTTTATCGCGAATTCTGGCCGATTCATAATGCCACAGCCAATACCGAATTGAAACTTGCCGATGGTATATTCTCCGGCAGAACGGATCCAACCGGATATTTATCACCACCGCCTGCCTCATGGCCCTGTTCTTGTACAACTGAAAGTCATGCGCGGGGAAATATTCCGCTGATGTGATGATGATGCAATCGCCCCCGGCAATGATGCGGGACGTGAACGATGAATGTCGCTGTGAATGGATTTCGGATGCGATGAAAATCTGCCGTGAGATGATAACTCAGGGACAACCTGCGGGATAAGATCCCGCTGAAAAATATCTTGATGAAGATGTCGGGGTAACAGAGGGTCGCTTGAACTGCCGTTCGGAGTGTGCCAACCATCGAGGTGATGGGGAACTCCCCTGGAGGAGCAAGAGCTTGATGGCATGTGGTGATGGTATTTGTGGTGATGAACAGCCGGTGGTCCGGTGCAATCGCGAGCGGCGTAGTCAACGCGGGGGCGTCCCAACGGACGTCCCCGCGTTATGTTAACGGGCTTGCGTACTCCGGGGCCCGCCGGACCAGAGGCGTATCTTGCAACCGTCTGATAAGTCAGATACCGCCCCAAACTCGTATCTTCCCCCTCTGATGCCAGGCTCGGCCGGAATATTCGCGTGATGATATCGCGAACATCGGTGGCGCCGGCCAGCGTGGGGCCCATTGAACATGGTGCTCCGCGAACATACTCCTCCGCACGTCACTCCGCGTCTTAGCGGAGCGCACGGAATGCCGTAACGTCCGGAGCCATTTACAGCGAAAATGAAAAGGCCGATACGGTGATCCTCCCGGCCTCTTTGACGATAGCGTCAGGTGGCGATCATTTTCGCGGTCAGACTGATTATGAAAAGATCTACTAACAGAAGAACCAAACGAACCCCTTCCACCTCGATGGTGCTGCCGGTGCTGCCGCTCCGCGACGTTGTGGTGTTCCCCAACATGATCTTCCCGGTCCTCGTGGGGCGCGAGTCCTCCCTCCGCGCCGCGGCCGAGGCGCTCAGCCGGGATAAATACATCTTCCTCGTCGCCCAGCAGAATTCCACTGTCGATGAGCCGAAAGGGGAGGATATCTATCAGACCGGCACGGTGGCGAAAATCGTGCAGATGCTCCGATTGCCGACCGGGTTGATGAAGATCCTCGTGGAGGGGGAGTCCCAGGGGCTGATCAAATCGATCACCGATGCCGACGGATATATGGAGGCGGAGGTGACCACCTCCATGCCGACAGTCCCGACCGACAAGAAGATGCAGGCGCTGCTGCGCCAGGCCTCGGAGCTTTTCCAGGAGTATATCCAGATGCACCGCGGGCTGCCGCAGGAAGTGCTGGTGGCGTATGAAAATCTCTCGGAGCCGGCCCGGAAACTCTACTTTATCGCGGCCAACCTGATGAGCAAGGTGGAGGCCAAGCAGAAGATCCTGGAAACGCAGGACATCCGCGAGCAGTATATCGAGCTGATCACGGTGCTGAAGGACGAGATCGAAGTGCTGAAGCTGGAGCAGGAGATCGACACCAAGGTGCAGGATACCATCCAGCGCTCGCAGCGGCAGTTCCTGATTCAGGAACAGATCCGCGCGCTTCAGACGGAGCTGGAGGAGGAAGGCGAGGTTTCCCCCGAGCTGGCGAAGCTGGTGGAGGCGATCAAGACCGCCGGAATGCCGGAAGAGGTTCGCGTGCGCGCCTTCGAGGAGCTGGAGAAGCTCCGGAAAACCCCGGTGATGTCGCCGGAGTTCGCCGTCAACAGGAATTATCTGGAGTGGCTGACGGCGGTGCCCTGGTCGGCGGAGACGGACGATCATCTCGATATCCATCATGTCAAGAATGTGCTGGATGAGGATCATTTCGGCCTGGAACGCCCCAAGGAGCGGATTCTGGAGCATATCGCCGTCCTTAATCTCGTCAAGGAGATGCGCGGGCAGATCCTCTGCCTGGCCGGCCCTCCCGGCGTCGGCAAGACATCGCTCGGCAAATCGATCGCGCGGGCGCTGGGGCGAAAGTTCGTCCGCGTTTCGCTGGGGGGGATCAGGGACGAGGCGGAGATTCGCGGCCACCGGCGGACCTATATCGGCTCGATGCCGGGCAAGATCATCCAGTCGATGAAGCGGGCCGGCGTTGTCAACCCGGTGATGCTGCTTGATGAGATCGACAAGATGAGCGCCGATTTCCGCGGCGATCCATCCTCCGCCATGCTGGAGGTGCTGGACCCGGAGCAGAACTCGACCTTCAACGATCACTATCTGGAGGTCGATTACGATCTCTCGAAAGTCCTCTTCATCACGACGGCGAATGTGCTCTTCAACATCCCCCTGCCGTTGCAGGACCGGATGGAGATCATCGAGCTGAACGGCTATCTGGAACACGACAAGCTGGAGATCGCGAAGCGCCATATCATCCCGAAGCAGTTGAAGGAGCATGGCCTGGAAGGGCATCATATCTCCTTTACCGATGACGCGGTGATGAAGGTGATCCGCGAGTATACCTCGGAGGCCGGGGTACGCAATCTGGAGCGGGAGATCGCATCGCTCTGCCGGAAGATCGCCAAGGAGATCGTCGGCCGCAGAAGCCTGGAGCCGGTTGTCGCGGCGATGGTGTATGAGAACGGAAAGGCGCCGGCGCGAACCGCGAAGAAGGGACGGAGCGGGGCAAACGGCGCGGCTGGGAAGGCGATCGTGGTGACGCCGGAAGCCGTGGAGCGCTATCTGAAGGCGCCGCGCTACCGGAACCGCCTGGGGGAGCAGGAGGATCTGATCGGCGCGGCCACGGGGCTGGCGTGGACATCGGTCGGCGGCGATACGCTCACCGTGGAGGTGTCGATCGTGCCGGGGATCGAGAAGCTGACCCTGACCGGCCAGCTTGGCGACGTGATGAAGGAATCGATTTCGGCGGCGATCACCTACATCCGCGCCAACGCGGAATCGCTGGAGGTTGCCAAGGACTTCTATCAGGGGAAGGAGATTCATGTTCATGTGCCGGAGGGGGCAATCCCGAAGGACGGCCCGTCGGCCGGCATCACGATGGCGGTGGCGGTCATCTCCGCGGCAACCGGACGCCCGGTCCGATCCGATGTGGCGATGACCGGCGAGATCACCCTCCGCGGAAAGATCCTTCCGATCGGCGGGCTCACCGAAAAACTCCTGGCCGCCCGGCGCACCGGGATCAGAACAGTGATCATCCCGAAGGATAATGTGAAGGATCTGGCCGATATCTCCGACAAGGTGAAAATGGGGCTGGAGATCATCCCCGTCGATACTCTGGTGGAGGCAGTCCCCCATATCTTCCGCGGCGCGATGCGTGTGCCGGTCCGCGCGACGAAAAAAGCCGTAAAACCGGCCGTGGTGATGGCTCCGGCCCGAAAAGGACGAGGCGCAAAATAGATTGAGGAATGGGGGAGCCATCTTTAAACTCCCCCACCTCTATCGGGTCATATCGCTACTGTTATGAATGGAGGTGCTGGAATCGATGTGGCTTCCGTTCTTACAAAGATTCTTATATATTGAAGAAGCATTGACTCGAATAGAGGATATTCCGATATGAAGATGAAGATCACACGCCCCATTGTAGCCCTGCTTGCCAGCATGACGCTGATGGCGGGATCTGCCTACGCCCAGGAGGATGGCTCGATCATGGATCGGCTGAACCTGAGCGCGCAGCAGAAAACCCAGATCAAGACTCTTCGCGAGCAGTTCCAGAGCGAGACAAAGCCGCTTCGCGATGATATCAAGAAGCTGCTGGAAACCGAGAGGCAGCTCAAATCGGCTACTCCTCTCAACGAAGCCGCCCTCCGTCCGGTGCTGAAGCAGCGCGCGGACAAGGAAATCGAGCTTTCGCTGGCGCTGACCCGCTTCAATGAGAACCTTGAATCGATTCTTACGGCGGATCAGAAAAATCTACTCAAGCAGATTCGCGGCCAGCGCAACCACAAGTAACGTTGTCCGCGACGAATCAGGCTTTATCGATATCCCCCAGGCACCCCGGTTGCCTCGGGGATATTTCGTTTCCGGCAACTCCATCCCCAATGTTCGCAACAAGACGCCGATGAACTTCCGCCAGCTCCCCCCGCGCGATCTCGCCATCTTCCTCCAGGATCATCCCGACGCCATCCTTCTCGATGTCCGCGAACCGTGGGAGTTCGCGCTGGCCACGCTCGAAGGCTCCACGCTGATCCCCCTCGGCCAGCTTGCCGATCGCGCGGAGGAGGAGCTTCCGAACGAACCGGGAAAACCGATCATCGCCTACTGTCATCACGGCATCCGCTCCATCAATGCCTGCGCCGTTCTGAGCGCGCTCGGCTACGGCGAGCTGTTCAACCTCAGCGGCGGAATCGACCGTTACAGCATGGAGGTTGGCTCGGTTCCCAGGTATTGACCCCGGGTTGCGGGCAATGGCGTTTTCTCACACCGCCCCGGCGCCGTAAGTTGTCGGCATCTTATGCGACAACAACTGCGGCAGCTTTCCGGGGATACCGCCATTTACGGCGTGGCGACCATCGTCCAGCGGTTCCTTTCCTTTCTTCTGACCCCCTTTTACACGCACGTCCTGACACGCGCCGAGGTCGGCATTCAGGCCACGGTCTTCGTGATGATCGCCTTTGTGATGATCGTGGCGAACGCGGGGATGGAGGCGGCGTACTTCAGATATCACTCGGCGGCGGAATCGAACGATGAGCGGCGGGGCGTGTACTGGAACGCGCTGCTGATCAATCTGATCGTGGCGGCGGTGATCGGGATCATCATCGTCCTGTTCCCGGCGGCGATCAACCGGATATCGTTTCTCGATCTCCCCCCCGACTACTTTCACCTTATCAGGATGGCCGGGGCGATCATCTTCCTCGATTCCGCCGCCACCGTTACGATGGCCCTCCTCAGAATGTCGCGCCGTCCGAAAATGTTCGGCGGGATCAAGATCATCACCATCCTGGTCAACGTCGGAATGAATATCCTCCTGGTTGCCTATCTCCGGATGGGGCTCAAGGGGGTCTTTATCGCCGGCATCGTCCAGTCGCTTGTCCAGCTCCTCCTCACCCTTCCGCTTGTCGCCAGGATGCTGCCGGTGGTGTTCAGCCGGCAGACCGGCGAAAAGCTCCTCCGCTTCGGCGTGCCGACGATCGCCTCGGGGATCGCCATGATCGCGTTGCAGGGGATCGACCGCCCGATCATGAAGCAGCTCACCAGCGATGATATCGTCGGGCTCTACTCCGCCACCTACCGGCTCGGCATCCCGATGATGATGTTCGTCTCGATGTTCGAGTTCGCCTGGCGACCCTTCTTTCTCCAGCAGGCGAAGAAGCCGAACGCGAAGCATCTCTACGCCAGGATCTTCACCTATTTCAACGTTGCGGCGGCGCTGCTCTTCCTGGCGATCTCCTTCTATATCGTCGATATCGTCGCATCCCCCCTCCCGTTCACGCATGGCCGGTCGATCATCCCCCCCAACTACTGGAGCGGCCTCGCCATCGTGCCGATCATCCTGGCCGCGTACGCGTTCAACGGCTGGTATACGAACTTCATCGTCGGCATCTACATCGAGAAGAAGACGAAGGCTCTTCCGTGGATCACCGGCATCGGAGCCGGCATCGAGGCGCTCCTCTGCTTCCTGCTGATCCCGTCGATCGGGATCTACGGCGGGGCGTGGGGGACATTCGCGGCCTATGTGGTGATGGCGGTCGTCCTCTACAGGTACGTCCAGCGATATTACCGGATCGATTACGAGTGGGGACGGGTGGTGAAGGTCTTCATCGGGGTGATAGCCCTCTACGGCGTCAACATGGCCCTCTTCAGGTTCGACGACCGATCGCTGACGGCGGCGCTGGTCCGCCTGGGGCTGCTGGCGGCGTTCCCGGCATGGCTGTTCGCGAGCGGCTTCTTCAAGCCGGAGGAGCGTCGCGAATTCGGGCGGATCATCTCACGGTTCCGGCGGACCCGCACGGCGCCGGAGCCGCCGTCGAGCGACCTCTCGCCCGACAATCCCCCCCGTCTCTGATCATCTCTTTGCACCGACGCCCATGGATTTCTGGTCACGACGCCCCATTCGCACCAACCTCGCCGGCATGGGCCTCGTCGCCGTTGTCTGGCTGGTGCTGGCGTTGCTGCTCGGCGCCATCATCCCGCGCCAGTCACTTCTCGGCGGCGCCATCACCATCTACCTCTCACTGCTGATCGCGACGCTGCTGGCAGCCCGCTACTTCGACGGGATGCCGCCGGCGTGGACGGGGGCGGGGGCACATCGGTGGAGCGGCAGGGAGCTGGCGCAGGGGCTCGGGCTCGGCATCTGCATGGCGCTGCTGGCATGGGCTCCCGTCGCGATCATCGGCGGCGTCCACGCCGGGGAGCGGGACCTTCCCTCGAACTGGCTCTTCTGGACGGCGTTTATCGGCATCAGCGCGGCGGGCGAGGAGCTTCTGTTCAGGGGATATTTCTTTCAGCGGATCGCCGAGATGATCGGCCCCGGCATCGCCACGGTGATCGTCTCCGGCATCTTTGCCGTTGCGCATCTATGGAATCCCAACGTAACATTCGGGTCGGCATCCGTCATATTCCTGGCGGGGATATTCTTCTCGCTCTGCTATCTGCGGACCGGATCACTCTGGCTTCCGTTCGGCGCGCACTTCGCATGGAATTTCATGATCGGGAAGATGCTGGGGATGCCGGTGAGCGGTGAGGATTTTGGCGCCGGGCTTCTCCGCACGGGAATCGCCGGGCCGAATTTCCTGACGGGGGGAGCGTTCGGCCCGGAAGGCGGGCTGGCGGGGATGATCGGGGTGGCGGCCGGCATCTACGTGGTTGCCACAATTCCGATGATCCGCTATTCGCCGTATGTCAATGCGACGGTGTTCCGCGCGATACATGCGCTGCGGATGAAGAGACCGGCCTCCGGTGACGACCGGAAGCAACAAACGTCATAGCGGAAGATTCCTCTGTTTCAACATGCTTCAGCGACCAAACCTTCGCGATGGTCGCACGTCATATTACCCGCACGATGTGATACGCTGCCGACCAGCAGCACAGAACGATTCAGGAGAACAACGATGAAGCATCTACGAAAGATTGGCCCTCTGGTGGCGCTTGCCATTGCCGGTTTCGCGCTTCCGATTGCCGCTCATGCCCAGCCGACCGATCCGCAGCCGGAGACCCAGGACGCCGGAACGGGGCTCAGAGGAGGCTGGGTGCTGCTGAACGCACAGGAGACGGCGCTGGTCAGGGCCGGCACCAACGCCATGTACAATCTGCGGTACAACGAGGCGGACACCATGTTCAACAAGCTGATCGAGCTTGACCCTGAGCATCCGGCGGGATATTTCCTTCTGGCGCTGGTGGACTGGTGGCGGATCGTGCCGAACGCGGAGATCAAGGTGCAGTATGAATCCGCGCAGAAATCGTTCGACAGCCGTATCGACAAGGTGCTGGAAATCTGCGACAAGCGTCTGGCGAACAACCCGAACGATATCATCGGCCTTTTCTTCAAGGGCTCGGCCCTCGGCTATCGCTCCCGTCTGATGCTCCTGACCGGCTTCGATGCAACCTCCCCTCTGGCCTGGGTGAGGGCCGGAACCGAGGGAAAGGAGGCGTACGATATCATCCTCCAGTGCCAGCGCCTGGCGCCGAGCAACAGCGATATACTCCTGGGCTCGGGCCTCTACAACTACTTCAGCGCCCTTATCAACGACAAGTATCCGATTGCCAAGAGCGTGCTCGGATTTCTTCCACCGGGCGATAAAAAGATCGGGTTGAGCATGCTCCGCATCTCCGGGCAGCGCGCGGTATACGCCGGCACGGAGGCCCGTTATGCGATGATCGATATTCTGACGACGATGGAGGAGGATCGGGATTCCCACGAGCAGTCGCTGCTGGTGGCAAAGGCGCTCTATCAGCAGTATCCCGGCAACTCGGTCTTCGAGCGGTTCCTGGCGAAGAACTACTATCAGACCGGCGATCTGGTAAACGCGGACTCCACGTATACCGACATCCTCCGCCGCGTGCAGCGGCGCGATCCCGGCTACGAGCTCTCCCTTGCCTGGAGGGGCCTCTACTATCTGGGCGATATCCGCCTCCGCCTGGGACAATACATCGATGCCGCCAAATACTTCCAGCAGGCGGATGTGCTGGCCCACAGGATCGGCAGCGACGAGGCGGAATCGAACTGGAATATCCTGACCAACCTGAAGATGGGCTACGCGCTCGACAAGCAGGGCCGTCATGATGACGCGGTCGCCCAGTACAGGAAAGTGCTCTCGATGGATGATTATTCGGACTCGCGCAACAAGGCGAAGAAGTATATCGCCCAGCCGTACAACGGCACCGGCGACTGATCCGGCAGGCGGAAGAGCGGCCTGAACAACGCAAAGGCCCTTCGGAAATCATACTCCGAAGGGCCTTTGCGGTTATACGTACCAGCGGAACCGGATCAGCTCTGCGACTTGCTCCACTCGGCCCAGCCGCCGCGGAAGACCATCACATTCTTGTATCCCTTCTGGATCGCGGTCTTGGCGGCCTTGGCGGCCATCGGGCACTTCAGCCCGCCGCAATAGAAGACCAGCGCGGCGTTCTTGTCGACCGGAAGCTGCGCGGTGCCGAAGTTGACGGCGCCATCGATATGGCCGGCGGCGTAGGACTCGGCGTCGCGGGCGTCGATCACGGTGACGTTGTTCGTCTTGATCAACTTGACGACTTCATCCTTGTTCACCGTCTTCATCTCGGAGAGCTTGGCCTTCTCCTTGTCCTTCGCCATGCAGCAGGCTTTTCCCTTCTCGCATGTCTTTCCGGTCTGCGCGTGCAGATCGCCGGCATACACGAACAATCCGGCGGCAACGGCCAGCATGGTAAGATGCTTGATCATGATTCTCTCCTCAAAAATGGTTGAGATATGTTGGTTGAGACATGTACAAAATGGACCGGATGGGAGCGCTCGGCGCCATGAAATCGAACGACGCGACTGAAGAGCCCGGATTGCACCGGGCCCGTTCGACCGCGTATTGCGACTATTGATTCAGAACCGCACTTCGGTATGAAGCGCGATTTCCTCCAGAATCCCGCTGACGCGCAGGCAATCGGCCACCTCCCCCTCGAAGACACAGGCCAGACCGGTGGAATCGACCTCCAGCGCGATCTGCTCCCCCTCGCTGATGGAGCACCCGGTCGCTTTCATCAACTGGAAGATCACCTCATCGAAGGTATGGATCTCATCATTGTAGAGGATCACCCGGGCGGCCATCAGCACGTCCGTCTCCTCCGCCAGAAGAGTTTCGGTATCAGGCAGTTCCACTCCGAACGAGCTCATGAATGCTCTGCGCACCGCTTCTGCAAATTCTCGCGAAATAAACTTCATCATAGTGCATCAACTGGAACATGGCTTATGAAATTGCGCCGCTATTCTACAAAAGAACGGGCTCCGACGCAATGGCATCGCACGAAATTACAGTTTCGAAATCTTGTAGATCGCCCCGGCCCTGTCATCGCTCAGGTAGATCGTCCTTCCATCCTGCGATATCACGATCCCGACCGGACGACCCCAGACATGCCCCTGCTGATCGGCGAAGCCGGTGATGAAGTCGGCCTGGCGCGCGTTCGAGCCGTCGGCATTTGCCCGGAGACGGATCACCTTCGGGTTGTTGTGATAGGTGATCAGCATCGCGTTGTGGAAATCGGCGCCCAGCGCGCTGCCGGGATAGAAGACCATGTCCAGCGCCTCGGAATGCCCTTCCAGGTCGATGATCGGCTTTACCGCGTTCGTTGGAGCATCGCCGGCATCCTTGTACCGCGGATCGCGGAATCCCTCCGCGTAGAAGTAGGGCCAGCCGTAATGCTTGTTCAGCTTGATCACGTTTACCTCTTCCGGCGGCAGGATATCGCCGATCTGCTCCGTCCCGTTGTCGATACCCCAGAGGTCGCCGGTCTCCGGGTTGAAATCCATCGCCACCGTGTTCCGCAGCCCGCCAAGCGTCACGCCATCCAGCGTCCCCCCCTTCTCCGCCATCCGAAGCACCGTCGCGTGCGCCTTGTCATCCTCCACCCCGTTGTTCGACGTGGAGCCGACGGAGATATAGAAACGTTTGTCGCTCGGCGACCAGCGGATGGTCCGCGTGTAGTTGGTGCCGCCCCCCGGAAGCGCCGAGGAGAGCTTGGTGCTGCTGCCGGTCATGGAGGTCGGCGAGGAGAAATCGAACCGGAAGATGTTGTGCTCATCGGTGTAATAGAGCGCGCCGTTATGCAGCTCGATGCCGTGCGGGGAGCTGAGGCCGGTCACGATCGCGGTCTTGGTGCCGGATGGCGCCAGGGCGTAGATCGATCCGTCGAAATCGCTGTAGAAGAGCGTTCCATCATCGCGGAGCGCAAGATCGCGCGGACGCCCCAGATCGTATGCGTAGAGGCTGGCCTTGTAGCCGGAGGGGAGCATCAGCGTCCGCGCCTGATCGAACGGCGATCCCGGCGTGCCGCTTACCTCCAGAGTCACCGGCTGAAGGTCGAGCGATTCCACCGGCGCCAGCCTGATGATCCCGTTGGCGCTGTCCTGCGGGTTCTGCAGGAAGCTCACCATGCCGGATGTCTTGATCGTGTCGCGACGGATCGCCTGAAGATTGGTGCCGGTGTAGAGAAGTCGCGATGCGCCGCAGCCGGAAAGGAGGATCGAGGTGGAGAGGGCGGCCGCACCCAGGGAGAGCACAAGGCAGGAGCGCGAGAATTGCAGAGCCATAGCGTAGTGTTGTATAGAGGATTCTGCTGAACGATGCCATCACCGCCCTGAAAGCCGGAGCGCATCGCGGGTTGTGTGAGAGGCGCCCGCCGGGTGATTGGCAGGCCGCGGCGATTGAGCCGGAAACTACGATGTTTCTCCCATGTTCCCCAATATGTCATGCCGTTGCAGCCGCGCCGTACGCCACGATAAGCACTGATGGTTCCTCCAATGCCGGCATGGACATCTCCAGACTTCGCTCCGGGATGGTGGCAGCCGGTTAACATGCCCCATGCAATGATAAACCGCGCACATCAGAAAATCCCCGACATCCGTTGTATCGGATGCCGGGGATTGCCCATAAGTCCCAATGATTTCCAGATCAGGGTTCTGTCGATCTCTGCCGGACCACCGTCATCATCCGCGTGCTCGAAAAATCACCTGATGTAAGGCGGTAATGATATATCCCCTGGGGAAGTTCCTTCAGGTTTACACCGATCACATAATCCCCGCGCGTCTGGATCTTATCCACCGGCATCATCACCAGCGTCCCCGCCGCGTTATAGATTTCCAGCCGCACTGGCCCATCCGCGCCGATCGCATAGCGGATCGTTGTGGTTCCGGCAAACGGATTCGGGATATTCTGCTCCAGCGCAAAGCCCCGGTCGGCACGTGAAGGAACCGATGCGGCAACCGGAACAATCACGGAGCCACCGCCATACACCGAATCCCCGAACGATCCCGCCAGCGACAACATATAATCGCGAACCCAGCCGGCGCGCGATGAATCGATCCGCACCAGCGAATCCGCCACCGCGACAGCATCGCCGGTGTAAACAGGATCATCGAACAGGAGCGAAAGGCTGTCGTGATCGCGCATATGATCGGAGATCGTCTCGAAACGATTATGCCACGCCCCCTTCAACGGCAGCTCCTCCATCCCGTATGGGAACCTGTCATCAGGAATCAGAATATTGTTGCTGTCGCGCCGCATGATCACAACTACTCTTACCGGTCACTGTTGGATAACACCGAGTAGTGATGGTGGTTATCTGATCGGGCGACATCCTGAGCGGATCGGCCGTACCAATAACATCAGCGGTTTTGAATGACGGTATCGGCTCATCAAAACCATCGTAAACAGTATTGTCCCTGCATGCCGCCAGCAGACAGCACACAACCAGGCAACTGAGCATCGGCCACGCTTTCATCGTTCAATCCTCATGGAAGTTGTCATAGTGCTGCGGGAGGTGCCGGGAGTCTCGCAGTGGTTTTCAACATCGATATATAAAGGTATATCGCAGAGTGGCTGTCGAGCAAGTGCCATGCGATTGAACCGGCCGTCGGCAGCAACCGCTCCCCCCGAACATCCCCATCTCCCTTTGCCACCTCTCGTGAATCGGGTAAGTTGATCGCATGAACAGAACAACGACCGAGGCATCGCCGGAGGCATTCACCCGGCGGAGCGATCGCGTGATCCGCGCCCCCCGTGGCCCCGAGCTTACCTGCCGCAACTGGCAGATCGAGGCCGCCTACAGGATGATCCAGAACAATCTCGATCCCGAGGTGGCCGAAAAGCCATCCGATCTCATCGTCTACGGCGGGCTTGGCAAGGCCGCGCGCAACTGGGAGTGCTTCGACGCAATCCTGGACGCGCTCCGCAACCTCGCCCCCGATGAAACCCTCCTCGTCCAGTCCGGCAAGCCGGTCGGCATCTTCAGAAGCCACACGGATGCCCCGCGCGTCCTGATCGCCAATTCCAACCTGGTCCCCAAATGGGCGACCTGGGAGGAGTTCCGCAGGCTCGATGAGCTTGGGCTGATGATGTACGGCCAGATGACCGCCGGAAGCTGGATCTATATCGGCACCCAGGGAATCCTCCAGGGAACCTACGAGACGTTCGCCGCCTGCGCCGCGCAGCATTTTGGCGGAACGCTGGCCGGAAGGCTCGTCGTCACGGCCGGACTTGGCGGCATGGGTGGCGCGCAGCCGCTGGCCGCAACCATGAACGATGCCGCCGTGCTGACGGTGGAGATCGATGAAAGCCGCATCGACAAACGGATTCATGACCGCTACTGCGACCGGAAGACCGCCAGCCTGGATCAGGCGCTGGAGTGGCTTCGCCAGGCGCAGAAGGAGAGGACGGGGCTCTCCGTGGGATTGCTCGGCAACGCCGCCGAAATCCTCCCGGAAATGGTCCGCCGCGGCATCATCCCCGATGTGGTCACCGATCAGACGGCCGCCCACGATCCCCTGAACGGCTACTATCCGGTCGGGCTTCGGAAGGAGGAGGCTGATCTGCTCCGCCGCGTGGCGCCGGGGGATTATCTCCAGCGCGCCGCCGGCTCCATCCGCACCCACGTGGAGGCGATGGTCGCCATGAAGGACGCCGGCGCCGTGGTGTTCGATTACGGCAACAACATCCGCGCTGAGGCGGAGAAGGCCGGGTTCGACCGCGCGTTCGAGATCAAGGGGTTTGTCCCCGAGTATATCCGGCCACTCTTCTGCGACGGCAAGGGCCCCTTCCGCTGGGTTGCCCTCTCCGGCGATCCCGAGGATATCTACGCGACCGATCAGGCGCTCAAGGAGCTGTTCCCGGATGACCTCCAGCTCCACCGCTGGCTGGACATGGCCCGCGAACGGGTCAACTGGCAGGGGCTCCCCTCCCGCATCTGCTGGCTTGGCTACGGCGCCCGCGAGCGCGCCGGCCTCCTCTTCAACCGGATGGTCCGCGATGGAAAAGTATCGGCGCCGATCGTCATCGGCCGCGATCATCTCGACTGCGGATCGGTCGCCAGCCCGAACCGGGAGACCGAGGGGATGATCGATGGCTCCGACGCCATCAGCGACTGGCCGCTGCTGAACTTCGCGCTCAACGCGATCGGCGGGGCCACATGGGTCTCCTTCCATCATGGCGGAGGCGTGGGCATGGGCTACTCGCAGCACGCCGGAATGGTGGTGGTGGCCGATGGAACCCCGGAGGCCGACGCGCGCATCTCCCGCGTCCTTACCTACGATCCCGGCATGGGAATCATCCGCCACGCGGACGCCGGCTACGAGCGGGCGATCGACAACGCGCGGAAGTTCGGCGTGAACGTCCCGATGATGAAGTGATCGGCCCTCTGTCGGGGGACGTTTGAAACGTCCCCCGACCACCTTTTTCAGTAAAGCCACATCAGTGCAGAGCAAACGCTTACGGGTACTCGTAACGTCGACGGCGGCATCCCCGTTTATCCGGGATGATGTGGAGATTCTTCGCCGGCACTTCGATGTCGATTTCTACATCGGCAGCGGCATCCCCGCGCTCTTCGCCAACCTCCGCCGCGCCTTCCGCGCCGATGTCACCCTCTGCTGGTTCGGATCGGTCTACGCCTTCTTCGCCGTGCTTGGCTCGCGGCTCGCGGGGAGGGAATCGATGATCATCCTCGGCGGCGTCGATGTGGCGCGGGAACCGGAAATCGGCTACGGCATCTGGCGGAGCCGGTGGAAAAGCGCGCTCCTTACGGCGGCGCTCCGCTGGACCGGCAGAATCTACGCGGTCGATCTCTCCCTCCGCGATACGCTCGAATCCTCCAGCGGCCGCCCCTGGCCCTCCATCCTCCCACTCCCCACCGGCTACGATCCCGCGCTCTGGAACCCGCCCGGACCAAAAGAGGATCTCGTCCTTCTGGTCGCCGGCTGCGACACGATGCAGCGCGCCAGGATCAAGGGGGTCGATCTCCTTATCGCCGCCGCGTCCAGGCTTCCCGGTCGGCGATTTCTCATCGTCGGCCTGAAGCCGGAGCTGATCGATCTCCTTCGTCCCGGCGCGCCGGCCAACGTCGGGTTCCTTCCGCCGACCCCGCGCCGGGATCTTCCGGCGCTCTATGGCAGGGCACGCATCTTCTGCCAGCCATCCCGTCGCGAGGGGCTTCCCAATGCGCTCTGCGAGGCGATGCTCTGCCGCTGCATCCCCGTGGGAACGGATGTTGGAGGGATACCCACCGCGATCGGGGATGCCGGGTTTATCGTGGAGCCGGAGAACCCGGAGGCGCTCGCCGATGCCATCGAACGGGGATTCGCCGCGCCTGAGCAACTCGGCGATGCCGCGCGCGCCAGAATCGCCGCGAACTTCACGCTGACGCTCCGGGAAGTCCGGCTGGTGAATGCCATCACGGAGCTTGCCGATGCGTAGGATATCGGCCAACGCAGGGCTCATCTTCCTTGGCGATGCCGCCGCCCGCGCGCTCGGCTTCTTCACCACGATCCACCTTGCCGCGGAGATGGGGAAGGAGGGATACGGCATGGTCACCGTCGGCTTCGCGATCCTCTCCTACGCGCTCTGGTTCTCCGATCTCGGGCTCGGCACGCTCGGGACCAGGGAGATGGCGCGGCCGGAGGAGGAGCGGGAGTTCAGCCCCGGCGATATCTTCGCCTCCCGGCTCATCCTCGGCATCATCATTCTTATTGCGTCGTATCCGATTGTCCTTGCCATCTATGGCAGGGTGGGTAGAACCTTCTACATCTGGTTCCTCTTCGCGATCATCCCCTACGCATTCTCACTGGAATGGTACTATCAGGGGAAACAGAGGTTTATCCCGTTTACCATTTCCCGCTTCATCGCCTCCGCGATCTACTTCGCGGTGGTCTTCAACGTTGTGAAAGGGGAATACTTCTGGGGGCTTGTTCCGGGGAGCTACACGCTGGCAACGCTTGTCGCGGCCTTTGTTCTCATCTTCTGCAAAAAGGAACGCTTCTCCTTCGAGGGATTCTCGCCGGGCAGGTTCTTCGCCGCCATCCGGAGCGCCGCGGTGATCGGCATCGGCGGGATTCTGGCGCAGTCGGTGCAGCTTCTTCCGCCGCTGGTGCTGGGAGCGGGCGGATTGGGAGAACCGATACGGGAGGCCGGCGTGCTGGGGGCGGCGCTGAAAATAATCTTCGTGATCCTGATCATCGATCGCGTCTTCGCCACGGTCTTTCTCCCTGCCATCACGCGACTCTGGAGCGCCAACCGCGCCGAGGCCGAGCGGAGCCTCGAGCGCGTGCTTCGCCTGGTGATCGTCCTCGGCTTCGGGATCGGAACGGTGCTGACGATTCATGCCACGGAGGTGATGCGGCTGATCTATACATCGAGCTATGCCGATGGCGGCCCCACGCTCGCCATCCTGAGCTGGTTCGGCGTGGCGACCCTCGTCAACTCCATCTTCTCCTTCGGCCTGATCGGCACCGGCCATGAGCGCGAGTATTTTCGCGCGACCGTGATCGGCGGAATCGCCACGCTGCTCCTGACCTTCCCCCTGATTCATCTCTTCGGGCTGACCGGCGCCGCGCTGGCGATCGTCGGGAGCGAGATCTGCCTTGTCGCCCTTACCTACGCCGCGTTCCGGCGTCGCGTGAAGGTCCGATTCATCCGCGCGCTGGCGATAGCGATTCTCACGGCCGCGGGGGTCATCCTCGCGGCGCACTATCTCCCGGTCAGTGCCCTTCCGTTCCTGCCACTGACCGGCATCACCTTCCTCGCCGCGACGTGGGGGCTTGGCGCCTTCAGTCGCGAGGATATCCTCTGGGTGATCAAACGATGAACGCACGGCTGACAATCGGCGTGGTCTCTCCGGGACCGGGATGGCGGATCATCCTGGGACAGCTCGGCGTGGCGTGGGAGCGCATCTCCCGCTGGGACGCCGTCACCCCCGGACAGTACAGCGCGATCCTCGTCAACGCGCCGCTGGATGATGATCAGATCGGCTCGATCGACCGCTACATCCGCGACGGCGGCGCGGTGCTGGATGCCGGACACTTCCTGCCGAGGATCGATCGCGGAGCATTCACCCGCGCGTCGATCGGCTCGATAGCCCCCGCTTCCGGCGACGACATCTTCCGCGATGTCTGGCTTGCCGATATCCACGCCACGGTTCTCCGCCACAACGCGGCCGGACACATGGGAGGGCTGGTGTATCTTGCCACGTTCGGCGACGGCCGCATCGCCCACGTCCCGCTCGATGCCGATGCGTTGATGAGCGACAGGCGTTCCGGGCGGAAACGGTTCTATCTCCCCGGCGGGAACGACCCGAGCGAGATCACCGCGCGCGTATCGAAGGGGGAGATCAGGAAGATCATCGGCATCGCGCTCCGCTGGCTCCATACCGATCGCGGCCTTCCCTACGTTCATCTTCACGATTTCCCCGGCCGGCTCGATTCCCTCTTCTGCTACCGGATCGACAGCGACTACGGAACGCGCGGGCAGATCGATGAGCTCTACCGCGTGGCGCGCCAGCACGAGATGCGGCTGACATGGTTCCTCCACGTGGAGGCGCACAGGGAATGGCTGGATCGTTTCAACGACTTCCAGGAGCAGGAGATCGGCGTTCACTGCTTCCGTCACCGGACGTTCGGGAGCTACGAGGAGAACCGCGCAAATATCTCCGAGGCCATGTGGCATCTGAAGCGCGAGGGAATTCCGTTCGATGGGTTCGCCGCCCCCAACGGCTTCTGGAACCGCCCGCTCCAGCGCGCCATCGATGATCTCGGCTTCCTCTACTCCTCCGAGTTCTCCCTCGATTACGACAACCTCCCCTGCCATCCGCCGATGCCCGGCGGGTTCGCGTCGGCGCTTCAGGTTCCGGTACATCCCGTCTGCATCGGCAGCCTCCTCCGCGTCAAGGCATCCGGTGGCGCGATGAAGAGCTATTTTCGATGGATGATCGATCGAAAACTTCAGACGTCGGAGCCGGCCATGCTCTATCATCATCCGGGCCACGAGCATTTCGAGGTGATGGGAGATACGTTTGCCCACGTCCGCGAGCTCGGCATCCCCAACATGACCCTCTCGGCCTACGCGCGCTGGTGGCGCGCCCGAAGCGCCGTCCGGTTCAACGCGCAACTGACCGGCGATGAACTCTCCACAACCGCGACCGGCGATCTCACCGGCGTGGCGATCGCCGTGGAGCGCGACGCCGGGAGCTACGGATTTCCCGATATCGGCCGGCCGTCACGTCTCGACGATATCGCATGGATACACCGGAGGGGACGCGGGGTTGCGATGCCTGAGGATATCGGCCGCGTGCGACGATTCAGCCTGCTGGCGCTCCGCCATGCCATCGAGGATTATAATTCGCGAGTTCGCCAATGAGAGTCTCCATGATCGCCCCGCACAGCGTCACGATGGTTCGCGGCGGCCCCTGGGTGCAGGCGCTCCAGACTGCGCGCTATCTTCCCGATTACGGCGTGGATGTGGATCTTTTCAACCCGTGGACCGAGTATCCCCCCGGCGCGTTCGATCTGGCCCATATCTTCGGAGCCAGCCTGATCACGTACGACATCGCGATGCGGCTCCATCAGTTCCAGCGCAGGTTCGTGGTCTCGTCGATCTTCTACACGATGCGATCGCCGGGATTCATACGGCTTACGCGGCGGATGGAGGGGATGGCGAAGCGCGTCTTCAGCGGCATCTGGACCGATTACTCCATGACCGCGAAGGTCTGCGAACTGGGAAATGCCGTGCTGCCGAACACATCGGATGAGGGTCGGCTGATCGAGCGGGGAATGGAGATCGATGCGGGGAAGATCACGATGATCCCGAACGGCGTTGAAGAGCGCTTTGCCGATGCCGATCCCGGCCTGTTCGTAAAGACCCACGGGCTGCGCGATTTCATCCTCTGCGTCGGGCATATCGGCTCGGCCCGGAAGAACGTGCTGGCGCTGATCAACGCGCTGGCGAAGATCGATCATCCGGCGGTGATCATCGGTCAGGTGCATCACAACAGCTACTCCCGGCAGTGCCTGGCGGCGGCGGCGAAGAACCGGAACATCACGATCATCGAAGGGCTCGCCAACGACTCACCGATGCTGGCCTCGGCATACGCGGCGTGCGATCTCTTCACCCTCCCATCGCTCTTCGAGACGCCCGGCATCGCGGCGCTGGAGGCGGGGCTGGCGGGGGCGAAGGTATCGATCACGAAATACGGCGGGACGCGGGAGTATTTTCTGGACTATGCCGATTACGTGGAGCCTTCCTCCGTGGCATCGATCGCCGGGGGGATCGAGCGGGGGCTGAACCGTCCGAAGACCGATGCGCTCCGCGAGAGGATTCACCGGGAATATCTCTGGCGGCGCGTGGCGGAGAAGACCGCGGCGGTCTACCGGAATGTCCTGGGGACGTAGGTGCAATCGCGGATCTCCGGCATGCCGGTCATCGATCAGTCAAACCAAATCAATCAGACCGTGCAGCGCATTCTCGTGGTGATGGGCACCCGCCCCGATGTCGTGAAACTTGCCCCCGTGGTACACGCGCTTCGTCGCGCCGGCGACCGCTTCGATACGCGCGTCCTCTTCACATCGCAGCACCGCGATCTGGCCGCGTCGATGATCGACTACTTCGGCGTCCACCCGGATCACGATCTGGATATCATGACCGCGGGACAGTCCCCGTCCGGCATCGCCGCCCGTCTTCCCGGCCTGCTGGATGATCTCTACCAGGCGGAGCGTCCCGACCGCGTGATCGTGCTGGGAGATACAACCTCGGCGATGGCGGCGGCGATGGCGGCATTCCACCGGAGGATCTCCGTGGCGCATGTGGAGGCCGGGCTGCGGACCGGCTCGCGCTACAATCCCTTTCCCGAGGAGATGAACCGCCGTCTGATCACCCAGCTTGCCGATCTCCATTTCGCGGCCACGGAGGCCAACCGGGCGAACCTGCTGCGCGAGAACATCAGCCCCGAAAGCATTCACATCACCGGCAACCCGGTGATCGACGCGCTGGGACATATCCTGAACGATCCGGCCGCCGCCCCGCCGCGCCGGGCATCGGAGATTCTGGCGCGGGGGAACAGGATCATCCTTCTGACCACGCACCGCAGGGAGAATTTCGGCGAGGCGCAGCGGGCGATCTTCGCGGCCATCGGCGCGATCGTGGAGGAGCATGAAGATGTGGAAGTGATCTTTCCGGTGCATCCGAATCCCGCCGTGGCGGAGGCGATCGCCGAGTGGCTTCCGGCGCATCCGAGAATCCATCGCATCGAGCCGCTCGATTATCCGGCGTTCATCCGCCTTCTCTCGCTGGCTCATCTGGTCCTCAGCGATTCCGGCGGATTGCAGGAGGAGGCCCCCGCGCTCGGCCGGCCGCTGCTGGTTCTCCGCACCACCACCGAACGCCGCGAGGCGGTCGATGCCGGCGCCGCGCTGCTGGCCGGCGTGGATGAGGAGGCGATCGTGCGTCATGCGCGCCATCTGCTGACCGATGCCGATGCGTACGCGGCGATGGCGGTCCCCCGGTTTCCGTTCGGCGCCGGAGGCGCCGCGGATCGGATCGTGGAACTGCTGTGATAAGAACGTGTCGTTGATTGTTAAACGATACGTTGTTTGTCGGGGCAGGTTTGTCGGGGCAGGTTTCAAACCTGCCCCGACTGCGACAACTGACTACAACTACGCTCTATCTTCCACTACCGTCCCGGAACCACCTCGATCACGACCGTCCGGTTGTAGAAGCGCTGCTCCGGCAGCGTGTTGTTGAACGGCGAGCGCCGCTCGTCCTCGCCGAAACCGTAGGTATCGAACGTGACGTTCTTTCCGGCCTTCGTCAGCTCGCGGGTCAGAATCCGCTGGGCTTCCTCGGAACGGCCCTGCGAGAGCTTGGTGTTGTATTCAGGCTCGCCGGTAACGTCGGTGTGGCCGTGAATGATCACCGAGGCGCCATTGGGAATGGCGGGCGCCACCGTCTGCGTCAGGAATGTCTCGTAGGTCTGCACCGTCTTGGAATCATCGAACTCGAAGAGGATCGAGTAGCGATTTGCCACCTGCGTCTCCCCCTCGTCCCCATGAACCAGACGGAACTCCCTGCTTGCCGAGCTGGTGCTCTTGCCGTCACGACCCAGGATCGTCACCTTGGCGTCGTAGCGGGCATCGCTGCGGGAGCCGAGGAGCTGCTTCGAGTTGAGGCGGGCGGTGTTGGTGCCGCTGTACGGGCCGAACGTCTGCGTATTCGCCGTGCCGCGCTCGGTGACATCGACGCTCCATGAGATCATGTCGGAGCGGGTCGGGACGGTGATCACGATATCGTTGTCGATCGGCTCATCCTGAACGGAGCTGATGTTCACCGGCTGCATGATATCGGCCGGCGTCCCCTCGATCTCCACCCGGTAATTCTCGGCATCAACCAGCTTCTTGTCCTCACCCTGCGCGTTGCCGGAGCCCGACTTGTGGCCCGGCATGGCGCGCCCGTCGGTCTTGATCCGTGCCGCGTCGATGCCGAATGTCGAGACGAGATAATCGCGCACCTTGTCGGCCATCTTTTTGCCGGTGGCGGCATCGCCGTTGGCGGAGCCGGTCAGCTTGATCGTGGCGGACGGGTTCTTCCTGAGGCGATCGGCGAAGATGTTCATCACCTGATAGTACACCTCCATCTGACGGCGCGAGCGGACCTGCGTGGCATCGGTGCCGCCGGTTTCCACGGTCGGCCGGATAAGCTGGTCCTCGCGGAACGTGGCCGCATCGGCCGTGGAGATGGTCTTGTAGCGCGACGGGATCTCCGTGGAGCCGGCATCGAAGAAGATATAGTTCCGCAGCGGGAAGGTCTCGTTCAGCTTGCGGCTTTCGGTGACCACATTCGGGGCGCGGAGCGCGAACTCCGGCGCCGGGCCGTTGGTATCCTCGACGATCGGCCTGCCGGCCTCCACGCCGTACTTCGCCTGCACGCCGATACGGATGGTGTTCAGGCCGTACTTGTTGCTGTTGCCGGCGGGCACATCCAGCAGATCCTGCGAGATATGGAACTGCGCGAACGGCGTGATGATGACCTGCGAGGCCGCGTGATAATCGTGCAGCGGGATATCATAGCCAAGCCCCGCCTGCGCGCCGGTGACAAAGCTCCTGATGTTGGCGAAATCGCCCTTGCTCGTCACCGGAGTGGTCGGGTTGGCGTCGTCATTGTAGGAGTAGTCATACCCCTTCGAGAGGAGAAGCCGGAAGCTCGGGCCCACTGTGAAGTGAAGGAGTTGCAGCCCCAGGTTGATCCGCAGGTTCGGCTCGATCGTGAAGTAGCCGACGCGGGCGGTGAGCTTCTCCGCGGTGCGGCCGCTGGTGCTTCCGTTCTTGGTGTCGAAGATCACCCCGCGGCTGTCATAGCCGAACATCACATTTCCGCCGAGCAGCTTGCCGTTGTTGTACTCGATGATCCCGCCAAGCGCCAGCGCCAGCCCGTTTCCGGCATCGAACCCGGTGGTAACAGCCACGCTCGTGTCGGCCGTTCCAAGGCTGTGAAGCGCCCCGGAGAAGAGATTGATGTTTACGCCGCCGTACAGCCCGTACCACCATCCGCTCCAGTGGTCCCAGTGCGCCCATCGGTCGGCGGTTTCCTGTGCCCTGGCCACGGGCGATGCGGTTGCGATCAGCGCCAGCAACGACGCGGTGAGCACAGCACGAAGGATGCTGCCAGATTTCTTCATGAATCCCCCTTGTCTCTATGAAATAAATATGAGATTCGAATTCCTTGAAACTTCAGATATGCACTATTGATTCTCTTCGCCGGAACGGTTCGTGGCATCGATCGCGAGGATCTCCGTTCAGGCTGTGACTGCCGCGAATATAGGCCACGCGCGGCTTTGTGGCGGCAGAGTAAAACGTGAGGAGAAGTATAGCCGGAAGGTAGGGAGACGCCGGACCGAGCGCGCCGTAACGCGCCGGCGATCGTTCCCATCGCGATCCGCGGGGAGTCCAGGCTGGCAGGAGCGATATTCCCCGACGGTGAGAAGGGGTGAAATCAATGATCGTGACTCAGTTTGGGATGCTGTGGATGATGCTCAGTGTCATATCCGGCATCCGTCTTCCCAGCCCCATCGGGGCGTACCGGTTGCAGCATCGCCACGCCTCCCATGATTCCACGCTCCAGAGGAGCGTGCCATTCTTCTCTTCATGGATGCGAGGATGGTACGCTCCGATGGAGCTTGTGTGGGAAACGGAGGTATCGTTGCTACAACCGGCACGCTCCTGACGGAGCTTGAAGAGTGATAAGGAAATTGCGCTCGACGATCGTTCGGCAGATCGGAGGAGGGATACACATTGAGTCACTACCGAATCAACGGCTCCGTTGAAAAGGCCCTGAAGTCCGAACAGGTGACTGGGGCGAAAGCTCGTCCGCGCCGCTATCCCTCCGGGACGTCCTCCACGGACCGCATCCTGACGCGCGCCGCCTCCGTCCGATCGCCGCTTGTCTCAAGCGCCCGGCAGAGCAGCTCCGCGATCTCATCATCCCCGGCCATCATCCGGCTCCCCGATCGGAGAATCTCCGCGGCGCTGACGGCATCCCCCTCGCGGAGAAGCTCGCGGGACAGCCCCAGCACCGCATCGCGCAGCCTGTTCTCGAAATCCTCCCGCAACGCCTCGAAGAAATCATCATAGAGCGATGGAAAGGGAACATCGCCGCCGATGATCTCCAGCGCGCGACGGAGCGATGAGTGCGCCCGTATCAGCGATCCGCTCCGCAGCGCCGCGCGCGTCTCCGTCAGCTCCCGGTGCGCTTCAAGCAGATCGACCTTCACGATCGAGGGATCGAGGCGCGGCGTCTCGGCGTCGGTCAGGATGGCGGCCGCGCCCAGCACGTCGCGGAGACGGTGCACGGCCACCGGAAGGGCGCGCTTTGCGCGGTCGATGTTATCATCCCCAAGCGCCAGACGGCAGAATTCCCTGTGGGAAAGAGGGGTGGCGAGCATCTCGTTGGCGACCATCATCCCCACCAGCGCGCGAAGCCGCGCGCCGCGCAGCCGGAGCATCTCCCCGTCCGTTCCGCGCGCCTCGATCGTTCCCAGAAGCGAAAGAGAGAGGAGGCCGCCAACCGGCTTCGCGACGGCGGAGCCGGCCCGTTCATCGGCGATCTCCTGAACGCGCCCGTGCCAGCGCGCCTGATCGCCGGGCTCCAGCAGGGCTCCGTGCCGGCCGATCAGATGCCGCATCATATCGTCGAGTGATCGCATGGAGAGGAGTTCCAGACAGGCCGTGAGCGCGCCATGCGCCTCGGCGTGAAGCAACGAAGCGCGGTCCCCCCGGCGGTCTGCAAGGGAGATCAACTCAATCAGCGCGATCCGTGGTGCGATTTCGCCGAGGCGGAGGAGCGGGGTCGCAAGCAGCGCGCGAACCTCGTCCAGCACCGCCACGGGGATCGGGCTTCCGGCGATGATCGCCTCGCAAAAGCGTTTCAACGGCGGGGTGATGGCGCGGTCGGTCGCGATCCGCGGAAGCTCATCGGCCAGCCTCTCCTCCATCGCGGCCAGGATGATCCGGTCATCCGGTGCAAGGGCATCCGGATCGCCGAACAGAATATCGGCCAGGGAGCGCGCCCATTCCGGCCTCCCCAGAAGAAGCGCCGCCGGCACAAGCCGCCGTCCGAAATTGAGGCGAAGGAGCGCGCCATCGGCTTCCGGCGCGGAGGTGATGAGCGCCCGCATCTCCTCCTCGATCGTCGCGGGATCGGCCCCCCGCGTCGCCAGGGCACAGAGCCGCGCCGCGCCGGCGCTGATCACCGTCTGCCGGTGCCCGCGCCGCCTGCATTCCGGCAGCACGCGGTCGATGGTCTCGATAAGCTCGTCGATCGCGCCAAGATCATCCAGAAAGATGATCCCCGCCGTAAGAAGGGTCAGATCGGGATCGGCGTTATCGTGTTGCAGATCGGCGAGGAGGGCGCGGCGTTCGGCAAGCTCGCCGGGCGTATCGTAGATGGTAAGGAAATGCTTCATGATCCGCTGGCGCGCGATGTTCCGAAAATTCTCCGTCGCCCCGGGATCGGCCATCAGCTCGTGAACCCGCCGCTCCACGCTTCGCAGGGTCGCCATGTCGGAATGTTCAGTGGCAAGATGCGCCACATCGGAGAGGAATTCGACATAGAGCCCGTTGAATCGAATCTCCGGGATGCGGGCCACCAGCGCCTCGACCTCCTCGCGGATCACATCGCAACCGGCATAATCCCGCCGCGCGAGGAAGCGGAGCTTGAAGGAGAGGGCGCTGATGCGTATCGCCGCCACATTCGGCGGCAGATCGCCCGCGGTCAGATCCAGATAGTTCAGCATCAGCCGTTCGTACTCGCCGGAATCCTCCGAGCGGCGAAGCATCAGAAGCCTGCCGCTGACCATCCGCGTCTCCATCATGAAGAGAAGGTTGGCATCGCTCCGCTCGCGGATCGCTTCCAGCATCGCCACACCGGCGGCATGGACGTACTCCGCCATCTCCCAGTCGCTCCCCAGGTCCAGTGCCTGCGCTATCCTCATGCTGCGGAAGAAGGCCGGGGATACCTCCCTGGCCGCAAGGCCGGAACCGATATCATCGCCGGAGATGAGCTGAAACGGGAGGGTGGAATAGAGAGGGAGGCCACGGGCGATCAGGCGTATCATGCCATCCGTGTTCAGCTTCGCATCCTGCACGATATGCCGGTGAATCAGCGTATGCGTGAAGGCGATCAGCGGCAGACGGCTGGCCTCCTCCGGAAGCGGCGCGATAACGTTCGGCGCGGCGGCCAGCACCCCCTTGAACTGAAGCTGCCGGATCAGATGATGGGCATCCTCCACCAGCGCCTCCGCCGCCTCCATCGCGAACACCTCGCCGAGAGATGCAAACTGCTGGGCCGCATGACGGTCCTCGGCCGTCAGATGCGCCGACATCCCCTCGGCGAGAAGCCCGACGTTCTGTTCCAGCATCGATGCCAGCGAGGAGGGGGAGATGGCAAGCCTGAAGATCCCCTGGGCGTGCTCCAGCGCGCCGGAGCCGTAGAGCGATCGGAGAGCTGTGCGGACCGCCAGCAGGTTTCCCGCGGTGACGCGATGAAGCGCCGCGATGATCTCCCGTTCCGCCTCCGACCCGAACAGCCGTATCCAGAGCGTGTTCAATCCGTCGGCGTCCAGCCCCTCCAGCGCCATCTCCTCGGTAAGATAGGGGCTGACCGCCGCGGTCACCAGCTGCTCCACGGGACGCGCGACGGTGAGGACGGAGATGGTTTCGTCGGCAAGCGAGGCAAGGATGATGGAGAGATCAGCGACGGCATCACGGCTGAGAAGATGGGCATCCTCGATCACCAGCAGCGTGGGACGGAGGCGCGCAAGGCGACGCAGAGCATCGATCACCGGGGAAAGGTTCTCCTCTATTTCTCTCCCCAGCAGCGCGCGGGCGCCGCCGGAGCGCCCAAGCGCCCGGGCGATCAGCGGCGACAGCGATGTGGCGGCGGCGGGATAGAGCTTTACGTGGATCACCAGCCCGCCGTTCCCGGTGATCGCGGGGATCGTCTCCTCCAGAATGCGGCTCTTCCCTCCCCCCGCCTCGCCTGTCAACTGCAATACCCGCAGGCCATGCGCATCGACAGTGCTCCGCCAGAACGCCATCAGACGCTCGATTTCGGCCGCACGGCCGGTAAAAGGGAGGATTCCGTGATTGAGAAAATCGACGAGTGGCCCTATCGCGCCCGTCATACACTATCCACGATTGATGATTGCCCGATCCGCATCGATGCGGTTTCCACGACCGCGACCCCTCCGCCCAGGGCTTCCGGGCGCGGATATTCTAGCGGGAAAATTGTAACGGCGACTTCTGTAAGCAGCTTCCGCCGGTTTCGTAAGCACCCGACAGTACCTTGTAGCAACAGATCCGCTCGAAGCCCCGAGGACGGGGAGGACACAAGGAGGAGATTGATGGAACCCTATATCCTGAAGACGGAACCGAGAAACATCTCTCACACCGAAACCGGAAGCCTGGCTCACTGCCCGCGGTGCAGTTCGGTCGGTTACGCGGGAGATAAATTCTGTGCCTGCTGCGGCGCCGCGATGCCTCTCCTCTGCCCGCATTGCCGCACGGTGATCCGCCAGCGCATCGCCCTCTACTGCCCGCATTGCGGGCTGGGGCTGGAACGGAAGGAGTGATGCCCCCGGTGCGGGAACCGATCCGGGGACCGGAGAACAGGCAAACTACTAAAAGTAAAAGCTCCAAACAGAACCGGCCGCCGGGCCGTTGAGCAACGCTCGTCCAGGGCATTTTATCATTAGTTGAAGGAACATGAAATGAACGATATGCAACGCATCGCCGGATGGTCCGCTGCGCTTCTGCTGGCGCTGGCAACCGGCGCCGGAGCGCAGACACGCACCGGCGCGGTGGTGATCGGCTCGGGCGCGGCAGTCGGCGCAAACGGAACAGTCAGGATGGCCGGAACGCTCGGCCAGACGATCATCGGGCCGACAGGCCGGGCCGGGATTGTGGCGAACCAGGGCTTCTGGTACACGCTTCCCCCCGCCGCCCCGATCGCCGCCTCCCCGGATGAGCATTCGGCGACCGCCGCCACGCTCGGCCTCCGCTGCGCGCCGAATCCGTTTGCCGGAAGCGCCCTGCTGCGGGCCGATCTCCCGACGCGCGGACACATCCTGCTGGAGATCTACGATCTGCTCGGACGCCCCGTCAGAACCATCATCGATGAGGAGCGGGAGGCCGGGCCGCTGAACGTGACGGTCGCCGCCGACGGCCTGGAATCGGGTCGCTACACGGCGGTGCTGACCGCCGGGGGCAACCGGACGACAACACAGCTCATGGTGATCAGATAACAACGATACGACACCGGGCACGCCCTGGCGGCGCGCCGGAATGCAACATCTTCAATCGACATCCCTTTTATCAGACAAACAAGGAACAGAAACCGATGAGGTCCATTCGATCGATTCTTCCACTCGCATTTCTCTGCACGCTGGCCGCGACGCCGGCAATAGCGCAGGTCCCACGCCAGATCAGCTTTCAGGGGGTTCTGACCGATCCCGCCGGCACGCTTGTCCCCGATGGCAATCACTCCCTCACCCTCAGGATCTATGATGGCTCCGCCGGAGGAAATCTTCTCTTCACCGAGAGCCAGAATGTGGCGGTGGTGCGCGGCGTGTTCAACGCGATCATCGGATCGAACACGCCGATCCCGACATCGATGACCTTCGACCGCGCATACTTTCTGGGCGTGACGGTGGACGGCGGGGCCGAGCTTGCGCCACGGACCGCGATGACCGCTGTCCCCTACGCGCTACGCGCCACCACTGCCGATCAGGCGCTCAGCCTTGCCGCCGGAGCCAGCGGCGTGGTGACAAACGTGAACGGCGGCGACGGGGCAATCACCCTTCAGGGCGGAGGGGGAACCACGATCAACCGATCGGGCAACACCATAACGATAAGCTCCGCCGGTGGAAGCGGAGGAAGCGGGATCCAGGGGGTACAGAACAGTGATGGAACGATCGCGATCACAAACCCCAACGGGCCCGTCGCGACGCTCGGCGTGGCGGACAACGCCATCACCAGCGCCAAGATCGCCGACGGGACGATTACCTCCGTAGACCTCGCGGCAGGCATCATCCCCACCTCCCTTCCACCCAGCGGCAGCGCCGGCGGCGACCTGGTGGGAAGCTATCCATCGCCAACGCTGGGCGTCGGCGCGGTGACCACCTCCAAGATCGCCGATGGGACGATCACCCTGGCCGATATCGCGGCCGGCGTCATCCCGACAACGCTTCCGCCAAACGGCGCGGCGACGGGGGACCTTTCGGGCACCTATCCCGCGCCGACGGTGGCGCGCATCCAGGGACGCGGCGTAGCGGCGACGGCGCCGACCAACGGGCAGATTCTGAAATGGAACGGCACGGCCTGGACGCCGGCCCCCGATGATCAGCTCCTCCTCCCGTATACCGGCATGCACACGGGGGCGGGCGCCACCAGCTTCACACTCACCAACAGCGGCACCATCGACAACTCGCGCGGCATCGTTGGAGTGCTGGGGAGCGTGGGGCTGGCCGGCACTACAACGCCGATGGCGATCGCGGGCTTTGCCCAGACCGGGCACGGCATCTACGGACAGAGCAACGGCGGCGGCGCCGGGGTGTACGGCTCCGGCAGTGGCGGATCGAACGGTGTTTCAGCGGTGACATTCGGAAGCGGCAACGCCCTGGAGGCGGTGACGCCGTCCACCGCGGCGGACGTAATCTACGCCCACACGAGCGGCACGGGACGGGCGGGCTTCTTCCAGAATCAGAACGCGGCCAACGGCTCGAATGTGGTGTTTGCCACCACCCTCGGCGCCGGCAACGGCGTCGTGGGACAGACCACCCTGACCAGCAGCCCGGCGGCGGGTGTCTACGGTGAAAGCAACTCCACCATCGGAGGGAATCAGCAGGCGGGCCCCTCCGGAGTGCTCGGCACAATCGTGTCCACCGCCACGGGCGCGTGGTCGGCCGGGGTGCGCGGGATCAACAACTCAACGACAACAGCCGGTGTCGGTGTGCTTGGATATCAGGCCGGAGGCGGGTTCGGAGTCTATGGCGAGACGCCGAGCGGATATGGAACGGTGGGGCGGAGCACGAGCGGCACGGGCGTGCTGGCCGAGGGGAATGGCGCGGGGAGCAACGCGCTGATCGTATCCTACGCCGGTGGCGTTGTCAGCACGGTGGCCGCCAACAACTGCGCGATCTTCCGCAACAACGCCGTCAACGTGGCCCGCATCGATAACACCGGCAAGGGATTCTTCAACGGCGGCACGCAGAACAACGGCGCCGATGTGGCCGAGGCGTTCGCCGTGGAGGGGGAGCGCTCCACCTACGAGCCGGGGGATGTCCTGGTGATCTCCACGCGCAGCGACAGGACGGTGGAGAAATCGTCAACGCCATATTCGACGGCCGCCGTCGGCGTCTACGCCACAAAGCCGGGAGTGCTGCTGACCGACCGGAGCTTCGATGCCAGCATCGATGATCTGGTGCCGATGGGCGTCGTGGGCGTGATCCCGACCAAGGTGTCGTCGGAGAACGGACAGATCCACCGGGGCGACCTGCTGGTGACCTCCGCCACCCCCGGCCACGCGATGAAGGCGGGCGCCAGCCCGGCCGTCGGCACGGTGATCGGCAAGGCGCTGGAGAATTTCGAGAAGAATGGCACCGGCATCATCAAGGTGCTGGTGAACGTAAAGTAGCCGGTCGCCGGACCCCGACTGGCTACAAAAAAGGGCGCCGGAGAGAGAACTCCCCGGCGCCTTTTTCATATCGGATATTCCGCGTGACGGATATTCGAGGCCATCCTCGAAGGCATCACCCCTCGATCAGCCCCTGCACCGCCTCGCGCTCCTCCTCCAGCTCCTTCACCGACGCCATGAACTTCTCCTGGCCGAACTCATTGTGCTCCACTCCCTCCACAATCTCCCAGCTTCCATCGGCGCCGGTGCGGACCGGGAAGCCGATCATCAGCCCCTCGGGCGTGCCATACTCCCCCTTCGAGCAGACCGCCACCGAATGCCAGTCGCCGGCCGGGGTGGGGTTGATCAGGGAGACAACGGTATCGATGGCCGCGTTTGCCGCCGACGCCGCGGAGCTGAGGCCGCGCGCCTCGATGATCGCCGCGCCGCGCTTCTGAACGGTGGAGATGAAATCCCCCTTCAGCCAGTCGTGATCGCTGATCACATCGGTTGCCGGAGCGCCGCCGATCTTCGCGTTATAGAAATCGGGATACTGCGTGGCCGAGTGATTTCCCCAGATGGCGAGGTTGGTCACCTCGGAAACAGGCCGGCCGGATTTCTGCGCGAGCTGCGTCATGGCGCGGTTCTGGTCCAGACGGGTCATCGCGAAGAAGCGATCGTTCGGGACATCGGGGGCGCTGTTCATCGCGATCAGCGCGTTGGTGTTGCAGGGGTTTCCCACCACCAGCACGCGGACATCGCCGGCGGCGTTGTCATTGATGGCGCGACCCTGCTTCGTGAAGATGCCGCCGTTGATGTTCAGAAGATCACCCCGCTCCATTCCGGCCTTGCGCGGAACCGAGCCAACGAGCAGAGCCCAGTTCACATCACGGAATCCCTCGTCGATATCGGAGGTCTGGACCACTTCCTGAAGCAGCGGAAAGGCGCAGTCATCCAGCTCCATCACCACGCCCTGAAGCGCCTTCAGCGCCTGCGGAAGCTCGATCAGGTTGAGCGATACCTTTGTGTCAGGACCGAAGATCGCTCCCGAGGCGATGCGAAACAGGAGTGAATAGCCGATCTGGCCGGCTGCCCCGGTCACCGCGACACGAACATGTTTACTCATGGGACTATCGAATTGAAGAGTTTGAAAGATTGAACGATCGACAATGAAGATCGGCAAAATACCGAACCCCAGCCTTTCGCGACGCCGATTTTCGATTGCGGATTGTGAATGCGATGGCTCTTTTCAACGCCACGGCCGCGTCTACTGAAACGACCTCCACCCCTGAAGGTTCTTCACGTCGATCTCCACCACCGGATAGCGCCCCGATACCCGCTCGCCATAGATCCACGCGATCATCTCCTGCATGCCGGCCGTCGCCAGCCCCACCCGCCCGATGGCGCAATCGCTGGCGTCGATATCGTAGCAGAAGTACCACCAGTGTTTCGCCGACGCCGCCAGCACATGAATCACGGTGCCGAACTCGTGAAAATGGGTATAGAACCGGTTGGACATCGAGATATGCCGCTCCTCCTCCTCGGGATCGCGCTCGGTGATCACCGCCCTCAGCTCCACATAGTTGATATAGCAGTTGAGCACATCCACCGAGACGAACTCCAGCAGCGATCCCGGCGGCAGGATATCATCCACCAGCAATCCCGTGGACGCCGTGCCGATCCGTCGTTCAAACGGCGATGTGCGCCCCGGAACGCGAACAGTTCCCGAGGATTTCTCCGGACGCGCGGCATTGCCGCCTTCCACGTGGGAGCCGGGAAGTCCATCATGATCGATATCGCGCATTCCTGCCATTGAATCGTTCGTCGTCCGCCGTATCATCGCCGTTCGGCGATATCCCGCCGCAAGCCGCTCTTCCGATAACGATATCATCGCAACCGGAGCCGGCGTGGGGATAAACTACGGAATGGAAGGGAGATGGTCAGCCGGAGGGACGGCTGCTGACCCTGACAGCATTGATACACCAAACGCCCGCTGGCCCAGTAACGAACCAGCGAGCGCCCGGTTGATGATACGGACGGCATACCAGAACCGTCCGTATCGCCGTTCATCATGGAACGATTTACCGCACCACCACCAGCTTCTCCACCAGCCGGTTCTCACCGTAGCGGAACTCCACCAGATACGTCCCCGGCGGCAACGCGCCGGCGTTCAGATCGATTCCATACCGCCCCGCCTCGGTCACTCCGTCCAGCGGCTGGGTGATCCGCCGCCCCATCGCATCGTAGATCGTCACGCTCGCCCGCTCCTGCTCGGGAACCGAGAAGACGATCTGCGTTCCCCCCGGTGTTGGATTTGGATGCACCGACAGACGGCCCGCTGCTCCGGTCACCGCCTCGATGCGGTGGAACTTGCCGATGATGCTGTCGCCAATCTCCCCCGATACCTCCGCCACCGGAAAGCGTGAATCGCTTATCGCCGCAAGCACCGGAAGGTTCACCGGAACGATCCGCATCCGCAGGTAGTAGGTGCCGGATAGCAGATCAACCACCGTGTCGCGTGGCATGTAATCATCATGCGTGGTGTCCGACAGCTCCACCGAATCAAACGTTCGCACCACGCTGTTGGTGGCGGAGTCAACCAGCTCGATCACGAAGGTGATCCTGGCCGAATCGATCAGCGAGGAATCGCCAAAGCGGTGGCTGTTGATCGTGCAGCTGATCTCGGTAGAGTCGTGGGCCTGGAAATACTCCGTCCGCATCAGCGCATGCACCTGGGGCAGACTGTCGATGCGATGCACCGAATCGGGGTAGGCCGCCATCGCCAGCGGGTGCGATGCGCTATTGTCCGCCACCCACGCATCGAACATCCCCATGCTGAAGCCCGCCGGCATCGAGTCGTTGACCGGAATGGAGACCGCCCGCCCCTGCGCGGTATAGCCGGTGGGCCGAAGCCGCGCAAAGAACTGCCGGGAGGTCTGCATCAGGTTCGACCCGTCGTTGATCCGGTAGATGACCGCCTCCCGTAGCGGCTGGCGCGTGGGGGAGGCCGCTCCATTCGGCATGAACCCTCCCAGCAGGTAGGTGCGGAACCCCAGATAGTTCCGCACGGCGTACTCGCGGAACATTTGCGCCATCGCGGTGGAGTAGAAGTTATTGGCCGCAGACGGTGCTACCGCTGATGTCACCAGGGAGAAGTGAATCTTCTCATTGGGATGCAGCGGATCGCGTGCGTTCAGCGAGCTGGTGTTCGGATAGTAATCGATGAAATAGCGGTTGCCGCCGGTCTCCTTCATCTCCTTGCGGATCGTCCAGTCGTAGGTCCACTGCCGCGTCGGCTTGATATCGTCCCAGAAGGGATTCCAGTAGGATGTGTTCGCGCTGTTGGCCGGATCGGTGCGGCGCGTGGTTGGGGTGAACAACGAGGAGAAGCCGACGATGCTCTGATCCTTCGTCAGCGGGATCATGATCGGAGGGAAGTGTACCCAGCGCCAGAGTTCCGGCTCCAGCCGCCGCCGTGCGTCCCAGGTGACCGCTTCCTGAACATCATACCAGACGTCCTGCGCCGCGTCGATCGACGGATGCAGGTTGATCGGCAGATCCCCCTGGTTGATGATGCGCGTGTTGGTAATCCCCACCCAGTTCTGAGGGCCGGTGACGCGATGGACCAGCCGTGCATAGTCGATCCGGCTGGTGCCGGTCCCCGTCTGCATATCCTGCCAGACGATGCCGATGTTGGAGTCAAGCCCCCGCACGTGTGCCGATGCCGGCATCGAGGGGAACATGCAGACACCGGGCGGTGATGGCCAGCCCCAGGTAAACATCGGCGAGCTTGGAACGATGACCGACGTGTAGCCCACATTCGGTGCGCTCGACTGCCACCATGTTGTTCCGGTGCCGAGCATGCGGAGACGGGCACAGATCCCCTGCGCAGAATCGCTCCAGGCCACCATATCGCCGCCGTCCAACCGGCTCACCACCGGCGTTCCCCAGGCGGGTTCGCCGCTGTAGCCATCGTTGACGCCGGTGTAGATTCCCATCACCTCCTGCCGGTTCGAGAGCTGCACCGGGCCATCCCCCTTCGAGCGAACGTTGCGCAGCGCCACCGAGCGGGTGCCCGGCCCTCTGTAGCGTGTCCAGACGATCGTCACCACCGTATCGCCCCCAATTGGGACCGGCGACAGGCGATCGTTCTGCACACGGACGCTCATCGAGGGGAAGCGATTCTCCCGCACCGTCGAGTCGGCGGTGGTGTCGGAGACCATATAGTCGATCGGTTCCCATCGGATGCCGCCGGTGGTGTCGGTCATCGGCAGCGAGCGCCGGTAGAAGACCGCGTCCTCATTGCCGGCGAACTGCTTCCAGTGGGGATCGGTCTTCGAGAAGGGGTAGTAATACGTGATCGGCCTGAAATAGCAGGCGTGATAGCGGAGGCCGTCGAAGACCATCTTCCGCTGGTTGTTATAGCGCAGATCGCCGCCGGGGAAGGAGGTGCCGGGAGGTGCATAGGTGATCCTCAGCAGCGCGCCGCCGCCGGGGCGGATGGTGAGGGCAACCGTGCTGTCGCCGAAGAGGATCGTGTCGAGTCCCTTGCGGCGTCCAATCAACGGCAACGGCGTGCTGTCCGGCTCGATCTCGGTGACACGCACGAAGTTGTAGCTGGACTGGTCGGGGTGTTGAAGATGGAGCTTCAGCGCAATGGTCCTGGTCTCGGCCAGCGTGTCGAGCTTCCGGCCGTAGGCGCTCGATGCCGTGGTATCGTCGGGCCGCTCGAAGACGCGGCGGTTGACGACAAACATGTAGTTGGTGTCCAGCATCCGGTTGCTGGTGTCGGCGCCCTTGACCGTGTTGAAGAAGCCCAGCTCCACGTAGGTCTTCTCCGGTGGATCGATATGAATCGGCTCGTCGTCGATCGATGGTTTCCATGACTGCACCGCCGTGACGATCTCCGTGGATGGCAAGGGGCGGTGGTCCGACTGGTAGGGTTTCTGGAGATACGACTGCGGGTGCGTGAAGTGGACCGAGTAGCCATCGCACCATCGGAGTTTCAGCATATATTTCCCCACGCTCGGGAACCAGGTCTTGTCCAGCCATTGCATCTCGCGCAAACGTACTCCCCATCCGGTGTAGAAGTTGGGAATGGTTGCACGATGGCTCAGATCAAAATCGGTCATCACGGTGAACAGCGGGATATGATCCTGGGTGCGATCGGTGAAATAACCGACCGGACCCCAGTTGCAGAAGAACTTGGTGGGATGGCTCGCATCGATCGGAGTGGCATCGGTCTGGAATTCGCTGGTGTCGGAGCCGACCCAGGGATAATGCACACCGCGCGCGCCGTAGCAGAGCGCCAGGTTCCCCTCCAGCCGCAACTGCGCCGCCTCGACGATCCACTGCAACTCGGGCTGCGGAGCGATCGCGCCGCTGGGGTCATGTCGCCAGAGGATGCTGAGATCGCCATGCACACCGATCCATGGGATCAGCCAGCGTCCGCTGCGGCTGGCGGCGTGCGCGGCCATGCCCAGATCGGTCAGCTTGGTGTACTGGAAGGGGAAGATGCTTGCCCCAGGGTTGTACTCGCAGATCGTTGCGCGCTGATAGGCGGTTTCGAAGAGTTCCACGCTGTCGGCGGTCTCGCCAAGCGCGGGCACGTTCCAGCATCCGCCATCGTGCATGCGGAGCACCGGCGGCTGTGCGTAGGAGTCCGGAAGGCCGAACTGCGCGGTGATGTCCCTGGCGCTCGTCTGATAGAAGCCCGGCTCGACGATGGCGGCATTGCTGATCAGCACCTTGTGGGGAATCACCTGGTTCATCTCGAAATGCGGCCTGAGGCTGCGCGTGGTATCGCCGCCGGGGGCGGTGCTGTCGCGCAGAAGGCGATCGATGGCGTTGAAGCCCGCGTATTCGGTGAAGGTGGGCTCATCGCCGAAGTACGCCAGGGGGATATTCTCGCGGGGCTGCGTGGTGGGGCTGGGGTTGGGCGTACCGAAGTAGAGCGTCTGCGCCATATTGACCAGATCCTGTCGATACGTGATGCTCTGTGGTTCGTTGCCGAGGAGCATCTCACCAAGGGTATCGCGGATGGCGATGCTTCGCAGGGCGAGCTTCTCCTTGCCCATCCATCGGATGCGGATGTCGAAGCGCCGGGAGCCGAGGGCTGCATTGGCCGGGCCGGAGATGCTGCCACGTTCGCGCGCCAGATTGATCTGGTAGACGGGTGTGCTGTACTGGTTATAGTTTGGCCGACCTAGAATCTCAACAGGCGGCAGATCGCTCTTGCGGACCCAGATGGTATGATAGAGCAGTGCCTGATCGGAGGTGGAGGTATGGAGATGGGCGTTGTAGGAGCTGTCATTGCGCCGCTGTCGGTCCTTGCGGACATTCCGTTCCTCCAGCTCCAACGGGTAGCGGAGGGCTGTATCGCGCCGGGCATGGAGCGCGCCGAGACGCTGATCGGGCGGAAGGGGATCGTTTGGAGGATTGTCGAAGCTGTGAAAATCGATATCCGGGAAGGTTGAGTCGCGGATGATGACCGGCGTCGGCGCATAGGTTGCCGTGACCGAGTCGATGAACGCGGCGCGGGCCGTCGCCTTGATGATGGCATCGGTCTCCGTGAACGGCCCCTTGGTTGCGTCGGCGACGTTCCAGACCTCGCAGTGGATAACCGAATCGATGGATGTTCCATCGATGGTCTTTGCCTTGGTCAGATAGAGGATCACCGGCATGGTGGCATCGAAATACCTGGAGCCGTTCGGTATCTCGTTGTAGATGTCGATCGCCAGGAGGGCATCGGTATCGGCCGCGCCGCCACCACCACTACCGAGTTTATTCGGATCGAACAGATGAGCGGTGACGGCGATATACCAGCTTGTCTGCCCGTAGTTGAAGTGCGATCCACTCAGGATGGTCTCGACATTCTGGGTGAGCGGATAATTGCCACCATCATGACCAGGATAGCGGTTGACCTGCATCGGATCGTAGCCGAAGGCGATCTGTTGTGCGACCGTTGCGCCGCGTGTCGTGTTCGTCGAGTCATAAACTTGTTCGGGTGCACGATTTTTATGATCGTCCTTCACCTCAAGGTTAGAATCTAACGTTCCATCCGACCGCGTGAGGAACTTGCACTTCCAGTAATAGGACTCAGCATAATCAAACGGATAAAACGTCACCTGCCGTCCCCAACCTGACTCCCCCGAGTATTTATCAATCCAGCACATCAGACGACGTACGCCAATCGTCCCGTTCGGCCCCGTGTCCTTGGCTAATGAGTCTACGTGCTGCATCGACTGATCTCCGCGATACTCCATCACGTTCAGCCCCAGCGAGTCGCCGGCGAACTTCCACATATCGCGCACATCGCCGCTGGTGGTGTTGGTCGCCATCTCCCCGCCGATAAAGAAGGTGGTATCGCTGAGACCGTGGATATGGATCAGTGGCAGGAACAGATTATCGGGCAATGGTTGATCGGGATAATACTTGCCCTGCGCCGAAAGACGCCCGGAAGCAAGCAGCAGAAGCAGAAGGATGAGGGATGCCCATCGTCGTCGGACGACGGCAAAAGAATAGCCCGGAGAATTCATAGAGATGACTCCCATAACAAGAAATGAGGAAAAGAAAAGAAATGATGGCGTCGAGACCCGGGATGACTCACACAAGAGCCATCCCTATGCTGTTGGTGTTGGTGCAGCGGGTATGAGTTATTCTTTCAGAAGACGAACGGTGTGCAGCAGTGAACCGGCATCGTTGAAGATGCTTAGCATATAGACGCCGGGTGGTACACCGGCACAGTTCCAGAGGGCTTCCCCTCGCCATGATTCCACGGAACCACGAGCAATCTCGCGTCCCATCAAATCATGAACCACGAACGACGATGGCATCTTTTTCAAGTCACCGCGCCAGGCGATGTGGAGTTCATCGTGAGCTGGCATCGGCCAGAGGCTGATGGCTGAGGCGTAGCCTTCACCGGCAACAGCTTCGATGCCAAGCGATGGATCACGGGGAATCTCTGGCCCTCCACCGACGACGATCGCAATCCCTCCGTTGAATTTGTATTGAAAATTGTAGACAAGAAGATCACTCCACCCATCTCCATTAATATCCCCGAGCGGCGCAACATCATTGATCACATTATCGCCGCTGACCGGCCCATCATACGCTCCGCCGTAATAGGCGTCATACATCGCATCAGGTCCGTTGGGTCCACCGGCTAGGGCAAGTTCTTCTCCATAGCTGTCGACCGGTGACTCCCCACCGAAGCCGAGCATGTCATAGCGTCGGCTTGCATCATTCAGCGGACCAAGATTATCGACGATCTGGTGCCGTGGACAGAAGAATGCGGCATCAGCCCGTGAGCGTGCGAGATCGCGATGGCGGAAGTCGTGTCCCGAGCCGGAGCGATACAGGTACAGCGAATCAGCTCCCGGCACAGCCCAATCGAGGATGCCGTCGCCATCGCAGTCGAGCGCGGCCATCCACACGATACCGAAGTCGATCGTGGTATCCGGCCTGCTCCAGTTCCACGGGGAGCCATCACGACCCCACCAGATTTTCTGCCTCTCAATTCCGCCAGCGTAGTCACTATTGGTCATCAGATCGATGTGATCATCGCCATCGATACGACCGATGTAGAGTTTTTGACGACCTCGTCCCCCATATCGCTCAGAGTCACGGAGAATCACGGTGGGAGAATCTACCTGAAAGTTCGGTCCTCCTCGGTAAATCCAGATCTGCCCATCGTAATCGAGTTTGGTAGCGCTGACTGTGCCCGCGAAATACAACAGAAGTTCATCGGCCCCATCTCCGTCAAGATCCCGACCGATGATCTCATCAGGGAATGTCCTGATCCCTGTCGTCTTCTGCATATCAATCACCGCTGATGGCAGGCTGTCAATTCTGTTCGAGTCGGTGCGATGAAACTCCACATGCAAATAATGATTGTTCGCGCTATCCTTCGTCCCGGACGAGAAGCCGATAACATTATGTCCCGTGCCGTAGAAGTCTCCAACGATCGGCCGCCTATCGGCCCCGTAGAAGACCGCTCGTGGTGGTGGGTTGACCGTTGCGGAGCTGTCATAGGTAAAGATTTGCCACTCTCCGGTTTTGCCGACGCAGACGCCCCAGGCATTGCGGCCTGTGCCGAAGATATCCCCCAAGCCACCGCCGCCGTAGCCGACCCACTGGCCGGTGCCGGTCTTATCGCCCATCAGCCAGAGACGATGCAGCAGCGTTGCCTTCGGGTTCTTGGTGATGGTTGTCACCTGAGCATGCGCCGCCACGCGGCAGAACGCAAGGCAACAGAAGACGATTAGAAATCGGCGTGTTGAGAACATTGTCATCGGATGAGAACTCCAGAATACTCTTCGATCACTATATACATTACGAACACTGCAAGCGGGCAAATTGCTCAGAATCGTTGCGTGGAAAGATTATCGGCAATTGTAGTCAGCCGGTCCGGCAACTCTTGAAACTACGCTACGAGGTGATGAGAACCTACTGATCTCAATAGTGTATTTTCAGAGACAGTATATCCTTCATCGATGTGAATCGGCTCGTCGTCGATACGAGACGCTGATCGGAAGGAAAACGATCGCGAGATAAATATCACGAGACGCTACCATCATACTCCAGCATAAACATTCACGTAGCGGCCGCCAATGCCTACGCGCTGGTGATGGCAATGGAACCAAAGCACGGGCGGTGAATAGATCTCTTCGAGGAGACGAATGAGCATACCTGAGCAATGAACGACCATCCCGCAGCATAAACTTCCTGGCGATAGCGCAATGGCGCGGACGAAGAGTTCGCACCCAGTCACGCAAAAAGAATCCGAACGCCACGTCACGAAAAAAAACTGAGCCCGGCGTCGGCTGTGCAAAAAAATTCCTGGAGCCATCGCCTATTTTTTTTCACGCACGCACGGTGCCGGAAATAATGTTGTGGAGCGGGGCGTTGAAATCTTTCCGTGCCGGTCCGCGGCGTTGTGTTGCGGCGGAAGAGCTCACACGCGGCCACGTGAAAAAATCCCAGCGTCAGGCCGCGCAAAAAAATCTGAGCGACGACGCTGGCTGCAAGAAAAAAATCTCGGCGCCATAGCACGAACATTTTCCACGCACACGCGGCGCCGGAAATAATGTTGCGGAGCACAGCATTCAGAGTTTTAAAAATTTCCGTACTGGTCCGCTCATTCCATGCACACAGTGGAGAATGCGGCAATCATTTTTGTTGGTTTAGTGAAATGAAAAATCCCTCTCCACCTTCGGTAAGGCGGAGAGGGATTTTTTGTATGCAGGAGATATTGATTCAGTGGTATCAGGGACAGTTGTGCCAGAGTTGATTCTGGATGTCCGGCGGATTTGGTTGACATGGGTGCACTGTAATCTCGATCCGAAGACAGGGAGTACAATGGATCTCGACCTCAAGGCACAGCCCCGCCGGAAGACCGGGATCGGTGATATAATATCGCGGCCCTATTGCCGGAATTGGAATCCATTGGTTGTTGATGCAAATGCCCCATGCCGATCCCCCAACAATGCTTTCAGGATAGGTATACGACCCATCGCTGAAGGCGCTCGTATAACTGACATCACCTCCCGCAAAGTAGACGGCACAAATAATGGGGCTTGCAGCAGTCTCGAACACGGAGTGATAGGCGATCGTGTATTGTGAGCAGGCATCCGGCGTACAATTGAACTGCGCCAAGGCACTCGTTGTACAGGCACTACAGGCAAGCATCGCCAAAACGATTTGAATAAAGGCCAGCTTCAGAATGGTTGAGATATTCATAGGAAGGCTCCGTGACCGGGTGAATAAAGTTATGCAACGGACAGAAGAGCACGGCCGGAGTATTCCTGGTGCGGAAAGGATGAGTGCCGTGTTGCTCTCTTTCAGGTAAGAGGACATTAGTGGAGAATTATACACATACAACAGGCCAGCAACCAGAGTGTTCCGTTGCGTGGATGTTGATCTTCCGGGATTCCCTCGCGGCGTTGTGGGTATATCAATGCGTCATGCACAAAAACAGACCCGGCGCGCCCGCGGTGTTCAACCGCCGACGCGCCGGGCATTCAATGCTGCTCTATTGCCGAAATCTATTTCCGAATCCTCCAGTCGCCACGCTTCTTCGATTTCTCCACCGTATCACCGGGGCGGACGTAGACCGTACCAAGCCCCGTGCCGGAACGCTTTGCTGTTGGCTCCTTCGTCGTGGTTTCCGTTGCCGGTATCACGGCTGGCGGCTGATCGCCGAGTTTCAAATGTGTCATGGTATCCATCCTTGAAATATTCGTTATCTCTACTCGCTGTGCATCCGCATGATGTTCCGTTCTGATGATAACGTACGGAACAGAGGTCGCCAGCGCAATCCCCGAGCCAATCACAAGCCACCGCATTGCCGACGTGATATACGCCGCGCGATCCTGATTACACCGATAGTTTGCCGACGTGGTCCGTGCATACAGGGTGAGAATCTCCTGGCTCGATTCCTCACTCGTCTGCCTCCCTCGATTTCTCCCCCTCGATCGTCTCATTTGGGATCAGAAATCCGTATGTGTGACGGAACCAGAGAAATTTTCCGGTATACCAGCCGGAGACCAGCAGCGCCAGTGCTTCCAGTCCCAGCCCTGCGCGGAGGCACCAGACCTCCATGTTCTCCTCGCGACTCGGGAGGCTTTCGATGGAGGCGGCCATGACACTCAGAAGAATCGAGTACACGGCCAGCAGAATCGGCGCGCGGGAGAATAAAGGTTCCTGGCGATCATGCTCGAAATAATAGACCTTCTCATAGGTTTCGAGCAGCCGCTCCTGTTGCGTCCTGCCGCTCATAGTCATCACCTTCCATACCGTGGGGTGTCAGTTATCAGACTGTTGCACAACATCATCCACTGCAAATCCTCTCAAGCCCCGGAGGGGCGCAATAGCTGGTGCCAGGGGCATGGCCCCTGGCACACTATCCCCGCTTTCCGGATCGGGCATCGGATAAACCATACCGATAGGGAATCCAGGACTCCGGCTTTGGAAGCACGACCACATAATATTTGTCCGGGTTCCGCTGGGACATCTGCAGTTCGCGCAGCACGAAGAGCGTAAAGGCGTGGAGATATCCCATGTTGAATTTTCGGAGGATCGGCATAAACTGGTGCAGGGTGATATCGATCTCCGCGACGCGGTTCCCATCGAGCGTATGAAGCGAAAGACAATACATCTTCGGCTTTACGAGTTCAGCGACAAATCTCCTGTTCATAGGTATCGGGGCACTCATACCTGATAATACCGGCGGCTGTCAGAGTACCGGGGGAGAAACATCCGCTCGGGCTTTGGTGATCACCCGCAACAAAAATATTTGCAAACGCAAGCGGTTTCAATAAAAATCGAATATCAACATATGGTTGATATGTATTTTTTTCGCCGGGTTAGTCAACTGGCTCGTTCAGCACAAGACGAGTATTACTTCATATAAGGATGGCATCAATCGTAGCGGTGGGAATTCCATATAACAGAAACGGCGAGACACACCGTGTCCCGCCGCCACTTGGCAGAGAAATTCCACCTCAGTTCTTTCGATTAATCAAAAGAAGAAGCCGGAGGATGATCGGCTGGCGATGCATCGGTTCCGGCTCATGCGCGTTCGCGGGATATTGAAATACTACCGCAGGCTGAACTCGAACGGGATCGTGGCGGTCTGCGCGATCTGCGGCACGTTGTCAGGCAGCGGCCGCGCCTTCGCGCGACTGAGCCCGGAGATGGCGGCCCTGACCAGCGCCTCGTCCGCCCGCTTTACCGGCGTGATCCCGACGATATCGCCGGTGGGAAGGACGGTAAAGCGGAGCATCACGGTTCCGGTGGCGTTCATCCCGCTGGGATAGGTCGCTCTTGGACGGACCACCCAGCCGCGGTTGCCAAGGCCGGTCGCCGATCCCACCAGAATCCCCACGCCCGGCCCCCCCGGTCCCAGCGCCGGCGATTTCCCCTTGCCGTTTGGATCGCCCGTAGAGCCGACGATATGGGGCATCGTCTTCGAGGAATCCCTCTTCAACCCCGCGACGCTCGTCTGCTCCGGCTGCTTCTGTACCGGCCTGATCTTCGTGGGGACATCGACCCTCACCGATCGCTTCGGATCGATGGTGTTCTTCGTCGGGTCGGGCTGCGCGTCGCGATGCCCCTTCATCGATGGGCCGACCGGTCCCGTCTTCACCGTGGGATCGCCCCCGCCCCCCTGCTTGTCGTTCAACGACATCAGCGTGATGGGGATGCTGGTGGTATCGCTCGACGGGCGCGGAAGCTCGCCCAGAGCAATCCTGCCGGTGGCCGATCTATCAGGGGAGGAGCCGAGGAGGTATCCGATGATGCCGCCATGAAGCAGCAGGGAAAGGGCAAGCGCCGTTACCAGGTTTCGGTTGAACACCCGTTTCAGCTCCACCGCTCCGTATCGATTGTTCCGTTCAGTCGTTTCCATAGGTATTACACTCCAATCTGCTTCTTCACGCTCCTTCCCACCCGTTCGGATTCCCCAAAGTCCTCAGTCGCCCGCGCTTCTTCCGGGAATGCGACCGAAAGATATTAAAATGTTCCTTTAACTCCCCCGCGTATCTCGAACCGTGGCACGGAATAATTCTGCCACAGTTCGTACTGATTGGCAAGAAGATTCGTGATCTCCGCGAACACCGAGAGATGTTCCAGCAGCCGGTAGGAGCCTCCGGCGCCGAGCAGGAAGCGCATCGGCAGGCGAAGTTCGCCCGTTGTCGCGGCACTGTCAGATAGCACGGTCCGCTCTTCGGTTTGAACGAGAAGCGATCCGAAGAGATCAATTTCCCGATTGAGCGCGAAATCCGCCCGCGCGCGCAGATCGACGGCCGGGATCATCGGCATCGCGCGATTCAGGCTGTCGACGGCCGAACGGATCACCGCGTCGGCATCGAGCGTGAGCGTCGGGGTGATGAGGAGGCGGGCGGCGGCCATCGCGCCGATCGTCCGCGAGGCGATGTAATCGTAATGAAGCTCCCCCGGAAGACCGGAAGCGGTCACGATCGGCGTATTGCCCGCGCTCTCGAAGAAGACGCGACCTTCCAGCGTAATGCTCTCAAGGCTCAGGCGTCCCCCGGCCGCCAGCCGGACCGGCACCCGCTCCGGGCGGAGGACGATATCACGATCGACGTACGGAGCCGCCATGATCCTGTCGCGATAGGTGGCCGCGCGAAGTTCCGGGGCAAACCATCCGAAGAGCGAGAGCGCCCTGCTGGCCTCATAACGGAGGGAGAGGCGGGGCATGATCAGGCTGCTCGATCCACTGTCGGAGTTATCGCCGTTGGCGACCACAATCCCGCCCGTGAGAAACAGCGATCGCGACGGCCGCCACTCCGCGTCGCCGTGAAACGAGAGGAAGGTCGGCGTGTTGGTCGCGGCCGTGTAGCGGAGCGATGTCGATGAGAACTCCATCCCACCGTTGAATCCCCACGATGAATCGATCCGCCCGGCAAGCCCCACCATCAGCGTCGGCGATGTCGAGGTCGCCTCGCGAACGGTATCCACATCCGTATCCACGACGCTCATGCCGTCGAGTTGAAACGCGAGCCGGTAGCTGAACGGAAGCTCCTCTTCGCTCTTCAGCATCACGTTTCCGCTGTTGCCGGTGCGGGAGCGATCGAACCGCGTCCTGGCGTTGCCGTAGAGGAAATAGCCATCCCCCAGATGCTGAAACCCGCCGGCGAGGCGGAGACCCCGCAGCGGCTCGATCCCATCGCCGATCAGCAGGCTGCCGCGCGCGCCGATCAGCAGGGAGCTGGCCTTCGCGCTGTCGATATGCCCGGCGGTGCCGCGATAATCCAGATCGCCCGCCACATCGAATCTCTTTCTGATGTATTCGGCGTTCACCATCGCGCGCGGCGAGAGGTAGCTCCCCAGGCTTGCCTCATAGCTGGTCTTCAGCGGCGCCTCGTACTCCCGGTATCCGGGAAGCGACCCTCCCGAACCGCCGAGATTGGAAACACGATCGCCGAAGAGCATCACATCGTTCGGGGGAAGTTGATAGAGTGATGTATCAATCACCTCCCCCTTGCGCGCCTTTGGAAGCGTGACCACCCGCTTGCCGTAGACCGGCACGGGGTTCAGGTCCAGCGGCGGCAGATCCTGCGCCAGCAGCGGTGCCGACGCCAGGAGCGCAAGTGCGATGATGAGACGAGGGAGAGATCTGTTCATGCCGGTCTTGATTCGGAAATAGGTATCGATATGCCTTGCTGACGCGAGGCGCGCGGATTATTTCTTCAGCTTCTTCAATCGCGTCTCCGCCTCCTTCTTGACCGCGGGGTTCTCGCTCTGCGTGGAGAGCTGCGTGTAGATATCGCGCGCCGCCGCGTAGTTGGTCAACTGCTCGTAGACGCCGCCGAGCCTCATCAGCCCCGGCTCCGCGAACTCCGTATAGGAGGCGAAATCGGTGGTAAACCGGCGAAGCTCCACAAGCGCGGCGGAGAGATCGTTGCTCTTGATAAGCAGCTCTCCGCGGAGCAGCAGCGCCTCGGCGGCGACATCGTCCAGGCGGCGGTTGACGACCGCGGCAAGGAGATCGAGCGCCCGATCGGTCTCGCCACGCGGGGCGATAAGCCGCGCCGTTGCCACGCGACTTTTGTCGAGGAAGAGATCATCCTCCTTTCCCCTGCTGGAATCGAGCACCAGACGGAACTCCTCCAGAGCGCCGAGCGTATCGCGCAGCGCCAGCCTGGCCTGGGCAATCCCGTAATGCGCCTCGTTTGCCCGTTCCTGATCGGCATATTTCGTCAGATACTGCTCGTAGCTGTTGGCGGCCTCGCTCCACTGGCCGGCGCGGAGCATCAACCCCGCCGCCTCCACCTGGGCATTTGGCGCGGCGGCGCTTGCCGGGTAGCCATCCACCACGCGACGATAGTAGAGCGCGGCGGAATCGCGGTTGCCCAGATACTCATAGCCGCGCGCAACCTGATAGATCGCGTCCGGCACCACCGGGCTGTTCGGATACTGTTCGGCGATGCGGTTGTAGAGCGCGATCGCCCCCGGAAAATCACCCCCCTCCAGCACGATCCCCGCCTTCCGGAAATCGAGCGAGTCGGGGGGAATCCTGTTCGGGTTCCGCACCTGGAAGCTGTCGATGATCGCCACCGCCTCCTGCCCGCGCCCCATGGCGTTGAGGGTGAAACGGACGGCATCGAGCGCCGGCGGGACAACGATGCTGTTGGGATAATCATCCAGCACGCGACGGTAATAGACCAGGGCGCTGTCGTAGCTCTCGTTGTTGTAGTAGATATCCCCCAGGGCAAAGGCGACCTGCGGCAGCAGCTTGCTTTCGGGATAGCGGCCGGGGAAGGCCATGAACTCCGCGATCGCCAGCGAATCCCGGTTGTTCCCCTGATAGATCGACCCGATGTTGAACCCATAGCCATCGCGACGGGGGGAGCTGGGATAGTCGGCGATCAGCTTCCGGAACACCTCCACGGCGCGGTCCACCTCCCTGAGCTGGAGAAGCGCCTCGGCGATATGGATCTGCGCCTCCTCATCGCGCGCCCCCTTGCCGGAGAGCCCGCCCACCGATTCGTAGGTTTCGATCGCCTTGCCGTACTCCCCCAGGAACCTGTAGGAATCGGCAAGGCGGAGCGTGGCCTCCACCGCCAGATCGCTCTTCGGGTTGTTCTCGATAAAGCCGCTGAAGGCGAGCGCCGCCTTCCTGAACTCCTTCTGCTGGAAATTGGACCACGCCAGACCGTACAGCGATTCCTCGCGCCAGCGACCGGAGGCAAACCGCTCCACGTACATCGCGTAGTAACGCTCCGCCTCATCGTACGCATGATCCTGATAGAGCGCCTCCCCCAGCCAGAAGGTCGCATCGGCGATCTGCTCCCCCTTCTGCTGCTCGGAAACATACTCGCGGAAGCGCTCCACCGCGCTGTGAAAACGCCCCACCCTGTAGAGCATCACCCCCTCGCGATAGAGGGCGCGACGATAGAGATCCCCCGTGGCGCCGATCTTCTGCGCGCGGGCAAATGCGTACTGCGCGTTTCCCGCGTCGTTGAGCGCGGCATACGATTCGCCAAGGAGATAGTAGGCATCGGGGCGGACATCGCTTTCCGGGAACTGGCGGGCGGCGATCAGCAGATAATGGCGCGCGGAATCGTACTGCGCGCGACGGTAGAAGATGCGTCCAAGCTGGTAGTAGGCGTTATCGCTGAACGATTCGTACGGGAGCTTTTCCACCAGCGACTCGAACGTGCGGAACGCGCCGGCCGTATCCCCCTGCTTCACCTGAACCGCGCCGATCTGGTACGATGCCGCCGCCGCGATCGAATCGATCCCATCCTCCAGCAGCCGGAACGTCGCCACGGACTCCGGGTATTTCCCCAGTTGCAGCTCCGCCCATCCCACGCCATACCGCGCCGAGCGGACGCGGGGGCTTTTCGGGAAGGTGCGGAGGAATTCGTTGTCGTAGCGGAGCGCGTCATCGTAGCGGCCGAGCGCCGAGCTGATCTCGCCGAGATAGAAGAGCTGCTCCTCCGTCTGGCGCTCGCTACGCGGGGTGATGCTTGTAAGGAGCCTCAGGGCCGATTCATTGTTCCCCCGCCGGGCCTCCAGCACTCCAAGCCGGAGCTGTGCATCCAGCAGAAGATCGCCTCCAGGATCGCTATCGATCAGCCTCCGGTAAAGGTGCGCGGCGCTGTCAAGCTCCCCTCGTCCCTCCATGATCCACGCCTTCAGATAGAGCGCGGCATCGGTGAACTCGAAGCGGTCCCCCTCAAGCGCCCGTCCCGCGTAGAGTTCGGCCTCATCCAGCCGGTTGCTGTCGGCGGCGATGCGGGCAACCCAGTAGAGCGCGTTCCGGCGATCGGCCCCGGTGTCGACGGCAACCTCGCGAAAAGCCTCGGCGGCCTCCCCGCGAAGCCCCTCCTGATACGCCGCGGTCCCCTCCAGATAGCGCATCTCCCCCCGCCGCGCATCGAACGGATACGACGCCAGGAAGGACCGACTGCCGGCGTAGGCGGCGCGATAATGTCCCAGCATGAACTCGGCGCGGGTGAGGAGATAGATCGCATCGGCGATATTCTCACCGGGAGCGGCGGAGTCCAGCGCCATCTGAAGGCCGGCGGCGGCATCCACATACGAGCCGTCCCGGATAAGGCGCGCGGCCTCCCTCACGGCGCGCGGAAGCGGGCGCTGCTCCTGAACGCGGGGCTGCGCCGCAAGCGTAACCGATAGCAAGAGGAAGAGAATCGGAAGCGGAGAGAATATCTTCACGGTAATCGAATAATTCTTGGAGATGCCCGGCGGCGTTCCGGCCACCACCGGCATTGACGGCATCCCCTGGGGAGGGGCAAAGATAGCAAAACCGGGAAGTCGCCCGGAGAATGATCAAACCATCGCGTCCCGTGAACATGGACTCGATCGGGGAGATTTGTGACGATGGGCTGAACGCGCAGGGGGTTGATTATGCATGGGTTGTACCTCATGCGTGAGATATTGCGCCCCTCCGGGGCTCAGACCCTTTACTTCTTCGAGCCTCGGAGGGGCGCAATCCCTGCTGCGCGGGGAAATGTGCATGGGGTTCCACCCCATGCACGAGCTATCGCGCCCCGTTGGGGCTCAGGATTCATCCTCCCGCATCTTCTTCAAGCCCCGGAGGGGTGCAATCCCTGGTGCTCGGGGCGATGCCCCGAGCAAAAAAAGGCCGGCAATCATCCCGATCGCCGGCCTCTCGAACTATCATTCCCCGCTCTCCGGACCCCGGAGAGTCAGGGCTTTCCGCCATCCGGCTTGATGTCGTGCACGGTCGGCTCGGCGGGGGCTTCGTGCTTTGGAGCCTCCTGTTTCGGAGATTCCTGTCTGGGCGCCTCCTCATGATGCTCCTCCTTCGGCGTGCTCGCGGACGCGCCGTCGATCGTCGGCGTGGACTCCACATGCGTCTGCTTCTGCCCGATGTTATCGATGCGGGCGCGCTTTATCGCCGCCTGATCCGGTTTGTCGTGATGCTTCACCTGTCGCATGCCGTAGCTGAACCGGCGATCCTCACGTTCAGTCTCGCTGAACGCCTTCCGTTCCTCGGCCATGTATTTGGTCACATCGTTTGCCTTCGCCGGCTGTTTCAGCGCGGTGTAGGCACGGACCATCAGATCCTCCACGCTGTCGCGGATCGCGCGGCGGAGTGGACGCTCCTGCACCTGAAGCCACGCCTTCTGCACATAAATCGGCTCGAGCTGGGCAATCACGGCCTTCGCCGATGACTGGCCCGCGGCGCGCTGCACGATCTCGTGCATCTTCGGATACGGGTTGTAGCGACCCAGATCATCGATCTGCTCGCCGGTCCTGCGTACCAGCTTGTTCACCACGTCCGCCACCTGATCCGGGTCCGGCACCGCGACGCTGTCCAGACGGGCAAGGTTGATCCTCGGCATCATCGTCAGCGCGATATGAGACTCGTTCATGGCATCGGCGTGCTTGAGCGTGTAGACCAGTGCCTGCGCGGTTTCCAGGTTCAGATCGGTATCCACCATCCCGAGCCCCATGCGGATCAGGAGATCGCCCTTGGCGCCGGTGAGGAGATCGCCACGGCGGATCACCTGCTGCCGGAGAAACTTGCCCTGATTATAGCTCCGCTGCACATCCCCCAGCGCGTACGATTTACGATGGCGAAGAAACTGAAGCGCGGTGGCGGGGTCCTTGTAGCCCAGCAGCTCCAGCACCCCCATCACCTGGCTGAACGTCACTTCCACGTAGTAGTCGATCGATCTCTTGTGGCAGAGCTTCGCAACCGCCTTCATAAAGGTCTTCCGCCCTTTCAACGCCCTGACATTCGCCATGAAGGAGAGATCGTCATCGATGCCGTAGCCGGTCACTTCCGTCCCGCGGGGGATGGAGGTGATGGTGGCGCCGACCGAATCCTTCGTGCGGATGGTGATGAGATGGATGGCGTCGGCGTGATTATCGGTGGAGGCAAGCCTGTTGTCCAGCCCGACCACCAGGATGTTCACTTCCTTCGGAAGCGCCGCCGCCGCCTTCGCGATATCATCATCATACACGGCCTCGTACACCTTGTCGGTCACCGCCGCCGCGGATGCCAGCGGCGTGGGCATGGGGGTGACCCAGCCGACGAACTGCCATGCACAGAGAAATGTGAAAACAATCGCGATGTACCACGGCCAGCGCCGACGGCGACGCGGTTGAGCCGCGACGTTCGTATCATCAGTTTTCATAGACGGGAAAGAAATAGTGGGCCGCAAATATAACAGAAATATAATTGCCGCATGATATAGAGGCAACGCCGGCGTGGGCCGATACGCGGCGGGGCGGGGGAACCACAGCCGCGCCGAACGTGATCATCGACCACGTTCCGCTCGGACAAAGGGGGAATGGCAACGCGAAATCGGGGGGAAACGAAAACGGCCCGTGCTGAGCCGAACACGGGTCGTCAGTGCCATATCTGGTGCGCGGGACATTCTGATGGAGATGTACCCCATGCAGGAGCCATGACGCCCCGTCGGATCTTGGGGCACATCTATGTTCTCTCTTCTTCAAGCCCCGGAGGGGCGCAATCCCTGCTGCGCGGGGCGATGCCCCGCGCAATCAGACAGTGACGCCATCGAGCTGGCGGAGAGTTTCCACCGTGTCCAGCTCGGGGCAGAGGGAGAGCCAGCCGGGGCGACCCAGCATTTTCCGATACATCGGCGGCGGGATGGTCAGGGATTCCGCCCCGCCTGAAAGCGGCAGGCATGTGCGAATGGCATCCTCATCGCCCTCCAGGACCTTCGCGACCCATTCCGGCTCGATCACCAGCTCGCGACCGAGCGCCACCAGCGACGGCCCATCCTCCAGCACGCGCACCGCATCCTCCGGCGTCACCACCGATCCCACGCCGATCACCACCGTTTTCCCGGCCACCCGCTCGGCAATGACCGATGCCCGTGGCCGAAGATCGGCGCGATCGCGGAGGGAGCCGGCGAAATAGTTCGCGGTGGAGATATGGAGCCAGTCCAGACGGCAGGCCACAAGCCCCTCCACAAGCTGAAGCGTATCCTCCATCGTGATGCCGGGCTCCTCGATCTCCTCCGGCGATAGGCGATAGCCGATCGAGAAGGGGCGATAGGCGTTTCTGCGGACCACCTCCTGCACCTCCTCCAGCACGGCAATCGGAAACGCGGCGCGGTTCTCGATGGAGCCGCCCCAGGAATCGGCCCGCTGGTTGGCGTGGGGGGAGAAGAACTGCTGGAGCAGATAGGTGTTGGCGCCATGAATCTCCACGCCGTCGAAGCCGGCCTGGATGGCGCGCCGGGCGGCGCGACCGAACGCCTTGATCGTCTCCTCGATCTCCGCCGAGGTCATCTCCCTGGGGATATCGGCGCCGGGACGGAGCGCGGCGATGGCGCTCGGGGCAAGGGGCGCATATCCCAGCAGCGACGCCGGGGACATCCGGCCGCCGTGATGGATCTGGAGCACCGCGCGCGCTCCGGCGCTGTGGATCGCGTCGGCGGCGAGCTTCAGGCTTGGGATCATCGCATCATCAGCGCAGCTCCACTGCCCCTCGAACGCATGTCCGTGATCGATCACATAACAGGCGGCGGTGATCACCATCCCCAGGCCGTGCGAACGACGCCGGAGAAACTCCACTTCCTCCGGCGTGATCGTGCCGTCGAGGTTGGAGGAATAGGTGGTCATCGGGGCGAGCACAAGCCGGTTCTTCAGCGTGATATCACCCGCCAAAAACGTAAGAGGCTCGAACAGAGGGGCGTAGGCCGGATTGGTCACGTTCGGATATAAATCGTACGGAGTTGAATGATAGATCGACATCGGGATGGTCCCGCGCGGGTTATCGGGGGTTGATTTCCCCGGCGTTTCCCGGCGAACCGGAGCCCTTGCGGGGCATTGTCATCGGGTCCGTTCCGGGCGGGCCGGACGGGATATTCGGAAGAGGGGACAAATATACCTCTATGACGGATATCGGCCGGGAAATGTGCCACCCCCGCGCGCTCCGTTGACGATTGGCCGGGCGCCATGTTGCTCCCTTCACCATTCTTCATATTTTCGGCATCTGTCCGCATCAATCATCAGGAATCCCCAGGGCGTTCAACGGAATGGGTCGCCGGCCCGTCGGAGCAGCCCCTGCGGGGCACATTTTTATGAGCGTTTAGTGAATATCTTTCAAGCGATCGTTCTCGGCCTTATCCAGGGGCTGACCGAGTTTCTCCCCATCAGCTCCACCGCCCACCTTACCCTTGCCGGGCACGCGTTCGGGCTTATCGATCCGAACTCCTCCGAGGGGTGGACCGCGTTTATCGCCGTCATCCAGCTTGGGACGCTGGCGGCGGTCCTCCTCTATTTCCGTCGCGATATCATCGCGATCATCCGGGAGTTCATCCGCGACAACATGGCGCGCGTCCCGTTCAAGGATCAATCCACTTCGGCGCGCCTGGGGTGGTTCATCATTCTGGGGACGATACCGATCGTGGTGATCGGGCTGGCGCTGAAGCCGGTGATCGAGGGGCATCTGACGAAGGATCTCCGGATCATCGGCGGCAGCCTTATCGGCCTGGCGGTGATCCTGGGGATTGCCGAGCGGGTGGGACGGTTCAAACGGCCGATCGAGACGCTGACCACAACCGACGCGGTGGCGATCGGCCTGGCGCAGACGATCGCGCTGATCCCCGGCGCGTCGCGCTCCGGCACCACCATGACGGCGGCCTTCTTCCGGGGGCTTACCAGGGAGGCGGCGGCGCGATTCAGCTTTCTCCTCTCCATCCCGGCAGTGGGGGCAAGCGGTCTGCTGGAGTTCTATAAATCGCTCCACCATATCAACTCCTCCAGCATGCTCAACATGGGGGTGGCCGCGGTGGTGGCGGGGATCAGCGGCTACTGGTCGATCGCATTTCTGCTCCGTTATCTCCGTACACGATCCACGCTGATCTTCATCGTCTACCGTATCCTGCTCGGCGGCGCCATCCTGGCGGCCCTGGCGCTGGGGTATATCAGGCAGTAGGGGGATGTTTTAACCATCCCCTGATTTTCTGGATGTTTTAACCATCCTCCGACAACCGGAATTTTCCCAAATCAACGTCTTCGCAGCTTCGGAACCATGATCATGAAACGTACACCATATCGTATGGCACTGGCCGGGCTTACCGCCCTGGTCGTCATCGCGGGCAGCGCCTGCAACCAGCCCAAGGGGGCTTCTCCGGATACCACCGCCGGCAAGGGATCGCTCGATTCCACCACGCTGGCGCCTCCGCCCCCCCAGGCTCCTCCCCCCGCAGCGGCGGTCGATACCACCCCGTCGCAGCCGGTGGTGACGCATATCGCCACCATCTCCACCTCCGCCGGCGATATGGAAGTGGAGCTGTACGGCAACGACGCCCCGAAGGCGGTGAAGAACTTCGTGGAGCTGGTGAAGCAGAAGTTCTACGACGGCCTTGCGTTCCACCGCGTGGTGCAGGGGTTCGTGATCCAGACCGGCGACCCGATGAGCAAGGATGAGTCCAAGCGGTCGATCTGGGGCCAGGGAGGCGTAAGCACCTACGGACAGCCATTCGAGGATGAGCTGAACCCGAACTCGCCGAGCGGCAGGCGTGGATACGTGGAGGGGACGCTGGCGATGGCGAACAGCGGGCCGAACACCAACACCAGCCAGTTCTATATCGTGCTGACCACCGCCGGGGCGGCGCATCTCCCATACAGCTATACGATCTTCGGCTTCGTCCGCAAGGGGATGGATGCGGCGCACAAGATCGAGCAGACCGGCGCGACATCGGAGCTTCCCGAGCATCCGGCGACGATCAAGACGATCAGGATTCGCGAGGTTCCCCCCGCCACCGCGTCGGCGGCGAAGACGGGAGCCGATACAGCGGCCCACAAATAATTCAACACACAGTACCATTCAATAGAAAGGGACAGCAATGCAGCAGAAGATTCGCACACTTGTTATGACGATGGTCGGGATTGCCGGCATCGCGGTAGTACTGGGATGCTCAAGCGGCAACGGCGTGATCAGGAAGGAAGGAGAGCCGCCGGTGACGCACTCGGCCGTGATCAAGACAAGCATGGGGGATATCGAGGTGGAGTTGTACGGCGAGGACGCCCCGAAAACCGTCGCCAACTTCGTGGGACTGGCCGATAAGAAGTTCTACGACGGCATCCTCTTCCATCGCGTGGTGCCGGGATTTGTGATCCAGGCAGGCGATCCCAAGACGAAGAACGAGGCGCTGAAGGGAGAATGGGGAACCGGCGGTGAGTCGATCTACAACGGACGGTTCGCTGATGAGCTGAACCCGGCCACCGTCAGCTACAAGCGCGGCTACGCGGAAGGGGTGCTGGCAATGGCGAACGCCGGCCCCAACACCAACACCAGCCAGTTCTTTATCATGCTGGCCGACAACACCACGCTCCCGAAGAACTACACGATCTTCGGCCGCGTGACAAAGGGCCTGGATATTGTGCATAAAATCGAGGGCGTGGACCTGGGGGAGAACTCGCAGCCGAAAGTGCCGGTGAAGATCCTCTCGGTAAAGACTCATAAATACTGAGCGACGGCGGCATCATCCACGTTTGTCCGGCGCCGGGATATCCGGAATCCGCTCCGCTCGATTCAACATATCGCGCGGAGCGGTGTCAGATAGGACATGATGATACAGGATATTATAGCGGGGATGAACACAATGCATAGATCTTTCAGCATCGCGATCCTGATGATGGCCTCGACGATCGCCATCGCGACGAAAGCCGCGGCGCAGACCGATGCCATCGTCACGCACACCGCGGTGATCAGGACCACGCTCGGCGATATCGATGTAAACCTTTATGGCGAGGATGCCCCGAAGGCGGTGGAGAACTTTATCGGCCTGGCGAAGCAGGGCTTTTATCGCGGGCTCCGCTTCCACAGGGTTATCCCGAAGTTCGTCATCCAGACGGGCGATCCCACCACCACCGATACCAACCGCCGGAGCGAGTGGGGGCTTGGTGGAAAATCGATCTGGGGAAAACCGTTCGAGGATGAGCTGAACCCGAACTCCCCCAGCTTCCGCCAGGGATACGCGGAGGGAACGCTTGCCATGGCAAACCGTGGCCCGAACACGAACACAAGCCAGTTCTTTATCGTGCTGAACAACAGCATCAAGCTGGAGAAGCGCTACACGATCTTCGGTCGCGTGGTCACCGGCGACACGACCAACAAGAGCATGGATGTGGTCCATGCAATCGAACGCGCCGATCTTGCCGACCCAAGGCTGGGGCTGCCGGTAAGGCCGGTGATGGTGATTGATGTGGTGGTAACGCCCGTCCCGGCATCGACGGAGCCGAAGAAGGGGAAATAAGCATCCCCGCGCGCTGAACAACTGGAACGACTATTGGAGAATCCCGCGCTATCCGGCGGGATTCTCCGTTTTCAGCCCCATAGGGCGTTTCCAGGAATCCGGCGGCGCGCGCCGGCCGTATAGAAGAGCCGCCGGGAATCCCGCTGCACAGCTTGGGATCCCCGGCGGAGGGGTCCTGACCATACGTAATGGTCGTCGGGAGCAAATGTTCGAAAGGTTCGAGCGCCGTGGCGCAATCGATGGGTGTGGTATCGGTGGTTCTCATGAACCATTCCGGCGCTCCCTGAATCCATCCCCGTTTTGGATTGACTAGAGAACGCCGGAGGGTTCAATCTCACTGAGCTGCCCTGCTCCAACAAAATTTTCGGGCGTTACAGGCCGTTATCACCGTCCAATTCCGTCCGTCCAGTTGGAAGAGGCGCAAGGGGATGCCCGCAATTCACGCAGTATCGAGCAAAGGGATTTGCCACCAGAGTGCCGCAGGCTCCGCACGATGAAACCAGCTCCGTTCCGCAAAGAGGACAGAAGTGCTCAGACGTGGTTCCAAAGTATTTACAGAGGCGGCAGATATGGAGCAATACCTCGTTGCTCATGCCGCGAACTTATCACATGCCTATTAACCTTTCGCTTAAACTGACCGGAGGGTAGTGATGCAGTTGGGGATGGAAGTCGGTATAGATGGGATCAGTCTCTCCGGGCCCATCGGGGCGAATCAGTTGTAGCAGTGCCACAGACCAGCCTCTGGATTCAACCCCCGTCATCACGGACCGGAGCTAACTAGCGGCACGGAGCAGAACCGGCTCATCCTGCGCCGCCAGGGTCAGCTCGCCGAAGGAGGAGATCATGATCTGCGAAACGACATCCGGGAGCACGTCGATCGGCAGGAAGTTCCTGATCACGCCGTCGTGGCTGTAGGTGAAGAGCCCCGTGCGCCCGTCGCGGCGGGCGATAAAGTAGACCCAGCTTGCCCCAACCGCCGCCGGTGCCGGAATCCCCGATTCCAGGCTGACGCTCCAGCGCTTTTTCCCGGCTGAATCCACGGAGATCATCGACCCGCCGACCGCCTGCACGCCGGTGCCGGCGCAGGAGATGTAGGTGTTCCCCTCGCCGTCCCCCGCAAACCCGCGCGCCATCAGGAGAAGCGGCACGCGCCACGCTGCCCGCCCGTCGCCGGTAAAGGCCATCACGGAGGGCTCGCGCCGGTCATCATCCCGTCGCGTCGCCGTCCCGATCACGATATGCCCGCCGATAATCGCCGGCTCCCTGACGATCCGCATCCCCGGCACGGGACGCGCCCAGCGCTCGGCGCCGGTGGCGGGATCGAGCAGGAGCAGCGTATCGGAGCGATCATAGTCGTTGTGCGTCAATGCCACCGCAACGCCAAGCACAGGATCGGCGGCAAATGCCCCCTCCACCGCCGCCCCGCGCCTGATGCTCCAGATGACAGCGCCGGAGCGATCGTACCGCGCAATCACCCCGGCGGAGCTGGCGACGATCACCCCGTTCGCCAGCGCCAGCGGCAGCGCCGGCACCACGATCCCGGCATCCCCCGGCATCGCCTTCTCCCAGAGCGACCTGCCGTCGGGCGAGATGGCCCGCAGCAGCCCACGTGAGGAAACCGAATAGATGACGCCGGCGGAATCGGCGGCCAGCCCCGGCATCGGATGCTCATCGGCGGCGTAGTGATAGCTCCAGATCAGCGTATCGCGATAGATCACCCCCAGCATGGTCCCCCCATCGGAACGCGCCACCACCGCCAGCCTCCCACCGGGAAGCTCCAGCGGAGCTGTCAGAAACCCGCCTTGAAGCCCTTTGTAGGTCGTCGGCGTAAGATATCCGGCCGCCTGCGCCTCCAGCCCGGAGAAGTCCCCCCCCCTGCGGGATCCCCCCTGCGCGTTATACGCGCCAAACGGATCGTGAACCGGCCCCGACTGGTTGGCGCAGCCCGCCACCGCCAGCAGTGCCAGCGCCGCCGCAATCACCCCCCGCGACCGATATCCTCCCATTCCGAAAAACTGCATCATGCGTTTGGTCTCTGATTTTAATATCCCCCGGAGATCGTGCTTCCGCTCCGCTTGCATATCTGGGGCGCGCAACGTAGGTTTACTCACCGGTGTTCATGGGAAGACCGCGCCGGAGCAGGCCCAGCATCCATCTCCCTCTGACCGAATCGTAACAATCTAGCGACGCCGCTCCGCACTATTGCAATCGCTCGCTCCCCCCGGTACGCCCCGCGCGTCCCCCGACACGGCGAGCGCCATGCCGTCCAGCAAATCGACGACCCATTATGCAAGAACTTACTCCGCGCCAGGCCTCGATCCTCAAATTTATCGAGACCTTTTTCCACAAACACCAGCAGCCCCCCACGGAGCGCGAGATCGCCGAGCATTTCCGCATCCATCAGAGCGCCATCAGGAAGCATCTTACCGCGCTGGAAAACAAGGGTCGCCTCTCCCTCCGTCGCGATGGCCGCAGCCGGGGCATCCGCCTGAACAACCAGTTCCCCACCGTCTCGGTTCCAATCGTCGGATCGGTGGTGGCGGGCGCGCCGCTCCTCGCCATCGAGAATATCGAGGGGGCGATGATGCTCGATATGAATTTCATCGGCTCCGAGGAGGTGTTTCTCCTCCGCGTACGGGGCGATTCCATGATCGAGGCGGGAATTCTGGAGGATGATCTTATCCTGGTGCGGCGGACCGAAAAGGTGCGGAACGGGGAGATCGTGGTGGCGCGCCTGGGAGATGAGACCACCGTGAAACGCTTCTTCAATATCGCCGGACGGATTGTCCTGGAGCCGGCCAATAAAAGCTACCGCCCCATCCCCGTGGATGATTCGCAGACGTTCTACCTGGAAGGGCGAGTAGTGGCGCTGATAAGGAACATGGATAATTTTCTGATGATTAATCGAAAGAACTGAGGCAGGATTTCTCTGCCGGGTGGCGGCGGGACACGGTGTGTCTCGCCGTTTTTTGTTAATTCTACCCCACCTGCTCAACCTGCCAATAAAAAAATCAATCGACCCTGTAAAGTATTCAAATTCTCAGCGTTACTACAGAAGCAATCCCGGATAATACGATTGCAAGCACCGCGACTCCCTTCCGGTCATTCCCACAATCCAGCACAATGCTCCATGAACGATATGGCGTACAACCATGCGCCAGGATTCAGGCATTGCATTATACCGACAAAACAATTTACCGATCCATATCTTGACGATATCGCCACACAAATAAACAATCATCCAACGACATTCTTTTCAGAAATAAAAATCACCGACATCACCAGATGTGTAAGGAATTTCTCAAATAAATCGTTCTTGAAAACAGACCGTTCACAGCATTTTTCTCAACGATGAGCAACAACGTCGAAGCCGTGTATTATCTTCGATCGAAAATCATATAGCGACAAATTTATTCATATCGAAACGGCAGATATCATCCCGGCACACTTCCGACACCAACGGAATTAATCGACAGGAACACACCGAGGAGCCTCGTAAACAGAAATGACGGGGAATCCACAGACGGCGCCACAACGAAAGGAGTTTTTTTTCACCCGACGATCACCATCCGCGCGGCGCACCGTGCGCCGGCGGAGCATTTATCACCACAATCACCACCGGGCCAGGCTTATGACCACCTTATCAAGCGAATTGCAACACGCGACCTGGGAGATGTTACGACGAGCGCGCGCAGTTCTTCTTCCGGCAATGCTGCTGCATGCCATCACCGCGCACGCCCTGCTGAACGGCACCTTCACCATCGGCGGCGCGGGCGCGAACTATCCGACAATCGACAGCGCGCTTGCAGCTTTATCAGGTGGCATAAACGGTCCGGTGACATTTCGGATCAACGGCGGCGCCTATATTCCACCAGCCGGCGGCTATGTGCTGCGCGCGATCACCGGAATGAGCGCAACCAATACTGTCACGTTCAAACCGGCCCTGAATGCCGTGGTCATCATCCAGGGCTCCCTCTCCGTTCCAATCATCGATATCGACCACGGCGATTTCTATACGCTCGATGGATCAAACACGACCAGTGGCACATCCCGCGACTGGCAGATCATCAATTCCGGCACCGGATCAGCAGTTCAATTCATCAATGGAGCTACCGGAAACACCGTGAAAAACATGGTGCTGATCTGCAATTCCAACGCCACCACAACCGGGATCATCAAAATCGGCACCAGCACGATTTCCGGTGGAATCGGAAATTCGAACAATGTCATCGCGCATAATACAATCGGAGATTCATCGGGCTCCACGCGTTCCAGAGTCGGCATCTATGCTCGCGGAAGCGTTGGTCACGACAATGTCGAGAATATTATCGATGGCAACGATATCATCAATTATGCGCGTGGATCGGGAAGCGGATATGGAATTGCCATCGCCACAAATAATCGAAATATCAAAATCCTCCGAAATATCATCCGAATGACAAATATCACCGGCATCAACAGCCTCGATATTTGTTATGGCATCCATTATTCGGACGATGCCGGTCAGGCCGACACCATAGCGTACAATAGAATCTGGGATCTCAATACGGAAAAATCAACCACTGAACTGAACGGCATATATATTTCGACTGCCGGAAATGCGCCGGTCTCCATATTCGATAACATGGTCACTCTTGTCGCCAACGGCGGAACGCTGAACGGTCTTTATATCGATGCCGGCACCGGCTCTCCGGTATGTATCGAGCATAATTCGGTTCATATCGGCGGGACCGCCACGCGCCGGACGATATCGAACAATCTTCGTCTCTCCGGGACCGCCCCCACCATCCGCAACAATGTTTTCAGCAACGTCCGCACATCGGCGGGGGACACGACCAACCTCCTGATCAGCGCGAACACTACCGGTTTTATCAGCGATCACAATCTCTTTTCCACCGGCCTCACGGGAAACGCCATCGGTTCGTTCAACGGGAGCATCCATGCCGGCCTTGACGCATGGCGTGGGGGATCGGGGGGAGATGGCAACAGCGTAAGCGGATACGTGACATTCACCGATGTTGGCGGCGGGGATCTGCATGTCAACTCCAGAGAGGTCTTTTCTGGCGAATCGATCGGCATGGCATCCGGGGTCCGGGATGATCACGACGGAGAGACGCGCGCGAATCCGCCGGACGCGGGGGCCGACGAAGGGGATTTCAATGGCGCCGCGCTGGCGGTGATCGTTCCGAACGCCGGCGATACCTGCATCGTAAACTATCCGGCACCGGTACGGTTCAGCGCGAAACGGCCGATGACCGTGAACGTGCAGATATCACTCGATGGGGGATCAACCTGGATCGATCGGGGAACCATAAGCGCAGTGGCCGGAATAAACGCCGTTCCGGTCATGATGCCGGATACCGAAACATCACGCGCCCTGGTCCGCGTCGTCAGCATCCGCAACCGCTTCGAGGCAGATACCTCCGATGCCCCGTTTATGATACTCCGCCCGGCCCTCTCTCTGCTTTCCCCCAACGGCGGCGAGTTGCTCGTCCCCGGCGATACGGCGCGGATTTCATGGTCATCGACTGCCATTCCGTCGAACGTAAAGCTCATGCTCGACTATTCGACCGATGGCGGCCTTTCCTGGCGGGCGATTGCCACGGGCCTGCCCTCCCTGAATCTCCCATCGACCAACGCTGCCCGCTGGATCGTCCCCGACCTGGTTACCGAACAGGCCGTGGTCAGAGCCACCATCGTGGGAGGGACGCAGATGGATCGCTCGGATAAGTTTTTCACCATCCTTCCGCGACCACGGGTGACGATCACCCGGCCCGTGCCGGGAGGTGCCCTCTTTGCCGGTGAAACGGCCACGATCCAATGGACATCCATCACCACTGATTATGTGCGACTTCAGTATTCGATCGATAACGGCGCCACATGGCTCAACGTGGTGGCCGGGGGAGGGGCTCTGCCCGCATACTTCGGCGAGTTCCCCTGGCAGATCCCGGATATGGCCGACGGCAACGCGCTGCTCAGAATCATCGACGATGAACGGCCCCGCTATGCCGATACCATCAGCGCATCATTCCCGATCCTCCGTTCGGAAATTCGGATCGCCTCGCCAAATGGCGGGGAGAAATTCGAGCCCGGCATGCCGGTAACGGTGCGATGGAACGCCCGGAATGCCACGATGTTGAGGCTGGAATATTCCGCCGATGGTGGAAAGAGCTGGGAACTTGTCGCCGATCATATCACGGCCTCGGCCGGCCGGCATGCATTTGTTCCCACCATGATGCCGACCAGACAGGCCCTGGTGCGGCTGACAAATCCTGATCGCCCACGCATCAGCGATCTATCCGATGCTCCATTCGAGATCATGGCCGCAACGTCGATCACGCTCTACACTCCGGCCGCCGGCGATCGCTTTGCGAGAGGATCGACGACCGTCATTTCCTGGGATGCTCCGCATATTGATCGCGTCGATATCCTCTTCAGCCCCGATGATGGGGAGACCTGGAACACGCTGGCGGCCGATATCCCCTCGATCGATGGCGCGTTCGTCTGGACACTCCCCGACAGCAATACCACGCATGGTAAAATCCGTGTACGGGAGGCCGGCACAACGCTCCACGGCGAGACCGGGATCTTCGAGATTCACGACCCCGCGGGGCCATCGGTGACGGTGATTGCGCCGAACGGCGGCGAGAGCTATATGGAGGGAAGCACGGTTCCGATCCGCTGGAGCGCCAACGGGCTTACGGAGATAACAATCGCATATTCAGCCGACGACGGCGCAACATGGACCGACATTCAGGCAAACGTCCCGGCTGCCAAGGGACAAATCCTCTGGACCGCGCCCAACATGCCGGGGATGGCATATCGCGTCAGAATCGTTTCGACGGCTCCGATGATCAGCGGCATGTCAAAGCATCCATTCGCGATCACCCGTCGCGCCACGCCCGCCATTACCATCCTCGCGCCCAATGGCGGCGAGAAGCTGGAGGTGGGCGGAACCACGGAGGTTCGCTGGAAGGCGATGGATATCACTGCCGGAATGAACGTCGAATACTCCACCGACAGCGGCACCACATGGACAAACGCGGCAACCATGCTCGCGACCGGTGATGGCATCTACAGGTTCAACTGGACGGTGCCGAGCGCTCCCACCACGCGGGCGCTGATGCGCGTGACAAGCCCGGACGCCGGCGACATATCCGACTCCGTATTTGAAATCGTTCCGATGTCCGGCGGGCGGATCACGGTGATATCGCCGAACGGCGGGGAGATATTCAGGAGCAACGAGGAGAAGCCGATCACCTGGGGTGCTCCCCCCGATATCATCGCGGTTGATATCGATTACTCACTCGATGGCGGAGCGCACTGGCTTCCGGTGATGAAGAATATCGCGTCAACGGCGACGGGCGGGCGGCATGCGTGGAGAGTTCCACTGGTCGTGGCGCGAACAACCACGGCGCTGATCCGGGTACGCAATCACGCGGATACAACGCGGAGCGATATCTCCGACACGACCTTCACGATCGAGGTGGCATCGGCCGGGATCGCCAACGCTGCCGTTGCCGATAGCGGCACGCGTTCCCTCGGAGCCTTCCCGAATCCCTTCTCCGAGACCACCGAACTCCGCTGGAATCAGGAAACCCGCGCGGGTGTGGCCCTGAATCTCTACGATGGCAACGGCCGGCTGGTCAGAAGCCTGGATCTGGGCGACCGCGAGGCCGGCATCCAGTACTATATGATCGACGGCGAGGGGCTCGTCAGCGGGCTATACATTTATGAATTGAGGATCGGAACCGCCGTGGCGCGCGGAACGATCACCGCTATCCGTTAGCGGCATTGTAGCCACGCTGGTGAGCACCCGACCGGATCGGCTCGGCATCCGGGAGAGTTCAGAGAGCGGCCCGTACCGATCACGGTGGCCGCTCTCGTCGTTTGAATATGATCCGGCAACGGCTTCAGCGGCACCAATCTTCCCCGACAGGCCGACGCGCAGGCGGATATCATACCGTGCCAGGTCGTCGAATTACTTCGGATTGCCGATGATCCGGATCACCCGATAAATACCTCATCCACCATCCGAATGCTGCACGATTATTCCCGGACCCGAACGGCACCTGCACGGCCGGAACGTTCAAGGGCAATATTCATATTTATGCAGTTAATAGGATATTTATGCATGGAATGATGATTTCCTCCGCGTTATCGGTGATACGCGCATAAATAATGCGGAGCCTGAATGAACATGCGATTGGCTTATAATAATGGCGGCGGTGATTCTTCATTGCCCGGGTCCACCGGCTTTCACATCCCGGGGCAGCGCATTCAGCAATATGCGGAGCGCCACGAAATGCCCATGAAATCACGCTTCGGCCGTGCCGGAATCGCCGGAAACGGAGCGCCGGCCGGAAACCCGATGCAGTACGCGGTCGGGATAATGAGCGGCATGGCGTTCATTCTAGCAGATTGATACCGAAAGTCGATAAATAGCGGTGGGGGTAAAATCGGCCGAAACAGCTCTCAGGAGTTCCCTCAAAAACCGTGGAAATTCAGGAAGAATATCCCTCGCGACTTCGCGTTATTTCAGTGAACGGCCTCTCTCTGACTCCCGGCATCCGCCATATATCCAGTCCGCCGCAATTTCTTTTCATTGCATCCAGAATCTGAATATGCGATATTACCGAACGGTATACTTCTCTCTGTTCAGTTGGTGTGAACAATACCGCGAGCGTCTCCATCAATCCGTAATCTCCCCGGTAGCTTTCCAGGCTGCCCGTTACGCGATGTGAATGTTCGTCCGGCACCTCCCATCAGGAGCGTGTTGCGACGATCTTTTATGTCCTGAAACGGCCTTACCTCAGCGGTGAGGGCATCCATTCACGATGCCTTCATCCGGGTAGTGTATTTTTTTCTGTCAATTCAACCTCCGGTTACTCTGATCGGATGCAGTCGCCATCGGCTGATCGGGCTCAGGCATGGGCCTGAGCGGAGCGGAGCGCTCCCGGAAACGCCGAAATCCAGCCTCTGGACGCACAACCTGCATGGTGCCGCAGCCCGCATCCGGGCACGGCCATTATGATATCGACCTTGTCAACGTCCGGGTAGACCACTTCCCCCTCTTCCCCGGACGTTGTTCGCCGATCGCACATTCTTTCTTTCCTTCATTCCATAGAGGAGATCCACATGCACAACGCTATCGTCTTCCTCCGCAATCTGCCGCGGAGAATGTACTCGATGCGCGCGCCGGCGTTTGCGATTGCTTTTATCGCCCTGGCGATGAGCGTCGCGGCCCAGGCACAGCCGCTCTCGGGTACATATACGGTCGGCGGAACCACGCCCAACTACGCCACGATCGACGCGGCGATCACGGACCTGAACACCAGGGGCGTCAGCGCTCCGGTCATCTTCAGCATCCGTAGCGGCACGTATACGCCGCCCGCCGCCGGCTATCTGCTCAACTCCGTTGCAACCATGTCGGCGACCAACACGGTCACCTTCAAGCCGGCCGTCGGTGCCACGGTGACGATAGCGGGGGCCACGAACCTGGGAACAGCGGTGTTCCTGCTGGATGGCGCCAAATACTTCATCTTCGATGGATCGAACGTGGTGGGGGGAACATCCAAGGATATGACCATCCGCCAGCAGGAGACCACATATAATCCGGCAATCTGGCTTCGGAACGACGCCGACCTGAACGTCATCAAGAACCTCAATCTTCAGGGCGCGGGCGCCAGCCAGGGAAACTTCTCCTCCTCGCAGGGAATCGGCATCGTTTTTATCGGCGTTACCACGGCCGTCTCGGGAAATGACTCCAACCTGGTGACCAACTGCGTGGTCGGCGATCCGACCGGCGTCTATCGCTGCAACGTGGGCGTGGGCTGCTTCGGCACCAGCGCCAAGCCGAACAACGGCAACAAGTTCACCAACCTCGATATCATCAACTACGGCAACAGCGGCAGCGCATATGGTCTGGTGGCCTATGCGGAGCAGGCCGGCACCGTGGTGGACGGCTGCTCGGTTCACATGACGATCGCGGCGCCATCGGGCGTATCGACGATGTACGGGCTCTATACCGATTACTCGCCGGGCTACCCGATCAACTCCGTCTTCAACGGCAACAAGATCTACAAGCTGACCTCCGCCGCCGCCAACTGGACGGTGTACGGAATCTATCACTGGGTTTCAACCGCTACCGCGAACTCGACGATCACCAACAATATGATCTCGCTCGGCGAGGATGGCGATCATACCTACTACGGCATCTACTTCGCGACAAGCACCGGCACGATCAACTTCTATCACAACACGATCAACCTGAGCGGCAACGAGACCGGCACGCGCATAAGCTACGCCCTCTACAAGAGCAGCTCCAGCGCGCTGAACGTCCGCAACTCCATCTTCAACAACGTCCGCACCGGCACCGCCTACGGCATGTATGTCAGCTCCACGACGACCTGGAGCTCCAACTATAACTTTGTGACCACGGCCGGCCTCAGCACATCCTACGTGGGCTATTATACGGGCGCCAGGACCGCGCTTACCGACTTCCGCACGGCTTCGGGCGGAGACGCCAACAGCGTGACCGGCATCGTCGGGTTTGTCAGCCCTTCAACCGGCGATCTTCATGTCTCCCCGACCGTTCGCACACCTGTTGAATCCGGCGGCACTCCTCTCGCGAGCGTGACCACGGACTTCGACGGCCAGTCCCGCAACCTGGCAACGCCCGATATCGGCGCCGATGAGGGAACCTTCCTCCCACTGCTGCCGAACGATTTCATGGCGGTGCAGCTTACCACACCGGCGGCCGGCTCCCTTACCCGCGCCGCGACGCTTTTCAGCCCGGTGGCGGTTGTCGCCAACAGCGGCCAGAACGTGCAGAACAATGTGAACGTCCGCTACCGCATCCTGAACTCCGTCAACGCGGTGGTGTACAACGATATTCAGACCATCACGACGCTTGCCTCCGGCTCCAAGCAGGTGGTGACATTCAACCAGACCGGCAATCAGTCCGGCACCAGCTCGCTCGCGGCGGGAACGTATACCATCGAGGTCACAACGCAGCTTGCCGGCGACGGCGACGCGAGCAATGACGTGCTGACCGGGACGATCACCGTCAAGGCGGCGCTCAGCGGAACCTATACGATCAACAAGCTCGGCGCCGGAGCGACGAACTACACGTCGTTCACCTCGGCGATCAACGACCTTAACTTCCTTGGGATAAGCGGATCGGTGAACTTCCTGATCGCCTCCGGCACGTATGATGCCACCACGGAGACCTTCCCGCTGACCCTCGCGAACGCGGCCAGCATGACCGCAACCAACACGGTGACCTTCAAGCCGGCAAGCGGTGCCACGGTGACGCTCGACGCCACCAGCGCCGGCGCGCTGATCGACCTCAGCGGCGCCCATAACTTCATCTTCGATGGATCGAACGCCAATGGTGGAACCACCAAGAACATGACGGTCATCAACCGCTCCACCGGAGCGCCGACCGTCCGGTTCATCAATGGTGGAAGCAGCAACCTTCTCAAGAACATGATCCTTGAGGGTTCCGCGACATCAAGCACCATCGGCATCGTCAACATCGCCGGCGGCGCGGCCAACTCCAACAACACGATCCTCAACAATACGATCGGCGATCCGACGGGAACCATCCGCTCGGTGGCGGCGGTATATATGACCGGTCTTTCGACCGCGATGAACACCTCCAACACGTTCGACGGCAACGATATCGTGAACTTCGGCGTCGGCTCCAACACGGCCTACGGGTTCTATGTCAGCACCTACAACCAGCTGCTGAAGATGATCCGCAACAAGATCCATATCTCGGCCAACGGCGGCATCACGCCAAGCACGCTGTACGCCGTCTACTACTCCAACTCCTCCAGCCTCAACGATACGTTCGCGCTCAACCAGATCTACAGTCTGAACACGGCGTTGACGACGACGACGCAGTATGGCTTCTACGACTGGATCACGAGTTCGTCGCCGGTATGGCTGTACAACAACATGATCTCGCTGGTCGCCAACGACGGCTCGCTGTACGGCATCTACAACACCGAGCCCTACACCCTCTATATCGATCATAACTCGATCTATATCGGAGGAACCAGCACGTCCAGCAGCACATCGTATGCGATAGGGAGCACAAGCGGCGCCACGATATACCTGCGGGACAACATCCTCGCAAACTATCGTGTGTCAACCGGATCGAACTCGAACCTCGACATCTATGTGAGCTCGGCCGGGACAATGACATCGAACTATAACTCCTTCTACAGTGGCGGCACCAGCACGGCAATCGGCTACTGGGTCGGCACATACTACTCCACGCTTCCCACATGGGCCGCCGGCACCGGCAAGGACGCCAACAGCGTCTTCACTCCGGTGACGTTCACCGATCCGGTCAACGGCGATCTCCATGTCAACCCGCAGCCGATCTTCCGCGGTGAGGGCGTTGGAACGAACGTCGGTATCCTGGCCGATTTCGACGGACAGACCCGCGATCTCCTCGCGGTGGATATGGGAGCCGATGATGGGGACTTCAACGGAGGCGGCCTCACGGTGATTTCACCGAACGGCGGCGAGAAGTTCTCGGTGGATTACAGCCTCGATATCACGTTCTCGGCAAATCGCATCATGAACGTCCGCGCGGACTTCTCCACCGATGGCGGCTCCACATGGACCACCAAGGGGGCGATGACCACGGTGAAGGGGACGAACGTGCTCAACATCACGACGCCGAGCAACATCACCAGCACCGCCCGTGTCCGCGTGATGAGCGCGAAGAACATCTGGGAGGGAGATTCCTCCGACGCGAACTTCTCGCTGGTGCTTCCGGTCTTCACGATGATGAGCCCGAACGGCGGCGAGGTGCTTGTGCCGACCGATACGCTCAAGGCACAGTGGATCTCCCAGTTCGTTCCGCCGGCGATGCGCCTCCAGTTCGACTACTCGACGAACAACGGTTCCACCTGGGTCACGGTCGACAACACGATAACCAACACGGTCAACAGCCCGCTGACGAACACCTTCAACTTCATCGTCCCGAACGCGCCGACCACGCAGGGGCTGGCGAGGATCAAGGTGTACGGCGGAACGATCAACGATGTCTCCGATGCTTCGTTCACGATCCTTCCGCAGCCGTTCGTGAAACTGAGCCCGCTGAACCTCACCGAGTACACCGGATATGTCGAAACCATCCGCTGGACCTCGCAGACGACCGATTACGTGAAGCTGGAGTATTCGACCGATGCAGGCATCACGTGGCTGAATGTGGTCCCGAACGGCACGCCGGTGCCGGCCTATCTCGGCCAGTATCCGTGGACGATCCCGGCAACGGCATCGCCCAGCATGCGCCTCCGTATCACGAACGTGGAGCGCCCGCGCTTCCGCGATTCGATCGGCGGACTCTCCATCGTCAAGCCGACGGTGCAGGTTATCTCGCCGAACGGCGGTGAGAAGTACGATCTCTCGCAGCCGGTCGCGGTTACCTGGAACGCGCAGAACGTGACGACGCTCCGTCTCGACTACTCGTCGGATAACGGCTCAACGTGGCAGGCGATCAACTCCACGATCCCCGCGGGCGTTGGCTCCTACATCTTCACGCCGGTCGCCATCCCGACCAAGCTGGCGCTTGTCCGTCTCACGGACATCGATCATCCGCAGACGTTCGATCAATCGGACCGCTCGTTCGAGCTGATGCCGTCCAAGTCGATCACGGTCTACGCTCCGGCCGCCGGCGACAGGATCGTCCGCAGCACGACCACGCAGATCATCTGGGACGCGCCACGCGTCAGCAGGGTGAACATCCAGTTGAGCACCAACAACGGCGCCAACTGGCAGACGCTGGCTTCCAACGTGCTGGCTTCCGAGGGAAGCTATAACTGGCTTGCCCCGAACCAGGCGGTACAGCAGGCGAAGGTCCGCATCGTGGATGCCGGGGATATCACGCTCTTCGGCGAGTCCGGCACGTTCTCGGTCGTCGATCCGATCGTTACGGTTCCGACGCTTCGCGTGATCGCTCCGAACGGCGGCGAGAAATTCACCGAGGGTGATATCGTCTCCGTCCGCTGGATCAGCTCCAGCGTCTCCTCCGTCTCGGTCGCCATCTCCGCCGATAGCGGGGCAACCTGGACCACGGTCGCGCAGACAGTTCCGGCAAGCCTTGGGCTTTACAAGTGGACCGCTCCGGCCAACCCCGGACCGAACTACCTTGTCAGGGTCTTCTCCGGCTCACCGGCCATCGCCGATCAGTCCGACGCGGTCTTCGAGGTCACTCGCAAGCTCCGCCCGGCCATGACGGTCCTCCGTCCGAACGGCGGCGAATCTCTCTATATCGATTCGACGGAACAGATCCGCTGGAGCGCTACCGATATCACCGGTAACGTCACCATCGAGTACTCCACCAACGGCAAAAAGTGGAATACGATCGCCACCGTCCCCTCGACCCCGAGCAACTTCGCCTGGAAGGTCCCCA